>CBDBBK010000001.1:0-1826638 GCA_965202655.1 Vicinamibacterales bacterium | reverse complement strand
CATCGCCAGCGCCAACCGCCGCGACCGGGTGAGCGCCGTCCCGGAACTCTGTTTCGCGTTCGCGTTGACGCTCTGCCTGGCGCTCTTCCTCTTCTACCGGTTCCCGTTCTTCGTTCCGTTCGCCGATCTGGCGGGCGGCGCCGGCCTGGTCGACGGGTGGGGTCCGTTCGACGGCGCACCGTTCGCGGCGGCCGGGCTGCTGGCGACGGTCGGTCTCTCGGTCTTCGCCTGGCACGGGATCTCGTACGTCGCGGATCTCTACCGGGGCCAGGCGACCGCCGGGCGGGAACCCGGGGCAGACCCTCGCCTATCTGTTCTTCTTCCCTTCGCTCCTCGCCGGACCAACGCTCCGTTACCGTGACCTCTACGCACCACTCGGTACGCGCGAGCCGAGCATGGCGGCGGCGGCGTACGGCGCGCGGCGGATCACCATCGGCCTCGTCAAGGTGCTGCTGGTCGGCCGCACGCTGGCCGCGCCGGCGGAAGCGGCGCTCCGGGCCGCCCCGGACGAATTGAGCGCGACGCTCGCCTGGGCGGGACTCGCCTGTTTCGGCCTGCAGGTGTACTACGACCTGTCCGGCGTCTCCGACATCGCCCTCGGACTGGGACGCATGCTCGGCTTTCGGCTGCCGGAGAACTTCGACTGGCCCTACGCCGCCGATTCGCTCGAGGGATTCTGGCGGCACTGGAACGTAACGCTGGTCGCCTGGTGCGACACGTACCTGCGGGCGCCGGCGCTCGTCGCCTTCGTCGCCGTCGCCGCCTGGTACGGCGCGGCGGCGCCGCTCTTCGCGTGGGGCGCCCTGCAGGGCGGACTGGTCTGGCTGGAACGGACCCGCTGGTGCGGAACGCGCCTCCGGAGGCTGCCGAGGGCCGCTCGGCACGCCTGGGTGCTGGCCGCGGTGACGTTCGGCTGGATTCTCTTCCGCGCGGAGACGTTCACCGACGCCGGGTTCTACGTTGCCGCGCTCGCCGGCTTCGGCGGAGCGCCTCTCCCCGGGACGCCCAGCCCCGTCACCCTGTGGACGATGATCGTCTTCGCGGTGGGTGCGGTGGGCGCGGCGCCGCTCCTGCCGGCAATCAGCCGCTGGACGGTGACCCTGGACGCGCTGGCGACCGCGCTGCAGATGATCGTCGCGGCCGCCGTCATGTTCGTGCGCACGCGCCTGGGCGGCCGGCGCCGCCGCTGAGTGAGACAGGCCGCAAGCCGCGGGCGCCCGCGCCAGCGCCAGTGCGGCTACCAGGGCTTCTCTTCGGTGACGCGCCAGCGCGCCGGCTCGTGATGCTCCAGGTACTGCCGCCGGGTGATCCAGCCGAAGATCATCGCCTTCGTCAGCCACCAGTGATCCGGGCGCAGGGCAAAGTAGATGTGGGCTACCACGAGGCCGACCAGCGAGACGCCCACGAGGCCGTGGATGACGTACACCCAGCCCCACACCTGCTCGCTGATGAGGTACTGGTTCGGCTCGAAGAAGGGAGTCGGAATCCGGAACATCATCAGGATGCCGGTGATGATCACCGTCACGCCGACGATGGTGAGGATCCAGTGGTAGAGCTGATTGCCCAACGGGTACTTCGCCGGTCTCGGCGCCGTCTTGATCTTCCCGGTCTCGCGCAGCATCAGGGCCCTGAACGCGGGGATGTCCTTCGGGCCGGCCCAGATCGACCAGAAGTCGAGCCAGACGGTGGTGTGAACGACGTGCCAGACGATGACGCCGGTGAAGATCATCCCCGCCCAGTAGTGCCAGGGCACCCAGTCGAACTGCAGGCCGAGAATCGGGAAGAAGGCGGTCACGAGCAGGACGAACATCGTGATCGACATGGACCAGTGGAAGAGCCGCGCCATGAGTGAGTGGCGGAGGATCCGCGCGGGGACGGACGTGTGCTTCGCCTCCATCGCGTCCGCCTCTTTCGCCGTGCGCCGGTGGCCCGCCGACAGCATCGTGTAGGCGGCGTGCGCCAGCACGAACATGATGACGCAGAAGATGGTGACCCAGAGCGGGTCCCAGTTCAGGTGCTGCAGGATGGGACGCTGCCAGGGGTCATGCCCCCAGACGACGAAGTCCATGCTCTATGCCTCCGTGCAACCGGCGGTGCACGCGTGCGCCCGGCCGCTGGTCAGGACATCTTGACGACCATCGCGGCCGCCACCGGCACATCCTCGCTGGCCAGTTCCGACTCGAGCTGGCGGTACTCGCCGAACGCCACCCACTGCTCGTCGGTCCAGTACTTCCGGTGCGCGCGCGGCTGCGCCGCCAGTTCCACTCCGTCCGTTCCCGTGTAGACGGGTAGCGGGTCCTTAACCGTCCGGCGGCGGTTCGCGCCTATCGGCACCGCGTCCTTCACCTCGTGGTTCGGCAGCGGCACCGAGACGTACTCGACCCCCTTCTCGTCCACGTACACGACACGCACAACCGGCTATTTTACTGGCCGTGTCTACGGTAGACTAGGCGTTCTATCGGACCACCCTGGAGGCACGATGATGAGAGTCCGCAGATTGGGATGGCGCCGGGCCGGCATGCTCGGCCTGGTCCTCGCGCTCGCCGCCGGCGCGGCGATGCTGATGGCGCCCGCGGAAGCGCAGGAAGCGGCGCGCGGCAATCCATACGGCGAATGGCGCTTCCAGAGCGCCGACGCCTGGGGCACGCGCTATTCGCCCATCGATCAAATCAACGCCGAGAACTTCGAGGACCTCGAAGTGGCGTGGGTCTGGCGCGGCGACAACTTCAGCCCGCACCCCTATTACCTGTCGCGTTCGACTCCGAGCTACATCGACGGCGTTCTCTATAGCGTGGCCGGCTACCGGCGGACGATCATCGCCATCGATCCGGCTACCGGCGAGACGCTCTGGACCTACCGCGAGCCGGAGACGCGGCGCTGGCAGGAGTCGATGCGCGCCAGCTACGGCAAGGGCGTGGGCTACGGGGAGGTCGACGGCCGCGGCGTCATTTACGTGATCACGCCGGCCTTCTTCCTGCACGCGCTCGACGCCAAGACGGGCGAACACCTCGAGGGCTTCGGCGAGCGCGTGCCGCTCGAGGGCTTCCCCGAGACCGGTGTCGTCGACCTGCTGAAGGACCTTGGCCATCCCTACGACCCCTACGAGGGGATCCCGATGGAGGTCGGCTACATCACCAGTTCGTCGCCGCCGATCGTCGTGAACGACACCGTCGTGGTCGGCAACTCGCACGAGCAGGGCTACAGCCAGAGCCGCGTCGAGAACGTCCCGGGCGACATCCTCGGCTACGACGCGCGGACCGGTGACCACAAGTGGAAGTTCAACGTCATCCCGCAGTCGGAGAGCGAGTTCGGCTTCGACACGTGGGAGAACGACGCGTGGGACTGGACCGGCGACGTTTCGTCGTGGGCGCCGCTGTCCGCCGACCTGGAGCGGGGCATCGTCTACATCCCGACGAACTCCCCCACCATCGACTACTACGGAGGGTTCCGGCCGGGGAACAACCTGTTCGGCACCAGCACGATCGCCCTGGACGTCGAGACCGGGCAACGAGTCTGGCACTTCCAGACGGTGCACCATCCGATCTGGAACTACGACCTGCCGAACGTCCCGATCCTGGTGGACGTCAACGTCGACGGCCAGGAAGTGCCGATGGCCATCCAGACCACGAAGCAGGGAATGACCTTCGCCTTCAACCGCGAGACCGGCGAGCCCGTCTGGCCGATCGAGGAGCGCGACGTTCCCGCGTCGATCGTGCCGGGCGAGCAGCTCGCGCAGACGCAGCCGTTCCCGACCGTGCCGGCCCCGCTGAACCCGCTGGGGATTTCGGAGGGCGACGTCATCGACCTGACGCCGGAACTCAAGCAGGAAGCGCTCGACATCCTGGACGGGTTCCGCATCGGCGGCCCCTATATGCCGCCGCTGCCTAACAACCACAACGAGACGCGGCCCTGGATCGCCTGCGGCGCGGGCGGCCTCAACATCACCCACCCGGCCACCCTCGATCCGGAGACCGGCTACCTGTACCAGTCGAACGGCCACGCCTGCTCGGGCCGGACGGTGCGACCGGGCGCGGAGGTCGACGCCGAGATGCACAGTTGCACGTCGGATTCCGGGGAGTGCACGACGACCGGCACGACCATTTCGGAATGGGTCCAGGGTGGCGGCGTCGCCTTCTCCGGGCCGCAGGGCCTGCCGATCTACAAGCCGCCGTTCAGCAAGATCACGGCGATCGACATGAACACCGGCGAGCACGTATTCGCCATCCCGGTCGGGGAGCCTTCGGATCGGTTGAAGAACCACCCCGCGCTGCAGGGCGTCGACCTTTCGGGGGTGGGAGCCGAGCGCGCTCGCCCGATCCTCATGTCCACCGGCAGCCTGCTGCTCGCCACGGAGGGCTCGAACGGACCGCCGGTGCTCAACGCCCACAACAAGATGACGGGCGAGAAGCTGGGCACCGTCGAGCTGCCGGCCCCGGGTCAGTACGGCATGATGACCTACCTGCACGACGGCCAGCAGTACATCGTCGTGCAGATCGGCCAGGGAGGCACTTTCCCCGGTTCGCTCGCCGCGCTGCGCCTGCCGATGCAATAGAACCGGCGAGAGTCGCCAGTCGCGCAACCTCGAGCGCGGGTCGATCCAACGCGGATCGGCCCGCGCTCTTTTTTCGTCAGCCGGAACTGGCGCGCCGATGGCACGGCGCGATGGCTATTCGTCGAGGAGGATCTGGACCTTCGGAGCGAGATCGCCGGTCTGGCCGAACGTGGTTTCCCGGAGCTTGCCGTTCCTGTCGATCAGGATGGTGGACGGCGTCCCGTGGAGGGCGTACGCGTCGAACGTGGCCGGCGCGTACTGGCGGACGGCGAGATACGCGCTGACCCGCTCGATCAACTGGGACTGCTGATCGGGGGGAAGAACGTCGAACTGGGGAACCTGCGGCCGGATGGCCGCGAGGGCCTGATCCCGGGTCGGTTCGCCGCTGACGGGAACCAGCTCGTCCATGGCGAGCGGGAAGGGAATCCGGTACCGGAGCCTGCCGTCGTCGAGCATCCGCGCCTGTTCCAGTATGCGGCGGGTCTCGCCGATCACTTCGCCGGTGTCGACCAGCCGCCTGAGATTGTCGAGCGTGTTCTCGTCCCAGTCCTCGAAGGCGGTGGCCACGCCGAGGACCGTGACGGGCTGGCCGGCGAAGTGGTCGTGGACCTTGATCGCTTCGGGGATGGCGGTAAAGAAGCAGCCGGGGCAGTTGACCTGGAAGACTTCAATCAGGACGACGTTGCCCCGTTGCTCATCGAGGTTCGTCGGGTCTCCCTGGACCCACTCCGAGACGGTGAGGGGAGGGGCGGGGCGGCCCGGGGGAATCGGCATGGCGGGGTGAGCGTATCACGCGGACTCGGGCCGGCCGGCGGTCAAGGCTCGAGGGCGTGAAACGTGACGCGGTTGAGATCGCGTGCCCGGGTGGGAAGCTCGGTGTCGCCGGCCGGGTAGCCGCTCATCTCGAGCATGTAGGCCAGGATGTCGGCCTTCTCGGCGCGGCTGACGCTCGTGGGGTCGGCCTGCGGCATCGAGATCCGGATCCGTTCGAAGAGGTCGCCCAGGGGCAGCCCGTCCCAATTCCAGACGAAATCTCCGCCAGCCAGGCCGGGGGCCATGTCGATTCCCTCCATGCCCGGGCCATGGCACTCGGAACACTCGGCCTGATAGACCGGCTCTCCCCGCCGGGCCTGTTCCTCGGTGTAGACGCCGTCCCACACGGTCAACTCCTGGGCCGCCGAACCGCCGGCAGCCGCCAGGGCGACGACCGCCACGGCCGCGAGCACGCAACGGATTGCCGGCATGGACACCGGCGCACGATGGAAACCCTCAACCCGCATCGACTATCGATCCAACCACGCCCCACTCGCGGCCGCAAGTGGTTGGCGTTCCCGTCCGACTGTGCGAGACTCGCCGGGCAGGAGGCTCCGATGCGAAGGGAAGCAAGCGCGCTCATCGCGGGGATAGCGTTGATGGTGGCGCCCGCTGGGGCCTCCGCGCAGAACGGCGCGACGGATGGTGAGTGGCGCACCTACGGCGGCGACCTCGGCAGCACGCGCTATGCGCCGCTCGATCAGATCGACGGATCGAACTTCAACGATCTGGAAGTGGCGTGGCGCTTCAGGACGGAGCACTTCGGTCCCGCGCCGGACTTCAACTACCAGACGACCCCGCTGATGGTTGACGGCGTCCTGTACGCAACAGCGGGCAGCCGGCGGAACGCAGTCGCGATCGACGCGGCGACGGGCGAGCTTCTCTGGATGTACCGGCTGGACGAAGGCGAACGGGGTACCAACGCGCTCCGTCGGATGTCGGGCCGCGGCGTCGCCTATTGGACCGACGGCCAGGAGGACGAGCGGATCTACCTGGTGACGATCGGCTACCAGTTGGTCGCGCTGGATGCGAAGACCGGCATCCCGGTGCCGGCGTTCGGGGAGAACGGCATCGTCGACCTGAAGCAGCACAACGATCAGGCGATCGATCCGCTCACCGGCGAGATCGGCTGGAACAGCGCGCCGATCGTCGCCCGCAACACGGTGGTCGTCGGCGCGTCGCACCGCGGCGGCAGCGCGCCACCCAGTCGCGAGAACATCAAGGGCTACATCCGCGGCTTCGACGCGCGGACCGGCGAGCGCAAGTGGATCTTCCACACCATCCCGACCGCCAACCAGTTCGGCCGCGACACCTGGCTGAACGACTCGGCGGTCTACACCGGCAACACGGGCGTGTGGACCAACCTGACGGTGGACGAGGAACTGGGCATCGCCTACCTCCCGGTCGAGATCCCGACCGGCGACTACTACGGCGGCCACCGTCCCGGCGACAACCTTTTCAGCGAGAGCCTGGTGGCGGTCGATCTGGAGACGGGCGAGCGGAAGTGGCACTTCCAGTTCGTCCACCATCCGATCTGGGACTACGACGTGCCCTGTCCGCCGATCCTGGTCGACATCACCGTGGACGGCCGGGACATCGCGGCGGTGGCGCAACCGACCAAGCAGGGGTGGGTATTCGTCTTCGATCGGCTTACGGGCGAGCCCGTCTGGCCCATCGAGGAGCGCCCGGTCGAGCAGGGGAACGTGCCGGGCGAGTGGTACTCGCCGACCCAGCCCTTCCCGACGAAGCCGCCGCCCTTCGAACGTCAGGGATTCCCGGTGGAGGAGCTGATCGACTTCACACCGGAACTGCATGCCGAGGCGCTCGAGTTCATCTCGCAGTTCAAGGTGGGGCCGGTCTATACGCCGCCCATCGTGCAGGGGCAGGACGGCAAGCGCGCGACGCTCTTCGTTCCGAACGGCGCGAACTGGCCGGGCGGATCGTTCGATCCGGAAAGCGGCATCCTCTATCTCTACTCGCACACGCTGATGCGCGCGCTGGGCCTGGTGAACGACCCGTCGCGGTCCGACATGGACTACATCAACGGGCGGGCCGGCTCGTTGACGGTACGGGGACTGCCCCTGTTGAAACCGCCCTGGGGACGCATTACGGCGATCGACCTCAACCAGGGAGAGATCGTCTGGCAGGTTGCTCACGGCGAGACGCCCGACCGCGTGCGGAATCATCCGTCGCTGCGCGGCCTCGATATTCCGCGGACCGGGCGGACCGGAGGCGCCGGCGGCAGTTCCGGCGGGATTGGAACGCTGACCACGAAGACCCTCGTCATCAGCGGCGAGGGTGGAACCATCACGCGGGAGGACGGAACCCGTGGCGCGATGCTCCGGGCCTACGACAAGGCGACCGGGGAGGAATTGGGCGCGGTCCGGATTCCGGCCGCGCAGACCGGATCCCCGATGACCTATCTGCTCGACGGCCAGCAGTACATCGTCCTCGCCGTGGGTGGCGGCATCTACCGGGGCGAGCTGATCGCGTTCCGGCTGCCGGAGAGCGGCAACTAGCGCGCCCCGGCGGGCGTGCCGCCCAGGCTCGCGGCGGGGGCCCGCGCTAGGAGCCCGTGGTGAAACCCCACGTAGCACCGAGAGCGGTGAGGCGCCCGACTGACAAGGCGCGACGAGGAAGAATATTGGCCATATTCGACCGAGGAGCAACGCCGTTCAGGCGGGATGCATCGCCGCTCGAATGTAGTGGGGGTTTCACCACGGGCTCCTAGGGCGCCGTGCCGTTCGCCACATCCATGATGAGCCGGCTCAGTAGATAGATGCGGGGTTCCACGGAGGAGAGCTCCACGTATTCGTGCGCGTCGGAGTGGGCTCCGAAACCGACCAGCCCGAGGCCCTCGATGACCGCCGCGTCGCTCTCCAGCGCGGCGAAGGCGGCGTCGGTACCGCCGCCCCCTGCCTGATCGGTCACGCCCAGGTCGCGGTTCAGCTCGCGGTAGATCGACTGCGCGTGCGCCGCCAGCCGGCGCGCTCTGCCGGTGGTCTCGAGTGGCGGCCGGCGACGTTCGAAGCGCACTTCGACGGTGGTGCCGGGGATCAACTGATTGCGGATGCGCTCGCGCACCCGACGTTCCACGACGTCATAGGACGCGACGCGCAACACGCGGTAGTCGGCGGTCGCCTGCGCCTCGGCCGGAATGACGTTGCGCGTCTCGCCGGCCGACGCGATGGTCCAGTTCAGCTTGATCCCTTCCACCGGACTGCTCAGGTCGCGCATCTGCAATACCTGGTGCGCAAGCTCGTACAAGGCGTTGCGTCCGCGCTCCGGTGCGCCGCCCGCGTGTGACGCGCGGCCGGTGACCTTCAGCAATACCGCGCCGATCCCCGCGGTGGTGAGTGCGAGGCGATCCGTGGCGCCGCCCCCCTCGCACGAGAAGACGACGTCGTGCTCCGTGCCGAGCTGCGTGATCAGATGCCGCGAGCCGGCGGAACTCACCTCCTCGTCACCGTTGACAAGCACCGTGATGAGCTCGTAGTCGTCGAAGTCAAGCGCGCGCAGCACGGACAGGACGTGCACGATCAGTGCGATTCCCTGCTTGTCGTCGAGGATGCCCAGGCCGTATGCGCGGCCGTCGGTAATGCGGAAGGGCTGTTCGGCGAGCTGGCCGCGCACGTACACCGTGTCCATGTGCGCCAGCAGGAGGATGCGCCCCGTGCCGGTGCCGCGGAACCGGGCGACGACGCTTTGCCCGATCTCCGGCGGGGTATCGACCATGACGTAGGGGTCATCGTGCGTTACCAGCTCCACGTCGCCGCCCACGGCGCGCAGGAGGTCGGCCACGAGCGCGGCGATCTCCCGGAGGCCTTCCGCGTCGCGGCTGCCCGATTCGATCGAGACCAGATCGCGCATCGTCTCGATCATCGGCTCCCGTTCCGCCTGGACGGCCGCCAGGAGAGCGCTGTCCGCCTGGGCGGCGCTGGCCTGGCTGGTGACGGCCGCGTGCGGAAGGGCAACGGCCGCGAACAGGACTGCTGCGAGCGCCCGCGGGAACGGTCGTCGCGACATGGCGCCGCTATTCTCCCACGGCGCGGGCAAATCGGGTAGGGTGTCCCCGTCGTGATGATCTTCACCGCCGCCCTCCTGTCGCTCATCACCGTCGGCCTGCACTACGAATCGCTCGTGTTCATCTCTTACTTCGTCCGGCGGGTGTCGGGGTCGAAGCGAGTCGGCGTTGCGCTTGCCGTGACGATGGCGCTGGGGGCGCACATCGCCGAAGTCACGGTCTACGCCGTCGCCTGGTACCTGCTGGTCGATGCCGGCGCCGTCGAACTGGCGCACTTCGAACGGGAGGTCTTCGATCCCGCCCTGATCGATATCTTCTATTTCTCCGGCACGGTCTACACGTCGCTCGGCTTCGGCGACATCGTGCCGTATCAGGGAGGGCAGGTGCTCGCGGTGACCGAGTCCGTGACCGGGCTGGTGTTGATCGCGTGGACGGCGTCCTACACGTTCTTCGAGATGCAGACGCACTGGAAGAACACTCGGGGCGGCCTGCCCGGGGAAGAGTAGCCTTCCCTTCAGCCGGCCGGGCGGCCGGCGCACGGCCGGAGCGTTACGAGCCGCTCTGCGCGGCCAGCTCCTGGCGGCCCCGCTCGAAGAGGCCCTGGATCCGATCGCTCGTGCGGAACTCGGCGAGGATGGCGCTGCGCCGGTTGTTGATCAGACTGTCGATCGTGAACCGGATCATCGTCGCCATCACCGTTCCCTCCTCGGTGCCGGTGTCGGTGAAGCGGCTGGCGAACGCCCGGAGCCGTTCGGCGAATTCGCGCGTGTGCCACTGCTCCAGCGTGGCCTCGATCCCGAGGAACTCGTCGAGGACGGCGAGGTACTCGGGCGTCGGCGGCCGATGCCAGAACGACACGTCGGGCCCGAACTCCTCGACGTACATCGGCAGATAGAGGTTGGCGCCGCGCGGCACCTGGCGGACAAGCGCCGGGTTGTACCGCTTCAGCTCGTCACGCGACAGGCCAGTCGTCTCACTGATGGCGCCGATGGCGAGATTCCGCGGCGCGCGCATCGCGAAAACCCGAGTCTGCGGCATCTCGATCATCAGTCGGCGCACGTTGTAGACGTTGCCGAACACCATTTCCGCATAGAGCGCGGAGCGCGGACCGTAGGTGCGGAACAGTTGCCGGTAGCGGCGGATCGAGATCTGCCGCAGCGCCTTCACGAAGTCCGAACCGCGCAGGTACTGCTCGCGCTTGCCGTTCCCGCCCAGCCGCTCGCCGTTGATCATCGTGCGGCCGACATTGACGCCTCCGGCATGATGTTCCGACAGGGCCGGAATGAAGCTGCCGTACATCGTCGCCAGGATCGACAGGTAGGCGGCGCAGAAGGGCGCCTGCGTCGTCTGGTTGTAACCCTCGATAACGTTCGGAGACAGCCGCTTCAGCAGGCTCCAGTTGCGCGGCATCCACTGGCAGAAACCGAGAGCCCGCATGAAGGACCGGGCCCGGCCGTTCAGACCCGATTCGACCATCGCCTGGGCCAGGCCGATCTCGGCCGGCACGCCGAACCGCTCGTAGATGCGGCCCCACTCCTCCAGAAAGTCGCCGTGGCGGGCCGCGTGCGGCGACAGGAACCGGCCGCGGGTCGCATTGTGGAGCACTTCCCCGACGACGGGCTCGAGCAGCTCCGCCACCCGGTCGCGCCGGTCACCCAGTCCGCGCGGCAGTGACTGCCCCTGCAGCACGCGGGAGTGCGCGGGGTCGACCCACTCGCCATCGCGGGCCCAGTTGCCGCGCTGCGGGAACGTCGCCAGCAGGTGACCGTCGGCCCGGCTGCCGAAGACGATGGAGCCGTCCGGGATGGTGAAGATGTGCTGCCAGAAGGGGTACGCGGGACGGTGGAGCTTCAGCGCGGCGACATCCGCGTCGTAGCGGAGTTGAGCCCGCCCCGCGACCGCTCCCATCGGCCGGGCGGAGGCCTCCGACACCTCGGCCGGCGCCGGCGGCCCCACCTCCGAGGCGGATTGGGCCCGGACGATGACGGATGCGGTTTCGTCCGCGACGGCCGCGACAAACAGGCCGGTCAGGACGACCGCGACGAGCGGTGCGAGCACCGTGGCCGGCCGTTGACCGAGTGATTGCACAAGAAACGTCTTCCCGCGCATCTGCGCGCCATTATATGCGTCATCTATCGGGCGGCGCGAACGGAAACTGCAGGCCCCGCACGAACCGCGGCGGCGGCCGGCTGCGGTATCGTTGGAAGCATGTCGATCAAGAGATCGCTCGCCGTCGCCGCCGTGATGCTGCTCGGTGCGGGCTGCGCGGGCAGTTCGGACGGGCGCATCGCACTGCACGACCAGGTTTCACTGCTGCGCCTGCCCGAAGGAGGCCGCCTGCCCCGGGCCCTCCTCGACGATCAGAGCACCCTCCATGTCGTCTACTTCGAAGGCGAGCCGCGCGCGGGCGACCTGCGCTACGTCGCGCGGGCGCCGGGCGATTCCGCCTGGTCGGAGCCGCAGTATGTGAACTCGCAGCCCGGCACGGTGGTGGGGATAGGCCCGATCGACGGCGGGCAGATGGCGCTTGGCCGCGACGGCCGGCTGCACGTCGTCTGGTTCAAGCTCGGCCGGACCGAGTTTCTCTACACGCGGACCGACGAAACGGGGACCGGCTTCGAGCCGCAGTTCGCGCTGGCCGGCGGAGAGGGCGTGGAGGCGGGGCCGTCGGTGGCCGCCGACGGGGCCGGCAACGTCTACATCTTCTGGCACACGGGGGCGCCGCCCGACGCCGAACGGGCCGTCTTCATGGCCGCCTCGCAGGACGACGGCGGGACGTTCTCGATTCCGCGGGCGGTCAGCCCGGCCGCCGAAGGCGCGTGCGACTGCTGCGGACTGCACGCGCTGGCAGGGACATCGGGCGCGTCGAAGGATGAGGTCTACGTGTCATACCGCGGCGCCGGCGAGAACATCCGCCGGAGCCAGCGGCTGCTGAAGTCGGGGGACCGCGGCGAAACCTTCACGGATGAGGAACTCGACCCCTGGGAGATCAACGCCTGCCCCATCTCGACGACGAGCCTCGCCAACGGGCCCGATGGCGTCACCGTCGCCTGGGAAACCGAAGGCCAGGTCTACTTCAGGAAGATCCGCGACGGCGCTGCGTCCCGGTCGCCGGCGGGTGAACTGCTGGCGCGGCAGAAGAACCCCGTAGTGGCCGTCAACGACCGGGGCGACACGCTTCTGGCGTGGGGCGACGGGCCGGGCTGGCAGTCCGGCGGAACCCTCCACTGGCAGCTCTTCGGCGACGGCAGGACGGCCGACGATCGCGGAACGGGGCCGGAGATCCCGGACGGGAGCGTGGCGGCCGTCGTGGCGGAACCGGACGGCCGATTCCTTGTCATCTATTAGAGGGACGCTTGCCCAGACGGCAGCCCCCGCGACGCTTACCGCGCCGCGGGGGCCCCGATAACCGCGGAATCGGCAGTTCGGCCGATGCGCACGCCCAAGGGCGTGACTAGTTGGCGACCGGGTACTTGGTCAGGCCGCCGCCGGCGAACGGCCGGGAGGCGGGACCCTCGGCGACGAAGACGTTGCCATCCCCGTCCACCGCGATCCCCTCGCCCGCGAGTCCCTGCAGGACCCGCCCCTCGGTCGGGATGTGGGGCGGGATGAAGCCGGTGACGCGATCCTCGCCCGCCGAACCGATCCGCACGCCGTTCATCCAGCCGTAGTGGTTGCGCTCCGTCGACTCGGAGTCGATGGCATAGAGCGTGTCGTCGGCGGTGATGAACAGCCCGCTGATGCGGCTGAACTGGTAGTAGATGTCGAGCAGCTCGCCCTCGCGGTCGAAGATCTGGATCCGGTGGTTGCCCCGGTCGGCGACGAACAGCCGCCCCTGCGAGTCGAACTCCACCCCGTGCGGCGTGCGGAACTGCCCGGGACGGAAACCGATCTCGCCCCACTGCTTGATGAAGTTGCCTTCGGCGTCGTACTTCAGGATCCGGCCGGTCCGACCCTCCGGCGGATCGGGATTCTGGCCGCTGTGCCCGTCCGAGACGAAGATCTCGCCCGTCGGCCCCCAGGTGACGACGTCGCACGGCTCGTTCAGATGACGTCCCTCCGGGTCGCTGCCCGGCTCGCCGGCCACACCGAGGGTCATGAGCACTTCGCCCTCGGGGCTGAACTTGAATACCTGGTGCCCGATCTCGTCGTTCCCCTGCGAGTCGGTCACCCAGACGTTGCCGTCGTCGTCGACGTGCAGGCCGTGCGGCAGGACGAAAAGGCCCGCGCCGAAGCTGGCGAGCAGCTCGCCGGTGTTCCGGTCGTACTTCAGGATCGGGTCGACGGCCGGATTCGCGGCGCAGCCGCCGTCCAGACCGTTCGCGCCGCAGCGGTCGTAAACCCAGACATGGCCGTCGGTCGGATCAATGTCGATGCCCGCCGTCGATCCCCACGTCCGGCCGTCCGGCAGTTCGGCCCACTGGGTGAGCACGTCGCTGGTCGGGTTCGGGAGGTTGCGCTGTACGAGATCGGCGTTACCCATCGGCTCCGCCATTGCTTCCTCGCCGGCCGGCGCCATTTCCGCGCCCCCGCCGCAGGCCGCAGCCGCGGCGAATGCCACCAACGCGAAGATCGTCGCGCTCCGCTTAAGTCCGAATCGATAGTCAATCATGGCGTTCTCTCCTCGGGATCCAGTCGTCGGAACCCGTTCAGAAGCCCAATCCTAGCCGAAACCGGCACAGGTTCCAACAGACGAAACGCTTGCCGTCGCGGGGGCGTCAATCGGCAGTAGGATCGCGTCTGGATGGCCTTTCTTCCGCCCGCCGGACGCCGGACCGTCAAGACCATAGCCCTGTTGCTGCTGCTGCCTGCGACCGGCGGCGCCCAGACCGTGCAGCACACCGACTGGGGAGATCCCGATCTGCAGGGGCTCTGGAACCACGGCACGGCAACGCCGCTCGAGCGGCCGGAGCGCTACGGCGAGCGGACGCTGCTCAACGAGTCGGAAGTGGCGGAGGTGAACGCCGCGCAGACATCCGCCGAAGGGGTCGGCGCGCGCCGTGTCGTCTGGTGGGAACGGTCACTCTCCGATGGCCGCACCTCGATGATCGTCGATCCGCCCGACGGCCGGATTCCCTGGTCGGAGGCGGGCCGCGCCGCCCTCGCGGCCCGCGGGCCGGATGGGGTCGACAACCCGGAAGATCGCAACCTGCCGGGCCGCTGTATCTCGTACGGCATCCCTCGCCTCGGCGGCCCCTACAGCCAGAACATCCACATCGCGCAGGCGCCCGACCACCTGATGCTCTTCTTCGAGATGACCCACGAGTTCCGCGTGGTGTGGCTCGACGGCCGTCCGCACCTGCCCGACGGTATCCGCCAGTGGCTGGGCGACTCGCGAGGCCGCTGGGAAGGCGACACCCTCGTCGTCGAAACCACCAACCTCCACCCCGGCCAGGAGTTCCAGCGTCTCTCGATGGCGAACGTGACGCTCACCGAGCGCTTCACGCGAACCGGCGACGACGCCATCCGCTACGTGGTGACGTTCGAGGATCCGTCGCTCTGGACCCGGCCCTGGACGGCCGCGATCCGCATGCCGCGGACCGAGGGTCCGATGTTCGAGTTCGCGTGCCACGAAGGCAACGTCGGCATGACGGCGATACTCGAGATCGGGCGGTGGGAAGAAGAACAGGCGGCGGCAGGACGCTGACGGTGCCGCGGTTCCCTGCTCTCGTTCTCGCAACTGCGCTGGCCCTGGCCCTCCCGCCGGTAGCCGCAGGCCAGCAGGAGGCGGCCGGATCGCAGTCCGCGCCGCAGGCGGCACCCGCCGCGCCGACGGAGATCTTCGGACCGGCGCCGCCCACACCGCCCGCCGTGATCGTGCGCGACGCCAGCGGCGTCACCGTGCGTGCGACACGCATCCGGCAGCGGATCGACATCGACGGCGATCTCGATGAAGAGGTCTACGCGCAGGTGCAGTCGATGTCCGAGTTCATCCAGAACGATCCGGTGGAGGGAGCGCCGGCGACCGAGCGTACGGAGGTGTGGCTGCTCTACGACGACGACAACGTCTACGTGGTGGCCCGCTGCTGGGAAACGCGCCCGGACCGGATCATCGCGAACGAGATGCGGCGGGACAACATCCGGGTCGTGCGCGACGACAACTTCGCCTGGTCGTTCGACACGTTCTACGACCGGCGCAACGTGATCATGTTCGAGGTGACGGCGGTCGGTGGGCGCATCGACGCGCAGACGACCAACGAATCACAGGTCAACCTGGACTGGAACCCGATCTGGGACTTCTCGGTGGGCCGCTTCGACGGCGGCTGGACGATGGAGGCAGCGCTGCCCTTCAAGTCGCTCCGTTACCGCGCCGGCGGACCGCAGGTCTGGGGCTTCCAGGCGCGCCGGGTCAACCGCTGGAAGAACGAATCGTCCTACCTGACGCCGCTCTCCGCCGCGCAGGGGCTGCGAGGTCACTTCCGCGCCTCGCTCGCGGCGACGGTGGTCGGCATCGATGCGCCGCCGGCATCCCGCCTGTTCGAGGTCAAGCCGTACGTGATCGGCGACCTCACAACCAATCTGGCTCCGACCGACCCGGCCGCGCGGTTGTCGAATGACCCCAACGGCGATTTCGGCATCGACGCCAAGCTGGGCGTCACCGAGGGGCTGACCGCCGACTTCACCCTGAATCCCGACTTCGCGCAGGTGGAAGCCGACGAGCAGCAGATCAACCTGACGCGCTTCAACCTCTTCTTTCCCGAGAAGCGGGAGTTTTTTCTGGAGAACCAGGGGATCTTCGGCTTCGGCGGCGGCGCCACCAGCGGCCGCGCGGCCGGCGCGAGCGACATGCCGATCCTTTTCTACAGCCGGCGGATTGGCCTGGAAGGGATGCGCGAAGTCCCGCTCCGCGCGGGTGGGCGGCTGACCGGAAGGGCAGGCGCGTTCTCACTCGGGGCGATCAATATCCACTCGGGCGAACTGCTCGCGGACGCGCCGGTCTCGACCAGCCTGCGCCCCGGCGCCTCTGCCGCCACAGCCCCGCTGGTGCCCGGAACCAACTTCACCGTGCTCCGCGCGAAGCGTGACATTCTGCGTCGCAGCACGGTCGGTCTCCTCTTCACCGGCCGGTCCCAGAGCCGGATGGGCGACGGTTCGAACGAAGCGTACGGCGCCGACGCCGTGTTCGGCTTCTACGACGACCTCACCATCAACACGCACTGGGCGCAGACGCGCACGCCGGGGCTCGAGGGTAACGACACCAGCTACCGCGCACAGCTCGACTACCGAGGCGACCGGTACGGCGTCGAGATGGAACACCTGCTCGTCGGCGATTCCTTCAATCCGGAGATCGGCTTCGTCCGCCGGCGCGACATGCGGCGCAGTTACGGCCTGTTCCGCTTCAGCCCCCGCCCGCAGAACATCGGCTGGGTCCGCCGATTCCTGTGGAGCGGGTCGTTCGCCTACGTCGAGAACCTGACGGGCCAGGTGGAGACGCGCGAGGCTACCGGCATCTTCACGATCGAACTGGACAACAGCGACATGTTCACCGTGAACGCCATGAAGTCGTACGAGTTCCTGCCGGCGCCCTTCCGGATCGCGAAGGACGTCACGCTGCCGGTGGCCGGCTACGACTTCGTCAACGGCCAGGTGAGCTACCAGTTCGGGCCGCAGCGACGGGTCGGCGGCGCCGTGATGGTGGAGCACGGCACCTTCTACAGCGGCACGAAGACCGCCTTCACGCTCCGTCAGGGGCGAGCGAGCATCACGAACCAGTTCTCGGTGGAGCCGACCTGGTCGATCAACCAGATCGACCTCGTGGAGGGCTCGTTCACGACGAACCTCGTCGGGTCGCGGATCACTTACACCATGACCCCGCTGATGTTCGCCAGCGCGCTGGTGCAGTACAACTCCGCCGCCGAGGCGGTCTCCGCCAACGTCCGCTTCCGCTGGGAATATCAGCCCGGGAGCGAGCTGTTCATCGTCTTCAACGAACAGCGCGACACGACGATACGACGCTTCCCGGGACTGGTGAACCGGGCGTTCGTCGTGAAGTTCAACCGGCTGTTCCGCTTCTGACGGGCAGGGCGTGATCTGCCCGTTTTGGGAGTAGGATAAGGACTTCGACGCGAAGGAGACCGCCATGCCGACCCGCCGAATCACTCTCGCCGTCGTCACCATCGCCGCCACCGCCGCGCTCGCCGCGCCGCCGGCCCTCGCGCAGCCGTCGAGCGATGCGGCTCCGTCGATGCCGATGCGCACGCCCGACGGTCAGCCCGACATCTCCGGCATCTTCACTTTCCGGACCCTCACTCCGCTGCAGCGTCCCGCCGCCCTCGCGGACAGGGAGACGCTCGATCCGGAGGAGGCGGCCCAGTTCGAGGCGTCCGAGCGGGTGCGGTTGAACCGCGACCTCTTCGACCCCGAGGCAGGTGCGCCGAGCGCCGGCTACCAGTCGCGCGCCGAGGGCGGCGTCCTGTCGTACAACGAGTTCTGGTATGAGCGCGGCATCGAGCTGACCAGCGACAAGCGGACTTCCCTCGTCGTCGATCCGCCCAACGGCCGGATTCCCTATACCGATGAGTTCGCGCGCGCGCAGCAGATCCGCCGGCTCAACCTCCGGAACGGCTTCGCCGACCACTACACCGACCGCAGCCTCGGTGACCGCTGCCTGATGGGCTCCAACTCCGGTCCGCCGATGCGGCCGGGTTCGTACAACAACAACGTCCACATCTTCCAGACGCCCGGCTACGTCGCGCTCCTGAACGAGCACATCCACAATGTGCGGATCATTCCGATCGATCAGCCGCACGCCGACGTCCCGCAGTGGGTCGGCAGTTCGCGTGGCCGCTGGGAGGGCGAGACGCTGGTGGTCGAGACGAAGAACTTCCTCCGCGAGACCAACTTCGCCGGCAGCTCGAAGGACACCCATCTGATCGAGAAGTTCACGCGGGTCGACGCCGACACCGTCATGTACGAGTTCACGATCGAGGATCCGAACAACTACACGCGCCCCTGGACCGTGGTCATTCCGTTCCGGCGCACCGACGGGGTCCTCTACGAGTACGCCTGCCACGAAGGGAACTACGGCCTGACCGGCATCATGGCGGGCGCGCGGAACAAGAACACGCAGAAGGTCACGTCACTCGACGAGCAGTAGCCTCCGGCGCGCGTTAGGGAAAGTAACGCAGGTCCAGGGAGCGGACAAGCCACTTTCAAAGCCATAATAGCTATAATGGGCCCATGAAGGAGATCGCGGCCAGAGAGGCGAAGAACCGGTTCGGCCAATTGTTGGACGCGGCGCAGAGCGCGCCGGTCCGACTGACGAAGAAGGGCCGTCCGGTCGGAGTCGTCATGTCGATGGAGCAGTACCAGCGGCTGCGGGGCGCGGCGTGGGCCCGCCTGATCGAGACGATGGACCGCCTGGGAGCGGAAGCCGCGGCACGCGGATTGACCGATGCCCGGCTGAATGCGCTCCTGAACGATGACGACTGAACGGGTGGTGGTCGACACCAATGTGTTGATCAGTGCGGCCCTCCGACCCACGGGGCCGCCCCGGGCAATCCTCGACGCCTTGCGGGCGAGAGACGGCATCCTGCTCTTTTCGGACGAGACCTTCGACGAACTGCGCGCGCGAATCCTGCTGCCAAAGTTCGATCGGTACGTCCGTCCTGATGCGCGGGCGGTCTTCCTCGCGCAACTCGAAGCGGTCTCGGCCTGGGTGTCCATTGTCGGCGCTACCCTGGGATGCCGCGATCCGAACGACGACAAGTTCCTCGAAACTGCATTGCAGGGGCAGGCCGACAGCCTCGTGACCGGCGACGAGGATTTGCTGGTGCTCTCGCCGTTCCAGGGGATCCCGATCTTGACACCCCGCGACTGGCTCGGACAGCGCTGATAGCCGACCGCACCCCCGCTGGACGGCCCGTCAGGAGGGCATGGCCCCAGCCGGATGGAGCTGGACGGCGCACGCCTTGTAGGACGGCTGGTGCGAGTAGGGATCGAACACGGCGTCGGTCAGCCGGTTGGTCTCCTCGTAGTGCATCGGAACGAAGACATGGCCGGGTTGCACGCTGCGGGTGACGAACGCGGTGACGCGGATGCGGCCCCGGCGCGACTCTATGTCGACGGCCTCGTTCGGCGCGATGCCGCGGGCACGCGCGTCGACCGGATTGATCTCGACATAGGCGCCCGCCGGATAGAGCTTGCGGAGGACCGCCGACTTCGCTGTGCGGGTCTGGGTGTGCCACTGCGCGGCGCTGCCCCGGCCGGTGAGGAGAATGAGCGGGTAACGCCCGCTGGGCGGCTCCGGCAGCGAACGCGGCGCTTCGAACAGCAACCGCGCCCGACCGTCCGGGTGGTAGAACCGGCCGTCTTCGAAGAGACGGCGTTCGGCATTGGGGCCGATGGCGGCGGCGGCCGTCGGGCCGGACGCGGCCGCGCCTGACAGCCGAACGTCCCCGGCCCCGGCCGGGCAGGGCCACTGGACGCCGCCCCAGGCCTTCAGCATGTCGTAGCCGTCGATGCCGGTGATGTCGCAAGGCTGGTCAGCGCTCAGCTCCTGAAGGATGCGGAACGTCGCCTCCGGTGATTCCCAGCGGCGGAACATCTCTGCGCAGCCCCAGCGGCGGGCGACGCGCCTGAAGATCTCGAAGTCGGGAACGGCCTCGCCCGGCGGCGCCGCGACGCGGCTGATCGTGCCGATGCGACGCTCGGAGTTGATGAACGTTCCGTCCTTTTCTCCCCAGGCCGCCGCCGGCAGGACGACGTCCGCCATCCGGGCCGTGTCCGTCGACGCGTACATATCCTGCACGACGAGTGCGTCGAGCCGGCCGAGGATGTCTCGCGCCAGATGCTGGTTGATCCAGGAATGCGCGGTGTTGGTGGCAATCACCCAGAGGCCCTTGATCTCGTCGCGCAGGATCCCCTCGATGATCCGGTGGTACGGCCAACTGTTCTCCGTCGGGATGACCGCGGGGTCGACTTCGAGCACCCGGGCCACCTTCGCGCGATCGTCCGGGCTCGCGAAGTCGTGACCGCCGAGCAGGTTCGTCGTATTGCTGAACAGGCGCGACCCCATCGCGTTGCACTGCCCGGTGATCGAGTTCGCGCCGGTGCCGGGCCGTCCGATGTTGCCCGTGAGCAGCGCAAGGTTGATGATGCTCTGCGCCGTCCGCACGCCCTGGTAGCTCTGGTTGACACCCATCGTCCACCAGAACGACACGCGCCCGCCGTCCCGGATCGTCTCCGCGAGCCTCGTGATCGCCGACGGTGAGAGCCCGGTTTCGTCGGCGACCCGCGCCAGCGTGAACGGTGCTACGGCGGTCGCGTAGTCCGCGTAGCCGGACGTGTGCGCGTCGATGAACTCCCGATCGACGGCCCCCTGGGCGATCAACCAGTTCGCAAGGCCGTAGAAGAGTGTCTGGTCCGACTTCGGACGGAGCGGGAGATGCTGCGTCGCCGCCATCGCCGTCTCGGTCGTTCGTGGATCGATGACGACGATCTCCGGGCCGTTCGGATTGCGCAGCACCCGCTCCCAGAGGATCGGATGCGCCAGGCAGAGGTTCGCGCCGACCAGCACGATGACGTCCGATTCCTCGAAGTCGCGGTACGTGTACGGCGGGGCGTCGAAGCCGAATGCCTGCTTGTAGGCGACCACCGCGGTCGCCATGCACTGGCGCGTGTTGCCGTCCCCGTGGCGCATTCCCATGCCGAACTTGGCAAGCGCGCCGAGCAGGGCCATCTCCTCGGTCGGCATCTGGCCGGTGCTGAGAAACGCGACCGCCTCCGGACCGTGCGCCGACTGAATGGCGCGGAAGCGATCGACCATCGCGTCGAGCGCCGCGTCCCAGGTGACGGGGCGGAGCGCGCCGGCGGCGTCGCGAACGAGTGGCCTCGTCGCCCGATCGGGCGCGTCGAGGACGGTGAGCGCCTCCCAGCCCTTGGGGCAGGCGGCGCCGCGGTTGACGGGGTACGCGGCCGACGGCGTGATGTTGACGGCGCGGTCGCCTCGCATATGCACGGTGAGGCCGCAGCCGGTGGAGCAGTAGCCGCAGACCAAGTCCGCGGTGGCGGTCGGCTTGAACCTCGCCGGCACCTGGCCCAGCCCGAAGCCCGCAGGCTCGCGAAGCAGGTCGGCGGTGAGGGAACCGGTGCGCTGGATGAGCATCGGCGGCTAGGAGTCCGTGGTGAAACCCCGCGTAGCATCGAGAGCGGGGAGGCGCCCGACTGACAAGGCGCGACGAGGGAGAATATTGGCCATATTCGACCGAGGAGCAACGCCGTTCAGGCGGGATGCGTCGCCGCTCGAATGTAGCGGGGGTTTCACCACGGGCTCCTAGAGGGATCCGGGCATGCGGGCCGAGGCCATGGCGGCGAAGAAGAGGTAGCGCTCCAGCAGTTCGCCGGCAAGGCACGCGACGAAGAGCATGGCGACCAGCACCGCGAAGACGAGGTCCAGACCGTACGCGGGGTTGGTCGGCACCCGGCTGATCAGCAACAGCACGGGCATGGCGGCGCCACCCAGCAGGCCGGCCGCGAATCTCGCGATCGTGACGTTCGAAAGCGCGCCCGTCATCAGCCGCGCCGTCCGCTTGAGGGACGTCGTCTGCCGCGACGCGAGGTGGCGGAAGAGCGCCGCTTCGAACAGCAGCTTCACGAGCGCAACGACGAACAACGCGCGGCAGAGGAACGCGCCGTAGCGATCGACGGCCGCGCCGGCCACTTCCGGGCCGCCGAGTGCGGCGGTGACGAGGAGCGGCAGCCAGGCCGCCGCGAGGCCGAGCAGGACGGTCGTCAGGAGGAACCGGCACGCGGTCGCCGGGCCGTTCCAGAAATCGCGATTCGTGAACTGGTACACCATGACCGAGCAGAGCACGCCGACGGTGCCGGAACCGGCGACCCCCCATCCGAGCCAGGCGCCCGGGCCGGTGGCCCCACCGGTCGGCGACGCCAGCCACGACCAGGCCGCGTAACCGACGGCCAGGCCCGCAAACGCGCCGAAGGCGACGATCTCGCGGCTCAGCCAGGAGTGCCGCAGGCCGATGACGGCGCGGTACGCATGGAGCGGCCGCCCCAGATGCAGCACGCTGACGGCGAGGGCCAACAGGCCGAACGCCAGCGCGCCGGCGCTTTGCATCGGACCTATCCCGTCGGCGAGCGCCCCCGGCGCTATCAGTTCCAGCATCCGCTCGACGAGAAAAGCGCCGACGGAGAGTTGGGTCAGCACCAGCATCAGGATCAGGGGCCAGTGCGCCTGCCCGGGCCGGACCGCATGGTAGTCGGCGGGGATCAGGTTGCGGGGCAGGACCCGGCTGGTGTGGTAGGTCGTCGTCGGCAGCGTGATCCCGGGCTCCGGCGCGCCCGGCACGAAGAGTTGCGTTTCGGATTCCTCGACTACCTGCTCGGCGTCGACCACCCGGATGGCGATGGCGCCGTTCGGACACGACTGCACGCATGCGGGCGCTTCGCCCGCCGCCAACCGGCTGCTGCACATGTCGCACTTCCGAACGATTCCCTTCGCGCGGCTGTACTTCGGCGCGTCGTAGGGGCAGGCGAACGTGCAGTACTGGCAGCCGAAGCACTGATCGTCGAGGTGGCGGACGATCCCGGTCTCCGGATCCTTCTCGTAGGCATCGACCGGACATGCGGTCATGCAGGAAGGCTCCAGGCAGTGGTGGCAGGCGGTGGTGACGTGTTGCACGACCGGCAACGCCTGGCTTCCGCCATGCAGCAGGCCGACGTCGCGCCAGGACTCGTCCTCCTCGAGCCCGTTCAGTGAATGGCAGGCGACCACGCACGACTTGCACCCGGAGCAGGCGTCCAGATCGACTTCGAAGGCGTACTGCTGGCCGTCGCCCGGCGGAGACGCCGGCATCAGCGCCGCGTAGCGTCCGCCGAGGGCCTGGCCGTTCGCGGCCGCAGCATCGTGCGCGCGAGAGAAACGATCGACGGCGGTGGAGGGCGACTCAGACGGCGACACGTTCGGCCTCCGGTTCCCCTTCATCGCACGGCTCGCCGTCCGGCTGGGGCGCAACCCGGACGAACAGGCGTCGGACCCCGGCGCAATCGGGACAGAAGACGGGCGGATCTTCGCCGCGGTGCCGGTAGTCGCACCGTTCGCAGACCCAGGTGTCGGGGCAGTACTCGGCTTCGCCCACCTTCACGGGATCCGCCGTCTCCGCGGCGCGGAGGCGTTCCCGCCAGTAGGCACTGAACGTCTGGCCGGCCCGGTGCTTCAGGTAGTACTCCTGCACCACCTCCTCGACGAGAAAGGGCAACTGTTCGATGTCGACACCCAGCTTGTAGCGGCGCGCCAGGTGGATGTCGCCGGCCACGCCGCCGCCGAGGTAGACGTCGTAGCCCTCGCGGGCGCCCAGCAGCCGCCGGACGCGTACGCCCTTCAGGCCGATGTCGGCCGTGTGGTGCTGCGCGCAGCTCGCCGGGCAGCCGCTCATGTGAATGCGGATGCCGTGCAGCGCCATCGCGCGCTGGCGCAGCGTGTCGACCAGCCCGAACATGTTCCCCTTCGACTCGGTGACGGCGATGTTGCAGAACTGCGTTCCGGTGCAGGCGACAGTGTTGCGCGCCAGCGTGTCGGCGTGCGGACTGAGCCCGACCGCCGCGGCGTCGGTCGCCGCCGCGTCACGGAAACCGGATGGGATGTCGAGCACGATCAGGTTCTGATCGTGCGTGGTCCGGAGGCGACCCTTGCCCCAGCGATCGGCCAGCACGGCGACCGCCTCGAGCTGCCGCCACGTGAGCCGCCCAAGCGGAACCGACAGCCCCATCGCCCAGTCGTTACCCTGGCGGAACCAGCCGACGAAGTCTTCGTACCGCGGCGCGGGCGCCGGCGGCGGGAGCGTGTCGGGCCAGACGCGCAGCGGTACCCGCGCGGTGACGTACTCGAGTACCCGATCGACGCCGATCCGTTCGACGAGATACCGAATCCGCGCCCGGTGACGATTCTCGCGCGACCCCTGCTCGAGGAAGAGGTCGAGGATGGCGCGCGCGACGGCAACCACCTGATCGGGCCGGACCAGTGCGGGCAGGCAGCGGCCGAGGCCCGGATTCGGCCCCTGGTTGCCACCCACGAGCACCTGGAACCAGAGCTCCGTTCCGCCCGTGCCCCCGGCCGGCGCCTCCCGCGCGAGGAAGGCGAGATCCTGCGTCCAGAAGTGGACGGAATGCTCGGCTGCGCCGTTCATGCACAGATTGAACTTGCGCGGCAGGTCGGAGTACCTGCGGCTGTCGATGAAGAGCGCCGTCAGCTCGTGGCACAGCGCCCGCGTGTCGATCAGCTCGTCCTCCAGCACGCCGCTCAGCGGGTGGCCGAAGACGTTGCGGATGTTGTCGTGGCCGGTCTGCTTCGAGGTCAGCCCGACGCCGGCCAGCCGCTCGTTCACGGCAGGCAGGTGCTCGATGCCGAGTCCCTGCACCTGCAGGTTCGCGCGGGTCGTCACGTCGACGATGCCGTGGCCGAACTCGTAGGCGAGGGCCGCGACGGCCCGCGCCTGGGCCGACGTCAGCTCGTTTGCCGTAATCCGGATCCGGTTCATGTAGCGGCCCGGCGTGTCGCGCTTCCGGTAGAAGAAGCCGTACCACTTCATCCGCTCGAGGTCAGGCGTCGCGATGTCCGCCATCGCGGTGCGCGCCTCGGCGTGGCGAACGACGTCAGGCCACACGTCGAAGCCGTGCTTCTCCGCCTTCCAGACCTCTGCCGGGTTTCTCATCCCAGTGCTCCGTGGTTGGGCGCCTCCCGGGGCGTGGGGACCGTCGGACGGCCCGGCCCCGGGATTCCGCCTGCTACCCCGCGGCCTCCGCTACGCCGCCCGCTGGCAGCACGTCGCCGCGCCGTTGCGCCAGCGCCTCGTCGAGCGCGCTCCGCGCCGCGGTCTCGGTCGCGGTGTCGAACCGGACGGCGAAGGCGAGGAACGCAAAGAGAGTCACCAGCGCCCCCAGCACGAGGAACGCCGTCGGCCACGGAATCGCGCCGCGGAAGAGGAACCCCGCGGCGACCGCGCCGGCGTTGCCTCCGGCGCCCACGATGCCCGCAACCGATCCGAGCGCGCGCTTGTTGATGAACGGCACCACGGAGTAGGTGGCGCCTTCCGACATCTGCACGAACAGGCTGAAGACGATGAGCGCCGGGATGGCGAGTGACAGCACCGGCATCTGCGAGAAGAGCATCAGGGCCAGCCCCTCGGCGAACAGCGCGATGAACAGCCAGCGGACCCTCCCGGAGAGTCCCCAGCGCCGGCCGAAGAAGTCACCCATCGCACCGCCCAGCGTCCGGGCGAAAAGGTTCATCAGGCCGAACAGCATGGCCGCGGCGCCCGCCCACTGCACGGCCTGGATGGTGCCCATCGAGGAGAAGAACTCGAAGTAGTCGAGGAAATAGAGCGCGAGGACGTTGTTCACCGTCAGCTCGATGCCGAAGCAGGCGCCGTAGATGGCGAACAGAGCCCAGACCCGCCGGTCGCGCGCGGCCATCGCGAACGTGCCCTTGACGCTCTGCCTGGGCGGGAGCTTCCCGGCGGCGCGCAGTTCCCGGTAGTTCCCCTCGGGCGCGTCCTGTGTCAGCAGCCAGTACGCGACGCCCACCAGGGCGCACATCGCGCCGGCGATCACCATCGCCACGCGCCACCCGGCCTCGTCGCTCAGGCCGAGGCCCGGCAGAAGCATGATGTCCGTGAACGGGATGTAGGCTCCGACCGTCAGGATGCCCAGCACGATCGGCATCACGAGCTGGGTGACGCCGCCGCCCAGATTGCCCCAGCCGGCCGTCGTGGCGTTCGCGGTGCCAACCACGTTCGGCGCGAACATCACGGAGGTGTGGTACTGCGTGATGACGAACGACGCCCCGATGACCCCGATGAGCAGCCGGAAGACGAGAAACGTCTCGAAGTTCTGCGCCAGACCGATCCCCATCACCGGCAGCGAGCCGACGATCAGCAGCCACGTGTAGGCGCGACGGGGGCCGATGCGATCGCAGAGCCAGCCAATCAGCAGCCGCGCGACGACAGTGATGGCCACCGAACCGATGACGAGCCACCCAATCTGCGACTGCGTCAGGGCCATCTCGTCGCGCACGACCTTCATGAGCGGCGCGATGCCGAACCAGGCGAAGAAACAAAGAAAGAACGCGAACCACGTCATGTGGAACGCACGCATCTGCGGTGTGCTGATACTGAAGAGCCGAATACGCGTTGCCTTGCCGAGAGTGTCCATGTCGGGCGCCCCCGATGGCGCCGGGGCGGGAGTCTTGCGCCACCATGACGCACCTCCGCGCTGCACGGGCCTTCTGCAAAATCCTTGCCAATTCCCCTGGCGCCGGGTTGGAAGGGGGCAGGACGTCAACAAAAACGGGGGTTTCCGGGCACCGGGCAGCCCGCCGGGGCCAGCACGTCGACCCGAAAAACGTCGACAGAAACGTCAGTAGCGGCCGAAACGACGACACTTTTGTAACCGCGATGGCGCGGCGCCCGCAGGGATGTCGGCCGCGGGCCGCTTTCCTTCGCGAAAATGCTCCCGTTTCGGCCCATTGATCCGCCCCGGAGCCGACGCGGGGCCTTTGAGCAGGTGCGCCGGGCAGATGCGGAAATGACAAGTTTGTCGCCCCAGATCGCGCCGAATCGACAAACTGGTCGGTCGCCTCCTCCCATCCGTCATGATCCGAATCGAGCCACGAATAGCCGCGTTTACGGCCCGAAACCGGCCACGGGCGTGCCTCGGGAAGCAGTTGGCACGGTTCTTGTAAGCGTGTTGGCGCATGACGAACATCGCCCGTGTTGCCCGCTGCCTGCTCGCTCTCGTTCTCCTTTCACCGTCGCTCGCGGACGCGCAGCAACCTGCGGAGCAGCAGGAGATCGCCCCTCGTGTGACCCTCGGCGGACAGATGCGGTTCCGGACGGAGAGTCGGCGCAACTTCAAGTTCGATCCGTCCGCGCGGGGAAACGACGAAGCCATCGGCCTGTCGCGCATACGCCTTCGCCTGACGTTCAATCCGGCAAGCACGGTGAATGGCGTGGTCGAGCTCCAGGACGCCCGCCTCTACCACGCCGAAGCCATAAGCGCGACGCGGACGCCCAACCTCTTTGCCGACCGGCTCGACGTACATCAGGCGTACCTCGATCTGCGCGCTCCGGAGAGCGCCGCCGCCGGGGTCACCGTACGCGTCGGACGGCAGAAGCTGTCGTACGGATCCCAGCGGCTCGTCTCGCCCCTCGAGTGGGTGAACACGGCGCGGGTCTTCGACGGCGTGAAGGTGTCGACCGGCGCCGGCGATGGACGGACGATCGAGGCGTTCGGCGTGCGGCTCGTGCCGGTCTCACCCGAAGGGTTCAACGACCATGGCCCGACCGGCAGCCGGATGTTCAACTCGCAACTCTACGGCGTGTACCTGACCGACCGCGAAGTCGCAGCCGGCACCACCCTGGAAGGTTATTGGCTGCTGCGGCGCTTCGTGCTCGCCCGGGACGCAGTGCAGACCCTCGGCGCGCGCTTCGATACCGCCCGAGGTCCATGGTCGCTGGATGGGGAGGCGGCCTTTCAGACAGGCGCGTGGGGCGGGATGGACCACCGCGCGATGATGCTGCACCTCGGTGGTTCCGTAGCGATCGCAACGCTTGGCGGGACCCGCCTCGGCGGGGCGTACAACCTCGGCAGCGGAGACGATGACCCGGCCGACGGCATCCACCGGACATTCGACAACCTGTATCCGCTGAACCACGCGTTCTACGGCTATATGGACTTCTTCGCGCTGCAGAACCTCCACAACCTGGAGCTGACGGCGGAAACGCCCTTGCCGGGAGGCGTGACCGCCCGGGTCGCGCTGCAGGACTTCGAACTCGCCGAGCCCCGCACCGATGCCTGGTACAACGCCGGTGCGGGAATCGTCCGGGCCGCGTCCGCCGGCAACGTCCACGCCGCCGCCATCGCGCTGTCGAGCCACGTCGGCCGCGAAATCGACTTCACGCTCCGGATCCCGGCCAGGGCCTTCGGCATCGGCGCCAACCTCGAGGTCGGTTACAGCCGCTTCCTGGGTGGCGACTACCTGCGGCAAAACGAATTCGCCGCGCTGGGCGCGGACTTCTTCTACTTCCAGACGTTGGTCGGCTTCTGACACGACGGCCCGGCGGTCAATGCGTCAGGCCGTAGATCATGTAGTTGATCCCCAGCTCGAAGCCATTGTTCATCGGCTCGACGGGGAAGAAGCCAGTCCCGCCGGACTGCCAGAATTCGGCCAGGTTGGTGTTGTAGTTGGCGATGGCCATCAGGCGCCCGTTGGGGTCGTTGTCCTCGAAGAGGCCGAAGTACTCGGGGACCAGACCGGCCAGGTGGTGGTTGAAGGGATTGGGAAGGTCCAGTTCCGTCACCTGGAAGAAGCTGTCGAAGATGCGGTGGCCGGGATCCAGCGGGAGCCAGCGGGCGTCGGGGAGGACGCGCCGCATCTGGCCCTCGAAGTTCTCCCACTGGCGGTCCTCGAAGTCGTTGAAGATGACGAAGCCGCCCTTCAGGAGGTAGGCGCGGAACTGCTCCGCTTCCTCGTCGGTCATCAGCCAGAAGCCAGGCTCCTGCATAAGGGCAATCGGATGGCGGAACAGCGTAGGGTCGTCCAGCGTCAGGATGAGGCTGCCGGTGACGTTGGCGTCCACCGTCGTGAAGTCGTTGAGCAGCGTCATCAGGTGCTGCTCGGCCCGCGGGAACTCATGGATCCAGAAGTTGGGGCCGCGACCGTAGACCTGGGCGCCCGGTTCGCCGCGGTCCCAGCGCAGGCGAACGAACGTGAAGTCCGCCTTGTAAGGAAGGCCGATGCTGCCCCAGTCACCAACGCCGCGGAAGAGCCGCTGCGTGCCGGTTGCCGTCGCGGCAAGGACGAGCAGAGCCGTCACTAGCGCGGTGGCCGCAAGGGCAGCCAGCGCTGGGGCCCGGAGCCACCGTTGCCATCGGCGCATTCAAGGTCCTCTTGAGCGATATTAAGGCACGAACCGAGCCGCCCATGAATGTTATTGGCCGATTAACATTCACAGCACGCATGCTACTCGCGTCTGGCCCGCGTGGCCGCCGGCGCACGATGACGGATATCTCTCGGAAGATCGGCGTCGCGGTGCTGCTTCTCGCGGGCGCGATCCTCGCCGGCGCGGCCCAGCCGCAGCAGCGCGACCGGACGCAGGAGCCGTACGACGCGTTCCAGCGTCCGCCGGGCGACCCCGCGGTGATTGAGCGCGGTCAGGCGCTCTACGGACTGCACTGCCGCGCCTGTCACGGCATCGACCTGCGCGGCGGCGATCTGGGCGGGCCGAACCTGTTGCGGTCGCAACTCGTGCTGCGCGACCGCGAGGGCGAGCTGATCTGGCCCGTGCTCCGGGACGGCCAGTCGACGGCGGGCGGGTCGCCGATGCCGCCGCAGTCGCTTTCGGAAGACGATGCGCTGGCCGTGGCCGTCTACCTGCACAGCGTGCTGGCGACGGCGACGCGGCAGGGCGGTCCGCCGGAGGGGGCGGGAGTCGAGCTGAACATCCTGGTCGGCGACGCCGATGCGGGACGCGCGTACTTCGAGGCGAACTGCGCATCGTGCCATTCCCCGACCGGCGACCTGGCGGGAATCGCCTCCGAGATCACGGAGCCGCAGGAGCTGCAGAACACCTGGGTGCGGGGACGGCGGCTCGGCGCCGAACGGCCGCCGGTGACGGTCACGGTGACGCTGCCGTCGGGCGAGCGGGTCGTCGGCGCGCTCGACCGGCATGACGACTTCTACGTCTCGCTGGTGACGGCCGGCGGTGAGCGCCGCTCATTCAGCCGGCGTGGCAATGAACCCCGGGTCGAGCTGGACGACCCGGCCGGGCGGCACACCGAGTTGCTGCCCGTCTACACCGACACCGACATTCACAACGTCACGGCGTACCTGGCGACGCTGCGGTAGGAGGTCGAGGGCATGGTGAAACGTCTCGTGTTCCCGCTGGTGGTCGCGCTGCTGGCGGCCGCCGCGCCGTCGGCGCAGGACGATGGTGGACTCGATCCGGAGGCGCTGCTCGCCCCGCTCGAGGCGACATGGCCCACTTACTCGGGCGACTACACCGGCCGGCGCTACAGCACGCTGACCCAGGTGGACACGGAGACCGTCCATCAGATGACGCTGGCCTGGACGCGCGAGCTCGACACCGGCATGCCGAACCGGCTCGAGGGCCCCGGCGCGCCCGACTTCACGGGCGGCGAGGGAACGGGCGAGTTCGTCATCGGCAGCCAGCGCCTGAAAGGGGCGATTCTCTACGTCGACGACGTCCTCTACGTCACCGCGCCGGACCATGTCTGGGCGCTCGATGCCCGCACCGGCGACGAGATCTGGCACTACTTCTGGAAGACGCGCGGCAGCGTCCACATCGGCAACCGCGGCGCGGCGATCTGGCGGAACGCGCTCTTCTTCGAGACACCCGACAACTACCTCGTCTCGCTCGACCGGCGGACCGGCGAAGAGCGGTGGCACGTCGAGATTGCCGGCTTCGAGGAGCAGTACTTCTCGACGATGGCCCCGATCGTGGCGGGCGACCACGTGCTGGTCGGCACCGGCAACGACCTGGACGCCCCCGGCTTCCTGCAGTCGTTCGATCCGGAGACGGGCGAGCGCCAGTGGATCTTCTACACGGTCCCGATGACGCTCGACTCTCCCGGCATCGACACCTGGCCGAACCTCGACGCCGCGCGCCACGGCGGCGGCCAGGTCTGGGTGCCCGGCGTCTACGACCCGGAGACGAACTACTACATCTTCGGCACCGGCAACCCGACGCCCGGCTATACCGGCATCGCCCGCCGGGGCGACAACCTGTTCACCTGCACGCTGATCGCGGTCGACGTGGCGACGGGCGAGATGGCCTGGTACTTCCAGACATCGCCGCACGACACGCACGACTGGGACTCGGCGCAGACGCCAATCCTCATCGACGGCGTGATCGACGGCGTTCCGCGCAAGCTCGTCTCGACCGCGGCGCGCAACGGTTACTTCTTCACCGTCGACCGCGTCACCGGCGAGCATGTCGCCACCAGCCGCTACGGCGCCACGGCGAACTGGGCGAGCCACATCCGGGAGACCGGCGAGCCGGAGCCCGCGCCGGAGAAGGAAGCGATCATCCCGGGCGCGCTGGTCTCACCGGTCGAGGGCGGCGTGGTGAACTGGCAGCCCCCGGCGTTCAATCCGGATACGGGTCTCTTCTACACGCAGGAGAACAACGGCTTCAACCTGCTCTACCTGACCGACCCCGACCCGCGAGGGTCGATGGGACTGGGCGGCAAGGACCGGATTGTCGTCGGCTCCGGCGGCAATGCCTTCACCGCCATCGACTACCGGACCGGCGAGAAGGTCTGGCGGCACCCCTGGCCGGTAGGTGGCGGCGGCGGCGCGGGCGTGTTGACCACGGCGGGCGGGCTGGTCTTCACGGGAGACGGAAGCGGGAACTTCGTCGCGTTCGAGGCGGCGACCGGCGAGCTCGTCTGGCATACGCGGGTCGGCAACATCTCGAACGCGCCGCAGACCTACCTGGTGGATGGCCGGCAGCACGTCCTGATCGCCGTGAATCAGCGCCTGTTCGCGTTCGTGATGCGCTAACCGACGTTCGACAGCGCCGCCTCCACTTCCGCAATGATCGCGTCGGCCGCGGCGGCGGGATCCGGCGCGTGGAGGATCGGCCGTCCCACGACCAGGTAGTCCGCGCCGGCCCGGATCGCGTCGGTCGGCGTCGTGAGCCGCTTGTGGTCGTCCGAGCCCGAACCGGCCGGACGAATGCCCGGGCTGACGATCACCACGTCGCGTGCGCCGCCCCGCGGCCAGCGACCGCGGCAGAGGGCGATCGCATCGCCCGACGCGATGATCCCGTCGCAACCGCGGTCGAGCGCCGAGCCGGCCCGCTCGAGGATCCACTCGTCCATCGTCATGCCCCGCGCCGCGGCAGCGGGCGCGATTCTCGGGAAGTCGTCGGCCGACAGGCTCGACACGAACGGCACCATCAACAGTTGGGGCGTCGCGCTGTCCCCCCGCGCCGCCTGCGCCCGCTCTATGTCTCGGGCCTGCATGTTCTCGTGCAGCGTGAGGAACCGCACCTGCGGGTCGGCGGCCAGATCGCCCACGACGTCCGCCACCGTGTTACCGATGTCCGGCACCTTCAGGTCGACGAAGATCTCGCGGCCCGTCCCTGTAATCGACTGCCACAGCTCCGCCAGTCCGCGCGTCCGTAGCCCCGCCATCAACAGCCGCCAGCCGAGCTTGAACATCCGGACGCGCCGAAGCTCCTCCACGAGCGCCGCGCCGCGCTCGATGCTGTCGACGTCCAGCGCCACGATCAACCGATCCTGCCCGCTAGTCTGCGCCATGGGGCCTGATGGTACAGTAGTGATCGGCCCTCAAAGCAGGCCTTCCGGAGGGATGGCCGAGCGGTCGAAGGCGGCGGTCTTGAAAACCGTTAGCGGGGAAACTCGCTCCAGGGTTCGAATCCCTGTCCCTCCGCCAACACGTTCAGGTCCGTTCTGGACACATGGATTACAGATTATTCCGGAGACATCGGTGATCGTGACCTCACGGCACTCGCCCGTGCGGCGCCGAAGAAACGGCGCCAGCTCATCGCGAGACCGGTCCAGACCATGACCGCGACGCCGGCGGATACGACGCCGGCGATTGACTGACCCACCACGCCATACACCTCCCCGGTGTGTGCGAACCGCAACCAGCGGCGGATCTTGAACCCCGGGGTGAAGGTGGGATAGCCGGCCCGCGCGACCAGCTCGCCCGTAGCCCGATCGAAGAGCAGATCCTCGCGCTTCGACGGCTGGCGGCCCGTCCCGCGGTCGACCGCGACGACAACGGGGTCGTGAACCGACTCGGGAAGGTCAATCGTGAGGGTTCGCCATCCGGGAGTTTCGGCCGTGGCCCTCACGGCCAGCGGCTGCAGGTCGACCATCGGGGCGGTGGCGTCCGGCGTGACGGACACCTCGCCCGGCGCCGCCGATTCCCACGGTCGCGGCGACATCTGAAACGGTGGTGCGTCACCCGCCAGCCGATGGACGAGGTCGGCGGCCCACTGATAGGAAATCGTGGCCCCGCTGACGACGATGATGGCGAGCGGCACCGCCGACCAGAAGCCGATCACGCTGTGCCAGTTGAAGTCGCGCGCCCGCCCGCGGAGGCCGCGGCGAAACCACAGCGCCTGCCTCCAGGCGGCGCGGCTGCTGCTGGACGGCCACCAGAGATAGACCCCACTGACGAGGAGAAACAGGAACCCGAGGTTGGCGGTTGCCACGAATGTCCGGCCGACGATCCGGTACTCCCCCTCGAGGGCAAACCACCGGTGCCAGTACAGGACGCTCTGGAGAAAGCGGCGCGTCAGCGTGTCGCCGTCGCCCAACCGCTCGCCGGTGAAGCGGTCGACATAGACGGTGACGTTGCCGTCGAGCTGCACCACCGCCGGCTCTCGCGGATCCGTGTCCAGGGCGACGGAAGTGACACGACCCGCGGGCTCCCCGCCGCCGACCCGCTCGACCAGCTCGTCAAGCCCCAGCGGTGCGACGCCGGGAGCGGATCGGCGCGATAGTCGCGAAGCGCCCACCGGTTGAGCTGCGCCTCGTAGGTGAGGATGACCCCGGTCACCGCCATCATGAGAATCACGACAGCGGCGGTGACACCGACCGCCAGGTGGATCCAGAAGATCGCCCTGCGCAGTGACATGTCCGCGGCTCGCGGATTCGCGAGCACCCGACTCGGGCCGGGGACCCAGGGCTCCGGTGCCCGCGGTCCCTACTGGTTCTGGTCGGAGTCGGTCGCCTGGGAGTCGGAGTCGCCTGCGCCGTCGGAGTCGGTTCCGCCCGGGCAGGCCGCGGTCAGAGCGGCGCCGACCGCAATCGAGCCGGCCAGGACCGTCCGCGAGAGAAACGAGCGTCGGCCGACGCGAACGGTGGTGATGTCCGCGTCCGTCAGCGACGCCTGCGATCCCGGACGATTGGCGCCAGGTTTGCGGTTCTCCGGTCTGCGCATAACATTTCTCCTGATCTTGTAGATGAGAACGGGTCGCAGCAGCGTAGTGGCGCGTGCCACCGGTGTCAAGGCGTGATGCGACGGCGGCAGACCTTCGCGGGAACAACGTACGATCGACCCCACGCCACGGAGCGCTCACATGACGACGGACCCCCTCAAGCCAGGACCGGAGACGAACCGCGACTGGTATGCCTGGCTCATCGATCCGCTGCCCGTCACGGACTTCGAACGGGAGTATTACGAGCAACGCCTTTTTCACCTCCGGCGCGAGGCGTCCCCGTACTACGCCGAGCTGCTCTCGGTGAGCGACCTGGACGTCGTGCTGGGGACCCATTCGGCCAGCCATCGCGACGTCAGCCTCGTGCGGGGCGACGGCGACATCGCCCCCGCCGAGTACACGAACGACGCCGGCCGCGTCGAGCCGCTCGAGGTCGCCCGGCACTTCGACGACGGCGCGACCGTCATCTTCAACCAGCTCCACAAGCGTGTGCCGGCGCTGGCTCGGCTGTGCGTCGCGCTCGGGCGGCGCTTCTCGTCGCGGGTCCAGACCAACGTGTATCTCACCCCGCCCGACGCGCAGGGATTCACCCCGCACTGGGACACCCACGACGTCTTCGTCCTGCAGATCAGCGGCACCAAGCGCTGGTCGATCTACGACACCAAGGTGACACTTCCGTTGCGGGGCCAGCGCTTCCAGCCCGGCACGCCTCCCGGCGACGTCAGCGACGAGTTCGAGCTGGGCCCGGGCAGCGCCATTTACCTTCCGCGCGGTCTGATGCACTCGGCCCGGTCGACGGGTGAGGCGTCGTTGCACGTCACGCTCGGGCTGACGGCGTTCACCTGGGCGGAGTTCCTCGTCGAATGCGTCACCGCGGCGGCGCTCGAGGAGGAATCTCTGCGCCGGAACCTGCCGCGCGACTTCGCTCGCGAGGGGTTCCCCGCTGCCGAGCGGGAGCGTCTGTATCGCGAGAAGCTGGCGTTCCTGCAGTCACGGTTCGATCCGCAGGTGGTGTGGCGCCGCCTCGCTGACGAGGTGCTGGCCACCGACGTGCCGCTGTTCACCGATCTGTTCAGCGAGCGGCTCCGCGAAGATCGGCTGACTCCCGAGTCTCGGGTAGGGCGCCGCGCCGGCTTGCTCACCGAAGCCGCGACGGAGGGTGAAACGTGCCTGCTCCGGTTCTGCGGCCGGGAGCTCAGGCTGCCCATCGTCGTATGGCCGGCGCTGCAATTCGTGATGACGGCTGACGAGTTCGCCGTGCAGGACCTGCCCGATTGCCTGGATTCCGACGGCAAGCTGACCCTGGTGACGCGACTGGTCAGAGAGGGAGTCCTGCAGCGGCGCTCGACGCCCGCACCGGCGAGGAGCGCTGGCGGTCGAACCGGGACGAGTTAGACCGGCGGAGGATCCCGACTGTAAGAGTTGGGCGCCCCGCCGAACGAAAACCATTTGACATCCTAATAGAGCTGTGGCATCTTCCATTGGGATGACTAATGGAGACGAGTCAAGGACGGAAGTCCTTCGCGGCACCCTGGACCTGATGATGTTGCAGACCCTGGTTCTGCTCGGACCGTCGCACGGCTACGCTATCGCGGCCCGGCTCGAGCAGGTGTCGGACGGCGCCCTGCGCCTCAACATGGGCACGGTCTATCCCGGGTTGATGCGGCTGGAGCAACGCGGCCTCATCCGGGCAGAGTGGGGGCAGACGGAGAACAACCGACGCGCCCGCTTCTATGTGATCACCGAGGTCGGCCAGCGCCACCTGGCTACAGAAAAACGCAGCCTCGACCGGATGGTCTCGATCATCGAAGCGCTGTTTCAGCAGCCAGCGTAGCGACGCTGAACAGCCGAGAGATCATGATGACTGTGCTGCGCGAGTACCTGCGGCGCCTGTGGGGAGGGCTTCGGCGCAATCCTGCGGACGCCGACCTCGAGAGTGAGCTGCGTTTCCACCTGGAACAAGAGGAGGAAGCGCTTCGCGCGAAGGGCTACTCACAAACAGAGGCCGTGCGCATGGCGCGCGTGCGCCTGGGCGGCGTTCCCCAGGCGATGGAGGCGCTGCGTGATCAGCGCGGCATGCCTTGGCTCGACGATCTGCGGACCGATGTGATGATCGGCGCCCGCGGGTTGGCGCGACGGCCCGGATTCACGACGGCGGCAGTGCTGACACTGTCGATCGGCGTTGGCGCTACCGTCGCGGTCGCCACCGTGGCGAACGCCGTACTCTTCCAACCCCTTCCGGTGCCGGACCCTGACGAGCTCGTGATTGTGGCGCAGCTCGACGAGCACACGTCCGACTTCCCCCACGGCCTGTCCTATCCGGAGTACCTCGACTATCGCGAACGCAACGATGTCTTCGACGGTCTGGCCGCGCACTACCAAGCCGAGGCGCTGGTGTCGACGGCCGGCCGCGCAGCGGAGCGAGTCTGGATCGAATACGTCAGCGACAACTACTTCGACGTGCTGCAGCTGGACGCCGCCCGTGGCCGGACCTTTCTCCCCGATGAAGGACATCGGTCCGGCGATGCCCCTTTTGTCGTCTTGACGCATCGCGCGTGGCAAACGCGGTTCGGTGGAGACCCAGCCGTCCTCGGACAGATCGTGCGCGTCGGACCGGCGACCTTGACCGTTATCGGAGTTACGCCCGAAGCCTTCACCGGGGCCGCTGGTCTGGTGCCGTCCGAATTCTTCGTCCTCGCCACCGAGGGCGTGCTGGCCGAACCGGGAATGGGAGAGCTCCTGACCGACCGGCTCCCGGAAAGGTTCATCCTGACGGGACGTCTTTTGCCCAACAAGTCCGTCGACGAAGCCGCCGCACAGCTCGACGTGATCGCCAGCGCGCTGGCGGAGGAACATCCGGACGCGAGCCGCTACAGCCAACTCCATGTGCTCGCCGAGGGTGACGCGCGACCGCGTATTGACGCGTCGCGCCACACAAGACAGCTCCTGGGCGTGATCATGGGGCTCGCATCGCTTGTGCTGCTCATCGCCATCGCGAACGTGGGGACTCTCCTGCTTGGCCGCGGTGTCGCACGGCGGCAGGAGTTGGCACTGCGCGCGGGCCTGGGTGCGACCCGGTGGAGGCTCATGCGGCAGTTGATCACCGAGAGTGTGCTGTTGGCGCTGCTCGGCGGAACCGGCGGCATGATCTTCGCGCTCTGGGCCGCCGAACTCTTCGGCGTCACCGCGGCAACGGCCACCGGCCTACGGTTCGCATTTGACCGGTCCCTGGATTGGCGAGTGTTCGGGTTTGCCGCGACCGTCGCAATCGCCGCCGGGCTGCTAGCCGGCCTCGCCCCAGCCGTGCGCGCTACGCGGATGGAACTCGCGCGCACCATCGGCTCTGGCGGCCGCGAATCCAGTGGAGACACCTCTGGCCTGCGACTCACGAACGGACTTGTAGTGACGCAGATCGCCGTTTCCATGCTGCTCCTGATCTGCGCCGGTCTGTTTGTACAGAGCAGCAGGAACGCCGGTGCGATCGACTTCGGTTTTCGAACTGCTGATGTCCTGGTGCTGTCGGTCGACCCGGTGGCGCAGGGGTACGACCAGGAACAAGCCCGCGCGCTCTACCGGGAGATCATCGACGCTGTCGTCGCCTTGCCGGGTGTCAATTCGGCGAGCTGGGCACGCCGGGCGCCGATGTCGCCAGGCGGCAGCTCCGGAAGCGTGTTCACTCTGGACGGTGGCACCGCGCCGGAACCCGATGACGCGATGGTTTCCGTCAACCACGTCGACCCGCACTTCTTCGACACCCTTGACATTCCGGTGATCCGCGGGCGCGGCTTTCGCGAAGAAGACGCGGCCGGCGACCGGCAGGTGGCCCTCTTGAGCGAACGCGCGGCGCGCCAGTTCTGGCCCGGAGAGGACGCCATCGGACGGCGGATCGTCAACGTCCACACGGGCGGCGCTCCGTTCGAGGTGATCGGCATCGTGCGTGACGCGCACATGTCCCAGTCGGCGTTCGACCGGGAACCCTTCGTTCTGTATCCGTTCGGCCGCCGGCTCGGGGCCTCGGCCACGCTCCACGTCCGCACGGACGGATCGGCGAGCGCTACGACCTCGATGGTCACCGACACTATCCGCCGGCTCGATCCCACGCTGGCGATCCTCGATGCCGGCAGTATGGTCGCCGCAGTGCGCTCGAAACCGATGCTGGCGAGCGTGCGCGTCGGCGCCGCACTCATTGGGATGTTCGGCATGCTCGGCCTGACTCTCGCCGTCGTCGGACTCTTCGGTGTCGTGTCGCACGCCGTCATCCAACGAAGCAAGGAGTTCGGCATCCGCACCGCACTGGGCGCGACCTCCGCCTCCATTGCCAAGCTGGCGGTCGTTCGAGGCATCCTGCTAACGACGATGGGAATGGCGCTTGGCGCGGTCGCGGCGACCATCGCGACGCGACTGACCACCGGCTTTCTCGTCAACGTGAGCCCGACCGACCCCATCGTATTTGCCTTCACCGGCCTCCTGCTGGCGGGCGTAGCCCTGCTTGCCTGTTTCGTACCCGCACGGCGCGCCGCGAAGGCCGACCCGCTAGCCACGCTGCGAGCTGGCTAGCCGCCGCCGTGCGCCCGCGATCAGGATCTCCGCCCCTCCGCTAATCGGAAACAGATAGGCTTGCTGCGTCCGTTTCTGACGTCACGGGAGGCAGCGCCATGCGACGGCTCAACGCGCGGAAGGCGGCGGTTGTGGTTGCGGCATCGGCATTCCTGGCGGCGGCTCCGGCCAGCGCGCAGTACGGGGCGCCGGCGGACGGCGAATGGCGCACCTACGCGGGCGACACCGGCAGCACGAAGTACTCGCCGCTGGACCAGATCACGGCCGACAACGTCGCGGACCTGGAGACGCTGTGGCACTGGCAGTCGGTCGACACCCACCTCGTCCATTCGACGCCGGCCGGTGATTCGCTGATCGCGGCCGACCAGCTGTTCGACATCCTGCAGGAAGAGGAACCCGACCGCTGGACCACCTGGGACGGCAGAACGCAGCGGCGCTCCCGTCCGTCCATCAGCTCGCTGGTGGCGACGCCCCTCATGGTGGACGGCGTGCTCTACCTGAGCACGCCGCTCTACCGCGCGGTGGCCATCGACGCCCGCACCGGCGAAACGCTGTGGGTGCACGATCCGCGCGCCTACGAGTCGGGGACGCCGGCGGTTGCCGAATGGCGCCACCGCGGCGTGGCCTACTGGGAGAACGACGGCGAGGCGCGCATCGTGTGGGGCACCGGCGACGGACACCTCGTCGCGGTAGATGCGAAGACCGGCCTCCCGGACCCCGAGTTCGGCGACAACGGCCGCGTGGACCTGACCGTCGGCGTGCCACGCTCGGAGCGCGGGCGGCGCGACATCCTCAACCTGCTGACCATCACCTCGCAGTCGCCGCCGCTGATCATCCGCGACACCATAGTCGTCGGCTCGACCATCAACGACCGCACGATCACCAGGGAAGCGACGCCGGGCTGGGCGCGCGCCTACGACGTGCGGACGGGCCGCCACCAGTGGGACTTCCACACGGTGCCGCAGAGCGCCGACGAGTTCGGTGCGGACACCTGGCTGAACGAGTCGTGGCGCTACAGCGGCAACACCAACATCTGGTCGATGATGAGCGGCGACGAGGAACTGGGCTACGTGTACCTCCCGATCGGCACGCCGACGAGCGACTACTACGGCGGTCACCGGCTCGGCGACAACCTGTTCGCGGAGAGCATCGTGGCGGTGGACGTGGAGACCGGCCAGCGCCAGTGGCACTTCCAGACCATCCACCACGGACTGTGGGACTGGGACCTGCCGACCGCGCCGAACCTGCTCGACATCACGGTGGACGGGCGGGAGATCAAGGCGGTGGCGCAGGTCAGCAAGCAGGGATTCGTCTACGTCTTCGACCGCGTGACCGGCGAGCAGGTCTGGCCGATCGAGGAGCGCGCGGTGCCGACGGACACCGATCTGGAAGGCGAGGTTCTGTCGCCGACGCAGCCGTTCCCCACGAAGCCCGCGCCGTTCGAGTATCAGGGAACGTCGATCGAGGACCTGGTCGACTTCACGCCGGAGATCCGGCAGATGGCGGTCGCGGCGGTGGAAGGGCTGCGTCTCGGTCCGATCTACACGCCGCAGATGCTGGGGGGCACCCTCATGCGCCCGTCCGTCGGGGGCGGCGCCAACTGGTCGGGGGCGGCGGTCGATCCCGAGACGGGCATCCTGTACGTGCCGTCGCGCAACTCCCACTCCGTGATTCAGCTCGGCGAGCCGGAACCCAACGAGCCGTCGACACTACGCTACATCCGGCGATCCATCACCGGCGGCCCGGTGATGCCGCGCGGCCTGCCGCTCTGGAAGCCCCCGTACACGCGGATGACCGCCATCGACATGAACACTGGCGAGCACGCGTGGATGATCCCGACGGGCAACGGCGACCGGATCCGCAACCATCCGCTGTTGCGCGACCTCGACTTGCCGCCGGTCGGCGGGGATGGCGGCCGCAGCGGGCCGCTGCTGACGAAGACGCTGCTGTTCCACGCGCTCGTGGCGGGCGGCACGGACGACGGACCGCGGCTGGTGGCCTACGACAAGTCGACCGGCGTCGAAGTCGCGTCCATCGACCTGCCGGGCGGCGCACTGGGCACGCCGATGACCTACCTGCTCGACGGCAGACAGCACATCGCCCTGACCGTTGGCGGCGAAGTGCCGGGGCTGATCGCCTTCCGGCTGCCGGACTGAGCCGGAGCCGACGCCTCAGCGCAGCGGCACGTCCGGGAATCCCTCGTCGCCCGGTTCGAGCTGTACGCCGTAGGCATTGAGCGACATCGACGTCGCCCGGTAGGAGCTGGGCGTGTAGACGGCGCTCATCGCCTCCACGAGGTCGTACTCCGCCGTGAGAGCGCGCCAGGTCTCCTCGGAGACGATCGCGTTCCGGTACAGCTCGTCGACCACCCGCAGCAGCAGCGCTTCCCGGCCGCCCGCGGCCGGCGCGTCCGGGCCAAGGGCCACCGCCCGCGGGTCGACGCCGTGGTCGCGCGCGCGGCCAACCGTGCCGACGTGCTTGGCCCACTCGTACACCGACTGGCAGTTCCACCCGATGCGCAGGATGAGGATCTCCCGATCGTGCGGGGTGAGCGGCGACACCCGGTTGATGTAGCCCGCCCGCGGTCCGCGTGCCTCAGCCATCGCGGGATGCCGCGCGAAGGTCCGCCTGACCGCGATGCCCGGCCCGTCGAGCGGTTCCAGCCGCGCCGCGGTCAGCCGCGGCTCGCGCTCGGGAACCGAGATCCGGTACGGCACGTCGCGGGGGAGCCGGTCGGGCGTGTCGCCATCCGGCTGGACGCCGAACGCGTTGTAGATCATCGATAGCACGATGAAGTGATTGGCGGTCTCGACCGCGTCGATCTGGTTGTGCTCGCTGTAGCGTGCGGCCAGCGCGCTCCAGGTGGCGCCGGTCACCGACGAGTTCAGGTACAACTGATCGGCCAGTTGCAGCAGCGTTCGCTCGAACGGGTCCCACCCGGCCGCCTCCGGCCCCTCGGCGATGCGGCGGATCTCGCCGTCGGTCATCCCGCCGTCACGCGCGCGCGCCGCGTTCGTGGCCCAGATCGGCTGGCTCCCGCACAGCCACGCGGCGCGGAGGATCAGGAGTGATCGGTGGCGCGGCGACAGCGTCGACGCTTCCGTCAGATAGACCGTGAACGGCAGCAGCCCTTCCACGATCGCCGGCACCTTGAGCAACGTGTGGAGCTGATTGTCGGCGCGCCCGTCCCGGCCGTACCTCTCCACGAGGCGGCGATGCTCGTCGGTCCACTGCGATTCCGGGAGCGGCGCGATGCGCGGGGCCGAAAGGCCGACCGGCTGGCGGTCGGCGGGTGGGGGATCGGGCAGCGCCTGTCCTGCGGCTGACCCCGCATCGAGCAGGGCGAGTACGGCGACGCCGGCCACTGTGCTTCGGAAATTTCTCCTCGCCATGACTATGCCTCCCTCGGGGCGAATGTGGGCCACCGCGGTTGTCCCGGCCAGTTCCGTGAGAATGACAGAACCACCCCGGTGAGTCGAGAGGAGCGCGCGGACCGACGGCTCAGGGTACGGGCGGCGGCGACGCGCTCCAGGAGTGTTTCGAGGCGGGCCGCTCGACCTGCCGGCGGACATGCTCCAGATAGCCACGCACGGCGTCGCGCGAGCGGCCTCGGATGACGGGACGCAGGAAGAACCCCTTGAAGCCGGTCATCCCATCGTTGCGCGACCGCGTGATCGAAACGAGAGTCGAGCCGTGCCGGTCGGATTCGAGCTGGTGGTCGGTCACGAAGCGGAGTTCGAGAGTGGTGTGGAAGTAGTGGCTGGCGTAGAGCTGCTTGATCGCGATCACGTAGGCGTCGCCCGGCAACGAGCCGTCAACCAGCGGGTAAATCGTGACGTGATTCACGCGGATGGTCGGTTTGAGGCCGAAGTCGGCCACCGTCCAGTAGAAGAACTCGTCGGCGCCCGGAGGCAACCCCAGCGGGTAGTGCTCCAGATAGGTGAGCAACGCGGGAACCGAGTTGGGTAGCGGGTCACGGTTGGTGAGCAGGCCGCGGAACTGCTCGGCCACCAGCATCGGCTTGTCGCTGTCCGCGTAGTAACCGAGCGCGCGGTTGCCTTCCGTCTGATAGGCAAGAAGCAACTCGAGGATCATGTCCCGGGCGATCTGGTTGGCCTCCTGCGCGGCGGAAGGCGACGACCAGTCCACCTCATTCCGGAATCGCTCCATCCCGTCCGTCGAGAGCTTCAGCTCGCAGTCACCGGGACGGCAATGCGGCAGCGCCTCGAGGTCCGCCTCGGGCAACGTCAGATCCTGCAGGTCCTCCATCCGCGGAGGGCTGCTGAATCGACCGATCTGCGGAATGCCGGGGCCGCTCTCGAACGCCTCGATGTCGCGGAAGCGATCGACGAATTCGCCGGGTGACGCATCGAGGTAAACCACGCCGATGTGCGCAAGCTCCTGCCGGACTCGGGTGTCGAGGGTGGTGATCACGACCGCGCCATCATCCAGAGCGCGCAGATCGTCAGCCGAGAAGTCCATCTGCCCGGTCAGCAGATGTTCCAGGGTGGACTCGGATTGCGCGGCGAGCGAGACGACCGCGCCGACAGCAATCAGGCCGGCAGCCCAGGCGAGAGGCGACCGAACCGTTCGGGACCAGGGACGGCGCGTCGAGCCGGGTCGGCTTGAAGCGCCAGGTGCGGGAGACGTCGGCAACAGGCCCATCGTAGAACGCCGGGTGATGCTATGGAGTCTATCGGCCGTTGATCCCGCACCCGACAGACACCGTCAGCGCTCCGAGTACTGCGTGATGTGCTCGACGAGCAGGGACGACATCGCTTCCGGCGCGAGGTCGGGAATCCAGTGGTTCACGCCCTCGAGGACTTCGAAGCGGTAGGGGCCCTCGACGTATTGCTCGGTGAGAACCGCGCCGTCGATGCAGAGTGCGGTATCGCCGTCGCTCCACGTGAACATCGTTGGCACCGTCACGTTGCCGGCGGCCGGACCCTCGAGATTACGGTTGGCGATGTTCGCGCGGTACCAGTTGAGGGCCGAGCCGAGCGCCGCTTTCGATCCGAGCACGCGCACGTACTCCTCGATCGCCTCGTCGTCGATGCCGGCGAAGATGGCGCGCAGCCCGGCGTGGCCGTTGGCAAGAAAGCCGTCCTCGGAGTCCGGCTGAACGAAGAGGTCGAAATACGCGGACGCTTCGACCTGGCACGACTCCGGGTCGCTCAGCACCGCGGCGAAGGCGTCCGGATGGGGAACCGAAACCGGATTCGCCGTGATTACGCGCTCCGGAACCGTCACCGCAACCGCCCAGGCCACGACCGCGCCCCAGTCGTGGCCGCCGATGTGAAACCGGTCCGCGCCGATGGCGTCGGCGAGACCGAGGATATCGCCGACCAGAAGTTGCAGTGCGTAGTCCTCAATGTCCGGCGGACGCGCCCCCGGCGAATAGCCGCGCTGATCCGGCGCCACCACGCGGAACCCGGCCTCGGCCAGCGCACGAATCTGGTGCCGCCATTCGTAGGACGTCTGCGGGAAGCCGTGAAGCAGGAACGCCACCTCGCCGTCGTCCGGACCGGCCACGCGGACGTCGAATGTGAAATCACCGATGTCGATCTGCGTCATGTCGATGTCGCTCGCGGCCTCGCCCACCTCCCCGGCCGCGTCCGGGGCTGGCTCGGCATCCATGCCGGCCTCGGGGTCCGCGTCGCCCGTCGGCCCGCACGACGCCGTCAACGCCACCAGACCACAGGCCGCCACCGTTGCTTTCAGAAACCGTTTGACCATCCGCTCTCCCCCGCAACCGGCCCCGATCCGGGCCGGCGAATCCTGCAACCCGTTCTGCGCCCCATCATTCCCCAGAACCGCCGGCCGCTTCAACGGGAAAAAAGCCGACCCCCGTCTGGCCGCGGTGTCTGGCGGGTTGCGCTGCTCCGGAGGCTACGGTACAACCCGCGGATGGACGAATCGGCGACCCGCGAACCCAGGTCACCAACCCACTGGCTTCATCGGACAGCCCATTTTCCGCTGGTCCGGATCTTCCTGTTCATCGGCGGCATCGGCGCCGTCCTCGCCCTGCTGCAGCCGCTGGCCACCAGTCTCTCCGAGGCTCTCGGAACGCGGTGGGCGAGCGCCCTGCTGATGGTCGCGCTGCCGATTCTGGCCGTCCATTTCACGTACCGCGGCGTCGTCCGTCTCATCGAGCGGCGTTCCGTCGCGGAACTCGCCCTTCACGGCGCAGCGGGCGAGACGGCCGGCGGCGTGCTGATCGGCGCGGGCTGCCTGACCGTGACGGTGGCGCTCGTCGCCGCGCTCGGCTTCTACGACGTCGAGGGCATCAATCCCTGGACGGCCCTGGGCACCGCCTTCGGCATCGCCGCGATTTCCAGCTACATCGAGGAGGTGATTTTCCGCGGCGTGGTTTTCCGGATCGCGGAGGAAGCACTGGGAACCTGGCTGGCGTTCGTAATCACGGTGGCTCTCTTCGGACTCGCGCACCTGAGCAATCCGAACGCGTCGCTCTACGGCGCCGCGGCAATCGGCATCGAAGCCGGCGTGCTGCTCGGCTCCGCCTACGTCCTTACCCGGCGGCTCTGGCTCGCGATCGGTATCCACTTCGGATGGAACTTCATGCAGGCGGGCGTCTTCGGACCGAATCTCTCGGGGGTGCAGGTCGACAGCCTCTTCCAGTCCCGTTTGAGCGGACCCGATCTGCTGTCCGGTGGAGATCTGGGCGTGGAGGGCTCCGTTTTCGCCATCATCGTATGCCTGCTGGCGAGCGTTGTTCTGCTGCGGCGGGCCTGGCGACAGGACCGGTTCATTCAACCGTTCTGGCAGCGGGCAGTGTAAACGGATCCCGGCACGCCGTTGTATAGCGCTACAGGTCGAGTAATATCAGGCGGGACGCTCACGGGGTTCGCCGTTTGTTCGCGGGGACCCAAGCAAGGAGGCCGAGATGTGTGACTTGAGAACCGACGCCGATACCACCCGTTACCTGAGTGCAAAGCGGCTGACGCGCCGGCAGTTCGGAGCCGTGTCGGCGGGCGCCGGCCTCGCGATGCTGCTGCCTCGGGCCGCGAACGCCCAGGACGTCACCGAGTCCGAGATCGAGGTGACGACCCCCGATGGCACGTGCGACAGCTATTTCGTGCACCCGTCCAGCGGCGCCCATCCCGGCGTCCTCATCTGGCCCGACGCCTTCGGCCTGCGGCCGGCGAAGCGACAGATGGGCCGGCGGCTGGCGGAAGCGGGCTATTCGGTCCTGGTGGTCAACCAGTACTACCGGACGCAGCGGGCGCCTATCGTCGACTCGACGGACTTCGCGGCGCTGCGCGAAACGCTGATGCCGCTGATGGGTACCCTGAACCCGGACACCCACGTACGAGACGCGCGGGCGTTCGTCGGCTTCCTCGACGACCAGTCGTCGGTGGACAGCAGCCGGAAGATGGGCACGATGGGCTACTGCATGGGCGGCCCCATCACGATGCGGACGGCGGCCGCGCTGCCCGACCGCATCGGCGCCGGCGCGTCGTTCCATGGCGGCGGCCTCGTGACCGATCAGCCGGACAGCCCCCATCTGCTGGTGCCGCAGATGACGGCCCACTACCTGTTCGCGATCGCCGAGAACGACGACGAGAACCAGCCCGAGGCGAAGGACGTCCTGCGCGAGACGTTTGACGATGCGGGTCTGCCGGCGGAGATCGAGGTGTACGAGGGCGCCCTGCACGGCTGGTGCCCGCCCGATACGCTGGTCTACCACGAGGCGCAGGCGGAGCGGGCGTGGAGCCGCCTCCTCGCCCTGTTCGAGCGCGCCCTCTGATCGGGTTGCGTCACGCGTAGCGCCGGTTCACGTGTGAAGCCTGTCCGTTGGACTGTAGCCGAACGAAAGTGTTCGGTAGATTTAGCCCTTGATGGCCGAACACTTTCCGCAGCACCGCGGCAGGCCCCGGCGCGCGGACATCTACCGCCAGCTCGCGATTCAGATCGCGGAGTTGCGGGAACGACTGGGCGGTCTGCCGAGCCCGATTGAAGCGGAAGCCGCCGGCATCTGGCGTGACATCTGGTACGAAGAAGCCCACCATTCCACCGCCATCGAAGGCAACGCGCTGGTCCTGAAGCAAGTCGAGCGACTCCTCAGCGAAGGAAGGGCGGTCGGCAGCAAGGAACTGCGCGAGTACATGGAAGTGCGCGGCTACGCCGACGCCGCGGACTGGGTCTATCGTCAGGCGATCAGTCCGACCGGGCCCGCGCATCCCGAACGGATCCTGACTCTGGAGGAGGTGCGGCAGGTGCACCATGCGGCGTTGGCGCCCGTGTGGCAGGTGTCGCCGCATTCGAGCGCGACCTCGCGCGAGGTCCCCGGCAACTTCCGCGAACACGAGGTCCGTTCTTTTCCCAGCGGCATGACGCCCGTGTCCTGGCCGTTCATTCCCGGGGAAATGACCACGTGGGTCGACCGCGTGAACGCACTCGACGCAACTGAGGCTACGTTCCCCGAGTCGCTCGCCGCAGCCCATTGCCGCTTCGAGCAGATCCACCCCTTTCTGGACGGCAACGGCCGGACAGGACGGCTGATCCTCAACCTCGTACTCGTCCGGCTCGGCTACCCGCCGGCGATCATCTACAAGCGTGACCGCGCCCGGTATCTCCAGGCACTGCGGCGGGCCGACGCCGGCGAGCCGAGCCTTCTGGGAGAGATGCTCGCGCGCGCGATACTCAACAACCTGCACCGGTTCGTCATTCCGGCAGTGGCCGGCCCCGCGCGCCTCGTGCCACTGGCCGCACTCGAAACGCCGGACATGAAGGCGTCGGCGCTGAGAGCCGCCGCGGAACGCGGCCGGCTGCGAGCCACGCGCGGCCCCGACGGTCACTGGCGCAGCTCCCGCCGCTGGGTGGACGAGTACATGGAGAGCCGCTACCGCCGCGACACGAAGACTCGCGCCGGTTAGTTGACGTCTACGCCGCGGCCGAGGCCGCCGGACCGAACTTCCGCCGGTAGTGGCGGGTCCAGATGATGATGGCGGGGATCCCGACGAGGGTCGGGAGTATCCACGGGACGATGGCGAACGGTCCGGTGAGTTCGTAGGCCCAGAAGCGCTGCGCTCCGAAGACGGCGAACGCCGTGTGGAAGGCGATGCCGCCCCCCAGCATCGATCCGAGGTGGCTGTAGAACCAGCCCATGTGCCGGGCCCCCGGGTTTCGCATCAGGCGCAGCATGCCCGGCCCCGTGAAGAGGCCGATCGGGCTGAGCCCCAGAAGGATGGGCGACAGATCGGACCAGACCCCGAGCGCGTAGGCGATGACGATGACGCTGCCGGCGATCGAGGCCCAGGCGAGCCCCTCATGGAAGGGAGTCCGCAGCTTTTCCGGCGTTCGGCGCGTCGCCACGACGCGCATCGCCTGGCGCACCGTGGCGAACGTCACCACGCCCAGGTAGCCGAGGAAGAGCGCGAAGCCGTACAGATCGGGCCGCTCCGCAAGGCCGATGCCCTGGACCTGATAGGAGACGATTCGTCCGGCCGACACCGTGACCGCCGACAGGGTCACCACGTAGGCGCAGTACGCGTAGACGCGGCCGGCTTGTACATGCAGCCGGCCTCCCTTACGCGCGAAGATGGGAATCCAGAACGCCGCGAGGCCGACGAATCCGGTGGCGACATGCGCCAGAACAAAAACATCAAGTACCCAGCCAGAGATGGTGGTCATGCTGGCTCCCCTCGTTCTTCCTGCGATTCGGCTCCGACTGAGGTTTCCGTCGTGCGGGCGGATGCGAGGCGCCGGTCGATGGCCGCGAGTGTCTCGTCGCACCAGGCAACCTTCGCACCGACGGAATGGATGCCCATTCGCAGCGCCGCGAAGCGGTGGAAACCACCGTCGCTGTAATGCTCCGGAGCACCGCCGTGGGCGGCGACAACCTCGCGCTCCACCGCCTGGAGTTGCGCCAGCCAGCGGGCCAGGCTCTCCCGGAGCGCCGTCATGAACGCCCGGGTTTCTTGAAGGTCTCCGAGTGCATCCATGAAGTAGAGCTGCGCGAGGTACGCGAAACGCTCCGTGCCGACCGCCGGGCCGGCGTGCAACCAGCGGAGCAGTTCCGCCCGACCTTCGTCCGTCAACCAATAGACCTTGCGGTTGGGACCCTTCGGGGACGGCTCGACCCGGCTGCGGAGCAATCCGCGCTGCTCAAGACGCTTCAGCGTGGGATAGATCTGGCTCAGTTCCGCCGACCAGAAGTGCCGGGCGGACTGGCTGAACGCGTTCTTGAGGTCGTACCCGGTGGCCGGGTCGCGGAGCAGACCGAGGAGGATGTGGTTGAGGCTCATGCCGCTATATCAATGACGACATAGCTACTATATAAATTCAGATATAGCATGTCAAGCCCCGAAGAAACGGCGCCGTCGCCCCCTCCCCATGCCCCTCCACCCAGGGGTATAACTGAGGTAGGATAATGGTATGAAAACAGCCATTTCACTCCCGGACGAACTCTTCCTGTCCGTCAACGACCTGGCGAAACGCCAGGGGGTATCCAGAAGCGAGTTGTTCGCCGTAGCGGTCGCCGATTACCTGGCCAAGCACCGGGACGCCGACGTCACGTCGAGGTTGAACGAAGTCGTCGCCCGGGAATCGAGCGCCGTCGATCCTGCATTGCGGGCAGCTCAGGCCCGAAGCGTTCGTTCCACGAAATGGTAATCGCGCGGCAGGAAGTATGGTGGGCGGACCTCGATGACCCTCGCGGCTCGGAACCCGGGTTTGCCCGCCCCATTCTCATCGTCCAGGCGGACGCCTACAACAGAAGCAGGCTCAGGACGGTTCTGGGGGTGATCCTGACGTCGAACGTGCGGCTCGTTGACATGCCCGGCAACGTCCTCCTGCCGGCGAAGAACACGGGGCTTCCGAACGACTCTGTCGCCAACGTCACGCAGATCGTCACCCTTGACGAAGTCTATCTCTCGCGGCGGACGGGACAGATTTCTCCCCGACTCATGACGCGCGTGGATGCCGGACTCCGGCGCGTCCTGGCTCTCTGACCTCGCGCACGTGACGGCTGAGGCTACGGGTCGAGATGCACTTCAGCGAGGGCGATCCCGTGCTCGCCGGCGACCGCGTACAGGAAGTAGACGCGGCCGTCTTCCTCGAAGATGGCCGGGTCGCGCAACTGGTTTACCGGCACGTTGATGGCGCCGCCGCGGGACGGCTCGATCGGCAGGTCCGCACCCTCCCACGGCCGTTCCGGGCGGAGCACCTCCACCCGCTCGCTCGCCTGCCAGTCGTGCCAGTCGCCGGAGAGATCGATGCTGGCCAACCACACCCGTTCCGGCGCATCGCCCCGTTCCGTCCAGAAGACGAACAGCCGATCGCCGCGTTTCAGCAGGGCCGAGTGCCGCATGTTCGGGTTGAACAGGTCCGGCCCCTCTTCGAAGCCGGTCAGGCCGTCGGCCGAGCGGTACATCACTCCTGGCATCGCCAGGGCATAGACGTAGCCGTCGTGCCGGAAGGCGCGGAAGTAGGGCCGGCCGAGGATCTCGGGGCGTCCCTCGAAGTGCAGGCCGTCGCTCGATACCGCGGCGCGGGTCACCTGCGGGTCGCGCTCGCGCCCGTGGAAATACATCACGATTTCCCGACGCGCATCGTCCACGTGCACGTCCGGCGAGGCGATGTGCGCATACGCGCCGGCCGGATTCGCCGAGTCGACGCCGCACGGCGGGCACGTGGTGGGGAAATGGGACTGCTCGATCCGCAGCGTCCCCGGTTCGTACATGGTCCAGGGTCCGGTCACCGCATCCGCGTAGGCCAGCCGGATATAGACGCCCCGGTGATCGGCGAAGTACAGGTAGTAGCGGCCGAGGGGATTCTCGATCCAGTCCGGCACACGGATGAGCGACGGCCCGGCGATGTTGCTGCCCATCCGCCCGTCCATGTCCGGGGTGATGATGGGGCCGTCGAGCAGGCGCTCGATCCGGATCGTCTGCGCCGTGGGCGTCTGGACCGACGGGGGCTGGGGCGGCGGTGGATGGGACTGCGCCAGCACCGCGCCCGGCAGCGCGAGGGCCAGCGCGACGGCTGCGAGTGGCCGCCCGACGCAGGCGAACCGGGTGGGCCGTTCGTTGATCATGAGTTCTCCCCCCTTTTGCTGCATGTCCGAGCAGCCAATCCTACTGCTACCGCCGGTGTCCCGGGGGGCTTGCGAACGGCCCGAACATGAGCGATCATGGGTGCACTCCGAGAAACACGGGAACCTCCCAGGGAGGCTTGAGATGGATCATCGTCTTCGAACGGTCGCCACGGTACTCACGGTCGTTCTGCTGGCTTCCGGCGCCGCATTCGCCCAGGGCCAGTCCGGGAGCGCCCCGGATCCGGACTCGAACTGGGAGATGCCTCGCCTGGCGGACGGGCAGCCCGATCTGCAGGGTTATTGGACGACGCAGACCTTCACGCCGATGGAGCGTCCCGAGTATCTGGGCGACCAGGCGTTCTACACCGAGGAGGAGTTCGCGGAACTTGTGTCGCAGTTGACGGTTGACGGAGCCGACCCGCTGGCGCGCTTCGTCATCGAGATCGAGGACCCGGAGGAACGCGCGCGGGCCCTCGACCAGACCCACCGCGACGAGACCTACGTCCACTACGACAACGCCATCTGGCTCGCCACGCCGGTGCCGAAGGGGCTGTCGACCCGGCGCACCTCGCTGATCACCGACCCGCCGAACGGCCGGATCCCCCCACGCAACGCAAAGGCCGAGGCGCGGGCGGCGGCAAGCCGCGCGGCCCGTGGCGACCGGGGGGCCTTCGACGGCTATGAGCTGCGCCCGCACAGCGAGCGCTGCCTCAACTACCGTTACAACGCGCCGCCGATGCAACCGCCCTCGTACAACGACATCCACCACATCCTGCAGACGCCGGCGCACATCGTCATCTTCACCGAGCAGAGCACCAACGGGCCCCGGATCATCCCGATCGACGGGCGGCCGGCCATGTCGGAGAAGATCCGCCAGTGGCCGGGCGACTCCCGCGGATACTGGGAGGGCGACACTCTGGTCATCGAGAGCAGCCATTTCAACGACAAGACCGCGTGGCAGGGCTCGAGCCGCCACCTGAAGGTGGTGGAGCGGTTCACCCGCGTGGCCGACGACCTGATCCACTTCACCTTCACGGTCGAGGATCCGGACACCTGGGACCAGCCGTGGAGCGCCGAGGTTCCGATCATGGCCACCGAAGGGCCGATGTACGAGTACGCCTGCCACGAGGGCAACCACGACATCCGGCACATCCAGGAGGTCTACCGCAACATCGAGCGGCAGGAGGCCGAAGCCGCGCGCTAACCGGTCCCCGCGCCAGCGGGCCGGCCCGCGGTTACCGATCGAAGGTCCACGTGCGGGGCTCGCGCCCCGGCTCCGTCCGCACCTCTTCGACCACGACGCGGGGGGTTTCGTGATGCCGGTACCGCAGGACCCACTTCAGGCCGGCGCGGTTCGCCTCGGGTACCGGAAACTCATGCGTCGCGTGCTCGGGTCCCTCGAAGACGTTGACCTCGCAGAATTCCTCGTCGGCGCACCGCGGGATGGCCTGTTCGACCCAGTCCTCGACGGAGGCCCCGGACGGGACCCAGGCGCCCCAGGCGTGTGACGTGGTCCCCATCCAGCTCAAGACCACGGGTTCGGCGTCCGCCCCACCGCGATCCTGAACGGCGTGCGCCGGACCCGCGGCCGTTGCGGCAAGGCACAGGATCAGCACCAGCAGTCTCGTCGTCAGCTTCATGACTCACTCCTGCCGCGGGGCCCGCGCGTCCGGCGCGCGCGCCGCCGCTCGTCACGCGGGAGACCGGCTATCTGGGCGTCCAGTAGAACACTTCCCATGTGTGGACCGGTTCGTTGGCGCCGGGGATGATCTCTCCGTCGAAGTCGTACCCCATGCTCATCCCGTTCTTCGCGGCGTAGCTCTCCAGGTACGGGATCCGCTCGTCGCCGAGGATTTCCGTCGCCGTCAGCGCGTAGGTCGCATCCCCGATACGGATCCACCCGTCCGCCCGCCCGCCCCGCACCCGCGCGGCCCAGTAGCCGCCGTCGGGCCGGGTGGCGGTGATGATCCCGCCGTCGTCGGTCGAGTACACGATGCGGATCACGAACGGCGGAAAGCCCGCCAGCTTGAGCAGCACGACCCCCTCGTCGTTGATCGCGTTCCAGTCCGCAGGCGGCGGCGTCAGCTCGCCGCCGATCACCACGCCGGGGAATCGTTCGTACGGCGCCGTGACGGCGTATGCCACGGCCGCGGCGCCGACCACGAAACCCACAACGAGATACAGCGTCGTCTTCGACATGACCACTATGACCGGGACTCGACGCGGAACGTCCACCAGCTCTCCGGCCGGGGGGTATCGAGCGGAGGCGGCTCGCCGCCGCCGCCCGGCTGCCGCGCCTGCACGGCCGGCTTCTGCAGCTTTCGGATCCGTGCGGCCCAGACATGGTCGAGCATGGCGGGGTCCATCTCCCGGTTGAGGATGACGGGGTAGATGACTCCATCGAGGCGGAGCCGTCCCGCGTGGTCCTCCCCGACCCGCGGACACCAGTACTTCTGGTCGCCGACCGAGCAACTGATGAAGAGCTCGCCCTCCGGCGTCGCCATGCAGTTGACGTTCACCGAGTGGGGTCTCAACCAGATCCCGATCTGGATCGCGCACAGCGAGACGTCGTTCGCGAAGGTCCAGTCGGCGACCGGCTCCTCGTGGGTGTCACCCAGCAGAATGAAGCCCGGCGTGGTCTCGCACGGACAGTTCATGGTCCAGACCGCGCCTCCGGCCACGACCACCAGCGCCAGCGTGGCCGCGATAACGACGAGGTTCTTCCTGCCGGCCGGCGACGACATGCCGGTGGTCCCTGACTGTGCGCTCATGCTCATCCTCCTGCGGTCCCGTTATACACGAAGTCGCGGCGTCAACATCCGCTCCCAAACCGCATGACTACTCGTCCACCCTCCGGTACTTGCGCAGCAGCGTGCCGTCCTCCGCTACCGGGTTGCGTCGTCCGGCAGCCGTAGCGCCACGAGCGCTCCGGGTTGCCCGCGGCGCGCGCTGCCCGCCTGCATGAGGATGTACGGGACGCCATCGTCCAGGTACGTCATCATGCCGTACTGGCCCGGAATCGGCACCTCGACGCTGGCCACGATCTCGCCCGTCCGCTTGTCGCGGGCCCGCAGGAGCGGCTCGCCGTTCTCGCTGAGTTCCGCCTCGCCCCGCAGATCCTCGGTGGTCTGCACCAGCAGATCGCCCACGATCATCTGGATCGAGTGTCCCGATCCGCCCAGGTTCGGCACGTCGACGCCGGCCAGGCGGGGGTGGTTCCGGAACCGCTCGGGCGTCTCTCCGATCGGGATGTCCCACAACCGCTCTCCGGTGTTCATGTCGTAGGCGGCCAGTGCCTGGAAGAGCGGACGATACACCGGCAATCCGTCGATCTGCGCCGGAAACTCGGCCGGACCGCCCGGCGCCCACGCCGCTACCGTCGTGCCGGTCGTGGGCGTGTGCCGCTCCCGGCCCCGCCATGCCTCGGCCGACCGCCCGGGCAACCCGCGCGGCTCGTCGACGCCGTTGGTGGGCACCATGAAGCGCGGCGCGCTGCACGTCCGGCTGTGGGACGCGTACAGGATCCCGGTCGTCGGGTCGGCCACCGGCGGCTTGTAAATGTTGACCCCGCCCATGCAACCGATGACGTTCCGGTAGTTGTTGTCATGCGGATACGGCAACGGCGGCACGTACAGGCCCCCCAGCCGGAACTCGCTCAGGATCTCCAGCGCCTCGCGCTTCAGCTCCGGCGTGAAGTCGAGCACGTAGTCCTCGGTCAGCCCATCGACCGCGATCGGGTCGAGCGGTTCGGGCCGCGTCGGATACGGCTGCGTCGGGGCCGTGTAGTTGCCCGGCACCTGGGTCTGCATCACCGGGCGCTCCTCGATCGGCCAGAGCGGCTCGCCGGTGGCCCGATTGAACGCGAAGATCAGTCCCTGCTTGGTGTTCTGGACGAGCGTCGGCACCCGCGCGCCGTCGACCGTCAGGTCCATCAGGATCGGCGCGGTCGGTATGTCGTAGTTCCACTGGTCGCTGTGGTGGATCTGGAAATGCCACCGCCGCTCTCCCGTCGCCACGTCGAGCGCCACGACGCTTCCGCCGAACAGGTTGTGGCCCGGCCGATGGCCCGTGTAGGACTGGACGGTCGAGGCGTTGGTCACCAGGTAGACCAGCCCGAGTTCCGGGTCGGCCGAGGCCGGCGCCCAGGTGGACATGTCGCCGGACCAGCGCCAGGCGTCGTTCTCCCAGGTCTCGTGGCCGTACTCGCCGGGCCGGGGGATCATGTGGAACTTCCACAGCACTTCGCCGGTGCGGACGTCGACACCCAGGATGTCGCCCGGCACGTTCTCGATGCGGGTCTGGTCGTAGCTCGGCTCGTGACCGACCAGCACCACGACCACGCCGTTGACCACGATCGGGGGCGACGACGCGGTGACCATCCCGAGTTGCTGGGGAATGCCGTGGTCCGGGTCGTACGGGCCGTCCCACGCGAGCCACGGACCCCAGTCGGCCACCAGCGGCGGTATCAGATCGACCACGCCGTTCGGCGAGAACGCATCAATGTCGACCGGTTCGCCCCAGCCTTCGAGCGGCTGCCCGGTTTCGGCGTCCAACGCCCAGAGGAAGAAGGCGGGCGAGGTGATGAAGACGACGCCCCGGCCGTCGACTTCCGCGTAGGCGACTCCCTTGCCGAAGTCGGTGCGCGGCGAGCGGAGGTAGCGCATCGTCTCGGGCTCGCGAAACGTCCAGAGCGTCTCGCCGGTGGCGGCGTCGATCGCCACCACCTGCCGCCGCTGGCCGGCGACGGTGTACAGCACGCCGTCGACGAACACCGGCGTGGCTCGCGCCGTGTACTCGACGCCGGGTCCGAAGTTGTCAGCGCGCCAGATCCAGGCGACTTCCAGGTTGGCGAAGTTGTCGGCGTTGATTTGGGTGAGCCACGGGTTGGAGCGCGTGTGGCCGGCGTCGCCGCCCAGATAGCGCCATTGGCCGTCCTCGACCCCCGGCAACTGCCCGGCGGTCGGGGAGGCCATCCCGAGCAGACAGGCCGCTGCGGCCAGGATGCTGGCGGACCTTCCGTATCGCGTCATCGTGCGCCTCCGGGTTCCCGCCAAGGCGTTACGGCGCCGTCACGCAGCGAAAGCTCTTCTCGTCGTTCGTGTCGCCGCTGCCGTCGTACTCCGCCACCTGCGGGTACGGGCAGAGCGGGCGGGTGAGCGTCACCTCTCCGTCCGCCTCGTGCCTGGAGGCCACCAGCCGCTCCGGAGCGCGATCCTCCTCGACCCAGGCCCGGATCGCCTCCACCCAGTCCACGCGGTCCGGTCCCGGGCCTCCGGCGCAGTGCAACACGCCCGGCAACATGTAGAGACGCGCGTAGTCGCGGGCGGAGGGATCGCCCGCCTCGAGCTGCTCGTAGTAGTCGATGGTCCCCTCGGGCGCGAGAGCCAGATCGGACCAGCCGGTCCAATAGATGATCTTCCCGTCGCGGTCCCGGAAGGCGCTCAGGTCGGTGCTGGTCGCGTTCAGGATGGCCGCCGTGGACGCGGTGTCCTCGGCCCAGGTGGAGAAGTCGTACTGCGTGTAGTCCCACTCCGGATCGCTGAAGACGAAGTACTTGAACAGCTCCGTTCCGAACCCGAACTGCGCGTTCGGCACCCCCGCGGCGCGGCGCACGTCGCTGGCCACGACCCACGAGTCCCACCCCCCGCGGTCGTTCTCGCCACCGTAGTTGAAGCCGGGATAGACCGGTTCGCCGTTCGAGGTCGGACCGTCGTACACGCGCTCGATCGCCGCGAGCTGCTTCGCGGTCACGCAGCCGGCCGCCGCCACGTCACCGGGGCAGCGGGGCAGGTCCGCCGGCTTGAACCCGCATCGGCGAGGATCCGTCATGGCGCCATCCACCACGCCGTCATCGTCATCGCACTCGGCGAGGATGCTCGAGCCGAGCAGCTCCAGCGTGTCGGGCGTCAGGACCGGTGCGTCGAGGTCGCCCGTTGGATAAATCGCCTGCTGGTTCTGCACGAAGCCGGCCGCGATCCCCGTCCAGTGATAAGCCGGAGCGGCCGCCACGATGCCATCGAAGTCGTCCGGATAGCGCTGCGACTCCATCATCGCCTGCCCGCCGCCGCGGCTGCAGCCCACGAAATAGGAGTAGTCGGGGCCGCGGTCGTAGTAGTGCCCGATGATCGACTTCGCGGCCTCGGCCGTGAGGTGCACCGCCCGGTGCCCGAAATTCTCCTGGCGCTCGGGATGATCCAGCGCCCAGGACGCCTCGATACCGCCCCCCTCATGCCCCGTGTCGGTTCCGACCGTCGCATAGCCGCGCGCGAGGGGACCGCCGCCGTACGCATAGAGACCGCGGGCCTGGTTCTGCACGCTGCCTACGAATCCGCCGCCGCCGCCCATCAGGAACCGTCCGGTCCAGGCGTCCGGCTCGGGCAACAGCAGCTCGAAGTTGATCTCGGTCTCGATCACCCCTGCGACGCGGCAATGCGCCGGGACGCCGTCAGCGGCCTCGACCGATTCCGCGGCATCGATGCGCATGTCGATCAGGTCGAGCGACGCCAGATCGGCACACGAGCCGGCCGGGTCCGTCGTCTCGGCACGATCCGTGCCGGCGGCCCCACAGGCGGCGGCGACGGCCAGACCGACGGCGGCGAGCAAGGACAAGAACCTACGCTTGATGGATGGCATGGAATCTCGACCTCCCTCGCGGTGGCTCCTCCGGAACCCGGACGTTAGCACGTTGCGCCGGGCCGGCGCGCACAATAGCCGGACCTCGGCTCCCCTACCCGGGCGGCCGCTTGATCTCTATCGTGGCGGTGAGCCACTGGTCGCCGCCGCCGAGCTCCCACGAGACGGGACCGGACGCACCGGCCGACGCGTGACGCGTGTCCGACACCGCCAGCCCCACGGCGCGCTCGATCTGGGCGCACGCGGACAACGGCGGGCCGCAGCCGTTCGCCGGATCGTCGGCGGCAGGAGGAAACGAGACGATGCTCAGCCGCACCCTGGGAGGTTCGTCCGTCAGCGCCAAGGTCCCTTGCAGGAACCGCCCCGCGTCGTCCAGCTCGCCGACGGCGATCCTTAGCGCGCGGGACCCGTCCCGGGTGGTTTCAACCACCGGCGCATTCGGCGTTTCCGATGAGCCGCGAGTATGTCCCGCGGCGCCGATCGGCGCGTTCACGTCGACGTTCGAATACCGCAGCACGGCGGCTGCCGCCTGCCGCCGGCCACTCCAGGAAAAGGAGGCGGTGGACTCCGATCCGTCGGCGATTCTGTAGAAGACGGCCAGTTGACACGCGGTCCCCTGCCCATCCGCCTGACACGTGGCGCCGTTGAAGCCGCCGAGGCCGGGCACCGCCGTCCATCCCTCGGGCCCGGAGGTATTCGGATTCCCCGGAACGCCGAGGACCGCCACGAGAAGATCCCCGCTCTCGTTCACGCCGGGCGGCACCGGGACCGACACCTCCCCCGCTCCATTCACGCCGGTCTGGCCGATCTCGACGCTCTCGAAGCTCGGGCTCGGACCGCACGCGGCCAGAAACAGGCTGGTCAGGACGCCAGCGCGCCGCAGGAGACGGCGAGACGCGAGCGCATGGCGGGCCAGCGAGATTCGCGGACGATCGTCCACATGAGCGAGCCTTACGGTCATGCTGCCCCCCTTGGAACCCGCTAAACGCACGATATCGACACGAGGGGCGATCGTCAAACCCGAACTTGCGCGCGCAGAAACGTGCCCGGCGACGGCCCGGCCGGGAGGGCAGATGGCGCGCCGCCTACTGCGACTCGTCGGCGGCGCCGTCGGCAGTCGCGCGGGCCTCGGCCAGTTCCTCGTACTCGGTGTCGTCGAGATAGGTGATGCCGATCCAGGCGTGAGACATCTCATCGACGCCCCGCGCTCCGAACACCACCCACTGATCCGGGTCGGGATTGATCCGGTTGGCGGCCGTGTTGTCGAACTTTGAGCGCAGCATCAGCACGGTCCCCTTGGGCAGCAGCGGCTGCACGTCTTCATCGTAGACGTAGGCGATCTGCCAGTTGTGGTCGTAGCGGTTGACGCTGCTGAGCAGCTCGCGGCGACCGTCGGGATAGAGCGCCGTCATCGACATCTCGGTGCCCCGCATGTGCATATGGGGCCGGAAGCTCTGAAGCAGCGCCGCCTCCTCCATGACGTACTGATCCTCGAGGACCAGATGCCCGTGCGGCGGAATGAGGATGTCGCTGGCGCGCAGCCGCTCCCTATGGGTGCCGTCGACGTAGAACTGCCGCTCGCCGGCGGTCACCTTCTGCGGCTCTTCGCCCTCGGGGTAGAGCCACACGCCGACCTCCGCCACCTCTGTCACTTCCTCGCCCACCGGGAAGTAGTGGACGTTGAAGCGAACCGAGCCCGGCCCCGGCGGCAGCAGCTTCCCGACGCCCTCCGGCAGCACGTCAAACCGCTTGCCGATGCCCATCCCGACCAGCCGCACCGCGGGTGGCCGCTCCTCGCCGTCGGCCGGCTCCTCGCCGCGCAACACGGCGTGCCCATGATGCGTGACCTTGATCCCGACCGGGTAGGAGGGTTTGAACTCGGCCGCGCGGATGTACCGGGGCACATCGAAGCCCTCGAAGTCGATCTCCGGCTCCCACCACTGATCCTGCCCGTTGGCCACCACGGTGTAAGGCGTCGACCGGACGATGAAGTCGGGCGGGCGACCGAGGATCGCTTCCACCTCCCAGGCGTCGGCCGGCGGGAACTCCAGCGGCTCGGGCAGGTCGGCCGGATCACCCTCCGGCGCGCCCGCGTCCACCCAGCGGACGATGGTGTCAATCTCCTCGTCGGTCAACGAGATGTCGTTCTTGAAGTCCTGGATCCCCACGGTCTGGTCGAGGTGCCAGGGCGGCATCAGGCGCCTTTCCACCCGATCGCGGATGCTGCGCGCCCAGGGCCGCGCCTCCCGATAGGTGAGCAGCGACATCGGTCCGATGCCGGTCGGCTGGTGGCATTGCTGACACGAGCGTTGGAGGATCGGCGCGACGTCCCGGCTGAACGTCGGCGCGGTGTCGCCTTCCTCCGGCGCGCTCGCGGCGCCGGACTGCGCCAGTGCTGCGCCCGCGCCAGCCAGCAGCAGCGCCGCGGCCATCCCGGCAACTACTCCGCGACTCCATCCCTCGGCAATCGGCCCATCCGGCTTCGCCATGGTCATTTCTCTCTCCGTCGGCTCCCGATCAGCATTCACGGGACTACGGTAACCGGCAGGAACCCGTTGGTCCAGCAGCACTGGAACTCGAACTCCCGGATCACGTTGAACGCCAGCACCCGCAGGAGGTAGTCACCGGGCTCGGCGAAGGTCACCGCCGTGGTCACCTTCGCTCCGCCTTCCTGTGCCCAGGCGTCAGGCTCGACCTCGGCTGTTCGCTCCGTGAACGTGACGTCGCCGGGGCCCTGGTGCTTGAACCACTTGATGTTGATCGGACGCTCGTCGTCAACGGCGGTGACCGCATCGCGGGCCACCCACGCGCTGAGATCGATCGGCGCTCCCATTTTCACCTGCAGCCTCTCGCCGGCTATTCCTCTCGGTCCGCGCCCCGCCGGCCCTTCAGGCGCCAGGCGCAGCAGCGGCGACACGCTCGACCGGCCGGGAAACTCCCACCCGGCCAGCTCGTAGGCAGGGCTGGTCAGCCGCCCTGGTACCGAGAGCGTCTGTCCCCGCACGTGAAGCGTCCAGACCACATCGCGGTCGCCGAAGTCCGCCGGCACGGTGACGGTGAACGCGCCCCAGTGGCGCCGGTCACTGTCGGGCACCGGCTCGAACCGCGTCGGCTGGCGGCCGTCGAACTCCGTCGGCTCGATGAAGTTCTCGAGCCCCAGGGGGACTTCCACGGTTTCCTCGGTGTTCACGTTGAAGTAGCCGAACGACAACTCGAACGTGCCATCGGGATTCCGGTACCAGCCTTCGAAGATCGGCACGACCGGGCCGCCCGACGGCCGCAGCAACTGCACGTCGAACTGCGTTTCGCCCGGGTTGGCCACCCGTCGCTCCGACGCCCGTTGAGCCGCCAGCTCAACGCTGCCGAGCGTGATCGCGACCGTCAACCCGACCGCAAGCGATATCGTCCGTCTCATCGTCTTCAGGCAATGCCGCCGGCCGGCCCGGCAGAAATCCGCCACTGGACAAACCCGCATGATAGCGCACGCGGACGACTATTGCTGCGCGGCGTTGTCGCGCACGAATATGTACTATTTTCGCCTACAATAGTACGTAGTGTACGCCAGGCTCCTCCCTACTCCCCAGCGTTCGGTCTTCCTGTTCGGCCCGCGGGGCACCGGCAAGACCACCTGGATTCGGGACCGATTTCCGGCGGCCACTACCTACGATCTGCTCGACACACGCGAGGCCCTGCGGCTGAGCAAGACCCCCGGCGACCTGTACCGGGAACTGGCGGTCCTGCCACCAGATTCCTGGGCGGTAATCGACGAGGTACAGAAGGTCCCCGAGCTTCTGGACGAAGTGCATCGACTCATCGAAGACCGTGGGCTGCGCTTCGTGCTCTCCGGCTCCAGCGCCCGCAAGCTGCGCCGACGTGGCGTCAACCTGCTCGCGGGAAGGGCCGTCACCACGACCATGTTCCCGCTGGTATCAGCCGAGGTGGCGTTCAACTTCGACATTGACCGGACGCTCTCGCAAGGCACGCTACCCATGGCCGTAGCCGGCGACGATGCACTTGACTACCTGCGCACCTATGCCGAAACCTACCTGGTGCAGGAAGTTCAGGCCGAAGCGCTTACACGCAACCTCGGCGCCTTTGCGCGTTTCCTCGAGATCGCGGCCCGCCAGAATGCCCAGGCAACCAACTTCACGTCCATTGCCCGGGATGCCGGCATCGACCGCAGGACGGCGCAGAGCCACTTCGCGATCCTTACCGATACACTGATCGGATACTGGCTGCCCGCCTGGAAGCTGAAGCCCGCGACGAGGCAGGTGCAGCAGAGCAAGTTCTATTTCTTCGATGGAGGAGTCGTTCGTGCGCTGTCGGGCCGACTGCCCTACCCGCCGACGCAGGAGGAGCGCGGGCCGTTGCTGGAAACACTCATCCTGAACGAGCTGCGGGCCTTTCTGCGTTACTCGGGACGCCACTACCGTCTCCATTACTGGCGGAGTTACGACGGCGCGGAGGTGGATGTGCTGTGCGAGACACCCGCAGGGTTCGTGGCGATCGAGATCAAGGCGGCGGCGCGCTGGAATCGACGCTTCCAGCGAGGACTCCGCCGCGTCAGGCAGCATCTCGACCCGCGCGCGACCACGTGCTATGGCATCTATCTGGGACAGCGGGCAGCTCTTTGGGACGACGTCCGGGTCCTGCCGGCACTCGATTTCCTCAGGCAGTTGTGGGATGGCGAGATCCTGGTCTGAGCCGGTGCGGTCGCTGTCCGGGGCGGGTCGCAGCCACCGCGTGGCGCGCGGTCTGGCCGGATCGGCGCTGCTGGCCCTGCTTCTCGGCGTGAACGCGGCGGATCTGGCAGCCCAGGCCGGCACGACGACTGGAATCATCCGCGGCTCGGTCCGCGATCCGGCTGGCGACGCCGTCCCCGCCGCGGTGATCGTCATCCAGAACCGGGACACCGATCTCGTGACCACGGTGGAGACGTCCGGATCCGGGACCTTCGTGCGCACGCTGCTGCCGCCGGGCACCTACGACCTGACGGTGGCCCCGGCGGCCGCCGGATTCGGGACCGAGCGGATCGAAGGCGCCGTGCTCCGCCTGGGAGAGACGCTCGACCTGGAGGTCGAGCTGCGCGTCGTGGCCGCCGAGACGGTGACGGTCGTCAGCGAGCTGCCGTCCGTGGTCGACACGACCGACGTCACGCGCTCGCAGCGGATTCAGGAGGACGTGGTGGACGGCCTGCCGAGCAACGGCCGCAACTTCCTGAACCTGACGCTGCTCACCCCCGGCACGTCCATCTCGCAGGGGCCGGACGGCGACGAGCTGAACATCGCGGGGCAGCGCGGCATCTTCAACAATTTCATCGTCGACGGCGCCGACTTCAACAACCCCTTCTTCGGAGAACAGCGCGGCGGACAACGGCCCGCGTTCACGTTCAATCAGGACGCCATCGAAGACCTGGTGGTCGTGAACCAGGGCGCGACGGCGGAGTACGGCCGGTCGGCCGGCGGGTTCGTCAACGTGATCACGAAGTCGGGAACGAACGTCCTGCGCGGCTCGGCCCACTACTACGGCCAATGGGACGAGATCGCGGCGCCGTTTCCCGCGGCGCGCGGCGGCGAGAAGCCGGCTTTCGGCCGCAACCAGGCAGGCGCCACACTGGGCGGTCCGCTCGTCCGCGACCGGGCTTTCTTCTTCGTCGCCTACGACCAGCAGGTTTCCGACGAGACGAAGCAGACCACCCGCCACGTGGTGAACCAGCGGAATCTGGAACGGCTCGATCAGTTCCTGCAGACGCGCTGGCCGGGACTGTTCGACGGTGAGTTCGGGCCGATCCGGCGAACCGACGACGCGCGGTCCCTCCTTGCCAAAGTGGACCTGAACCTGGACGGCCGGCACCAGGCATCCGTCAAGTACAACTACACGTGGGCGGAGCAGGTGAACGGCACCTTCGACGTCGACGCCTGGGGAGCATCCGCAAACGGGATTGAAGGCGGGTACTCGCACGCCGTCAACGGCAGCCTCCGCTCCCTGCTCACCAACGCGGTCTCCAACGAGTTCCGCATCCAGTGGGCGCGGGAGGACCGGCCACGCTGGTACGACGGCCCGATAATGCCCGGCGCGCGGACCGCTGGACCGTCGCAGTTCGACCTGTTGGGCGGGCGGCCGTTCCCGGATATCTCAATGGACTTCGCCGACGGCTTCCGGATCGGGCTGCCGTTCCATCTTCCGATCGATCCGGCGTTCGACACGCGGCTCCAGGTGGTCGACAACGTTTCGTTCGCCACCGGCCGCCATCTCTTCAAGGCGGGAGTCGAATACAACCGGACCCGCGTGAAGCAGCAGTTCGTCGGGCTGGCGAATGGCCGCTACATCTTCGATTCTGTCGACGGCTTCATGGGTTTCGCCACCCACGGCAGCCGCTACGTCACCTGCTCCGACGGCTCGTCCAACGCCCTCGGCGCTTGCCCGCCGGGGACGGTCGTGGCCGGCCCCGTGCTCCTTTACCTGCAGTCCGCGACCGTGCCGGGCATTCCTTCCGATCAGCTCGGGTTGCAGGCACTTGGTGCCCACGAACTGGGCGCGTTCATTCAGGACACGTGGCAGCCGCACGACCGGGTGACGCTCGACCTCGGGCTCCGCTGGGAAGGCACGTGGCATCCGGAGGTCTTCGTCGCGCCGGGAGATACGTTCTTCGCGCCGTACCTCGACGACCCGCGCTTTCCGTCCGACGGCCGGATTCCGGACGACCTCGACAACTTCCAGCCGCGGGCCGGTGTCGCGTGGGATCTCGCCGGCGACGGCCGCACCGTGGTGCGCGCGAACGCCGGATCGTATGTGGCACGCATTCCCCTGCTCGTCTTCGCACAACACCGGTCAACCAACGGCGCCTTCCAGCAGACCCTGTTCCGCAGCAGCGCCGACGCTCCGGCGCTCGGCCCGGTGCCCCCCATCGACAGTCTCATCGACGCCTCCACGACACCGCCGTTCCTTCCTGACATCCAGGTCGCCGACCGCGACCTGGAGCTGCCGCGCACATGGTCGTTCAGCACCGGCGTGGACCGGGACCTGGGCCGCGGCATCGCGGCGAGCGCCACGTTCATCCACGCGCGAACCGACCACCTGTTCCGCTTCGTCAACCGGAACGACCCGGCCTTTGGCTCCCCGTTCGGGATAGGCACTCACCCCTCCGGCGGAGGCATCAACGCGCTGACGGTCGCCGAGAGCAGCGCCCGCTCGCGGTATTCCGCCCTCACGTTGGGGCTGCGGGGACGGGGCGCGGTGCGCAGCCGGCCGATCACCTTCGAGACCCACTACACGCTCGCGTTCGATCGCTCCGACGACGACAACGAGCGCGACCCCTTCACGTTGCGCTACGCGGATGCCGGCAACCTCGCGCCCGAATACGGGTGGTCCGATCGCGACCGGCGCCACCAGGTCAGCGGCTACCTGCTCATCGCCCTCCCCGGCGACCTGCACCTGAACAACGTGGTCCGCTACCTATCCGCCTCCCCGGCGTCCGAGTCCTGCGCCGATCGCGGCCGGCGGGCCGCGCAACCGTCGGACCGCATCTGCGCGGACGGAACGATCCTGACCCGCAACACGCTGCGGCGCGACAACGCGTTCTTCACGTGGGACATCCGGTTCTCGCGGCGCTTCACCCTCCGTAGCGGCGCAGTCATCGAGCCGCTGGTGGAGGTCTTCAACCTGACCAACGCCGATAACTTCCTGGACAGCGCGATCGGATCGCTGCTCTTCAACTTCGACGGCACCCTGCGCAGCGGACTCGGCAATACGCGGCGCGGCCAGGTGGGCCTGAGCGTCCGGTTCTGATCCGGCGGCGCAACCCGGACGCCCATCCCACCGCGAGGAGGGCAGGCCCTAGGCGTCCTGACGTTTCCCTGGCCGCAGTCACCTCCCCCGCTGCGCGGTGCTATAACGGATAGAGGACGTCCCGGTCACATGGCCGTCAGCGTTTTCGACCTGTTCACCATCGGCATCGGCCCGTCGAGTTCCCACACCGTCGGGCCGATGCGGGCGGCGCGCCAGTTCGCGCTGGAGCTCGAAGCGACGAACCGCCTGGAGCGAGCCACGCGCGTGCAGGTGTATCTGCACGGCTCGCTGGCCGCTACCGGTCGCGGTCATGGCAGCCACCGGGCGCTGATGCTCGGACTGGAAGGGGAGACGGCGGAAGAGACCGAAGTCGATCGGATTCCGGCCCGGATCGCCGCCATCACGGAAGGCCGGCGGCTGAATCTGCTCGGCCGTCATGCGATCGACTTCGACGCCGACACGGACCTCGTCTTCGAGCACCGAGGAAGCCTCCCCGGTCACCCGAACGGCATGCGGTTCGTCGCGCTCGCGGGCCCTGACGTCGTGGCGGAACGGATCTACTACTCCGTCGGCGGCGGCTTCGTGGCTACCGCCGACGCCGACGGGCACGCGGTGCTGACCGAGCGCGATACGCCGCTCCCCCTGCCGTTCAGCACGGGCCGGGAACTGCTGGCGCTGTGCGGCCAGCACGAGCTGGCGATCAGCGACGTGATGCTGCGCAACGAGTGCGCCTGGCGGCCGGAAGCGGAGGTGCGCGCCGGCCTGTTGCAGATCTGGGAAGCGATGCAGCAATGCGTGCGGCGGGGCTGCGACAACCAGGGGCAGTTGCCCGGACTGAAGCTGGAGCGGCGGGCGGCCACACTGTACCGGCAACTGAACGGCCAGCCGGACGCCGCGCGAAATGACCCGCTCGCCGTCATCGACTGGGTGAACCTGTTCGCCCTGGCGGTGAACGAAGAGAACGCCATGGGCGGCCGCGTCGTGACCGCTCCGACCAATGGAGCGGCCGGCATCATCCCCGCCGTGTTGCACTACTACGCCCGTTTCTGCGAGGGCGCGAACGATGACGGCGTGATCCGGTTCCTCCTCACGGCCGGCGCGATCGGCCTGCTCTTCAAGGCGAATGCGTCGATCAGCGGGGCCGAGGTGGGTTGCCAGGGCGAGGTGGGCTCCGCCTGCTCGATGGCCGCCGGCGCGTTGACGGAGGTGCTCGGCGGCTCACCCGCCCAGGTGGAGAACGCCGCCGAGATCGGCATGGAGCACAACCTCGGCCTGACCTGCGACCCCGTGGGCGGCCTGGTGCAGATCCCCTGCATCGAGCGCAACGCGATGGCTTCGGTGGAAGCGATCAACGCCTCGCGGCTCGCACTGCGCGGAACCGGGCACCACTACGTCTCGCTCGACAAGGTGATCCGGACGATGCGCGACACCGGACGCGACATGCAGGAGAAGTACAAGGAAACCTCACGCGGCGGCCTGGCGATGCATGTCGTCAGCGTGCCGGTCAGCATCATCGAGTGCTGACAGCCCCGGAGGCTGCCCGGCTCCGGCCCGACGCCATCCGCATTCTTTCCCTTCCGCGCAGGTTCGCGACGACATCACCCGTCGTCGCGGATCGCTTCCCGCGCGTCGAGAATGTCCCGGACGAGCTGCTCGACATCCTGCTCGTCGATGAACGGCGACAGAATGAAGCTCTTGAGGCCGACCGTCGGCTCACCGTAGTCCGTCTGCCGATAGTTGTCGGTCATCGAGATGTGGACCCCCTCACCCCGCATCGCCCGGTCGTAGAGGTAACGATAAAGCCGCCGGTTGTAGTCGTTGTGGCGCAGCAGTTCGTCGCGCGCGGCAGGGTCGGTGCGCTCCCGGTCCTTTATCGTCCAGGTATCGACGCCGTCGGGATAGGCCCGGAAGACGGTCACCGTCCCGACCCCGTCGTGGTTGAGCACCGTCGTCGAGTCGTGGCCCTCCAGGTGCTCGCGCAGGGCCTCGGCCATCTCGACGAGGTGGCCGAGGAGGACACGCAGGCCGGTCCGTCCGAACAGTCGCAGGTTTGCGTACGCGGCGAGCACGCCCGAGCCCCCGCGTGAGGTTTCCAGCGTGTAGACGCCGGGATGTCGCTCGCCGCTCTGGAACAGGTAAGGCATCTGCTCCCGGCCGCGGACCAGAAGCTGCATGTCGGCGCGGTTGCGGACGAGGAGCAGACTCGACACGTACGGCGCGAAGCCGGTCTTGTGGAAATCGATGCCGACCGAATCCGCCCGGTGCAGTTTCGCGATGCGCCGGCGGGCGGACGCGAGGGCCCGAACCGTCCGGGGACGGAACCCGAGCGGGTTGTCCTCGAAGTCGTAGTCGTTGAAGACGGACCACGCCCAGCCGATCACGGCGTCGGCGTGGATATGGGGCGTGTAGTCGAGGCCGTAATCCTCGACCAGGCGGTCGCGCAGATCGGCGACCGCGTCGAGGTCGTCGATCCCGAAGGCATCGGTGGTTCCCATCGTCGCCACCAGGGCGACGATGCGCCGTCCCTGGTCCAGCACGTCCCGGCAGGTCTTCTCGAGGAGGTCGATGCGGATATCGTTCGTCAGATGCGTCGGCACCTGAACGACGTTCTCTTCGCCCAGGCCCAGCCAGCCCGCCACGTTCAGACGGCAGTAGTGACTCTGGCCCGACGCCAGAAGCACGCCGCCGGCCGGCACGCCGGTATCCATCGCGTCCGGAAACGCTTTCTCGATGCCGAGTTTGGCGCCATAGAGCACCGTCCCGGTCCCGCCGAACGTGAACACGCCGGCCGCCTGCTCGGGGTCGTAACCGATCAGCCGTGACGTCATGGCCGTAACCGCCGCCTCGGTCAGCATGAGACCGAACGACGTATCGTCCGACACCAGGTTCGGGTTGTAGATGGCGGGCAGCAGCGAGCCGATGACGCTCGGGATCGACGGAGGCGGCACCACGTTGATCTGCGTGCGCGGATGGCCCCAGATCGGCATTCCTTCCAGTTGGCTAACCAGCAGGCGCGCCACCTCTTCGACGCTGCGGCCCTCGTCGGTCAGTTCGGCCTGCTCGGCGGGCTCATAGTCCAGCGCCCGCGGGCGGCCGAGCAGCGGGACCTCCGACTTCAGGTCGTCCACCGCATCGAGCGCGCGCAGGATGGAGAAGACGAAGTACGCGTCGTGCGTGCGATCCGAGACGGGTGCGGGGAACGTGTCTCGGATCCGGGTCAGATGCTCGCGGTAGCGGGGCTCCTTCACGAAGGGCGTCCTGATCCCATTCTATGCCCGGCTCCCATCCTCCGGGACTTGGCATAATGTGCCGCGGGGCCGAAGTACGTATGGAACGGTCGAGAATGCGCGTGCGCGCCGCGATGACTCTCGTCGCGGCGATCGTGGCCGGCGTCGGCTCCGTAGCCGTCGGCTTTGCGCAGAGCACGCCGTTCGAGCGCCTGCCTGCCGCCCGCCTCGACGTCACGCCGCCCGCCGAGCGCGTGAGCGGCGATCCGGGCAGCATGGTGATCCGCCGGACGTCGTGCGGCGACCTCCCCCTGGACGAAACCCGGCGCCGCATCGTGGACATCGCGGTGCAGGAATGGGGGTTCTTCGGATTCACCGTCGTGGACCAGACGAGGATCGACGCCAGCGGGCGGTCGACACGACGCTCGTGGCGTCGCTGGCGGCCGAGCCCCGCGGAATCCGCCCGGGTTGCCGATTCGATTGCCGGCTATTGGGCCGTGACGCCGCAGGGTAGCTGGATCGTCAACGCGCAGAACGGCATCTGGAATGGACCGAGTGGTGTCTCGGCGAGGTGGCGGTACCCGTGGTCAGCGGCCTTCGTGTCCTGGGTGATGTGCGAGGCCGGCCTCGGCGACGCGAGCCGATTCGAGCGCGCGGTGGCGCACCACACGTACATCGACCAGGCCATCCGGGCCCGGGCGTCCGACGAGACGTCGGCCGGCTTTGCCGCCTACGACATTGGAGCGATGGCTGTTGCGCCTGGCGACCTGCTGTGCAGCGCGCGGCGGCCGGCCTATCGATCGATCGCCGAACGGCGCCGTCAGATGGGAGCCGGCGCCCGTACCCACTGCGACATCGTCGTGAAGCTCGACCCCGCCCGCGACCGCATCCTCGCCATCGGAGGCAACGTGCGGGGGAGGGTGAGTCTGAAGCTCTTGCCGGCGGCCCGTGAGCCGGGCAAGCACCTGCGTCCGATCGGCGGCGTGCGTCCCCTGTTCGCCCACCTGAAGTTGCGTGCGGCGCCGATCGGGGCAGATGCGTTCGAGCGCACGCCGACGATGCGGGCCCTGGGCTGTGCGGGCGAACTGCCGGTCCGGGCCAGGCTCACGGCCGAGCACCTGTTACCCGAGGGCACCCGGGCCTCCCGGTGCTGACGGCACGCACCAGCCCCCCGGATCAGCCCGCGAAGTAACGCGATGCGAGCCACAACGCCGTGAGAACCACCACTTGCACGACGATTACCGCGAGGTAAGTGCGCTTCACGCGCGGAGTATAGCGGCTGGGCGACACGGACATTGTTGGAGCGGCGCTTGGTTAATATCGCCCCGGATTTGTCCAGTTGCGATGCACGAATCGTAGATGGGGACGGACCTGAAGAGGGGAGACTGGGGATGACCGAAAGAGGAGAACTGTTGGGAGAGAAGAAGAAAGTAGAGCTGAGAACCGTGTGGCCGAACGAACTGGACTTCTCGGCGTGGCTGGGTAAGAACCTCGATGTTCTTGCGGATGAGCTTTGCTGGAAAATCGACCCGGAATCCGTTCAGCGCGAGGTAACCAGGGGACCATTGCGCGTGGACCTTCACGTCCTGGCGACGCATCCGGGAGAGTCTGAGTGCTTCCCGGTCATCATCGAGAACCAGCTCGGGATGACCGACGCCAGTCACCTTGCAGGCGTGATGACGTACATGGTGGCGTTCGAGGCCCGTGGCGCCATCTGGATCGCCGGCGAGGTCAGCCACGAATACGTCGAGACAGTCCAGTGGCTGAACGACAATTCGACGATCGACGCCTATCTCTTCAAAGTCGAGACGATCCGCATCGATGATTCGAGACCCGTTCCGATCTTCAAGAAAATCGTCGGCCCCTCCAAGTACGCGCGCACGGGACGCAGTGGAGGCGATCCGAAGCGCAATCAACAGGTGCGAGACTGGTGGAGCCGCGTGTTACCGAGACTGGCCAGCGCCCATCCCGCGTGGCAGTCCGCCAGATCCACCGCGCACCAGTACCCCGATGTCCACATCCCGGATGCGCCGTCGGCTCTCTCCTGGTACGCCAACGTAGAGGCCAATTCGTCGACGATCGGGATCAAGGTCACCGGAAGGCAGAAAGAGGAAAGTGCTTTCTATTTCGATCAGCTCGCAGAGCACCAACGCGAGATCCACGAAGCGTTCAAGGGACAACTGAAGTGGAACCCTCGGACGTACGGCTACGCGACACGCTGGATTACTTGGAAGAACCCGGAGCCTGGTGGCTTCGCCGATGATCCGGATGTACAGGCGAAAGCTGCAGCGACTCTTGCGCAAGCCATGGAACGACTGGTTGCAGCTACGGCGAGCGTTGCGTGCAGGATTCCTGAATGGAACCCTCCACCTGCAGAATGACGGTCAGCCCACCGGCTCGCGCACCCGCTGTGCTGGCTAATCGACGACCGCCTGATACGCCAGGTTGCGCGAGATGCCCTGCACGTGGCGGACCGCCGCGCCGCGATGCTGGATCATCCCGACGAACGTGAGATCGGTCGCCGGATCGATCCAGAACCAGGTGCCGGCCGCGCCGCCCCAGTAGTACGAACCCTTGCGGTAGGGCTCGCCCGCCGTCGCGGGATCGTGAACCGTCGCGAAGTCGAGGCCGAAGCCCTGTCCCGGGCGCATCGTCGGCAGCGCGTCAGGCGAGAGGAAATTCGTGCGCATCAGCTCGACGGTCCGCGGGGCCAGCAGGCGGACGCCGTCCAGTTCGCCGCCGTTGAGCAGCATCTGGGTGAAGCGCAGGTAGTCGTCGGCGGTTCCCCAGAGCCCGCCGCCGCCCGACGGTCCTGCCGGCAAGGAGGTCCGGGTCGGACCCATGTCGAAGGGCTCAAGACCGCCATCGTCGCCCTCTCCGTAGATGAGCGCGACGCGCGACAGCTTGTCCTCGGGGACGTAGAACGCCGTGTCGACCATGCCGAGCGGGTCGAAGATCCGTTCCTGCAGGAACTCGGCGAAGGGCTGCCCCGAGAGCTGCTCGACCAGATAGCCCTGCACGTCGACGCCGATGCTGTAGTACCAGCGCGTGCCCGGCTGCGCGAGGAGCGGCAACGCCGACAGCTTGTCGATCATGGTCTGCAGAGGCGCATCCGCGTTCAGCACGCGCTCCTCCCGGTACAGCCGGTCGACGTGATTCGCCGTCCCGAGGCCGTAGGCGAGACCGCCGGAATGCGACATCAACTCGGCCATCGTCATCGCACGCTCGGCGTCCACCAGCCGGGGCGACCCGTCGGCGTTGTCGCCGTCATGCACTTTCAGGTTCGCGAACCCGGGAATGTAGCGTGAGACGGGATCGCCGAGCCGCCACCGGCCCTCTTCGTACAGCATCATCAGGGCGACGCCGGTGATTGGCTTGGTCATGGAGTAGATGCGGAAGATGGAGTCGCGCTCCATCGGCGCACCGCTCTCGATGTCCTGAACGCCGGCGATGTGCGCGTGGACGAGCTTGCCGCCCCGCGACATGAGCGTCACCACGCCGGCAAGGCGCCCGTCGTCAACCATTCCCTGCATCCCCGCCGCGAGCCGGTCGAGCCGCGCGGCGGAAACACCCACTCCGGCCGGATCGACCGGGGTAAGATCGCGCGCCGCGTCTTCTTCGACCGCGATCGGGGCGGCCTGAGAACCGCAGCCCGCCACCACGCCGGTCGCCGCAACGGCCACGACGAGCCACACCAGACGCCACCGTGCCACTGTCTCCCGCATCGTGTTCACCTCATTCGTTCCGGGGCCGAGCGCCCGCTGGGACAGTATAGAATCACGGTACCTGGAAAGGAGACCGTGCGGAACCACGGACTCGCGGGGCGGCGCATGACCATGCGAACCGGCGCCAGCCGACGCTCCGAGCTATTGCCAAAGGAAAAACCATGAAGACGTATCTCCTCGCGCTGTTCCTGCTAGCGCTGCCATTGACCGCGTCGGCGCAGGACGGCGAGATTACCGGAACGGTGACGGACGACACGGGCGGCGTCCTGCCGGGTGTAACCGTCGAGGCGTCGGCCCCCGCCTTGTCGAGCCCGCGCGTGGCGGTGACTGACGCCGACGGCAGCTACGCGGTGGGAGCGCTTCCTGCCGGAAGTTACACGCTGACGTTCGTCCTTCCCGGTTTCGAGCGCGCGGAGCGGGCGATAGAACTGACCGCCGGCGGAATGGCAATGCTCGACGTCAGCCTGGAGTTGGGCGGGCTGTTCGAGGAGGTGACCGTCGCCGTGACGGGTACCGCCATCGAGGCGCCGGCCATCAACATGCCCGCCGCGGTCACCGTGGTCAGCCGCGACGTTCTGGAGCAGCAGGGAGCGACGCAACTGGTCGACCTGTTCCGGACCCTCAATGTCAGCCACGGCGTCGTCGGCGAGCGGAACAGTTGGTACAACTCGAACCAGCCGGCAACGCTCACCGAGAACGTGGCGAACGTCAACCTGCGTGGCCTGGGCGCTTCGCGGACCCTCGTGCTGATCAACGGGCGGCGCCACGTGCCGGTCCCCGCGCGCCTCATCGGCGGGCGCTTCGTCGACGTGAACACCATCCCGGCCATCGCCGTCGGCCGGCTGGAAGTGCTCAAGGAGGGCGCGTCGGCCACCTACGGCTCCGACGCGGTCGGGGGCGTGGCCAACTTCGTGACCCGGAACGACTTCCGTGGCTTCGAGTTCAACGTGGCGCACGACTGGTTCAGCGGCGCGGGGGACACGACCGTCGCCGGCATCTGGGGCGGGCGGATCGGCTCGACGAGCGCCGTCCTTTCCGCGGAGCGGGTGGGGCGGCAGGAACTGCAGATGGTCGATCGCCAATGGACGCTGGACCGCCTCAGCGCGTACCCTCCGGGGACCCGCGGAGGATGGTCGAGCATCGGCAACCCCGGCACGTTCGCGGTCGGGGCGCCCGCGCCGTATACCGCCCCCGTGTTCGACCCCCGCTGCACCGACTTCGGTGGCATCGACGAAGGCTGGACGTGCCGGTTCCGGTACGCGCCGTACGACAACCTGATCGACGAACAGGATCAGACACGCATCTTCGCCGAGCTCAACGGGCCGGTGAACAACCGAATCAACTATCACGTCGAGGCGCTGTGGGCCGACGCGGTGATCCCACGGTGGTACACGACGCCGTCCTATCCGCCGTTCCCCCTGGTCAGCACCACGATCATGGAGGTGGCCCCGAATCACCCGGGGCGTCAGGCCTTCTGTTCCAATTACGCGGGAGACGCGAAGGCCGATCCGATGAGCGCGTGCGCGGACGGCGCGCCCTGGTACTTCAACGGCCGCCCGTTCGGCAACTCGGGGCCGGGCCGGCGGCTGCGCCGTGAATCCCGCACGCAGAGAGTCGCCGCATCGCTGGACGGCGAACTCGCCTTGGGCGGGCGAAGCGCCCACTGGGACGTCGGCGTCACCTATTCACGCGCCCGGGGCAACCTCAACCTCCCGGCCGTCTACACGGATCGGGTGTTCCGGGCATTCCGCGGATTCGGCGGCCCTGACTGCGGCGTCGGGGTGATGGCCGATCCGACTTCTTCCGCGGGGATGGTTCTCGGGCCGCTTGGCGGCGCGGTTGCCGGCCAGGGGCCCTGCATGTACTACAACCCGTTCAGCAACGCCATCCAGCGCTCCGATCAACCGGGCTCGCTCTTCGAGAACACCCTGAACCCCGACTATGTCCCCGGTCTCGCCAACGCCGAGGCGCTGCGGGTGTGGCTCAACGAGGAAGTGGACCTGGTCAGCACGACCGACCTCCTGGTCGCCGACGCCACCCTGAGCGGCAACCTGGTCGAGAACGTGGCGGACTTCGCGGTCGGCTACCAGTACCGGGGGATGACTGCCGACGGGAATCCGAACAACCCGGGCGACGTGACGGTGAATCCTTGCCCGGTGGCGGGCGACCTCGGCTGCGCGGCCGGTGACCGGTTCGGACCGTATCTCTTCACCAACGTCCACCGGCCCTACGCCGCGGATCAGCAGGTGCAGCGTCTCTTCGGCGAACTCGCCCTCGGTCTCGGCCCCCGCCTCGAAACCCAACTCGCCGCGAACTACGAGTTCTACGACATTGCCGGTCGCACCGTGAGCAGTTTCGATCCGAAAGTCGGCTGGCGGCTTCAGGTGGCGGAGAACCTGCACTACTCGCTGTCGCTGCGCGGGTCGGTGCAGACCACTTTCCGGACGCCGTCGCTCGACGACCTGAACACGAGCCCCCTCACGACCCTGGAGTGGATCCCGGAGACCGGCGCGTACCAGGCCGTAGACCGCTTCGGGCGGCCGGACCTCGAGCCGGAACGGGCGTTCACCTACAACGCCGGGGCGATCCTGTTCCTGGAAGGGGGCCTCGAGGCGACCGTCGACTACTGGCACTACGACTTCGAGAACGTCATCGGCTCGATGCCCTACGACGCGGTGACCAGCCTGTACGGCAGCGATGACGCGGCCTCGCGGGAAGCGGTTTCACCGTTCATCATCTGCCCCGGCGGGCGGGCGTCCGATCTCGCGGCGGCCGACCGATGCGCCGCCCAGAACCTGGAACGGATCCAGATCGACCTCGTCAACTGGCCGGGGCTCACCACCTCGGGCATTGATACGCACCTTGCTCTGCGGCAGGACGCGGGACCGGGCCAGTTCGTGGCCAGTTGGGATTCCACCTACACCCTCGCCTACGACACGCGGACCCTGCTGCTGGAAGGAACGGACCTGACGTTGTACGCCGCGCGGGAAGCGGCCGGCTACCTGAACTTCGCGCACCCGATCGCGGTGCCGTTGCCCCGCTGGAAGAGCCGCTGGTCCGCCACCTACTCCGCAGGGCCGTACACCCTGGCGAACTACGTGAGCTACCTCTCGTCCTACGAGGACCCCGCGACCACCACGGCGGCGGCGATGATCGATCCGTTCCTGACCTGGGACGCGAGCTTCGTCTGGCGCTTCCCCGCCAGCGGCATGGACCTGACGCTCTACGCGCTGAACCTGACCGGTCAGATTCCGCCCTGGGCGAACGTCGAGCAGGCCTACGACGGATTCACGCACGACCCCAAGGGACGGCGCTTCAAGATGGCCCTCACCTGGCGGTTCGGGGGCTGAACGACCGGGCAGCAACACCTCGGCCGGCTATTTGGGGCGAATGGCCGAAGCCCCGCCCATGTAGGGCCGGAGCACTTCCGGCACCACCACCGAACCGTCCCGCTGCTGGAAGTTCTCGAGAATAGCGACCAAGGCACGACCGACCGCGACGCCCGATCCGTTGAGCGTGTGGACATGCTCCGGTTTGCCCTTGCCGTCCCGCCGGAAACGGATGGCGGCGCGCCGCGCCTGGAAGGCCTCGGTGTTGCTGCAGCTCGAGATCTCGCGGTACGTCTGCTGGCTCGGCAGCCACACTTCGAGGTCGTAGGTCTTTGACGCGGCAAACCCCATGTCGCCGGTGCAGAGGAGAACCGTGCGGTAGGGGAGGCCGAGGCGCTTGAGGACTTCCTCGGCGTGGCGCGTCAGTTCCTCGTGGACGTCCCACGACTGCTCCGGTGCGGCGTAGGCGACCAGTTCCACCTTGTCGAACTGGTGCTGGCGGATCAGCCCGCGGACATCCTTGCCGTAGGCGCCCGCTTCGCTCCGGAAGCAGGGAGTGTAGGCGACGTAGCGCGCGGGCAGGTCGCGGCCGTCGAGAATCTCGTCGCGGTGCAGGTTGCAGAGCGGCACCTCCGCGGTCGGGATCAGGTAGAGATCCCAGTCTCCCGCAATCCGGAACAGGTCCGACTCGAACTTCGGCAGGTTCCCCGTCCCGGTCAGCGCGTCGGTGCTGGCGAGGAACGGCGGTTCCACCTCGGTGTAGCCATGCTCGGTCGTATGGAGGTCGAGCATGAAGTTGATCAGCGCGCGGGCCAGGCGGGCGCCGGCGCCGGAGAGGACGGCGAAGCGGGCGCCGGCGATGCGGGTGGCGCGTTCGAAATCCAGGATGCCGAGCGCCGGGCCCAGATCCCAGTGTGGCAGGGGTTCGAAATCGAAGTCGGCCGGCTCGCCGTGACGGCGGATCTCCCGGTTGTCGTGTTCCGTTGCGCCTTCCGGCACGGTCTCGTGGGGCAGGTTGGGGAGGGCCAGTGACGCGCCGCGCAGCGCGTGCTCCACGCCCTTCAGCTTCGCTTCCTGTTCCTCGATGACCGCGCGCTGCTCCTGTCCCTCGGCGACCAGATGGCCGGCTGGTTCTCCCGCTCGCTTCGCGGCTCCGATCTGCTCGCCGATCCGCTTGCGCGCGTGACGCGCCGCTTCAAGGACCGGGAGTATGGTGCGGCGCTCGGTATCGAGCTGCACGACGCGGTCGAGTTCGCCGTCGAACTGGTCGCCGCGCGTCCGGAGCCGGGAGCGGATGTCGCCGGGACGGTCGCGGAGCAGGGCCGGGTCGATCATCGGCGGTCATTCTACCGTGCGCCCGGAGGGGCCTCTGCTACGATCCGGGCGCCATGCCGACCCCTGCCGCCGATGTCTCCACGCTGCTCGTGCCGGTCGCGGGCCTCGGAACCCGCATGCTGCCGGCGACGCGCACCATCCCGAAGGAAATGCTACCGCTGGTTGACCGGCCGATCATCCAGTACGGCGTGGAGGAGGCCGTGGCATCCGGCATTCGCCGCGTCGTCCTGATAACCAACCCGGGAAACACGCTCTCGGCGTCGCACTTTGCGCCTGCGCCCGAACTCGAGGCGGAACTCGAGCGGCGCGGGAAGGCCGAACTGCTCGCCAGGGCACGCGCGCTCTCCACGATGGCGGACGTGTCGGCGGTGCCGCAGGACGCACCCCGCGGACTGGGACATGCGGTCCTGTGCGGCCGCGATGCGGCGGGGGATGCGCCGTTCGGCGTCCTGCTGCCGGACGACCTCATTGACGCGGAGCCGCCAGCGCTGGCGCAGATGCTGCACGTGTTCCGGGAAACGGGTGGACCCGTGCTGCTGGTGGAGCGCGTGCCGCGGGCGTCAGTCCACCAGTACGGCGTCATCGCCGCGACCGCGGTCCGGGACAGCGTCTGGCGCGTAACCGATCTGGTGGAAAAGCCGGCGCCGCAGCACGCGCCGTCGAACCTGGCGATCATCGGGCGCTATCTGCTGACCCCGGACCTGTTCGACGAGCTGGAGGCGACGGAGCCGGGGGCGGGCGGCGAGATCCAGTTGACGGACGGCCTGCGAAGACTGGCGCGCAAGCGGCCCATCTACGCGTGCGAGCTGTGGGGCACGCGCCACGATTCGGGGAACCCGCTCGGGTACCTGAAGGCGGCCGTCCACGTCGCCCTGCGGCGACCCGATCTGGCGCCCGCACTGCAGGCGTGGCTGGCGGACGAGATCCGCGCCGGCGAGTAATTCCCCAGGCGCGCCGGCGCGCGCGGTTCCGTTCTCGGTCCTCTCCCGTGAGCAGACCGGCTCCGTTGACTGTCCTCTTGACCTTCTGGCCGTGCTAGCTTGCACGGCTAGAAGGACCGCATGAGGCGCACGACGAGGAAGTCTGACAACAGCCAGCGGAGTCCTTGCCGGCCGATCCCGCCTCTTCCTTCGACGCCTCCGCCGCTTGCCCGCCCGATGGCTGTCGAGCGTAGTCGGTGGCGTACCAGCCCGACCCCTTGAACTGGATAGCGGGCGACGAGAGGAGCTTGCGGACCGAGCCGTCGCACACCGGGCAACGCTCCAGCGGCGGATCGGAGAACTTCTGGATCCGTTCGAAGCGGTGAGCGCACTGCTCGCACTCGTACTCGTACAGCGGCATCGACTGAATCTCCTTCTACTCGATAAGCGCGCCGTCGGTGGCCATCAGGGCGCGGTGCATCCAGAACGGCATGCTGCCCTGAGCCAGCAGGGTATCGTGGAAGTGCTGCAGCGTGAAGTCGTCGCCTTCCCGGTCGGCGACGTCGGCGCGCAGCTTCAGGAGCATATGCTTGCCGAGCGCGTACAGGACGTACGACGGATCGTACGTACCCCGCTCGGCCTCGGTGCGCGCGCTCTCCGCTTCGAGATACGCGGCGTCGCGGAAGAACCGCACCCCCTGCTCCACCGACAGGTCTTCGGTATGCAACTGAATCCCGACGACGGTGCGGGCCAGGCGGACCAACGCTTCGGCCAACTGGCCGAGGCGGATCTCCGGGTCGCCGCGCTCGAAGCCCTCCTCGAGGACCATCTGCTCGGCATAGTGCGCCCATCCCTCGACGAACGAGGTCGCGGCGAAGAAGTTCGACTTCCGTAGCGGCGCCGCGATCTGGCGCAGATGCTCGAAGTGCAGGAAATGACCGGGGAACACCTCGTGCGTCGAGATCGACCAGAGCGCAGCGTGGTTCATGTCGCGCAGGTGGGCCTGCTGCCGCGCGGCGTCCCAGCCGGCGTCGACATTCGTGAGGTAGTAGTACGCCGGTAACGGGGACGACTCGAACGGCCCGGGCGTCCACAGACTCGCGAAAGTCCAGCGGTAGAAGTCGGGGGTCGGCCGGACCACCACACCGGCATGCCGCGGCAGGGTGACGATGCGCTTGCGTTCAAGGAATGTCCGAAGCTCCTCCACCTGCCCGGCCGCGGTGGGGATCAGCTCGTCCGCCGACGGATGCCGCGCTTTGGTCCGCCGCCACGCCTCACGCGGATCCTTGTCGATCGCCGCGGCGACGCGGGCGAACTCTTCCTGCGTCGCCGCCAGTTCACGGCGCGCAACCTCCAGCAGTCGATCGGCGGGCACGTCTATTCCATCGTCGAGTCGAAGTTTCTGTTCGAACCGCTGCCGGCCCAGGCGGAATGACGCACGGCTCTGCGGCGCCTTCGCCCGCATCCGCTCCAGACAACCACCGAGCGCTTCGGTCGCCTCGACCGACGCGTCCGCAAGGTCGCCCAGGACATGCAGGTCGTCCAGATCGCGGAACGCGCGGGGGAGATCGTGATCGATGAAGCGGACGAGACCCCGGAGCGACTCCATGCCGGTCTTGACGAACAACCCCGGCGCCTGCTGGACGTTGCGTTCCAGCGACGCCACGAGCCGCGGCACCTGCCGCAGTTTCGATCCGACGCGTCGCGCGCGGTCCGGCAGGCCGGTGTACGCGAAGAGCACCTGCCCGGCGAGGCTGGTCGCCAGGGTGTCCGCATAGACCAGCGGATTGCGTTCCCAGTCGCGAACCTCTTCCAGATCGAACAGCCGGGCGCGGATTCGATCCGCGAGCATCCGCCGTTCAAGGACTTCGGTCGGCGTCAGCGCCTCCTCGCCGATCCCTTCGAGGCGACGGGCCCAACCGCCAAGATCGCGGATACGCGCATCAATGGCCTCGCGGCTCAGGTCTTCGAGCAGATCGTCATGCGCGTGGATACCGTCCACCGCAGCTTCGGTGGGATAGCTGGCGTGCAGCCAGCCAAGATAGTCCTCGACGAAGTGCGCGAGCGGTTCCGACGGTTCGGGCGTGCCCGGGCGGGTCATCACGTGCAAGTGGTCATCAAGAACGGTGTGCCATCCACGACGCGTACCGGGAGTGACGGGCAGGCGGCCGCGACTCTCTGATGGTACAATACGAATGCCACGCTGTCGTGAGCGTGTGCCCGGGGAGCGTTGCGAAACACCCTCTCCGCATCTGTGGTTCCGTGCCCTCTGCGCCGCCGCCCGGCACGCTACACGTCGTCGCGACCCCCATCGGGAATCTGGAAGACATCACGTACCGAGCGGTTCGGATCCTCCGCGAGGCAGACCTCGTCGCCGCCGAAGACACGCGCCGCACCGCCAGGCTGCTGGCCCACTACGACATCGCCGCGCGCTGTACCAGCTTTCACGAACACAATGAAGTCAGGAAGATCGAAGCGTTGATAGGCCGTCTCGAGCGAGGCGAGCGCATCGCCCTCGTCAGTGACGCCGGCACGCCTCTCATCTCCGACCCGGGCCGTCGGCTGGTCCGCGCCGCACTCGACGCGGGCATCCGGGTGGAGGCAATCCCGGGGGCAAGCGCAATACTGACCGCGCTGGTGGCAAGCGGCCTGGCGTCGCACAGCTTCACCTTCGCCGGGTTTCCTCCGTTTAGGTCTAACGACCGCAAACGGTGGTTCGCGCGGCTGGAAGACGAGTCCTGGCCGATCGTGTTCTTCGAGGCACCCCACCGGATCCGGGCCTCATTGACCGACCTTCGGTCCTCCCTGGGCGATCGCACTATTGCGCTGTGCCGGGAAATGACGAAGCTCCACGAGAATTATGTTGTTTGCCCTATTTCTGAAGCGCTGGCGTCGGCGCTGGATCGGCCGCGCGGCGAATACACCGTGATCATCGCGCCCGCACCGGACCCGGAACCGTCGGGGCTGCCGGAGGCGTCAGCGCTGATTGCCGCCTTCGAGCACCTGATGGAAGTCGACGGGCTCGGACGGCGGGAGGCGGTTCGAACACTGGCAACGCGTCACGGCGTCTCCGGGCGCGAAGTCTATGGGGCACTCGAGACGGCACGCGGCTATCATCCGGGCGCGAACGATGACATCCAGTGAATCCGCGGACCGGCATGTCGTGGTCCTCGCCGCCGGGCGCGGGACACGAATGAAGTCGGCGCGGCCGAAGGTGCTGCACGGGCTGGCGGGCTGTTCGCTGATCGAGCACGTGCTGCGGGCGGCCGACCCGCTTGACGCGGCCTCGACCATACTCGTCGTCGGTCACGGCGCCGAAACGGTTCGGACCGCGCTCAACGGCTCGCGCAACGGAATCCGTTTCGTCCGCCAGGAGCCTCAACTCGGCACCGCACACGCGCTGCTCCAGACGGAGACGGCCTTGCGCGGGGCGCGGGGTTCGGCCGTCGTCCTCTCGGGTGATGCCCCGCTCATCCGGTCGCGGACGGTCACAGAGCTCGTCGAAGCCCACGAACAGGCGGGGGCGGCGGCAACGGTGCTGACCGCTGCGGTCGAGCGGCCCTACGGCTACGGCCGCATCGTCCGGCACGAGGGCCGGTTCGATCGCGTGGTGGAGGAAGCGGACGCTACCGAGGCGGAGCGCACGATCCGCGAAGTGAACGGCGGCGTCTACGCATTCGCCGTCGAGCCGCTCTTCGCCGCACTCCGCCGTATCGAGGCAGCGGGACCGAAGCGCGAACGGTACCTGCCGGGCATACTCCAGGCGTACCGCGCGCAGGGGCTGGACGTGGAAACGGTGGCCGCGGACCCCGCGGAGATCAGCGGCATAAACAGCCAGTCGCAACTGGCGGAAGCAGGCATGGTGATGCGACAGCGCAAGAATGAAGAACTGATGGCGGCGGGCGTCACCATCATCGATCCGGCCACGACGTACATCGATGTCGATGTCGAAGTGGGCGCCGACACCGTGATTCATCCGAACGTGATCCTGGAAGGGCGGACGCGCGTCGGTGTCCGGTGCGACCTGCACGCCGGCGTCCGGATCGCCGACTCCACGGTCGGCGATGGCGTCACCGTGCTCGATCACTCGCTCATCACCCGCGCCTCCATTGCGGACGACGCCACCATCGGTCCGTTCGCGCATCTCCGGCACGGCACGACCATCGGCACTCACGCACGAGTCGGCAACTTCGTCGAGCTCAAGGAGGCCTCCCTCGGCGCCGGAGCGAAGGCGGGGCATCTCGCCTACGTCGGCGACGCCTCGGTGGGCGACAACGCGAACGTCGGCGCGGGGACGATCACCTGCAACTACGACGGCCGGACGAAGCATCGGACGACGATCGAAGACGATGTCTTCGTGGGCAGCGGCACGCAACTGGTGGCCCCGGTCACCGTAGGCAAGGGAGCCTACGTCGGCGCTGGCTCCGTCGTCACCGAGGACGTTCCGCCCCGGGCACTCGCCCTCGCGCGGAGCCGACAGGTCAACAAACCGGGCGGCTCGGATAAGATACGGAAGAAGGCAGGCGCCGGCGCGACGGACAAGGAGTAACGCGACCGGCGGGACCCTTCGCCGGTTCATCAAGACCCACCATGTGCGGCATCGTCGGGTACATCGGCGGCAAGCCGGTCGTGCCGGTCCTTCTCGACGCGCTACGCCGGCTCGAGTACCGCGGCTACGACTCCGCCGGCATCGCACTCGTCCGCGACGGCAGCATAGAGGTGCGCCGCAGCGCCGGGAAGCTGGCTCGGCTGGAAGAGACCATCGCCCGTGAGCCCGTCGACGGCGACTACGGCGTGGGCCACACCCGCTGGGCAACCCACGGCCGGCCGACGGAGGAGAACGCCCACCCGCACCGCGACGGCACCGGCAAGCTGGTGGTCGTTCACAACGGGATCATCGAGAATCACCTGCCACTGAAGCGCGAACTCGAAGCGGCGGGGCACACGTTCGCAACCGAGACCGACACCGAGGTGGTCGCCCATCTGGTCGAGAGCGAGCTTCGGGGTGACGGGATCGAGCGCGCCGTCCGGCGCGCTCTCGCCAGACTGCGCGGTCTCTACGGGATGGTGCTGGTGCACGCCGACGACCCGGACCGGATCGTCGCGGTGCGCCACGGCCCGCCGATTGTCATCGGCATCGGCAAGGACGAGTTCCTGGTCGCCTCCGACGTCACCGCCATCCTGAACCACACGCGCGACGTCGTCTTCCTGGGCGACGAGGAGATGGCCGTGGTGTCGCACGGCGGTGTCGAGTTCACCGACTTCGCCGGCGTTGCGGTGTCGAAGGCTACGCAGCGGATCCACTGGGATCCCGTGATGGCGGAGAAGTCGGGCCACAAGCACTTCATGCTGAAGGAGATCCTCGAGCAGCCGATGACGCTGCAGGAGACGGTCCTCGGCCGCGTCTCCGAGGAGCAGGGATGCGTCTTCCTGGGCGAACTGGGAATCTCGGAAGCGTCGCTGCGCAACATCGATCATGTCGTGCTGCTCGCGTGCGGGACGTCGTACTACGCCGCTCTCGTCGGCAAGTTCCTGATCGAGCAGCTCGCGCGGGTGCGCGTCGAGGTCGACTACGGATCCGAGTACCGCTACCGCGGACCCATCGCCGGGAAGCGGACGCTCGCGGTGGTGATTACGCAATCGGGCGAGACGGCCGACACGCTGGCGGCGCTGCGGGCGGCCAGGTCGGCGGGCGCTCACAGCATCGCCATCTGCAATGTCGTCGGCAGCATGGCGGCGCGCGAGGCGGACGGCGCGGTCTACACACACGCCGGTCCGGAGATCGGCGTCGCGTCAACGAAAGCGTTCACCGCCCAACTGATGGCCCTCAACCTGCTGGCGCTGCACCTGGCGCAGGCGCGCGGCACGATCGATCCCGAGACCGAACGGGCGCACGTCGAAGCGCTCGCGCGCGTGCCGGCCCTGGTCGGCGACGCGCTCCAGGCGAACGGCGCGATCGAGGTGATCGCGAAGCGTTTCTACCGCCGGACGGACTTCCTGTACGTCGGCCGCGGCATCAACTACCCGATCGCGCTCGAGGGCGCGCTGAAGCTGAAGGAGATCTCCTACATCCATGCCGAGGGCTACCCGGCGGGCGAGATGAAGCACGGTCCGATCGCCCTGATCGACGAGCATCTGCCGGTCGTTGCGCTGATCCCGCAGGACCACGTCTTCGAGAAGATGCAGGCGAACGTGCAGGAGGCGAAGGCGCGCGGCGCTTCGGTGATCGCCGTGAGCGATGCGCCGCACGAAGCGTTCACCGACATCCTCCACCCGAAGCACGACGCATTCATCCAGGTGCCGGCGACGCATGCGCTGCTGATGCCGATCCCGATGGTAGTGCCGCTGCAGCTGCTCGCCTACCACATCGGGGTCCTCCGCGGGTGCGACGTCGATCAGCCACGCAACCTTGCGAAGAGCGTGACGGTGGAGTAGCCGCGCTGGATTTCCTGGACCAGCTCAACCCGGAGCAGCGCACCGCCGTCCTGCATCGGGACGGGCCGCTGCTGATCCTGGCCGGAGCCGGATCCGGCAAGACGCGGGTCATCTGCTACCGCCTCGCCTACCTGATCGGCAACGGTTACGTGACGCCGGACGAGGTGCTGGCCGTCACCTTCACGAACAAGGCGGCGGAAGAGATGCGCGAGCGCGTCGAGGCGCTTCTCGCCTCCGAAGCGCCCCGGCTGTGGATGTCGACCTTCCACAGCTTCTGCGCGCGGGTGTTGCGGCGCCACGGGCCGCGCATCAAGCTGTCGCGTGACTTCGTCATTTACGACACCGTCGATCAGCTCAACGTCATCCGTCAGGCGATGGACGATCTGAGCGTCGACCCGAAGGTGACGCCGGCGCGCTCGCTGCTGGCCCGGATCAGCCATGCCAAGAACCGGCTGGAAAGCGCCGCGGACGTCCGCCGCGACGCCGCCGGCTTCGCCGACGAACGGCTGGCCGACGTCTTCGCGCTCTACACGCGGATGCTGGAATCGAACCACGCCCTCGACTTCGACGATCTGCTGCTCCGGACGGTGACGCTCTTCGACGAGTCGGAGGAAACCCGCGCCCACTACACGCGCCGCTTCCGGCAGGTGATGATCGACGAGTACCAGGACACCAACCGGCCTCAGTACCTGCTCGTGCGCCATCTGGCGGGAGAGCACCGGAACCTGTGCGTGGTCGGCGACCCCGATCAGTCCATCTACGCGTGGCGCGGCGCCGAGATCCGGAACATCCTCGACTTCGAGGCGGACTTTCCCGACGCGACCGTCGTCTTCCTGGAGCGAAACTACCGGTCGACCCAGGTGATCCTCGACGCCGCGACCGGGGTCATCGGCCGTAATCGCGGTCGCGAGGACAAGCGCCTGGTCGCCGAGCGGACGGGAGGCGACCCGATCGTCTACCACCAAGCAGGGGACGAACTCGAGGAGGCGGACTTCATCCTGCAGCGGTTGCGGGCCGCGCTCGCCGCCGACGCCGACCGGACCGCCGTGCTCTACCGGACCAACGCGCAGTCACGCGCGATCGAGGACGCGTTGATCCGGGACGGCCTCCCGTACCGCATCGTCGGCGGCATCCGCTTCTACGAGCGGAAGGAAGTGAAGGACGCGCTCGCCTATCTGAAGTTGATCCTCAATCCCGACGACGACGTCAGCCTGCGGCGCATCCTCAACGTCCCGGCCCGCGGCATCGGCCCCGGCGTGATGGAGCGCCTGGAAGATGTCGCCCCGGCACCGGCGGTCGAGGGGCCGCTGTTCGACGGGCACCTGGACGACGACCCGGGCGCCGATGGATCGGCCCACTCGCTCTGGGCGCGGATTGGCCACGCTCTGGAAAGCGATCGGCTGCCGAAGCGGGCGGCCAGGGCGCTCTCGTCGTTCCGGTCCTTGATTCTGTCGCTACGGGAGGTGCTGGCGTCCGGGGCCTCGGCTTCCGAGACCGTGTCGCGGACGCTGACCGACAGCGGCTACATCCAGGCGTTGCGCGACGCGCAGAAGGAGGAATCCGAGACGCGGCTGCAGAACCTGATGGAACTGGTGTCGGCCGCCGCGGACTACGAGATGCGCGAAGCCGATGCCACCCTGTCCGGCTTTGTCGATCGCCTTTCGTTGCTCTCGGAGGCGGACGAGGAAGACGGCGCGCCGAATGCCCGAGTCTGGCTGATGACCCTGCACGCCGCCAAGGGACTGGAGTTCCCGCTCGTGGTGCTCGCCGGGCTCGAAGAAGGACTCCTGCCGCACATGCGGTCGGTCGAGAGCGACGATCCCTCGGCCGTCGAGGAGGAACGCCGCCTGTGCTACGTCGGCATGACGCGGGCCCAGTCCTACCTGGTGCTCACCAGCGCCGCCCGGCGGCGGGTGTTCGGCGAGTACCAGTCGACGGAACCGTCACGGTTCCTGGCCGAGGTGCCGCACGAGCTGGTCGAGGTGATCGAACCGGCGTTCACCGCCCGGCCCTACGGCCGCGGCGGCCGCAACGGGTGGGTGCCACGCCGGAAGCCGCAGCGCCGGACGGCGCCGGCAGCGTACGGCGGCGATGCCGCGGCGAAGGCGCCGTGGGATGACGCCGACGAAGATCAGTCCGCCGGCGGGATTTCGCGCGGCGCCCGCGTCCGGCACCCGACGTTCGGCACCGGCGAGGTAATCCGTGTCGAGCCGGTGGAGGGCGATTTGAAACTCACCGTCCGCTTCGCAACGGTCGGGCAAAAGAAGCTGCTGGCGCGCTTTGCCAACCTCAAGCGGGTGGGACAATAGAGTCCGACCCTCGGCCTCTGGCCGAGCCTCGTCCTGAATCGGTTCGACGCGGTGGCGGGGCAGCCCTGAGCTACTCGATGTTGGTGATGATCCAGCGGCCGTCAATCAGCCCCGCTTCACCCTGCAGCTCCACCTTCTGCATCGTGAAGACCATCGTCCGCTCGGAGTCGGACCCGTCGAGCGATATGTTGGCGGTCACCGTGACATCCTTGCTCAGCAGGTCGCCGGTGTAGTCGACCACGTTGATCGGGTTCGACGGATCATAGGTGCTCGCGGAGGCGATTCGGCTTTCGTCGTTCAGCGCGTTCTGCGCGTCCGAAACCTTGCGGGCGAACTCACGTTCGTCGTCCACCCACTGCGCCCAGGTATCGCGCACTTCCTCGTCGGCGCTGGCTACGTCCTCACCCTCACGCTGGGTCTCGATGACGCGCGCGATCGCCTCTTCGTTCTCGTCCTGGTACATCTTCTTCTCGGCACGGAAGTCGGTCTCAGCCGCCTGGACCTCCTCCAGAGCCGACTGCAGTTCCTGCAGTCGAAGCGGCCGGCGTTCCTCCTCCGTGACGGCGTCCACGCTCGGACTCGAGGCGATGCCGTCCTCCTGCGGACTGAAGAACACCATCGACATGTTGCCCAAGGTGGTCCGGTCCTCGTAGCGCGACGCCTGGAAGAAGCCTCGGACGAGGGTCAGCTCCTCCCCGCCGCCTCCGCACGCGGCCAGCAACCCTCCCCCGGCCAGCAGGGCCATGGTAACGATGAGTGTGTGCGTGATGAAACGAGACATCTGCTGCCTCCTTGGGTCTTTGCGACAGCGCCGCCCGGCGCCGCCGCGGTGTTCTAGTCGCTGCCGCCGGCTGACTCTTCCGCTGTTCCCTGTTCCACCTCCACCGCGCCAGTGCCCGACCCTGCGTCGCCACCGGCCTCGTCGACCTCCACCGCGTCGACGCCGGCTCGATTCACGAACTTGGCGATCGACACGACGCGATCCTCGGCACCGATGCCGATCAACCGGACGCCTTGCGTCGCCCGCCCGATCGGCCGCGTGTCTTCCGCGCGCATCCGGAGCACCTTGCCCTGCTGAGTAATCAGCAGAACCGCGTCGTCCGGACCGTCCACGAAAGCGACACCAACGACCGGGCCGTTGCGGTCACTCGCCCGGATTCCAATGATACCGACTCCGCCGCGAGATTGCACCCGATATTCGTCAAGCGGAGTTCGCTTCCCGTAGCCCTTCTCGGTCACGCTGAGCAGGGTCCCGCCAGGGTGGACCAACGCCATTGCCACGACTTCGTCGTCGTCCCGGAGCCTGATGCCCCGTACACCCCCGGCGACGCGTCCCATGGGCCGCAGATCGTCCTGCACGAAACGGATCGCCATGCCGTTGCGGGTGCCGATGAAGATCTCACCCTGCCCGTCCGTCAGTTCGGCCCCTACGACCGCATCGTCCTCCGCCACCCGCATCGCGATCACCCCTGCCGCGCGGGCGTGGCGGAACACGCTCAGATCGATCCGCTTGGCGACGCCGCGGCGTGTCCCCATGACGACAAAGCGCTCGCCAGGTTCGGCCGGGAAGTCGCGGAGCGTCTCTAGCGCCGCGACCCGTTCTCCCTCGGCGAGCGGCACCAGGTTGGCTATCGACTTGCCCCGGCCGTCGCGTCCCACCTCGGGGATCCGATGGACCTTGAGCGGGTAGACCCGGCCGCGGTCGGAGAAGATCATCAGGTACGCGTGCGTCGACGCGACGAAGAGGTGGGTCAGGAAGTCCTCGTCACGCATTCGCATTCCGATACTGCCCTTGCCGCCCCTGCGCTGGCTCCGATACTCGGTCACCGCGGTGCGCTTGACGTAGCCGGTGTTGCTCACCGTGATGACGACATCCTCGTCGACTATCAGGTCCTCGATCGTGAATTCACCGTCGATGTCGTCCGCGATCTCCGTCCGGCGCTCGTCGCCATACTGGTCCCGCACCTTCCGGAGCTCGCCGACCACGAGGTCGAGCAGCAGGGCTTCGTCCTCGAGGATTGCCCGCAACTGCCTGATCTTCTCGCTCAGCTCCGCCAGTTCGTCCTGGATCTTCTGCCGCTCCAGGCCGGTCAGCCGCTGGAGCTGCATGTCGAGGATGGCCTGGGCCTGAACCTCGCTCAGGTCGTACTGCGCGACCAGCTCCGCCTTCGCCTCGACCGGACTCGCGGAGCGACGGATCAGCGTGATGATCGCGTCGAGGTGATCGAGCGCGGTCTGCAGCCCTTCCAGAATGTGCTTGCGCGCCTCCGCCTTGCGAAGGTCATGCGCGGTCCGGCGGCGAACCACCTCGCGCCGGAAGTCGACGAACTGGTCGATCAGGTCGATGAGCGGCAGCGTCCGCGGCCGCCCGCCGACGATCGCCACCGCATTGATCCCGAACGTGGTCTGCAGCGGCGTGTGCTTGTAGAGATTGTTCAGCACCACCTCGGGCACTTCGCCGCGCCGCAGCTCGATCACGATGCGCATCCCCGTGCGGTCGGTCTCGTCCCGCAGGTCCGAGACACCCTCGATCGTCTTGTCCTGAACGAGGTCGGCGATCTTCTCCAGCAGGCGCGACTTGTTCACCTGGTAGGGGATCTCGGTGACGATGATCGCGTCCTTGTCCTTCTTGCGCCCCGCCGGTTCCACGTCGGTGCGGGCGCGGACGACCACCGAGCCGCGGCCGGTCAGGTAGCCGTGACGGATGCCGGCCCGGCCGATGATGATGCCGCCGGTCGGAAAGTCGGGGCCGGGAATATGCTGCAGAAGCCCCTGCTCCCGTTCTTCGCGCGGGGCGTCCGGATGCTCGGCCGCCCAGATGAGTCCGTCGACCACTTCCCGCAGGTTGTGCGGCGGTATCTTGGTCGCCATCCCGACCGCGATTCCGTCGGAGCCGTTCACGAGCAGATTCGGGAAGGGCGCCGGCAGAACCGTCGGTTCCTCGGTCGTCTCGTCGTAATTCGGGACGAAGTCGACCGTGTCACGGTCGATGTCCGCCATCAGGTCGTCGGAGAGCGCCTTGAGCCGGGCCTCGGTGTAGCGCATCGCGGCCGGCGGGTCGCCGTCCACGGAGCCGAAGTTCCCCTGCTTGTCCACCAGGGGGTAGCGCATGTTGAAGGGCTGTGCGAGGCGGACCAGCGTGTCGTAAATGCTGCTGTCGCCATGGGGATGGAAGTTCCCCATCACCTCGCCGACGATCTTGGCGCACTTGCGGTAGGCGCGGTTCGACGCCAGCCCCATCGTCCGCATGCCGTAGATGACGCGGCGGTGGGCCGGCTTCAGGCCGTCCCGCACGTCGGGGAGGGCGCGGCCGATGATTACGCTCATGGCGTAATCCATGTACGACCGGCGCATTTCGTCCTCGATGGTGACCGGGACGTTCGTGGGCGTCGGCTGTTCGAGGTCGGACATCGGACTGCTAGGAGGTCGTCCTGAAACCCCTAGACATCGAGGTTCCGGACGTCCAGCGCGTGATCCTGGATGAACTTCTTGCGCGGCTCCACGTGCTCGCCCATGAGGGTGGTGAACATCTGATCGGCTTCCGCGTGATCCTCGGCGTGCACCTGCAGGAGCGTCCGGTGCTCCGGATCCATCGTGGTGACCCAGAGCTGCTCGGGGTTCATCTCGCCCAGCCCCTTGTAGCGGTTGATGGCGAGTCCCCGCTTGCCGGCGGCAATGAAGTAGTCGATCAGCTCATCAAGGGAACCGACCTGCTGCGCGGGCACGGATGCCGTCGCGTCGACCGCCTCCGGCGTCGCATCATCGTCCGCGGTCGCGGCCGGCGACCCGTTGCCGGAGGCTGCGGCGCGGGACGGGACAACCTCCATCGCCCCGTGCAGGCCAGCAATGTCGCGATGGTGCGACAGCAGCGTCCGGTACTCCGGACCCTCGACGAAATCCAGGCCAATCGTCGACGTGCGCGCGTAGCCGTTCGTCCGCTCCTCGATCACGAGCATCCGCCCACCATGTTCCTCGTCGTCGGTGACGCTGGTGCTGCGCGACGGCGTAGTCAGCGCCGCGGCGAGCGCTTCCACGCGCGCCTCGTCGGTGAAGAACGACCCGTCGCGGGCGCCATGCTGCAGAAGCCCCATCACGACATCGCGGCTTGGCCCGAACCGCTCGACCACCCCGAGCAGGCGGCGGAAGCTGATCAGGCGGCGCAGTGTCGCCTCGAGACGCTCTCCCGACAGCGACTGGTCCGAATCGGGGAGCCGAAGCGTCCGGGCCTCGCTCGCCCGCTTGATCAGGAACGCCTCAAGTTCGTGGTCATCCTTGATGTAGTGCTCCGATCGTCCGCGTTTGGCGCGGTAGAGGGGCGGCTGGGCGATGTAAATGTGCCCCGCCTCGATCAATTCCCGCATCTGGCGATAGAAGAACGTGAGCAGCAGAGTCCGGATGTGCGACCCGTCCACATCCGCGTCCGTCATGATGACGATCCTGTGGTAGCGCAGCTTGGCGAGGTCGAAGTCTTCGCTGCCGATGCCGCAACCGAGTGCGGCGATCATCGTCTTGATCTCGTCGCTCCCGAGCATCTTGTCGAAACGGGCCTTCTCGACGTTCAGGATCTTCCCCTTGATCGGCAGCACCGCCTGGAAGCGCCTGTCGCGGGCCTGTTTCGCGGAGCCGCCGGCAGATTCTCCCTCGACGATGCAGATCTCGCTCTTCGCGGGATCACGCTCCTGACAATCCGCCAGCTTGCCGGGCAGCGAACCGCTGTCGAGCGCCCCTTTCCGGCGGACCAGATCGCGCGCCTTCCGCGCCGCCTCTCGCGCCCGCGCCGCGTCAATGGCCTTGCTGACGACCCGCTTCGCGACAGCCGGGTTCTCCTCCAAGAACGCACCCAGCCTGTCGTTGACGATGGCCTCCACGATGCCCCGCACCTCCGTGTTGCCCAGCTTCGTCTTCGTCTGACCCTCGAACTGCGGCTGTGGAATCTTGACGCTGATGACGACGACCAGCCCCTCGCGGATGTCATCGCCGCTGATGCTGTCGCTCAGATCCTTCGCGAGGTTGTTCCGGTTCGCGTACGCGTTGACAGTGCGCGTGAGCGCGCCGCGGAAGCCGGAGAGGTGCGTCCCCCCCTCCCGGGTGTTGATGTTGTTGGCGAACGTGTAGAGCGCCTCGGCGTAGCCATCGTTCCACTGCATGGCCAGCTCGACGTTCACCCCGTCGCGCGCTCCCTGCATGTAGATCGGCGTGTCGTTGACCAGCGACTTGTTCTTGTTGAGGAACTGAACGAACGACCGGATGCCTCCGCCGTACTCGAACTGGCGCCGCTTTCCGCTCCGCTCGTCGTTCAGCGTCACCTTGACACCGGCATTCAGGAACGCCAGCTCGCGCAGCCGATGGGCCAGCGTGTCGTAGCTGAACTCGATGGTCTCGAAGACCTCCGGATCCGGCTTGAACGTGATCTTTGTGCCGCGACGCTTCGTCGTGCCGGTCACCTCGATCGGCGCCTCCGGGGCGCCACGGCCGTAGCGCTGGCGGTACACCTGGCCGTCACGCCAGATTTCCAGATCGAGCCACTCCGACAGCGCGTTGACCACCGAAACGCCAACACCGTGAAGGCCGCCCGAGACCTTGTAGCTGCTGTTGTCAAACTTGCCACCGGCATGCAGGACGGTCAGCACCACCTCGGCCGCCGACGCGCCGCTCTCGTGACGATCAACCGGGATGCCGCGGCCGTTGTCGACGATCGTGACCGAGTTGTCGATGTGCACGGTGACGTCGATCGCGTCGCAGTAGCCAGCCAGCGCTTCGTCGATCGAGTTGTCAACCACCTCGTACACCAGGTGGTGAAGGCCATCCGGACCCGTCGATCCGATGTACATCGCCGGCCGCTTCCGGACCGCCTCAAGGCCCTCCAGCACCTTGATCTGGTCCGCCCCGTAGGCGGCCGGATCGATCGGCGTAATCGGTCCCGGCGTGGCACCGGCCAATTCGTCGGCGGCCGGCGTGTTTTCAGTGGCGGGAGGAACAGACATCAAACACGCATCGGCATGATCACGTAGGTGTAGGTCGACTCCTCACCTGTCGGGTGCATCACCGCCTGGCTCGTCTCATCCTTCAACGCCAGCGTCACGGCATCCGTTTCGATCACACCGAGGAAATCGAGCACGTACTGGGCGTTGAAGCAGATCAGGAGATCCGGCCCCTCGTACTCGATCGGAACAACTTCGTTTGCGCGGCCATGTTCCGGGCTCTCGGCGCTCACCTCCGCCGACGCACCGTCCGGTGCGTTCTCCGCGCCGTTGGACCGCGGCTCGGCCGTTATCTGGAACTTCATCGCGTGTGACCGTTCGTTCGACAGCAACGCTACCCGCCGGATCGCGCTCATCAGCCGGTCACGGTCTATCTCGACGGTCTTGTCATTACCCGTCGGAATAACCCGCTCATAGGTCGGAAACGTCGCGTCGATATTGCGGGAGATCAGCAACCGCCCATCCACCTGGAAAAAGAGATGGCTCTCTCCGATGCTGTACTGGATGTCACCGTCGCTGTCGCCCAGCAAGCGGTTCACCTCGTTCAGGGTCTTCTTCGGGAGAATCGCGCTCAACTCGCCGACCGGTTCCGCCTCCGCATCGCGTTCCACACTGGCGAGGGCAAGGCGGTGACCATCCGTCGCGATCAGGCTCATTGCGTCGTTCTTCACGACGAACAGTGCGCCGTTCAGGTAGAACCGCGTGTCCTCGCCCGTTATCGCGAACGCCGTCTTTGACACCATGCCCCGCAACGCGGCACGCTCAACTGGCACCCCTCCCGCATCCGCCAGCTCCGGCAGCGTCGGGAAATCCTCACGCGGCAGCGTCTGCAGCTTCGAGTGGAAGTTCTCCGCCTCGACGGTTACCGTCCCCTTCGAGTCCTCCCGGATGAGAATGTCGGTTTCCGGCAGGTTGCGGACGATCTCGAACAGCTTCTTCGCCGGCACCGTTACCGAACCGGCCCGGCTGACTGTCGCCTCGCAGCGCGTGCGCAGGGTCACGTCCAGGTCGGTGGCGAGCAGCTCGACGCCGTCGTCGCCGTCCGTATCCAGCATGACGTTCGACAGGATCGGTATCGTGTTCTTGCGTTCGACGATCCCCTGGCAGAGCTGCAGCTCGTGCAGAAGATGGCTCTTGCGGACGCTCAGTTCCATGGAAATCCGTGACCTCGAGTGGAGAGCAAAATTCGACCGATCACTACCGTTTCGTGATCAGGAAAGATGTCTCTAAGTATACAGGATTGAAGAAGCCTGTGGAAAGCGTTAAGGACCATTTTAAACCTCTTTTTTTCAATCACTTGGCGTGTGGATCAGTGGTTGACGGAAGGGGGTGTGGGCAGGGGTGCGATGTGGATCGGCCGAGTGTTCACAGCGTTGCGGGACCAGCGGCGCACGACAGGTGTGGAAAGAGCCCCTGGCGGATCGTCGCGCGCGGCGTGACGACGCTACTTGAACGTCTCGGTGAAGCTGTGGAGGAGGGTGTGGAAACCGCGGTCCGTGCGGCGTCGCTCCGCTACCTTGTTGATGGAGTGAAGCACGGTCGTGTGGTGCTTCCCGCCGAACGCGTGCCCGATCTGCTTGAGCGAGGCGTTGGTCAGATGTTTGCACAGGTACATCGCGATCTGGCGCGGTTCGGTGATCGCGCGCGAGTTGTTCTTCGCCTTGAGCTCACCTGGTCGTAACGAGTAGTAGTTCGCTACGAACTTGAGCACCATGTCGATGGTGACGGGCTGCTCGTCGGGCTTCAGTATGTCGTGGAGCACATCCTGCGCCAGCGGGAGTGAAATCATCTCGCCCTTGAGTGACGCATAGGCGATCAACCGGATCAGCGAACCCTCGAGCTCCCGGACGTTCGACTTGATCCGGTTGGCGATGTACAAGGCCACGTCGTCCGGCAGGGGTACATGCTCCGCGTCCGCCTTCTTCTTGAGGATTGCGATCTTCGTCTCTAGATCGGGTGGCTGGATGTCGGCGATCAGTCCCCAGAGGAAACGTGAGCGCAGCCGATCCTCGAGGGAGGAGATTTCCTGTGGTGGACAGTCGCTGCTGATGACGATCTGCTTCTGCGATTCGTGGAGCGCGTTGAACGTGTGGAAGAACTCGTTCTGCGTGCCGTCCTTTCCCGCCATGAACTGAACATCGTCCACCATGATGACGTCGACGGCACGGTAACGCTCGCGGAAGTCGAGCATCCGGTCGTACCGGACGGCGTTGATCATCTCGTTCATGAACCGCTCGGACGTGACGTAGGTGAGCTTGAGGTTGGGCGAGTTCCGCAGCAGCATGTGGCCGACCGCATGCATCAGATGTGTCTTGCCCAGGCCGACGCCGCCGTACAGGTAGAGCGGGTTGTAAGCCAGGGACGGCGCCTCCGCGACGGCGAGCGCGGCCGCGTGGGCGAACTGGTTCGAGGGACCGACGACGAAACTGTCGAACGTGTAGCGCGGGTTGAGGGAACTGGCCACCGAAGCGGTTGACGAGTCGGCAGGTGCCGGCGACGAGCCTGCCGGCCGGGACGGCCCGGCGCTGTCGGTGTCGATAACGAACGATACCTTCACGCCGCGACGTTCGACTTCGGCCGCCGCCTCGTCGATTACGGTGGCGTAGTGCCTCGTCAGCCGGGAGCGGGACCGTTCATCGGGCACGCGAACGGTCAACCGGTCGCCGGTGTCCTCGAGCAGGATGGTGGGCTGGAAACACTGGTAGAAGACGTCCCGGCTGACCTTCGTTTCGATTCGGTCGACGAGCGCGCGCCAGGCGTCTTTGGCCATGTGGTCCAGACGGTCGCAAAACGCCAGGGTGGGCGCCGAAAAAGCGGCAGCGAATTTCCACACATTCTTCAACACATGTGGAAAAACCGGACTGCGTGAGCCTTGGGATCCCCGCGGTTTGCGGTGGACGAAAAGTATCATACCGACCGGTCATCCGCAACCGGTTTGTAACAGCCATGTTTCAGGGACGGGTGGTGGCGCTCGCGGCGCCGTTTGACAATGCGTCGGCGCGTTGACTAGCATGCCTGTTTCCAGTTCCGGAGCTATAGCGCCATGAAACGGACGTATCAGCCGAACAATCGCCATCGTCGGCGGACGCATGGATTCCGTGCCCGAATGAAGACGCGGCGTGGCCGCCAGGTGATCAGGAATCGTCGGCGGAAGGGGCGGAAGCGGCTGACTGTTTCGTCCTAAGTTATTGCGTTCACTGAGGTTGGCTGGGTTTCAACGCCGCGCGGGGATGTGGATCGGACGCTGACCCATCGTGAACGGATCCGTCGGCGTCCGGAGTTTCTGATCGTCCAGCACCGGGGCCGCCGGACACGGGGTCGGTTCCTGACGCTGTTCAGTCGCCCGAACGGCCTCGATTGCAATCGGCTCGGTATCATCGCGACCCGTCGCCTTGGAGGAGCCGTGCGCCGGAACCGGGCCAAGCGGTTGATGCGCGAGGTGTTCCGGCACTGCAAGGGGCAGGGCGGGCTGGATATCGTCGCCCTGCTGCGTCCTGGTTTTGACGACGTCGCCTACACCGAAATAGACGCGGACTACCGTGCCACGCTCGAACGGATCACCCGTCGCACCTGATTGGTCAGGCTCAGCCACTGTTGACCGGCCGTCGCTCGCGGCGCGGCTGCTCCTGCTGGCGATCAGGAGCTATCAGCTCGCGTTGTCACCCCTGTTCGCCGGCTGTTGCCGGTTCGTTCCCTCCTGTTCCGCTTATGCCGCCGAGGCCGTAGCGCGCCATGGCGCGGTCCAGGGCAGCTGGCTCGCACTGACCCGGCTCGCGCGCTGTCATCCGCTTTGCCGGGGTGGCCTCGATCCGGTGCCGGATCCCGCGCGTCAGCACGTTCCGCCGGCGTCTCAGGGTTCCACCACGGGCTCCTAGGGTTCCCAATCACGATGGAACGTCGAGTCCTGCTGGCGTTGGCGCTGTCGATTCTGGTTCTGCTCGTCTACCAGGCTCTTCTGCCGCCGCCCCTGCCGCCGGACGAGACAGCGCCTCCGGTATCACCCGCCGCGGCCGATCCACCCCCAGCAAGCCCCGCGCCGCAAACGCCGGGCGCTACCGCCCCACCGGCGGCCGCGGCACCCGCGCCCGGGGCCGCTTCCTCGGGCAGCGACGCTCCGGCGGTCGCCCCGCCGCCAGCCGTTACCCCGGTGGTGGCCGACACGGCGGCCCGGGAGATTGCGGTCGAGGGCAGCCTCGTCGCTGCGGCGTTCAGCAATCGCGGCGCCGTGCTGGCCAGTTGGCGGATGAAGGAGCAGGTGGATCCGGAGACCGGGGCGCCAATTGACCTCGTGCCGGGCAGCCTTCCGCCGAACGCAGAGGCGCCGTTCTCGCTTTTGTTCGCTGACCCTGCGCTGACCGCGCGGGCGCGGGACGCGCTCTTTCGGCCGAGCACGGACGGCCTCGTGCTGGCCGGCGATCCCGCGACGCTGGCGTTCGACTACGAAGACTCGGACGGCCTCCGCATTCGCAAGGAGTTCCGCTTCGATCCGGCGGCGAACGGCTACGTCGTCCGGCTCGGGATCGACGCCACGCTCGCGGGCGAACGGCTGGTGCCGGCCATCGCATGGGGCCCCGCTCTGGGCGGTATCGAATCTTCCAGTTCCGGCATTGCGTACCTGAGCGGGCCGCGCGGCCTGGTCGTGGGCCGCGTGCTGGAAGGCGGCGCACTGACCGAGGAGGATGTCTGGCGGCAGGACGCCGGCGATGTCGCGGCACGCCCGATCTACGACGGCCAGTTCCGCTATGCCGGCGTCGACAACCACTACTTTCTCGCGGCTGCGCTGACGGGAAACGGCGAAGCGGAGGTGGAATTCCGCAATGTTCCGTTGCCCGCCCTCGTGCCTGACGGACCGTCGCGCGAGTTGATCGCCTTTACGCTGCGCGTGCCCGGGGACGCGCTGGGGGACGTGCCGTTCTTCCTCGGGCCCAAGGCGTTCGACGTGCTGGAGGCGGCCAGTCCGGCCCTGGTGCAGGCGGTCGACTTCGGCTGGCTTGGCTGGCTCGTCGTCCCGCTGCACCGGTCCCTCACGTGGATTCACGATTACGTCGACAACTGGGGCTGGTCGATCATCGTCCTGACCATCCTGGTGAACATCATCATCATGCCGTTGCGCCACAAGAGCGTCGTCTCGATGCGCAAGATGCAGGAACTGCAGCCGGAGATGAAGGCGATCCAGGAGCGCTACAAGCACCTGAAAGCCACCGATCCGGACAAGGCGAAGATGAACCAGGAGATCATGCAGTTGTACCGCGACCGGGGGGCGAACCCGGTGAGCGGCTGCCTCCCCATGCTGCTCACCTTCCCCGTCCTGTTCGCGTTCTTCAGTCTGCTGCGCGCGGCCGTCGAAATCCGGGGCGAGCCGTTCATCGGGTGGATCACGGACCTGACGCAGTACGATCCGTACTACATCACACCGATCGTGATGGGGGCATCGATGGTCTGGCAGCAGAAGCTCACGCCGACGCAGGCGGAGCCGATGCAGCAGAAGATCATGATGCTCATGCCGGTGATCTTCACCTTCATGTTCCTTCGGATGCCGAGTGGGCTGGTGATCTACTGGCTGACGAGCAATGTCTTCGGAATCGGCCAGACCCTGGTGACCAACCGCATCATCGGTCCGCCGCCGGTGCATACGGTGCGCCCTCCCGCGGAGCGCCGTGTGAAACAGGTCGGCAGCGGTGAGGCGGGTGCCGGGAAGCCGGCCGAAGAAGCGTCGACGTCCGAACCTGAGGCAGCACCGCCGCCGCCGGCGCGGCGGGGATCGCGGCGGTCGAGGAGGAAACAGAAACGTGGCTGACGAACGCCATACCCGGATGACGGAATTCGTGAGGAACCTGGGCACGGCCATGGGCCTCGCCCTCGACGTCAACGCCGAACGGATAGACGACGGCACCCGCATTACGGTCGACGGCAGCGGCTGCGAGGTCTTCCTGCAACAGAAGGGGGCGGGTCTCGATGCGCTGCAGCACGTGGTGAACGCTGCGTTCCGGCGCGATCATCCGGAAGGACACATAGTCGTCGACTGCCTCGACTACCGCAAGAGCAAGGACGAGGAGCTGCGCCAGACGGCGCGCCTGTTGGCGGAGCGTGCGGTCGAAACCGGCGAGACGCAGGAGATAGGCCCGCTCAACCCGTACGCGCGACGCATCGTCCACCTTGCGGTTGTCGATGTATCGGGGGCGTCCTCCGAGAGCATAGGCGACGCCTTCGTAAAAACGATCCTCATCACGGCGGACGATTGATCCGCAGCCGGCCCCGCAGCGGGCTCGGAGATGTTTGCCACCGACGACACGATTGTCGCGATCGCAACGCCGCCAGGCCCCGGCGGCATCGGTATCGTCCGGCTCAGCGGCGACCGCGCGGCTGAGGTCGGGAGCGCGATCCTCTCGGGATCGCCGCGTCTGGAACCCCGCCGCGCTACCCTGACCCGGATAGTCGATCCGGGCGACTCGCGCTCGATCGACCGGGTGCTCGCCACCTGGTTTCCCGGCCCCGCGTCGTACACCGGTGAAGACGTGATGGAGGTGAGCGCGCACGGCAGCCCCGTCGTGCTGCGCCAGATCGTTGCCGCTGCGATGCGGGCGGGGGCCCGCCTGGCCGAGCCGGGCGAGTTCACGTTCCGCGCGTATCTACACGGCCGGATCGATCTGCCCCAGGCCGAAGCGGTCGGCGATCTGGTCGCCGCGGTTACACCGCTGCAGGCGCGCGTCGCGTTCGACCAACTGGAGGGGACGGTCACCGGGACCGTGGCGGCTCTGGATCGGTCGCTGTTCGATCTCACGGCGCGCCTTGAGGCGTCGCTCGACTTTCCGGAGGAGGGGTATCACTTCGTCGACAAGGACGCGGCGGGCGCCGAAGCGGAGGCCCTGGCGTCGCGGATCGATCAACTGCTGGACAACGCGGCGCAAGGACGGCTGATACGGGAAGGGTGCCAGGTAGCCGTTCTCGGCCGGCCGAATGTGGGCAAGTCGACGCTGTTCAACCTGTTGTGCGGTGCGCCGCGGGCCATTGTCACCGAAGTTGAAGGGACGACCCGCGACCTGCTGACGGATACCGTCGATCTGCAGGGGATCGCGGTCACACTCGTCGATACGGCCGGCTTGCGGAACTCGGAAGACGTGGTGGAAGCGGAAGGCGTCCGGCGGGCTCGCGGCGCGCTCCGGGTCGCAACGGCGGTCGCCGTGGTGCTGGACGGGTCGCGCCGGCTGGAGGCCGACGACCGATCGCTGCTGCAGGAGACGGCGGGCCTGAAGCGTCTGATCGTCGTGAGCAAGCGTGACCTTCCGGCCGCGTGGCAGATGCAGGAGGTGAACGCCCTCGCGCCGGGAGCCCCTGCCGTGGAGGCGTGTCTGCTGCCGGAGGCGCAGGGGGCGAACGGTGCGGCGCGGACCATCGGTGCGGCGCTGGCGGAAGTGATCGGGAGCGGTGCGGCCGCGACGGCTCAGGACCTGCCCGCAATCTCGAACCTCCGGCACGTGCACCTGCTGGAGACCGCGTGCGCCGCGCTGCGGCGCGCGGCCAAAGGGGCGGGGCAGGGCGCGACGGAAGAGTTGTTGCTGGTGGACCTGCAGGACGCGCGGTCCGCCCTCGAGGAAATCGCTGGCCGGCGGGCCCCGGATGCCGTGATCGAGCGGATCTTCGCGTCCTACTGCATCGGAAAATAGGGAGCGCGGGGAACTCGTTCATGAGCAGGAGGAGGCGCCGCTCGTTCGACGTGATCGTCATCGGCGCGGGGCACGCCGGCGTCGAGGCGGCCTGGGCGGCCGCACGCCTCGGATGCCGGGTCGGTCTTTGCACCCTTTCGGGAGGGACCATTGCGCATATGCCCTGCAACCCGGCGATTGGCGGCACCGCGAAGGGACATCTGGTTCGGGAGATCGATGCCCTGGGTGGCCTGATGGGGCGGGCGATAGACGCCACCGGCATTCAGTTCAAGCTCCTGAACCGAAGCCGTGGCGCGGCGGTCCGTTCGCCGCGCGCGCAGGCGGACAAGGGGCACTACAGCCGCTGGATAGCCGAGGCCCTGCGCCGGGAACCCCGAATCGACTGGATTATCGGCCGGGTCGGCCGTCTCGTGGTGGAGCGGAACCGCATTGCCGGCGTGGAACTGGAAGCGGACGACGGCGGGACCCGTTTACGGGCGGCGGCGGTCGTCGTAACCACCGGCACCTTCCTGAACGGGCTGATACATGTCGGGCCGGAGCAACGACCGGCGGGGCGTGCCGGTGAGCCGCCGTCGCATCACCTGGCCGAATCGCTCAAGGCGCTGGGCCTCCAGTGGGGGCGGCTGAAGACGGGCACGCCACCGCGCCTGTCGCGCGCAAGTATCGACTTCAGCCGCTTCGAGGAGGCGCGAGGCGACGATCCGCCGGTGCCGTTCTCCTTCCTGACCGACCGTCTCGATCGGCCGCAGATTGTCTGCCATCACGTGCATACGACGGCCGCCGTGCACGATCGCGTGCGCGCCCACATAGCCGAATCCCCCCTTTACAACGGCCAGATCACCGGGATCGGTCCTCGATATTGCCCGTCGCTCGAGGACAAGGTGATGCGCTTCCCCCAACGGGAGCGCCATCATGTTCTGCTGGAGCCGGAAGGGCTCGCCAGCGACGAGATCTACGTGAACGGCTATTCGATGAGCCTGCCGGCGACCGTGCAGGAGGAATTGGTCCATGCGCTGCCGGGACTCGAACAGGCGGTGATGCTGCGGCCCGGGTACGCGGTGGAGTACGACTTCGTCCAGCCGACGGAGCTGTCGCGGACGTACGAGACGCGGGCCGTGGCAGGCCTGTTCCTGGCGGGGCAGGTGAACGGGACGTCGGGTTACGAGGAGGCGGCCGGGCAGGGAATCCTGGCCGGCATCAATGCGGCGCGCCGGGTCCGCGAGGAAGCCCCCTTTGTTCTGCAGCGGGACGAGGCGTATCTCGGCGTCCTGGCCGACGACCTGACGACGCGTGGTTGCCTGGAGCCGTACCGGATGTTCACCTCGCGGGCGGAGTACCGATTGCACCTGCGGGTCGACAATGCCGACCTGCGACTGACGGAACGGGGTCGCGCGGTGGGTCTGGTCGACGACGCGCGGTGGCGCCGTTTCGAGGCGAGGCGCCGGCGGTTCGACCGCAACATGGACGCCGTGTCGCGTGCCCGCATCACCTGTGAAAACGGGACGCGCACGGGCGCCGCCCAGTGGTTGCGCCGTCCCGACACCACCTTGGCGGAGCTGTGCGCATCCGGTGCGGTGGTCCTGGATCTGGCCGCGGGCGAGGAGGCGACGGACTGCTGGAGTGTCGAAACCGCCTGCAAGTACAGTGGCTATCTGGAGCGGCAGCAGTCGGTCGTCGCGCGATCCCGGCGCCTGGAATCACGACGCATTCCCGTTGGGATCCGCTACGAGGGGATGCCGGGGCTCTCGACGGAGGTCGTGGAACGGCTGCGTACGGTTCGACCCGAGACGCTTGGTCAGGCGTCGCGGATTCCGGGCGTGACGGCCGCCGCGGTCGAGTTGATCGCCTGCCGGCTGGACGCCTAGCAGCCAGTGGTGAACCCCCTGCTACCGTCGAGCGGCGGTACATCCCGGCTGAAGGGTCCGGTCGACACCGGACCGGCGCATCTGCAGGAGCGGGCCTCGCTGGCTGGCGTGGCCCTCGACGCCACGACGGCCGGCAAGCTCGCCGCCTACCTGGATCTGGTGCGCCGGTGGAACGCCCGGATGAACCTCACGGCGCTCATGGACCGGGATCAGGCGGTAGATCGACTAATCGTCGAGCCGCTGGCGGCCGCGAAGCACCTGCCCGTCGGCGCCGCGGTCGTCGACATCGGATCCGGCAACGGCTCGCCCGCGATTCCGTTGCGCATCGCCAGGCCCGATCTGGGGGCGGTGCGTCTGGTGGAGTCGAAGTTGCGCAAGAGCGTTTTCCTGCGGGAGGTGGTCCGGCAACTGCAGTTGGGCCGCGTGGTGGTTGAGAACGATCGCTACGAGACGTTGCTGGGCAACGCGAAACTGCACGGCGCGCATGACGTCCTGACCCTGCGCGGCGTCGCCTGGGACGCTGGCATCCTGTTGCGCCTGGAACGCTTCCTTCGCCCCGGCGGCCTGCTCTGCCTTTTCGCCAGCGGCCGCGCGGAAGGTGCGGGGGAGGACGACCTCGAACTCCGGGCGCCCCTCGTCTGGCAGGCGTCATACTCGCTGGGTGATTCCCTGGGAAGTCGGCTTATCATGGTGCGCGTCGACCGCTGAGGCGCGCCCGGCGCGGTATATGTTCCACGTGGAACATACTCGCCGGGCGGTAGTGGCTCCTCCCGCGCGGGCGAAGCAGGCGGCACAATTGGGGCGATTGACCTAAACCAAGGACGGAGTGGTGCAGGCACGCGTGCTCGCGGTGGCGAATCAGAAGGGGGGGGTTGGCAAGACAACCACCACCGTCAACCTCGCCGCCGCCCTCGCGCTCGCCGATCAGGCGGTGCTGGTCGTCGATCTCGATCCGCAGGCGAACCTGACCAGCGGGCTGGGTCAGAAACCGGACGGCGGCGGCACCCCGGCCCCGCGCACCGTGTTCGACGCGCTGACGGACGAGGCCGTCCCCGTCCTCGACGACTACCTGGCGCCCACGTCTGTCCCGGGGCTGTCCCTCGTCGCGGCCGATGACAGCCTGGCCGGGGCCGAGTTGGCGCTGGTCGGCCTCGAGCGCCGCGAACGGCGGCTTCGCCCATTGCTCCGCGCGGCCCGCCAGCGGTTCGACTACGTGCTGATCGACACGCCGCCGTCACTCGGTCTGTTGACCGTCAACGCGCTGATCGCGGCCGAGGCGGTACTTATTCCGATGACCTGCGAGTACTACGCACTCGAGGGTCTCGCCACGCTGATGGCGACCCTGCGCCGGGTGCAGACGACGTTCAATCCCGGTCTCGGCGTCGCCGGTGTCGTCCTGACGATGGCCGACCTGCGGACCAACCTGGGACAGCAGGTGGCGGCGGATGTGCGGAGCGTCTTCGGGGAGGCCGTCTTCCGGACCACGATTCCGCGGAACGTCCGCCTCGCGGAAGCGCCGAGTCACGGCCTCCCGGTGATTTTGTACGACGTCCGGTCGCGGGGAGCCGAGGCCTACCAGACGCTCGCCATGGAATTCCTGACCCGTACCCGTGGCGGCGCCGCCGCCGCAGAAGGGATGATGCAACGTGGCTGAGACACGCAAGGCGCTCGGGCGTGGACTGCACGCCCTGATCCCGGAGTTGCCGGCGCTCGATCCCGATCGCGAGACGCCGCCGGTGCGCGAGGTCGATCTCGACCTCCTGCGGCCCAATCAGGATCAGCCGCGGGGTTCGGCGGAGGACCCCGCGCTGGACGAGCTGGCGCAGTCCATAAAGGCGCACGGCGTCATTCAACCGATCGTCGTTGCCCGCCGCCGCGACGGGGACGATGGCTACGAGATCATCGCGGGCGAGCGGCGCTGGCGCGCGGCGCAACGCGCCGGCCTGCTGCGCGTCCCGGTCGTGGTGCGGGACGTTCCGGAGACTCGCCGCCTGGAGGTGGCGCTGATAGAGAACATTCAGCGCGAGAATCTGAATCCGATGGAGGAGGCGGCCGCCTACGCCCGGCTGGCCGCCGACTTCGGCATGACCCAACAGCAGGTCGCCGACTCCGTCGGCAAGGACCGCGCGACGATCGCCAACTACACGCGTCTCCTCGGCCTGCCGGAGGAGGTGCGGAACGACGTGGCGGAGCGGCGCCTCACGATGGGGCATGCCCGCGCGCTCGCCGCGCTCGCCGATGCCGACGTTCAGCGCCGCGTGGCGAAGGACATCATCCGGAATGACCTGTCGGTGCGGGCCGCCGAGGCGCTCGTCCGGCAAGCGACCGGAAAGGCCCGCGAACGCCGCCCGGCGGACGCGGAGTCCCGGGATGTGCATGTCCGCGCGGCCGAGGCCAGGCTGCGCCGCACGCTGGGGACGCCGGTCCGGATTGTCCAGCGCGGCAAGTCGGGCCGGATAGAAATCGCTTTCAAGTCGCCGGACGAGTTGCAGCGACTCTACGAACAGTTGACGGGCTCGTGACGGTCGGGCCGGAGGGCGGCGCCGGCTTGCCCGTGTTCGCGGCGGGGTGATATAAAACCCCGTTTGGCCTATGTGGGAGTAGCCCACCTACTCCCTCCCGGTTTGGAGACCGGTTCAGGATGACCGACTACGCGGCGGCAACACGGTACGCACGCGCCCTGTTCGAGGCGAGCCTCGACGGTGGTGACCCGTCGGGCCCGGGGCAGGATCTGACGACGTTCACCCAGCTCCTCGAGGAGCACGACGTACTGTCGCGCGCGCTGCTCAGCCCGGGGATTCCGCCGTCCCGGAAGCGCGCGGTGGTCGAGGCGGTGCTCGCGAGACTGCCGGACTGCGCGCCCGTGGTGCGCCGGCTGCTCCTGATGCTGGCCGACCGCGATCGGCTCGCGCTGTTGCCCGCGGTGCACGACGTCTTCCACGACCAGTTGCTGGACCACCGCCGCATCGTGCGGGCGCAGGTGACGACGGCCGAACCGCTCGAGCCGGGGCGGGTGGCGACGATCACGCGGACGCTTGAAGCGGCGACGGGACGCGAAGTGCAGGTCGAGACGACGGTTGATGCGGAGCTGGTGGGCGGCATGGTGACCCGGATTGGCGGCACGGTGTTCGACGGCAGCCTCGCGCACCACATCGCGCGGCTGCGCCAGCGGTTCATGACCGCCTGACGGTGGCCGGGCGGGCGCCGAGTCGCCCGAGGCCGATGCGACGGAGAAGGATCACGACTACCGAACGGACGGCACACGACAGAGACCGATGACGATCAAAGCAGACGAAATCTCACAGATCATCAAGGAACAGCTTGGCGACTACTCGCTCGACGTCGACGTGGCGGAGGTGGGCACCGTCGTCTCGGTGGGCGATGGCATCGCGCGCCTGCACGGGATCGACCGGGCGATGGCGACCGAGATGCTCGAGTTCCCGCACGGCGTTTTCGGGATAGCCCTGAACCTGGAGGAGGATGGCGTCGGCGCCGTTCTCCTCGGCGCAACGACGCAGATCCGCGAGGGCGATACCGTCAAGCGGACCGGCCGCGTCATGTCGGTGCCGGTGGGCGACGCCATGCTGGGCCGCGTGGTGAACGCGCTCGGCCAGCCGATTGACGGCAAGGGCCCGATAGCCACGACGCAGCAGTCGCCGATCGAGCGGATTGCGCCCGGCGTCGTGGACCGGCAGCCGGTCAAGGAGCCGCTGCAGACCGGGCTGAAAGCGGTCGACGCGATGATCCCGATTGGCCGCGGCCAGCGCGAGCTGATCATCGGCGACCGGCAGACCGGCAAGACCGCGGTCGCGATCGACACGATCATCAACCAGAAGGGGCTCGACGTCGTCTGCATCTACAACGCCATCGGCCAGAAGCAGTCGACCATCGCGCAGGTGGTCCGGACCCTGGAGGATGAAGGGGCGATGGAGTACACCATCGTCGTCGCCGCCGCCGCTTCCGAGCCCGCGCCCCTCCTCTACATCAGTCCCTACTCCGCCTGCACGCTCGGGGAGTACTTCCGCGACAGCGGCCGCCACGCGGTCTGCATCTACGACGACCTGTCGAAGCACGCGCAGGCCTACCGCGAGATCTCGCTCCTGCTGCGGCGCCCCCCCGGACGCGAGGCGTTTCCGGGAGACGTCTTCTATCTCCACTCCCGCCTGCTCGAGCGGGCCGCGAAGCTGAACAACGAGCAGGGCGGCGGCTCGCTTACCGCGCTGCCGATCATCGAGACCCAGGCGGGCGACCTGTCCGCGTACATCCCGACCAACGTCATCTCGATCACCGACGGGCAGATCTTCCTCGAGTCGGATCTGTTCCATCAGGGCATCCGGCCGGCCATCAACGTCGGCAACTCGGTCTCGCGTGTCGGTGGCTCGGCCCAGATCCGGGCGATGCGTCAGGTGGCCGGGACGCTCCGGCTGGATCTGGCGCAATACCGTGAGCTTCAGGCGTTCGCACAGTTCGGCAGCGACCTCGACAAGGCGACGCAGCACCAGCTCAACCGCGGCGCGCGCCTGGTCGAGGTGCTGAAGCAACCGCAGTACGCGCCGCTGCCCGTCGAGCGTCAGGTGATGATCATCTTCGCCGGCACGAAGGGCTTCCTGGATGAGGTCGCGGAGAGCGATGTCGCGGCCTACGAGACGGAACTGTATCGCCTGATGGAGACCCGTCACGCCGAGCTGGTCTCCCGGCTTCAGGACGAAAAGAAGCTGACCGAGGAGTTGGGGGCCAGCCTCGAAGAGGTCGTCCGCGAGTTCTCGCAGCAGTTTGTCGCAGCGCGCAAGGACGCGGCGGCCTGACGATCCATGCCTTCCCTCATCGACCTCCGCCGCCGGATCCGGGCCGTCAAGTCGACGGAACAGATCACCAAGGCGATGAAGACGGTTGCGGCGTCCAAGTTGCGCCGGGCGCAGGATCGGATTGTCAACGCCCGGCCGTTCGCAAGCCTGATGCGGCGGGTGCTGGCCGATCTGGCGGAGCGGAACGCCGACGCGCCGGGCCACCCGCTGCTGGCGCCGCCGCGCGCGCCGGAGGCGCCGGTGCTGCTGTTCCTGGTGACCGCGGACAAGGGGCTTTGCGGCAGCTTCAATTCCCATCTGGTCCGCGAGGCGTCCAGTTTCATCGTGAATGCCGAGAAGCCCGTCGTGCTGGGGCTGGTGGGGCGGAAGGGGCGCGACTACTTCGGCCGCCGCGGCGTGGAGATCCGTTTCGAGATGGTGAACCTGTTCACCAAGCTGACCTACGCCCACGCCGAGGGGATGGCCGAAACCGCGATCCAGCAGTACGTCGACGGCGAGGTTTCGCGCGTCGTCGTCCTCTACAACGAGTTCAAGAGCGTCCTGCAGCAGAAGGTCATCGTCGATCAGTTGCTGCCGATTCCGACGCTGCAGGAGGCGGGCGGCGAGACCGACGACGGGCTGGCCGACGTGACGGACCTGGCGGAAGCCGGACACCTGTTCGAGCCGGCGGCGGAGCAGATCTTCACCGACCTGCTGCCGCACCATGTCGAGACGCAGTGTTTCCGCGTGCTGCTGGAGTCGGCGGCGGCGGAGCACGCGGCGCGCATGACCGCGATGGACGCGGCCACACGGAACGCGGGCGAGATGATCGACGGCCTGACGCTGCACATGAACAAGGTGCGCCAGGCGGCGATCACGCGTGAACTGATCGAGGTGGTTTCGGGCGCCGAGGCGCTGTAGCTGTAGGGAGCAGAAGAAGACCATGGCGGATGCGGAGAACAGGGTTGGGCGCGTCGTACAGGTGATCGGCCCGGTGGTCGATGTCGAGTTCGCGGGCGGCTACCTCCCGCCGATCTACAACGCCCTGCAGATCAGGGCGGATGTCGAGGGTTCCGAGGCGATCGACGTCATCTGCGAGGTGGAGCAGCACCTCGGGGAGAGCCGCGTCCGCACCGTAGCCATGAAGCCCACCGACGGCATGCAGCGCGGCATGGAAGCGGTGGACACGGGCGCGCCGATCTCCATGCCGGTAGGGCCGAAGACGCTGGGCCGGGTGCTGAACGTGCTGGGCGAGCCGGTCGACTTCCCGGACCAGCCGGTCGAGGCGGCCGAGCGCTGGTCGATTCACCGGCCCGCCCCCGAGCTCGAGGATCAGTCGACCGAGCTGAAGATGTTCGAGACCGGCATCAAGGTCATCGACCTCCTCGAGCCGTACCTCCAGGGGGGCAAGATCGGCCTGTTCGGCGGGGCCGGCGTCGGCAAGACGGTCATCATCCAGGAGCTGATCCACAACATCGCCATGAAGCACGGCGGCGTGTCGGTGTTCGGCGGGGTCGGCGAGCGGACGCGTGAAGGAAACGACCTCTGGCTGGAGTTCCAGGAGAGCGGCGTCGTCAGCCTGGAGGAGCCGGACAAGTCCCGCGCCGCCCTGATCTACGGTCAAATGACCGAACCACCCGGCGCGCGCCTGCGGGTCGGCCTCAGCGCGCTCACCGTTGCCGAGTACTTCCGGGACGCCGAGGGGAAGGACGTCCTCCTCTTCATCGACAATATCTTCCGTTTCACGCAGGCGGGATCCGAGGTTTCCGCCCTGCTCGGCCGGATGCCGTCGGCGGTCGGCTACCAGCCGACGCTGCTGACCGAGATGGGCGCGCTGCAGGAGCGGATCACGTCGACACGCAAGGGATCGATCACCTCCGTGCAGGCGATCTACGTGCCCGCCGACGACTACACCGACCCGGCGCCGGCGACGACGTTCGCGCACCTCGACGCGACGACCAACCTGTCGCGCCGGATCGTCGAGCTGGGCATCTACCCGGCGGTCGATCCGCTCGCGTCGACGTCGCGCATTCTCGACCCGCGGGTTATCGGGGAGGAGCATTACAACGTCGCCCGCGCCGTCAAGCAGGTGCTGCAGCGCTACAAGGACCTGCAGGACATCATCGCCATCCTGGGGATCGACGAGCTGTCCGAGGACGACAAGCTGGCGGTCTCCCGCGCCCGGAAGATCGAGAAGTTCCTGTCCCAGCCCTTCTTCGTGGCCCAGCAGTTCACGGGCAAGGAAGGGAAGTACGTGCCGATTGCCGACACCGTGCGCGGCTTCAGCGAGATCGTCGAAGGGAAACACGATCACCTGCCGGAGCAGGCGTTCTACATGGTGGGTACGATCGAGGAAGCGGTGGCCAACGCGGAGCAGCAGGACTCGGCCGCCTAGGCCATCGCCGGGGATCCAACCGATGCCGCTACCGCAGCACCTGACGATCGAAATCGTCACGCCGGATCGGGCCATCGTCCACGAGACGGTGGACGAGGCGCAGCTCCCGGGGGCCGAGGGCTATCTCGGCGTGCTGCCCGGCCACACGCCGCTGCTGGTAACGCTGGACGTGGGAGAAGTCTGGTTCCGGCGGGGCGAGGACCTGTCGTACCTGCATGTCGCGTTCGGCTTTGCCGAGATCCTGCCGGACCGGATCCGGATTCTGGCCCGCACGGCGGAGCGCGCGGACGAGATCGACATCGAGCGGGCCGAGGCCGCGGCGGAGCGCGCGCGGAAGCGGCTTTCCGAGGCAACCGAGGTCGACTTCCAGCGGGCGCGGATTGCATTGCTCAAGTCGCTGGCCCGCCTGCGGGTGGCCGAGCGGATGCGCCACCGCCGCGCCCCGGTGCGGTGAAGCTCAGCTACGCCGCCCGCACCGATCCCGGTCTTCGGCGGGCCGGCAACGAGGACGCGGTGCGGGTCCGCGCCGATCTCGACTTCTGTGTCGTCGCGGACGGGATGGGAGGCCACGTCGCGGGCGAGATCGCGGCGGGGCTGGTGGTTGAGGAACTGGAACGGTTCGTCGCCGCCACGATCATCCCCGGCGGGGGCCAGCCCCGGCCCGTCGACGACGATCCGGCCCTGGGTCCCGAGGGCAACCGCCTGCGCGCCGGGCTGCACCTGGCCAACCGGCGGTTGGCGGAAGCGATCGCCGACGATTCCACTCTCGAGGGGATGGCGACCACCGCCGTCGCGTTCCTGGCCCACGGTGCGCACGGGGCAGTCGCCCACGTCGGGGACAGCCGCGCCTACCGGCGGCGCGCGGGCCGGCTCGAGCGGCTGACCCACGATCATTCCTGGGTCGAAGATCAGGTCCGGGCGGGCCGCCTGACCGACGACGAGGCGCGACGCCACCACTGGCGCCACGTCGTCACGCGCGCCCTGATGGGTGAGGCCGACCTGGACGTGGAGGTCGCCAGAGTCGAGCTGGCGGCCGGCGACCGGTTGCTGCTCTGCTCCGACGGCCTGCCGGTGGTACTCTCGGACACCCTGATCAGCGATCTGCTCGGCGCGGATCGGCGACCGGACGACATCGTGGACGGTCTGGTCAAGGCAGCCAACGCGGCAGGTGGTCCGGACAACATCACCGTGGTCGTGGTGGATGTGAATGATCGATAGCCTGCAACGGCTGGTTCGGCACCGGACGCTGATTCAGACTCTCGTCACCCGCGAACTGAAGGCGCGCTACCGCGGCTCGATCCTCGGGTTCTTCTGGTCGTTCGCCAACCCGCTGCTGCTGCTGCTTGTCTACACGTTCGTCTTCTCGGTGGTGCTGGTCGGGTTCCGGCCGGTCGACATCGAGCCGTACGCGCTGTTCCTCTTCTGCGGCCTGCTCCCGTGGACGTGGTTCTCGACCGCGCTGACCGATTCGTCGAACGCGCTGCTCGTCAATGGCAACCTGATCAAGAAGGTACTCTTTCCGGCCGAAGTGCTGCCGGTGGTGGCGGTCGTCGCCAACATGGTCCACTTCCTGCTGGCCCTCCCGATCCTGGTGCTCGGGCTGGCTTTCTTCGCCGTCAGCCTGCCGAGCCCGATCGAGCTCCTCTGGTTCCCCGTCGTCCTCGCCGTGCAGTTCCTCCTGACCCTCGGCCTCGCGCTGGTCCTCGCCGCGCTGACGGTACACTTCCGCGACATCCGCGACCTGCTGGCGAACGTCCTGACGCTCTGGTTCTTCGCGACGCCGATCATCTATCCGATGTCGATGGTCGCCGGCCGCGGGCCGGAGTTCGGCGGCCTGCCGCCGCTCGGCAAGGTGCTCATGGACATGAACCCGTTCGCGCACCTGGCCATCTCGTACCAGGAGATCCTCTTCTACGACGGGCCGTTCGGGCACTGGAAGTGGTTGCTGGCGCTCGGCGCCGGATCCCTGGTCCTGTTCGTGGCGGGGTATGCGCTGTTCGACCGGCTGCGCGACTCGTTCGCGGAGGAGCTGTGAAGACCGCCATCGCGATTCGCGACGTCACGAAGCTCTACCGGCGCTACGCGCACCAGCGGAAGTTCCAGACGCTGAAGAGCGCGCTGCTGAGCGGCAGCCTCGCCAGCGACCTGCGGCCGGAGGAGGTAGTGCGCGCGGTGGACGGGGTCTCGCTCGAGATCCCGCGCGGGGCGACCTTCGGCCTGATCGGACGCAACGGATCCGGCAAGAGCACGCTCCTCAAGCTGATCGCGGGAATCGCGAGGCCGACGACCGGCACGATAGACGCCGACGGTCGGATCTCCGCCCTCATCGAGCTGGGCGCCGGGTTCCACCCGGAAATCTCCGGCCGCGAGAACATCTTCATCAACGGCGTGATGCTCGGGATGACGCGACGGGAGATCGCGCGGCGGTTCGACGAGATCGTCGAGTTCGCCGAGCTGGGCGACGTGATCGACTCGCCCGTCAAGACCTACTCGTCGGGGATGTACATCCGCCTGGGTTTCGCCGTGGCGATCAACGTGGATCCCGACATCCTGCTGGTGGACGAGGTGCTCGCCGTCGGCGACGAGGCGTTCGGCCTGAAATGCCTCGACAAGTTCGCCGAGTTCAAGCGCCGCGGCAAGACCATCCTGCTCGTGACGCACGGCCTCAGCATGGTGGAGCGCTTCTGCGACGAGGCGGCCTGGCTCGACGCCGGGCGCCTCCGCGAGCGGGGCGACTCGCGCCGCATCGTCCACGCCTACCGGACGGACGTCGCGTTCGGCGAGGAGCAGGTGATCGCCTCGATGGAGCAGAAAGTGCTGGAGACGGCCGGAGGCCTGCCGGACGAGAGCGCGGCGGACGACGACGGCGGGCCCCAGGACATGTTCAGCGCCGCGGAGGGGCGCTGGGGCTCGGGTCCGGTCCGCATCCACCGCGTGACGATGGAGCGGGACGGGCAGGAAGCCCATCTCTTCGACAGCGGCGACCGGATGACCATCCGCCTCGCGTACCGCACCCCCGAACCGGTGACCGACTTCGTCTTCGGCATCAGCATCTTCAACACCGAAGGGGTCTGCTGCTATGGCACCAATACCGACATCGAGCGGTTCGAGGCGCTCGAGCTGTCCGGCGACGGCGAGGCGATCTTCACCATCGACCATCTGGACCTGGTGGCCGGCACCTACAAGCTGGACGTCGCCGTGCACAGCGTGAACGGCTTCCAGTACGACTACCACCGGCTCCTCTACACGTTCCGCGTGAAGTCCGACGTCGGGGACACCGGGATCTACCGACCGCGCCACGACTGGGCGTTCACGTCCAACGTCCGGTTCCGGTGAGGATCGTCCACTTCGCCGACCTGCATCTCGATTCCGCGTTCGCGTGGGCGGGCGCGGACGGGGAGCAGGCCCGCCGGCGCCGCCGGGCCCTGCAGCAGGCGCTGGTCCGCATCGCAGCGCTGGCGCGGGAAGTCCATGCCGACGCGCTGTTCTGCGGAGGCGATCTGTTCGAGCACGACCGGGTAACGCCGGACACGGCGCAGTTCCTCCAGGGGACGTTCGAGGAACTGGCGCCGCTGCCGGTCTACCTCGCGCCGGGCAACCATGACTGGTACGGTCCGGAGAGTCTCTACGCCAACGTGACGTGGAGCGCCAACGTTCACCTCTTCCGCGACGCGCGCCTGCAACCGGTTCCGCTGGGGGCGGGCGTGACGCTCTGGGGCGCGGCCCATTGCCAGCCCGCGAACACCGGCAACTTCTTCGAGGGATTCACGGCCCCCGGGCCGGGTATCCAGGTCGCCCTCTGCCATGCGGCGGAGCGCTCCTGGCTCGACGCGCAGGAGGAAGGCAAGCGGCCCCATGCGCCGTTCGACGCGGCCGACATCGAACGGGCCGGCATCGCGCACGCGTTCCTGGGTCACTATCACCAGCCGAAGGCGGCGCCGCGGCACACGTACCCCGGCAATCCCGATCCGCTCGCGTTCGGCGAGCAGGGCCGGCGCGGCCCGGTCGTGGCGACGATCGGAACGGACGGATCCGTGGAACGCGACTGGCGGGTCGTCGCGGTCACCGAGGCGCACGACCTCGCCCTCGACGTCACCGGCTGCGCCTCGCAGCGCGCGGTGCTGGACCGCCTTGCCGAGATCGCCGGCGGACGCGGCGGCGTCGCCCGGGTCACCGTCGGGGGCGAGTTGAGCCGGGAGATCGACCTGCACGAGGAAGCGCTCCGCGCCGCGCTGCGCGGGACGTTCGACGCGGTGCAGGTCCGCACCGCCGATCTCCGGTCCGGTTATGACATCGACGCGATCCGGACCGAGCAGACGGTGCGCGGCCAGTTCGTCCGGGACGTGCTGGACTCCGAGCTGGCGGAGGACGAACGGCGGCGCGTCCTGACGACCGGCCTTCGCGCTTTCGAAGGGCGCTCCGACCTCGAGGTGCTCTGAGAATGCGGTTCGAGTCGGTCCGCGCGCATCCTTTCGGGCCGTTCGAGGACGCCGCGCTCGCTCTTGCTCCCCGAATGACCGTCGTCTACGGTCCCAACGAGGCGGGCAAGTCGTCCTGGCACGCGGCGCTGTACGCCGGGCTGTGCGGCATGCGCCGGGCCCGGGGGGCGGCCCGATCGGAGGATCGGGACTTCGAGGATCGCCACCGGCCCTGGGGCAACGCAGGCGGCGGGTGGGCGGCCACCGCGGTCGTCGCCCTCGCGGACGGGCGCCGGATCGAACTGATTCAGGACCTGCCCAACCGGAACTGCAGCGCGACCGACGCCGACCTCGCCGGGCGGGACTACGCCAGCGAGATCGTGTACGACGGATCGCCTGACGGGTCGCGCTTTCTGGGATTGAACCGCACCACTTTTCTCGGCGTCGCCTGCGTGCGCCAGGCGGACGTGCTCGGCGTGCTCGACGACCCCGAAGCGCTCCAGGAGGATCTGCAGCGCGCCGCCGCCACCGCGGGCGCCGACGCGACAGCCGCCCGAGCCCTCGATCTCCTCGACGAGTATCTGCGCGAGCAGGTCGGGACGTCGCGCGCGACGACGAAGCGGCTGCCGGTCGCGAAGAGGCGCCGGGACGCGGCGGTGGAGACGCTCGCGGAGGCCCGCCGGCGGCATGAAGACTACGTTCAGCGGCAGGCGCGGCTGGAGCGGCTCGTGCAGGAAGCGGACTTGCGGGAGCGGCGGGTGGCGGCGTTGCGCGCACTGGTCGCGGAAGCAGCCGCCGCCGAAGCCGAGCGTCACGCCGAGCGTGCGGCCGACCTGCAGTCCCGTTTCCCGGGGGGAGCGCCGCGCCCCACGGTGGAGGACGAGCGCCTGCTCAACCAGGTGGCGGATGCGCTTGCCGGGTGGCGCGCGCGTCCCGAGGTGACGCCGCCGGTCGGACCGACGGTGGAGGAACTGGAGCGGGAAGCGGCGGAAGTCGCCGAGCGGGCGATGACGGAAGCTGCGTCAACACCGCCGGCGCCGGATCCGGCCGGCGCCGTGACCGGGCTTCTCGCGGTGGGCGGCGCCGCCGTCGTGGCGGGAATCGCCATGCTCCTGGCGGATCTGCCGCTCCCCGGCATTGCCGCCCTCGCGGGCGGTGCGGGCCTGCTCCTGTGGTGGAGCCTGGCAAGGCGGCGAGCCGCGCCGTCCCGCCCCGACACCGCCGCGATGCAGACGGTGATCGAGGGCCGCCTCAAGCTGATCCGGAACCGGCTCGAGCAGCGCCGCGCGGCGGACCGGCGCTATGCGGCGGAAAGGGAAGAGCATGCGCAGGCGGCGGCAGCGCTCCGGGCGGCCGCCGGCGCGGCGGGTGTGCTGGCGGGCGACCCGGTGGACCAGGCGGAGGGCCTGGCCGAATGGCGGCAGCGGCGGCAGGAGCGCGTCGCCGAGCGGGAACGCCTGGGCGCGCGGTGGGATGAGCTGCAGCAGGTACTGGCGGGCCGGTCGGTGGCGGAACTGCGGGAGTCGGCTGAGCAGTCGCACGCGGAAGCGGACGCGCTGGCCGCGGCCGTCGACGCGGAAGTCCTGGCGGCGGTCCGTAGAGAATCCCCGGGAGCGGATCAGATCGGCCGCTTCGAGGAAGAGGCCCGCGCCGCGCGCGCCGCCCGCGATACGTCCCGGGGCGAGATGCAGCAGCGCGAGGCCGACCTGCCGAGCGTGGTTGGCGCGGAAGAGGATGTGGAGGCCGCTGAACACGAACTGGCGCAGGTCCAACGGCTTGGCGAGACGCTGCGAACGACGGTCGAGTTCCTCCAGCGGGCCGAGGAACGCGTGCACCGTGACATTGCGCCGGTGCTCAAGACGACCGTGCTTGAGTGGTTGCCGCGCGTGACCGGCGGGCGGTACGACGACTGCAAGGTGGCCCCCGAATCCCTCGAGGTGGACGTCCGCGGCGGGGCCGGCCCGTGGTGCGCCGCGTCGTACCTGTCGCGCGGCACGGCCGAGCAGGTCTACCTGCTGCTTCGCCTGGCGCTCGCGCGGCACCTCACCACGCCCGACGAGCCGTGCCCGATGATCCTCGACGATATCGTTGCCGCGTGCGACGCGCGCCGCAAGCTGGCAGTGCTGGAAACGCTGCAGGCGATCAGCCGGGAGACGCAGGTGATCCTCTTCACGCACGAGGACGATGTCCTGGCCTGGGCGAAGGAGCATCTGGTCGAGCCGGACGACCGTGTCGTGACGCTCCCGCCGCCGGTTCATGGGGCGGCGAGGCGACAATCACCCAACGCGCTCCCGCTGGAGCCCTCCTGAACATAGTAAGGGAAAGGTGCCAGATTATTATTATGGAAGACCAGTTCGGCTACCCATAATCGTATAAACGCGCCCTTTGTTTAATAAGACTCTGATCCTAGCGGATAACCGTTATTTCAACGCCCAGGTCCACGTCCTTCCACGACCGGTCCGCCGTGACGACGCGGGCGCCCTCGCGTCTCGCGAGAGCGAGGCAGGCGCGGTCACCGAGCGAAAGGCCGCGCGGCCGCGTCGCGGCACGCATCTGGCCGGTCGCGATGGCGAGCTGCTGGTCGAACGGCCGGACCTGCAGGTTGAACCTGAGGAACGCGGAGCGAGCCTCCGCGGCGTTCGATCCCCGATCGATGAACTTCGCCACGACCTCGGAGGCGTTGACCGAGGACATTACGGCGCCTTCCAGATCGCGCGCGGCCACATCGGCGCCGTCTTCGGCGAAGGCGACCGCCAGGAGCGCCGAGGCATCGAACACGACGCTCAATCCTCACCCCACAGCCGCCGCCGTTCGGCGAGGAACTCGTCGACCACGCTCTCACCCGGCTTCTTGTAACGGAGCATGCGCGCTTGCACCTGCTGCACCGCGACGGCCGAGGAGATCACGCGCAGTTCGCCGTTCTCGACCCGGGCGGACACCCGGCCGTCCGGTCCGATTCGCATGGCGTCGCGCATGGCGGCGGGCACCACGATGCGCCCGTCCGGTGCCACCCGCAGGGACTGGGGCGAAACGTCGCCCATCGGATTCGCGCCGTCCGGCTCCGGTGCGTCATTTCCCTTCCGGGCGGCACGGTGAGCCTTCCAGTGGTAGTACTGCGTGTTGGCCGTTCGGCCGTTGCCTGCCTCCGCTACGACACGTTCTCGCACTTCCGCCACGGTTGCCGGACGACCCTGCTCGCTGGTGATCGCATCAGCGATTTCCCAGACGCGGGCGGTTCGGGTGCCCGGCTTGGGACGACGGTAGTCGGTGGTTCCGTCTCCCGAGACGCTCCGTGGTTCCCATTTGCCCGCCATGATGTATTTAATCTGTCAGTATTACCGTTTTGTGTCAATTCCGAATCGGTGAGGGAGGAATGCTGGCGTGGAGGTCCGGCGCGCCGGTCCCCGCTGCCGGCTCAGCCAAGATAGACTCTACGGCTCGGCGCGCAGATGGCGCCGGATTCGCACGTGTCGCTGACGTTGCGCGCCCTGTTTCGGCGGGCGGCCGAAAAAGCCGCCCTGGGGCGTGGTGCGTCCGCGGGCGAGTCGCTGTCGGGGCTGACGCCACCGGCGCAGGCGTTCGCGGCGGCGGTCTTCGCCAGTGGCGGACCGGTCGTGCTGGTCGTACCCCGGGATCGGGACGTCGAGGCGATGACCGGCGACGCGCGGTTCTTCCTGGCGGCGCTCGACGGCCTGTCGCGCGTGGACGCAGAGCGCGTCGTCCTGCCTTTTCCCTCTCCCGAGGTCGACCCTTACCGCGGCATCGCCCCGCACCTCGACGTCGCGTCTTCCCGGGCGCGGGCTCTGGTGGCGCTTGCCAGGCGCGACGCGCGGGTCGTCGTCGCCTCGGCTGCCGCCCTGCTGCCGCGCCTCAGCCCGCCGGGCCGGCTGGCGCAGTCGGCCATCGAGTTGCAGGTCGGCGGCGTCTGCGATCCGATCGATCTGGTGGACCGCCTTGCCGAAGCCGGATTCGTGCGGGCCGACCCCGTCGAGGCGCATGGCGAGTTCTGCGGCCGGGGAGGGGTCGTGGACATCTTTCCGGCCGGGGAGGAGTACCCCATCCGCGTGGAGTTCGCGGGCGACAGCGTCGAGTCCGTCCGCCGATTCGATCCGTCGACGCAGCGGTCGGTCTCGACGCTGGATCAGGCGTCGGTTCGCCCACTGACCGATCAACTGGATACGGGGGCGGACACGGTGGATGTCGACGACGGGGTCGAGCCGGAGCCGGACCCATCGGCGACGTTCGCCGACTTCGTGCGCGTGGCGGGCGCGCGGTTCGTCGTGACCAGTCCGGAAGAGACCGCGGACCGCCTGCGCGAGAGTGTGGCGCAACTGCGCACCGCACGGGTTGGGGCGGAGGAGCGGGGCGACCCGGCGCCGCCGCTGGAAACGCTTGCGGTGGACGACGAGGAGGCCGGCGGCTGGTTCGAGGGCGCGGCGACCATCGACCCTCTCGATGTCGAGGCGGGCGCGCGTCACATCGCCTGCCAGCCCGCGCTCGGCTTCCGGAACCACCTGCAGGAATGGCTGGACGACGTGCGGCGCGGACGCGAACGGGGCGACCGGCTGCTGTTCGTTGCCGAGACGGCGGGTCGGGCCGAGCGCATCGTCGAGCTGCTGGCCGAGCATGACCTGGTGGGCGTGAAGGTCGAAGGCGCGGAGACGACGGCGCCGGCGGCGGTCCTCGTCGCCACGGGCCAGCTCTCGCGTGGATTCCGGTTGCCGGGCGCCGCCCTGCAGATCTACGCGGAGTCGGACCTGTTCGATGACGAGCACCTGGTCCGCCACCAGAAGAAGTCGGCCGCGCGCTCGTTTCTTTCCGATTTCCGCGATCTGAAGGCGGGCGACCCGGTGGTCCATGTCGACCACGGCGTCGGCGCGTTCGTCGGTCTCCGCCATCTCGGCACCGGGTCGGGCCGGGCGGCGCAGGAGTTCGTCGAGCTGCGTTACGCCGCCGGCGACAAGCTGTTCGTCCCCGTCGAGCAACTGGACCTCCTCGAGAAGTACACCGGCGCCGCCAACGTAACGCTCGACAAGCTGGGCGGCACGAGCTGGCAGAAGGCGAAGAAGCGGGTCCGCAAGTCGATGCGCGACATGGCTCAGGAACTGCTCCGGCTGTACGCCGCGCGCAAGGCGCTGCCGGGTCATGCGTTCGGTCCGGACACGCACTGGCAGCGGGAGTTCGAGGCGGCCTTCGAGTACGAGATGACGCCCGATCAGCAGACAGCTCTCGCCGACATCAAGCAGGACATGGAATCGCCCGGCACGATGGACCGGCTGCTGTGCGGCGATGTGGGTTACGGGAAGACCGAGGTGGCGCTCCGGGCCGCGTTCAAGGCGCTGATGGACGGTAAGCAGGTCGCCCTGCTCACCGCCACCACCGTGCTGGCGTTCCAGCACACCGAGACGATCCGCGAGCGGTTCGCGGCGTTCCCGATTCGCATCGCGATGCTCAGCCGGTTCGTCAGCCGGGCCGAGCAGAAGCAGACGCTGGCGGATCTGGCGGCGGGCAAGGTGGACTTCGTCGTGGGCACGCATCGGCTGCTGTCGAAGGACGTGGCGTTCCGCGACTTCGGCCTCCTGATCGTCGACGAAGAGCAACGGTTCGGCGTCGCGCACAAGGAGCGGATCAAGCAGTTGCGGCAGCGCGTCGACGTCCTGACGCTGACCGCGACGCCCATTCCGCGCACCCTGAACATGTCCCTGGCGGGCATCCGCGACCTGTCGGTCATCGAGACGCCGCCGAAGGACCGCCTGGCGATCCAGACGAACGTGGTGCGGTTCGACGGCGACCTCATCGGCCGCGCCATCCGGACCGAGCTGGCGCGGGGCGGACAGGTCTACCTGGTCCACAACCGCGTCGAATCGATTGCCGCCGTCGCGAGCCGGGTGCGCCGCCTGGTACCCGAGGCGCGCCTCGCGGTGGCGCACGGGCAGACCGACGAGGCGACCCTCGAGCGGGTGATGATCGACTTCGTCGCGCACCGTTACGACGTGCTGATCGCCACGACGATCATCGAGAACGGTATCGACATCCCGAACGTCAACACGATCATCATCAACCGCGCGGAACGGTACGGTCTCGCCCAGCTCTACCAGTTGCGCGGCCGGGTGGGCCGCTCCGACCGCCGGGCCTACGCGTACCTGGTCGTGCCGCCGAAGGACCAGCTCTCACCGGTGGCCCGGAAACGGCTCGCCGCCATCCGTGAGTTCAGCGAGCTGGGCAGCGGTTTCCGAATCGCCGCGCTGGACCTGGAAATCCGCGGCGCCGGCAACCTGCTGGGGGGAGAGCAGACCGGCCATATCGAGGCGATAGGGTTCGACCTCTACGTGAAGCTCCTGGAACAGACGGTTCGCGAGCTGCAGGGCGAAAAGGTGGCCGAAGAACGCCTGGCCCGCGTGCACCTGGGCATCGACCTCCGGATCGACGAGCGCTACGTCCCCGAGTCCGATCAGCGCCTGGCCGTCTACCGGAAGATAGCGGCGGCCACCGGCGAGGCGGCGCTCGCTTCCGCGCTCGACGAGGTGGCGGACCGTTACGGGCCGGTCCATCCGACCATCGACCGGCTCGCCGCGTACGGCCGGACGCGCATCGCCGCGGATCGGATTGGCGTGGAGGCGATCGACCGGGAAGGACCGCAGTTGATGATCCGGTTTCGCGCGGATGCGCCGCTCGACCCGGCGCGCATGGTGGAGTTTGTCGGCTCGCGGCCGGGTATCGCCCTGTCGCCGAGCGGCCTGCTGCGACTCGATCTGGAGGACGGACCGGCGTCCGCTTCCGGCGCCGGACCGTCGCCGGGGCGGGCCGCCACGGCGGCCACCCGGCGCGATCTGGCATTGCTGGCGCGGGTCAACAACTTGCTTGACGGCCTATCGGCGCTACACTTGACATAACAGGCGGAAGGAGCCGAGGACGAAATGGCGAGACTGAAGCAACGGACACGGATTGGCGCGGACGGTTGGCCGCTGGCGCTGGTGTTCTGGCTGGCCGCCGGGTTGGTGCTCGCGCCCGGGCTGGCCGCGGCGCAACTGGGTGGCACGAGTCCGGCGACCGCGATCGGCGACGTGGTGCAGCGGATCCTGGTGAAGGTGAACGGCGACATCGTCACGCAGACGGACCTTGAGCAGCGTCAGATCGACGCCATCCAGACGGGTGGCGTGCAGCCCACGACCGACGCCGAACTCGTGCGGCTGCTCCGGGAGGTGACCCCGGAAGTGATTTCGACCGCGGTCGACGAGCTGTTGCTGATGCAGCGCGGACGCGAGCTTGGCTACGAGCTGACCGACGAGATGTTCGCCGAGATGGTCGATGGCATCCGGGAAGAGAACAACCTCGACACCGAGGAGGAGTTCGAGATGGCCCTCGCCTCGGAAGGGATGACGCTTCCCGACCTGCGGCAATTGTTCGAGCGGCAGATGCTCATCAGCCAGGTGCAGCAGGTGGAAGTACTGGGGAAGGTGACGCTGACGGAGATAGAAGCCCGCGAGTACTACGACGAGAACATCGAGCAGTTCACCGAACCGGGCACGGTCACGATGCGCGAGATCATGGTCCGCGTCGCTGAGGGAGCGAGCGGCGCGCTCGGGGATGCGGCCGACGAGGCCGGCCTCGCCCGGGCGACCGAGGCGCGCGAGCGGGTGCTGGCGGGAGAGGACTTCGCGACCGTGGCCATCGCCGTCTCGGACGCTGCGTCGAAGGCGAACGGCGGCCTGATCGGCCCGCTGGACGAGTCGATCGTCAGCGAGCAGGTCGCGGCGGTGCTGGACGAGCTGGAAGTGGGCGAGGTGAGCGAGCCCGTCCGGACGCCGATCGGCTACCAGGTGCTGCAACTCGAGGCGCGGACGCGTCCGGAGCCCCAGACCTTCGAGGAAGTGCAGGATCTGATCGCCAACACCGTCTTCAATGACCGCCGGTCCGCGGAGTATGCCCGCTTTCTGGACGAGTTGCGTGAGGAAGCGGACATCGAGTGGAAGGACGAAACCCTCCGCGAGGCGTTCGACTCGTTCGAGGCAGTCCGGGCCGAGCGGATCGCCTCCGGCGGCGCCTGAGGGCCGGCACCCGCCGTACCGCCGCCGCCAACCGCCGTTGTCCGAACGGAGCGGGAGCATGACGCGCGAGACCCGGATCGGCGCCATCACGCTTGATCACCCGTACGCCCTGGCGCCGATGGCGGGGATGACCGACACCGCCTTCCGCCGATTGGTGAAGGCGCGTGGCGGTTGCGGGCTGGTCGTGACCGAGATGGTCAGTTCCGAGGGCCTCGTGCGCGGCATCGACCGCACGTTGGAGTACGCCGAGTACACCGAGGAGGAACGCCCCGTCTCGATTCAGATCTTCGGGGGCGACCCCGGCAAGATGGCGGCCGCCGCGCAGCTCGTCGAGGGGATGGGCGCCGACATCGTCGACGTCAACATGGGCTGTCCGGTCCCGAAGATCGCGAAGCACAACGCCGGGTGCAGCCTGATGCGCGAGCCGCCGCACGCGGCGTCGGTCGTGCGCGCGATGACCGATGCGGTTTCCATTCCGGTCACCGTCAAGATGCGCGCGGGGTGGGACGAGAAGACGATCAACGCGCCGGAGGTGGCGCAGCGCATGGAGGACGCCGGCGCCGCCGCGTTGGCCGTGCACGGACGCACCGCCCGGCAGTCGTACACCGGCGCCTCGGACTGGACGCTGATCGACCGCGTGGCGGCGAGCGTCGCCGTACCGGTCTTTGGCAGCGGCGATTGCGTCACGCCGGAGCAGGCCGTGGAGTGGACCGGCCGGACACGTGTCGCCGGCGTTCTGATCGGCCGGGGCGCGCTCCGCAATCCGTGGATCTTCCAGCAGGCGGCAGCGCTCGCCGGCGGTGGCGATCCCCCCGAGGCGGCGCCCGCCGACCGCGGGCGGTTTCTGCTGGACTACATCGATCTCCTGCTGCGCGAGGGGGAGGACGAGGCGGCCGGCTTCCGCCATGTCGCGCCCGGCGAGGGTGTGGCGCGCCAGCGCCCGTCGCGCACCCGCCGGAGCCGCGAACGCTGGGTGATCAACAAACTGCGGGCGCTCGGCTCCTGGTATACCAAGGGCGAGCACGGCGGCTCCTCGCTCCGGACGGCCATCAACCGGGCCGAGTCGATAGACGAGCTCCGCGCGATCATCCGCCGGCGCTATGTCGAATCGGACGCCGCGCCGGTGGACGCCGCGGTGGCGTTGAGCGCATGACGGCGCGGCGCGTGCGCGAGATCGACTGGACGGTGTGGCGGGCGGTCGATCCCGCAACGCTGGTCTTCGTGATCGAGCAGGGACGGATGCTCCTCATCCGCAAGAAGCGCGGGCTCGGGGCGGGCAAGATCAACGGTCCCGGCGGACGCCGCGAGTTGGGCGAATCGTTCGTCGACTGCGCCGTCCGGGAGATGCAGGAGGAGCTCCGGGTGACGCCGCTCCACCCAGAACTGGCCGGGATCCACCGCTTTCAGTTCGTCGACGGCTACTCCACCTACGTTCATGTCTTCCGCGCCGACGGGATCGACGGGGAGCCGTCGGAGACCGGCGAAGCGGTCCCGCACTGGGTCGACGTCGACGCCATTCCGTTCGATGAAATGTGGGAGGACGATCACCTCTGGCTTCCGCTCGTGATCGCGCGCCGCCGCTTCGCCGGCCGCTGGATCTTCGAGGGGGATCGCATGCTGGATCACACCCTCGACGTCCTTCCCTGAGTGCGCGGGATCGCGCAGGTCCCCGGGGTTGGCGGGGGGAGCCGTGTGGCGTATGATGCGCGTTTGGACATCTGTTTGCCGGGGTCACGCGGATTGAACCGGCGATCGGAGGAGACGTGGCGCGTACAAGATTCGACGACGCCGACAATGCTGTCTGTCCGTGCTGGCGCTGGCTGAAGGCGTCGCTGCTACCGGTCGCCGCGGTCCTGCTTCTGGCCGGCGTCACCGCGCTTGGCGGCGGCGAAACGGCGACCGCGCCGGGGCCGGACGCGTGGACGAACGACCTGACGCCGATCAGCGCCTCCGACTGGAACTACGACCGGGCGGCGCACCTGCTGGAGCGGGCCGGTTTCGGAGGGTCTCCCGAGGAGATCGAGCGCCTGGCCGCCATGACGCCGGCCGAGGCGGTCGACGCGCTGGTCAGCTACCAGGCGCGGCCGGATACCGCTCCCGCGTTCGAGGCTTCCCCGATCTGGGACCCGGGCATGGACCCGTTCCCGAAGAGCCGCGCCGAGGCGGTCCGCATCGCGCGCGAACGGGGCGTGTCGATGGGCGTCGAGCCGCTGCCGGATGGCGAGCAGCGGCGGCTGCAGCCGGTCGTCAACAAGTTCTTCTACGGACTTCGCTCGAACGCCATCGAGACGCAGCGACTCGCCACCTGGTGGGGCGAGCGGATGCTGGTGACCCAGCGCCCGCTGGAGGAGAAGCTGACCCTCTTCTGGCACGGGCACTTCGCCACCGGCAACACCAAGGTGCGCGACGCGCGGATGGCGCATCAGCAGATCGAGATGCTGCGCGCCAACGCGAACGGGAACTTCCGCGATCTGCTGTTCGGCATCCTGACCGACCCGGCGATGCTCGTCTATCTCGACAACGGCGAGAACGTGAAGGACCACCCGAACGAGAACTTCGGCCGCGAGCTGCTCGAGCTCTTCTCCCTCGGGGTCGGCAACTACACCGAGACCGACATCCGTGAGGCGGCCCGTGCCTTCACGGGCTGGACGAACGACGCTCTCGAGTTCAAGTTCGACGCCGAACAGCATGACTTCGGGGAGAAGACGTTCCTGGGGCGGACCGGCGATTTCGACGGCGGCGACATCATCGACATCATCCTCGAGCAGGATGCCGCCGCGGAGTTCATGAGCGGGAAGCTGTACCGGTTCTTCGTGCGCGAGGAAATTGACGGGGCGGTCCGCGACGAGCTGGCGGCGACGTTCCGTGACGCCGACTATGCGCTCCAGCCGTTGCTCCGGCGCATCTTCCTGTCGCGCGACTTCTACAGCCATTCGTCCTACGCGACGCAGATAAAGAGCCCGGTTCACCTGGTCGTTTCCACCTACCGGAAGCTGGGGCTGGCGGAGCTGCCGACCATTCCCGACTTCAACCGGCTGACCGCGGGATTGGGCCAGACACTGTTCAATCCGCCGAACGTCGCGGGCTGGGCGGGCGGCCGCACCTGGGTGACGCCGGCGACCCTGCTGGAACGCGGCAACCTGTTCCGGAACATCCTCTATCCCGACACCGATGGCTTCTGGGCGCCCGATCGCGTGGTGCCCGGCATCTACCAGGCGGTCGAGGAGCGGCTGGCGCAGGGGATGAACATCACCGCCGCCACCCAGCAGGGCGACGCGGAGTCGAGCATGCTGGCGGACCGCGACGAGGACTACAACACGCGGTACGGCGGCTACATGGGCTACGTAATCGCGTTCGATCGGCTCATTCCGATCCCGCGGCGGGTTGCCGACCTCGACATGGTGAAGCTGCTCGCGGATGCCGGCGCCTCGTCGGTCGACGAGGTCGTCGACCACCTGCTGCGCCGCTTCCTGCGCGTCGAGTTGGGCGACGCCGACCGGGACGTCATGATCGGCTTCCTTCGCGACGAACTGGGCGCGGACCGCATCGAGGACGCCACGCCCCAGACGGAATCGGCACTGCGCGCGTTGCTGTACCTGATCCTGAGTACTCCGGAATACCAGTTGGCCTGACCGAGAGGCCGGAGGAGAGCACGATGGCCCGATTTACCGGTGGATTTTCGCGGCGCGACTTCCTCATCAAGGGAATGTACGGCCTGGGTGTCGGCGCGACGCTCCCGGTGCTCCTGAATCGCACGTCGGCGGCGCTCACGGCGCAGGCGCTGCAGGGCACCAGCATGGAGAACAGCCCGGAGCGCATCCTGGTGGTGGTGGAGCTCTCCGGCGGCAACGACGGACTCAACACCGTCGTGCCCTACGGCGACGATGCGTACTACCAGGCGCGTCCCACCATCGGCATCCCGAAGTCGGAGGTCATCAAAATAGACGACCACTTCGGCTTCCATCCGTCGATGGTCGGCTTCGAACGCCTCTACAAGGACGGCCGGATGGCGGTGGTGCACGGCTGCGGGTACGACAACCCGAGCCTGTCGCACTTCTCGTCGATGGGCTTCTGGCACACCGGCGTCCCGAACGGCGGCGAGTCCCTCGGCTGGCTCGGCCGGCTGGCGGACGGCGCCTACGACCACGACGCGCAGGGGAACCGGATCGTCAACATCGGAACCCGCCAGTCGCTCGCGGTCCGGGCCCAGCACCATTCGCCGCTCGTGTTCAACGACCCGCGGACGTTCCGGCGCGACGGCGCCGACAGCGAGAAGTCGGCGATCGGCCGGCTGACGTCGTCCGGCGCGGCGGACAATTCGACCCTCGAGTTCCTTGCCGGCACCGCGCAGAACGCGGCCGAGAGCTCCCAGTTCGTCCGAGAGGCGTCGGCCGCCTACCGGACGACGGTCGACTACGGCATCGGCGGCCTGTCAGGCCCGTTGCGGCAGGTGGCGGCGCTGATCAACGCCGAGATGCCGACGCGTCTGTACTACGTCGTCTACCAGGGCAACTCGTTCGACACGCACGTGCACCAGATGGATCCGCACGCCCGGCTGCTCGCCTACACGGCGGACGCCATCCGCGGCTTCATGACCGACCTCGACCGGATCGGCCGCGGCAGCGACGTCGCCATGATGGTCTTCACCGAGTTCGGCCGGCGCGTGGAGGAGAACGGCAGCCTGGGCACCGACCACGGCACGGCGACGCCGATGTTCGTCATCGGCGACCATGTCAGGGGCGGTCTCTACGGCGCGCCCCCGAGCCTGACCGAGCTGGACGACGGGAACCTGATCAAGACGACCGACTTCCGCCGGGTTTACGCCACGATGATCGAGGAGTGGCTCCGGTTCGACGACTCCCCGACGGTGCTGAAGGGGTCGTTCGATCCGATGGGGGTCTTCGTCTAGCAGCAGGGTGCGCCGGCGCTGGCAGACACCGGCCCCGTGACCTAGGTGTCGAGCCGTTTCGCCTTCTCGACGAGCGTCGTGCGCTTGATGTTGAGCAGGCGGGCGGCCTGCAGCTTGTTGCCTCGCGTCCGTTCGAGCGCGGCGTGGATCAGCCCGCCCTCGACCTGCTGCAGGTAGGCGGGAAGGTCCATTCCGGCGTCGGGCAGGACGGGCTTGGCTTCCGCGCCGCCACCACCCTTGCGGATCTCGTCGGGCAGGTCGTCCGCTTCGATCCGGTCGCGGCCCGGGCTCAACGCCAGCGCCCGCTCGATCACGTTCTCGAGCTGGCGAACGTTCCCCGGCCAGCGGTACATCATCATCTGGCGCATCGCCTCCTGGGAGACGGCGACGGCGTTCCGCGGCGGCGTCTGGGCCGCACCAATCCGCGCGACGAACTCCTGAGCGAGCAGCGGGATGTCCTCGCGGCGGTCTCGTAGCGGGGTCAGGAGGATGGGGATGACATTCAGCCGGTAGTACAGGTCTTCCCGGAACTCGCCGGACTCGACCTGCCCCGCGAGATCGGCGTTGGTCGCGGCGATCACCCGCACGTCGATCCTGATCGGGTCGTTTCCTCCGACGCGTTCGAACTCCCGCTCCTGGAGTGCACGCAACAGCTTCGCCTGCAGATTGACGCTCATCGTGGCGATCTCGTCGAGAAACAACGTGCCGCGGTGCGCCTGTTCGAAACGGCCCTTCCGGTTGGCGACCGCGCCCGTGAACGCGCCGCGGACATGGCCGAACAGTTCCGCTTCGAGGAGCGTCTCCGGGATGGCGCTGCAGTTGAGCGCGACGAAGTGCTCGTGGCGGCGCGGACTGTTGTGGTGGATCGCTCGCGCCACGAGTTCCTTCCCTGTACCCGTCTCCCCGGTGATCAGGATCGTGCTGGTCGTGGCGGCCACCGTCTTGAGCAGCTCGCGCAACTTGTGCATCGGCTGGCTCTCGCCGACGATCCCTTCGAGCCGGTAGCGCTGCTGGAGTTGTGATCGGAGGTACTCGTTCTCCGAGCGGAGGCGTTTGCGTTCGAGCGCCGTCGCCAGGGTGTGCAACAGCCGGTCGAACGGGCAAGGCTTCTCGATGAAGTCCGCCACGCCCTGCTTGATCAGCTTGACCGCGGTCTCGACCGTCGCGTACCCGGTCACCACGATCGCCACGATCTCGGGGTACCGCTCAAGTGCGGTCTCGACGACGGCAGCCCCATCGATGCCAGGCAGGCGAAGGTCGGTGATGACTGCATCGAAGGCGAATTCCGCGAGCCGCTCGCGGGCGACCTCGCCACTTTCCGCCTGCGCGACGTGGTAGCCCTGCTCGGCCAAGCGCTCCGCCCACGACTCGCGCAACGGCGCTTCGTCTTCGACGAGGAGTAGATGGGTCTCGGTTTCTGACACCGGGCGCACAGCCTGCCGACAGTGTCAACATTTTGACGATCCGATCCGAAACAGGTCAAGGTGCCGCCACTCCGCGGCCGGCCGGAATGTCGATGTGCCGGAAGGGGGACTACAGTTGACTCGCTTCCCTGCCGATATCCCGTTCGTGACCGGAGAGGCGCTGCCGGGTGCAACGCCCTCTCGCGTCGCGTCATTCGGAGCGGAGAACAAAAACATGAACGTAGACCGAAAGACTGTCTCGATCATGAAGGCGTGCGAGTTGGTCGGCGTCAGCCGGCGGACCATCTACAACTGGATTGCCAGCGGCAAAGTGGAATATGTCCGGACCGCCGGCGGATCGGTGCGGATCTTCGCGGACACGCTCTGGCGTCAGCCGGATGCAGTTACCACCGAGCGTCCGCTGACCGACTCTCCAGCCCACTAGCGCCATCGTGGCCGTCTCCGACGAGCCCCTCTCGACCACCCACCCGCCCCGCTCCCTGAATCGACCCGCAACCGTCAAGAAAATGACGGTCGCGGTGTCTGCTGTCAGCCTCTTGACGCACATTCTGGCCCACTAGTGCTGGCGTTTGCCTGCTCCTGCCCATCGCGACACATGGTCGCACGCACATCTAAGTTGTTGAAACAAAGGGCCTTACTCCGCACATGGCAGTGCTGGAGTGAAGGCGCGTGGTCAGATTTGCCCGCGTTGGCACGGAACTTGCTCTATCGAGGGGCATGGAGAAACAGAATCGACCCCAAACGCGGCAGGAACGGATTGATGCGGGAGTACCCTTCGTGGGCACCCTCGCCCGGCGGATGGCGGCGCAGATGCCCCATTCCATCGATGTCGGCGACCTGATGCAGGACGGGATGATTGGCCTGATCGACGCCGTCGACCGGTTCGATGCCGCCCGCGGCATCAAGTTCGAGACATTCGCGGAGCGTCGCGTCCGCGGCGCGATGATCGACGCATTACGCCGAGGCGCCTGGCCGCGCGGCATCCGGCGCGTGCGGCGCGCGGTGAACGAGGCCCGCGAGAAGCTGCGGGCCGAGCTGGGTGGAGAGCCGGGCACGGCTGACATCGCCCGTCACCTCCATATGGACGAGCGGAAGCTCACCCGGACCCTCCGCCGGATCGGCGTCATCGAAGCGACATCGCCCCTCGCAACCAGCGAGATGGTAGAGGCGGCCGACCTGCCGCCGGTCATGTCGCCCAGCACGCCGCCGTCGCCGGACGAAGCGTGTGAACGCAGCGAGGTCCAGGATCGCATCCGTGCCGCGATCGTGGCGCTGCCGCCGCGGGAGCGGAAGATCGTGACGCTCTACTACTACGGCGACGTCACGATGAAGGAGATCGGCGCCGAGATCGGCGTCAACGAATCGCGCGTGTCACAGCTCCGCGCCCGAGCCATCGGGCGTCTCCGCAACATGCTGGCGCCTGACCTCGCGCCGGAGCTGCTCGCGGCGCTTACCCAGGAACCGTCGGGGCCTGGTTCGAAGAAACGGCTGCAGATGGCCAAGGCGAGTCTCGCATCGTCGCGGGCCGCCGAGCGTTCTGCCGCCAGGCGTGCGGCGGTGCGGTAGTCCCTCCCCGCGCCGTCCCGACCCGGACCGCCCCCGCCGCCGTTCCTCCTCCGGCGGCGGGGCGTCCGGGCAGATTTCTATACACACCGTTACCGGGTTGCCGCCCCGTCCAGCGCGCTGAACCGGTCCTAACCGGCCGTCGGCAGTTCCACCCGGAAGGCAGCCCCTCCGCCGGGATTCGATTCCACGCGCATCCGTCCACCATGATCGGACACGATCGACTGCGCGACGGTCAGGCCGAGGCCGGTCCCCTGGCCGGGCGACTTGGTGGTGAAGAACGGATCGAAGATCTTCTCCTGCACGTCCGGTGGAATGCCGGGCCCATCGTCGTGGATCTCCAGCACCACCAGTCGCTGGTCGACATCGTGCCACGATCGTGCGATCAGGGTTCCGCGGCCGTTTGTCGCCAGCATGGCCTGCTCGGCGTTGATCACCAGGTTCAGCAGCACCTGCTTGAGGTGGTGTGCGTCGGCGAAGACCGGAGGCAGGCCGGTCGCCAGCGCATCGATGGTGGTGACGTTCGAGACCCGCTGGTCGTAGGCTCGCAGCGACAGCGTCTCTCGGGCGACCTGGTTGATGTCGACCATTCCGCGCGTCGTGTGGCGCTTGCGCGAGAAGTCGAGCAGGTTGCGGACGATTCTCGCCGCGCGCTCCGACTCGCTCAGGATGGTCTTGAGTCCTCTCTGCGTCAGTTCGTCGCGATGGCGCCCGGTGAGCCGTTCCGCCCAGGTGAGAATGGTCGCCAGCGGGTTGTTCAGTTCATGGGCGACCCCCGAGACGGTCTGTCCCAGCGCGGCCAGCTTCTCCGCCTGCAGCAACTGGTGGTAAATGTCACGACCCTGGTCCTCGAGGGCGCGCCGCTCGCTCACGTCCCGCAGCACGGCCTCGACGCGAGCGGTCTCGTCGCCGTCGGCGCGGGCCGCGTGCGCGGTCACCTCCACCCAGATCGGCCTCTCGTCAATCCGCCGCAGACGCACCAGGTGGTCGGTCACCGCACCGTCGCGCAGCAACTGACCCACCAGTGCGCGGTGCGCCGCGGCATCCACGAAGCGTTCGGGCTCGAAAGGGCGCACTTCCCCGTCAGCCGTTTCCGGTTCGAAGCCGAACATCAACTTCAGGTAGGGATTGGCGGCGAGGGTCGCCCCGGATCCGGTACGGGGGAGCAGACCGACGTACATGCCGGTGTGCACCGTATCGAACAGCCGTCGGAGCGCTTCAGCCGGGTCGGCGAGAGACGGCGACCCCGGCGTGCCGGGCGCCGTGTGCCGGTCTGCGTCGGGCGGCACGGCCCTGCTCGTCCTGGCTGCTAGTTTGCGTCGACGGGAGGGGCGGGTGTCGGCGTGTGCAACGGAGAACCGGCGTACAGCCGTTCGATCTCGTCGCGGATGTCGGTTACCCGCGCGCCCGACGCATACATCTGCATGGCCGTCCGCCCGACGTCAACGCAGGCGATGCAGGCCATTCCGTGCTCTTCCCACTGGCGCACGGTGCCGTCGGCGTTCCGTTCGCGGACGAAGCAGTCGGCGTTCCGCCTGTGGCCGCGGGTCTCGCAGCCGCAGAAGCAGGGAACGTAATCCAGAACCTCGGGGTGACGCGCCGCGAACAGGTAGACCTCCTGGATGACCTCGGGGTCGCGCGGGATCAGATTGGCCTGCAACTGAAGCGGAGGCATCGCCGCGTCAGCCGGCGGGGTTGGCGTGCGCTCCGCGGGCGGCGGCGCCGGCGGGGCGGGCGGCCGTTCCGGCGTCTCGTCCGACGCCTCGGCTACCGTCTCGCTCTCGGGCGTCGCGGGCGCATCGTTGCCTGCGTTGAACCCGAGAAAAGCGACCAGCGCGAGCGCGACGGCCGCGCCGCCAATCAGAATCCAGGGAGGTCCGCCGGTGCTCTCGACCGTCCGCTCCGGCGGGGGCGTGACCGCTCCGCGGCTGCGGGATTTCTTCTTGCCAGCCATGTCGGCATCTTATCACGGGACCCGGCGGAACCCGCCTTCCGCTCCCGCGCGCCGGCCGCGTCAGTGCTCGCCGCCGTTGCCCCCGTTACCGCCGTTGAGGCCGCGGACCTTGGGACCGAGTGCGAAAGTCATCGTCCCGTCGATGACTACGTCGTCGCCGACCCGGGCGAAGCCCTTCAGGCGTCCCATGCGGCTCCGGAGCCGGACCACCTCCGCTTCGATCACGACCACGTCGCCCGGGTGGACCGATCGGTGATAGCGAACCCGCTCGATGCCGGTGAAGAAGGGAAGCTTCTGCCGATTCTCCGGCTTGGCGAGGATCAGGATGGCGCCCACTTGCGCCACCGCCTCGGTCAGGATGGTCGGGGGGAGGACGGGCGTGCCGCCAGGGAGCGTGGAGAGGTACCGTTCGTTCAGGGAGACGTTCTTGACGCCCACGATTCGCTTGTCCTGTTCGAACTCGGTGATCCGATCGACGAGGAGAAACGGATAGCGGTGCGGCAGAATCCGCTCGATGGCGGCATTGTCGAGCGGAAGTGTCAGAAAGGCGTCCACGGCGGAGAGTATAGCGTCCCCGCGCCGGTGGTTGACGCCGGCCGGAACTAAAATGACCGCGCCGGGGTCCGGTGTTCGAACGGAGTGCGGGATGCTCTTGTTGCCAGCGCCTGCCTGAGTTCTCGCATCCCGCAGGACCCCGGCGCGGCTGACAGGCAGAAAAGCAAGTTCCGTGCCAGAACCGGCCGCGGTTCGTCAGGATCGAGGCGACCCCGTGTTTGCGGGTCTTTCCGGATCGCCGGCGCCGACCGGGTGACCGGCGGTCAAGGATTCGAGGCCGCGGGATTTCCTTTCCCGGCTACAAGTCTGACCACTTCAGGTGACGGGCGGCGGGCATGGCGCCGGCGCGCCACGGGCGGGGCCGGTCAGGCGCGGGCGCGCCGTGCGGTCAGCGCGGCCGGATCCGCGGAAACGAGCGTCGCCAGTTGCGCGGCGACAATCTCGACCGTCGACTGCACCGCTTCGCTGCGTTCCCACCCGTCGTTCATCTCGAGGGACAACACCCCGCTGCAACGGTCGGGCGAAACGAGCGGCGCAACGATCGCCCCGGGTTGGCCGTCTCCGTTCGACGCAACGACGTGCATCCGGCCATCGCGCCACGCGGCGGCCGTGGCGTTGTCGCCATCGCAGGGCACCGGACCGATCCGGGCGATCGCGGCGGAAGAGTAGCCGTGACGGATCGCCGGACGGAGAGCATTGCCAGTCCCGTCGAGCACCCACACGATGATGCCGCGGGCGTTCAGCATCTGCGCGGCCCTGGCAAGCAGCGCGGGCAGGTCCGCGGAGCTGTTGGAGCGGACCAGATCGGTGCAGAGATCGGCCGCTCGCTGCAGGTCGGGAGCCGGATCGCGTTCCTCCGCCTCCGGCGGTGGCTCCGATGTGGACGCCTCCGGCGCCTCCGCCGCCGGGCTGGCGTCGGCCGGCTGCTGGAGCCCCAGCAACTCGCTGGCGCTCGTCGCGTCGGCGGAGGCAGCCGACGTATCGGCCCCGGCATCAGCGCCGGCAGTCTCCTCGCTGTCGACACCCTCGTCCACTTCGGCCCGCGGGGCGCCTGCGCGCGGCAGCAACAGCAGCACTACCAGCAGGATCGCTCCGGCGCCGCCCGCCAGCAGGCTCAGTTCGGTCCGCTGTTCCGCCGCAGTGGCGGCTTGGTGCGTGGTCCGCTCCGCGGTGTGAGCGCGTTCCAACTGGTCGACGATCTGGGCCGTCAACTCAGTGGTGTCGGTGAAGATCAGGTCGGAGGCGATGAGCGGGCGTTCCGCCAGCACATGTTCCCGAATCTGGACATCCATCCGTTGCAGGGAAGCGACCATTGCCGCCGCATCGTCGAGCGCGCTGATCGCCCCGCTCGCGGTCGCCTGGCCGGAGAGTCCGGATAGCTGGGCGATGACGTCCTCGAACCGCCGGGAGACGTCCACCATCCAGGCGTTGATGTCCTGTCCGGTGGAGACGTACGCGTGCTGAGCGCCGCGAAGGTCGCCCACTGCGACCGTCAGCGCCCAGACGTCCGAGGCGAAGGCCCGCTCGGCCCGCCGATGGTCGGCAATGCGCTCTTCAGCGCGGAAGATCTGGAGGGATGCTGCGACAACGGCCCCCACCATGGCGACAACGAGGACCACTCTCAGCCACAGCCGACGCATCTAAGGTCCCTATGATACCAGACCCGCACATCTTGTGGTGTCGCACGTTTCGGGCCCGCAGATGATGGGGACGGTTCCGCGCCGCGATCGGCCGATAGGAGAAGCAGAGCGTCCATTCGGCATGCAGGCGGGGATCATCATCAATCCGGCGGCCGGGCGGCGTGGCGTGCGGCGGGCGGAGACGCATCGGCAACAGGCCGAAGCGGCGCTCGCGCGCTACGGCATCATGGGACGCGTGCGTCTGACCGAGCGCCGGGGAAGCGCCCGCGCGCTGGCCCGCTCGATGCTCGAGGCCGGCGCCGGCACGGTCGTGGCATGGGGCGGGGACGGCACCGTGAACGAGGTGGCGTCCGAGGTGAAGGCGGCTGGCGCGGCGCTGGGCGTCGTCCCCGCCGGGTCGGGCAATGGCTTCGCGCAGGGGCTCGGTCTCGCGCGACGGCCGGACGAGGCGCTTCGAACCGCGCTGACCGGAGACGAGCGGGTCATCGATACCGGAACGATCGACGAACGGCTCTTCGTCAACGTCGCCGGCATCGGCTTCGACGCGCACCTCGCGGGCGTCTTCAACGACCTGACGACGCGCGGACCGATCGCCTACTTCCGCGCCGGCCTGCGCGAGCTGCTCACCTACCGGGCCGGGCGCTACACCGTACGGACCGCCGGCGCGACGGTCGAGGCGCCGGCCTACCTGCTGGCGATAGCGAATTGCCCGACCTACGGAGCCGGCATGACGATTGCGCCGGGCGCGTGCGCGGACGACGGCCTGCTCGATCTGGTCGTGGTGCCGGAGCGGTCGCTCCCCTGGCTGCTGTGGCACCTGCCCTACCTGTTTACCGGTCGGGCCGACCGGGTTCCGGGCGTGCGCCACCTGCCGGAAGCGTCAATCGAGATCGAGGGCGACCGCCCGATGGCGTTTCACGTCGACGGCGAGGTGTACGCCGCGCGCGGCGAGCGCGTCGGCGTCAGCGTCAATCGTTCGTCGCTGCGGGTGCGGGTGCGGGGATCGAGCCCGGCCTGAGAATCGCGTAGGCCGGCAACCCGATCGCTTCGAGCCGCTCCATCACTTCGCGGGCGGGTGAGGCGCCGAGGTCTTCCGCCTGGAACTTGACCTTGACGTAGCCGTCGAGGGCGTTCTGCACGCCTTCGGCCTTCAGCGTGGTGCTGTCCATGGTCAGGCAGTTCTTGCACCAGGTGGCCCAGATGTCGAGAAGCACCGGCTTCGCTTCCGCTTCCGCCGCCGCCAGGCCGAGGTCGAGCGAGGGGTACCATCCCTCCGCGATCAGTTCCTGCACGCTCTCCGCCACGAGATCCGGATCGACCCAGCGCTGGCTGAACAACCCGTACGACAGGTAGCCGTAGTAGATGGCGGTTCCCAGGATGAAGACGCCGAACGCGTGCTTGACGCGGACCATCCAGGGACCCGGCTTCGGCAGCGCGGTCAGTCCCGCGCCGGCGATCGGCCAGGGAATGGCCATGCCGACTCCCAGAATGAAGGGCAGGGCCAGTGCCAGCGTGACCCCCGTGCCGTACAGGTTGCTTGAGAAGACGATTACCTGGATGACCACCGGCGCCACGCAGGCGCCCGCCAGCAGCGCCGCGACGGCGCCCATGCCGAACGCCAGCAGGAACGTCCCCTGTCCGGACCCCCCGCCCGGCAACCGGCTCTGCAGGCTGGAGAAATCGATCGTCACGACGTCGAACATCGCCGCCGCCAGCACGACGAACAGCAGTGCAATGCCGAGGTTGAACCAGGGGGACGCGTTGATCGTCCCGAACGTGCCCGCCGTCAGGATCACGGCGAGTCCGAGCCCGCCGTAGACGACCGCCATGGCCGCGCCGTAGGCGCTGCCGAGCGCGAAGCCGCGCCAGCGCGAGGACGCGCGCGCGCCCGCGCCGATGATGGCGAGGTTGATCGGGATCATCGGCAGAACGCACGGCGTCAGATTGAGCGCCAGTCCGCCCAGCAGGATCAGGGCGAGGATCGCGAACGGCCCGCGCCCTTCGAACCAGCCCTGCTCCGCTTCGCCCGTTTCCGCCCGCCGGATGAACTCGAGGAACTGTTCCTCGTCCAGGTAGCCGCCGGCGGTCGCCGCCACGTCGAATCGACCGAACCGCGCCAGGGCCGCCGCGCCGTCGCCGGCGAAGTCGCCGGTGTCCGCAGCCGCCGACGCGGTGGAGCGGGGGGCGGGCGTCACCGGCGGGTCCGTGAAGTTCATGTCCGAGAACAGCGCCGCCTGCGCCGTCGGCGCGGGGGTGGCGTCCGCCGCCGCCACCCGCACCGGGAAATTCACTTCGGCGGTGGCGGGGATGTAGCACATCCGCTCGTCGCACGCCTGGTAGCGGAGCGTTCCCGGCACCACGTAATCGCCCGGCGCGAGATCCGCGGCGACGGCGAACGAAGCGCCGATTACGAACTCCTCCTCGAAAACCGCGAGCGGCTTCTCTGCCCCCTGCTGTTCCAGCAGGATCGGCTCCGGCCAGGCGACGCCGTCCAGCGCGATCCCCGCCGGCGGATCGAGCGTCAGGACGGTCGGGATCAGAAAGTCCTCGAGGGGCGCCTCGGAGTTCACGTGCAGGCCTTGCCCGGTGGGCGACAGCGTGGCGTCGAGCGCCGCGCGGTAGGTCGATCCGGCGCGCGCGACGTCGGTCTCGCCCACCGTCTCGATATCGATGGCGATCCGCGTCACCTGCGCCGACGCCGTGGTCGATGCGCCCAGCGCGAACGCCACCAGCGCCGCCGCGAGCAGCGACTGCGCCAGGTGCCGCGCCGGTCGTCCGTCGAGAAAGCTCCGCATCGTTACTGACGTGATCCTACCAAGGATAGCGGCCCCTATTCGATATCGACGAGCGCCGCCCGGTCGTCGTTCACCTTCACGTCGCGCAGCGTGCCCCGGAGCGGATGGCGCACCTCGGTCACCTTGTCGGCGACGTGCACGACGAGGGTCTCGTCCGGGGCGCCGCGGTACTGCAGTGTCACGGTAACCGGGAACTCGAAGAGCTTGTCCCGTTGTTCGAAGCGAAGCAGCGCTTCGTTCCGGCCGCCCGCGCCCGCCTCGGTCCGGTAGCTGAACGCAAGGTCCGGAACGTCGTCGTCGTGGATCCAGCGCTCGAAGAACGCCTCCAGCGAGCGGCCCGATTCCGCTTCGAACGCCCGGATCAGGTCGTCGGTTCCGGCTTTCCGGAAGCGCATGGCGTAGTAGAAGCGGCGCAGGCCGGCGAAGAAGGCATCGTCGCCCACGGTACGCCGCAGCATGTGGAGCACGAGCGCCGCCTTGTTGTAGACCAGGGCGCGGAAGACGCGAGGCTCGTCTTCGATCCGCCCGAGACGGTTGCCGAGGTACACGGGGCCCTGATCCGAGTGGCGCAGGCTCCAGCGGTGCATCTGGGCGATCACGTCCTCGAACGCCTCCGCGCCGAGGCTGTGTTCGGCGTAGAGCGCCGCGAAGTACTGGGCAAGTCCCTCGCTCAGCCAGTGTTCGTGGTAGTTCTTCCAGCCGACCGCCTGTCCCCACCACTGGTGCGCCAGCTCGTGCGCGACGAAGAAGGAGGGATAGCCGCTGAAGGCGACCGGGTCGGTCCGCCAGGACAGGATGTTGCCCACGGCGCGGGGGAGGGGCTGATTCAGCACCGCGAAATAGGCGGGGCTGTGGCCCCCGGGCAGGAGCGCGTCGGTCAGCAGGAGGGTGAACGTCGGGTAGGGTATTTCTCCGATGATCGATCCGTAGTAGCCGAGGATGGCCTCTGCCTCGGCGTAGTAGTCCTCGATCCGACTGCGCGTTCGCTGGTTCGAGGCGACGGCGAGCCGGACGCCGTCGTACGACACGCCGCGCCGGTTGTCGGCCGCCTCCGGCGGGGGAGCTTCCGGCGCGGCCGGGAGCACATCGCGCGGTGCGACGGCGTCGCCGTCCAGGGACGCGTCGGGCGGCGCGAACCGGCTGATGACCGCGGAAAGGTACCGCGCGGGCTGGAGCGTCACGAATCGAAAGCTCCGCCAGGCGTCGTCCGCATCCTCGGTGGCCGTCGCCACGTCGTTGGGTCCGTCTTCTTCCGGCGCTCCGCTCGCGACGATGGCGTAATCAGCCGGCGCCGACAGATCCATCGTGGCCGTCGCGTAGTCCGAGACGCTCGCCTGGGGATACCAGTAGCTGTTGTTGCTGTAGATGTAGCGCGGCGTCGAAATGCCGAATGGCGAAATGTTGTCGACGAAGATCTGTTGCCGGCCGAGCCAGTTTTCCTCGAGTTCCTGCGCCTCGAGCACGCCGGAATACCGAATGTCGAGAACGAATTCCGTGCCGGTGGGCGGCGAGCCGGCGGGGAGGCTGACCACGATGTTGTCGCGCTCCGGCACCCGGAAGAAGAGGAGCGGGCCCAACTGATCCGACACGATCGAGTGGACGTCGAGTTCGTTGGCCAGCCGGAGCGTCAGCGACGCCGCGTTCGACGCGGTAATGCGCACGGCGAGCCGGGCGCGCCCCCGGATGAAACAGCCGACCAGTTGGGGCCGGGACCTCATGCTTGCCCGCCGGACGCCTTGTGGTTCGAACGACGCCGTGATCCGGTAGTCGCGCACGTCGTAGACCTGGCTGTCGTCCTCGCTGAAGTAGCGATCGGAGGTAGCCCGTTTCCGGGCCGACGGGTAGAGCGCGATTATCGTCTGCGTCTCCCGTTCATACAGGGAAACATCTTCCGGCTGAGCCATCGACTGCGCGAAGGTCAGGGTGCCGTAGCGCTCCGTCACGATCTCCGAGAGGATGTCCCCCGCATTCGGTGTCAGCGACCAGGTCCGATCGCTCAGATCGCTCAGATCGATGCCGAACGACAACGGAACGAACTCGTCGAACAGCTCCTGCGCCCGCTCGAAGTCGCCTCGTCCCGCCGGCCGTTCGACCAGTGCCGGGAATGACACGCGGCTGGCGAGGGTGAGCGGATTCAGCCGGACGTAGGCGGCCGACAGCTCCGTTTCGAGCGTGTCCCGGCCAGAGAGGATCCGCACCTGGCCCCGCTCCGCTTCCGGCTGCGGCGAGAACGTCAGCACGCCATCGCCCAGGAGCAGGAGCGCCGTCACCTCTCCCGCTTCCGTCTCGGCGACGTAGGCGAGGCCGTTCGTCATCCGGAGCGTCAGGTCTTCGCCCGACACCACCAGTCCCGCAGCGTCGTACGCGAGATCCGGCCGCAGCGAGAGGTGAATCAGGCCCGAGATGGAGTCCGCCTCTTCCAGGGCTCCGATGCGCCAGTCGGTCGGCGCCGCCCCCACACCCGCCGATGCGGCCCCGTCCGGCGGCGTGTCGTCCAGCGCGCGGCCGGTGACGGGAGCGGGCGTCACCTCCATCGTCCATGTGCGGAGCAGTCCGGCCATCCCCTGCTCCGTGAAGACCTCGACCGTCAGTTCGTAGCGGGGGGCCTCGGCCTTGCCGTCGCCCGTCTCCGCCGCCGCTTCCACCGGCCGGACGAAGCGCGACCGCACCGTCGCGGCGTCGACCTCCCGCCGAAACAACCGGTTGGCGAGAATGCGCGCGGCGTCGAGGTCGGCGCCGTCCGCGACCAGGGAAAGGAACGCGCCGGGATCGCCGGCGCGCACCGCCGCCTCGATGCGTTCGACGAGAGGATCGAATTCGACTAGCGACGGCGGCTCCGTCGCCGGCTGGGCTGACGCCGTGCCCGCCACGGCCAGCCCGCACGCCACGAGGCATGCGGCGGCCGGCACCATGGCGGTGCGGCACCTGATCATCTGTTACTCCTCCAGGAACCGCCCGGTGAATGCCTCGATAGCGTCGAAGTAGCGATGCAGGACGGCGGGCTGCGCCAGGTAGACGATTCGGAAGTAGCCGTCCGCCGGTTCCGTGCCGAACCCGGAACCGTATACGCAGAGCAGGCCCGTTTCGCGCAGCAGGCGGAGCACGAAGTCGGTGTCGGTTCGGCCGGGCGGGAGTTCCACCTTCGGCATCGCGTAGAACGCCGCCGCCGGCGGCACGCACGAGATGCCGTCGATCGCGTTCAGGCGGGTCGCCGTCACGGTGGCCCGTTCCCGCAGCGCGGCGAGAAATGCCGACTGATGCGACCGGTCGCCGTTCAGGGCGGCCGCGACCGCGAATTGCATCGGGCCCGAGCTGCAGATTCGCCCGTCCGCCATGTCCTTGATCGCCTGCAGCACGGTGTCGAGCCGCGGACTGCTGCCGACCGCCATCCAGCCGGCCCGCCAGCCGGGCGCCAGGTACGCCTTCGACAGCGACGAGAACGAAATGATGGGCGCGTCCGGGTTGTACGACCCGAGCGGCGGCACCGGGCCGTCATACGCCAGGTCCGTGTAGCCCTCGTCCGAGATGAGAACGAAGTTGTGCCGCTCCGCCAGGTCGATCAGGGCGCGGCGCACTTCCGGACTGTAGACGGCGCCGGTCGGGTTGTTGGGATCGATCACCACGAGCGCCCGCGTTCGCGGCGAAACCAGGCTGGCGATGTGCTCGAGATCGGGCTGCCACCCGTTCGACGGATCCGTCCGGTAGTAGACCGCGCGCGCTCCCAGCTTGGCGAGCACGCCGGTGTACAGGGGATACGTCGGGACCGACACCAGCACTTCGTCGTCCCGGTCGACCAGGACGCTGAGCGCGAGATCGATTCCCTCCGAGGCTCCCGCGGTGAGCACGACGCGGTCGGGCGACACGTCCAGGCCGCGCACGGAGAAGTCGGCGGCCACGGCTTCGCGCGCCTCGATGACGCCCGCCGCCGGGGTGTAGCCGTTCTGGCCGTCCCGCATCGCCCGCGCCACCGCGTCAATCAGGTGCGGCGGGGTCCGGAACCCGAACAGGATCGGGTCGCCGATATTGAGGTATTCGATGTGCTGGCCGGCCGCTTCGACCTTGCGGGCTTCCGAGACGATGCTCCGGATCGCGTAGTCGAAGGCTGCGCTGCGCTGCGCCACCGGAATGGCCGGCGGCGCCTGAACCGTCATGTCTATTGATGATACTCCAGCCCCGGCGCTAAGCTCCCGGCATGGCGGCGCGCACGGAACTGTGTATTCGGCTGGCGAACAGCCCCGGTGCGCTCCAGCGCGTGTGCCGGGTGCTGGCCGATGCGCGGGTCAACATCGTCGCCCTCACCGTCGAGGCGGCGGGCACGCTCCGGGTGGTGGTGGACAATCCGCTCCGGGCCGCCGGCGCGCTCGAGGAAGCGGACTATCGGCCGGAGCAGCGCGACGTACTCGTCGTCGAGCTGCCCAACGGGCCGGGCGCACTCGCGGACCTCGCGCAGCTTCTGGCGGGGACCGGCGTCAACGTCGAGTACGCCTACGCGACGGCGGTCGAGGGGCAGCCGACGGCCCATCTCGTCGTTGGCGTCGAGGACGCCCGGCGCGCCGCTACCGCGACGGGAATCTGAGCGGCCCTACGGGGCGGTGACGCCCTGCTTCTTCCAATAACGGGCAAGACCGAGCCAGCACTGATCGATCGGGGCGGCGGCCGTGTAGTAGGCCGCCTCCTCCTTCGGCAGGTTGCCGGTGATGTAGGCGTTCGCGCGGGCGATGAAACGGAACGCCTGGGCCACGTCGTCGCCGCCCGCTTCGATCACCGTGCGGGCGATGTCGGTAACGGCCCGGAGGTGCTGGATCGCGGCATCGAGGTGGGGCGTGACGTCCGCGTGCGGACCGAAATGGGTGGTCAGCAGGGTGGACGGATTCCAGGCGCGGATCAGCTCGATGCTGCTGATCCAGGTATCCAGGTCGATGTCCGGCGGCGGCGTCGGCGGCAGGACGAAGAGCGCGGGGCTGGTCCGCACGCCCGCGACATCGCCGACGAAGGCGATTCCGCTGTCCCGGTCGAAGAAGCTGACATGGTGCCAGGCGTGGCCCGGCGTATAGGCCACCTCGAAGCGCCGCCCGGCCGCCTCGATGCGCTCGCCGCCGGTCAGGGCGCGCACGTTCGCCTCCGGGACCGGCAGGAACGGTCCCCAGAGCCTGTCCATCTGCTCGCCGTAGAGCCGGGCGGCGCTCGCGAGCAGCTTGCCGGGATCGATCATGTGCGGCGTGCCCCGCTCGTGGACGTACACGGTGATCTCCGGGTTCTCGGCCAGCAGCGTTCCGGTGGCCCCGGCATGGTCGAGGTGGATGTGCGTCAGGAAGATCGTCCGGATGTCCGCGATCGCGATTCCCGCATCGTCGAGCGCCTTGCGCAGCGCGCCCAGGCAGGACGTCGGTCCGGGGTCGATCAACGCCACGCCGTCGTCGCCGTGCACGACGGTGGCCGCGATCACCCGGTGGCGGCCCATGTGAGTCAGATCCAGGTAGCTGATGCCCGGCGCGATCGCTTCCATGGGGGCGATTCTACTGTGCTTGACCCGGCGAAAGAGCTGTCGGTACGCTGGCGCTGGTAACGATGTCCGACCACGAAAAAGACGGACAGGTCGGCGGCGAAGTGCTTGAACGGACCGAGAAGCGGACCGTCACGCCGAAGATGTACCGCGTCCTGTTGCTGAATGACGACTACACGACCATGGACTTCGTCGTCTCGATCCTCGAAGAGGTGTTCCAGAAGGCGCCGGCCGAGGCGTTCCGGCTGATGATGCTGGTCCACAATCAGGGGCAGGCCGTGTGCGGGGCCTACCCGTTCGACATTGCGGAGACGAAGGTGGACATGGTGCGCCAGCGCGCCGAGCGTGAGGGGTTTCCGCTGCAGGCGACGCTCGAGGAAGGAAGCGATTAGCAAAGGGCCATGTTCAGCACGTCACTCGAGTTCATTCTGAATGTCGCCTATCGCGAGGCGATGTCGCGCCGGCATACCCACCTGACGCTGGAGCACCTGTTGTACGCGCTGGCGCACGACTCGGAGGCGGAGCGGATTCTTGCGGCCTGCGGCGCCGACCTGCCGGCCCTGCGCAGCACGCTCGACGAGTTCCTGTCGACGCTCGAGACGGCCGGGCGCCGCGAGCGGACGAGCGAGCCCGCGCAGACGCTGAGCTTCCGGCGCGTGCTGCAGACCGCCGTGCTGCAGGTCCAGAGCGCCGGCAAGGACGAGGTCCGTTCGGGCGACGTGCTCGCCGCGATCCTGCAGCAGCCCAAGGCGTACGCGGCGCAGGTGCTGGACGAACAGGGTGTGACGCGCCTCGACATCCTCAACTACATCTCGCACGGCATCACGAAGGTGCCCGACGGCAAGCCGGACCGCGGCGGGGGACGGCATGGCGCGGAGGCCGGCGCGGGCGCCGAGGATCGGGCCGCGGCCCGCGATCCGCTCGGCACGTACACCGTCAACCTCACGGAGCGTGCGCGGGCCGGCCAACTCGATCCCCTGATCGGACGGACCCCGGAACTCCAGCGCACGCTGCAGATCCTCTGCCGCCGCCGGAAGAACAACCCCGTCTTCGTGGGAGACGCGGGCGTCGGCAAGACGGCCCTGGCCGAAGGGCTGGCGGCGCGCCTGACGGAGGATCGCATCCCGGCGCGGCTCGCCGGCGCGGAGATCTTCTCGCTGGATACGGCGGCGCTCCTCGCGGGCACCCGCTACCGCGGCGACTTCGAGGAACGCTTCAAGGGGGTCGTGAACGCCCTGGCGGATCACCCGATGCCGATCCTCTTCATCGATGAAGTCCATGCAACGGTAGGGGCGGGCGCCACGACGGGCGGCACCATGGACCTGGCGACCCTGATCAAGCCGTTGCTCTCGGCCGGCGATCTGCGCGTGATCGGATCCACCACCTTCGAGGAGTTCAAGCAGATCGAGAAAGACCGCGCGCTGGCCCGGCGGCTCCAGAAGATCGTCATAGAGGAGCCGAGCGTCGACGAGACGTCGAAGATTCTCGAAGGGCTGCAGTCCCGTTACGAAGAACATCACGGCGTGACGTTCGCCCCGGATACGGTCCCCGCGGCGGCGCGGCTGGCGAAGCGGCACCTGCGGGAATCCAGGCTGCCCGATGCGGCTATCGACATCATCGACGAAGCGGGCGCGACGATCGGGATGCGGCGGATGGCGACCAAGGGCGACGAACGCGAAGACGACGCGCCCGAGGCGGCCGCCGCGGAAGCGGAAGCGAACGCGGACTCCACCGGGAGCGAACCGCCCCGGGTGACGGTGGAGGACATCGAGCGGGTGGTCGCGCGGATGGCGCGTATCCCCGAGAAGCAGGCCACGTCGTCCGACAAGGAGCGGCTCCGGACGCTGGACGAAGCGCTCGAACGCGTCGTCTTCGGCCAGACGGAAGCGGTCCGCACCGTCGTAGCTGCGATCAAACGGTCGCGCGCCGGCCTGGGCACCCCCGATCGTCCCGCCGGCTGCTTCCTCTTCACCGGTCCGACCGGGGTCGGCAAGACGGAGCTGGCGCGGCAGCTCGCCATTCACCTCGGGAACGAGTTCGTCCGCTACGACATGAGCGAGTACATGGAGAAGCACGCGGTGGCGCGATTAATTGGCGCCCCGCCCGGCTACGTCGGGTTCGAACAGGGCGGGCTGCTCGTCGACGCCGTGCGGACGCATCCCTACAGCGTCGTCCTCCTCGACGAAATCGAAAAGGCCCATCCCGACATCTACAACATCCTCCTGCAGGTGATGGACCACGCCACGCTGACAGACAACGGCGGCCGGAAGGCGGACTTCCGGCACGTCATCCTGATCCTCACCTCCAACGCGGGGTCGCGCGAGGCGAGCGCCGGCGCGATCGGCTTCGGCGACGATCGCGCGACGACCGCGAAGGGACGGATGAAGGCCGCGATCGAGCGGATCTTCAGCCCGGAGTTCCGAAACCGCCTCGACGGAATCATCCCCTTCGATCCCCTGACGCCGGCGACGATGGAGACGATCGTCGAGAAGTTCATCCTGCAGCTTGAATCGCAACTGGCCGAGCGCCGGGTCGCCATCACGCTCGAGCCGGCGGCGCGCGCCTGGCTGGCCGCGAAGGGCTACGACCCGGTCTATGGCGCGCGCCCCCTGGCCCGCGTCGTGCAGGCGGAGGTGCGCACTCCGCTGACCGACGAGATCCTGTTCGGGAAGCTGGAACATGGCGGCACCGTCCGGATCGGTCTGGCGGACGACGCGCTGACGTTCGACGTCGAGGGATCTCCCCCGGCGGCGGCGGATGACGACGGAGGCGCGGCGGGACCGGCGGAGCATGCTCCGGAAACGGTCGAGTAGATGCGCCTCTACGTCGAGCCGATGGACGCCGTGCTGGTGGAATTCGACACCGACGGAAGGGTTCGCTTCGACGGCGAGGACTGGAGCACGCCGTCGCTGCAGGAAACGCGCGCCATCCTGTACGCCGCCGAAGGAGAACGGGCCGCCCTCGAAGAGTTGACCGACGCGCTGGAGGGGGTAGTCGGCCCATCTGATTCGCCCCGCCGCGCGCCGGAATCGCGTGACTGAGGGCGGCGGCGGGTGCGCGAGGCGATGAAGCGGCCGGCGACTCAGGCCCCGGGCAGGGGCTCGCCGCGGAGCCAGGGCACGAGCGCCTTGTCGGGATCGGCAATCTCGTCCAGCGACGCGTACCAGTAGCGTTCCCAACCGGTTTCGGGCATTCCGGTGAATAGCATCAGGTTCAGGGGGTAGTCCGTGCTGTCGGTGCAGTGGCGGAAGTCGTCGCGGAAAAGGAACGTCGGCTTGCCCCACGCGATGGCGAGGCCCAGCTCCACCATCACGCCCTCGTCCGGGGGACAGCCGTTGACCACCGCGAAGATCCCATCCGCCGCGCGCACGTCGCGGACGTCGGCCTGACCGATCCGGTACGCCCAACCCGTACCCTGCGTGTTGACCTGGTTGTTGCGGGTGAAGGGCTCCCACACCTCGGCGCCGGCCGCGTCCAGCGCGGCGACCAGCGCCTGAAGGGGTCCGGCCTTCAACTGGCCGGAAAAGCCGTACGGGTTGGCCAGGTAGAGGGTTCTGCGGGTCGGCACGTTGCGGGGCTCGCGCGCGGTCGGTCACCCGGGCGGCGCCAGGGCCGGCCGGGTGCGGGTTGCGTCTCCGGCGGCGTCAGTTGCTGGTGCTGCCGGGCACCTCGTTGCCGGCGATCCAGACCGACTCCAGGGTCTTGCTGTTCGTGATGTCGACCGACGGGTCCGCCGTGTACACGACGAAGTCGGCGTGATGGCCGGTCGCCAGCCGGCCGACACCCTCGATGCCGAGGCAGTCGGCGGCGGCGCTCGTCGACGCGACAATCGTCTCCATCGGCGTCATGCCCGAGTCCACCATCAATTCCATTTCGCCGTGCTCGAAGTAGCCCTGGAAGCGGGCGGCGGGACCGGTGTCGGTCCCCATCGCAATCGGGATGCCGGCGTCGTGGAGCTTCTTCAGGTTCTCCATCGCCACCGGCAACTGGGCCTTGTACGTCTGCGCGCTCGAGCTGTTGCGGACGCCTTCCATCCGCTCCGGTTCCTGCAGCGCGGCCATCACCGCCGGGTCCGCGTCCCGGAGGAAGAAGGGGTCGTCGAACCAGTCCGGCCGCTCCTCGTAGACGTAGGTCGATACTTCGCGCATCAGCGTCGGGCAGTAGCAGACGCCGGTTTCCTGCAGCATGGCGATCAGTTCGTCATCCACCTCGACATCGCGGACGCTGTGCGCGAGAAAGTCGCTTCCCGCTTCCAGCAGGCTCTTCGCGTCGTCCAGGTAGTAGAGGTGCGACGTCAGCTTCAGGCCGCGCGCGTGGGACGCGTCGATGACCGCCTGATACACCTCGGGGGTCATCTTCTGCGAGTTGCCGAGGTTGTCGTCGACGCGGTGCTTGATGAAATCGACCCCCATGTCGGCGATCTCGTTCACGATCGCGGTCGCCTCCTCCGGGTCGTCGGCGACGACGACGGGTCCGGCGACACGAATACGGGCGTGCGTCAGGCTGGCGTCCTCCCGGTTGCGCACGACGATGCTCTCGGGACCGTCGCCACCCAGGCTCGCCACCGTGGTCACTCCATAGCGGGCATAGAGCGCCAACTGATTGACGACGTGTTCCTCGGTGTAGAACGACGGGTCGGCCTCGAGGCCGCGGACGTTGTTCACGTGGCCGTGGGCGTTGACCAGCCCCGGTGTGACGGTCCGGCCGCTGAGATCGACGGTCGCCGCGTCAGCCGGGACCTCGATCGCGTCGGCGGCGCCGACGGACTCGATCATCCCGTCGCGGACGATCATCGTTCCGTTGTCGATGGCGTCGCCCTCGCCGGTGATCAGCTTGGCCCCGGTGAACGCCAGCAGACCGGGAGTCGGCTCCACCGCCTCGGGTTCGCCCGGTCCGCACGCGGCTGCCATCAGCGTGGTGGTGGCGAGGGCCGCCGCCGCGATCAGTCCACGTCGTGCGTGCCGATGCAGTCTGGTCATCGCGTCTCCACTTCTCAGTTCTCGTTCTCCTGCAGCTCTTCGAGGATTTCTCCGAGGCGTTCGATCTCCGCGCCGTAGAGCGCCCAGTCGCCCTCGCGCTGGGCCTGCAGGGCGCGCGTGTAGTGATCCTGCGCCCGGGTCGCCAGCGTGCCGCCGCCCAACGTGCTGTCGACCGCGAGAGCCGGCAGTGCCTCGGGCGTCCCGGCGTCGACTGCGGCGGGGTCAACGTCCGCCGCCGCGTCGGCCAGCAGCAGGTTCGACACGGGGGGTGGCGCCGGCGCCGGCCGGTCGCTGAACAGCCGATTGAGCGCGCCGTCGAGCGTCTCCTCCATCACGATCTGGTTCTGGTAGGCGACGATCACGCGCGTCAACTCGGGAATCCGCCCGCCCGAGGCGCGCAGGTAGAGTGGCCGGATGTAGAGCAGCGCCTCCTCGATCGGGATGACCAGCAGCGTCCCCTGGATCACTTCGGAACCCTGCTGGTTCCACAACGTGATCTGGGGCGAGATCACCTGGTCCTGATTGATGCGGGCGACAACCTGCGACGGGCCGAAGACGAGCTTCTGCTTCGGGAACTGGAAGACCAGCATCCTGCCGTAGTTCTCGCCGTCGCTGCGCGCGACCATCCAGGCGGCCAGGTTGTTCTTGCCGCGCGGCGTGAAGGGGAGCATCTGGATGAACTCGGCCCGCTCCTCTCCCGGCAGGCGCATGATGGTGTAGTACGGCTCCATCTGCTCGTTGTCGATCACCGGCACCTCCCACTCGTCCTCGCGGTTGTAGAAGACCGCCGGATTGGTCATGTGGAAGGTGGAGTACATGGCCGTCTGCAGCGAGAAGATGCCCTCCGGGTAGCGGACGTGAGCCCGCAGCGTTTCCGGCATCGCGTCGAGCGGCTGGAGCCAGCCGGGGAAGATCTTCCCGAGCGTCACCGCAATCGGATCGTCGGGTTCCGCCAGGTAGAAGGTGGTGTCGCCGTTGTAGGCGTCGATGACGATCTTCACCGAGTTGCGGATGTAGTTGATGCCGCCCCCCACCGGGGTCGAGTACGGGTAGTTGCCGCTTGCGGTGTAGGCGTCGCGCATCCAGAACAGGCGGCCGTCCGCGATGACCAGGTACGGGTCGGCGTCGTACCGGAGAAACGGCGCGAGGGTGCGTACGCGTTCCGAGATGTTCCGGTGGTAGATGATGCGGCTGTCGGCGTTGAGCTGTCCGCTCACCAGGATCTCGTACGACCGGAAGCGCAGGCTGAAGAGCAGCCGCTGGAAGACGTTGCCGAGTTCGATCCCGCCGGTGCCGTCGTAGCGGTTCGAGACGTTGTCGTCCCCCTGCGGGTAGTGGAACTCGTCGGTGTTCGTGTTGACCAGCACGAAGTCGTTCGACAGCTCGCCGAAGTAGATGCTCGGCTGCTCCACCTGGAGGTCGGTTTCCGACGTCGGAGGCAGGTCCTGGATGAACAGCACCGGGAGGCCCTCCGGGGTCACCTGGTTCACCGGACCGAGCGCGACGCCGAAGCCGTGCGTGTACTGCAGGCGCTCGTTCACCCAGGACCGGTTCGGCAGGCTGTCCGAGTTGAGCTCGCGGCCCGACAGCATCGTCTGCCGGTACTCGCCGTCGATGAGGTAGCGGTCGTTATCGACCGATGCGAACTCGTAGTAGGTGCGGATTTCCTGGATCTGCCCGAACGTGTCGAGCAGCGGCAGATGGTCCCAGAGCCGGACGTTGTTGATCGTCTCGGAGTTGTTCGCGATGTCGTCCATCGTCAGCAGCGCGTCGCCTGAAACCTGTCGCTCCTCCACGACGTCGAGATCGAAGGCGGTGCGCGTCGCGGCGATGTTGTGCGCGATATAGGGCGCCTCCTTCTGCTGCTCGTCGGGGGTCACGACCAGTTGCTGCATCAGCGCGGCGGCGGCGCCGCCGCCGACCCAGGCGACCACGTAGACGCCCACGGCGGCCGCGACCGGCCAGGTCGTGGACGCGAACGCGGCGTAGAGCGCGGCCCCCGCCGCGAGGACGGAAACCGCCATCAGGATCCGGAACACCGGCAGCCGGACGATCACGTCGACATACGACGCGCCATGAACGATGCCGGCCGGCGTCGTCAGCAGCCGCGGCATGTCGAGGTAGGCGCCCCAGGCGAACAGGACGAATATCGCGGCGGCCAGCAGCAGCAGGTGCTGCCGCGCGGCCGAGGCGACCCGCACACCGGCCTGATCGAGCGTGATCTCGCCGGCCACGATGTACGCTCCGGCCGCCCCCGCGAGCGCCAGCATCACGATCGACTGCAGGCCGATGCGAAGCAGGTCGAGCATCGGGAGCGTAAAGATGTAGAAGCCGGCATCGCGCGCGAACAGTGGATCGGCATCGCCGAACGGCGTCGCCTCCAGGTACTGGAGGATGGTTATCCAGCGGCTCGATGCGACCCCGGCGACGAAGAGCGAAACCAGTCCCGCGATCCCCAGGGCCAGGAAGCCCAGATGATGGCGTTCCAGGATGATGGGCTGAAGATCGCCCCCGCCGGTGAAGATGACGAACGGCCGGCGCGCGCGCCGCACCGCCAGGCGCAGGTTCCCGAAGAGGAACGCGAAGGCGACCAGGAACGCGGCGATGCCGACGAGCGCCCGCGCCGTCAGGCTCTTCAGGAACACGCCCTGGTAGCCCACCTCGCCGAACCAGAGCCACTCCGTGTACAGGTCCGCCATCGACGGCAGCATCACGAAGAGCGCGAGCACGATGAGCGCGAGCGATAGCTTGAGGCGCACTACCCCGAAGATTAGTGGACCCGGTGCCCGCGTGCAAGGTGCTATTGGGAGCGCCCGGCCCGGGCGGCTCAGAGTTCTCGCAGCGCGGTTGCCACCGGCAGGCGGGCGGCCCGAATGGCGGGAAAGAGGCCGCCGAAGAAGCCCATGGCAACGGCGATGACGATCCCCTGAATCGCCAGCGCCGGCGTGACCAGGAAGGAGAACGCCACCTGGCTGAACGTCTGGAAGTTCAGCGTCGCGGTCTGGTAGCCGTTGAAGGCGAGATAGGCGAGCGAGCCGCCGATCAGCCCACCCGTCACGCTCAGCAGTATCGACTCCAGCATCACCGAGATAACGACCGGCAGGCCGGAGAACCCGAGCGCGCGCAGCGTCGCGATCTCGCGGGTCCGTGTCGCGACCGCGTTGTACATCGTGTTGATCGCCCCGAAGACGGCGCCGATGCTCATGAGGATGGCGATGATCGTGCCGACGCCCCGGATGATGCCGGTCATCAGCTCGGACTGCCCCGCGTAGTAGTCGGTCTCGCGCTCCACCATCACGTCCAGGCGGGGATCGGTCGTCAGCGCGTCGCGGAAGGTGTCGAACGTCGCGGCGGAATCGAGCTTCGCGAAGACCGACTGGACGGAGTCGCCCCGCCGGTAGGCCGGGCCGAGCACGCGCGCGTCGCACCAGATCTCCGATTCGGCGATCGTTCCGTCGGCCTCGAAGATCCCGACCACCTCCCAGGTGCTCTCGCCCCAGCGCTGCGTCGTGCCGAGGTCCAGGCCGGCGAACTGCAGCGTGGCGCTCCGGCCGACGATGATCTCGTTCGTGCCGGGACGGAAGGCGCGCCCCTCGACGATCCGCAACTCGTCCCGGATGTCGAACGCGGCCGGCTCGACGCCACGCAGCGGAACGTTCGCCGCGGTGCCGGTGGTCCGTTTCGGGACGTCCACGACGACGAACAGCTCGGCGGACGCCAGGGGCCCGCCGTCGCCCCGTCGCACGCCGGTCGCGTCACTCACGATCCGGGCGCTGGCCAGGTCGAGGATGCTGCTCAGCTCCGTGTCGCTTCCGCCCCGCATCACGATGGCCGTGTCGGGAGAGCCGGCGCCCACCATGGCGGCGCGGAACCCCTCGGCGATCGACAGCACCGCAACGAAGACAATCACCACGCCGGTCACGCCGATGACGGCGACGGCGGACGATCCGGCCCGCGCCGGAATGGTGCGGAGCGTCAGGCCCGTGACGGCGAAGATCTGGGTAAGAAAGCGCATGGCGTCCTCGGCGGGTGGCTGCTGGTCACACCTTTCGGAGGGCGTTGACGATCCGCAGGCGTGTCGCCTGCACGCCGGGCAGAATGCCGGTCAGGAGCCCGAGTGCCGCGGCCAGCGCCACACCCAGCAACCAGTCGCCCGGCACGACCCTGAAGCCGTCCAGGAAGCCGCCGGTCGGATCGCCCGCGCGGATGAACAGGTAGCCGAGCCCGAGCCCCAGTCCGCCGCCCGCCGCCGCCAGCGCGAACGACTCCAGCAGCACCAGCATCAGCACCTTCCGGTCCGTGAACCCGAGCGTCTTCAATACCGCCAGCTCACTCGTCCTTTCCCGGACCGCCTGCGCCATCGTGTTGCCGGAAATGACCAGGATGGTGAAGAAGACGGCGCCGAGGACGGCGGTGATGATGGCGCCGATGTTGCCCGCCTGATTCGCCATTCCCTGCGCGAATGCGGACTCGGTAGCCGTCTTGGTCTCGGCTGGCGAGTTGGCGAAGCGGGCGTCCACGGCGGCCGCGATGGCGTCCGAATTGGCCGGGTCTTCCACCCGGATGACGTACTGGCCGATGCTGCGCATGCCGAGCGCGTTCGCCTCCGCCAGGTACTCGTAGTGGAAGTACAGCACCGACGTTTCGTAACCCTCCTCGCCGGCTTCGTAGATACCGTCGATCGAGAACTCCCACGGCGAGTCGTCCGCGGTTCGGAAGATGGTCCCCTGCAAGGGGATCCGGTCGCCCACGGCCCAGCCGAACCGGTCGGCGAGACTGCGGCCGACGATGGCGCCCGTCCGGTTGCGGAGCCAGGTATTGCGCTCGTCTTCGGTCAGGACGATTTCGGGGTAAAGGCGGAGGTAGCTCTCCGGATCGACCGCGAACTGGGGAAAGAAGTTGCGCGGCTCCTGGTAGATGCCGCCGAACCACTGGGAGAAGCTGATGTCCGTGACCCCGTCGACGGAGGCGATCCGCCCCAGGTAGCTCTCGGGCAGCGACTGGATGATCGATACCTTGTGACTGACGAGCAGCCGGTCCGCCCCCGCGACGGAGATTCCCATGCCGAACGACTGGCGCACCGCCATCAGGTAGGCGAAGAGGATGAACGCCACCGCGATCGACCCGACGGTGAAGAGCGTGCGCATCTTCCGCCGAAAGAGGTTCTTCCAGATGAACGGCAGGTACTTCATGCGACCGGCTCCGTCGAGAGCGTTCCCTTGTTCAGGTGGAGGGTTCGCCGCGCGCGGGCGGCGGCGTGCGCGTCGTGCGTCACCATGACGATCGTCTTGCCATGCTCGCGATTCAGCGCGTCGAGCAAATCAAGGATCTCGTCGCCCGACTTCCGGTCGAGGTCGCCGGTGGGCTCGTCGCAGAGCAGCAGCGTCGGGTCGGTGACGATGGCGCGCGCGATGCCGACCCGCTGTTCCTGTCCGCCGGAGAGCTGCCGCGGGTAGTGCTTCGCCCGGTCCGAGAGGCCGACCACGTCGAGTGCGGTCGACACGTGTTTCCGGCGCTCGGAACGCGATAGCGGCGTCAGCAGCAACGGCAGCTCGACGTTGCGTTCGGCGGTCAGCACCGGCAGCAGGTTGTAGAGCTGGAAGACGAAGCCGATGTGCCGGGCGCGCCAGTGAGCGAGGCTTCCACCCGACATCCGGTCGATGCGGTCGCCGCCGACGGTAACCGAGCCCTCGGTCGGCCGGTCGAGACCTCCGAGCAGGTTGAGCAGGGTCGTCTTCCCCGAACCGGACGGTCCCATCAGCGCCAGGTAGTCGCCCTGCGGCATGTCGAGGGTCAGGCCCTGGAGCACGTCAATCCGCTCGGATCCGCGGCGGAACTCCTTGTGCAGGTTCCGCACCTCGACCAGTGTCCCGTTCTCGGCCATGTTCGTAACCCTGAGCTACCCCGGCACCGGCGTGCAGGCTGGCGTACCCCGTTCGGCGCCTTTGCCGCCTAGTCCGTCACGACCCGGTCCCCGTCGGACAGCTCCGGTGGCGGTTCCACTACGATCTGATCCCTCGGCGTCACGCCTGACAGCACCTCGATATCCTCTCCGTCCTCAATCCCGAGCGTCACCGCGCGCCGCTCCACCGTGTCGCCGCGGAGCAGAAAAACCGCGGTCGTCTCTCCCTCGTCCCGCACCGAGGCCGACGGTATCCAGAATCGCGGTTCGGCATCCGGATCCGCCACCTCGGCCAGCGCCCCGGCCTCGAGGAACGCCACGTTCACTCCCATGTCGGGCAGGATGCGCGGATCGCCGAGCTCGTCGAACGCGATCCGCACCAGCACCGTCGCCCGTTGCCGGTCGGCGGCGGGAATCGTGGTGATGACCGAGGCCGGGATGTCCCAGTCCGGATAGGCGTCCAGGTTCGCCACTACCCGCTGCTCCGGCTCGACGCGGCCGATGTAACTCTCGTTCACGTCCACCTCGATCTCGAGCGACGACATGTCGACGAGCGTGCAGATACCGGTCCGCGTGAAGCCGCCCCCGGCGCTCACGGGCGAGATCATCTCGCCCGGCTGCGCATCCTTCGAGATCGCGACGCCGCTGAACGGCGCCCGGATCACCATGTCGTCGATCGCGGTTCGCTGCAGATGGATTTGACGTTCGGCGACAATGATCTGTTCCCGCTGATTCGCGATCCGCGCCCGTAGCGAATCCGCCTCCGCCTTCGCGGTATCGAATTCGGCTCGTCCGACGATCCCTTCATCCAGCAGCCGCTCCTGCCGTTCCAGGTCGAGGATCGCCTCGTCATGGCGGACTTCCATCTCGGCCACCGCGCCCCGCTGGGCCTGCAGTTGGGCCTCGGTCAGAGCCAGGCGCGCGCGTTCCGTCGAATCGTCCAGCCGCGCAAGCACCTGCCCCTCGCGCACCGCCATCCCTTCTTCCACCAGCACTTCGGTGATCCGCCCGGTCACCTTCGAGGAAACCGTCGACTGCAGCCGGGCCGTCACATAACCCGACGCATTCAGCACGGTGGGCTGCTGGTCGCCGGCGACGGTCTGCCGCACCGTCACTGTTCGCACGACCGGGATCTGTGACGCATCCCACCAGCGCCACGCCGCGAGCCCACCGGCGCCGGTCATGGCGATCACCCCGAGCGCGCCCATCACCGGAGCGATCCAGCCGTACCGGCGCCGCGACCGATCGATCCTGAGTTCGTCCAGGGAAGCCATGGCTCCTGTTCGCATTGTATCGGACCGCTTTTTTTTCGGCGCGGATTCCGGCGCGCCGGGGACATAATGGGCGCCATGGCGGAGCGGCGAATCGGAAAGGTCGTCTACAAGCGCGATCTGTCGCCCATCCTCACGATATTCCGTGTCGCGCCCGAGGCGGGGCACGCGTTTCCCCCGTCGGTAGCGGGTCAGTACATCGCGCTGGGGCGCAACGATGTACCGCGCACGAAGCGGGCCGGCGAATGGCCCGATGGCCGGCCGCGGTACGTCCCGGACGTCGACGACGCGGGAAAGCAGCGTATCGGGCAGGCGGTCCGCGCTTACACGATTGCGTCGGCGCCGTGGGAACAGGAAGCCTATGGCTACCTGGAGTTCTATGTCGTTCTCGTGTTCGACCGCGAGGGGTTGTCGGGACGGCTCAGTTCGGTCCTGCTTCGCATGGATTCGGATAACGACCGGGAACTGACCTATGTCGATCGTATTGTCGGCAACTTCACGCTGGCGGAACGGACCGACGGCTATGACCACATCGTGATGGTCGGGACGGGAACCGGGCTGGCGCCGTTCATCGCCATGGTGAAGCAGTTGCACCACGACGCGGTGACGGGGCGGCGTGACGACCGGCGCTTCACCCTCATTCACGCGAACCGGACCCACGAGGAACTGGCGTACCACGCGAGACTGCTGGAAATCGAACGGGCGCAGACGCTGGACTTCGTCTATCTGCCGACGGTCAGCCGGCCGGCGGCGCGCGAGCGGGATACGGGCCTGACCGGGGTTGGTCGTGGAAACAACGTGCTCCGCCATGTCCTCGGGTTGCCGACCGCCGAGGAGGCGTCGCTTGCCGCGGCCCGGGCGGCGGGAACGGGCATCGACGAGGCCGAACGAGCGGTCGCGCGCGCCCAGCGGCCGGGGTTGCCGCGGCACCTGACGGCTGAGGGAGTGCGCGCCCGGATGCCCCCCGGGCGGACGATGCTGCTCACGTGCGGCAACGTTCAGGCCATGGGGGATATCGAGGCGGCGGCTCGGGAGGCGGGCCTCGAAGCCGACAAGGAAGAGTGGTAGCCGCGGCCTTCGGGCGCCGGCGAAAGACGGCGCTGGCGTGAACGCTGGCGCCCGCGGTTAGTGGCTGGCGGATCTGGACAAACGCCGGTCAGTTGGGTTAGACAAGGAAGTACCCGCCCGACTCCATGTCGAGAAAGTACCGCCAGCGCGGTTATCAGGAAGACGAGCGCGAACGGCCGGAGCACGTCTTCGATCGGGATCGCCGCCCGAAGGGAGATGGCCGCCCGCGTCGCGGCTATGGTTCGCGCGAGCCGCGCACGATGAACATGCCCGCCTTCCGGGAAGTGATGAAGTGCGACCGTTGCGGACACGCGATCGACTCCGCTTTCATCCGTTTCGATACGCAGTGCGAGCGATGCGGAGCCGACCTTCACAGTTGCGCCCAATGCACCTGGTTCGATACGAGTCAGACGCTGGAGTGCGCCCAGCCCATAACCAAACGCGTATCGCCCAAGGATTCGCGGAACGACTGCACGCACTTTGAAGCACGCGTCACGGTGGAAAGGGAAACCCATTCCCGCGCGGCGCCGTCGCCCGCCTTAACGGAGGAAGATGCGCCGCAGTCGGTTTCTTCGGCGGAACCGTCGGCTGACGCGGCCAGCGCCCGGCAGGCGTTTGACGACCTGTTCAAGTAATGGACTTCGCCGGCGCGTCGACCAGTCTCGAGTCCCGGCTTGCGGCTCTCCCGTCGCCCGTGCGTCTCGTCTTCTTCACGCAGACGTTCGATTGTGACAGTTGCCTGATGGCGCGGCAGGTGGTCGACCAGATCGCGGCGGCGTCCAGCCAGTTGACGGTCGTGGAGCACAATCTCGTGCTCGACAAGGCCGAAGCGGCCGCGTACGGCGTGGATCGGGCGCCGGCGCTCGCCGTGGTGGGTGGCGGCGACGACGGTGTGGGAGATGTCGGCATCCGCTACTACGGCGTGCCCGCGGGCTTCGAAATACAGTCGATCGTCGAGGCGATTGAACTGGTCGCGGCCGGGGGCGCGGCGGCGGTGGTGGCCGGTAAGTCGGCGTTGACCGACGAGACGCTCGATACCGTCGACGCGCTGGAGCGCGACGTCAATCTGCGCGTCTTCGTTACGCCCACCTGACGGTTCTGTCCCCAGGCGGTCAGCCTGGCCATGCGTCTGGCGGCCGCGAGTCCGCGCATCACCGTATCCGTGATCCAGGCGACCGAGTTCCCCGACCTCGCGCAGCAGTACCGGGTTACCGGCGTCCCGAAGACGGTAGTGGACGACGCCATCGAGATCGTGGGCGCGCTACCCGAAGCGAATTTCGTGGCGCAGGCCCTGGGCGCCCGCGCGTAGCCCGCACCGGCTGCCGTTATCATCGTTTTATGTCCGTCGCGACCCGCGATCCGGTCTGCGGCATGTCCGTGGATCCGGAGAAGTCCCGGTTCTCGTTCGATTACTCCGGCACGACGTATCACTTCTGTTGCGGAGGCTGCCACGCCGCGTTCCAGCAGGATCCCGAGGCCTTCCTGAAGGCTTCCGGCGATGCGGCGCCCGTCGCCATGATGCCTGGCCACGATGCCGCGGCGAGCGAAGCGCCGGCATCGCCGCATCACGCACCGGTGTGCTCGCACCAGGCGCCTCCCGCGGCGGACAGTGCGTCCCCGCCTGCGGGAACCGTGTACGTCTGCGCGATGTGCCCGGATGTGCGCGAGACCGAACCGGTGCCCTGCCCCCATTGCGGCATGGCGCTGCAGCCGCTCACGGTGACGCCCGACGAGGGACCGAATCACGAACTGATCGACATGACGCGCCGCTTCTGGATTGCGGCCGCGATCGGGTTCCCGGTGTTCGCGCTGGCGATGACCGAGATGGCGCTGGGCGCCGGCGGGCTGCCGATTTCGCGGGCGGTTTCGAACTGGCTGCAGCTCGCCTGCGCGATCCCGGTCGTCGCCTGGGCGGGCCGCCCTTTCTTCGAACGCGCCTGGACCTCCGTCGTGAACCGCAGCCCGAACATGTTCACGCTCATCGCCCTGGGGGTCGGCGCCGCGTTCGCCTACAGCGCCGCCGCCACCATAGCCCCCGGCGCCTTCCCGGACGGCTTTCGGATGAACGGCGGCGTCGAGCCGTACTTCGACACCGCGGTGGTGATCGTCGTGCTCGTGCTGCTGGGGCAGGTGCTTGAGCTTCGCGCCCGTCACAGGACCGGCGCGGCCCTGCGGGCACTGCTCGACCTGGCGCCGCCGGTGGCCCGCCGCGTCACGGCGGGGGGCGAAAAGGAGATCCCGCTGGCCGACGTCCGGGTGGGTTACGTTCTGCGCGTGCGGCCCGGCGACCGGATCCCGGTGGATGGCGTCGTCACCGAGGGACGCAGTGCGGTCGATGAATCGATGATCAGCGGCGAACCGATCCCTGTCGAGAAGGAGGTCGGCTCGCCGGTCGTGGGCGCCACGGTGAACGGGACCGGCAGTCTGCTGATGCGCGCAGAGCGTGTCGGCAGCGACACCCTGCTGGCGCGGATTGTCCAGATGGTGTCCGACGCCCAGCGCAGCCGCGCGCCGATTCAGCGGGTCGCGGATCGAGTGGCGGGCGTCTTCGTTCCGGCGGTGGTGTCGGTCGCCGTCGTCGCGTTCGTCGCCTGGTCGCTCGTCGGGCCGGAACCACGCCTGGCCCTCGCGCTGCTGAGCGCCGTCGCCGTCCTGATCATCGCTTGCCCCTGTGCGCTCGGTCTCGCGACGCCCATGGCCATCATGGTCGGCACCGGCCGCGGGGCCACCGCCGGCGTGCTGATCCGCGATGCCGAGGCGCTCGAAACGCTCGCGCAGGTCGACACGCTGATCGTCGACAAGACCGGCACGCTCACGGAGGGGCGGCCGCGTGTCGAGACCATCGCGGGTCCGACGGAGGAGGGCGAGTTGCTGCGTCTGGCGGCAGGTCTGGAGCGGGCGAGCGAACATCCTCTCGCCGCCGCCATCGTCGAGGCGGCGGAGCAGCGGGACGCGGTGGCGGCGTCAGCCGGGGACTTCGAGTATCGGCCGGGTCAGGGGGTTGCCGGACGCGTCGAGGGCCGGCAGGTAGCGATCGGGACGGCGGCGTTCCTGGCGGAGCTCGGCGTGGAGGCTGCCGCTCTGGCCAGCGAGGCGGCGCGGGCACGGGAGCGCGGCGAGACCGTCGTGTTCGTGGCCCTGGACGGTGAGGCGGCGGGGATCGTCGGGGTGGCGGATCCGATCCGGGAAACCGCGGCCGAAGCGGTCCGGATGCTGCGGGCGGACGGCATCCGCGTCGTCATGGCGACGGGAGACAACCGTGTGACGGCCGGCGCGGTGGCGGCACGGGTCGGAATCAGCGGCGACGACATTCATGCCGAGGCGCTGCCGGCGGACAAGCAGCAGCTCGTGGCGGATGAACAGGCAGCGGGCCGGGTCGTGGCGATGGCGGGAGACGGCATCAACGACGCGCCGGCGCTGGCGGCGGCGGCGGTCGGGATCGCGATGGGCACCGGCGCCGAGGTCGCGATGGAGAGCGCCGGCGTCACGCTCGTGCGCGGCGACCTGCGCGGCATCGTCAGGGCGCGCCGGCTGAGCCGGGCGACCATGCGCAACATCCGGCAGAATCTGTTTCTCGCGTTCGTCTACAACGGTGTTGGCGTGCCGGTGGCGGCGGGCGTGCTCTATCCCGTCGTCGGGTTGCTGATCAGCCCGATCTGGGCAAGCGCGGCGATGACGATGAGCTCGCTCTCGGTGATCGGCAACGCGCTGCGCCTCCGGCGCGTCGGGCTCTAGTCAGCAGCAGCGCGTGGTGAAACCCGCGTGACACCGAGAGCGGCGAGGCGTCCGGCCGACAAGGCGCGACGAGGGAGCGGGCCTCACCAACGGCCTCCCTAGGCGCGGAACGGAGGGCGTTCCCGCTTACGGAAGCTGCCGATGAACATCGACATCAGGCCGACCAGCACGGCCCCCGCGATGGCCCAGAAGAACGACGCCACCTGGAAGCCGGGCACGATCCAGGCCGCGAGCGCGAACGCGACGCCGTTGACCACGAGGTAGAAGACGCCGAGCGTCATCACCGTCAGCGGCAGCGTGAGGATGAGCAGGACCGGCTTGACGATGCTGTTCACCAGGCCGAGCACCAGGGCGGCGACGGCGAGCGCCGGCATCGACGCAATCGTGACGCCCGGCAGGATCCAGGCCGCGACGCCGAGCGCAATGCCGGTCGTCAGCCAGTGGATGAAGAACCATTTCATCGGAACAGGACTCCCGGCGCGAGCACCCCGCCCGGATCGAGCGCCGCCTTGACGGCGCGCATCTCGTTGATGCCCTCGGCCCCGTACAACTGCTGCAGCAGCGCCTGCTTGACCGCGTTCCGCCCGACGCCATGCTCCGCCAGCGGCGATCCGCCAAGACGGACGATCGCGCGCCCGCATTCGAGAATCGCCTCGCGGCCACGCCTCACGTCCTCGATGGTACGCGGGATCACGTTCGGATGCACGTTGCCGTCGGAGATGTGCCCCCAGATGGCGTAGTCCAGCCGGCGCGCCGCAAAGGCGTCCCGGAACAGCCCAAGGCTCTCCTCGAAGCGGTCGAACGGCACGATCATGTCGGCCGCGGTCTTGGCGATCGCCGCACCCGAGTGTCGCTTCGCTTCACCGACGCGGCGGTTGACACCTTCGGGCGCCGCTTCGCGCACGGCGGTCAATTGCGCCTGCCGGCGCGAGTCGGCGGGGAGTGCGATCTCCGCCCGGTCGAGCACGCCGGCCTCCGCCAACAGACGGCACAGGCGCACGAGAGGCAGATCGGGGGCGTCGCCGCCGAGCGCGCCGGCGATCTCGGCGTACGCTGACGCCGCATCGGTTGCCGCGGCGCTGCCGGCCGGGAGTTCCAACTGCGCGAGCAACGCCACCTCCGTGGCCTCCGGCAACGCAACGCCCTGCCGCCGCGCCGCGCCGTCCTCCCTGACGATCTGCAGGCTGCGCGCGTCGAGATGTTCGATGGCCGCGATGTCGACGCCGGATGCCCCGTCCGTTCGCCAGCAGTCGAGCGCCGCGTCCCGCAGGCTCCCGGCCAGGGTCACGGCATCCGGTTCGCTGGGCAGCGGGATCCAGACGAGAGCGATCCGCGGCGCGGGCGTGACGACGGCGAACGTGATCTCCGTGACGATGCCCAGCGTCCCTTCCGAGCCGATGAAGAGATCGATCAGGTCCATTTCCGGCTCGGCGAAGTACCCGGCGGAGCACTTCACCACGTCGGGCATGCGGTAGGCCGGGACCGGCACGCGCCGGATCGCGCCCGCCGTTTCCACCTCGAACCAGCCGTCCGGGTGCGCGGTAGTGTCGCCTCGCGCGACGTCGAGCACGTCGCCCGACGTGAGGACCACGGTCAGGCGCCGCACCCAGTCGCGCGTCGTGCCGTACTTGAACGTGGCCGCGCCCGCCGCGTTCGTGGATACGACGCCGCCCGCGAACGCTCCGTCGAATGTCGGAGCCGGCGGGTAGAACGCGTCGCTTCGCGCGAGCGCCGCCTGCAGCATCGCGATCGGCACCCCGGCCTCGACGTCCACTTCGTCGCCGGTGATGCGGCCGATCCGGTCGAATCGCTGCATGTCCAGGACCACCTCGCCCATGGGCGTTGCCCCGCCGGTGAGGGAAGACTGGGCGCCGACCGGCAGGATCCGGGCGCCGCCGGTCACGAGTGCGGCCACGTCCGCCTCCGTGGCGGGCCGCGCCACGCCCGCCGCATGGCCTCCCGGGAAGTGCGCGGCGTCCTCGAGATACCCCGTCACCAGCGAGGCATCCGTCCGGACCGCCGTTTCGCCCGCCTGACCCCGCGCCGCGCGCGCCCTGATCCGATTGGAAGGCATCGGGCCGGCATTATCCCGCATGGACGCACACGCGGCCGGGGTGTACAGTCGGCGGATGATCAGAGCAGGTCGACGGCTGAGGCCACGTTCGTGCGCCCTGGTGGTCCAGGTCGTTGCGGCGGCAGCCCTGTTGCTGTCGTTCGGCGACGCCGCGGCTTCCGCCCAGCGGGCGGACGACGACGTGGTGGCGCGGGTCGGCGATATCGAGGTCACGTTCGGCGAGCTGGAAGCGGCGTGGCGGGACAACGACGCCGCATCCCGCCTGCGGATGTTGCAGGAGTTGTACGAAACCAGGCGCCGCGCCCTCGACATCCTGCTCGGCGACAAGCTGATAGAACGTGAAGCGAGCTCCCGCGGCGTGACGCGGGACGAGTTGCTGATTACCGAGCTTCCCAGCCGGACGCTGGAGATAACCGAAGAGGAGATCCAGTTGCTCTGGGACCGGAACAAGGACCGTTTCCCGGATCAGACGCTCGAGGATCTCCGGCCGGAGATCGTTGCCGCCATCGAGCAGCAGCGTCCGATCCAGGCGCTGCACGCCTACACCAACGAGCTGCGCGAGGCGGCGGGCGACGTCGTCGTGCTGCTTGAGCCCCATCGGGAGTCGATCGAAGCGCTCCCGGAAGACCCGGCGCGCGGCCCGGCCGACGCACCGGTGGAGATTGTCGAGTTCTCCGATTTCGACTGTCCCTACTGCCAGCGCGCGACGGAAACGATCGAGCTGCTGCTCGAGGAGTTCGCCGGCCAGATCCGTTTCGTCTACAAGGACTATCCGCTGCCGACCCACCCGGACGCCTTCAAGGCGGCGGAGGCCGGTAACTGCGCGCACGAGCAGGACCGCTTCTGGGAGCTGCACGACACGATGTTCGCCAACCAGGGCGCGCTCAGCGTCGAGGAACTGCACGCGTACGCTGAGAACCTGGGGCTGGACACCGACGCCTTCGCCGAATGTCTCGACAGCGGCCGCCACACCGCCACGGTCGAGCGCGACATGACAATCGGCGACGGCTATGGCGTCTCGTCCACGCCCACCCTCTTCCTTAACGGCCGCCCGGTTCTCGGCGCCGCTCCGTACGACACGTTCGCGGAGATCGTCCGCGAGGAGATCGCCGCCGCGGGGCAGTAGCCCGTGACTGGTGCCGCCGTCGCCCGCGGCGTGGCGTTGGCCGTCGGCCTCGCGGTGACCGCGTGCGGCGCGACCGAAGAAGGCGCCGGCGGCGGGCAGGAGGCGCCAACCCCGGCGGAGCTCTCGCCGCAGCCCCCCGCGGTCGCCGCGGGCCCGGGCGCGGAAGACGAGGTCGTTCGTTTCCAGCGCCTCAGTGTCGAGACGCTACAGTTGATGATCCAGGCGGCGCAGCAGGAACTCCCGATCGGTCCGATCCAGGATCGGATCAATGCCGCGCGCCGCGTTGCGTCGACGGACGCGGCCGATGCCGCCGATCAACTGGAAACGATCGTGGCAGACTTGAAGGCAATGCTGGAAGCCACGCAGGACTGAGGCGCTTGCGTCGGCGCGCCCGCGCAGGGCGTGCCCGCGGCCCCCGCGTTGACGGCCGCCGGCCTTTGAGATGAGAACGCTGACCGACACGGCGGGCGTGCTGGCGTTCATGCGGCGTATTGGCCAAGCGTCGCGGGGGGCGGGGCGCGTATACCTGGTGGGGGGAAGTTCGGCGGTTCTGATGGGATGGCGGGCGACGACGATAGACATCGACGTCAAGCTTGATCCGGAGCCGGCGGGAGCCTTCGAAGCAATTGCGGAGGCGAAGGAGGTACTGAACCTCAACGTCGAGACCGCCGCGCCGGACGATTTCCTGCCGGCGCTGCCGGGATGGCAGGAACGCAGCCGCTTCATCGACCGCCACGGGGAGGTCGATTTCTTTCACTACGATTTCTATGGCCAGGCGCTGGCGAAGATCGAACGGGGCCTTGAGCAGGATCGGGCGGATGTCGAGATGATGCGGCGCGACGGGTTGATAGAGCCGGATCGGTTGCGTGAGCTGTTCGCTCGAATCGAGCCGGAGTTGATCCGCTACCCGGCCCTCGATGCGGCGGCGCTGCGCGCGACGGTGGAGGCGGCGGTGGCGAGGATGAAGGGATGACCGACGCCCAACTGCAACTGCCGGGAGCGGAGCTGGTGGCGCCTGGCATTGCGGCGCTGCGACGGGGCGAGTCGACCGTCGAGGCGCTGCTGGTGCTGGCGGCGGCCAGCCGGTTGCGCGCGGCGGGTCTCGAGATTCCCGAGCCGCCGGCGCGGGCGGCCGAGTCGTGGGAGCATGCGCTCTACGAAGCGGTTGCCGCCGAACACCCTGCGGGCGCGCACTCGCGGTACAACGCGCTGATCCGGCGGCTAGTCAGCTTCGCGCGCGCACTCGAGCGCCTCACATGACGCCGGCAGGGCGCCCAGCTACCACGCTCGGCCAGGAGCTTGCGCCGTAGGAGTTTCGCGACTTCCAGTGCGCCCGCCAGGGCGCGCGTGAACGGTCAGTTGCCGGTCAGGAACGACGCCTCTTCCGCGAGCCAGGCGTCATAGTCTTCCTGCGTCATCACGCTGGCAAAGCCGCGCATGCGGTAGTGGCCGAGGCCGCAGAGCTGCGAGCAGTTGACCTCGTAATCGCCCACTTCGGTCGGCACCCACCAGACGGGGACCAGGATGCCCGGGACGGCATCCTGCTTCACGCGCATCTCGGCGATCGCGAAACTGTGGATGACGTCCTGCGACGACAGGTAGACGATGATCGGCTTGTCCACCGGCATGTTCAACTGGTTGACGGTGACGATGTCGTCGGCGCCGTTTGGAGAGTTCCGGTCGAGGCCGATCACGTTGGTGGGCGTGGTCAGGCTGAGGTCGCGTTGCCCGAACCGGCCGTCCGCGCCCGGGTAATGCGAGACCCACTCGAACTGTTTCGAAATCAGGTTCACGACGGTCGCCTGCTCGTCCGGCGGCACGTCGTTGACGCGGTGCGCCCACGCCGGGATGGCGAAGCCGACCAGCAGAACGGCCTCGATGGCCGCCACGGTCCACTCCAGGTAGGTGGAGGTGTGGCTGGTGACCCCCGTGTAGTCCGCCTTCGGGTTCGCGCTCGCGCGGAACCGGATCAGCGTATAGATGTAGAACGCTCCCCACCCGACGAACAGCACCGCCATCAGGTAGTGGATGAGGATGATCATCTGATCGATCTCGCCGGCGTGGGCCGACGCCTGAGCCGGCAGTCCGAGAAACTCGCCCATCTACGAAATCCCTCCCGCATTGCCACGGTCGTCCGTGGCGTCGAATTCGTTCTCGTTCCCCAGCGCCTGCCGGGACCGCTTCAACAGGTGAAAGATGAAACCGACGAAGCCGCTCAGCACACCCCCGGTGACGCCGAGCAATGTGAAGACGGCCCAGTTGAGACTCTGTGCTTCCGCCGAGTTGGGGTCGGCGCCGAAGCAGATCGGACACGCCCACGCCACCGCGGGCGCAAGCGTAATCACGGCTGCGGCAATTGCTGCTGTGGAGAACCTGGTCATGGCAAAACCCTCCGCAAGCGTCAGCGCATCCCGATCGCGCGCGTCTTCCGGACGAACACCACCGCGTAGACCGTCATTCCAATCATCGCCGCCAGCGAGCCGCCCGCAAACAGCAGGTACCCGCCGCCTCCCCGCCCGGTCGTGAACATCGCCACGTTCCACCAGGTCATGAGAGCCGCCAGCAGAATGGAGGCGACGATGAAAACGAGGTGAATGGATCGGAGCGACATGGCAGCCTCCGTTTCGCTTCGTTCGCGTCTCCTCAGTGCGCCGGCGCGGCGGGCGCGGGCGCGTTGGCGTTCGGCACCGTGTAGTACTCGCCGACCCGGTCGGCGTGCCCGAGCAGCGGCAGGAAGATGAGGACCAGGAAGAAGATCACCGTCAGGATCAACGACCAGTAGATCATCTTCTTCTCGCCGATAAGGTGCATGAAGAAGCTGGCCACCAGCGAGCCCTTGGTCCCCGCGATGATCAGCGCCACGATGACCGCGATCGGCACGCCCCAGAAGTCGACGTAGGACACCGCCACCGTAACCACGGTCAGCACGGCGAGCGCGGCCGCCACCTTCATATACGTCCGAATGTGCGCGTGAACGTCTTCACTCATTGTCCGCTCGTTGTCCTCCGCAGCCGCCTACAGCAGGTAAAGCACCGGGAACAGGAAAATCCACACCAGGTCGACGAAGTGCCAGTAAAGCCCGGCCGCCTCGATCCGGTTGACGAACTGCGTCTTGTTCGTCTCCCACATCTTCGAGCCGGGGAACAGGAAGTAGGTGTTGACGATCACGCCGCCGATGATGTGCAGGGCGTGCAGGCCGGTCATCGTGAAGTAGATGGCCAGGTACGTGCTCGTCCAGGGGAAGTTGCCAATCTCGAACTCGTGGTTGTACTCGTAGGCCTTGACGCACATGAAAAGGAGCGACAGCAGGATGGTCGCCCCCATGTACTTCTTGTAGCCGGCAAGGTCGTCCATCTTGAGCGACGCGAAGGCCATCACCATCGTGACGCTCGAACCGATCAGGACGGCCGTATTGAAGGTGCCGACCGGGACGTTCAGCACGTCCACGCCGAACGGCCACGTGCCTTCCGGCGCCATCAACCGCAGCAGGACGTAGGAAGAGAAAAGGGCGCCGAAGAGCATCACCTCCGACGCGAGAAAGAGCCAGATGCCGAGCTTGACGTTCGTCAGGCCGGTGTCCGGCCGTTCATTAACGATGTACGGAATATCCATGTGTCGACGCTATGCCCTGTCGTTCGTTCGTCCGGTTGTGTCTCGCGTCAGGCGCCCGCCGGCTCGGGCTCGCTCGCGGGGCTTCCCGAGCCGGACGGATCCGGATCGCCCTGCATGACGAAATCGCTCGCCGCACCCGGCACGCTGTACTCGTAGGGGCCGCGGTACGCCTTCGGCGGGGTGGCGAAGTTGCCGTGGGGCGGCGGCGACGGCGCCTGCCACTCCAGGGTGGTCGCCTGCCACGGGTTGTCGCCTACCTTCTCCCCGCGCTTGATGCTGTTGAAGAAGTTGTAGATGAACGGGAGCTGCGCCAGGCCCAGCGCCCACGCGCCCACGCTGATCACCTCGTTCCAGATCAGCACTTCGGCGTTCATGATGTATTGCTCGCCGCCGTCGTACATCCGCCGGTTCATGCCGACGAGTCCCTGAATGAACATCGGGAAGAAGACGACGTTGATGGAGACGAACGACCCCCAGAAGTGGACGCGGCCCAGGAAGTCGTTCATCTTGCGGCCGGTCGCCTTCGGGAACCAGTAGTAGATGCCGCCGAACAGCGCCAGCAAGGTGCCGGGCGCCACGACGTAGTGGAAGTGGCCGATGACGTAGTAGGTGTCGTGCAGGTGGATGTCCGGCGCCGCCAGGCCGAGCGGCAGCCCGGTCAGCCCGCCGATACCGAACATCGGCAGGAAGGCGAGCGCGAACAGCATCGGCACCGTGAACCGGATCGATCCCCCGTAGAGCGAAATGAAGAGGGACGACAGAATGACGACCGACGGGATCGAGATGATCATCGTCGTCGTCTGGAAGAACGAGCTCATCGTCGTGCCCATGCCGGTCAGGAACATGTGGTGCGCCCAGACGATGAACGACATGAAGCCGAGGAAAACCGCCGAGTAGACCAGCACGCGGTAGCCCCAGAGCGGCTTGCGCGTGTTGTTGGCCACAATGTCGGCGACGATGCCGAGCGCCGGGAGGATCAGGACGTACACCTCCGGGTGCGCGAGGAACCAGAAGAGGTGTTGCCAGAGCAGCACGCTGCCGCCCCCGCTGACTTCCACCGGGGAATCGGCATACACGAGGCCGCTCGGCATGAAGAAGCTGGTGCCGGCCACGCGGTCCATCAACTGCAGCACGCCGGCCGCTTCGAGGGGGGGAAAGGCGAGCAGGAGCAGGACCGCCGTCACGAGCTGCGCCCAGACGAAGTACGGCAGACGCATGAAGGTCAGCCCCGGGGCGCGCAACTGGATCGTGGTGACGATGAAGTTCACGGAGCCGAGGAGCGACGACGTGATCAGGAAGATCATCCCGACCAGCCACAGCGTCTGTCCCGTCGTGGCGAGAACCGACAGCGGGGCGTAGGAGGTCCAGCCGGAGTTGGCCGCCCCGCCCGGCACGAAGAAGCTGGCGAACATGACGACGCCGCCGACGAAGAACGACCAGTAGCTCGCCATGTTGAGCTTCGGAAACGCCATGTCGGGCGCGCCGATCTGGAGCGGCAGGACGAAGTTGCCGAAGCCGCCGACGGCGAGGGGGACGACACCGAGGAACACCATGATGGTGCCGTGCATGGCGCCCAACTGGTTGTAGAACTCCGGCAGCATGATGCCGCCCGGCGCCCGCTCGTCGCCCAGCCACGCGCCGATCAGCGGAATCGGTTCGCCGGGGTAGGCGATCTGCCAGCGCATCACCATCATCAGGGTGAAGCCGAACAGCAGGAAGAGCAGGCCGGTGACGGCGTACTGGATGCCGATCACCTTGTGGTCGAGCGAGAAGACGTAGGTCTGCCAGAAGCCGAGCTCGTGGTGTCCGTGCTCGTCGTGCCCGTGGGCAGCCTCGTGTTCTTCGCCCGCGCCGTGGGCGGTTTCCGTCGTCGTCGTCACGTCAGCCAACGTCGTGACTCCTTTCGTTCACTGTCACGCTCGCCCCGATCCGCACCAGACCGCTGGAAATCGTGGGGGCTGGTCGCCCGCATCCAAGGCCTGAGGGGCCATCCGTATCCGCGGGCCGCACGAATCCACACGACCCGCGCGGATCTTATCCGGCCCCGCACGATCGGCGCAACCGCTCCGGAGACGGATCCGCCAGCAATTGCCGCGCGTCAGGCCGGTTGAGAATCGGGTGTCATCCCATCGAGACGCTGGAACTCGTCACGCTGTAATCTGAGCACGTAGCCATCGTCCTGCGGCATCGGGAGCGGGGGTTGCCCGAACGGCGCCTTCCGGACTTAAGGAGAGCATCTCATGCGTCGACTGCACCGCGGTTTCGTCGTCTACGTGCTGGCCGCCGGGTTCCTGATCACGAACGGTCACCTTCGGGGGCAGGAAGCGACCGAGCCGGGCTCCGGGTATCCGGTCGGGGACTGGCCGCTCGCCGGCGGCAACTGGTCCAGCTCGCGCTATACCACCCTCGACCAGATCGCGCCGGACACGATGGATCGGCTCGGCGGGGCCTGGGTGGCGGACCTGCCGGGAGGCGTATCGTCCCGTGCGACCCCCGTCGTGCAGGACGGCGTCATCTACCTGCCGGGGGGCGCGAACGTCTTCGCCCTCGACGGCCGGTCCGGCGAAGTCATCTGGCGCTGGCAGTCGGAAGACCCGGCTTTGCAGCGGGTGCCGTCGTGGCAGGGCGTCGGCCTCGGTGACGGCCACGTATTCGTCGGCCTGCGGAGCGCGGAAGTGGCGGCGCTCGATCAGGAGACGGGCGAGCTGGTCTGGGCGACCCCGGTGGGGAGCATTCCACAGGGGGAGGGCGAATCGGTCACGACCGCGCCGATGTACGCGCGCGGCAAGGTGTTCGTCGGCCTCGCGAACGGCGACAGTGGGGGACAGGGGCGGATCCTCGCCCTCGACGCGCGCACCGGCGAGATCCTCTGGACCTTCTTCGTCGTGCCCCGCCCCGGCGAGTTCGGCCACGACACCTGGCCGCAGGATTCCGACATCTGGCAGGTGGGCGGGGGCGGCGTCTGGCTGGTCGGGACGGTCGATCCGGAACTCGGCATGGTCTACTTCTCGACCGGCAATCCCGTCCCGATGTACGGCGGCGAGATCCGCGCGGGAGACAACCTGTTCACGGCGGCGGTTCTCGCGCTCGACATGGAAACCGGCGAGCGGCGCTGGCACTACCAGGTCGTGCGCCACGACATCTGGGATTCCGACATCGCGACGCCCGTGCTGCTGTACGACACGGAGATAGACGGCGAGCCGGTCCCGGCTCTCGCCGCGATTCGCGCCGACGGCTATCTCTTCCTCTTCAACCGCGAGACGGGCGAGCCGATCGTCGAGCTGGAAGATCGGCCGGTGCCGCAGGACGAGGCCCTGCTGACCGCGCCGACCCAGCCCTTCCCGGTGGGCGTCGAGAGCATCCTGCCGGACTGCTCGTTCTGGCGCGACCGGGTGCCGCCGCCGTTCACGCTCAACTGCAGCGCCTATACGCCGCCGGGCATCGATCAGCAGGCGGTCGTCGCGCCGAGCGTGCCGATCCCGATGGTGCGCGTGACGCCGATGGCGTTCTCGCCGCAGACTGGCTACATCTACGCGCAGGGGCGCGGACATGTCGGCCGGGCGTTCCGCTTCGAGGATCCGTGGATCTCCGACAACCGCTCGAGCGGCTATCTGCGTCTGACGCTTCCCGAGTCGGTCGGCATCCTCGCCGCCGTCGACGGGCGGACGGGCCGCGTGGTGTGGAAGAACGAGTTCCGCGGGGCGCGTCTCGCGACGAGCGGTCCGTTGCTGACGGCGACCGGACTGATGTTCTGGGCGGCGGCGGACGGCATGATCGAGGCGTACGACGCGCGGACCGGTGAACGGGTCTGGGGATTCCAGGCGGGCGCGCCGCAGACGCGCCAGCGCCCCGGCCCGGCGATCTCCTACGAAGTGGACGGCCGGCAGTACATCGCGGCGCTGTTCGAGCGCGAGTTCTGGGCGTTCGCGCTCGACGGCGAGATCCCGGCGCGCGGGCCGGCGGTCCCCGGCGAGATTGACGACCTGGTCCGCTGGATTGGCCCCCCGCCGCGTGCGACCGATCTGGTGGAGACCGGCACGCTGGTCGAGAATCCGTCGTGGTCGTACGGCGGCCGCCGCAACGCGCTGAACGAGCATGCGTTCAACCCGGTGCGCGCGCGCGTCAAGGCCGGCGACCGGCTACGGTTCCAGAACAACGGCGAGATGGCCCACAGGGTAGCGGCCCGCGACGGAAGCTGGAGCACCGGCACGCTCGAGCCGGGGATGTCGGTCTACGTCACGTTCGACGAGCCGGGGACGTTCCTCTACCACTGCGAGATACATCCCTGGGCCATCGGCGAGATTACCGTCGATCCCTGACGCCCGCTTCCTCGCCGCGGCGCCGGGCGGAAACCTGCGGGCGCGCGGGAATCAGGGACGCAGCTCGCGTCCATCCCGCTCGAACTGCCGCGCGCCGGCCAGGATGCCGTACAGGCCGATGTTGCCCTCGTGGCACGCGTACTCGAAAATCTCGCCCTCCATCCGGCGGAACGGCATCATGACGGTATAGGGCGCCGTGTACCGCGACGGGTCGGTCACCGTGTACTCGTAGGCGACGGTATCGGGATCGATACGCGTCAGCCGTTCGACGAGGTGCACGTTCGGGCCGATGCGGCCGTTGCCCCAATCGCGGAACTGCGTGGTCTCGATGACCAGCGTCTCCCCCTCCCAGTGGCCGCGCGACACGCCCGTCAACTGCTCGAACCCGGGTTTCTCCGTGTCGTCGAGCGGGATGATCCGCGCCAGCCGCGCCTGCTCGGTGAGGATCACGACATGGTCGGCGGTCTGGAAGATCATCAGGTTGTTGTTGTACGCGCCGGACCGGATGGGCGGCCCCGACTTGCCGAACGCGATGCAGCGGTCCCCCAGGCTCCGGTTCTCGTAGGAGTCGTACATGTGCTCCCGGCGGTGGGCGGAGCGTTCCCGGTCCGCCTGCCGGGCGGCGTCGGTCAGCGGGGGATACCGGCCGTTGGGGGGATCGACAATGAGCGACGTCCGCTTGTCCGAGGTGAGCTCGACGCCGCGCTCGTACCAGAACTCGTTGTAGGAGAGCACGCCGCCGTCGGCCCGCGGCTGGTAGCCCGCGCTCGGCTGGCCCGTCTCCGGGTCGAAGAGATCGCGGTTCTGGCGCGTCCGCTCCGACGCCTCGAAGGCCGCGGCCTCCTCCGCGCCCAGCGTCTCCTGTCCTTCGAACCGGGACGGGCGCTGCATCGGCGTCAGCGTTCGGAACGTGAAGGTGCCGGAGATATGCGGATGTCCGTCGGGCGTCCGCATCGGCATGCCGTCACCGCCCGACTGGGCTAGGACCGGCGCGGCCGCGAACGTGAACAGGATCGCCGCACCGAGGAACGCCGCGAAGCAGGTCTTGCGCATCGGCTTCTCCCTTCGACAGGCACCTACAATACCAGCCTGCGCCGACCGGACGAGATGGCCCGGGCGCGCGCGGACGTGAGCCCCTGCGGGAACACGGGCCGCGACCGGTCGTCAGACGCGGCCACGCGGACGTGAGAGCATTGGGTCGAGGCGAGGAGGACGTCATGCGTGGACTTCATTGGGGGCTTGCCGTCGCACTGGCCGCGGCGGTCGCGGCCCTGCCGGTTGGCGTGGAGGGACAGGCGCCGGAGGACGGCGGCGGCTATCCCGCCGGCGACTGGCCGCTGGTCGGCGGGAACTGGTCGAGCTCGCGCTATACGACCCTCGACGACATCACCCTCGATACGGTCGGCGAGTTGGGCGGCGCCTGGGTGACGGCCCTTCCGGGCGGCGCCGCGTCGCGCGCGACACCGGTGATGCGCGACGGCGTCCTCTACCTGACGGCCGGCGCCAACGTTCTGGCCATCGACGCCCGGACCGGCGAAACGGTCTGGCGCTGGCAGCCGCCGGACGACGAGCCGCTGATGGTTCCGTCGTGGCAGGGCGTGGGGCTGGGCGAGGACCTGGTCTTCGCCGGCCTCCGCAGTGCCCATGTGATGGCGCTCCACCGGGACACCGGCGAACTGGCGTGGATCACCCCGGTGGGCAGCGAGCCGCGCCGGGAAGGCGAGGGCGTGACTTCGGCGCCGATGTACGCCCGCGGGCAGGTCTTCGTCGGACTGGCCAACGGCGACAGCGGCGGTCAGGGGCGCGTGATCGCGCTGGATGCCGAGACCGGCGAAACGCAGTGGACGTTCTTCGTCGTGCCGCGGCCGGGAGAGTTCGGCCACGAGACGTGGCCGCAGGACAACGACAACTGGCGGCTCGGCGGCGGCGGCGTCTGGCTGGTCGGGACGGTCGATCCCGAGCTGGGGCTGGTCTATTTCTCGACCGGCAACCCGGTGCCGATGTTCGGCGGCGAGATCCGCGCCGGCGACAACCTGTTCACCGCGTCGGTGCTCGCCCTCGACATGGAGACCGGTGAACGGCGCTGGCACTACCAGGTGGTCCGGCACGACATCTGGGACGCGGACATCGCGACCCCGCTGCTGCTCTACGACGCGCAGGTCGACGGCGCCCCGCGCAAGGCGCTGGCCGCGATGCGGGCGGACGGCTACCTCTTCCTGTTCGATCGGGAGACCGGCGAACCGCTCCTGCCGATCGAGGAACGGGCAGTGCCCCAGGATCCGTTCCTGCACACGGCGCCGACCCAGCCGTTCCCGGTGGGAGCGGAGAGCATCCTGCCCGACTGTTCGTTCTGGCGCGACCGGGTGCCGCCGCCGTTCGAGCTGAGCTGCAGCACCTACACGCCCCCGTCCGCCGACGACCACACCATCGTGGCGCCCGGCGCCCCGATTCCGCGCGTGCGCGTCACGCCGATGTCGTTCAGCCCGGAGACGGGCTACATCTATGCCCAGGGCCACGCCCACGTCGGGCGCGCCCGGCGCTTCGAGGATCCGTGGCTGTCGCGCCCGAGCGGCGGTCACATCAGCCTGCCGGACTCCATCGGCGTCATGGCCGCCGTCGACCCGCGGACCAACCGGGTGGTGTGGAAGCAGGAGTTACCGAGTCCCCTGCTCGGCACGAGCGGACCCCTCACGACCGCCGGCGGCCTGATGTTCCGCGGCTCGCCCGGCGGTCAGGTCGAGGCCTACGACGCGCGGACCGGCGAGCGGGCGTGGGCGTTCCAGACCACTCCGGCCGGGGCGCGCGTGCGCCCGGGACCGGCCGCGACGTACGAGCTGGACGGCGAGCAGTTCATCGCCATCGCGATGGGCCGCGAGCTGTGGGCGTTCAACCTCGGCGGGACCGTCGCGGCGCGCGGCGAAGTGCCCGCGGACCCGTGGGCCGACCTCCCGCCTTCCGGCCCCGCCCCGCGGCGGACGGAGGCGATCGAGACCGCGACGCTCCTGGAGAATCCCTCCTGGTCGGTGGGCGGCCGGCGCTACGCGGTGGACGAACACGCGTTCAACCCGGTGCGCGCCCTCGTGACGGTCGGCGCGAGCGTGCGGTTCGTCAACAACGGCGAGATGTCGCACATCGTGGCGGCGCGTGACGGAAGCTGGAGCACCGGCCCGCTACGGCCGGCGACATGGGAAGTGGTGACCTTCGACGAGCCCGGCACGTTCGTGTACCACTGCACCGAACACCCGTGGATGATCGGCGAGATCACCGTCGAGCCCTAGGAGCCAGTGGTGAAACCGCCGCTCTCGGTGCTACGCGGGGTTTCACCACGAGCTCCTAGCCGGCGCGCCACTAGAATGGACTCATCATGCCTGGATACCTGAGATCGCAGCACATCACCCGCGTCGTGGCAGTCGCCGGCGTCTTCATCGTAGCCCTGCTGGCGGTGGCCACCGCGCAGGCGCAACGCCTGACCGGCACCGAGAACGGCGAGTGGCGCTACCTCGGCGGCGACGCCGGGCACACCCGCTCGTCGGCCCTCGACCAGATCAACGGCAGCAACTTCTCCGACCTGGAGGTGGCGTGGATCTGGCGGGGGGACAACTTCGGTCCAAACCTCGACTACTTCAACCGCGCCACGCCGATCTACGTCGACGGCGTCGTCTACACGGTCGCCTCGCCGCGCCGGCAGGTGGTGGCCATCGATCCGGCGACCGGCGAGACGCTCTGGACGTTTCGCGAGCCGGAGACGGTCCGCCACCTCCGTTCGCCCCGGCAGGCCTACGGCAAGGGGATTGCCTACGCGGAGGTGAACGGCCGCGGCGTGCTCTTCGTTACGAGTCCGGCCTTCTTCCTCTGGGCGCTCGACGCGGAGACGGGCCGTCCCCTGGAGAACTGGGGCAGGCAGATCCCGCTGGACGGCTTTCCGGCGTCCGGTGGCCTCGACCTGATCCCGCCCCTCGTCGAGGACTGGGGGCGGTGGCAGGATCGCTCCCCCAGCTACGACCCCGGGTACGGCATCCCGCGCGAGCTGGGCATGGTGACCAGTTCCTCGCCGCCCATCGTCGTGAACGGCGTCGTCGTGGTGCTCGTCGGGCATCAGCCGAGCTACGGCCAGACGCGGATCGAGAACGTCCCGGGCGACGTGATGGGGGTCGACGCGGCGACCGGCGAGGTGCTCTGGAAGTTCCACATGATCCCGCGCCCCGGTGAGTTCGGCCACGAAACGTGGCACAACGACGCCTGGCAGTGGTCGGGCGACATGTCGACCTGGGCGCCGGCGGCGGCCGACCCGGACCTTGGGCTCGTCTACCTGGTGACCAACGCGTCGACGGTGCAGAGCTACGCGGGGCACCGGCCGGGCGACAATCTCTTCGGCGGCTGCGTCCTGGCCCTCGACGTCCGGACCGGCGAACGGCGCTGGCACTTCCAGATCCACCGGAGCGATCAGTGGAACTACGACCTGCCGACCGCGCCGATCCTGATGGATCTGACGGTGGACGGCGAGACCATCCCGGCGCTGATCCAGAACACGAAGCAGGGACTGGTCTTCGCCTTCAACCGGGAGACGGGCGAGCCGATCTGGCCGATCGAGGACCGGGCGGTGATCCAGACCCAAGTGCCGGGCAACTACACCTCGCCGATGCAGCCGTATCCGACGCGCCCGGAGCCGGTCGACCCGATCGTGCTTGACGGCCTGACCGAGGAGTTCGTCATCGACTACACGCCGGAGTTGAAGCAGGAAGCGCTGGCGATCCTGGAGCACTACCAGGTCGGCGGCCTGTATGTGCCGGCGCTGCCGGAGAACCACACGAACGACTTCTACAACAACGTCGGCTGCCTCGGCGGCGGCAACGTCATTCCGCATCCGCCGGTCGCCGATCCGAGCACCGGGATGATGTTCAACTCGCACCGCCGAAGCTGCGGTGCGCCGTCGTTCATGCGGGCGACGGGCGGCGTCGACGAGGACGACCCGGACTACGCGCGGCCCGGCCCGGGCGGCGCCACGCCGAATTCGACGCCGACCACCGGCACGACGGTCGCCGCGTGGCTGCCGGGCGGCTTCCGCCGGCCGACGCCCGAGCAGGAGCCGTTCGTCTCCGTCACCGGCCTCCCGACGCTCGATGGCCTGCGGCTCTACAAGCCGATGGACAACCAGCTCACGGCGTACCGGATGAACACCGGCGAGAAGGCCTGGTCACTGCCGGTCGGGGAGACGGCGCAGGTGATCCGGGAGCATCCGCGGCTGGCGGGAATCGACATCCCGAACGCCGGCGGGGCGGGTTTCTCGATTCAACTGGTGACCGGCGACCTGCTGGTGCAGACGCGCTCGCTCAGCGAGGGGACGCGGCAGATTGTCCCTGACGCACCGCTGATGCTGCATGGCCGCGACAAGTACACGGGCGAGATCCTCGGAAGCGTCGAGCTCCCCGCCCCCGGGCAGTACGGCATGATGACCTACCTGCACGACGGGAAGCAGTACATCGTCGTGCAGATCGGCAGCATTCAGACCGGCTTCCCCGGCTCGCTCGTGGCCTACGCGTTGCCGTAGCGTGTGACGCGCTCTCACCTCGGGCCGGGAACGAGCAACGCCTCGGGAATGCGTTCGTCGAGCGTGGCGAGTCTCGCCCCGTGCGCCTTCGCCAACTGCAGAAGGTGGGCGTCCGTCGTGCGCGCCGCTTGACGACACCACTCGGGGAACCGGCCGGCCGACTGGTCGTCGGGCAGAAAAACATGCTTCGCACCGAGGCTGCGCAGCATGCCTGCCAGCGCTTCGCTCGCCGCACGGACCGTCACGCGTCCCGCCGTGCGCTGAACCGATACACGCACGAAGCCAAGCTCCGGGATCGGCGATGTGAGCAGCCTGGAAGCGCTGTGTTTCATCGTAGCGGCGATCCACCGGGTGGTCTGCTCATGGGCAACATGATCAGACCAACCCCAGGCGACGAGAACATTGACGTCCAGGAGGTACTTCATGGGAAGTCTGCGAGAAGCTCCCGTACCGCTTCCGTCGTGAGCGGGGGCTGGTCCTTGGGGGCGGCGAAGACCATCGCCCCCGTATGCGGGCAACGCACGAGCTTCGGCGAGCTGGGCGCGGGCGTGGCGAGACGAGCCCGGCGACGGAGGTACTCCGAGAGGCTGACGCCTTCTTTCCTGGCCCGCGTCCGCATCAGGCGGGCCTCCTCCGCGCTGACCTTGAAGGAAACCGTCGGCATGGTTGGTATTACGGTATTACCGTCCCCTCGGCCTGTCAACTGGAGGGTATATCCAGCTGGTCAGTTCCCCAGCAGCGGCGAGACTAGCGAAGCCGGAAGACCCAGAGGATGTTGCCGCGCGGCGGCTGCTGGATCTCGGGCGTGACCATCCGGTACTGGACGCCGCCCCCGGCCGCGATGGCGATGTACTGCACGCCGTCGTGCATGTAGCTCACCGGGAAGCCGCCGGCGCTCGAGTTGAGGATCCGTTCCCAGAGGATCTCGCCGTTTTCCGCGTTGAACGCCCGGAAGCGTCGCGCGTCGTCGGTCACGAATACCAGCCCGCCGCCGGTGGTCAGCACGGACCCGCCGATGCCGGCCCGCTGGCGGTGAACCCAACGCGTTCCACCCGTGGCCAGGTCCATCGCCGTCAGCATGCCGACCTGCCCGTCCACGTCCGGGGCTATCTCGCGCGTGGCGCGCGCCGACCCATGATGAAAGCCCGTGCGGTCACGGAACTCGTTGAGGGTCAGGTTCATGCAGACGTTGTTGGTTGGCGCGTACAGGGCGTTGGTGCCCGGGTGGTAGGCGGTCGCGTTCCAGTTGATGCCGCCGGTCAGGCTTGGGCAGACGAAGACCGGCTCGCCGACCTGCGGGAACTTGAGGTCCTCGTTGAGGATGACGCGGCGGCTCTCGGCGTCGACGTCGGCGACCACGTTCTGCGTATTCGTCGGCTCGGCCCAGAGAAACGCCCCGGTGGCCGCGTCGAGCGCCCAGACGATGCCGGTCTTGCCCGGGATCCCGGTCACGATCTTGCGCCGCAAGCCCGGGTTGATCCCGCCGTTCAGCCATTCCACCTCGTCCGGGTCCGGCGACACCTCGGTCTCTACCACGAGCCGGGCGTACGGATGATCGAGGTCCCACTCGTCGTTCGGCGTGTGCTGGAAGTACCACACGATCTCGCCGGTGTCGGCGTCGATCGCGAGGGTCGAGTTCGTGTAGAGGACGTCACCATCGCCGGTGCCGCGCTGCACCGAGGCCCAGGGAATCGGCACCCCGACCCCGGCGTAGATCAGATTCAGCTCCGGGTCGTAGCTCGGCGAATTCCAGGACGAGCCGCCGCGCCGCAGCTCGTCGGGGATGTCACCCCAACTGTCGTAGCCGAACTCGCCGGCGCGGGGAATCGTGTACGTGCGCCACACCTCCTCCCCCGTCGCCGCATCGTGGGCAGAGATCCAGCAGCGCGTATTGATGAAATAGCAGCCCGACATCCCGGCCACCACCCGGCCCTTGATGATCTGCGGGCCGCCGGAATAGTGCTGGCCTACCTCCCAGTCGCCGACCGTGTGGTCCCACACGACCTCGCCGGAGCGGGCGTCGAGCGCCACCAGGTGGGCGTCGTGGGTGCCGATGAACAGCTTGTCTTCGTAAAGGGTCCCGTTGCGGTTGGCGCAGGCCAGCGTGGCCGCGTGCTCGACCCGCGGCCGGCGGTACTCCCACAGCCGGGTGCCGTCGCGAACGTCGAGCGCCTCGACGTAGTCGCACGCCTGCACCAGGAACATGATGCCGTCGTGGACGAGGGGCGTCGTCTCCTGCAGGCCCTCCGCCATGGTCCATGCCCAGGCGAGCTGCAGGTCGCCCACGTTGGAGGTGTCGATCTGGTCGAGGGGGCTATGACCCCAGTGGTTGTACGTGCGCCGCCACATCAGCCAGTCGCTCGCCGGCGGGTCGACGAGCATCGCCTCGGTGACCGGCGTGTAGTCGTCCACGGGCGACTGTGCCGAAACGAGCGCTCCCGCGAGCAGCAGGCAGGCCGCGATTGCGCCGAAGACGGGTCGAGGGAAGTGCCGCAACGGTCGTGTGTTTCTCGTCAATGCGCGGGTAGTGTAACCGTTCGGGTATATCGTGGTGCGGACGGAGACCGAAGACAGGAGAGCGTCATGGTCAGACCTCGACGTTGTCGCGCCGGCCTGAGTGCAGCCGTATTGCTGGTCACGCTCGCGCTGCTCGCCGCCGCCCCCGGCGCCCAGGAGTCCGAGCCGGGACGCGGTTACCCCTCCACGGACTGGCCCTTCACCGGCGGCAACTGGTCCAGCTCGCGCTACTCCACCCTCGACGGGATCGCGACGGACACCGTCGATCGCCTGGGCGCCGCGTGGGTGACCTCGCTTCCGGGCGGCGGGGCGTCGCGAGCGACGGCCGTGGTGCAGGACGGCGTCATCTACCTGACGGGCGGCGCGAACGTCTACGCGTTCGACGCGCGGACGGGGGATCCGGTGTGGCACTGGGAGCCGGATCCCGACGCGGGACGGGTGGTGTCGTGGCAGGGGGTCGCGATAGCGGGCGACCGCGTCGTCTTCGGCACGCGGACCGGCGAGGTCATCGCCCTCGATCGGGGAAGCGGCGAGCTGGTCTGGGCTACGCCGATCGGCAGCGTCCCGCCTACGCCGGGCGAGACCGTGACGACAGCGCCGATGTACGCCCGCGGCAAGGTGTTCGCCGGCATCGCGAACGGCGACATCGGCGGGCAGGGCCGGGTGGTGGCGCTCGACGCCGAGACCGGCGACGTGGAGTGGACGTTCTTCGTCGTGCCGCGTCCGGGAGAGTTCGGCCACGACACCTGGTCACAGGACAACGACAACTGGGAGTTCGGCGGCGGCGGCGTCTGGCTGCAGGGAACGGTCGACCCGGACCTGGGCATGGTCTATTTCTCGACCGGCAACCCCGTGCCGATGTTCGGCGGCGAACTCCGCGAGGGCGACAATCTGTTTACCGCGTCGGTCGTCGCCCTCGACATGGAGACCGGCGAGCGGCGGTGGCACTACCAGGTCGTGCGTCACGATATCTGGGACGCCGACATCGCCACGCCGCTGCTCCTGTACGACGTCACGATGGACGGCGAACCGGTGAAGGCGGTCGCCGCCATGCGGACCGACGGCTACCTGTTCCTCTTCAACCGCGAGACCGGCGAACCGCTGCTGCCGATCGAGGAGCGCCCGGTGCCGCAGGACGAGCACCAGCGGACGGCGCCGACGCAGCCGTTCCCGACGCGCACGGAGAGCATCCTCCCGGAGTGTTCCTACTGGCGCGACCGCGTGCCGCCGCCGTTCCAGCTCAGTTGCAGCAGCTACACGCCGCCGTCCGTGGACGAGCAGACCGTCGTCGCGCCGGGCGTGCCGATTCCGCTGGTGCGCGTCACGCCGATGGCGTTCTCGCCCCAGACCGGCTACATCTACGCCCAGGGGCGCGCGCATGTCGGCCGCGCCCGCCGCTTCGCCGACCCGTTCGTCTGGAACACGGCCCGGTTCCACCTGACGCTGCCCGATCACCTCGGCATCCTGGCGGCGGTCGACACGCGGACCGGAAACATCGTCTGGAAGAAGGAAATGCCGGCCGCGTTTCTCGGCACGAGCGGTCCCCTGGTCACCGCGGGCGGCCTGCTGTTCCGCGGTTCGCCCGGCGGGCAGGTGGAGGCGTACGACGTCCGGACCGGCGTCCGCCGGTGGGCGTTCCGCACCAGTGAGGAGGGCGCGCGGCTCCGGCCCGGCCCGGCCGCCACCTACGCGCTGGACGGGACCCAGTACATCGCCATCGCCATGGGACCCGAGCTGTGGGCGTTCGCGCTCGACGGCGCGGTGGCGGCGCGTGGCGAGCCGTCGCCCGATCCGCCGGTGGATGACCAGCCGAGCGGCCCCGCTCCGCGCGAAACGACCGAGATCGAAACCGCCACGCTCCTCGAAAACCCGAGAGGTTCCGTCGGCGGCCGGCGCTACGCCTTCGACGAGTACAATTTCAACCCGATCCGGGCGCGCGTCACCGTCGGCGCCCGCGTCCGTTTCACCAACAACGGCGAGATGGCCCGCACCGTGTCGGCTCGCGACGGAAGCTGGAGCACGGGCCGCCTCGAACCGGGGCAGTGGGCATTCATCACGTTCGACGAGCCCGGGACGTTCCTTTATCACTGCGAGGAGCATCCCTGGGCGGTCGGCGAGATCACCGTGGATCCGTAGGGTCGCGACGGACTTCTGGAGGACGAAGAGCGTGCATGCGAGAAGGCTGGCTGGGTCGATGCTCCTGGCGCCGCTGCTGCTGGCCATGGCCGGCCCCGCCGCCGCCCAGGACGCGCGGCTGCTCGACGCGGCCCGGGCGGCGGACTCGACGCGGGTGATCGCGCTGCTCGAACAGGGTGTCCCGGCGAATGCCCGGCAGGCGGACGGCGCGACCGCCCTCCACTGGGCCGCCCACTGGGACGACGCGGCGATGGCGGAAGCGCTCGTTGGGGCCGGCGCGGACGTCGGCGCGGCGAACGAGTTCGGCGCCACGCCGCTCTGGCTGGGCTGCGTCAACGGCAGCGAGACGATGGTCGAGATCCTGCTGGCGGCGGGCGCCGATGCGAACGCCGCGCTGCCGTCGGGCGAAACGGTGCTGATGACGGCCTCCCGCACCGGGTCCGCGGCGGCGGTGCGCCTCCTCGCGTCCCACGGGGCGGACGTGAACGCCGGGGAGCTCACGCGGGGGCAGACGGCGCTGATGTGGGCCGTGGCCCAGCAGCATGCCGGCGTCGTGGAGGTGCTGGTTTCGCTCGGGGCGGACGTCCATGCCCGCACCGCCCCCCGGCCGCGGCGCATCCACACGCGGACGGCCGGGTTCGACCCGACCGGGGTCGTTGATGTCGTCCAGGGCAGCAACACGCCGATCCTGTTCGCGGCCCGGCACGGCAACCTCGATATCGCCAGGCATCTCGTGGCTGGCGGCGCCGACGTGAACGACACGGCGGCAACCGGGACGAGCGCGCTCGTCGTGGCGGCGCACGGCGGCCATACCGCCCTGGCTCTGTTCCTCCTCGAGCAGGGTGCGGACCCGAACGCGGCCGAGGCCGGCTACTCCGCCCTGCACGCCGCCACGCTGCGCGGCGACGAGACGCTGGTGGCGGCGCTGCTCGCTCGCGGCGCGGACGCCGATGCGCCGGTGCTGCGCGGAAGCCCGGGCCGGCGCAACAGCCCGGACTACGTGCTGGAGCACGACGTGGTCGGCGCGACCCCCTTCTGGCTGGCCGCGCACTTCGCCGAGCCCGCCATCATGCAGGCGCTGGCCGACCATGGCGCCGAGCTGCAGATGGTCATGGAGGACGGCACGACACCGCTGATGGCGGCAGTCGCCGCCCGCCGCCGCACGGAACCGGGACTGGCCGCGAACCCGGCCGAGGACGAGCGGCTCGTGCTGGAAGCGGCGAGGACGGCGATGGACGCAGGGGTCGACGTCAATGCGGTGGACTCGGCCGGAAACTCGGCGCTGCACATCGCGGCGTCGAGACGCCTCGACACCGTCGTGCAGCTACTGGCGGACAGCGGCGCCGACCTGGATGCCCTGAACGGCCAGGGGGAAACCCCGCTGGCGCGAGCCCGGGGGCGCGGAGACGACGACAACAACACCGTCGAGCTGCTGCGCCGCCTCGGGGCAACCGGCGGCTAGCGCGTCCTGGCGGGCGCGCCAGCGCCTGCCAAACAGATGAACTGGCGGCGGGCCGGTTCCTGGCGGCTAAACGCCGGTCAGACGCTCCACGCTGAGCCTGCCGTCGCTCTCCCCCAGGCGCTCGACCGGTACGCCCAGCTTGTCCATCAGCGACACCAGCAGATTCGGCATCAGCGGGTCGCCTTCGTAGCGGATGTGGCGTCCGCCTTCGAGCTGTCCGGCGCAGCCCCCGAGCAGCAGGACCGGCAGATTGAGCGGGCTGTGCGAGTTGCTGTCCGACATGCCGCACCCGTAGAGGAGCAGCATGTTGTCGAGCAGCGATCCGTCGCCGTCCGGCGTCGCGCGAAGCTTCTCCAGGTAGCTGGCGAACATCGAGGCGTGATACGCGTTGATCTTGGACATCGACGCGATCTTCTCGGGCTTGTACTCGTGGTGGGACAGCGGATGGTGCGCGTCGGCGATGCCGATTTCGGTGTAGGTCCTCGAACTCACCTCACGTCCCAGCATGAACGAGGTCACGCGGGTCAGGTCAATCTGGTGGGCCAGCACCTGCAGGTCGAACATCAGCTCGACGTGCTCGGCGAAGGTGGCCGGAATGCCCTCGGGCTGGGCCAGCTCGGGCATCTCGTAGTTCTGCCGCTGCTCCGCCCGCTCGATGCGCCGCTCGATGTCCCGGATGCCCTCGAGGTACTCGTCCACCTTGAGGCCGTCGGCGGGCCCGACCTCTCGCTTGAGATCGGCCGCCTTCCGGGTCACGGAGTCGAGGATCGAGCGGTCGCGCCGCATGCGGGCGCGGCGGACGGCGGGGTCGGTGCTCCCGCTGTCGCCGAACATCTGCTCGAACACGACGCGCGGGTTGTTCTCCATCGGCAGCGGCGTCGTCCGGCTGCGCCAGCAGATGGTGTTGGTATAGACGCAACTGTGGTTGCCGCTGCACTGGCCGGCGTTGGCCCGGCTGTCGATCGCCAGTTGCAGCGACGCCAGCTCGGTGTGCTGGCCGTACTCGCGGGCGAGCAACTGGTCCATCGAGACGCCGGCCACCGGCGCGGTCTCGCCGGCGACGCCCGCCGCGCCGGTCAGAAACGTCGTCGACGCGCCGGCGTGGGCCGGCGTCCAGTACCCCCGCAGGCCCGAGACCACCGTGAGCTGGTCCCTGAAGGCCTCCAGCGGGTGGAGAATCGGCGTGAGCTCGAACCCGCGCCCCTCCTCGGCCGGCGTCCAGTACTCCATCGCGATGCCGTTGGGCACGTAGACCACGCCGAAGCGCCTGGTGGGCGCGGCGGCGGTGCGCGACAGGGCCGACGCGGCAGGGACCATGGCGTCCAGCAACGGCAGGGCCACCGCGGCGCCCAACCCGCGCAGCACGGTGCGTCGAGGCAGCGACGTCTTCGTGATGATCATGATCGGGAACCTTTGCTCGTCGAAATTGAACTATAGCCGTTCAGCGGCCGTCGAGGGCTGGCCCCCCGGCCACGATCGCCGGCCCGTCGGCTCGCGCGCGGCGCCATTGAAACGGCGTGCTCTTCACGATGCCGAGCACGATCGACGACCAGCGGTAGTCGTCGGCCGCGGCATCGCGCAGGATCCGGCGCACGGCGGGGCGGTCGGTGTGCTCCAGCCCCCGCCCGAGCGCGTACGCGAGCAGCTTCTCGGTGACGGCGCCGGCGAAGTCCTCGCTCCGGCTCAGCAGCACGCGCCGCAGGCCCGCCGGTCCCTCGAACTCCACACCGCTGGGCATCGTTGCCGACGCGTCGATCGGCTGGCCGGCCTCGCTGGCGGCGCGCCAACTCCCGATCGCGTCGAAGTTCTCGAGGGCGAAGCCGAGGGGATCCATCGGCGCGTGACAGCCTGCGCAAGCCGGATTGGCGCGGTGCCGCTCGAGCCGGTCGCGGACCGACGCCGGCTCGCCCCCCTCGCCCCGGTCCGGCAGTCCCGGCACGTCCGGCGGCGGCTCGGGCGGCGGCGCCCCGAGGATGGTCTCGAGCAGCCACTTCCCGCGCACGACCGGCGACGTCCGGTTGGGATAGGAGGTCACCATCAGGAGGCCGCCGTGACCCAGGAGGCCGCCGCGCGGATGGTCGGGGTCGAGCGTCACCCGCCGGAAGCGGTCTCCGTAGATCCCGCGGATGCCGTAATGCCGCGCGAGCCGTTCGTTGACGAACGTGTAGTTCGCGCTGAGGAGCTCCAGGAGGCTCCGGTCCTCGCGGATGTTGCTCTCGACGAACAGCTCGGTCTCGCGCCGGAACGCCTCGCGCAGGTTCTCGTCGAACTCGGGGTAGTCGGCCGACTCGCGCTCCTGCGACTCCAGGTTTCGCAGGCGCAGCCATTGGCTCGCGAAGTTGTCGACGAGGGACCGCGAGCGGCCGTCGGCGAGCAGCCGGCGCGTCTGCCGCTCGAGCTCCGCGGGGTCGCTGAGCCGTCCCGCGGCCGCCGCCGCGAGCAGCTCGTCGTCCGGGATGCTGCTCCACAGGAAGAACGACAGCCGCGACGCCAGCTCCAGATCGCCGAGGCGATAGGGCGTTCCCGGCGCGGCGTCCTCGGGATCGCGCTCGACGCGGAACAGGAACTCGGGGTCGACGAGCATGCGTTCCAGGGCGAACTGGATGCCGTCGTCGAAGCCGCCGTCACTCCGCCCGGCGCGGTAGAAGTCGAGCAGCGCCTCGACGTCCGGGCCGCCGACGGGGCGGCGATAGGCCCGGCGGGCCAGCGTGCCGAGAATCCGGTTGGCGCAGGCGGTCTCGTCATCGGCGGTGGCGTCCGCCGCCGGCCGGCAGACGAAGATCGCGCGGCGGCTCGGCGTTTCTCCCGGAGCCTCGACGGTGTAGGGGCCGCCAATCGAGACCTGCTCGACCGCCGCGTCGTCGTCGTACCGTTCATCGACGAAGCGGCCGTAGCCGCGGTTGCGCGGCTGCAGCACGCCCTCCAGCTCCGACAGCCGCCGCACGAACGAGACGCCCACGGTCCGCTGACCGGCCTTCGCCGGGAAGCGCACCTCCAGATGGGCGTCGCCGGTGTTCATGTAGTACTCCCAGTCGGGGTCTCCGGCGATGTTCCCCGAGAAGCTCAGGGGGGCCATCTGCCCGACCGAGTCGGCGTCGCCGACCTCGAACCGCTTGACGAGGGCGCCGTCGACGCGCACGTCGAGCTCCTGCGGCGCCGCGTAGCCGATGATGTAGTCCGAGAAGTTCCGGTGGAGGCGGATCCGGATCGTGTACTCGCCGTCGACGGGGAAGTAGTGCGGAATCGCAATGCCGCCGCGGGAGCCGAACGACAGCCGGTCGTCCTGCCGGTCGTCCTGGACCAGGCCGGGATGCACGCGGTAGGTCGCGACGGCGGGACCGACGGGGGGAATGCCGACGGCGAGGCGGCTGATCCGGCGCGCCGCCGAGAGGTAGCGCGCCATCAGATCCGGCGAGATCGAGAGCACGTCCCCGTTGTTGTCGAAGCCGTGCTCGAAGGTGTCGTCGGCCGGCAGCAGCTCGGCGACATCGACGTCGACCGCGAGCAGATCGCGGACGGCGGCGTGGTACTCGGCGCGATTCAGGCGGTGGAACGTCTCGCCGCGGCCCGGGTCCGGGCTGGCCAGGGCCACCGTGTCGATCTCGGTCTCGAGCCACGAGGCGACGGCGCGGTACGTGGCCTCCGCGGGCCGCGGGCTCCCCGCGGGCGGCATGGTCCGCGCGCGGAGCTTGACGATGACCCGCTCCCAGGTTTCGGCGTCGGCGCCGACATCGGCCAGGTCGTGGGCGTCGAGGGCGAGATCCGCCGTAAGCAACCGGTCGTTGTGGCAGCGCACGCAGAAACGGTCGAGCGTCGCGCGAACCGACTCCGCGGACGCGGGCGGCGCGGGTTCCGACGCCTGGGCGGCGGAGATCGGCGGGCGGCCGAGGGCGGCCAGCACGCCGATCAGCACGACGAGGATCCGGACCATCGAGCCGGCTCGGGCCATCATCAGCGCATACACCCGCTGATGATAGTGCCGAACGGCCGGCGGCGGAAGCTCCGCCCAGCGCGAAACGGTGTATAAATGGACGCAAATCGCAGCACGGACGGTCGTTCCGGTCGCCGTGACCGACTTTCCTGGAGACGAGACGATGACACGCTGGACACTCGCGGCGGCGCTTGCGCTGCTGATGGCTCCCACGCCAGTCGTGGCGCAGGACACCGGCCCGGTTCGCTCCGCGCACGAGAATCTGGAGCCGGGCACCCAGACCGACGACCTCGGCATCACGATCGGCATCCCCGCCAGCCATCCGGCGCGCCGCTATCCGGAGTCGCACGAGTTCCCGACCGGACCGGCCATCGGCGAGCGGCTGCCGGAGTTCGCGTTGCCGAATCAGAGCGGCCGCGTCGTCGACTACCACGCGGACCGCGGCGATTCCCGGTCCATCGTCGTGTTCTATCGCTCGGCGGTGTGGTGACCGTACTGCCGCACGCAGCTGGTCGAGCTGCAAACGAACCTGGGGCTCTTCGAAGAAGCAGGAATCCGCGTCTACGGCGTGAGCTATGACAGTCCGGAGCAGCTCCGGGCGTTCGCCGACGAGCACGACGTGACGTACGATCTGCTGTCCGACGCCGACTCGGCCGTGATCCGCGAGTTCGGCATCCTCAACACCCTGATCTCGCCGGATGATCCGGAGCAGGGCGCCGGCCGCAGCTTCTACGGCGTGCCGTTCCCCGGTGTCTACGTAACGGACGAGAACGGCGTGGTCACCGAGAAGTTCTTCCACCGCCACTACGCGACCCGGGAATCGGCGGGGACGATTCGCGACTCCGCGCTCGGCAGGATCCTCGCGCGTCACGAGGTTCCGGCGGTCGAGCTCGGCAGCGATCAGGTCAGGATCTCGGCCTTCTTGTCCGACGAGTCGATGACGTTCGAGACCCAGTCGATGGTTCACGTGCGCTTCGAGCTCGAGGACGGCCTTCACATGTACGGCCGGCCGCTCCCCGACAACTACATCGCCTCGGAAGTGACGATTCCCGACACCCCCGGCCTGCGGGTCGGGCCGGCGCAGTACCCGCCGACCTACCCGCGGGAGTTCCCCCTGCTGGGCGTCACCCTCAACGTCTACGAAGGCGTCGTCGACGTCGCGATTCCCGTCACGCCGAACGCTGAAGTGTTCCACCGGTCGAACCCCGACCGGCCGGACGAGGTCGAGGTGCCGTTGTCGATCCTGTACCAGGTCTGCAGCGAGACGATCTGCTACACCCCCAGGACCGAGACGCTTACGCTGGCGGCGCCGTTCCAGCCTCTGCTGTCCCCGGGCGCTCGGAGAGAACGCTAGGAGCCCGTACGGGGACTCCCGGGTCGCCAGTGCAGGAGAGCGTCGGTCGACTCGCACGCCGCGTCGCGTTCGGCTTGTTCCTGATCGGCACGCCAGGTTCGGGCGGCGACCCCGTGGTCCTGGCGCAGGGGACGAATGCGCCGGCGAATGCGGTCACGGCGGGAGAACTGCTGGTCGAGCCGCCGACCCTGATCAACCTCGGCTTCGAGTGGTCCATCGAGGGTGACGACAACCGCAACGCCGCGGTGGAGGTGTCGTACCGCCGGCGAGGCGAGACGGAGTGGCTGCCGGCGCTGCCCCTCCTGCGGCTCCAGGGCGAGCGGATCTTCGTCGGCAACCAGTTCGACGTCGTCGTGCCCAACCTGTTCGCCGGGAGCATCCTCGACCTCGAACCCGACACGGCGTACGAGGCGCGGTTCGTGATGACCGACCCCGACGGCGTGAGCGGCGAGGCCAGCCGGACGGTGACGGTGCGAACGCCCGCCGAGCCGGCGCCGTACGCGGAGGGGAGGGTGTTCCATGTCTATCCCCATGGCTTCGAGGGGCCGAAGATCGAGCCGTCGTTCGAGGGGCTGATATGCGCGTACAACTCCTCGTGCGGCGGCGGGGACTTCGCCACGGCCGGGCGTCCCCGGGTGCGCGCCGGCGACACGCTCCTCGTCCACGCCGGCCTCTACCGCTACAACCACCTGGAGTACGGCGGAGCCAACCGCGCCTTCCCGTACGAGGGCACGTACTACCTGACGGCCGACGGCACCCCCGAGCGGCCGATTGCCATCAAGGCGGCGGGTGACGGCGAGGTCATCTTCGACGGCAACGGCAACTTCGCCCTCTTCAACGTCATGGCGGCCGACTACACCTACTTCGAGGGCATCACGTTCCGCAACACCGACTTCGCCATCTGGGCCGGCCAGCAGTCCATCGCGGGGGCGAAGGGGCTCACGGTGAAGCGCTCCCGTTTCGAGGACGTCGGGGTCGGCGTCTTCACGAACTACTCGGGGTCGAGCAACTTCTACATCGCCGACAACTGGTTCTACGGCCGGAACGACCCCGAGCGCCTGATCGGCTGGACCGACGCGCCCCTGTGGGGGCGGTTCGACGGCGTCGACGAGCAGGTCCATCCCCCTGTCATGGCGTCCTATGTGGCGGTGAAGCTCTACGGGCCCGGCCACGTGGTGGCCTACAACTACATCGCCGACTTCCACGACGGGATCAACGTGGAGACCTACGGGAATCCCGACGGCAGCGTCGCCTCCGGACCCGGGATACCCGACGGGCCCAGGTACCCGCCGCGCGAGTTCCGGGACCGCCGCCCGGTCGCCATCGACTTCTACAACAACCTCATCACCAACTCCCACGACAACCCGATCGAGACCGACGGGAGCCTCCACAACGTGCGCGTGCTCCGGAACCTGTTCATCAACCACCCGTCGCACGCCTTCTGCAGTCAGCCCGTGCTCGGCGGGCCCGTCTACTGGATTCGGAACATCGGATACAACCTGCCGGGAGGATCGAGCCGCTTCTTCGGCGCCTCCGGCGTCGTGTTCTACAACAACACCATCCTGTCCGAGACCACCGGGACGATGTCGAACACGCACTGGCGCAACAACCTGATCCTGGGGCAGAACGCGCCCCCCGACTTCCGCCGGCTGCGTCCGAACCTGTTCGGCATCACGACGTTCACCAATTACACGTCCTCGGACTACAACGGATTCGGCGCCGCGCCGGACACCGCGACGCCGTTTCGCTGGGAGAGCCCGCCGTTGGACGTGGCCGCCGACTTCCGGGCTCCGGGTCACGCTCCGGCGCTGGAGCTGCGCGAGTTCGCGACGCTGGAGGAATACAGTGCGGCGACCGGACAGGACCGGAACAGCGTGGAGGTGGGCTACGACGTGTTCGTGAACGTCCCCGCGCTCGACGCCCGGGACGTGAGCACGCTCCAGGCTGTCTACGACGCGGACGACCTCGACTTCCGCCTGCGGCCCGGTTCGGCCGCCGTCGACCGGGGGATGGTGCTGCCGACGGTGACCGACGGCTTCACCGGGAGTGCGCCGGACCTCGGGGCGCTGGAAGCCGGCGCCACCCCGCCGCACTATGGGCCTCGCCCCTAGGAGCCCGTGGCAAGACCCCGCGTAGCACCGAGAGCCCTGGGCGTGGCCTTCGTGCTGCTTGCGGCGCTGGCCGGGGCGGCGCAGGCTCCCTCGACCGAACCCGCCGGCGCGGCGGGGCGGGTGACACTCTCCATCGTCGGCACGACCGACCTGCACGGCCGCGTGTTCCCGAACGAGGGGAACGGCGGCCTCGCGCTGCTGGGCGGGTACCTGCGCAACCTGCGGGCGGCGCGGGCGGCGGACGGCGGGGCGGTGGTGCTGCTGGACGCGGGCGACACTTTCGAGGGTGGGATCGCCTCGAATATCTCGGAGGGGGCCCTCGTCGTCGACGCCTATAACGCGCTCGGCTACGACGCGCTCGCCATCGGCAATCACGAGTTCGATTACGGGGCCATCGACGGCGCATCCCGAGATGGCGGGCCGCCCGATATGCGCGGCGCCCTCAAGGCGGCCGCCGCCCGCGCGCGGTTTCCGTTTCTTGCCGCCAACGTGGTCGACGTGTCGACCGGACGCCTGCCGGAGTGGCCGAACGTGCGGCCGTCCACGGTCGTCGACGCGGCGGGCCTGCGCGTGGGCATCGTCGGCGTCATGGCGCGGGACGGGCTCACGAGGACGCTCGCCGCCAACGTCCAGGGGCTCGACACGACCGCGCTCGCGCCCGCGGTGGAGAACGAGGCGCGGCGCCTGCGCGAGGGCGGCGCCGATCTGGTGCTGGTGCTCGCGCACGCCGGCGGCGCGTGCTTCGAGTTCGACGATCCGGCCGACCTGTCGTCGTGCGACGACGATGCCGAGATCTTCGAGCTGGCCCGGCGGCTGCCGCCCGGTCTCGTCGATGCGATCGTCGCCGGACACTCGCACCGGGCGGTGGCGCACGAGGTGGCGGGGATCCCGATCATCCAGGCCGATTCGCGGGGAAGCGCGTTCGCGCGCGTCGATCTGACGGTGGAGCGCGGCGCCGGGGTCTCAGGGTCGCGGCTCTATCCGCCCCAGGCCGTCTGTGCCGCTTTCGCCGCGGACGGCTGGTCCTGCGCGCCCGGCGGCGAGGGGCTTCCGGCGGTCTACGAGGATGCGCTGGTCCTGGCCGACGCCTCGATCGTCGCCGCGATGCAACCGGAACTCGACCGGGTGAACCGCTGGCGCGCCGAACCGCTCGGCGTCGTTCTCGAGACACCGCTCCCGCGGAACCCGGACGGCATCGAATCTCCGCTCGGCAACCTCTTCGCGGATGCGCTCCTGGCTGCGGTGCCGGGCGCGGACCTGGCGATCGGCATGGGCGGCAGGCGTGCGGGGCTGCGCGCGGGTCTCCCGGCCGGGCCGCTGACCCGCGGGCCTCTCTACGACGCCTTCGCCTTCGACAATCGGGTCGTCGAACTGACGATGACCGGGGCGCAGTTGCACCGGGCCCTGGCCACGGAGTTGACGCGCGAGCTGACCCGCAGCCGGCGGGGCATCCCGAGCGTGTCGGGCATCCGCGTGCGCGTGTCGTGCGCGGGGACCCGCCGGCAACTCGAGATCGTCCGGGCATCGGGCGCGAGGATCGACCCCGGTGAGACGCTCCTCGTGGCGACCACGGATTTCTTCGCGGCGCGCGCCGTGCGCGACTCTCTCGCAGCGCCCCCGAAGGTCGCGCCGGCGACCGCGCCGCTCGTCCGGGAGGCCGCCGCCAGTTGGCTTACCGCCCGCGGCGGACGGCTCGGCGCGGCCGACTTCATGACCCCGCCCCGCTGGGAGGTTCCCGCGGGCGCAGGCTGCCTCGCTGCCGCCGCCGTCCAAGCCGCCCCGGCCGACCGTCGCTAGTCAGGGCGGCACGGCGACTCCCGGTCAGGGAGCGACCGCGTACTTCGTGAACCCTTCTGGGGTTCGGTTGGGGACTGCTACCGTGCGGGCGGCGCGGGATCCGGAAGGGTCGCCTGCGGGATCGGCGGCGAGGTAACCCGGAACGGCCGGCGGACCTGCGCCACTTCCGTGGCGTCGTGCATCACGCGGGCGCGCGCCACGTAGCGCCCCGGCGTCAGACGATGCAGCGCGAGAACCGCCGTGACCCAGCGGCGCGAGGCATCATCGTCCAGGCTCTCCAGCGAGGTCCCCCCACGCGCCAGGATCTGCCCGGTCGCGCCGTCCAACACGTCCACCTCGACCTCGGTGTGCTCCCACAACGCCGGCGAGTCGGTGTACACCTCCGTATAGGCCAGCAGGTTCCCGCTCGACACCTGCGCCTCGGTCTGCGGGAGGATCTCGCCCCGGGGCGCCGAAGCCTGGTCGATCAGCATCAGGTCGCCGACCACAAGTCCCTCGTTCAGATCCCGTGGCGCCGGCACCACATGCTCCACGCTGCCGCGCCGTCCCGTGGCGTCGATGGCGGCCAGCTTCAGCGAATACGTATCCGGCCGTTCCGCCCGAATGAGGAAGTCGATCTCGAAGACCGGCCCATCGGGCTTCTGCACCAGCCTGGGGGTAACCTGCACCGTCGCGTGCGACGCCACCGCGCCCTCGGGGTCGTGCAACAGATAACCCATCGTGAGTGTCTCGGGCACGCTGGCGGCGGCGTCGATTTCCGCACCGACCAGGATCTGCATGTGCGCGCCTTCACTTCGGCCGCCGCGATAGACGTAGGTCGCGACGCGCAGGGGCAACTCGCGGGCCGGCACGGGCGACCGCAACACCCGCATGATGCGCTCTTCCGGGCCGGGCCCCTCCGGCAGGACGTGGACCCCGCGGTGCGACCGGACATGGGCGCCTTCGCGTCCCACGGATACGTCAATCTCGTGGAACTCCCCGTCCCGGTCCGCCGCGAGCGATTCCACGCCCAGCAGGTAGTAACCGGAGAGTTCTCTCTCCAGCCGGGCGAACAGCGGGCCGGGGTTGTATTGCGCGCGCACGAGGCTGCCCCCGGTCATCGACGCCGCCGCCATCAGGCCCTGCTGCAGCCTGCGGCGGTTGGGCGGGCCAAGCCACAGTCCGGCAAAGCCCGGCCCCGGCGGCGCTTCCACCACGAACGTCTCCGGCAGGGTCCCGCCCTCCGCCTGGGCCGCGTCGGCGAGCGGCTCGGGGACCATGAACACGTACAACGTGGTGCGCGAGGCCGCGGCCAGCTCGGCCATCTTCTGCAGGCCGAGCACGGCGCCGTCGATATTGAAGCCGCCGGAAATCCACACGAGCGCCTTCGTCCCCTCCACCCCCTGCAGGGCCTCGAGGATGGTCTCGATGTCGTGGCGGACGGTTTCCGTGCGGCGCCTTGTCTCGAGCAGAAGGCGCATGGAGCCACCGGACCCGCCTACCGGGCCGGGGCCCGGTCCGAACGTGGCAGCGTCGCCGCCGTCCTCGCCGCGGCCGTCGACGCCACTGCCGACGCCGTCGCCAACCGGGCCGACGCCCAGGCCCGACATGCCCGCGACGGCGCGGCTGACCCGATCGTGGTCCGACGTGAAGTCGATGTAGACGCCCGGCTGCGGCATGGCCACCAGGGCCACGCGGTCGCCGGGGCTCAGGCTGTCGACGAACTCGCCGGCGGCCTGCATGACGTGGCGCCCCTCTCCGAACGGGATGCTCTCCTCGTCGACCAGGATCACGATGAGCCGGCCGGGGTCCGCGTCGGCGTTGGACGAGTACGCGGCGTCCACCGCCAGGGAATCGGCTGGCGGCGCGCTTGCCGCCGGCGCCCGCAGGGAGATGAACTGCGCCTGGACGACGGTGCGCGGCTCGCCGTCCACGGTCACGGAGAAATCTGACGCCTGCAGGTCCGTGATCGGGTTGCCGTCGCGGCCGAGAACACTGGCGTCAACCTCGAGGAGCTCGACGCCGCTACGGAAGATGGGCGGCTGCTGGGCCGGGAGCACCACGCTCAAGGCGACGACGACGGCGATCAGCGTCGCCGCGAGCCGCGTCCGTGGTCGGACGGCCAAGGAATCTCCTCCCAGCATGGTTCCAATGCTAACGGGGCTGGCCGAAGGGCGTTTCCGGCTACGGAGCCGGCGGCAATCCCGAGCGGTCCACCCACTCGCCGAGCCGCATGACCCGGTCGATGTCCAGCGTGTTGCCGATGTCGGCGAGCGGGTCGGCGTTCAGCACGATCAGGTCGGCGACCTTGCCCGCCTCGAGGGTGCCGAAGTCCGCTTCACCCACCGGTGGCATCTGGGCCGCGCCCGTCGAGGTGGCCGCGACGATGGCTTCCATCGGGGTCAGGCCCGCCTCGACGTAGAGCTCCATCTCGTGGTGCATGCCCCAGCCGAACGGAACGTTCGGGGTTCCGGCATCGTTTCCGAGCGCGACCAGTACCCCGGCGTCGTGCATCGTTCGGACGAAGCCCTGCATCTGCTGGAACGCCGCCTTGCGGTCCTCGAAGCCCGCATCGTCAACGACCTCCGCCCGGCGTTCCGGATCGTCCCAACGGGCCAGCGCGTCCGGGTTGAAGACGGCCCGCAACGTCGGGTCGTCCAGCAGCTCGGGATGCTCCGCGAAGTGCCAGTTGTTCTGGACGATCGACAGGGTCGGGGTGAAGTACACGTCGTTGTCGAGGCACATCTGGATGAACTCGGCCGAGGGGTCGGGTTCGTCCATCGGGGCGCCGGCTCCGGGGCCGAAGGTCAGCACCGTTGTGTGCAGGAAGTCCCGCATGCCGGCCTCGACCAGTTGCCGGCCATCGGCTTCGTCGTCGATGTGAGCGGCCGGGATGGCGCCGTTCCGCTTCGCCTCGTCGACGATGGCGGCCCGGATCTCCGGCGGGATCTTCAGCCCCGGCTCCGCGACCTCGTTGACCCACATCTTGATGAAGTGCACGCCGAGCGCCGCCTGGTCGCGGACCAACGCCCGCGCTTCTTCTTCGGTGGTCGGCGCATTCCGGCCGGCGGCGTTGAATCCGCCGGGGTACGAGAATCCCAGGCCCGCCGTATAAGTCCGGGGGGCGTTGGGCCGGCCGGCGTAAGCCTCGAGCAGGTAGGCGACCCGCTCCGGTGAATCACTGCCGATGCTCCGGGCGGTGGTCACGCCGTAGTGAAGCTGCGACCGGAACTGCTGCTCCATCTCGGCCGGCCCCTCCCGATAGTGCACGTGCAGGTTCACCAGGCCGGGCATGATCGTCTTGCCGGTCAGGTCGAGCGTCTCCGCGCCGTCGGGCACGGCGGTCGTGTCGCGCGGGCCGGCGCTCTCGATCCGGCCGTCGCGAACGACGACCACCGAGTCGGCCACCGGAGGCGCACCCGTCGCGTCGATCAGTTGCGCTCCCACGAGCGCGAGTGCGCCGGCTCCCTCGGGAGGCGAGTCCTGGTCGGGCGCTGCGCCTCCGCAAGCCGCGAAGACCAACGCCAGTCCTACTGCCGGTAGATGAAGTCTCTTCATGGCGAACCTCTCATCCCGCGGGGGTCGGCTGCGGTGCCGACGCTAGTTTGGCGCGTGCTCGCCCTTCAAGCAAGGCGGTATTCTTGGCAGATGGCGTCGGTTCACGACGATCGTCGGTGTCCATCCGCCACGGGAGGATTCGAGATGCGGAAGCTGACTGTCACGGTTGCATCCGTCGTTGTCGTCACGGCGTTGTTGATCCCCGTCTCCGTTTCCGCGCAGACGGACTCCGCGCAGGCGCCACGCACCGCCTGGGGCCAGCCGGATCTCGGGGGCGTCTGGGAGTACAAGACGCGCACCCCCCTGCAACGCCCCGAGCAGTACGCCGACCGGGAGTTCCTGACCGAGGAGGAAGCCGCGCAGATCGAGGAGAACGAGCGGGCGCGGATTCAGGCGATGGAGGAGCGCCCGGCGCAGCGGACCATCGCCATTCCCACCGCGGGCGATCGCCCCGGCCGGTGGCTCGACTCACCCGATCACCCCAGCCTTCAGGGGCAGACCGGTTCGTACAACATCTTCTGGTTCGACTGGGGCACGACCGCCGTCAGCACCCGGCGCACGTCGCTGATCGTCGATCCGGCCAACGGCCGCATGCCGGCGCTGACGCAGGCGGGGCAGGAGCGGGCCCGCACGATGGGCGCGCGTTCGTCGTTCAGCGACACCGTCGGGACGGCGGAATCCCACCTCGATTTCAGCAATTCCGACCGCTGCCTGATGAGCGGCAACGCGGGGCCGCCGATGCTGCCGGGCGTCTACAACAACAACATGCAGTTGTTCCAGACGCCGGACACCGTCGCCGTCATGAACGAGATGATGCACACCGTCCGCGTCATTCCGCTCGACGGGCGGCCCGCGCCGGCCGTCGGCGTCCGCCAGTTCGTCGGCGATTCGCGCGGCCGTTGGGAAGGCGACACGCTGGTGGTCGAGACGGTGAACTTCAACGACCCCGACAGGCACAACACCTGGCGGAACACGAGCGGCAGCCGGACCCTGGTGGAGCGCTTCACGCGCGTCGACGCCAATACGCTGCTCTATCAGTTCACGGTCACCGACCCGGACACCTGGGAGCAGCCCTGGTCGGTCGAGCTGCCCATGCAGCGGAGCGAGCTTCCCATCTACGAGTTCGCCTGCCACGAAGGCAACTACGGCCTGGAGAACATGCTGGCCGGAAACCGCAAGGCGGAGGCCGACGCGGCGGGCGGGCGGTAGGGGAGTCCTCCTCGCCAAGGGTAGACGACGGAGCAGCCAGTACCAGGGAGTAGCAACTACGCGAGACCTGCCGCCCTCTCGACGGATCGACCTTCTAGACATGGCCCCTAAGCCTGACAGTGTGAATTGCTCGAGAGTACTCACGGTGAACTGATTCCTGCGGTCGCCGTACAGGCACAGCGTGAGGAACTACAGCCTCACTCAAGCGCGGACTGCAACCAGAGATCTCATCGCCAGCACGTCCCGTTGTGTCCTTGTGTACGATCTAGCTGGTGCCTGCACGCCCTTGGAACAGGTCGGAGGTGGAAGCCACGGTTCGTGACTATCTGGACATGTTGGCGGCCGAATTGCGGGGCGACGCGTTCAACAAAGCGGCGCGCAATCGAAACCTCCGGCGGCGGCTAGATCGCCGCTCCCACGCGGCAGTAGAGAGAAAGCACCAGAACATCAGTGCGGTGCTGTTATCGCTGGGCTTTCCGTATGTCGACGGGTACAAGCCGCTGAGACACGGCCAAGGCATGCTTCGCGACGCGATCGTCGCGGAGTTGCCGCGCTTGTCGGGTCTTGTGGCGGCCGATGTGGAGAAACCACAAACACCAGTCGAGATGAAGGACGTACTTGGTATTCATGTCGATCCGCCCGAGACCGGGCATCCTTCCATGGTCAGAGACGAATCTGCCCAGTACGCGATTGGCAGCGTGAAATCGCAGGCGGTCGACTATCTTCACCAGGAGTCCCTGAACCGCTCGCTCGGGGATGCGGGAGAAACGCTAGCGCTGGAGTACGAGCGCGCGCGCCTACTGCAGGCCGGCAAGGACAACCTCGCGCGGAATGTCGAGCAGGTGTCGAAGACAGTCGGTGACCACCTTGGCTACGACATCCACTCATATGAGGAGAGTGGGTACGATCGCTTCATTGAGGTCAAGGCGACTCGCTATGGGAAGCTCACGCCGTTCTACATCAGCGAGGGCGAAGTCCAGTTCTCCACTGCGAACTTGCGGGCCTATCGGCTCTACCGGCTGTTCAGTTTTCGGAGGGACCCCAAGCTCTTCATACTGCCGGGCGACCTGAGGCGACATGTCCGGTTACAGGCTGTCAATTACCGGGCGCACTTCTACCGGCAATCGTCGCTGACCTGAAGAAGAAGGACGGCGGAGGGCAAGTTCGCCAGCCGGACCCTGGTGGAGCGCTTCACGCGCGCGGGCGCCAGATCCGCAGCGGGGCGTGGCGGGCGGCCTGCAAGAAGTCTCCGTCGGTGGTTAGCAGCTCCAGATCGTGATGCAGGCAGAGGCGTGCGAGCAGGGCGTCAACGGTTCCAAGCTGGATTCCGTGACGCCGGCACGTATTGCGAAGATCGGCAGCCGCGACATGGTCATCGCGATCCGGCACGATCATCGGCAACGACGCGAAACGCTCCACGATCGCGTCGCGGGCCGTGGGACCGCGGAAGCCCTGAAGCAGCTCCTGAAGGACGAGCCCGGTCGTGTACACGGCTTCCCGGGATGCAAGCGCCTGCCGCAGACGACCGGTTTCGGGAGCGTCGTCGGAACCCGAGGAGTCTCTCCTGAGGGCCAGAGACCAGACACTGGTGTCGACGAAGAGACTCATCCGCGCGAGCGCTCTGCCTTGTAGTCGAACGTCGGATCCCAGTCGAGCGAGCCGAACAGCTCGAGCAGGCGGCGCTGCTCACGCCGTGCAATGAATTCCCGAAGCGCCACGGTCACGGCCGCGGTCTTGGTTCTCTCTCCGCTGACCTTCACGGCCCGCTCCAGCAGATCGGGGCTGATTGCCAAGTTTGTTGCCATGTGCGCATAGTCGCACAATCTACCGCACAAAGCGAGGGGAAGTCCGCCATGATCCTGCGCTTGGCTGGCCCGCGGGGGTCACCGCGGCAGTCGGACGCTCAGCCCCGTGCCGACGAACAGATCGTCGGGGAGACCGCGCAGCCGGCGGCCGACGGATACGTCCAACTGGACGCGATCGTCGAGCAGGAAAGTAAACCCTCCGTCGACGGACGCGCTGGTCAACGTCGCGCCGGTGACCTGGTGGTCGCCGAAGATCTCGAGGAACGTCCCCAGACGGTCCGTCACGCTGACGCCGAGCACCAGCGAGTACACGATGAAGGCGTCCCGGTCCGGGAGGCCGGCCAGAGACTCCCACGCCGCCCCGGCGTTGTAGCCGAGCGACAGCCTCGGCGAGAGGTCGTGGGCGAAGGCAAACAGGAACGAGGGGTCGGCGCCGCCGCTCGAATAGTCGTCGCCGCCGGTCGGGAGCGACAGACTGCCCAGGAAAGCGAGCTGGGGCCGCCAGCCCTCCGCGCGGGGGATGAGGTTGATCTTGGCGCCTACCTCGCTGTCGCCGGCGCCGCGACGGCCTCCGCTGCCGATGACGCCGGCGTGGCCGAGGCGGAACTCCGTGCGCCCGCCGAGGCCGATACGGACGAGGGTGCCGGGCGCCGCATGGGTGTCGACGCCGTCGAGGGCGCGGGCGAACAGGTAACCCGTCTCCACCTGCACCAGGCCCCGCGGCACCGCCACCGCCGATTCGGTCTGGTCCGGACGGTCGGTGACCAGTTCCGGCGCCGACGCTGGCGCCGGCGTCTGCGCGCTCGCGCCGGCAGCCCCCGCTGACACGACCGCCGCAAACAGGAATGCGCGGGTCGTGACCCGGCCCGATCGCACTACGCCCGTATGCACGCGTCGACTGGAGCCGGGATCCGGTGGCCGCTTTAGCGGTCCGCGGCGCGCGCCTCCTCGGCGCGCGAGCCGGCGAGGATATTCGTCAGGCCGTAGTTGCCCTCGTGGCAGGCGTACTCGAACATCGGTTCCGTGCTGCGGGCCCACGGCGACGAGCCGGTCCACGGGCTGGTCCAGACGTTCGGATCGTCCACCGTGAACTGGTAGTCGAGGGTCCCCGGTCCCACGCGCGTGAACCGCTCCACCACCCGCAGGGCCGGGCTGAGATCCCAGTTGGTGCCGCCCTGCACCCCGGGGCCGGACGAGAACAGGTAGGCCCGGTGACCGAAATTGGTTGTCTCGACGACGAGCGTGTCGCCTTCCCAATGACCGCGTGAATGACCGCCGAACTGGCTGATGCTCTCGTCGATCGCGGGACGGCCGTCGAGGTGGATGAAGCGTACGTCGTGGATGTGCTCCTGCACGATGGCGATGACGTTCGGCGTCTGCACAAGGTGGTAGTTGTTGTTGTAGGCGGTGGGCAGCGACGGGACGCCGCGGTACCAGATGCACCGGTCGCCGTAGTCGAACTGCTCGTGGGAGTCGGCCGGCACCAGCCCTTCCCGAATGTCTTTCACCCGCTGCCGCTCCGGCGACGTGACGAAGGCCTCGTGCTCGGGCGTCAGCGCGGGCAGGCGCCCGTTCGGCGGGTCGATGACGAGTGACGTGCGCCGCGTCGGGACGACGGTGGTCCCGCGATCCAGCCAGAACGCGTTGTAACCGCCCACGCTACCGCCCACCGGCAACGGCTCCGTGCGCACCTCGCTGGGCGCGTTCGCGCGGGCGTTGGCGTCGACGACGCGCTGTTCGATTTCCGCCGCTTCCTCCGCCGTCAGGAACTCCTGATCGGCCAGCCCCTCGGGACGCTCCAGCGGCGTAACCGTCGAACTGTTCCAGACACCCCCGATATCGGGATCGCCCCAGGCGGTGCGCGGCGCCGTCCAGCCGTCCTGCGACGCGGGCTGGGACCAGGCTGCGGCCGGGGCGAGAATGACGCTCGCGCCCAACACCAACGCGCCGAACCCGACGGGTACGCGGAAATGACGACTCATCGCTGACTCCTTTGCCTGGAGCGGCCAATGCGGCTCTGCCGATCATATCCGTCCCGGTCTCCGGGTTGGCGTATGCTCACGGACGATGCGGGCGCGCGCGATTCTCACTTTCTTCCTCGTGGCATGGACGACCGCCGCCTCGGCCCAGGAGCACACGCTCGGCTTCATCTGGGAGGAAGCGCCCTTCCCGCGGGCGCACGCCTCGACCATCGTCGAAGCCGTCGACGGGACGCTGATCGCCGCCTGGTTCGGCGGCTCCGGCGAGGGGCAGGAGGATGTCGGCATCTGGTCGTCGCGGCGGCCGGCGGGGGGCGCGTGGTCGCCGCCGGTCCAGCTCTACAAGGAGCCGGACCAACCGGCCTGGAACCCGGTGCTCTTCCGCGGCGACGGCGAGACGATCTGGCTCTACTTCAAGATCGGCCCGAGCCCCCGCGCGTGGAGCGGCGCCTACCTGAAGTCGACCACGGCGGGGGAAGAATGGTCCGAGCCGGGCTGGCTGCCGGCCGGGATGCTGGGACCGGTCCGGGCGAAACCGATCCGGCTCGCCAGCGGCGAGATTCTTGCCGGCTCGTCGCTGGAGACCTACCGGACGTGGTCGTCCTGGATGGAGATCAGCAGCGACGGCGGCGCCACCTGGAGCAAGCACGGCCCGCTGCTCTTCGGCGATCCCGAGCGCGACCGCATCGGGACCATCCAGCCGACCCTGCTCGAGATCGAGCCCGGCGTGATCCGCGCGTTCTTCCGGACGCCGCGCCGGCTGGGAAAGATCGCGACCTCGATTTCGCGCGACGGCGGCCGGACCTGGGAGCGCATCCGGCTCACGCGGCTCGATCATCCCAGCGCCGGCATCGACTCGCTCCGGCTCGACGACGGGCGCAGCCTCCTGCTCTACAACCCGTCGACGACGCAGCGGTCGCCGCTCTCCCTCGCCATCTCGTTCGACGACGGCGAGACGTGGCGCGACTTCCTGGTCGTCGAGGAACTGGTAGAGGGCGAGCGGGGCGAGCTTTCCTATCCCGCGATGATTCAGGACTCCAACGGGGACCTGCAGATCACGTACACCTGGAACCGGCGCCGCATCCGGCACGCGACGGTGCCATTGGATCTCGTTCCCAAGGCGCCCTGATCGTCGACTACAGGCCCATCGGGTTCGCGCCGGCATGGACACGTAGTATGTGCGCACGTATCATGTGTGCATGAACGTGACCTTGTCCGTCGACGATCAGGTCGTTACCGAGGCCCGGCGCATTGCCGCCGTCCGGGGAACCAGCCTCAACCAGCTCGTTCGCGATTTCCTGAACGAGCTGACCAGGATAGACGAGGCGGAATCGGTCGTCGCGCGCCTCGACGCGCTATGGGCGGAGGAAGACTATCGCTCCGCGGGTCCATGGAAGCGCGAGGAACTGCATGAGCGGTCGTGAGTTCGTCGATACGAACATTCTGATCTATGCGCACGATGCACGGGATCCGCGCAAACAGGCTTGCGCCCGCGAGTTGATTAGGCGCCTCCTGCGCGAGCGGCGCGGCGTTCTGTCGCTGCAGGTCCTTCAGGAGTTCTTTGCGGCCGCCACCCGGAAGCTGGGGATGAGCAGCGAGGATGCGAGGCGTCGCGTCGTGCAGTACTCACGTTTCGATGTCGTGACGCTCGGCGTTGCCGACATGGTCGCGGCGGTCGACCTGCACCGGTTGCATCGCCTGTCGATCTGGGACGCTCTTATCGTGCGGGCCGCGCTCAACGGCGCGTGCACGACCCTGCACACCGAGGACATGCAGTCGGGCTACATGGTAGAGGCGTTGACGTTCCGGAATCCGTTCGAGTCGTGACGCATCGGGCAGGCTGACGGCCGGTTCGCTGATCAGTTCCTGCCGTCACGGATCAGGGCATCGACCTCTGCGGGTGTGGGACTCGCCTCGCGGGCGCCCAGGCCGCGGCACTTGAGCGCGGCCACGGCGTTCGCGTAGCGCAACACGTCCTCGACTTCCGCGTCGTCTCCGCCGCGCAGCCATCCCGCAATGAACCCGCCGCGGAAAACGTCGCCGGCGCCCGTCGAATCGACAACGGGGACGCGGAAACCGGGGGTTCGGATCTCGGCGTCGCCGATCAGCGCCAAGCTTCCCTCGGCGCCGAGGGTCATGCAGACGAGAGCCGGATGGTAGGCGTCGCGGATCGCGCGCAGGGCCGCGCCGGGCGTGCCCTTGCCGGTCAGGGCGGCCGGGAGGTCCTGGGCCGTCACGATCAGGTCGATCTCGGCCAGCAGCGCGTCGATGCCGTCGCGCACGTGCTCCACGTCGATGACGATTCGGGCTCCGGCCCGCCGGGCGTGGCGGGCGGCCGCGGTCGAGGCGGCAGTGTCGTGACAGTCGACCAGCAGCACGCGGCCGGCGCCGACCGCCGCCGGGTCGACGTCCTCGGGCTGCAGCTTCAGCCCCGGATCGCGCGACCAGAGCACCGTGCGCGCCCCCGTCCCTTCCTCAACGAGAATCACGGACATCCCGTTGCGCGTGTCGGACGCGACCCGGCAGGCGCTGGTGTCGACCCCTTCGGCGGCCAGGCTGGACCGTCCCTGCTGGCCGTTCTCATCGTCGCCGAAGCACCCGACGTACCGGGCGCGCCAGCCGAGCCGCGCGCACGCCACCATCGCGCTCGCGGCCTGCCCCCCCTGCGAGTACGCCTGCCGCCGGACCGGCTGCTTGGAATCGGGCGCCGGAAAGCGCTCCAGCACCACCAGCAGGTCCGTCATGTTGAGGCCGAAGCCGACCGCGTCGAAGGGACGGCCATCCGGCGACGGGAGCCCGATCGGCATCCGCATGCCGGCATCGTACATCCCGCGCTAACTGTGTAAACCCACCAGGTTGTTCAGCGGCGCTCGGCCTTGCCGTTGGTTCGCGGCGAGTAGGGGCGGGTGCGGAAGTGCTTCAGCTTGAGCCGCCGACAGAGCCGGGCGAAGGACCGGGAGGTGTAAGTCACGCGGTTTCCTCCACGCCCGGACTGTCTCCCGGTCGCCACGCCACGTCGATGACGTACGGCAGGTCAAGGTGCTTCCCGTCCCAGTTCGGGATCGAGGTGCTGGAGTCAATCCGGATGCCGTCCTCGGCGAGCTTCGCGTCGGTCGGCGCAAGCGGCGCACCGCTCCTGGCGGGCATGGCGGGCACCGTCGGCAGCGGCCGACCGGTCGCGTGCGTGAATTGCGGCTGGCCTTCGGCGTCCAGCGTGATCCTGTAGCCCTCCTCGTGCACCAGGCGATGGTGCCGGCGACACAGCAGGACGAGGTTCTCCAGCTTGGTAGCACCCCCGTCCGCCCAGTGCCTGATGTGATGGGCGTCGCAGCGCGTCGCCTCGCAGCCGGGGAATCGGCAATGCCGGTCGCGTGAGGCCAGCGCCCGGCGCAACGCGGGCGGGATGGTCCGCGTCTTGCGGCCGACGTCCAGGATGTTGCCGTCGGCGTCGTGCCGCATCACGACCTTGCCGGCGTCGCACGCCAGCCGCCGCGACGTTTCCGCGGAAACGCGGATGCCGCCCGATTCTTCCAGCGCCGCCTGCCCGTTGCCCCCTGACGTTGCCGCGGAAACGCGGATACCGTCCGTCTCCTCCAACGCCGCCTGCCCCTCACTCCTTGGCGTTTCCGCGGAAACATCTTCCTTCAGCGTGTCCGGGTCGACATGCACCACCACCTGGTACCGGTCGCCCGCCGTGCCCGTGTCGAGCTTCGCCGCCAACGCGCTCTCCGCCATCAGCCCCAGCGCGTCCGCGTGCCGGCAGCCGGGCGAGTCGATGTTCTGCGGCTCCACCTCCTTCGCTTCCTGGTAGAGCTGGTCGGACGCCGCCTCGATGGCCCGGCGCACCACCGCGCCCACCTCCGGCGTCAGCCGGCCCCGGACGACGAACATGCCGTCGGCATCGGGATAGATGCTGAGACGGTGGTTCCGCCGCCGTTCGCGGTCCTCCCGCCCCTCGTGCTGGCGGTCGCACAGCCGCCACGCCCGGACGATCTGTTCAAGGTGGGCCGCCGTCCCCTGGCGGGCGAGATGCAGCAGGCGGTCCTCGGTCGCCGGCGTGGCGACGCGGGTGATGGCGCGCACCTTCGAGTAGGAGACCTGCCCCCGCCGCAGGGCGTCGGAGGTCTTCGGCAGCTTCGCCAGGGCATGGGCGACCCGCACATACTCGCGGGCCGTGCCGGGCGCCAGGTTGGCCCGCCAGCTCAGCCACTGCGCATAGGACGTCGCGCCCGACCAGCCCTCGAGTTCGTCGAAGCGTCGGATGCGGACCAGCAGCTCGTAGACGGCGGCGTCGATGCGGGCGGAGAGTTCGGCGATCTCGTGTTCCAGGCGGTTGCGCTCTTCGCGATTCCGGCGCAGGTCGTCGGGAGACAGGGACTGATTGGTCTCAGCAGTCGTGGGAGTGTTCATACTTCCAGTCTAAGTCCCTGTATTTGGTGCCTTTACGCTGAGGTGTGACGACCGTGGCGGCGTGGAGATGAACCTGTCGCCGCGATTCGCGGCCGCGTGGTCCTGCGGCGCTGCCAGCTCGCTGGAACGACGGGTTTATCGGCAGGTCGGGAAGTTCAGGAGGGGTGTCTGGAAAAACGTGTCAAGCAGATTCTGGCCCGCATGAACAACCTACCGAGAGATCACACCTTAACCGGAGCTTGACAGCCCCTTCGGATTGGTGACTTCCCCGCCGTCAGGGCAGTGGTCGACGGCAGCGTGGCGCCGCGGCTGCCGTTATCCTGCCGCTGCGGGCTTGGTAGAATCCGGTGATGAATCACGCTTCCCGCTACGGGCTTCTGGCCCTCGTCTGCGTCGCCCTGTCAACCCCGGCGATGGGGCAGCCCGCGTCGACGGTGCAGCGCACGCCGCACGGCGATCCCGACATCCAGGGGTTGTTCACGTTTCGGACGCTGACCCCGCTTCAGCGTCCGGTCATTGATGCCGGCGCGTCAGCGCTTCTGGCGGGCCGGGACACGCTCACGGCCGAGGAAGCGGCCTTGTACGAGATAGCGCGGCGCCAGGAGCTGAATCGTGACACGCAGGATCTGAGTGTCCGCGCACCGGGTGTGCGCTACCAGTCCCTCGCGGAAGGCGGTGTCGGCGGCTACAACGAGTTCTGGTACGAGCGGGGCATCGAACTGACCCGGGACAAGCGCACGTCGCTGATCGTGGATCCTCCTGACGGCCGGATCCCCTACCGCGAGGCGTTCCTGGCCGAGGCGCGGGTCCGCGGGGCGAACATCAGCAACGGATTCGCCGACTCCTACACCGATCGCAGCCTGTCCGACCGTTGTTTGCTGGGGTTCAATGCCGGTCCGCCGATGGTCTCCAGCGCGTACAACAACAACGTGCTGATTGTGCAGACGCCGGATCACGTCGTGATTCTCAACGAGATGGTGCACAACGCGCGCATCATCCCGCTCGACGGCCGCCCGCACGTCGGCCTCGATCAGTACTCGGGGGACTCGCGCGGACACTGGGACGGTGACACGCTGGTGGTCAACACGAGGCACTTCCTGCGCGAGACCAGCCTCAGCGGCTCGAGCCGCGACACCATCCTGGTCGAACGGTTTCGGCGCCTGGACGCGGATACCGTGATGTACGAGTTCACCGTCGAGGATCCGAACGGTTACACGCGGCCCTGGACGGCGCTCATGCCGCTGCGCCGCACCGACGGCCCGCTGTTCGAATACGCCTGCCACGAAGGCAATATCGGCCTGGCCGGTATTCTCGCCGGCGCCCGGAACCTGGACACGCAGCGCATCGTGCCCGACGCCGATCCGCAGCAGTGAGAACGGTCGCCGGGCTGGAGCAAACTTCAAGCCGACCGGCTGAGAACGTCGGCGCGGGTTGCACGGTCCGCGCGCTGCGAGGCGCCGTCCGGCAGCGTCAAGGCAGCGTGAACGCCAGCAGCGTCGTCCCCGCGGCCACCGCGACGTACTGCTTCCCGTCCTCACCCAGGTAGGTGATCGGGTTGGAGCCGTTGATCAACTGCTCGGTTTCGACGCTCCACAGCTCGCGCCCGGTCTTCGTCTCGTAGGCGCGGAACTGCCGATCGGTGGCGCCTCCGATGAAGAGCACGCCCCCCGCGGTGGAGGTCGGCCCGCCCTTCTGCGAGTTCGGGGCGCCGGTGTTCACGCCGGGAGGCGCCCCCTCGACCGTGCCGAACGGGATCGTCCAGGCGATCTCGCCGAGGTTGACGTCCACGGCGACGAGTCTCGACCAGGGCGGTTGCCAGCAGGGCCAGCCGTTGACGGACGGCCGGGTGACGACGTGCCAGTAGACCCTGCGCGACTCGGGAGGACCCACGTAGCCGCGGCGATCGGGATCGTCCTCCACCGGTACGAGTTGGCTGATATGGCCGGTGTCCGCGTAGTTGATGATGTAGTACCCGAGACTCGGATCGAAGGTCCCGCCGGTGAACTCGGTCCCGCCGCCGGTTGACGGAAATACGAGCGCGCCCTCGCGGGACGGCGGCGTGTAGGGGCCGCGGTTTCGCCCGCCGTCGAACTGCATCAACATCTCGCGGCAGGCAGCCGTGTGCTCCGGCGTCACCGTCGCTATCTCGTCCATCGTGAAATCGATGCGCCCGATGGGTGGCGGCTTAACCGGGAACGGCTGCGTCGGAGAGTAGTACTCCCCGGGCATGTTCCCGGCGGGCACGGGACGTTCCTCGATCTCGTAGATCGGCTCGCCGGTGACCCGGTTGAAGATGAACAGCACCGGGTACTTCGTCATGACGCCCACGGCGGGAATCGTCTCCCCGTCCCGCTCGACGTCGAACAGGATCGGCGGCGCCGGCATGTCCAGGTCCCAGAGGTCGTGATGGACAGCCTGGAAGTGCCACAGCCGCTCTCCCGTCAGGGCGTCGACGGCGACGATCGAATCCGAGAAGAGATTGTCCCCGGGGCGGTCGTGGCCATAGAAATCGTTGTGGGCGGACCCGAGGGGCATGTACAGGATGCCGCGCTCCTCGTCGATGGTGAAGAACGACCAGGTGTTGGCGCCGCTGACGTTGCGCCACGAGTCGTTGAGCCAGGTGTCGTTGCCGAACTCGCCGGGGTGGGGCACGGTGTGGAACGTCCAGACGAGTTCGCCCGTCCGCAGATCCCACGCGCGCGTGTCGCCCGCCGGCCCCTTCGATCCCGTCTCGTCCGCGTTGTGGACGCCGGTGAACACGAGGTGCTTCCAGATGGCCACTCCGGACGAGATCCCGTAGTGCATGTTCGGGAAGCCGTTCATCACGTCGGGGGTCTTCATGTCGACGAAGCCGTCGCTGCCGAACCGGGGATTGGGGAGGCCGGTCGCCGCGTTCAGCGAGATCAGCTCGCCCTCCTCGGTGCCGAACACGATCTGCGGGGGCGTCGTGTCGTCGCCTTCCCAGTACGCCAGTCCCCGCATCGAGCCGCCCGTCCAGTGCAACTGGTGCTCGGGCGAATTCCAGTCGCCGGGCGCGGTGTATTCCCAGATCTCCTCACCGGTTTCCGGATCCAGGGCCACGACGCGGTAGTAGGGGAACGACAGGTACAGAACCCCGTCGACCATCAGCGGGGTCGACTGGCTCGGCCGCGACGGGATGCCCGCCTTCGTCATCTCGTACCGCCACGCCGGAACCAGGGTCGAGACGTTATCGATGTTGATCTGGGTCAGCGGCGAATGCCGCTGGTTGCCAGCGTCGCGTCCCCAGTGCACCCAGTCGTCCTGCGCCTGCACCGGTTGGACGGCGAGGGTCGCCACCAGGAGGAACCACAGCGAGCGCCGCGCCGCGCGATGACGTGTCGTCGGGCACCGTGTAGCCATCAGTCGAAAGCGCCTCCCGCGCGTGACGGCCTCGTCGTGCAACCTCGAGATGAGGCCGTCAGATCCTGAACGATTCGTCAATCTAACGCCGTTTCGGGCGGCGACTCAAGCCGAATCCCGCAGCCTTGCAGTTTGGGATTCCCAAACTGCAAGACCGGATCAGTCAGCCGCCCGTAGCCGCCCCTCGACGTATCTGTGCAGGACACTGGAGATCAGCGTCTGGTACGGAATGCCTTCCGACAGGGCCCGTTTCTTCAGAGCATCGAGGTCTCGACTGGAGATTCTCACGTTCACGCGTCGGTCCTTTCGGAATGTGGCCGCCGCGTATTCCCGGTGCTGCGTCATCAACGCGGACTTGTTGCGCGGCGACCGAAGCTTGTTTCCTTCGAACGCCTCGACGATTTCGCGTTCTTCTCTGGTCAGTTGCGCCATCAGGGTTCTCCCAGGTACCGCTTAGTCGCCGTTCGGCTCGGGATGATCGTCTTCAGGAAGAGCTCATTCTCCGATTCCACGTACGGGACGAGATAGGCGTAGCCGTCGACGGCGACCACTGAGATCTTCTGTCCCGGGTATCTCTTCTGGTTCGGATGTTCGAAGATGTCGACCTCCTGGCCGTTCTCGATGTGAAACACTATTTCCTCGAACGAGATGCTCCGCTCTCGCTTCAACCGCTCGTTCTTCGCTGGATCCCAACTGAAACGCTTCATCCTGCAGTGTGACAGATTGTACGCCGGATGTCATCAGCTTGCGGCAGTCAGGGATCCTGATAGAGATTAGGGGTGCCGGGCCGCGCGACGCCGCGCCCGGTGCACGCGTGTCCGCGGCAGGGGTTTGGCGGTAACGCTCGCGAAGGGAGATTACCCATGAGAATGCAACCATCGATCCTGGCAGTGGCGATCATCGCGTTGGCGGCCTGCGGCGGGTCCGACGGGATGGACACGGACGCCGCCGCGGCGCAGGAAGCCGAAGCGGCATCCGGCGCGGCGCCGGCCGAACCGTTCACGCCGCGCGAAATGACAGCGGCGGACATCCCGCCCGGCATCCACGAGGACTCGTTGGCGCGTCTCCCGCGGATCACGCGCGATTCGCTCGACGCGGACGGCCAGCGGGCCTACGACGTCATCGTCCATCCCGACAGCCGCTACTCGGACGGCCTGCGCGGCCCGATCGGCATGTGGATGTACAGCCCGCTCATGGCGGAGCATCTCTTCCCGGCCAGCACCTACCTGCGCTTCGGTGCGGACGGCAATCGCGATCAGCGGCTGGCGGAACTGGCCATCCTGACCGCCGCGCGCGACCTCGACAGCCAGTACGAGTGGTCGGCCCACGAGGGGCTCGGTCGGGACGCCGGCCTGGAGGACGAGATCATCGACCTGGTCCGCTACGACCGTCCGGTTGCCGACGCGGGCGACCTGCCGGGGCTGGGGGAGACCGAACGGACGATCATCCGCGCCGTCCGCGAGATGATCCGCGATCCGAGAATGAGCGACGAGACGTTCGAGGCGGCGCAGCGCCTGCTGGGCAACACGGGCATCATGGACCTGGCCGGCCTCATCGGCCACTACACCACGGTGAACTACACGCTCAAGGCGTTCGACGTGCAGCGCCCGCCCGGCAGCATGCTGACGCTGCCGCCGCGCGACTCGCTCCCGTGATTCGGTCGCGCGCCGCACGCACGATGGACACGGCCACGGCGACGCAGGAGTCGCTGCTCACGATTCGCGGGCTGACGGCGCGCGCCGTCGCCGCGCCGCTCGCCCGTCCCCTCCGGACCGCTTCGGGGGACGTGCCGGTTTCGCCCCTCGTCCTTATCGACGTCGCCTCGGAGGAGGGTCCGGTGGGCCGGGCCTACGTCTTCGGCTACACCACGCTGTCGCTGCGTGCCCTGCAGGCGTTCCTCGGGGACATCGACGACGTGGTGCGGGGACGCCCGGCGTCGCCGGCGACGGTCTACGACGATCTGGCGGCACGGTTCCGCCTGATGGGCCGCCAGGGGATCGTGGGCATGGCGCTGTCCGGCCTCGACATGGCGCTCTGGGACCTGCAGGGGCGGGCGCAGCAGCGGCCGGTGGTCGAGCTGCTCGGCGGGCGGGCGTCGCCGGTGCCCGCCTACGACAGCTACGGCGTCGTCGACCCGGTTGCGGACGGGGCGGCGCTCCGGCGGAGCGTCGATCAGGGATTCCGGGCGATCAAGATCAAGCTGGGAGTCGGCGATCTCGACCTGGACGTCGCGACGGTCGCCGCCGTGCGCGACCTGATCGGCCCGGACGTGCGGCTGATGGTCGACTACAACCAGTCGCTGACGGCGCCGGAAGCGCTGCGGCGCATCCGCGCCCTCGCCCGCTTCGACCTGGAGTGGGTGGAAGAGCCGGTGCCGGCCGAAAACCTGGCCGGGCACGCGCGGGTCCGCGCCGCGTCGCCCGTGCCCGTTCAGACCGGCGAAAACTGGTGGTTCGGCCATGACATGGCGCACGCCCTCGCCGCCGGCGCCTGCGACTTCTGCATGCCGGACCTGATGAAGATCGGCGGCGTCACCGGATGGCTGCGCGCCATGGGGCAGGCCGAGCAGGCCGCCGTGCCGATCTCGAGCCACCTGTTCGTGGAGGCGAGCGCCCACGTCCTGCCGGTCACGCCGCTCGCGCACTACCTGGAGTTCCTCGACCTGGCCGGCGCCGTGCTCGCGGAGCCGCTCCCGGTGTCCGACGGCTGCGTCACCGCGCGCGGTCCCGGCCTCGGCCTGGAATGGGACGAAGCGGCGGTGGCGCGCTATCGGCTGTAGTTGAAGCCGCGCTCCAGGGAATCAGGCCTCGGCCGTCGCCTCGGTAATCGCCTGCCGCGCCGTCTTCGTGACGACCGCGGTCACCGCAATGGTCGCGAGCAGTCCGACGACGACCACGGCGTAGTACAGCGGCCCCCGTTCGGGTCCGGCGTCTCCGGCCAGGCGAATCACGTCGCCGACGAGGAAGCCCGAATACGTATAGAGGAAGGACCCGGGCAACATGCCGATCGACGCCAGCACGTAGTCGCGGAAGCGCACCTTCGTCAGCCCGAGTCCGTAGTTCAGCAGGTTGTAGGGAAAGACCGGCGAGAGCCGCAGCAGCACGACGATCTTCCACCCTTCGCGCCCCACCGCGCGGTCCACCGCCGCGAACTTCGCGTTGCCCGCGATACGCTGCTCCACTGCCTCGCGGGCGACGTAGCGCGCCAGCAGGAACGCCACCGACGAGCCGAGCGTCGCCCCCGTCATCACGTAGAGGACGCCTTCCCCGAGGCCGAAGATCGCCCCCGCGGCGAGCGTCAGCACGGAACCGGGAATGAACGCCACCGTCGCGCCGATATAGCCGAGGATGAACACGATGGGTCCCAGCGCGCCCAGCCCGTCGACCCACGTCACGAACCGGTCCAGGAATACGCCGAACGTCCGGCCCAGGGCCACCAGGGCGATGATCGCCACGAGACCGAAGAGCACGCGCCCAATGGGCAGCGGCTTCCGGGTGTTCGCCGGGGCCTCTTCAGGTTCCGCCATGCGATCAGTCTAGCAGCCCGTGGTGAAACCCCCGCTGCATTCGAGCGGCGCTGCATCCCGGCTGAACGGCGTTGCTCCTCGGTCGAATATGGCCAATATTCTCCCTCGTCGCGCCTTGTCAGCCGGGCGCCTCGCCGCTCTCGGTGTCACGCGGGGGTTTCACCACGGGCTGCTGGCGGAACGCCTCCGCGGGCCCCTCCGGCGGTCTCCTCCGCCGGGCCGGGCCACCGGCGTCGCTTGACGCCTGATCGGGTGTGGGCGAGACTCCGGGGCCGTGCACCCCGTCGACTGGACCATCATCGTCGCCTACCTCGCCTGGGTGCTGTACGACGGCGTCAGGCGGGCGAAGGGCACCGGCGCGGTCGAGGGTTACTTCCTCGCGTCGCGCTCGCTGCCGTGGTGGGCGGTGGGACTGTCGGTGATGGCGACGCAGATGAGCGCCATCACCCTCGTCGGGACGACCGGCCAGGGCTACGACGACGGGATCCGCTTCGTGCAGTTCTACTTCGGGCTGCCGCTGGCGATGATCATCCTGTCGGTCACCCTGGTGCCGTTCTTCCACCGGGCGCGCGTCTTCACGGCCTACGAATACCTGGAGCGGCGCTTCGATGCCCGCACGCGTGCGCTGGCGAGCTTCCTGTTCCTGATGTCGCGCGGCCTGAGCGCCGGCGTGATCATCGCGGCGCCGGCCGTGATCCTCTCCATCGTTCTCGGCTGGAGCCTGCCCCTCACCATTCTCGCCATCGGCGTGCCGACGACGCTCTACACGATGTTCGGCGGCGTGCAGGCGGTGACCTGGGCCGACGTGAAGCAGATGGTGGTGATCATGGTGGGCGTCAGCGCGGCCGTCGCGACGCTGATCGTCGGCTTGCCGGACGACATTTCGCTGGAGCCGGCCCTGCACGTAGCGGGCGCGACCGGCCGCCTGCAGGCGATCGACTTCACGTTCGACCTGAACGAGACCTACACCTTCTGGTCGGGCCTGCTCGGCGGCCTGTTCCTGATGCTGGGCTACTTCGGCTGCGACCAGAGCCAGGTGCAGCGCTATCTCACCGCGAAGTCGATCGACGCCGGCCGTAACTCGCTGATGATGAGCGCCTTCGCGAAGATCCCGCTGCAGGTGCTCATCCTGATGATGGGCGTGCTCGTCTTCTGCTTCTACCTCTTCACCGAGCCGCCGATGCTGTTCAACGACTCGCACGAATCGGCGGTCGAGGCGAGCGGCCGGGCTGGCGAGTACCGCGGGCTGGAGGACGAGTTCCGCACGGCGCATGCGGCGCGGCGCTCTGACGCGGCAGCCGTCGTCGCGGCGCGTCGGGCCGGTGACGAAGCGGCCGTGCAATCAGCTACCGCGGCCTTCGAAGCGAGCGACCAGCGGGTGGTCGACGTCCGGGCCGAGGCGCGCGACCTCGTGCGCGACGTCACCGGCGACGCCGCCTACAGCGACGTCAACTACGTCTTCCCCACCTTCATCACGACGCAACTCCCCATCGGCCTCGTCGGGCTGCTCATTGCCGCCATCTTCGCGGCCGCGATGTCGAGCATCGCGGCGGAGTTCAACGCGCTTTCCGCCGCCACCACCATCGACTTCTACCGCCGCCACATCAAGCGCGAGGCGTCGGACGCCCACTACCTGCTGTTCTCGAAGATCGCGACCGGCTTCTGGGGCCTTTTCGCGTCCGTCACCGCCCTCTACGCCGCCAACCTCGGCTCGCTGATCGAGGTCGTCAACCGCTTCGGCTCGTTCTTCTACGGCTCGCTGCTCGGCGTCTTCGTGCTCGCCATCGGCATGCCGCGGGTCACCGCCGGCGGCGCCTTCTGGGGACTCATCGGCGGCATGGCCTCGGTCGCCGCAGTAGCCACGTTCCTCCCCGACCTCTCGTTCATGTGGCACAACCTCGTGGGCGTCGTGGCGGTCTGCGCCATCGGTGGGCTCACCACGCTGCGCCGGACGGCGGCGCCGTAGGGACTCAAGCCCCGGGCTTCGTGCCGAACGCCCTGTGCCTCGCGGCGAGGGCTCGCAACAGGAAGGAAGACAGATCCGGCTTCCCGGCCGGAGTTCCGTGCGCGTTTCGAAGGTAGATGGACCGGTCCGGCTCTACTGGGCCGATTTGGTCTTCGACGAATTGTTCCTCGGCGAGACTTCGGCAGATCCAGACGCGGCAAGTCGATTCGCCGGCCTTGGGCGCCTGGAACGCGAAGAGCGTCAGCGCACCGGTGTTCTCGGGGTCAAGAAGCGGAGAGCCGTTGCCGAGGTCGGCAAGGCGGGCATCAAGCCGCGACCGCACGTTGTACCACACGACGCGCGTGCGGCTGTGGCAGGCGGGGCCGTCGTGAGAGTCGATGACGAGGTCGAACCCGGCCTTGCGATCGCGCGGATCGAACGTGGGGATGCAATCCGACACAACCGTCTTGGGGATGTTCGTGCCGTGCCAGCCCCAGCGGCGGCCCATGGCGAGCGTGTCCTGCGCCGATAGTCGTTTGGCGAACAGCGCGTTGGCCGGAGGGTAGGCTCCCAGCCATTCCGCCAGTCCGGTTAGTGACCTCTCGTTGTCCTCGGTCGTCACGCCTTCGATCCTGGTGCGGGGCCTGGGAGGTGTCAAGATTGTTGACGTGCGGCAGCGCGTCCCTAGAATCAGCGTGTTGACTCCCTTGCAGGGCCGCGCGATGTCATGAGCAAGAACTGGCGCCGAGAAGAGGTCGACCGGATCGTTCGTGATTACCTGGAGATGCTTCGTCTTGAGCAGGCCGGCGCGAGTTACAACAAGAGCGAACGGCGGCGACGGCTCATGCAACGGATCGATCGGTCGCCTGGTTCAATCGAGCGGAAGCACCAGAACATCAGTGCCGTCATGGTCGACCTGGGCTTACCGCGCATCGAGGGGTACTTACCAGCCAAGAACTATCAGGCGCTACTTCTGGAAGCAGTCGACGCTCGTCTGAACGTAGACGCAGAACTCCGTGACTTATTGGAGGGACAGAACCCGATTCCGGGATCCCGGGAACTGGTCTTCGATCGTTCTCCGCCGCCGGCCCGGCCGCGACGGCCACCGGTCGGCGATCAGGTGACCCGAATCATCCGCAAGTTCGATCCGGCCCAACGTGACGCCCGTAACCGAGCGCTTGGAACGGCCGGCGAGGAACTGGTGTTCGAATCTGAGCGGCGACGCTTGCACAATCGTGGCCAGCTGGGGTTGTCGAAGCAGGTCAAGTGGATTGCTCAGGACGATGACGGCGCTGGCTTCGACATCCTGTCTTTCAGTCGGGAAGGCGCGGTGCGGTGGCTTGAAGTCAAGACCACCAACGGACAAGCGCCGACCCCCTTCTTCCTGACGGCCAACGAGGAACGAGTGTCCAGGGAGAATCAGGACAAGTTTCGGCTCATCCGCGTGTACGACTTCCGGAAGGAGCCTCATGCCTTCTGTCTGAGGCCCCCCCTGGAAGTCCAGGTCGATCTGACGGCCCAGGTCTACAAGGCCGAAATTCGGCAACCACCAAGCGCTTAGGCTGGCGGACCGTTAGTCGTTTCTGCTCGGAGCCGAGCCAGTCCGTAGGCGATTCCGAGGGTCGGCACCACCGCGAAGGCGAGCGCAAGCTCCCAGTCTCCCCGAATCGCGCCCGTGGCAATCCACCCGGCCACGAGCAGGTCGCCGGTCACGTTCACCGTCAGCAGCGCCACAATGGTGAGGACCCTGGCGGTTGAAAGGCGGGGCAGCAACAGGAGCATGAGTACGCCGGCAGCTCCGATAGGGTGAACGACGATGAGCAGCAGCCGCTGCCAGACGTCGCCGCCGTCGGCGAATGCTCCGACCAGCGCCGTGAACGCCGAGAAGAGGGCGTGCAGCGTCGCCAGCACCAGCAGCGGAATCCTGACCCAGCCCATGCGCTCATCATAGTCGCGGGCGTTCCGTCCGCCGCTCGTGGGAGCCAGAAGTACACGCAGTGTACATCATGACATTGCATGTACTGTGCACCCGGCGGAACCCGCTGTGCGTGCTGCCTTCGATCGACCAAAACGCCTCGCGATAGGGCGTTCCTGAGCAACCTCATCCGGTTGGCACGATGCTTGCATTCTCCAGAGCCGAGGAGCGGCGCCGTGGCCCCAAGTCGGCCGGGGACGGGCACCGCCGGAGGAGGAACGAAGATGGCACTCAGCCCGGAACTGGTCAGTTTTGTCAAAGAGGGTCTGGAACGGGAACTGCCGCGCGAGCGGATCGCGGACATCCTGGTGCGGGCGGGGTGGCCGGCGGATCAGGTGCGGCGCGCGCTGGCCGGATTCGCGGACGTCGAATCGCCCATCCCGGTTCCGCGGCCAGCCGTCTCGACGCGGCCGCGCGAAGCCTTCCTCTATGTAGTGATGTTCATGGCGCTCTTCGTCAGCGCCTACAGCCTGGGAGCGGCGGTCTTCGGGTTGATCGATACCTTCCTGCCGGACCCGGCCGGATTGCCGCCGTTCGTGATCCGCGAGATCCTCCGGTTCGCCGTGTCGGCCCTGGTCGTGGCGAGCCCGGTGTTCGTCTTCGTCACCAGGATCATTCGCCGCGGCGTGGAGGCGCAGCCCAGCACCCGCCGGTCGCGCATCCGGCAGCAGCTCACGTACCTCACGCTCTTCGTCGCCTCGTGCGTTCTCGTGGGCGCCGTCACCGGGCTCGTCTACAGCCTTCTCGGCGGCGAGCTGACCGCCCGCTTCGTGCTGAAGTCGCTGACCGTGACCGCGATCGCCGGCGGGGTGTTCAGCTATTACCTTCGGGACCTGCGGGATACCGAGCGGGATCCGCGCGAAACGCGAACGCCGCGCCGGCGCGATCTCCTTCCCACCCTCGGCGCCGCGTCCGTGCTGGTCGCCGTCGTCGCCGGTCTGGTGGCGCTCGGGTCACCGGCCGACCAGCGGCTGGAACGGCTGGACGCGCGCCGTGCGCAGGATCTTGACGCCATCTCCCGGGCCATCGACCGTTACGAGGCGACGCACGAACGGCTTCCCGCAACGCTCGACGAGCTGCAGCGCAATTCCGACGTGCAGGTCGCCATCAACGATCCGGTCACCAGCGAGCCGTACGGCTACGCGGCCGGGGAAGGAACGGCCTACGAGCTGTGCGCCACCTTCGAGCGGGCCAGCGAGGAGAGCGAGTTCCGCCGCGGGCGGCCGTTCTCGCGGCACGAGGCGGGCCGTCACTGCTTCCCGCTCCGGGCCGAGCGGGATCGCAGCACGCTTTGACATGAAATGTACGCCGACGTACATTTCATGTCTTGCCACTCTTTAAGCCGCAGGAGCGTCGAACCATGGAGTCGCTGGCGCGGCTGGCCTACACCAATCCGTTCGGCTCCGAGTTCATCGAGATCGAACACGCGGTTCTCGGCGACGACTTCGTCCCGCACGGGCCGGTCTGGAGCCTTGAGGCGGGCTATGAGGGGAATCCGGCACTCGAACCGCTGGTGTCCGCCTCCGAGCGGGCGGCGCGGGACGCCCGGGAACGCCTGCTGCGGGCGGGATCGGCGACTCCGGAGGAGCTGGCGCTGTACGCCTACGTCGTCGGCCAGATGCTCTACTGGCGGTACGAGGGCGACCTGCACCAGGTCCACGTCGACCCCGGCCGCGGCCGCCGGAGGCTGGCGTTCTACGAGCGATTCCACCGCGACGTAGAGCACTACCTGGCGCTCGACGGAATCCCGTTGCCGTGGCGCGTGGAGCCGCCGCACCTGTTCGCCTGCTTCTTCCAGGCCCGCCGCGCGTTCGACCTCATCTTCCGCAACATCATCGGCACGTCGAAGCCCGCCGCGAAGTTGCGGGCGGATGTCTGGCAGTCCATCTTCACGCACGACATGCGCCGCTACCGCCGCTCGCTCTACCGGCGGATGCACGACGTGACGACGCTGGTAACCGGGCCGTCGGGGACGGGCAAGGAGCTGGTCGCCCGAGCCATCGGGCTCTCCCGCTATATCCCGTTCGACCCCCAGCGGGGCATGTTCGCGACGAACCTCGACGGCGCATTTCACGCCGTCAATCTCTCCGCGCTGTCACCCACCCTCATCGAGTCGGAGCTGTTCGGGCACCGGAAGGGCGCCTTTACCGGGGCGCTGGCGGATCGCGTCGGCTGGCTCGAATCGTGCCCGCCGCTGGGCACGGTGCTGCTCGACGAGATCGGCGAGCTCGACCCGTCGATTCAGGTCAAGCTGTTGCGCGTCCTGCAGACCCGCGAGTTTCAACGGATTGGCGAGACGGCGCCCCGCGAGTTCAAGGGCAAGCTGATCGCCGCGACCAACCGTGATCTCGATGCCGAGATGCGCGCCGGCCGCTTCCGGGAAGACCTGTACTACCGGCTGTGCGCGGATCTCATCGAAACGCCGTCGCTCCGCGATCAGTTGCGCGACTCGCCGGACGAGCTTCGCAACATGGTGCTCTTCGTCAGCGAGCGGGTGGTCGGCCCGGACGAGGCTTCGGACCTGGCCGAGGAGGTGCTGACCTGCATCGAGCGGGACCTCGGCGCCGGCTATGCGTGGCCGGGCAACGTGAGGGAACTCGAGCAGTGCGTCTGCAACGTGCTGGTGCACAAGCGCTACCGCCCGAGGACGGCTCCCGCGGCGTCCGACGCGGCCGATGGCGTCGCGGCGGCATGGCGTGACGGCGATCTGACCGCCAGGGAACTCCTCAGCCGGTACTGCACGCGCGTCTACGCAACGACGGGTAGCTACCAGGAGACCGCGCGCCGGCTGGATCTCGACCGGCGCACCGTCAAGCGGTCGATCGACCCCGATCTTCTCGAACGTCTGACGGCGAGCGAGCCGAACTAGCGCACCTTGGCGGCACGCAATTTGCATCCTGCTTCCGGCATGGATGCACGATTACTCGTTCAGCGTTCCCTCGTGGCGGGCCTTGTGCTCGCGTGCTCACCCGCGGCGGCCCAGGAGGCGGAGCCGAAGCCGCGAGCCCACCATGTAGGCCTGCAACCGGGCGTCTTCAACAACTCGGCCGACGGCTTCGAGTTCGCCGGCCTCGACCTCGACGCCGGCAGGAACACGTTCTATGGCGCCGTCAGCTACCGGTACTCCCTCAACCCCTCCATCGATCTCGCCCTGCACGCCGGACACTGGATTGGCCAATGGACCACGCCGGCCTCCCGGACCGTCGAGCTGGCCACCGGGTTCATCGGGCCCGGCGTTCGCGTCAATGGGCGGAGCCGGGGAAACGGGAAGCGCGTCGTCCCCTATCTCCAGACGAACCTCTACTTCGTTCAGGAGCAGTTGGTTGTCGAGAAGGCGTGGTCGAAAAGAGTGACGGCCAACGGCTTCGGCCTTGGCGTGATGGGCGGGCTCAACGTGGTGCTCGGCGAGCGCATCTCGATTCCGATCGAAGCGATCTATCTGGCGACGACGGGTAACGCCGGCGTCGACGACCTCTCCGGAGTCGGTCTGTCGATCGGCGTCGACCTGAGCTTCTGACATGGGCGCCATCCTGCGAAGCCTGGTTCTGGTGGCGGCCGTCGCGTGGGCCGGCGCGACGCCGACCGCCCGTACGCCCGCCAATGACGTCGACACGCTCATGGAGCGCGCGCTCGAGAACCGGTACACGGCATGGCGGACGCTGGGAGATTTCACGCTGCGCAGCACCCTTTCCGTCGACCTCGAGGCGCCGCTGGAGTTCCCGTACTCCCGGCTCCGGCGGGAATACGAGTGGTATGTGCTCGACGGCGTGGCCGTCCGAAGCCCCATGCGGATCGACGACCTCGACATCGGCCCGGACGACCGTCGCGATGCGGAGGAAGACTGGCGGCGCGGTGAGTGGCGCCGGCGCGCCCACGGCGATCCGCAGGATCTCGCGCCGCGCTTCGTCAGCGACGCGTTCTACGGCACCGAGTTCCCGTTCGAGCCGGGCGCCTACTACTTCGCGGGCCGCGACACCGTCGCCGGCCGCGACGTCGTCAGCATCGAGTACTACCCGAGCGGGTTGGACGACAAGGCGTCCAATTCCCGGCTCAACCAGGGGTTCAACAAGACCTCGCTCGTGACGTTCTGGGTCGATCCGGAGGCGGAGCAGATCGCGAAATACGCGTTCGCCAACGCGGGAATGGACTTCTTGCCCCTCCAGTGGCTCGCGCGGGTCGAGGGATTCGAAGCATCAGCGGAAATGACACCCGTCGGCGGCGTCTGGATGCCGGCGCGGACCACCGTGAGCGGGCGCATCATGACGGCGGCCGGAGCATTCCAGGGCTCCATCACCCAGGAGTTCTTCGACTACCGGGAGGCGGAAACGGGCGCCCGGCTCGTCGGTCCTGCGGGTCCGCCGTGATCGATTCGGCCGCACCAGGCTCCCGCAGGGATGCGCGGATATCCTCTGGGGCCATCTCTTCGACTGGCGTGAGGCACATCTCGTCGAACGCTCGCATCGTCCGCTTCGACATCAAACCGGCCTCGGCGAGTCCGAGCGCCGCCTCATGTGCTGCCGCTAGCGCTTCACTCTTGTATTGCTTGGTCATCGCTTTTCACCTCGACTATCGCAGATTCTCTCGGGCCACCCGTCGCGTGATTCTTGCGGGGAGTGCTTATTAATAGATACAGGCGAAACCTGCAACATGAGGCCTCGCCGCGGGGCCTACATGTTAAAGAAACAGGCCGCAAGTTTTAATAGCGGTTTCTGTCGGCGTACAGCCTCTAGTTCCCAAGCGGTGTTCACGTTCCCGCTCGACCAATCGGAGGATCAGGTCGGAGTGGCCCACCCTGCCGTGCTACCTTCTCTGCATACGGGAGGAGGCCCCCCATGTTTCGAATCCAGGCGCGCGGCCACGGCATGACATCCCGATCAGCGCGGTTCACCTGTTTCGCTGTGGCTCTCGGCCTCCTGGCCGCGGCGGCGGCCGGATCGACCGTCCTCGCCGAGGACTGGCCGCAGTGGCGCGGCGCCGAGCGGCTCGGCATCTGGACGGAGACCGGCATTCTGCGCGAGTTCCCCGACGAGGGGCTCATCGTGAAGTGGCGCGCGCCCGTGAACGGCGGGTACGCCGGCCCGGCGGTCGCGGACGGCCGGGTGTTCGTCCTCGACTACATCGAGACGGAGCCGCGCACGATGGACGGCACGGAGCGCATCCTCGCCCTCGACGAGGAGACCGGCGAGGTGCTCTGGACCCACGAGTGGACGACCACCTACCGCATGCTGATGTTCACGTATGCGACCGGCCCGCGCGCCACGCCGACCGTCGACGGCGACCGCGTCTACCTGACCGGCTCGACGGGGCGCATCCTCTGCCTGGATACGGCGACCGGCGCCGTGATCTGGGAAAAGGACACGGTCGCGGAATACGACACGAGCATCCCGATCTGGGGCACGTCGAGCGCGCCGCTCGTCGATGGCGACCGGGTCATCTTCCTCGTGGGCGGCGAGCCGGACGCCCTCGTGATGGCCTTCGACAAGCACACGGGCGACGAAGTCTGGCGCGCCATCGAGACCCGGACCGAGATGGGCTACAACCAGCCGAAGATCATCGAGGCGGGCGGCGCCCGGCAGTTGATCGTCTGGCACCCCCGCGGGCTGTCCTCACTCGATCCGGAGACGGGCGAGCTCTACTGGGAGGAGCCGTTCGAGGGACGCGCCAACATGACGGTGGCCGACGCCGTCCAGAGCGGCTCGTACCTGTTCGTGTCGGGGTTCTATACCGGCTCGATGATGATGCGCCTCGACCTCGACCGGCCGGCCGCGACGGCGGTCTGGAAGGACGGGACGAACCGTGTCGTGGAGGGCGGCATCGAGGTGGCGGAAGAGACCGGGCTGCATTCCGTGATGACGACGCCGCTGGTCGTCGGCGACTACATCTACGGCATCGGCAGCCACGGGCAGGTGCGCGGGCTGCTCGCCGAGACCGGCGAGCGCCTGTGGGAGGCCGAGGGGCTGACCAACCGGAACCGCTGGGGATCCGCCTACTTCGTCCAGCACGAGGACCGCTACTTCGTCTACAACGAGAACGGCGATCTGATCATCGCGCAGTTCAACCCCGACGGTTACGTCGAGCTGGACCGGACCCACCTGCTGCACCCGACGTCCCGCTCCGGCTACGGCGGGTCGCGGGCCGGCACGGCGTCGCGGTTCCGCCACGGGCAGAGCGACCGGCTCGTGGTCTGGGCGCACCCGGCGTTTGCCAACCGCCACGTCGTGCTCCGGAACGACGAAGAGATCATCCGGGTCTCGCTGGACGCAGACGACTACCGCTGAGGCTGCGGCGGAGGGATTCGGGCATGCGGGCGCCTCACCGCTCTTGGTTCTGCGCGGGGTTTCGCCGCGGGCTCCTGACCGCGTGGCTGGTTGCGGCTGCAACTGCCGCGACGGGCGCGATGCAGCCGGCCCGCGCCGGACAATTGCCCCCGGGATTGCTGGAGCGCGCGGAACAGGGCGACGCCGCCGCGCAGAACGAGGTCGGCAGCCGCTACTACGCGGGCCGCGGTGTGGAGCGCGACGACGCCGAAGCGGCGCGATGGATTCAGCTTGCCGCCGACCAGGGCTTCGCGCCGGCGCAATACAACCTGGGCCTGCTCTATTTCCGGAACCGCGGAGTCGCCGGTAACGACGCCGAAGCGGCGCGCTGGTATCGGGCGGCGGCCGAGCAGGGCTATGCGCCGGCGCAGGCGGGCCTCGGCTACCTGTACACCTACGGAGCCGGCGTGGAAGAAGACCACGTCCGCGCCTACCTGTGGCTGGAGCTCGCGTGGCGCGGTGCCGAGAGCAACTTCACGCGGGAACTCTACGCCGGGCAACGCGACGCGCTGGCCGAGCTGATGACCGACGAAGAAGTTCGCGAGAGCCGGCGGCTGGCCGATGCCTGGCAGCCGGCCGCGGGGCGCTGACGAACACCGACGCGCTTTCGGCCCTCGACCTTCTATAATGACGCCCACCGCGTGGGCACGTGCTGGTTTCCCACGCTGAACGACCCTGGAGGCTGACATGAAGACTCGTTACGCCCGCATAGCCGTCCTGCTGGTGCTCGCGCTCGGCTTTACGACGCTGGCCGCGGCGCAGACCCAGACCATCGATCCGACCCGTTTCGAGGAGGCCATCCAGGCGTTCGAAGCCGAAGACCGCGCCATGATGCCGCCCGAGGGGGCCATCGTCGTCACCGGCAGCTCCAGCATCCGGCGCTGGCATCCCAGCCTGAAGCAGGATCTCGCTCCGCTCACCGTCATCCCGCGCGGGTTCGGCGGCAGCACGATGCAGGACCTCGAGTACTTCCTCGATCGCATCGTCATCAAGTACAAGCCGCGCGCCGTCGTCATCTACGAAGGCGACAACGACACGGCGTACGGCGTCGCGCCGGAGGAGATCGTCGGGCGGCTCGAGTCCATCGTCGACCGCGTTCACGCCGAGGTGCCGGAGGCGCGCGTCTACGTGATGTCCGTCAAGCCGAGCCTCGCCCGCGTCGATGTCTGGGACAAGGCGCAGGAAGCCAACGCGCTCTCCCGGCGCTTCGCGGATAGCCACGACCTCGTCTCCTACATCGACGTCGCCAATCCCTTCCTGCAGTCCAACGGCAAGGTGATGGACGACATCTTCATCGACGACGGCCTGCACCTGAACGAGAAGGGCACGCAGATCTGGGCGTCCACCATCAAGGCGGCGCTGATGGAGGGCGAGGCCCAGCACGAGCCGACGGAGGAGTAGGGTTTCCTTCCCGGTTCCGGTGGCCTCGGGATCAGTCGAACGCTACGCGTCGCCCCAGACGCGGTTTGCGAAGACGGCGGCGAGGGATACGAGCAGCCCGGCCCCGACCCAGGCGGCGTTGGGAATCGCCCCCAGGTCGGGAAGCGCTGTCGGCGGCACCGCGATAGTGGCAAGCACGGTTCGCAGGACGGTCGGGTCGGGCAGGACCGGCTGCAGCGCCCAGATCACTGCCCCGAGTGCGAGTGCGCCCGCGATGCTGACGGCGACGGTCTCCATCACCGCGAGCGTCCGGTGGACGCGGTCCGTGCGATGGCTGCGGGTCGCCAGTTGCGCCTGCCACCACATGACGTCGGCGGTCCGCGCCGACGGCTCCGGGGTAGGCATGGCGTTGAGGAGACGGCCGATGGCGACGGCCTCGGCGCATCGCGGACAGCCGGAGACGTGCTCGCGCAGCGCCGGCGTCCACTCCCCGGTTCGGAGCGCCTCGTGGACCGCGGCGTCGTGCCGGCAGATGCCGATCATGGTTTCAGCTCCAGTCCCTGGTCTCGCAGCCCCTTGGCGAGGCTGCGTCGCGCCCGCCACAACAGCGGCCCGACGCTGATGGGGCGCAGGCCGAGGACGGTCGCCACCTCCCGGTGCGTGAGGCCCTCGACATACGTTAGCCAGAGGAGCGCGCGCTGGCGTGGTCGAAGGCGACCGAGCGCCTGGTTCATGTCGGTCCGCACGGCGCCGTCGGGTTGTGTCGCGACTTCCGCATCGGGTTCGACAAGCTCCGCCTCGCGACGGCCGATCCGCCGGTAGTGATCCCGGTAGAGGTTCGTCGCGACGCGAAACAGGTAGGCGCGGAGCGCGGCGGGGTCCGCCGTCGGCGGGGCGCTCCGGAGGAGCCGGAAGTACGCGTCGTGCGCCAGGTCATCGGCCAGACTCGAATTGCCGGTGAGTCGATGAAGATACGCCCGGAGCGGGCGCTCGGTGCGGTTGTAGAACACCTCGAACGCCGCCCGGTCGAAGGCCGGCGCGCCGTGACCGGCGCGGCCGACGTCCTTCGTCAGGGCGGCGCGTGTATCCAGCGTCGTTTCCCACACCGGCGCGTAGCTCACAGGTTCACTCTAGCAGCCCGTGGTTAAGGGAGTCCGTCACCGGACTGATCGTCGTCGTCCTGCTTGCGCTCGGCGTACCAGGCGAGACCCGCGGCGGCGAGCAGGCCGAGGCCGATGGCCAGCAGGAGCGTGCCCGGCATCGTCCGGTAACCCTCTCCTTCTGCTCCGGACGTCGCCAGGAAGCCGATGGCGAGGAAGATGACCACGGTCGCGCCCTGCGCCATTCCCAGCCACCGGGGTCCCGACTGCTTCTCTTCGATGTTGCCCTTGAGGAATTCCCTCCCCGCTCCGGTCTCCAGAAACGCTGCCAGTTCCTGGCCCGAGCTGAACTTCTCGAGCAGTTGTTTCTGCGTCTCGGCCCGGAGGTTCGCGCGGCGGGTGTTATGCGATACCGCAATCCAGACGACGAAGCCGACGAAGCCGAAGAAAGCGATCGGGATGAGGATTTCGTCCATGGCGATCTCCTTGCCGCGGTGGCCGCGTCATTGCGGCTCTCATTGGGTACAACGCACGGGCGGCGGGAGATGTGAACAGGCGTTGCGCGCCTTCCCCTTGCGCCTTCCCCGCGCGGTTCGATAGAATCCTGATACCCGACCATTCCGGTCGGGCTTTTTTGGCCGCGCGGGAGATGGATGATGGCAACATCGACCGACAACATCGAACAACTGGCGACCCAGGACTACAAGTACGGGTTCGTCACCGATATCGACGCCGACGCGATTCCACCCGGGTTGAACGAGGACATCATCCGGGTGATCTCGGCGAAGAAGGAAGAGCCGGAGTGGCTGCTCGACTGGCGGCTGAACGCGTTCCGCGTCTGGAGCCAGATGATCGAGCCGAAGTGGCACAACGTCCACTATCCGCCGGTCGACTTCCAGTCGATCATTTACTACTCGGCGCCGAAGCAGAAGCCGAAGCTCGAGAGCCTCGACGACCTCGATCCGGAGATCAAGGCGACGTTCGACAAGCTGGGGATCCCGCTCGAGGAACAGAAGATGATGGCCGGCGTCGCGGTCGATGCGGTCTTCGACTCGGTTTCGGTCGCCACGACGTTCAAGGACAAGCTGGCCGATCTCGGGATCATCTTCTGCTCGTTCTCCGAGGCGGTGCGGGATCATCCCGACCTGGTCCGGAAGTACCTGGGCTCGGTGGTGCCGGCTTCGGACAACTTCTACGCCGCGCTCAATTCGGCCGTCTTCTCCGACGGATCGTTCGCCTACATCCCGAAGGGCGTGCGGTGCCCGATGGAGCTGTCCACCTACTTCCGGATCAACGCGGCGCAGACGGGCCAGTTCGAGCGGACGCTGCTGGTCGCCGACGAGGGCGCGTCGGTCAGCTACCTGGAAGGGTGCACGGCCCCGATGCGCGACGAGAACCAGCTCCATGCGGCGGTGGTCGAGCTGGTCGCGCTCGACGACGCGACCATCAAGTACTCCACCGTCCAGAACTGGTACCCCGGTGACAAGGACGGCGTAGGAGGCATCTACAACTTCGTCACCAAGCGGGGCAAGGCGTTCACGAACGCGAAGGTCACCTGGACGCAGGTGGAGACCGGCTCGGCGATCACCTGGAAGTACCCGAGCTGCATCCTGCAGGGCGACAACTCGGTGGGCGAGTTCTACTCGGTCGCCGTCACCAACAACCACCAGCAGGCAGACACCGGGACGAAGATGCTGCACCTCGGCCGGAACACGCGCAGCACGATCGTGTCCAAGGGGATCTCGGCCGGCCAGGGCCAGAACACCTACCGCGGGCTGGTCCGCATCGGGAAGAACGCCAAAGACGCGCGGAACTTCTCGCAGTGCGATTCCCTGCTCATCGGCGACAAGTGCGGCGCGCACACCTTCCCTTACCTGGAGGTGCGCAACACGTCGTCGCAGGTGGAGCACGAGGCGTCGACGTCGAAGATCGGCGAGGACCAGATCTTCTACTGCCGGCAGCGCGGGCTGTCGACGGAGGACGCCGTCAACATGATCGTCAACGGCTTCTGCAAGGAAGTCTTCCGCGAGTTGCCGATGGAGTTCGCGGTCGAGGCGCAGAAGCTGCTCGGTATCAGTCTGGAAGGAAGTGTCGGTTAGTCATGCTGGAAGTCACGAATCTGCACGCCTCGGTCGCGGGGCGAGAAATCCTGAAGGGAGTCAACCTGTCGGTGCAGGCGGGCGAGGTGCACGCCATCATGGGGCCGAACGGCTCCGGGAAGAGCACGCTCGCGGCGGTGCTCGCGGGACGGGAAGACTATGACGTGTCCGCCGGTTCGGTCACCTACCGGGGGCAGGACCTGCTGGACATGGAGCCGGAGGATCGGGCGCGCGAGGGCGTCTTCCTCGCCTTCCAGTACCCGGTGGAGATCCCGGGCGTGAACAACGCCTACCTGCTGAAGGCGGCGGTCAACGAGGTGCGCAAGCACCGCGGCGAGCCGGAGCTGGACGCCATCGACTTCATGGCGCTCGTCAAGGAGCGGCTGAACATCCTGCACATCGATCAGAGCCTGCTGAACCGGCCGGTCAACGAGGGGTTCTCGGGCGGTGAGAAGAAGCGGAACGAAATCTTCCAGATGGCCGTGCTCGAGCCGAAGCTCGCCATCATGGACGAGACCGACTCCGGGCTCGACATCGACGCCCTCAAGACAGTGTCGGAAGGCGTGAACGCGATGCGCAGCGCCGAGCGCGCGATCGTCGTCGTCACCCACTACCAGCGGCTGCTGAACTACATCGTGCCGGACGTCGTGCACGTCCTGTCGGATGGCCGGATCGTCAAGTCGGGCGGCAAGGACCTCGCCCTCGAACTCGAAGAGAAGGGCTATAGCTGGATCGCCGACGGCGCGGCCGCCGGCACCGCCGCGGGGGCCTGACAGCGTGACCGGGACCATGACGCCGCTCGCTCCCGCGGAAGCCTACGCCGACGCCTTCGAGGCGGTGCGCCGCACGGCTCCGATGCCCGCCGCCCTGGCCGACCTGCGGCCCCGCGCCTTCGAACGCTTTATCGCGCTCGGCCTGCCGACGACGAAACTGGAACGCTGGCGCTTCACAAACATCGCGCCGATCGCGGGCACCGCGTTCACGCTGGCCACCGAGGCGGACCGCGAGGCCGCCATCGAAACCGCGGGGCCGCATGGCGTCGTGCCGAACGGCATCACCTTCATCAACGGGACCTGGGTCGCGCCCGCCTCGCACCTGGGCGCTCTGCCGTCCGGCGTCGAAGTGCGGAGCCTGGCGGACGCCGTCGCGTCGAACGACGCGGAAACCCTGGCCGCGGTGGAAGCGCACCTCGGTGCGGAAGCGCCGATCGACGGCGAGGCGTTGACGGCGCTCAACACCGCTCTGCTGCGCGACGCCGCGATCGTCCGCGTTCCCGCGAACACGGTGGTCGAAGAACCGATTCAGTTGCTGTTCGTCACCGTGCCGCCGGCGGGCGGGACGCCGGTGATGACCCATCCGCGCGTCCTGCTGCTCGTCGGAGAGAACGCCCAGGTTCGCGTGGTGGAGAGCTACGGCGGCGGCGACGGCGCGCCGTACTTCTCGAACGCCGTGACCGAGGTGGTCGCCGGACCGAACGCCGTCGTCGATCACTACAAGGTGGTGCGCGAGAGCCCCGCCGCGTACCACGTCGGGTCGATGCACATCCGCTGCGAGCGCTCCGCGACGTTCTCGTCGCACGCGGTGACGCTGGGCGGCGCCATCGTCCGGAACGACGCGCACGCGGTGCTGGACGGCGAAGGCGTCGAGTGCACGCTGAACGGCCTGTACCTGGCGGACGGGCAGCGGCTCATCGACAACCACACGACCGTCCATCACGCGAAGCCGCACTGCGACAGCCACGAGCTGTACAAGGGCATCCTCGACGGTCAGGCCCGCGCGGTGTTCAACGGCAAGATAATCGTCGCCATCGACGCGCAGAAGACCGACGCGAAGCAGACGAACAAGGCGCTGCTGCTGTCGGAGGATGCGCAGATCAACACGAAGCCGGAACTGGAGATCTTCGCGGACGACGTCAAGTGCACGCATGGCGCGACGGTGGGGCAGCTCGACGAGGACGCGATGTTCTACCTGCGCGCCCGCGGGCTCGGCCTCGAGCAGGCGCGCAACGTCCTGATCCACGCTTTCGCTGGCGACCTGCTGAACCGGATCCGGATTGACGCGATCCGGGACCAGCTCGATGATCTCCTCCTCGCGCAGTTGCCCGGCTCCGGTGGAGGGTCGTTCCATGTCACTCCCTGAAACCGCGACGGCGGCGGCGCCCGCGCCGGTTGCTTCGGCCGCGGCCGCGAGCACGGCTCCCGCTCCCGTTCCCACCCTCGACGTCGAGGGGATCCGGGCCGACTTTCCCATCCTCCGCCGGCAGGTTCGCGAGCACCCGCTCGTCTATCTCGACAACGCCGCGACGACGCAGAAGCCGAACGCGGTTCTCGACGCGATTGCCCGTTACTACGCGAACGGAAACGCCAACATCCACCGGGGCGTCTACGTGCTGAGCGAGGAAGCGACGGCTGCCTACGACGCCGCGCGCGTCACCGTCCAGCGCTTCCTGAACGCGCGCTCCCCGCGCGAGATCATCTTCACCCGCAATTCCACCGAGAGCATCAACCTGGTGGCGCAGAGCTTCGGCCGGCGTCAGGTCGGACCGGGTGACGAAGTGCTCATCACCCACATGGAGCACCATTCGAACATCGTGCCGTGGCAGCTCCTGTGCGAGCAGATGGATGCGAGGCTGCGGGTGGCGCCGATCGACGACCGCGGCGTGTTGCAGATGGACGAGTTCGAGCGCCTCATCACGCCGCGCACGCGGATGATCTCCGTCGTGCACCTTTCCAACTCGCTGGGCACCGTCAATCCGGTGCGCGATATCGTCGAGCTGGCCCGCCGCCACGGCGTGCCGGTGCTGATCGATGCGTCGCAGTCGGTCTACCACATGCCGGTCGACGTGCAGGAACTCGACTGCGACTTCCTGTGTTTCACCGGGCACAAGACCTACGGGCCGACCGGCATCGGCGTCCTCTACGGGCGCGAGGCGCTGCTCGATGCGATGCCGCCCTATCAGGGGGGCGGCGACATGATCCGGTCGGTGACGTTCGAGAAGACCACCTACGCCGACCTGCCGAACAAGTTCGAGGCAGGGACGCCGAACATCGCGGGTGTCGTCGGCCTCGGCGCCGCGCTCGACTACCTGACCGGCGTCGGCTTCGAGGCGATTGCGCCGCACGAGGCCGACCTGCTCGCCTATGGCACGGCGGCGCTCTCTGAGGTCCGGGGTCTGCGGCTCATCGGAACCGCTCCCGACAAGGCGAGCATTCTGGCGTTCGTCATCAAGGGGGCGCACCCGCACGACGTCGGCACGATAGTGGACACCGAGGGGGTGGCGGTCCGGACCGGCCACCACTGCACGCAGCCCGTCATGGACCGCTTCGGGGTGCCGGCGACGGCGCGCGCGTCGGTCGCGATGTACAACACGCGTGCGGAGATCGATGCACTCGTCCGGGCGCTCGAACGGGTGCGGGAGATGTTTCCCCTATGAGCGACCTGCGCGAGCTCTACCAGGAAGTGATTCTGGACCATAACCGGTATCCGCACAATTTCCGCGAACTGGCCGGCGCCGACCGCCATGCCGACGGCCACAATCCGCTTTGCGGCGACCGCCTGGGCGTCTACGTCAATCTCGACGGCGACAGGATCGTCGACGTCAGTTTCATGGGGTCCGGCTGCGCCATCTCGAAAGCGTCCGCGTCGCTCATGACCATCGCGGTCAAGGGCAAGACACTGGACGAAGCGCGCCAGATCTTCGATCAGTTCCTGAACCTCGTGACGAACGACGCCGCGGACGGGGCGGAGCTCGGCAAACTGGCCGTCTTTGCCGGCGTGCGCGACTATCCGACACGCGTCAAGTGCGCCAGTCTCGCCTGGCACACGCTGCGCGCCGCGGTCGACGACCGCCACGAGACGGTGACAACGGAGTAGACGATGGACATCCTGAACCTGAATGACGTGCCGCCGCCGTTCGACGACGCAGCCGAGGGCGAGTCCGGTTCGCCGTCTGGCGCACCGGGCTCCGGTCCGGGAGGTCGGGGTCCGGCGGACTCCCGGCCGGCGCCGACCCAGACCACCAAGACCACCGCGACGGGGGCCGTCATCCCGTCCCACGTCGACGGCTCCGCGCCGCCTCCCCCGGCGCAGCAGGCGGAATCGTCTCTCTTCGACACCAGCGCCCTGACCGCCCCCGACCCGGCTTCGTCCGGAGCGGAACCCGCGCCGCCGCCGGAGCCGACGGCCGAAGCCGAGGCCGATCCCGTCCGGACGCTCGAGCTGAAGCCGCAGATCGTCGAGCAGATCTCGACCGTTTACGACCCGGAGATCCCGGTCAACATCTACGAACTGGGGCTCATCTACGACATCGGCGTCAGCAAGGACGGCCTCGCCGTGATCAAGATGACGCTCACCGCTCCCGGCTGCCCCGCCGCCGTCACCCTCCCGGCGGAGGTCCAGGGCAAGGTGAAGTCGATCGAAGGCATATCCAACGCCCGCGTCGACCTGGTGTGGGAGCCCCCGTGGGACAAGGACCGGATGTCCGACGCGGCCAAGCTCCAGCTCGGCATCTTCGACTGACCCGCGCCGCCGGCCGGCGCCTCGCCGCTCTCGGTGCTACGCCACCGCGGGGTTTCACCCCGGGCTCCCAGGCCAGGGCTCAGAGCGGTTCGACCGTGACGTCCGAGATCCGCACCGTCGACAGCAGGCGCATCGTGCTGGCGACATAGTCGGGCGAGAGCGTGTCGACCGGCACCTTGCCGCCGTCGACCGCGTAGTTGTCCTGATCGGAGAAAAGCACGCCGTTCACGCGCTCGAACGAGATGGCGCGCCGGTAGCGGAGCCCGTTGTCGAAGTCGTAGCCGAACTGCTCGACGCGGCCGGTTTCCGGGTCGAACCAGAACGTGTAGGCATCGTCCGCGTCGTTGCTCGTGCCCGGGTTGAACGTCACTTTCACCCGTTGCAGGTCCTGGCCTTCCCACCGGTCGATCCCGCGATCCTCGAAGAGCACGTCGTTTCCCTTCAGCGTGTAGGGCAGCAGCGGGAAGAAGACCCGGGCGTTCACGAACGCGGTGGCGCGCTGGACGCCTTCTTCGTCGAGATCGGATTCGACGCCGTCGATCCACTCCGTCACGCCCGCGTTCGTCAACTGCACCCGCCGCTCCGGCCGCTCGCCCTGGGCCGGGTTGATCACGACGTAATCGAACGTGCCGCCGTTCCGCATCGCCTCGATGCTGAAACTCCCCGAAAGCGACGAGATGGTCATGGTCATCCGCGACCGCTCGTACAGGTCGCCGCCGTGGTAGGCGATCGCCTTCTCGACGATCTCCGGCAGCGGCGGGTCCGGCGCCGGGGGCGGCCCGCAGGCAATCGCGGCGGCTGAAACCGTGGCGACGACGATCCCGGCGACGGCATGGCGTGGAGTCATCACAAACATCCTCTGGTGTCGCGAGCCGGCACGGCGCGCGCAAAGCCACAGTCTATACCTGCCCGGCGCCCGCAACGGCTGCCTGCGAAGCGCCGCCGGCCGGCGCCGTCTCCGACTCGGCCGACTCCTCAAGGCACGCGGGTCACGCCGGGCCGATAGTCGAATCCCGCGTCGCACGTGAACGCCACCTCTGCGCCGTGCCGTTCCATCACCGCCAGGTGCAGGCAGTCCCGCGCGGAAAGGACGCGCTGCTCGTGCGCGATCCGACGCGCGGCCTCCACGTCGTCGCGAATGATCGGGAATACCGTGGTCACCAGCTCATCGAGCATCCGGAACGCGTCGTCAATGGCGTGCCGGCGGTCCACGGCCACGTAACGGTGCACGATCTCCTGATACACCTCGGCGCTCGTGACGTAGTCCTCCGCCGGATGCTGCCGAAGGAACGCCTCGATCCGGTCCCGGTTGGGATGTGGGCTCCCGACCAGGTACATCGGAACGTTGGAATCAACGAAGATCACGGCCCCTCTCGATATCGGCGAGCATGGTGTCGATGTCGCCCGTCGGGTGTCCGCAAGCCAGTGCCTCGTCAAGCGCGCGAAGCCGGCTCTCTGGGGTGGGTCCCGACCCGGCGTCCCGCGCGCGGCGCAGCGAATGCCGCGCCCACTCGCTCAGCGTCAACCCCGCCCGCCTGGCGACCTGCCGCAACGACGCCAGCTCCTCTTCCGACATCACGATCTGAAGGCGTTTACTCATGAGTATGAGTATACATCTGTGCGTGCGTCGAGGAGCGTCCGCCCGTCCGGCGCGATCGGGTCGTCCGGCGGGTAGGCGATAATTCCGCCATGTCCGATCGGGTGCGCGTGTTTGCGCCGGCAACGGCTTCGAACCTGGGGCCGGGCTTCGACGTGCTGGGCCTGGCGCTGGAGCGGCCGGGCGACCTCGTCGAGGCGGAGCGGTGCGATCGACCGGGGATCGAGATCGTCGAGGTAACGGGGGCCGACTCGTTGAGCACGGATCCCGGCGAGAACGTGGTCGGGATTGCGGCGCAGGCGGCGCTCGAGCGGCTGGACGGCGCGGCCGGCGTTCGGCTCTGGCTGCACAAGCAGATGCCGCTCGGCAGCGGGCTCGGGAGTTCCGCGGCCAGCAGCGTGGCGGGCGCGGTGGCGGTGAACGCGCTGTTCGGGGGCGCGCTGGCGGCGGACGACCTGGTGGCGTGCGCGCTGCGGGGCGAGGCGGCGGCGTCGGGAACGGCGCACGCCGACAACGTGGCGCCGTGCGTGCTGGGCGGGATTGTCCTGATCCGGGCGTCGAATCCGCTCGATCTGATCCCGCTGCCGGTACCTGACGCACTGCGCGTCGTCCTGGTCCATCCGCATGCCGAGGTGCTGACCGCCGAGGCGCGGCGGCTGGTGGCGGAGAAACGGTTCACCATCGGCCAGGCGGTCTCCAACCTCGGGAACGTCGCCGCGCTGGTGGCGGCGTTGCATCAGTCGGACCTCGCGCTGCTGGGACGGAGCATCGGCGACGCGCTGGTGGAGCCGGTCCGTGCCCCGCTGGTGCCGGCCTTCGCGGAAGTGAAGGAAGCGGCGCTCGACGCCGGTGCGCTCGGCTGTTCCATTTCCGGGTCGGGTCCGAGCGTCCTGGCGTTTGCCGACTCGGATGCGGCGGCCGATGGTGTTGCAGCCGCGATGGAGAGAGCGTTCGCCAGCGCCGGCGTCAGCAGCGATCGGTATGTCGGGCCGGTCAACGCGGCCGGCGCGCGGGTAATCGACCAGGAGCCCGCTCGCCGCTCTCGGTGATACGCGGGGTTTCACCACGGGGCTCCCAGGACCTCGCGGCGAGAATTCTGCGGGTCCGAGCCGTCAGGACCGCGGTTCTTCCGCGGCGGTGTCGGTCGTCGCCTCCATGGAGTCCGGCGCGGGCGCCGCGGCGTCCGCCGGCGAGTCCGCGGCTTCCGTCGGTGGCGGTGAGGCATCCGGCTCCGGCCCCGCGGCGGCCGCGACCGGCGCCGCGCCCTGCGGCATGATGATCCAGGACGCCAGGTAGATCAGCAACCCGCCGATCACGAGCGTGCAGAGCGTGAGCAGCACCCACAGCACCCGCACGGCGCTCGGATCGACGCCGAAGTAAGTGGCGATACCGCCGCATACGCCCGCCAGCTTGATGTCGGTGCCAGATCGCTCCAGCCGTCTTGCGCCCTGAACAATCGGTTCCGACCCTTCCTCCGCTTCCGGCACGATGAGCCAGCAGACGATGTAGGCGAAGACGCCGAGGAAAATGCCGATTCCCAGACCGAGAAGCCCCGCTACGGTGAGGCCGAGCCACAGCACGCGGATGAACACCGGATCGGTGTCGAGATAGCGCGCGATGCCGCCGCATACCCCGCCGAGACGCCGGTCCACGAGCGAGCGCCGGAGCTGCCTGGGGTTCGTGCCGCCGGGTGTCTGCTGAGTGTTCATCGCTGGTTCCTCGTTGTTGCGCGTTCGTCGCGGCGAGTCCGGCTCTCGGGATCTCGTCCGTGTATCGCCCTCGCGATTCTAGTTTCAGTCCCGAGGCGCCGGGAATACCGCCGCGTGCCAACCGCTCACGATATGTACGACGCTCGGACGGCTCGCAAGTTCCATCATCACGAATCGACCCTCGGACGTGACGTCGTAGGCCGGGAGGTTTCCGAGCGCATCCGCGAGGAACGATCCTTCGAACAGCAGCACCGGTCCGCTCGCCGACGGCCGGCCGCCGGCGTCATTGTCGATCGGCGCTTCGTACAGGCCGCGGCCTCGCCGAAAGAAGAGCAGGTCGCCGGTCCGGGCCCAGACGGGTTCGGTCCCGCCGGCGGGCGAGACCCGCACCGGCGGCGCGTTCGCGTCGGCCGTGGCGGCCCGGAGATAGACCTGATCACCGTCGGCGGCCTCACCGTCCGACGCATACGCGATCCAGCGGCCATCCGGCGAGTAGTTCGGCGCGCGCTCGTTCGCGTCCGTGGCGAGCCACGGTTCGGGATCGCCATCGCCCCCGTCGCGCCAGGTCCAGATGTCGCGGCGGCGGTCCGGGTGCAGTTCGTGAAACGCGAGGCGCCGGTTGTCGGGCGACCAGGATCCGGGGGTCTGGAGATCGCCGGCGAGGAGGGGACCGGACGTCTCGAACTCCGGGAGGCGCAGCCGGAACACCTGCTGCAGGCCGGTGCGCGACGAGGCGAACGTAATGGACCGGCCGTCGCGTGACCAGACCGGCGAGTGGTTGTCGCCGGCGTCTTCGGTCAGGCGTTGGCGTGAGCCGCCGGCGGGATCGAGCAGCCAGAGATCCCGCTGCAGGATGGTCGTCGTGGCGCCCAACACGATACGCCGGCCGTCGGGAGAAACCCGCGGCGTCTGGTGCTGCGCCACGACCTGGTCGATCGGCTCGGCGCGGCCGTCGCGATCAACCAGGACGAGGCGGCTGGCGCCGGCGGTCACGGCGGGCGGCACAAAGAGCAGGGTGCCGTCGCGGGCGGCCGCGAATCGCGCCCGGCCGAGGCCGTGGAAGCCGAATGCGTTGCTGGCGACTCCCCGCAGGACGGGGCGCGGAGACAGCGCCACGGCGGCGCCGTCCATTCCGGCGTCCGCGGGCGCGCCCAGGGCAATCGCGATGTCGGGAGGTCGGTCGGCGGGCGCCGCGTCGGGATCATCCAGGTCCTCCAGCAGGTCCGGGTCGACCCTGGCCGCGAAGATCTCGCCGCGGCGCGCGACGGCGATGGTGTTCGGCGCGACCAGGAAGCCGCCGCCGTCGGCCAGCAGCAGCGAGCGACTGCGTCCGGTCTCCACGTGCACCACCGCGACGCGCGGATCGCGGCCCTGGCGTCCGACGGTGAACAGGAGGTGGTCGTCGTCGAAACGCTGGGGCCAGCCGTGGGCCGTCTCGCCCGACCCGGTGTCGACGGTCGTGATCGCTGCCGGCGTTCCCCCGTCCGAGGGCACGGCGAGCAGGCCGGCGCTGCCGGGACCGCCGAAGACGATGGTGCCGTCGTGACGCCAGTGGCCTCCCGCCGGTATGCCGGTGAGTTCCGCCACCAGCGCCGGCGCCGGCAGCGGCTGATCCGCTTCGGCCGCAACCGCCGACCGCTTCAGTTGCGATCCGGCAAAGAAACCGATGGCGGAACCATCCGGCGCAAAGAAAGGCTGCTCCGCGCCGGCGGTGTCCGGCAGTTCCACCGCCTCGAAGCTGGCGATCGGCCGAACGAACAGCCGTGCGCGGCCGTCGCGGATGGCGGTGAAGGCCAGTTGCCGCCCGTCGGGGGAGACGGCGATGTCAAGCAGCTCCAACTCGTCCGGCACCAGGACGGACAGCGCGCGCCGGACCGCCGGCGGCGCCGTTGGATCGTCATCCGACAGCCACCAGCCGAGGCTGGCGGCGAGTACGGCGATCCCGGTGAGGCCCGCGATCAGCAGCGCCCGGCCGGTCCGCCGCGCATCCGCCGTCCCGTCCGGGTCCGGACGCTCCTTTTCCATCCGGCCCCATGGTACGCGACAGATCTGTTGGGGCAGACGGCGGCGTGGTACGATGCGTGCCCGTTGGTACCTGCCTCGCGCATCACGATCCTGACGGGCCCCGCCGCCGGCGCACGCCTTGACGCGGCGGCCGACTATCTGCGGCGGGAGCTGCAGGACTCCCCGGCCCCCGAAGTGCTGCTGGTCGGGCAGACACATGCGGCGGCGGACGAGCTCGCGCGCGGTCTGGCCATGGAGGCGGGGGCCCTGTTCGGGCTGCATCGATTCGGCCTGCGGCAGCTTGCGTGGCGGGTGGCGCAGATGGAGCTGGCGCGCCGCGGGCTGGCGCCGGCCAGTCCGCTGGCGGCGGAGGCGGTGGCCACGCATGCCGCGTTCGAAGAACTGGCCGGACGGCGGCTCAACTACCTCCATCCGATCGCGAAGTTCCGGACGTTCGGTCGCACCCTGGCGGCGACCCTCCGCGATCTGCGCCACGCCGGTGTCGATCCGGACGCCGCGAAGGCAACGGGGGGCAGTGGTCCGGATGTCGCCCGGCTCGCCGGCCGGTACGACGCCCTGATGGCGGCCGCCGGTCTGGTGGACGATGCGGCGCTCTTCCGCGTCGCCGCGGGCGTTGCGGAGGGCGAGGACGCGACGACGACCGGCCTGCCGCTCGGCGGCGCGCTGGTGTTGCTCGATGTCGCCGTCCCGGATCGGGCGACGTACGACCTGATTTCGGCCATCGTCCGCCGCGCCGCGTCGGTGCTGGTGACCGTTCCGACCGGCGACGACCGGACGCTCTCCGCGCTCAGGCGCCTGCCGGGCGCGGAGGTGGTCGACGCGCCGGATGCCGTGCGCGAGGAGGGCAATGGTGCGGCGGTGCGCGATTCGCTCGACCGGGTTCGCCGCTACCTCTTCGCGGCCGGAGATCCTCCGGCGCCAGACGACGACTCGCCCGATACCGACACACTGACGTTCTTCTCCGCCCCCGGTGAGAGCCGCGAGGCGATGGAAATCGCGCGCGCCATCGTCAAGGAAGCGGCGCGCGGCGTGCGGTTCGACGAGATGGCGATCGTGATCCGCTCGCCGGGGGTCTACGCCGCCCTGGTAGAGACGGCGCTCGCCCGCGCCGGCGTCGACGCCTACTTCTCCCGAGGGACACGCGCCCCGCATCCCGCCGGCCGCGCATTCCTTGCGCTGCTCACCTGCGCCCTCGAGAACCTGTCGGCCCGCCGTTTTTCGGAGTATCTCTCCCTGGGCCAGGTCCCGCGGCTGGATTCCGCCGGCGCGCCGGCGGCCGGAGGCGAGCGCTGGACGCCGCCCGACAGCGCGCCGGAGATGGCGCCGCAAATGGCGCAGCCGCCCTTGATTGACGCGGAGGATGAGGCCGCTGGCGCATCCGCCCGGGCGCACGTCGATGCCGCCGCCAGCGGTGACGACTCGGGTCAGGAGACCGCCGACAGCGACGACACGCCGGTCGTGGGCGGCACGCTCCGCGCGCCCTACCGCTGGGACGAGCTGCTTGTCGACTCGGCCGTCGTCGGGGGCCGCGACCGGTGGGAACGCCGCCTTGACGGCCTGGGCGCGGACCTGTCGGCCCGGCTGGCGGAGCTGCGCAGCGACGAACCCGAATCGCCTCGCATCCGCCGCATCGAGCATCAGATTCAGAACCTGTCGCACCTCCGGGAGTTCGCGCTTCCCGTGATCGACCGGCTGGCGGCGTTCCCGCAGAGCGCACCCTGGGGGGAATGGCTCGACCACCTCGAGGCGCTGGCGCCGATGGTCCTGAAGGATCCGGACGACGTCCTCGCCGTGCTGGGCGACCTGCGGCCGATGGCCAACGTCGGGCCGGCGCCGCTCGGGGACGTGCGCGATGTGCTGACCGATCGGCTGACCGACCTGCAGCGCAATCCGCCGCGCCGCCGGTACGGCCGCGTCTTCGTCGGAGGCCCGGATCAGTTGCGGGGCCGGCGCTTCCGGGTCGTCTTCGTCCCCGGCCTCGCCGAGCGGGTGTTTCCGCACCGGCACCGGCAGGACCCGCTGCTGCTCGACCGGCATCGCACCGCGCTCAACGACGCGGGGGCGAACGACAGCCCGGAGGTCAACGACCGCCCGGGGGAGAACGGTGACACGCTGCGCCTCGGCCTCCCGAGCCGCCACGATCTGAACCAGGGCGAGAAGCTGCTGCTGCAGGTTACCCTCGGCGCCGCCACCGAGCGCCTCCGGGTCTCGTATCCCCGTCTGGAAGCGGGCAAGGCGCGCCCGCGCGTTCCGTCGTTCTACGCACTCGACATCGAGCGGGCCCGCACCGGCCGCATCCCTGATTTCCGCGAGGTGGAGCGGAAGGCATCCAGGCAGGTGACGGCCCGGCTCGCCTGGCCGGCGCCGCCCGATCCCGATCTGGCGATAGACAACACGGAACACGACCTCGCGGTACTGCACGATCTGTTCAGACAGCCGACGAGCGCGATCACCGGGCGGGCGCGCTACCTGTTCCATCTGAACGGCGGCCTGCAGCGCTCGCTCATCGGGCGATGGGCGCGCTGGCAGAAGGGCTGGTCGAGGCATGACGGCCTGTACGCGGTGGGCGACGCGACGCGCGCGATGCTGGCGGAACAACGGCTGGACCGGCGCGCCTACTCGTGTTCGGGCCTTCAGCGTTTCGCCGTCTGTCCGTATCAGTTCTTCCTCGGCTCGGTCGCGCGCATTCATCCGTTCGAGGAGATCCCGACGCCTATCGAGCAGCTCGATCCGTTGACGCGAGGCAGCATCTTCCACGAAGTGCAGGCGGAGTTCACGCGAGCGCTCCAGGAGCAGAAGGCCCTTCCCGTGACGCGTGCGGGGATCGCGCACGCCGAGCAGGAGGTCGACAGGATTCTCGACGATGTCGCGGCGCGCCGGAAGGACGAGCTGGTCCCCGCGATCGAGCGGGTCTGGCGGGACGAGATCGAAGCGATGCGGACCGACCTGAAGGGTTGGCTGCGCCGCGTCGCCGACGAGCAAGGGAAGTGGATCCCGCTCCACGCCGAGTTCGCCTTCGGCTTCCCGTCCGGCCCCGACTTCGACGCCGAGAGCGTGCCGGAGCCGGCGACCCTGGACGGGCGCTGGCTGCTCCACGGCGTCGTGGATCAGATCGAAGCGCCCGCGCGGCCGAGCGAGAAGGGCGAGTTGCGCGTCACCGACCACAAGACCGGAAAGAACCGGACGAGGTCGGGCATGGTGGTCAACGGCGGTGAGACGCTGCAGCCGGTCCTCTACGGCCTGGCCGTCGAACAGGCGCTCCGACGGCCGGTGAGCGAGTCGCAGCTTTTCTTCGCCACGTCGGCCGGCCGCTACCAGCATCGGGTGGTGCGGCTGGATAAGCCCGCGAGGCGCCAGGGGATCGAGGTGCTGGAGGTCATCGACCGCGCGATCGAGACGGGCGTGCTGGTGCCGGCGCCGCGCGACGGGGCCTGCGACTGGTGCGACTTCCGGCCGGTGTGCGGTCCCTGGGAAGAGCGCCGCCTGGAGAAGAAGGACCGGCGGCTTCTGCGCGATCTCCTGGAATTGAGGTCCCGGGCATGAGCGACAGCGGTGCCGCCGCGCATCCGCCGCTCGCCGACGGCGAGGCGCGCCGCCGGATACGGGAGTCGCTCGACGAGTCGCTCGTCGTGGAAGCGGCGGCGGGGACGGGGAAGACGAGCGAGCTGGTGGCGCGGATAGTCGCCGTCCTGGAGCATGGCCGCGCGACCGTCGACCAGATTCTGGCTGTCACGTTCACCGAGAAGGCGGCGGGGGAACTGAAGCTGCGGCTGCGCGAGGAACTCGAGCGCGCGCGGCGGGGGGATGGCGTCGTTGCCGCCGCACCCGGTACGTCGGCGATCGACCCGGCCGTGCGCGCGCGCAACGTGGACGAGGCGATCGCGCATCTCGAAGAGGCGCAGGTCTCGACGATCCACGGTTTCTGCGCTGACCTGTTGCGCGAGCGGCCGGTGGAGGCGAGGGTCGATCCGCAGTTCGCGGTGCTGGACGACTCGCAATCGCGTCAACTCTTCCGGGAGGCGTTCCAGGACTGGCTGCAGGCAGCGCTCGACGATCCACCGGAGGGAGTGCGCCGCGCCCTCCGACGCAAGCGGGAATGGTCGCGCTTCGATGCTCCGGAGTCGAGAGACGACAGCCCTACCGACCGGATTGCGCGCGCCGCCTGGGACCTGGCCGCGATGCGCGACTTCACCCGGCCCTGGCGTCGCGATAACTTCCCGCGCGAATCGATGATCGACCAGGTGACGGCCCACCTGATGGAGTTTGCCGACCTGACCGACAGGGCGGAGCGCCGCGACGATCCGCTGTATCAGGCCATGCAGCCGGTGCGCGCCGTCGTGCAGCAGATTCGCGAGACCGACGCGATCCGGCCGCGGCGCCGCGACTACGACGGCATCGAGGCGCTGGTGGTGCAGCTCGCCGGCGACCGCTACGTGGTCCGGCCGTCGGCCAGCGGGCGCCGGACGATGTACGGCGTCGACGTTACCCGCGCTCAGGTGCTGGAACAGCACGAACGGATTGTCGGTGTCCTCGAGCACTTCCGGCGCATCGCGAATGCCGACCTGGCGGCGCGCCTGCAGACCGAGTTGCGGGATCCGATAGAGCGCTACGGGAAGTTGAAGGCGGACGCCGGTTCGGTCGACTTTGTCGACCTGCTGCTCAGGGCGCGAGACCTGATCCATGACGACGATGTCGTTCGCCGCGACATGCAGGAACGCTATGCGCGGATCTTCGTCGACGAGTTCCAGGACACCGACCCGCTGCAGGCGGAGATCCTGCTCCTGCTCGCGGCCGACGATCCCGATCAGCGCGACTGGCGCGAAGTGAGGCCGGCGGCCGGCAAGCTCTTCATCGTCGGTGATCCCAAGCAGTCGATCTATCGCTTCCGCCGCGCCGATGTCGGGGTCTACCGGCAGGTTACCGAGCACCTGGCGCGCGTGGACGTGGCGGCGGTGTCGCTCTCCACCAGCTTCCGCGCGGTGCCCATGATTCAGCGTCTGGTGAACGCGGCATTCGAGCCGCTCATGGGCGCTTCGCCCGCGCCGGGGGCTGGCGGGGGGGACGGCCGGCGCTCGGGCTACGTGCCGCTCGCACCGTACCGCCGGGACGTGCCTTCGCAGCCTGCGGTCGTTGCGCTGCCGGCGCCGCGGCCGTACGCCGTGCGCAATATCACGAAAGGGAAGATAGAGGAGTCGATGCCGGACGCGGCCGGCGCGTTTGTCGACTGGCTGGTTCGCGAGAGCGGGTGGACCGTCACCGAGCGGCAGCCGGGGGGCGAGCTGGCGCGCGTGCCCCTCGGCGCGCGGCACGTCGCGTTGCTCTTCCGGCGGTTCACCAGTTTCGGCGACGACAAGACGCGGCCCTACGTCGACGCGCTCGAGGCGCGCGGACTGCCCCATCTGCTCGTGGGCGGCCGTTCGTTCCACGACCGCGAGGAAGTGGCGAGCGTGCGCGCCGCGCTTGCCGCCATCGAATGGCCGGACGACGAGTTGTCGGTGCTCGCGACGCTGCGCGGCCCGCTGTTCGCATTCGACGACGAGACGCTCTTCGCCTGGCGGTACCACTTCCGCCGTCTCCATCCCTTCCGCATCCCGCGCGCGCTGCGGCCGGAGGCGGAGGAGGAGGGGGACGGCGATGGCGGGGACGGCGACAGTCTGGCGACGGTGGAGCGGGAGCGCTTCCGTCCCGTGGCCGACGCGCTCGCGCTTCTGCGGCAGCTCAGCCTGCGGCGCAACGACGTGCCGATCGCCCGCACCGTCGGGATGCTGCTCGAGGTTACGCGCGCGCACGCCGGATTCGCGATGCGTCCCGCCGGCGATCAGGCCCTTGCGAACGTCCTGCAGATCGGCGAACTCGCGCGGCGCTACGAGCAACGGGGCGGGCTGTCGTTCCGGGGCTTCCTCGATCACCTCGCGGACGCGGCGGTGGAGCACGAGGCGGGCGAGGCGCCGATTCTCGAAGCAAGCAGCGACGGCGTCCGCATCATGACCGTTCATTCGGCGAAGGGACTGGAGTTTCCCGTCGTGATCCTGGCCGACCCGACGGCCCGTCTGCATGCCTCGGCCGCAAGCCGATTCATCGACTCGGCGGCGGGCCTCTGCGCCATCCGTCTTGGAGGTTGGTCGCCGATCGACCTCCTCGAGCACGAGGAAGAGGAGATCGCGCTCGACCGGGAGGAGGGGATACGTCTTGCCTACGTCGCGGCGACCCGCGCCCGCGATCTTCTGGTCGTGCCGGCGGTCGGCGACGCCCCGGATCTGGAGGCGGCTGACTGGACCGAGAAGACCGCCGGCTGGAAGAGCCACCCGCTGCAGGGCGTCTGGACGAGCCCGCTCTACGCGGCGGTCTATCCCCCGATGGAACGGCGCAGGGACGCTGCTCCGGCGCCCGGCTGCCCGAAGTTCGGGCGCGACTCGGTCCTGGAGCGGCCGGACGACACCGGCCCCACCAGCGAGACCGTCTCGCCCGGCCTCCACCGGTGGGGACGCACGGCGCCCGGAGTGCTGACCGACATCGGCAGCCGAACCCGTGACACGGAAGATGACAGGGACGGCAGCGCGCGCACGCCCGACGAGGCGGGTGCGCGGATCGTGCCCTTCCCGGACCGGAGCGTGCAGGAGAGCGCCGGCGAGCAGGATCGAACGAACCGGGCGACCGGCCGGGAAGTGGTCTGGTGGGATCCGTGCCAGCTTGGACTCGGCGTGGAAGCGCCCTTCGGTATCCGTCAGGAGGAACTGCTCTCGAAGAAGACGCCCGACAGCGTGGTGGAGGAAGACCTGCGTCGCTATCGTGAGTGGCGGCGGCGGCACGACGACACGCTGGAGCACGGAGCGCGCCGCGGCCTGGAGTTGACGACGGCGACGGCGCGGGCGCGTGCGGCGGCGGAAAGCGCGGCAGGTGGCGGGGATGCGGCGGACGGCGCGGGCCGGAATGTGGGAGACGGGTCGACCGCCCCGGACGGCATCGAGGTGATCGACATCGACCGGGCCGCGGGCCGGCCCGGCGGCAAGCGCTTCGGGTCACTCGTGCACGTACTGCTCTCGACCGTTCCGTTCGATGCGCCCGGCGGCGCGCCGGGACCCGTCGACGAACTGGCCCGCCTCCATGGCCGGGTGCTGGGGGCCAGCGACGGCGAGGTGCGGGCCGCCGCCGACGTGGCGCGCCGGACGCTCGCGCATCCGCTGATCGCCCGCGCCCGCGAAGCGCTCGCCCGGGGCGAGTGCCGCCGCGAGGCGCCGGTCAGCATGCGCGATGACGATGGCGTGTTGGTCGAGGGCGTCGTCGACATCGCCTTCCGCGAGGACGGCGCCTGGACGGTCATCGACTACAAGACGGACCGCGAACTGGACGACACCGACGACGCGCTCGACATCTACCGGCGGCAGGTCGCCCTCTACGCCATGATGATCGCCCGCGCCACCGGCGAATCCGCTACCGGCGTGCTTCTGAGGATCTGAGCGGCGTCCGGGCTCTGTGACAGAATGGCGAAGGGTCCGGAGCCGTGATGGCCAACAGGAGAAAGCGCTCGTCGCCCCCCCGTTCTTCGGCATCGCGGGCGTGCGATCCGGCCCCGACCGGCGGCCGGACTCGGGTTGGGAGTTCGCTGCTGGGACCGGTTCTTGCCCTCCTGCTGATTGCCGTGGCGGCGAGCGTCGGCGTCATCCGGTCGGCCGGAGTGGGCGTCACCACCGCCGGGACCGCCGCCCGGCAGTCGTCGGCCGGTGAGGTCGAATCACTCGGCGTGAACGTCCTCCGGCGCTTCGCGCACGACACGTCCGCCTATACGCAGGGGCTGATCTGGTCGGAAGGCAAGCTGTACGAGAGCACCGGCCAGTACGGCGCCTCGACCCTCCGGCGCCTCGACCCGCAGACGGGCGAGGTGGAGCACCGCGTTGCCATCTCCCCCGCCTTCTTCGGCGAGGGCCTCGCCCGCGTCGGCGACCGCCTGATCATGCTCACCTGGAAGGCGCAGCGGGCGTTCGTCTTCGAACTCGACAGCTTTGCGCCCACCGGGACCTTCAGCTATCGGGGCGAGGGATGGGGACTCTGCGATGACGGCTCGCGTCTGATCATGAGCAACGGCTCGGATCGCCTCACGTTCCGGGACCGCGAGACGTTCGAAGCGGCCGGCGACGTGGCGGTGACGCTGCGCGGCGTGCCGCTCCCTCAGATCAACGAACTGGAATGCGTCGGCGATGCCGTCTACGCGAACGTCTATCAGCAGGACTTCCTGGTCCGGATCGATCCCGCAACCGGTCGCGTCACGCAGTTCATCGACGCCGCCGGATTGCTGACGCTTGAGGAACGGCGCGGGACCGACGTCCTGAACGGAATAGCCTACGACCCGGAGGCGGCAACCTTCTACCTCACCGGCAAGCTCTGGCCGGCGATGTTCGAAGTGACGTTCGAGTAGCCGTCAAGCGTGGCGGTGCGCCCTGGCGGGCGCGTTCGAAGTTCCGCTGGCGAGGGATACTAACGCCGCGGTACGGCGGTCCGCCCGCCGCCTCCGCCCCCGCCGCCAGCACCACCGCCTCCGCCGCCACCACCGCCGCCTCCGCCCCCGCCGCGCGTGTAGCCGCCGGTGGTGACGCGGCCGCCGGACGATCCGCCGGGCCGGCGGGTCGAGGTTCCGCCGCTGGAGGTGTTGCCGCCACGGGCGGTAGCCCCGCGGTTGACCCCGGACCGCTGGCCCACCCGCGTGTAGCCGAGCCCGTTGACGACGCGTGGCGTCGCCTCGGGTGCGTCGGAGATGTCCACATCGCTGATCCGGTAGAAGGGGTTGGTGCCGTAGTTGTACAGGTACGGATTGTAGCCGCGGCCCCACGCCCCATAGCCGAGGGGGGCGAGGTAGTAAGGATAGAGGTCGCTGTACCAGATCGGATCGTAGTACCCGGACCAACTCGGTCCGGCGCCCCAACCGCCCCAGTTGCTCCAGGCGCTCCCGCTACGGCCGCCGCCGCGGTTCCGCCGCTGCACCGTGAACCGTTCCGGATAAGCGAGCGCGACCAGCAGGTCGATGACGCCGCCGTTGATGCCGGCGGCGTCCAGTTCCTTCAGGGCGGCGGCGTTCAGGTCGAGCCGCGGTTCGGTTTCGGTCAGCATCGCCTCGACGACGCGGGAGTCGACGTTAAGGGCTGCATCGCGGATTCCCGGGAACGTCAGCGCCGATCCGGCCCGCACGCGCGCCTGGCGAATCTCGTCGCGGGACGCGGGGAGCGCGTCTTCATCGAGATCGCCTCCGCTCGCCGCGGGTGTATAGCGGCGGATCTCCAGGTGTTCCCGTTCGCCGACGGTCACGAGTTGCAGGTCCACCCACGTGGAGCGGCCGGACATCAGGCTGATGCCGCTCGTCTGGCGGGCCGGCGCGTCCTCGTCGCACCGCAACTCGGCCTGCGTGTAGAGGCGGAATCCGTCGTTCGACCAGGTGCGCCGTTCCCAGCCGCTGCAATCGCCTTCTGTGATGTCGCGGCGGACGCCGTCGGCGACGAGCGTCCGTTCCACCAGCACCTTGCCGTTGCCGCGCGCCGCGAGCTGAACCCCAGGGTTGTCGCCAGCCGCGGTGGGGGTCATGCAGACGACGGTTCGCTCCGGAAACTCGGAGCCGTCGCCGTCGGCGCGCGCCACCTGCTCTTCCCAAAGCTGCCAGCAGCCGAGCCAGGGTAGCCAGGCCGCGTCGGACTGGGCCGCGGCCGCCTGCGTCTGCCCGGTGGCAACGGCCGTCGCAACGGCTCGGTCCTGCGCCGCGGATGGCGACGCCAGCATCAGGCTGACGGCGAGTGTCGCGAGCACCGTTTGCTGCATGATCCGCATCGCTCTTCCCTCTCTGTGCCTCAACGGGCTCCGTCGGCTCGGCGCGGCCATGCCGGTGGCCGAGCATCCTCGTCCACTATGCGTCAAAACGCCACGCGAAGGCCAGCGCCAATCCGGAGTCCGGACAGGTCGATCGGATCGAAGCCTTCGAAGTCTTCCCGCAACTGCCCGCTCCCGCGACTCTGGCTTATCTCGATGGTCGTCGCCACGTTCGTCGACAGCCGGATGTCGGCGCCGGCGATCAGGTGCGTGGTGCCGGCCCAGCCGGCCGACCGCACCTCGGCGGCGTAGAGCGAGCCGTCGACGATATCGACGAATTCACCGACTTGCCTGAGCCGGTAGCGGGTCATGCCAATCCCGACGCCGACGTACGGCACGACCCTGGCCGGGATCCAGACGTAGTTTCCGATCGCCTGGCCGCGCGGCACGAGCGCCAGCGTCAGGCTGCCGTTCAGTCCGGCCTGGCTCAGGGTCGTGTCCTGCTCGATCGGGAGGCCGTCCGACCCCTCGAAGTGACGTAGCTCGGAAGGGTCGAACGCCTGGAGGTAGTCGAAGCCGACGCGGACGTCCAGCCGCGAGGTAACCGCGTAGCCAACGTCGAGGGCGATTCCCGGCGCGTCGAAGTTGAGGTGGCCGGCGGTGGGGTCCCGCGGGTCGTCGGCCGGACTCTGCCGCGCGAACAGGTGTTCCTGCACGAACTCGTAGAAGTCCCCTTCGGCCCGCGCCCGTTGAACCAGACCGCGGATGGCGACCGACCAGCGCGGCCAGCCGAAGGCGAAGTCGGCGCGTTGCTCTTCCCCGGCCGCGGCGGCGGGACCGGGCGTGAGAAGCAGGCCGGCGAAAGTGATGGTGGCCGCGAGCGCGAGACGTATCACGCGGACGCGGGCGGTCCGGCTGACGCGCATCGATCAGGCTAAACGCGCATGTATTGAGGCAGGCTCGACAAGGGTACCATCCCTCCGGGCAGGAGACAACCGCCCCGGCCCTAACCGGCGGACCGGCTGTGCTATGCTGCGATTCGAGAACGAGGGAGGTGCGGTCGATGGCAGGGGTTGTGACCCGGGCAACCCTTCCCGTCCAGGGTGGGCGGTGGCTGTCGGACTCCGGCAGGCGCCCGGCCGAATCTCTCTTGAGCAACCGATGCATCCGTCACGAATTGCACGGGTCGCGGTCGTTCTGACGGCATTGGTCGCCGCCGCGGTGGCGGTTCGCCCGGCCGACACGGATCCCGCACTGCCGGCGCCCGCGCCGCTTCCGGACACGGATCCGGTTGCCGTCGAACAGACCGGCGACGGCCTCCACGCCCAGCGGCAGGGGCAGCAGCCGTTCGATCCGCGCGAGTTGCTGAATCGCGGCCGGGGCACCCTCAACCGCCCGGTCGGGCCGCACGAGTTCTACTTCACCCGCGCCATCTACAGCAGCGGCTGGGGTTATTCGCGCTGGGCGATCGACTATCCGAAGGCGGACCGGCAGTTCATGACCGTCGTCAACCGCCTAATCGACATCGACGGCTCGCCGTACGAGAACGCGGTCCGGCTCGACGATCCGGCCATCCGCAAGTTCCCCTTCCTTTATGCACTCGAGGTGGGGGACATCGCGTTGAGCCGGTCCGAGATCGAGGGGCTGCGCAACTACCTGCTGGCGGGCGGCTTCCTGGTCATCGACGACTTTTGGGGATCGTGGCAGTGGGCCGCCTTCGAGCAGCAGATCCGCGAGGTGTTCCCGGAGTATCCGATCATCGACGTTCCCCTGGAGCACCCCGTCTTCAACACGGTCTACCGGATCGACGAGATCATGCAGGTCCCGGCGATCGGCAACTTCTACGGCGGCCGGACCTGGGAGCAGGACGGTTATGAGGCGCACGTCCGCGGCATCTTCGACGACAAGGGCCGGCTGATGGTGCTGATCAACTGGAACACCGACCTGGGCGATGCGTGGGAGTGGGCCGAGCGCCCGGAGTACCCGCTGAGGTTCTCGACCTTCGCCGTAGAGATGGGCATCAACTTCATCGTCTACGCGATGAGTCACTAGGACTGCTGATCCTCCGCGCCATGTTCGACGCGATTTTCGAGTTCTTCTTCAAGTATCGCCCGCTCATGTTCGAGCAGGGCGACTTCACCTTCCGCGCGTCCTGGATCGGCGGCCTGGCGGCACTGGCGGCGATCGCCGCCGGCGTGGTTACGTGGCGCTCGTACGCGCAGGTGCGAGGCAACAGCCAGCCGGTCGATCGGTCGATCCTGACCGCGGTCCGTCTCGCCGCCTTTGCGGTGCTCGCCTTCTGCCTCATGCAGCCGGTGCTGATCCTGTCGTCCGTAGTGCCGCAGCAGAACTTCCTCGGCGTCCTGGTCGACGAGTCGCGCAGCATGCGGATCGCTGATACCGACGAGACACCGCGCCTGCAGTTCGTCCAGGAGCAACTGGCGTCTACCGATGCGCCGCTGCGCGCCGCCCTGAACGAGCGCTTCTCGCTTCGCTTCTTCGGATTCGCGAACGAGACGGATCGTCTGGACGTCGTGAACGAACTGACCTACGACGGGACGCGCACACACCTGGGACAGGCCCTGGAGCGGGCGCACGACGAGCTGTCGGACGTCCCCCTTTCCGGGCTGGTCGTGGTGACCGACGGCGCCGACAACGCGCCTGCGGGCCTGGCAGAGTCGTTGCTGCCCGTGCAGGCGGCGGGCGTCCCGGTCTTCACCGTCGGCCTGGGGCGGGAGGAGTTCGACCGCGACATCCAGTTGGGTCGCGTCGAAACGCCCCGGCGCGTTCTCCGCGGCGCGTCGCTGGTCACCGACGTCGTCGTTTCGCACCGGGGCTACGAAGGCCAGGCGGTGAGCGTCCAGGTAGAGGACGAGGGCCGCATCGTTGGCTCCGAGGAGGTCGTGCTCGGCGACGAAGACGACCTGCAGACCGTCCGGCTGCGCTTTACCGCGGGGGAGGAGGGTCCGCGGCTGTTCACCTTCCGGGTCACTCCCCAGCCCGGCGAGATGGTGACGCAGAACAATGTCCGGGATTCGCTGATCGTGGTCGACGACCGGCGCGAGAAGATCCTCTACTTCGAAGGCGAGCCCCGCTTCGAGGTGAAGTTCCTCCGCCGCGCGGTCGAGGACGACGAGAACCTGCAGGTCGTGATCCTGCAGCGGACGGCGGAGAACAAGTTCATGCGGTTCAACGTCGACGGGCCGGACGACCTGGTGGGCGGCTTCCCGACGACGCGTGGCGAACTGTACGACTACAGCGGGCTGATCCTCGGCAGCATCGAGGCCAACCACTTCACGCCGGATCAGCTCCGCATGATCGGAGATTTCGTCAACCACCGCGGGGGCGGCCTCCTGATGCTGGGCGGCCGCCGGGCGTTCGCGGAGGGCGGCTACGCCGGCACCCCCGTGGCGGACGTCCTGCCCGTCGTGCTGGGCGACGAGTCGGACGACGGGGACGAGAGCTTCTTCACCGAGATCGCGGTCGAGACCACGCGGGCCGGCGCGACCCATGTCGCCACCCAGATCGCCGATACGGAAGAGGCTTCCGCGGCGCGGTGGAGGGAACTGCCCCCGATCACCGTCGTCAACCCGATTACGGAAGTGAAGCCGGGCGCCACCACGCTCCTGACCGGACCCGGCGGCGACCTCGTGCTCCTGGCGTTCCAGCGTTACGGCGCGGGCAAGTCGCTTGCCTTCCCCGTCCAGGATTCGTGGACCTGGCAGATGCACGCCGACATCGAAGTCGACGACATGACCCACGAGACCTACTGGCGGCGGCTGCTCCGCTGGCTGGTGGACGGCGTTCCGGAGCAGGTGACCATCGACCTGCCCACGGATCGGGTCCAGCCCGAAGAGGTGGTGGAGATCCTGGCGTCGGTCGGCGACGCCAACTTCGAGGAACTGAACAACAGCCTCGTGCTGGCGTCAGTCACGCATCCGGACGGCAACTTCACCGATCTGCCGATGGAGTGGACCGCCCAGCGCGACGGCGAGTACCGCACGTCGTTCACGCCCGCCACCGAGGGGTTCTACGAAGTGCGGGTCGAGGCGATGCTGGGTGACGAGCTGCTGGGCGAGGACATCGCCTACGTGCAGGTGGCGCCGAGCGACGCCGAGTTCTATGACTCGACGATGCGGACTCCGCTGCTCGAGCGGGTCGCCGAGGAGACGGGCGGGCGGTTCTACACGCCCGCGACGGTCGATACGCTCGCGGACGACATCCAGTACGTGGGCGGCGGCGTAACCGTCGTCGAAGAGCACGACCTGTGGGATATGCCGGCGCTCCTCCTTCTGCTTGCCGCGCTCGTGCTGGGCGAGTGGGGCTTCCGGCGGTTCCGGGGGCTGGCCTGATGCGCGCGGCGGTTCGATTCGCGGCCGCCGGAGCAGCCTTGCTGTTCGCCCTCGGCGCGGCGCCGGCGCGGGCGCAGCAGACGCACCTGCTGGTAGTGGTCGGCCTCGGGGGCGATCCCACGTACACCGAACAGTTCCATGGCTGGGCGACTTCGCTTATCGATGCCGCCATGGAGAACTACGGGATGGCGGCCGACAACATCACCTACCTGGGCGAGAAGGTCGACCTCGATCCGGAGCGGATCGACGAGCGCTCGACGCGTGAGAACGTGGGCGCCGCGATCGGGGCGATCGCCGACGCGGCCGGTCCCACGGACCATGTCGCCATCGTGCTGTTCGGCCACGGCACCTTCACCGACGGCCCCAAGTTCAATCTGCCGGGCCGCGATCCGTCGCCGGAGGACTTCGCGCCGATGCTCGACCGGCTGGGCCGGCGCCGCGTCACGTTCGTCAACACGGCGAGCGCGAGCGGGCCGTTCGTGGAGACGCTGTCGGGCGAGGGACGCGTCGTCGTGACGGCGACGCGCAACGGCCGCGAGCGGAACGCGACGCGTTTCGGCGGTTACTTCGTCGAGGCGTTCGGTGAAGGCGGGGACGAGGCGGACCAGGATCGCGACTCGCGCGTGTCGATGCTGGAAGCGTTCACCTACGCGCGCCTGAAGGTGCTCGCCGAATACGAGACCGAGGGAATCCTGCGGACCGAGCACGCATTGCTCGACGACAACGGCGACGGGCAGGGGACGGAGGAACCGGACCCGCTCGAGGGCGATGGAATGCTGGCGCGCACCGCCTTCCTGACAGCCGGCGAGGTGCTCGCGGCCGAGCGGATGCCTTTCGCCGACGATCCCGAGCTGGCCCCGCTCTACGCCGAACGGACGGAGCTGGAGCAGCGCATCGACGAGCTCCGGATCCTGCGGGGCGGCGCCGATCAGGCGGCGTACGAGGCGGAGCTGGAACGCCTGCTGATCGAACTGGCCCTCAAGAGCCGGCAGATCCGCCAACTCGAAGAGGCGAGGGCGGGGGCGTCCGACGCCGCGGAACCGCGATGACCCTGCGGACCGTCGTCGCGGTGTCTCTCCTGCTGGCGGTATCGGCCGCCGGAATCGGCGGATTCGCCTACACGGGCGCCGCGCCGGACGGGACGGGAGACGTCCGGCCCGGGAACGTTCCGTACGACGGCCGGTTCACTTTCGTCCGGATCAGCTACGAGATGTACTGGGGCCTGCAGACCGGCGCGTTTCTCGGCGACGTCAAGTGGGCGCACGACTACCCCCAGGCGGAGCAGAACTTCGGGAAGATCGTCGAGGAGATCAGCGAACTCGACATCGTGCTGGCGCCCAACGGCGGCAACGTTCTTCCCCTCGACGATCCCATGCTGACCCGCTACCCGGTCGCCTACATGGCGGAACCCGGCTTCTGGCGGCCTTCGGAGGCGGACCTGCAGGCCCTCGGCGCCTACCTGCGCAAGGGCGGCTTCATCATCTTCGACGATTTCACGGGCGACCACTGGTACAACCTGGTGCGTCAGCTCGACCTGGCGGTCCCGGGACTCGTCCCGGTCCAATTGACCGTGGACCACCCGATATTCCACTCGTTCTTCGAGATCGAAACGCTCGAGATGGCGCCGATGTACGGCCCGCCCCCCACCTTCTGGGGAATCTTCGAGGACAACGATCCGAACGGGCGGATGATGGGGATCATCAACTACGAGAACGACATCGGAGAGTACTGGGAATACTCCAACACCGGCTGGTTCGCCGTCGACGTGACGAACGAGGCTTACCGGTTCGGCGTCAATTACGTCTTGTACGCGCTGACGCACTAGAGCTACGCGCCCGACCACTGGAGGACCGATTCGTGCCACTCAATATCAGCGGCAAACCCGACCCGAACGACGAAGAGCAGTCGAGCAGCGGGCAGACGGCCACAACCGACGCAGACGTGGCGTCCGGCCCGGTGCCGGACGTCGTATCGCCGCCCGTCGCGTCGCCGGGCGATCTGGAGTCGCCCGACGACATCGCGCTGGCGGACAGGATGAAGGCGGGCCGCGAGCAGATCCTCGTCGAGCTGCGGAAGAAGATCATCGGCCAGGAGGAGATCATCAACCAGGCGCTGCTGACGCTCTTTGTCGGTGGCAACAGCCTCATCGTCGGCGTGCCGGGACTGGCCAAGACGCTGTTGATCCAGACGATGGCGCAGGTCCTGGATCTCAAGTTCGCGCGGATTCAGTTCACTCCCGACCTGATGCCGTCCGACATCACCGGCACCGACATCATCCAGGACGACCCCGAGACGGGCGGCCGCAAGATGGTCTTCGCGCCGGGCCCGGTCTTCACCAACATCCTGCTGGCGGACGAGATCAACCGGACGCCGCCGAAGACCCAGTCGGCCCTGCTCGAAGCGATGCAGGAACACCGGGTGACGGTGCAGGGGCGGACCTACCAGTTGCAGGAGCCGTTCTACGTCTTCGCGACGCAGAATCCGATCGAGCTCGAAGGGACCTATCCCCTGCCGGAGGCGCAGCTCGACCGGTTCATGTTCCACATCGTGATCGAGCATCCGCCCGAGAGCGAGGAGCTCGAGGTGGTCCGGACCACCACCATCACCAACAACCCGACGTACAACCACGCGGTGACCGGGGCGGACCTTGTCGCGTTCCAGGAGCTGGTCCGCAAGGTGCCGGTCTCCGAGCCGGTGATGCGCTACACGCTGGACCTCGTCCGCACCAGCCGGCTGAAGGACGGGGACGGGCCGGAGTTCGTCAAGAAGTGGGTCCAGTACGGCGCCAGCGTCCGTGCGGCGCAGTATCTGATCCTCGGAAGCAAGGCGCGCGCGCTGACGCAGGGGCGCTACCACGTCAACTTCGACGACATCCGCGCGCTGGCGCGTCCGGTCCTGCGGCACCGCGTGCTCCTGAACTTCCACGCGGAGTCGGAGGGAGTCACCTCCGACCAGATCGTCGATCAGTTGCTCGAGGCAGTGCCGGTGCCGACGTCGCGGATGTAGCGTCGCGATGGGGGATCCCGGCAGTAACCCGCAGCGGTAGAGGCAGCCAACGGTGCCGACCACGACCAGCCCGCTTGCTCCCGGCGCGCGGTTCGTCGATCCGCGGGTGCTCTCGCGGATCGGCAACCTGAAACTGCTCGCGCGCAACGTCGTGGACGGCTTCATCAACGGCCTGCACAAGGCGCCGTACCTCGGCGTGTCGATCGACTTCGCCGAGCATCGGGGCTACATGCCGGGAGATGACATCCGCTTCATCGACTGGCGCGTGTTCGCCCGGACCGATCGCTTCTACGTGAAGCAGTTCGAGGCGGATACCAACGCCAACTTCTCGGTCCTGTTCGACATCTCGAAGTCGATGAGCTTCTCGAGCGGCGGGATCTCGAAGCTGGATTACGGGCGTTACCTCGCGGCGTGCCTCACGTACTTCGCGACGACCCAGCGCGACCGCGTCGGCATCGTCACGTTCGACGACGACATCGTCCTCCGCGTGCCTCCGTCGGCGAAGCATCTCGATGTCGTTCTCCACACGCTCGACCGGATCGAGGCGGGCAACCCCGGCTCGTTTGCCAGACCGTTCTTCCGGGCGACGGAGTTCTTCAAGCGCCGCGGGATCCTGCTGGTGATCTCCGACTTCTACGACGAGCCGGAGGCGATCGTGAGCGGGCTGAAGCCGCTGACCTACGGCGGCAACGACGTGATGGTCTTTCACGTGCTGGACCCGGCCGAGGTCAACTTCCCGTACGACGACGCCACGAACTTCAAGGACATCGAGACGGGGCGGCGCATGCCGGTGGTGCCGGAGAAGCTGCGCGAACAGTACCGCGTCCTGGTGCAGGAGCACATCACGGCGCTGTCGAAGCTCTGCGCCGAGAACCGGATCGACTACGCCTTCTTCGATACGTCGCAGCCGATGGATCACGGGCTGTTCAGGTTCCTGGCGATGCGCGAGAAGCTGAACCGCGTCCGCTAGACGGAACAAGGGGTGGACTGAATGGGCTTGTTGGCGCCGTTGTTCCTGCTCGGGGCGGTGACGATCGCCGTCCCGATCATCATCCACATGATTCAGCGCGAACGGAAGGAGGAGGTGGAGTTCCCCTCCCTGATGTTCGTCCGGAAGATCCCGTTCCACTCGTTCCGGCGCCAGCGGATCCGCAACTGGTTCCTGCTGCTGCTCCGGTGCGCCGCGTTGCTGCTGCTCCTGTTCGCCTTCACCCGCCCCTTCTTCCGCGCTGCCGCGCTGGCCGCGGTCACCGAAGGCGCGCAGGAAGTGGTAGTGCTGGTCGATCGTTCCTGGAGCATGGGCTTCGGGGGCCGGTGGGCGGCCGCGCAGGCAGCGGCGGTCGACGTGCTGGACGATCTGGCCGCGGACGATCAGGCGACCGTCATTCTGTTCGACAGCGGCGCCGAGTCGGGCCAGCGCTCCACCATCGACCGGGCCAGCCTGCGCAGCCTCGTGACGAACGCCGAGGTGGGATCCGGCGTCACCCGCTACGGCCCGGCCCTGAAACTGGCGGAGGGCATCTTCGAGGCGTCGGACCTGCCGCGGCTGGAGGCGGTGCTGATCAGCGACTTTCAGCGAAGCGGCGTCGAGAGCGCCTCCGGCGTCCGCTTTCCGCCGGGAACGGTGCTTACGCCGATTCAGGTGGGAGGCGACGATGGCGATCTGACGAACGTCAGCGTGGCCGGGGTCCTGTTCCAGCGTGAGTACTTCTCCGGCCGCGAGCGTATTCAGGTGGCGGCGCGATTGACCAACCGGAACGCCGTGCCCGTGAGCGGCCTGGACGTGACGCTCGAGGTGGAAGGGCGGGCGGTGGAATCGCTCACGGCCGACCTTCCGGAGAGCGGATCGACGACGGTGGACTTCGCCCCCGTCACGCTGGACGACGAACCGATGACGGGCGCGGTCCGCATCGAGGGCGATGCCCTGCCGGCGGACGACGTCTTCTGGTTCGTCGTATCGCCCGGGCAGGTCGTGACCGTGCTGCTGGTGGGTAGCGGCCGCGCCGGCGACGATTCACACCTCTTCCTGAACCGCGCGCTCGCCATCGGGTCGGAACCGGCGTTCGACGTCCGCACCGTGACGATAGACGCGCTCAGCGCTTCCGATTTCGCGGACCGGGAGGTGGTGATCCTGAACGACACGCCTCCGCCGTCCGGCGTCGCGGGCGCCGCACTCGCCACGTTCGTCGAGGAGGGCGGCGGGCTGTTCGTCGTCTCCGGTGAGCGAAGCGCATGGTCCGCCGCGGCGCCCGATCTGTTGCCGGGTGCGCTGGGTCCGCCCGCGGATCGCGCCGGACGCGGCGGCGCGCTCGGCTTCGTCGACTACACCCACCCGGTGTTCGAAGTATTCAGCGCGCCGCGGAGCGGCGACGTGACGACGACGCGGTTCTTCCGGTACCGCCCGGTCGAGCCGGCGGAGGACGCCACCGTCCTGGCTCGCTTCGACGACGGCAGCCCGGCTCTCGTGGAGCGGCGCATCGGCAGCGGCGCGGTGCTGCTGTGGGCGTCGACCATCGACACGTTCTGGAACGACTTCGCGAAGAAACCGGTCTACCTGCCGTGGGTGCATCGCGTCGTGGAGCATCTGGCGGACTACGCGCCGCCGACGCCCTGGTTCTCGGCCGGGCGGGTGCTGAACCTGACGGAGCAGGATGTCTCGCTCGGCGACGGGGGCGTAGGCGGGGCGGATTATGTCGTCATGTCGCCTTCCGGCCAGCGGATGCCGGTCGACGTCGGCGGGCGCGCCGGCTACATCGATCTGGCCGAGCAGGGGCTTTATGAGGTCCACGACGCGACCGCGCCGGACGCGCAGCCGCTGTCGCTGGCCGTGAACGTCGACCTCGCCGAGTCGGACCTCACCGTGGTCGACCCCGAAGAGCTGGCGAGCATGGTGACCGGGCGCGCCGGAGGCGTCCGGGCGGATGGGTCGGCGGCGCCGGAGCGCGTGATTCCGGCGGAGGATCTGGAGCGGCAGCAGTCCATCTGGTGGTACCTGCTGCTCGCGGCGGCGTTGCTGTTTCTGAGCGAGACACTGGTTTCGAACCGGCTGTCCCGGACGCAGTTGAACGCCGAGTAGGCAGACGTGCCCCAACTGGCACGCCTGGACGGAAACGGGAGTAATATGGGATTTCTCCGGGTCTGCGGATTCGGGGGGGCAGGCGACCGGGCTGAGAACGGAAGGCGAGAACGATGCTGAACGAGCCACTGCTGACCGGCGAACGGGACGAGATCCTGCGGGCGATCCGGCATGTGCGGAACCGGTGGCGGTTCCGTGTCGGACTGCGGAGCATCGCCGTGCTCGTGGCGGCCGCACTCGGCACGCTGCTCGTGTCGTCGTACGGCCTGGAACTGATGAAGTTCTCGCCGGCCGCCATCATCGGCTTCCGCGTCGTTACCTATGTCGCCCTGCTGGCCGCGGGCTGGTGGTTCTTCATCCGTCCGATCTCGCGCCGTGTCTCCGACGAGCAGGTGGCTCTCTACCTGGAGGAGCATGAACCCACCCTGCAGGCGGCGGTGCTGAGCGCCGTCGAGGAGGCTCGCAAGGGGAAGCGGGAGCGTGCCGCGGATCACTCCCCGGAGCTGGTCCACCGGCTCATCGAGAACGCGGCCGAACGGGTCCGCGAAGTCGACATGGGGCGGTCGGTCGAACAGAATCAGTTGCAGCGATCGTCCGGCATGCTGCTCGCCGCCGGACTCGCCGCCGTGCTGCTCTTCGTCTTCGGTCCGGCCTACCTGCGGCACGGGCTGTCGGCCCTCCTGACGCCGATGGCGGACGTGGAGGCGTCCAGCCCGTACCAGATCGACGTGCTGCCGGGCGACGCCACTGTCGCGCGCGGCGCCGATCAGACCATCACCGCGCGCCTGCTCGGATTCGACGCCGAAGAAGTCAACCTGCTGATGCGCAGCGAGGGCGTGGGCGACACCTTCGAGCGGCTGCCGCTCATTCCGGTGGAGAACGACGCGGGCGAGACGGTTGCCGGAACCTACGAGGTGCTCCTGTTCGATCTGCAGGAAGCCATCGACTATCGGGTCGAATCGACCGGCGTGGAGTCGGCCACGTACACGCTGGATGTTCTCGACCTGCCGTACGTCGAACGGCTGGAACTGGAGTACCACTTCCCCGCCTACACCGGTCTGGAGCCTCGCCTCGTGGAGCAGGGAGGCGACATCGCGGTACTGCAGGGGACCGAAGTGCGCCTGCGCGCCGTCCCGACGATGGGGACGACGGGCGGCGTGCTGATCTTCGATGACGATGACGGGGAGACGCTCGACCTGGCCGTCACGGAGGACGGTTCGCTCACGGCCAGCTTCGTGGTCGAGGGGGAAGGCTTCTACCGGGTCGACCTGATGGCGCCCGCCGGCGATCTGGTCACCGCGTCGCCGCAGTACACGATCGACGTCCTGACCGACCAGCCGCCGTCGGCCATGTTCATCCGGCCGGGCCGGGACACCACCGCCAGCGCCATCGAGGAAGTATTCGTCGAAGCGCGCGCCGATGACGATTTCGGACTCTATTCGCTCGACCTGGTCTACTCGGTGAACGGCGGGCCGGAGGAGTCGGTCGGCCTGTTCAACAGCGGCGGCGCGGGCGACAACGCCCTGAAGGAAGTCTCCGCCGGCCACACGTTCTTCCTCGAGGAGCTGGAGCTCGAGCCGGGCGATTTCCTCAGCTACTACGCGCGGGCGACCGACCGGAACCTGCTGCAGTTGGACGATGACGTCAAGTCGGACCTCTACTTCATCCAGATCCGCCGCTACAGCTCCGACTTCCGCGAGCAGCAGTCCCAGGGGGGCGGCGCCGGTATGGGCGGCGGCGGCGGCGCCGACGCGCGCGAGCTGTCGAAGGCGCAGCGGGAGATCATCTCCGCCACCTTCAACCTGATCCGTGACCAGGAGGATTACACCGCCGAGGAATTCCAGGAGAACGTCGTCTTCCTGACCCTGGCGCAGGGACGGTTGCGCGAGCAGGTGGAGACCCTCATCCGCCGGATGAACAGCCGCGTCATGCCGGCCGACCCGGCGTTCCGCACGATTCAGGAGATCCTGCCGCAGGCCGCCGAAGCGATGCGGGAGGCGGAGGACGAGCTGCAGGACCAGGACGCCGACGGCGCGTTGCCGCATGAGCAGCGCTCCCTGCAGTTCCTGCAGCGTGCGGAAGAGGCCTACGAAGAGGTGATGGTCACCATGGGCGGCGGTGGCGGCGGTGGTGGTGGCGGCAACGCCCAGGCCGCCGAGGATCTCGCCGACCTGTTCGAGCTCGAGCTCGACAAGATGCGCAACCAGTACGAGACGCTGCAACGCGGCCAGCAGCAGCAGGCGGACGAGACGATCGACGAGCTGATGGAACGGCTCCGCGAGCTGGCCCGCCGCCAGGAGCGCGAAGCGGAGCGCCAGCGCCGCCGCGCCCGCGGGCAGCAGTCGACGCAGGGCGGCGGCGGTGGCCAGCGCGCCCTCGCCGAGGAGGCGGAGGAAGCGGCCCGGCGGCTGGAGCGGCTCGCCCGCGAGCAGAACTCTCCGCAGATGATGGACGCCGCGCGCCGGCTCCAGGAAGCGGCCGACGCGATGCGGCGGGCCGCCGCGAACGATGACAACCTCGGCTTCAGCGAGGCGGGTACGGCGCTCGACCGTCTGCGCGAGGTGGAGGAACGGCTCGGAAGCGAGCAGCGGGGCCGGCTGGAGCGGGACATCCAGGAGCAGTTGCAGCGGGCGAACCGCCTGGCGGACCAGCAGCGCGAGATGCAGTCGGAAGTAGCGGAGTTCCCTGGCCTGCCGGACGAAGATCGGGCCGCCGCGCTCCGGCGCATGCTGGAGCAGAAGACGGGGATGGAGGAAGAGGTGGCCGACCTGGAGCGGTCGATCGATTCCACCTCGGCCGAGTTCCGGCGCGATGAGCGGGACGCATCGCGCGAGTTGCAGGAAGCGGCGGCGAGCATCCGCGACAACAAGCTGAAGGAGAAGATCCGCTACTCGCGGGGTCTGGTCCGCAGCCGCCCCGGCGAGACGGCGAACGCCTTCGAGTCGGAGATCGGCGGCGATATCGAGGAACTCGCGGAGATGCTCGAGGAGGCGGCCGCCGCCGTCGGCCGCTCCGAGGGCGACCGGATGGCGCAGGCTCTGGAGCAGACGCGCGACCTGATGCGCAGCCTGGAGTCGCTCGATCACCGGATGTGGCAGGAGGGCCAGGAGGGCGAGCAGGCGCAACCGGGAGAAGGTCAGGAAGGTCAGGAGGGCCAACCGGGCCAGCCGGGCCAGGAAGGCGGCCAGCCGGGGCAGCAGGGCGGCCAGCCCGGCCAGGGTGACAATCCGGGCGCGCAGGCGGGCGGCGTCGACGGCCAGCCGGGCGGTGGCAACACCACCGGCGGTGTCTGGGGCGGCTACGGCTGGGGCGACCGCCGGCCCGGCTCGACCGTCTGGGAACCGGGCGACATCCGCCAGTGGAGCCGGGAGTACACGCAGCGCGCCGGCGAAATGGAGGGCTTGCGCCGCCTGCTGAACGAAGAACAGTTCGAGGTGGGCGACCTGGATTCGATCATCCAGCGGATGCGCGAACTCGACGATCTGCGCCGCTACCAGGATCCCGAGGCCATCGCGAAGCTTCAGGCGTTCGTCCTCGAGGAACTGAAGCGTTTCGAGTACCGCCTCCGCCGCGAGATCACCGAGGAGAACGAGGAGCTCTTCCTCGCCGGCAACGAGGAAATGCCGGACAGCTTCCGCGACCTGGTCGAGGAGTACTTCCGGTCACTGTCGGAGGAGGAGTAGTCCTCCTCCCGGGTTCGTAGTCCCGCCCGCGTCACTCCGCCGCGAGAAGGCGGACGGATCCGTTGTCGGTCTCCAGGCGGACGGTGCGGCCGCCGTCACCGAGTCGGCCAGCCAGGTGGCGGCGTTCGTCCGTATGCGCGTCGATCGCCAGGTCGGTGCGGACCGAGCCGGTATCCGTGCGTAGCGACACGTCGGCGTCCATAGTCTCCGGCACCCTGACGGTCACGCTGCCGTTGTGCGATTCGAACGTGGCTTCCCCCGGCCAGTCCCCGCTGCCGAGGGTGGCGCTGACGCTGCCGTTGCGCGTGCGGGCCTGAGCGGGGCCGCCCGCCTTCACGGTGACGCTGCCGTTGCGGGAACGGGCCTGGGCGTGGCCACCTGCCTCCACCCGAACGCGGCCGTTGCGGGTCTGGACGTCGGCGTCGCCGTCGGTGATCACGGAGGCGCCGCCGTTGCGGGTCACGACCCGCGCGTCCCCGGCGAGGCCGGTCAGCCTGACGGAACCGTTCCGCGTTTCGACGTCCGCATTGCCGTCGAGACCGTCGGCTTCGATCCGGCCGTTGCGGCTGCGCGCCACGAAGTCGACGCCGGACGGGACGGCGACCGAGAAGTGGACGCGCGGCGACCGCCCGAACCAGGAAGAGGGCCACCAGCGTCTCACGGGACGGTTCTTCGGATGGATCGCCTCGATGGTGACGCCGGCGGCATCCTCGGTGACCTCGATGCGGATGTCGTCCGCGTCGTCGCCCCTCCGTTCGCCGCGCACGTCCACGCCGCGGCCGGTTGACGGTGCGGCCGTTATCCGTCCGTTGCGGTTGATGACCTCCAGCCGCTGTCCCGCGGCGAGGTCGCCCTCCCACAGGAACGGCTCGCCGGCTGCGGCTTCCTGCGCGCTGACGGCAGACGTGACGATGGCGGCCCCCGAGCAGGCGGCCGCCCCGGCCATGACGAACCCGACGAAGAACAACCTGGGTATCCACTGCATTGCGTTCCCCTCCTCCCGTGACAGCGCCGTCGTTCTGTTTGGACGAGCGGCGGCGCATCCAGGTTCCCGGTCGCCGGCTGCCCCGCGGATCTGGCTAAGATGGCTCGACAGGAGGACCTGCCATTGCAGCGCACCGCCATCGTCTGCTTCTTCGCGGCACTCGTCGTCAGTTGCGGCCCGCCGTCCTCGAGCGCCACGGATCCCGATCCCGCCGAGCCCGCGCAGGATTCCGCCGCCAACGCACCGAGCCGGCATCTGCTGATCGTCCTGGACGGGCTCCGGCCCGACTATGTAACGCCGGAGGACATGCCGAATCTGCATGCGCTCGGCGAGCGAGGCGTTGTCTTCACGGATCACCATGCGGTCTACCCGACGGTGACCCGCGTCAACGCCGCGTCGATCTCGACCGGCGCTTATCCGGAAACGCACGGGTTGATGGGGAACTCGGTCTTCTTTCCGGAGGTGGATGCGACGCGCTTTCTCACCACCTCCGACCGGTCGAACCTGCTGCGAGTCGAGGAGGCGGAAGAAGGGCGGCTGCTGACGGCGCCGACGCTCGGAGAGACCCTTCAGGAGTCGGGCGAACGGCTGCTGGCGGTGAGCGCGGGGTCGAGCGGATCGTCGTTCCTGCTGAACCACACCGTCGCGGGAGGCGGGATCATCCACTACGAGTACGTGCTCCCGGAGTCGCTCGCCGAGCGGGTGGCGCAGCAGCTCGGGCCTTCACCCACCCTCGAGTCACCCAGCGGCGAGCGGAACCGCTACATCGTCGACGCGTTCCTCGAGGTGGGGCTGGAGGCCGTTGATCCGGCGGTCACCTTCCTGTGGCTGACCGACCCCGACACGACCGCCCACGTGCATGGCGTCGGGCATCCGGCGTCGATGGAATCGATCCGCGCCGTCGACGCGGAACTGGGGCGGCTGCAGGGCGCGCTGGAGGCGTCCGGGCAGCTCGACGACTTCAACATCTGGGTAACGTCCGACCACGGGTTCTCCACGCACACCGGCTTCGTTGACCTCCAGGCGCTGATGGAGCCGTTCGCGGGGACGCTGGCGGACGGATCGCCGAGCGTCGTGGCGGGCGCGGACGCGATCTACGTCCGCGACGGGGACGCCGGGACCGTGTCGGCGATCGTCGGGGCGCTGCAGACCTCGGATCGGGTCGGGGCGATCTTCACGCGCGGCGGGCAGGTGCCGGGCACGCTGTCGTTCGAGGTCGCGCGGTGGAACCATCCGCGCGCCGCCGACATCCTCTACTCACCGGCGTGGACCGACGCGGAGAACGAGTACGGCTACCGTGGAACCGCGGCTTCGTACGGCACGGCGGGGCATGGCAGCACCAGCCCGTTCGACATCCACAACACCCTGATCGCGGCCGGTCCGGACCTGAGGTCGGGCGTGGAGGTGTCGCTGCCGTCGTCCAACGTCGACTTCGCGCCGACGATCCTCTCGCTGCTTGGCCTTCCGGTCGGCTCGACCATGACCGGCCGCACACTGAGTGAGGCGTTCCGCGACGGACCGGAAGCGCCGGCGGTGGCAGAGTCCGAGGAGGTGGCGGCAGAGACGCCTGACGCAGGCTACCGCGTCGTGGCCGAAACCTCGCTGGTGTCCGGCCGTCGCTATCTCGACGGCGCTACGGCCGAACGCTGATCGCGCTGCGGTTGGCGGCCGGGTGGTGGAGTATGATGCGGAGGCGGAGAGGGACGCCACATGCGCTGGAGGCTGGCGGCGGCGTTGGGGGTTGGGGCAATCGCGCTCGCGGTTGCCGGCGGACCGGACGCCCTCGCGCAGCGCGGCTGGCGGGGCGGCTGGTACCGGATGCCGCCGAAGTTCCCGGTTGCATCACCCACGCACCGCGCCTTCACCTTTTCGCGCATCCTCTACAACAGCGACCGCCGCGAGCCGGGTGGCCAGGGCTGGTATACCGACTATCCGTCGGCGGATCAGAATCTGATGATCCGTCTGTCGGAGATGACGACGACCCACGTCGGTTTCGACCACCGCGACGATCCGGATCACGTGGTTGTCCGGCTGACCGACGACGAGCTGTTCAACTACCCGTTCATCTTCATGTCGGACGTCGGCACGATTTACCTGAGCGCGCTCGAAGTGGACCGCCTGCGCGACTACCTGTTGAAGGGGGGCTTCCTCTGGGTGGACGACTTCTGGGGGCCGTACGCCTGGGAGCAGTGGCTCAGTGAGATCAGCAAGGTGCTGCCGCCGAGCAGCTACCCGATCTTCGACATTCCCGACGACCATCCGATCCACAGCGTGCAGTACGACGTGGACGAGATCCCGCAGATTCCGTCCATTCAACACTGGCGGCGGAGCGGCGGCGCGACGACGTCGGAGCGGGGCATGCGGAGCGACGATGTGCACTTCCGCGGGATCGCCGACGCCAACGGCCGCCTGATGGTGCTGATGAGTCACAACACGGACATCGCCGATGGCTGGGAGCGGGAGGGGGAGGACTACGAGTTCTTCTACCGTTTCTCGGTCAAGGCCTACGCGGTCGGGATCAACACCGTCGTCCACGCGATGACGAACTAGCGGTCCCTATTGACGGGACGGAGGGACCCGCTGCCTGCCACGCCACTTCTCGACACGCTGGAAATCGACCCGCCGGGTCCACCCGGGGCATCCGTCATCTGGATGCATGGGCTCGGGGCGGACGCGCACGACTTCTACGGGATCCCACCGCAGTTGGGACTCCCGGCGGAGCTGAACGTCCGCTACGTCTTCCCGAATGCGCCGCGGCTGCCGGTGACCATCAATCAGGGGTGGGTGATGCCAGCGTGGTACGACATCCGGGGCTTCGGGCCGCGGGATCAGGACGAAGCGGGGATCCGGGCGTCAGCGGAGCGGATCGGCCAGTTGATCGTGCGGGAGGTGGAACGCGGCGTGCCGGAGCGGCGCATCGTGCTCACGGGCTTCTCCCAGGGCGGGGCGATGGCGCTGTTCACCGGGCTGCGCCATCCGGCGGCGCTGGCGGGGGTGATGTGCCTGTCGGGGTACCTCGTGCTGCACGAGACGCTGGCGACGGAGGCGTCGGAAGCGAACCGGGGCGTGCCGGTCTTTCAGGGGCATGGAACGGAAGATCCGATGGTGCCGGTGCGGCTGGCGCAGGGGACACGGGATCTCCTGACGTCCACGGGCTACCGGGTGGAGTACCACGAGTATCCAATGGCGCACACGGTCTGTGCAGAGGAGGTGCGGGATATCGGAGCATGGCTGGCGACGGTGTTGGCGTAGGGCAGTGAGCCTGCTCACTGCGGCCTTCCGCCTGACGGGAGGTTACCGCGGGTCTCGATGCACGGAAAGGGGTATCTCATGACCACCGACCACGACGTTAGTTCGGCCGGCTCGCCTTCAACCCCACCCGGCGGGAGTTCCGGTTTCGGAGCCCGACTCGGCCGCGTTTTCTCCTTTGACACGAGCGTCTACGAGGAAGTTGCCGCCGCGCCCTCGACGTTCCAGGCGATCGTCGTTGTCTCGGTCGCCGCGATGTTGAGCGGGGGTGTGGCGACCCTCTTTTTCTTCTTCTTCGTCGTGCCGGGGGCGCTCGTCGTACTCGCGGTTCAGGCGCTCCTGGTCATGCTGGTTACGCGGCTTTTCGGTGGTCGCCCCGCCGCCTTCATCGAGTGGTACCGCGCGCTCGGTTTTGCGCAGGCGCCGCTCGTGATCGGCCTCGTGCCGCTGCTGGGGTGGATCGTCGCGCCCGTCTACAGCGTGGCGGCCCAGGTTGCCGCCATTTCGCGCGTCGCTCGGCTATCGGTCGGCATGGCGTTTCTGGCGCTGCTGCTGACCTGGCTGCCGTTCTTCCTGGCAGGCCTGCTGTTCGCGCTCGTCGCCGGTGTTGCCGTGCTCGGCATCCTCGGCCTTGCGTCTACGTAGGCATGGCCGCTGTGTGCAAGGCGCGCCGCCGGCGACTTGCGGCTATGCGCGGAAGTAGGGCTTGAGCGCTTCCAGGCGGTAGTCGATCTCCGCCGTCTGAGCCGGCGTGAAGCTGTAGTCGCCGCGCCGTGACTTCATCGTCCTGAAGATGCCGCGTTTCTGCAGGACGTAGAGGCGGATGCCCGGGATGGAACGATCGAGGTTCAGCATCAGCAGCAGCCGGCTGAACAGATCCCGCAGTTCGTCCTGCTTGCCCGCTTCGTGCAGCTCCCAGAGCCGGGCATAGATGTCGGCGTACATGACGCCGCCGGTCATCACGCCGTCCATGCCGAGCCGCATTTCGTAGAGCCACTGGCGGCCGAACGCCGCGCCGAAGATCGACTTGATGGTGTCGGGCCGGTGCGGTTTCAGTGCGAGCATCCGCTCGTGGACCGGTTCGCGCTCTTCCTTCACGTAGGCCAGGTTCGGGAACTCGCGGGCCATGTCCACCATGAACTCGACGGTCGGAACGACGTCCGGCGCGCCGCCGCTCGTCTGGAAGAAGATGGGGCGATCGGTGACGCCGCAGAGTGCGGCGTAGTAGTCGCGGAATTCCTGCAGCGTCGTCGCCTCGGTCGGCGGGATGGCGATCATGCCGTCGGGAGCGAGCGCCTCCGCGTGCCGCGCGTACTCCAGCATGCCTTTCGTGTCGTCCCCCTGCACGCCGAAGACAAGGGCGGGTTGCCTGCCCTTCGCGGCCTCCGCCAGCACGTCGAAACCGCGCAGCCGTTCCTGCTTCGACAGGTAGCGCTGCTCGCTCGAGTTCTGGGGCCACACCAGGCCGTGGATGCCGCAGCGTTCGCAGAAGTCCACCTGGCCCGCCAGATCCTCGTAGTCGACTTCGTCGGCGTCGGTGTACGGAGTGCTCAGAATCATGAACGCCCCGCGCATCGCCTTCGCCTCCGCCGCCCGCAGGGGCAGGGAGGGCAGCAGAGCTGTCGCGCCCGCGGCGGCGCCGATCGTGGTCAACCACTCACGCCGGGTATAGGTGTGTGCACTGTGCATGGTGTCCCCCGCTCTCACTCCGGGTGTCCAGACTATCACCAGCCGACGAAGAGGCCCGCGCGGGTCAGCGTGAACTCCCGCGCACGATCGACCGAGGCCATTACACCGACGCGTCTTCCGATGCGCACGCCGGCGCCGACCGTCGCATTGACGTCCGGCTCCACCGCCGGGCCGCTCACGGCCGTGCTGGTGCCGAAGCGGAGGAGGACGCGCGCCGCGTCCATGCGCATGACCGGTACCGCCACGCCGGCCTGTATGGCCCAGACGCCAGCATCATGACTCAGATAGCCGTACGGCTCGAGGCTCCAGACCTCGACCGACATCCCGCCGAATCCGCCGATGTACGCGACCTCGCCGGTGGCGAAGCGCATCACGCCTCCGGCGACGACGCCGTCCGCAGCGGCGGCCGGAGCCGCGTGGGCCAGCAGGAACAAGGCGATTAGCAGCGGTCGGCGTGGCATGTCGGCGATCGGCCCGGCCTCGATGCCCATGGTGCCACAGATGGCCGTCCCGGTTCGGCGTCCGCGCCGATCCCGCAAGATGCGTTACGCTGGAGGTTTCGGCGCTCGGGAGGAGAACATGGCCGGATTGCGAAAGGGCGCCTGGGTTGCCGCCACCGCGTTGCTGACCGCCTGCGCGGGAGGGGAAACCGTGACCGATCGCGGCATCGAGGTGCCTCCCCCGCCGCCGACCGACGTGCGCGAAGTGGTCGACACGCTCCACGGCGTCGAGATCGCCGACCCGTACCGCTGGCTGGAGGATCAGGACGCGCCGGAGACGCGGGTGTGGATCGATGCCCAGAACGCCTATACGGACAGCCTGCTGGGCGCCCTCCCCGGCCGCGACGCGCTGCGCGCCCGGGCGTCGGCGGTGCTGGAGCGCGACGCGATCGGCCTCCCGAACGAGCGCGGCGGGCGTTACTTCTTCAGCCGCCGCCGGGCGGACCAGAATCTGTCCGTTCTCTACTGGCGCGACGGAATCGACGGCGCCGACCAGGTGCTGATCGACCCGCACCCGATGAGTCCGGACCATACGACGTCGGTCGAGCTGCGGGACCTGTCGGACGACGGGACGATGGCGGTGTACGCGATCCGCGAAGGCGGTGTGGACGAAGTGGCGATCCACGTCCGCGACGTCGACACCGGCGAGGATCTGGCCGACGTGCTGCCGCCCGCGCGCTACGGATCGGTGCTGCTGGCGCCCGACGGCAGCGGCCTCTACTACGAGCGCTACGGCGACGTTACGCCCCGCGTCATGTTTCACGCGTTCGGATCGCCGATGGCGGAGGATGTGCAGCTCTTCGGCGAGGGCTACGAGCGGCATCACATCCCGTCGACGGTGATCTCCGACGATGGCCGCTGGATGGCCGTGCACGTGATCGAGGGATCCTCCGGACCGACCGAAATCCACGTCAAGAACCTGGCGAACGACACGCCGTTCGTGACGGCCATTGCAGACGGCGTGTCGGAGTCGTGGGGCGAGTTCGCCGGGGACCAGTTCGTCATCGTCACGAACCTGGAGGCGCCGAACAGCCGGGTCGTCGTCGCCGATCCGGCGAACCCGGCGGCCGATCACTGGCGCGAGGTGATCCCGGAGCGGGACGGCGTGGTCGTGCAGGGGGCCAGCTCGCTCGGGGGGAAACTGGCCGTGTACTTTCTGCAGGACGTCCAGCCGCGCGTCGCCATTCACGAGATGGACGGGACGCACGTGCGGGATCTCGCCTTCGACACGGTGGGATCCGTCGGCGGCGGCGCCGGCCGCTGGATGAGCGACGAAGCGTTCTTCACTTTCCAGACCTTCCACGTCCCGCGCACCATCTACCGCTACGACATCGCTACCGGCGAGCAGTCGGTCTGGGCCACGCCGGAAGCGCCGGTCGATCCGGCCGCCTACGAAGTGGCGCAGCAATGGTTCCACTCGAAGGACGGGACGCGCGTCCCGATGTTCGTCGTCGCCCCGCCCGGCGTTGCCCTGGACGGCGCGAACCCGACCCTGCTGACCGGCTACGGCGGCTTCAACAATGCGATGACGGCCCTGTTCTCCCCCCTCGCGACGACATGGCTCGAATCGGGCGGCGTCTTCGCCCTGGCCAATATCCGCGGCGGCAGCGAGTTCGGCGAGGAGTGGCACGAGGCGGGCATGCTCGGCAACAAGCAGAACGTCTACGATGACTTCATCGCCGCCGCCGAGCACCTGATTGCCGAGGGCTATACGCGCAGCGAACACCTGGCGATCCGGGGCGGCAGCAACGGCGGCCTGCTGGTGGGCGCCGTCTCGAATCAGCGACCCGACCTGTTCGGGGCGGTGGTCTGCACCTATCCCCTGCTGGACATGATCCGCTACCACCAGTTCCTGGTCGCCAGCTTCTGGGTGCCGGAGTACGGTTCGAGCGATGATCCGGAGCAGTTCGAGTGGCTGCGGGCCTACTCGCCGTACCACAATGTGATCGCGGGCGGCGACTATCCGGCAACGCTCTATCTCTCCGGCGACGGCGATACGCGCGTCGCCCCGCTGCACGCCCGCAAGATGACGGCGTTGATGCAGGCGAAGAACGGTTCAAGCAACCCGATTCTGTTGCGTTATCACACCCAGGCGGGCCACTCCGGGGGCCAGCCCGTGAGCCAGCAGATCGACGAAATGGTAGACACGATCAGCTTCCTGCTCTGGCAGGTGGGACGGGAATAGCCCGCGGTAACGCGGCAGGGAGGATGGGATGACGGGGCGCAGGAACCGGGTTTGGGTGGTGATCATGGCGATTGCGGCAGCGGCCGGCGCGTGCGGCGGAGAGGCGACGCCCGAAGCGCCGGCGGGGGACGAGTCGATGGCAGCCGACGCGCCGCCGGCGGTGATTGCGGAAGGGATCTCGGTTGAGACGCTGATGGCGGCGACCGAGCGGCTCGCCTCCGACGAGTTCGAGGGGCGCGCGCCCGGTACGCGCGGCGAGGAGCTGACCCTCGCGTATCTGACAGAGCAGTTCGAAGCCGTCGGCGCCGAGCCGGGCAACCCCGACGGCACCTGGGTGCAGGACGTCCCGCTGGTCGGCATAACGCCGCAGCCGGGCGACCACCTGACCGTCACCGCGAACGGCGAGAGCCGGACGCTGGAGCCGGCCACCGACTACGTCGCGGCGACGAAGCACGTCGTCGACGAGGTGGAAGTGAACGACGCCGAGTTCGTCTTCGTCGGCTACGGCGCGCGCGCGCCGGAGTACGACTGGGACGACTTCGGGGACGCCGACCTCAGCGGCAAGATCCTCCTCTTCCTGGTGAACGACCCGCCGCTCGACGACATCTTCGGCGGCAACGCGATGACCTACTACGGCCGCTGGACCTACAAGCACGAGATCGCGGCCGAGCTGGGCGCGGCCGGATCGCTCGTCATCCACGAGACCGGGCCGGCCGGCTATCCGTGGGAGGTGGTCGGCAGTTCGCCCTACGGCGAGTCGTTCGATCTGGTGGCGGCCGACGACAACCTGGGCCGCGCCACCTTCGAGGGCTGGGTGCAGCGCGCCACCGCCGAGTCGTTGTTCCGGATGGCGGGCCTCGACTTCGAGGCGGCGAAGGCGCGGGCCGCGACGCGCGAGTTCTCGCCGGTCCCGCTGGGCGTCACCGGCAGCCTCCGCATCCGGAACGAGCTGCGCCGTATCGCCTCGCAGAACTTCCTCGCGAAGATCACCGGGAGCGAGGCGCCGGACGAGGTGATCATCTACTGCGCGCACTGGGATCACATGGGGCGCGACACGAGCCTGGAGGGCGATCAGATCTACAACGGCGCCGCTGACAACGCGACCGGAACGGCCGGCCTGATCGAGATCGCGCGGGCGTTCCTGATGGCGCCCGAGCCGCCGCAGCGCACGGTGCTGTTCCTCGCGGTGACGGCGGAGGAGCAGGGGTTGCTCGGCTCACGCCATTACGGCGAGAACCCGCTCTACCCGGCTGCTCAGACGGTTGCCGCGATCAACATGGACGTGCTCAATCAGTGGGGCCGCACGCGCGATCTGACGGTCGTCGGCTACGGGCAGTCGGAACTGGATGACGTCGCGGCCGAGGTCGCCGCGCGCCTCAACCGGACGCTCGCGCCCGATCCGGAGCCGGAAAAGGGCTTCTACTTCCGTTCGGATCACTTCTCGTTCGCGCGGGTCGGCGTCCCCGCGTTCTACGGCGACCCGGGGCTCGACTACATCGGCAAGGCGCCCGGCTACGGACTGGAGAAGCGGAACGAGTACAACGTGAACGACTACCACAAGGTGTCGGACGAGGTGAAACCCGACTGGGACATGTCCGGCGCCATCGAGGATCTCACGTTCATGTACGAGATGGGCGCCGTGCTTGCCAGCGGCGAACGCTGGCCGGCGTGGAGCGAGACAAGCGAGTTCCGCGCCGTCCGCGAGGAGGAGCGGCCCTAGGGTGTCGCGTGAGCAAGCTCCAGGAAGCGACAGAAGGGGTTGGCCAGCCGCATCTGCTCCGGCGTACGGCACTCCGGGGCGAACAGGGTGGGGCTTGCGACGATGGCAGCCACGCATCGGGCGCGCGAGGTGGCGACGTTCAGGCGATGCAGGCTATACAGGAACTCCATGCCGCGCGGCGCCTCGTCGGCGCTCGACGTCGCCATCGAGTAGATGACGACTGGCGCTTCCTGCCCCTGGAACTTGTCCACCGTGCCGACCCGCGCGCCGTCCGGGAGCCGAGCCCGCAGCGTCGCGACGTGCGCGTTGTAGGGCGCCACGATCAGGATTTCCGCCAGCCGTAGCGGCTGTTGAACGCCGTTCTGGTCGATCCAGGCGGCGCCGGCATCCAGCAGTTCATGAACCAGCGCCGCGACGCGTTCGGCCTCGTCGTCCGAAGCGTTCGTGTTCCCGGCGTGCTCGACGGGGATGAAACGCAGGCCATGTCCGGACAGGGGGCCGGGTCCAATCACGATCTGCCGGTCGAGGTGGGAGCGCGAGCGGAGTCGCTTCTCGTAGAACTGCTCGGTCGTGAACCCGCAGATGTCGGGATGCATGCGCCAGGTCTGATCGAGGAAAACGCCGCGGGACGGGTCGGCCGTCGCCGATCCGCCGAGGAGGTGGCCGAGCGCCGAAACGTCGGCTCCCGGTGGATGGATGCCCTGGATGGGCTGGTCAAGCTGTCGCGGGTCGCCGAGCAGCACGAGGCTCGATGCTGCCTGGGAAACGGCCAGCGTGTTGGCGAGGCTCATCTGCCCCGCCTCGTCGATGACCAGTACGTCCACGGCTTCGGCCATCTCCCCGCGCGACCACAGCCAGGCGGTGCCGCCGGCGAGATTGGCCTCGCCGGACGCGAGAGCCGCGGCCACCGCGTCGTTGGCCCCGGTCTGGACGATGCGCTCATCGGGGCAGCCATCATCGTCCTTCGCTTTCTGGATTCCGCGCACATCGACCGGCGCCGTCTCGGCCCCCGGCGCCGCCGGTGCGCCAGCGGCGGAACGGTCTGCTTCGAATCGGGCGTCCGCCGCTTCGCAGACGGCGCCGAGCAGGTTGGAGATCACCTTGTGGCTGTTGGCGGTCACGCCGACGCGCTTTCTATCGGCCAGCAGGTCGAGAATCGCCCGCGCACCGGTGTGCGTCTTCCCGCTGCCGGGCGGACCCTGGACTGGCAGGATCGACCGGTCAAGTTGCCGAGCCAGGCGCCGGACGGCCTCCGGCGGCGTTTCCCCGGGAACCACGAGGCTTGCGGGCGAGTCCGGCCCCTGCGGATTCGGCGGAGAGACCGCCGTTGCCAGATGCGGCGGCGAGCGGAGCAACAGGTCGAAGGCGGCGCGGCGCGGGCTGCCGGGCGGCAAGCCGTTGGAGGCGACGTCCCCGGCCAGCCGCGTGAGACTCTCGTGCAGCACGCCGCTGTTGACCACCTCGAGCGGGATCAGCGCTTCGGGATGGGGGACCGGCGAGTTGCTTCCGCGCTTCAGGTCGATGGTTCTGGCCGCGTCGTCGACCTCGGCGACCGTGCCGCAGAAACCCCACCTGAATTCCGCCGATTCGGCGGTTGCGGGGTTCTTCGGCGAGTCGTTTCTGGCTAAGTCGTGCGCCTGCTCGGGGAAGCGGTATCTGTGGACAATGGACCGCTTGACGCGCTCGATTTCGCCGGCGTAGGTCAACCCTCCCAGCGTCACCCGGTGCTCGATGAATTCGTCTCCCTTGAGGCCGCAGCGGTCGAAGAACTCCCACCACGTCGACTTGTCCTCGCGCCGGTGGAATTCCAGCAGGTAGGCCAGGAGCCGTCGCGCCCGCTGGTCGTCGTCCAGGTCGGCGTCGTCCACGGGCAGACCGGCAGTGAGCGACTCGAAGAGCTCCGCGGTCTCGGATGTCGCTTCCGGTTCCCGATCGCGTTCCTCCTCCCGAACTGCCGGCCGGGGCAGCGCTTCGCCGACTTGCTCCTCCAGCTCACTGCGGCAGTTCTCCAGCCACTCGGCGAGTCGCAGCGTCGAGATGCAGTCGTCCCGGTTGTAGCCCTCGATTTCCGCGCGCAGTGCCTCTGCCGTCCCGTTCGCTTGTCCCGATTCCAGCGCCGCCTCGAACCGGACGAGCGCCCGCGTCGCCGCCGTCAGGTCGACATCGCGCGTGTAGCCGTAGAACGGCTCCAGGTTCTTGATGGAGTAGCTTTCGACCGAGGCGCGCAGTCCCTGCCGCACGGCGCGATGCAGGTCGACGAACACCCTGCCGCGCAGCAAGCGATCCACTTCGTCCTCGCGGGTGGCGTAACGGCTCATCAGGCGCTTTACGGCCGTCGTCTCGTAGGCGCCGTAGTGGTAGATGTGCAAGCCGGGATACTGCGCCCGGCGCTCCATGACCCGGTCGATGAAGCGCTCGAACGCCAGCTTCTCGCTCTCCGGGTCGAGTGCCCAGGACGCGTCGTAGCCGCCGTTCCGGTCCGCGACGCCGAACAGGTACTCGAAGCCGCCGTCCGCCGCGAAAGCGTCTCCTTCAAGGTCGAAGAAAAGGTCGCCGTCCGAGGGTTCCGGCAACGAGGCGAGGCCCTTCTCCGGCTCCACCGGCGTGATCGGTTCGTGAATGTGCCGGCGTTCACGTTGCCCCTGGACCTGGAGCCGGGCCTGCTCGCGGACCCGGGTCAGGGCTCCCGCAGTGACGCCCTCCAGTCGAGGATCCATGGGCAAGCGGAGTGCGGCGAGATCGGTCATCGTCGTCACGCCGCGCTCGACCAGCCGGCGCCGTTGGCCGCGCGCGATCCCGGCGACGAGCGACAGATGATCGTCGGCGCGGCGGCGTCTCGCACAAGACTGCTTCCAGTCGCAGATGTCGCAGTGGCTGACGGGCTCCGGATAGGTTTCCGGCGGCACGGCGGCGTGCGCCTCGAACCGCCGTCGGACGGCGCGGTAGTAGGCCGCATATTCCGCCACCCGAAACGCGGTCGTGCCCTCGCGGTTCGTCCCACCGAGCGCGAGGTGCATCCGCTCGGGGTCGATCCCCTGCGCCTGACTCAACAGGTCCGAGTACAGAAGAAGCTGCAGCAGCGCCTCGCCCCTGGCGGTCCGGGCCAGCTTCGCGTCGAGCGCCTCGTACGACCAGTCACCGAACCGACTCGCCCTGTCCACGCGGAGCAGGAAATCGGGATAGCCGCTCCAGAGCCCGTCTTCGTCCTGCAGGCGACCCTGGTAGATAACGTCCGCGCCGCGTCGCATGGCTTCTTCGGTGCGCGTGGCGGCAACGGACGGATCGCGCTCCGGGAACGGCGTGTCGGGCGCGGTGATGATCTCCACCGTGCCGCCTCGTGCCGTGAACTGTTCCAGGAGGCTTTGCTCGTGCTCAAGCCCGCGTTGCTTCAGGACCTCGGCGCGCGGGTCGTCGTACGGCGGCGGTCGTTCGATGGTTCCGAGGGCGACGGCGCGGCGCAGGCTCGTTAGGTGGCTGCACGAGAGATGCCGGCTGAGATCGGTGGCCGAGAACAGAAGCCGGCCGTCGCCATGGCGCATCGCGCGGGACCATAGCACGGAGCCGAGTCAGCAAACCGGCCGGCGTCACGGCGCCGGGCCGCGATGATGAGAACGACGGGACGATTCGTACGTCCGGCTACTTCATGTTGGAGTAGTCGGCCGCGCTCATCATGAACGCCTCGATATCGAGCGGCACCGGGTACTTCGCGAGGAGTTCCTTCCAGTCCGGGTCGGCGCGGAAGTTGGCGAACACCTCCTCGCGGTGGGCCCGGTCGCGATAGGCCAGCATCCAGATGAGCGTGTTCGGATTGTCCATGCTCTGCCAGTTCCCCACGATCACGGCGCCGTGCTTCTCGAACAATCCCACTTCGCCCTCGCGGAAGCGCCGGTGGAGATTGTCGATGCCGCCCATGCCGTCCTTCTCCGGCTCGGCGGTGTACATGCGGATCTCGAAGCAGCGGGCATCCGGCGCGACGTTCTTCGCGAATTCCGCAGCGAGGCCGCCGGCCGGACCGCAGGGGGCCGGATCGTCCTGCGCGTAGGCTGCGCCGCCGAGACCGAGGGTGATGACGAGGGCGAGAAGCGTGACTCTCATGACTGTTCCTTTCTGGATCGGTCACCGCGGCCGGCGACGGATCCGCACCTGTTCCCGCCGCAATCCTATCAGGTGCTCGCTGACTTCCGTCGCGCCCGCCGGGCTTCCCTTCCACTCGCCGGTGGCATAATCGGCGAGGATCCCGATACGCGGAGGAGGCATCATGCCCGTACCCGGCTGGCTGTCATTCCGGTTCGCGCTGAGGTTGTTCTCGTGCGGCATTGTCGCCACCTTCGTCACGGCTGCGACTGGCCCGGTGGCGTTGGCGCAGGACGTCGATCGCATCCGGCCGGTCACCGACGCGGAACTCGAGAACCCGAGCCCCGACGAGTGGCTGATGTGGCGCCGGACGCTCGACGGCTGGGGCTACAGCCCCCTCGATCAGGTCAATCAGGACAACGTGGGCGACCTGCGGCTGGTCTGGTCGCGCGCCCTCCAGCCGGGCCGCCAGCAGGGGACTCCACTGGTTCGCGACGGCGTGATGTTCATGCCGAACCCGCGCGACATCATCCAGGCGATAGACGCGGTGACCGGCGATCTGATCTGGGAGCACCGCCGGGATCGCCCTGACGATCTGGCCGACTACATGATCGGGACGTTGATCGACACCAACCGGAACCTCGCCATCCACGGCGAACTGATCATCGACACCAGCATGGACGACCACATCTTCGCCCTGAACGCGGAGACCGGCGAAGTGGTGTGGGACACCGAGATCCTCGACTACCAGGTGAACCCGGCCAATCAGACGTCGGGGCCGATCGTGGCCGGCGGGAAGGTGTACTCGGGTCGGAGCTGCGACCCGCGCGGTGGCCCGAACGGCTGCGTCATCACGGCCCACGACGCGGCGACGGGCGAGGAGCTGTGGCGGCGGCGGCTGATTCCGGCGCCCGGGGAGCCGGGCGACGAGACGTGGGGCGACGTCCCGTTCGAGCGGCGGACTCACGTCGGCTCATGGATGGTGCCGAGCTACGATCCGGAGCTGAACCTGGTCTACGTCGGCACGTCGGTCACGTCGCCGGCGCCGAAATACATGCTCGGCGGCACCGATCTGGCGCACCTCTACCACAACTCGACCCTGGCCCTGCAAGGGGATACCGGCGAGATCGTCTGGTACTACCAGCACATGAACGACCACTGGGACCTGGACCACCCGTTCGAACGGCTGCTCGTGGATACTGCGGTCCGGCCGGATCCGTCTGCCGTGAGCTGGATCAATCCGCGGCTCGAGGCGGGAGAAGAGCGGCGCGTCCTCACCGGCATTCCCGGCAAGACGGGCATCGTCTACACGCTGGATCGCGAGACCGGCGAGTTCCTGTGGGCGACGCCGACGATCACGCAGAACGTCGTCAGCGGCATCGACGGCGCGACGGGTGCGGTGACCGAGAATGCGGAGCTGATCTTCACCTCCCAGGGCCAGACGGTGCTGGCCTGCCCGCACGCCAGCGGCGGGAAAGACTGGGAAGCCGGAGCCTACAGCCCGCTGACCAACACGATGTACATGCCGCTGCGCAACGTCTGCTCGCAGATGCGGGCCATGGCCGAGCCCGACGAACTGGACGAGGCCCGCCGGCTCTACGCCATCGCCTGGCGGCCCGAGATCGCGCCGGGGACCGATCAGGTGGGCAGCGTCCAGGCAATCTCCGCCGAGACCGGGCAGGTGGTGTGGAACTACCAGCAGCGGGCCGCCACGATGGCGCTGGCCGCCACCGGCGGCGGGCTCGTCTTCGGCGGCGACGTGAACGGACGATTCCGGGCCTTCGACCACGAGACCGGAGAGATTCTGTGGGAGGTCAACCTGGGTTCGCCCGTTTCCGGCTTCCCCGTCACCTACGCGGTGGGCGGCCGTCAGTACGTCGCGGTCAGCACCGGCTACGGCCGCTTCCTGGAGTTGACTCCGGAACTGCGCCCCAGCACGGGGAACAACCTGTTCGTCTTCGCCCTGCCTGAATAACAATGGATGTTGTAGCCGAATCCGCCGCCCGACCCCGCAGAACCAAGCGCCGAGGACGCCATCCCGAGAAGGCGCTCTCGGCCGCCTTCGTCCGTTCCGCACCGCCAGGCAGGCACGCCGATGGGAACGGGTTGTACCTGTTCGTCCAGCCCACCGGAACCCGAAGCTGGGTCCAGCGGCTCGTCATCCGGGGACGACGGCGCGAACTCGGACTCGGCGCCGCCGGGCTCGTCACCCTGGCCGAGGCCCGCGAACTGGCCATCGCTAACCGCAAGCTCGCCCGCTCCGGCGGCGATCCTCTCTCCGAGAAGCGCCGCGCTAACGGCGTTCCCACCTTCGCCGAGGCCGCCGAGCGGGTGCTCGACCACCGCTCCCGTCCCAGCATCCCGACCTCCCCGAGCGCTTCCCGCTCGAGGTCGATCATCCGCTCCGTCGTCAACATCCTGCCCCTCCCCTCAATAGACGGGGTGGGGAGCTTTCAGTGACCACACATGGGGATTATTGGGTGACCCGTGACATCGAAGACGAGGATCGCGCCGTGCTCGTCGCACAGGGCCCGCAGCCCCTCCAGGAACCCGGCCTCCGGGAGCACGACGCCCATGTTGCCGGCCACCGGCTCGACGATGAGCGCGGCCACCCGATCGCGGTGGCGGCGTGCGGCAGTGCTCATCGGCGGGGAACGGTATCACGGCCGGCCGGGCGGGTTGATCGGGCGGAGTCGGGAATGCCAGAATGCGGATATCGAGTAGGCAGAATCAGCCGGGACGCCGGGCGCCTCGCGGCGCCCGGTCCGGCCAACCGATCCTTCCGGGAGCCCTCGCCGTCTCGTGACGGCGCCTCCCCGGAAGGACAGGAGACGACGGATGAGCAGGTGGTTGACCGTGTGCGGTGCGGCGGCGGTGTCGGCGTTCGTGTTCATGGGCGGCGCGACGGTCGAGACCGCGTCGGGGGTCGGGGCGGCGCTCCCCGCATCGATGCAGGAGACCACCAGCTCGACCCTCGACGGCGTGTTCACGTCGGCCCAGGCGCGGCGCGGGCGGCGGGTCTACAACCAGAACTGCGAGTCCTGCCACGGGCAGGGCCTGCGGGGCGGCGAGATGGCGCCGAGCGTCGCCGGCAGCGACTTCATCGTCTTCTGGACCGAGGTGCCGGTGGGGGTCCTGTTCGAGCGCATCAAGATGACGATGCCCGAGGACGAGCCGGGCCGCCTGTCGGACGAGGAGTACACCGACGTCGTCGCCTACCTGCTCGATCGGAGCGACTATCCGTCGGGCGACGCCGAGCTGCCCGCGGACAAGGCGGAGCTCGACAAGATCATGATCGTCGCCGCCGAGTGACGCCGGCGTGGACTTTCGGCGGCCCGCGAGTGCGCCCTGCCGCACCGCTGTCGGTAGTGGCGCGGCGCATTTCTCTCTTGACACCCGCCCATAGTTGTGGACAGACTAGCTGTCCTGTGGCGCGCCGAGGTCCGTGAAGGGGGCCGGCACTAGGGGAGTCTACTCGTGCCTATAATCTTCGGAGCGAAACACCTGCTGGTCGCAGCAACTACGGTCGCCGTACTCCTTTTTATGGAAGTTGGTGCCGTTGGACAAGAAGCTCAGTTTCCGGTCGACGGTGAACACAGTGTGTCGGCGCTGCCGTCGACTCAGGAGGGGCCGGGATATAACCCGACGACCCCAGCAAAAGTTGAGCTGGGCAGGCTGCTGTTCTGGGACCCGATTTTGTCGGGACCCCAAGACGTAGCCTGCGCGACGTGCCATCATCCCCAAAGCGCCTATGCGGAGGCCCGCGACCTGTCGCTCGGCGTGTCGGGTACCGGCCTGGGCCGCTTCCGGCGTGACGGGACTCTCGTCAAACGCAATAGTCCGACGGTTCTGAACGTTGCGTTCAACGGCATCGATGAATCGGGCCGCTACGACCCGGCGACTGCGGTGGCGTTCTGGGACAATCGCATCAGGAGCCTCGAATCGCAGGCGCTCGAACCGCTCAAGTCGTTTGAGGAAATGCGAGGGGACACCTACCCGGAGGATGAGGCTATCGCGAGAGTGGTGGCGAAGCTCCAAGCCAACGCCGAGTACCAGAGCTTGTTCACCGAGGCCTTCGGCAGTGAACAGCCGGTCACCGCGGAAAACCTAGGCAGGGCGGTAGCGGCGTTCATGCGGTCGCTGCTGGCCAACAACGCGCCGTTCGACCGCTACATGCGCGGCGACCGCAGCGCCATGACGAGGGAACAGATCCGCGGAATGGAGCGCTTCGAGGAGATCGGGTGCATCAGGTGCCACAACGGGCCCATGTTCTCCGACTACAAACTGCATGTTATGGGCGTGCCCGACAACCCCGCTCTTGCATCAGGTCTCACGACGCCCGCCTCCGACGGAGGCGCGCAGCACCCTCCTTGCGCGGCAGCTCCTCCGGAGCCGCGTACTGCAGCGTCCCGAGCAGCGTGCGACAGCTATGCGTTTCGCACGGCGTCGCTGCGAAACCTCGAACTGACCTTCCCGTACGGGCACAATGGCATGTTCCGGACGTTGCGCGCCGTCGTGGGGTTCTATGAAGCCACCATCGCCGGCGAGTCCCGGAACCCGAACGTCCCCTTCGAGGAGCTCGATCCGCGGCTTCGCCAGTTGCAGAACGTGGACGAAGAAGACACGGATCTGATCGAGTTTTTATATGCTCTGAGCGATGGCTCGTTCGACCGGACGATTCCCGAGCGCGTACCGAGCGGCCTGCCCGTCGGCGGAAACATTCAATAGAGCAGATTACGCGCCGTCGTGGTATGCCGCTACTTTTTTTGGGCACCCAGATTTTGAGGCATCGCGATTGGAGGACTCACATGAAACCGATCTCTCTGTTCGTACTCGGCGTAGTAGCGGTTGCGATGAGCGCGCCGGCGCAGGCACAGGTCTATGAGGAGCGCCGGGTCGATACGGACGACCCCATCCAGAAGCCGTTGCTCGCCGCTCCGAACGCGGCTATGGCCAGGGACGCCACGGTCATTAAGTGGATTCGGAATCCGGCGAAGAGTCCGGAGGACGATGTCACGGCTGCCGACTTTACGTTTGAAGTTTTGAGGCCCGGCCCCGGCCGTCTGGTCTGCTACGACCTGACCGGCTTTCCTGGAGAGCGGCCGTGGTCGGTGGAGTGCAGCAGCAGCGACGCCAACATGGCGCGCATCGCGCAGAATCGAGCGTTCGCGGAGATGGGGGCCAAGGCCCAGCCACTGCTGGCAGATGGCAGGCGCGCCGGGCGTCCTGTCTTGTCGAGCAGCGGCACCGGAGGGATTAGGGATCTGGTTGTGGCCGCCGGGAAAGACGGAACGCGTGAGCTGCCCGAAGTCGGGACCATCTGGTATAACCTCCGGGGCGACAGCCAGGACACCGCCATCTGGCACACGTTTATTTCCATGCCGAACTTGACGGCGGAGCAAGTCGGACTGCCGAACAACCGCGACGCGGGCGGCGCCTGGCTGATGTTTGAGGGCACGCCGGAAGCCCACATCATGATTGGCGGCCGTTAACCCGCAGAGAGTTTCTCGGCCTCGGGGTTTTCGACCACGAATCAGGGGGAGGTGTGTGACACCTCCCCAGATTCCCGCAGGTTGGGAATGACTTTGCTTTGCGTGAGCTCTATGAAATATCTCCTGATAGGTTTTCTTGCCTCCGCTCTTCTTGCTTCCGCCACGACGTTTGCAACCCAGAGCAGACAGACGTTCTCAGGCACGATCACCGATGACGAGTGCCCCAGCGCCGATCATTCCGGAATGCGGATGGGGTCGACCGACGCTGCCTGCGCCATCGCTTGCGTCGATGACCACAGCGTCCCGTTCGTTTTGTTTGACGGCAAAGCAACCTATCTGTTGAGCGACCAGGACAAATCAAGAGAGTTTGCGGGAAAGAAGGTAACAGTCGTCGGCACGCTGGACTCCGAGACCTACACGATCCAGGTCACTTCAATGGCCGCGGCCAAGTGACCCATCGATCCTCCCGGCCATCCGCAACGCCGGCTTCGAATGACTTGCTTCAATCTGGACACTCGCCCTGCCTTGAATAACCAACAAATATCCGCCAGAGTCCAAGGCTGTCCAGCCCACCGGAACGCGAAGCTGGTCCAACGCATCGTCATCCGGGGCCGCGGCGGACCTATCGCGCGCGTTCGACACTCCGCTCCGGGAACGCGGCCTCCGCCGCGCGACGCACCGACGCCTTCACCAGCTCGCCGGGGAACAACTCCCGATACACCCGGAGGCCGGCACGCTCTTCTACCCGGCGTACGATGGTGGTGCGGAATGGGGCGGCTCGGCCTTCGACCCGAACAGCAATCGACTCATCCTCAATGCCCAGGAGATCGGCGGCATCATTCGTCTGCACGAGATTCCGGTTGGATTCAACAACCGTTACGCGTACGTCGAGCATTGCGCCAGCTGTCACGGCATCGATCGTGAAGGTACCGACGCCGGACCGAGCCTGGTGGACATCGGTGCCCGGCTGACCCGCGGCCAATTGGCGAGAGTCCTGCGAGAGGCACGCGGTCGCATGCCGAGCTTCGATCATCTCCAGGATTTCGAGCGGAACACAGTGTTGGCTCATGTCCGATCCCCGGAGTCGGAAGTGGAGGATCCACCAAGCACCGAAGTCGACTATGTCTTTGGGGGAAGTCTGCGGGTACGCGATCACGAAGGCTTGCCGGGGAATTCACCGCCCTGGGGAACGCTCACTTCCATCGATTTGGCCACGGGCGGGATCGACTGGCAGGTCCCATTCGGTGACTACCCCGAAACGGAAGGGCTGGGACTCGGCGCGGAGAACTACGGCGGACCGGTGGTAACCGCATCGGGCCTGATCTTCATCGGCGCCACTCCGGACAGGAAGTTCCGGGCCTATGATGTCCGGGATGGGAAAGTGCTGTGGGAAGCCGAGTTGTCCGCCGCAGGATACGCAACACCGGCAACCTACAGCGTGGATGGCCAACAGTATGTAGTGATCGCCGCCGGTGGCGGAAGGCGGGGACCGCCTTCCGGTTCCGAGTACGTCGCGTTCAGCTTGCCGAAGAACGACTGAGTCGACACGGCACGTGCTGGCGGCGTCGCGCCTCTGGCCCTGCCCTGATGGAGTGCGACGGCGCCACAGGCTGCTAAAGTCACGTCACGCCATGGTGCTGGTCGCGCAGAACACCGATCCGGCCGGTCGCGCAGGGAATCGCGAGTGACGAACCCGCTCTACGTGCGTCTGGCCGTTGCTCTGCCCGTCGTGCTCTTCGTGTGGTTCTGCACGATGATTCCCGCCGTCTCCGGCGGCGACGTCCTCGTCTGGGAAACGGCGTGGCTGCCGCAACAGGGCGTCGACCTCGACTTCGTAGTCGACGGCCTGGGTCTGCTGTTCGCCCTGCTGATCACGGGGATCGGCGCGTTCATTCTCCTGTTCGCCAGCGAGTACATGAAGGGCTACCGGCAACGCGGCCGGTTCACGCTCTTTCTCGTCAGCTTCATGCTGGCGATGCTCGGCCTGGTGCTGGCCGACAACCTCATCGCGCTGTTCGTCTTCTGGGAACTCACCACGATCACCTCGTTCCTGCTGATCGGCTACTCGCATGAAGACGCCACGGCCCGGCGGTCCGCCCTGCAGGGGCTGCTCGTAACCGGCGCCGGCGCCCTGGCGATGCTGGCCGGCTTCGTCGTCCTGGGCCAGGCCGCCGGCACATTCAGCCTGCGGGAGATGCTGGCTGGCCAGGGAACCTTCGCCGATCACCCGCATTACACGGCCGTCGTCATTCTGGTGTTGCTGGGCGCCTTCACCAAGTCGGCGCAATTCCCGTTTCATTTCTGGCTGCCGAACGCGATGGCGGCCCCGACCCCGGTCTCCGCCTACCTGCACTCGGCGACGATGGTCAAGGCCGGCGTGTTCCTGCTGGCCCGCCTGACTCCACTCCTGGGCGGAACCGAACTCTGGATGGGGACGCTGACCGCCGTGGGAGCGGTGACGGCGGTGTACACGGCGTTCGTGTCGCTGGGCAAGTCCGACCTGAAACAGGTGCTGGCCTACACGACGGTCATGGCGCTCGGCGTCTGTGTCATGTTCCTCGGAACGGCGCCCGTCGCGGAGCAGGGCGAGCCGTCGCGGGGAGTCCTGGCGGCACTCGCGTTCCTGGTCGCGCACGCCCTCTACAAGGCCGCCCTGTTCATGGTCGCCGGGACCATCGAGAAGGCAACCGGCACCCGCGACCTGACGCAACTCGGAGGTCTGTGGAAGGCCATGCCCGTCACGTTCGCCGCCGCGGTGGCCGCGGCCGTGTCGATGGCCGGCGTGCCGCCCTCGGTCGGGTTCATCGGCAAGGAGCTTCTGTACACCGTCGGCCTGGCGCCCGGTGCGGTCGCCTGGTTGCCGTGGGCGGTGTTCCTCGCCGCCGCGCCGATCGCGACCGTTGCGATGGTCCTGGCGATCGGGCCGTTCTTCGGTCCGCGCCCCGACTACCGCAAGCCGGGGCGGGAAGGCCATTGGGCCCTCTGGTCCGGGCCGGTCGTGCTCGGTGCGGCCGGGATCACCTGGGGGCTGGCGCCGGAGTTCGCGTTCATGAGCCTCCTCGTGCCCGCGGAAGCGGCCGTGACCGGGAGTCTGCCCGCTACCGGGCAAGTTCCCTGGCACAGCACGGGCGAGGCCCTGGTGCTGACCCTCGTGACGCTGGCCGCGGCGGCGCTCGGATTCTGGAAGCGGGCAGCGGTCGCGCAAGCGCTCGCCCGCTGCCGGCGACTGGTTCCGTTCAGCGGTGACGGCGCGTACGACGCCGCCATGAACGGCATCGCCGGCGTCGCCGCCTGGCAGACCCGCCGGCTGCAGTCCGGCGTCCAGCGGCAGTATCTGCTGATCGTGTTCGCCACGCTCGGGCTGAGCCTGGCCGTGACGCTCTGGATGAAGGATGTGGTCCCCGGGCCCGCGCGGCTGACGGACGCGACGTTCCTGGACTGGTCGCTCACCGCCGTGGTCACCGCGGCGTCGGTCGTGATCATCCGCTCCAGATCCCGTCTGCTGGGGATCTGCGCGCTCGGCGTGGTGGGGGTCGCCACGGCGCTTATCTTCCTCAACTTCGGGGCCCCGGACGTCGCGATGACGCAGTTGATCGTCGAGACGCTCATCACGGTGATCGTCGCCGTCGTGCTGCTCAAGCTTCCGAATTTCAGCAACGAGACCTGGCCCTCGAAACCGGCGCGCCTGCGCAACGGCATCGTCGCCGTCACGGTCGGGGTCAGCGTCACCCTGGTCCTGCTCGCCGTCACCGGGTCCCCACCCCAGCCGGATCTCAGGGAGTACTTCGAGCGCAACGCCGTGCCGGGCGGTCACGGCAGGAACATCGTCAACGTGATCCTGGTCGATTTCCGTGCTCTCGACACCATGGGAGAGATTACGGTGCTCGCGATCGCCGGGGCGGCGGTCTTCGCCCTCCTGCTGCCGGGTTTCCGGCGGCGGGAAGGCGCGCCACTTCCGGACGCGGGAGGAGCGGAAGGGCGCGCCGAGGCGTGGCACGGCAGCATCATGAACACCATGATCCTGCGGGAAACCACCCGCGGGCTGGTCCCGTTGATTCTCGTGTTCTCCGTGTTCCTGCTGCTGCGGGGCCACGAGCAACTCGGCGGCGGCTTCGTCGGCGGGCTGGTCGGATCGATCGCGTTCAGCCTGTACGCTTTCGTCTTCGGCCCGCAGGCGGCCCGCGGAATACTGCGCGTGGACCCCCGCGCGGTCGGCGCCGTCGGTCTGGCCGTGGCGATCGCGTCAGGCTTCGTCGGATCGATGCGGGACGGCGCCCCGTTCCTGACCGGCCAATGGGGAACCCTGGCGGGGCTGACGATCGGCACGCCGGTGATCTTCGACATCGGGGTCTACCTCGTGGTCGTCGGCGTCATGCTGACATTCGTCCTCGGGATCAAGGAGCAGGAGTAGCCGGGCAGCGCCGGCGACAGGGAGCTCACTGATGGAACCAATCATCGCGTTGCTGGTCGGCGTCCTGATGACGGCAACCGTCTATTTGATGCTCAACCGTAACTTCGTGCGCTTCATCTTCGGGCTGGCGCTGCTCTCCCATGCCGCCAATCTGGTGATCCTCAACAGCGGAGGCCTGACGCGGGCCCGGCCCCCGTTGATTGCACCGGGAGAGTTCCTTCCGCCTCCCGATATCTCGAACGCCGTGCCGCAGGCGTTGATGCTGACGGCGATCGTGATCTCCTTCAGCCTGTTCACGTTCGCGCTGGTGCTCGCCTTCCGGACGTATCAGGAACTGGAAACCGTTGACACCGACCGCATGCGGGCCGCGGAACCCTCGTCGGCGGGCGCGGCGACGGATGCGGAGCGGAGGACGGCCGATTGAACTGGCTCCTGGTCTGTCCGATCGTGATCCCGCTGGCCGCGGCCGTCATCGGCTTTGCGGGCCGCGGAAGCGAGAGGACGCAACGCACTGTGAGCCTGACCGGAGCCATCGGTCTGGCGGTCGCCGCCGCGGGCCTGATGTCGAGCGTTTGGCAAGAGGGCATCGCGTCGGTCCAGATCGGCCGCTGGCCGGCGCCCTACGGCATCACGCTGGTGGCGGATCACCTGAGCGCGGCGATGGTCGCGGTCTCGGCCCTGATCGGGCTGGCAACCGTGATCTACGCCTGCGGAGACACGCGCCGCGGCCAGCTCTCGCGTGCACTGCATCCGTTGTTGCATGCGCTGCTGGCGGGCGTGTGCGGCGCGTTCCTGGCGGGAGACGTCTTCAATCTCTACGTCTGGTTCGAGGTCATGCTGATCGCCTCGCTGGCCCTGCTGGTGCTGGAAGGCAGGCCCGCGCAACTGGATGGGGCCGTGCGCTACGCCGCCCTCAGCCTGATCGCGACGACACTGCTGCTGAGCGGCATCGGACTGTTGTACGGATTGACGGGCACCCTCAACATGGCGGACCTGCACGTGCGGGTGCAGGAAGTCGAAGACCAGGGGCTGCTGACCCTGGTCGCCATGGTGTTCATCATCGCGTTCGGTCTGAAGGCGGCGGTATTCCCGCTGTTCTTCTGGCTGCCGGCCAGCTACCACACGCCGCAGGCCGCGGTTTCGGCCGTGTTCTCCGGCCTGCTGACGAAGGTAGGCGTCTACGCGCTGATGCGTTTCTTCACGCTGATCTTCCGGCACGACGTCGGCTACACGCACGAGCTGCTGCTCTGGGTCGCGGGTCTGACCATGGTTACCGGCGTCCTCGGCGCCGCTTCGCAGAACGAGTTGAGGCGCATTCTGTCGTTTCACATCATCAGCCAGATCGGGTACATGATCCTGGGCCTCGCGCTCTTCACGACGCTCGGGCTGCTGGGCGGAATCTTCTACGTCATCCACCACATCATCGTGAAGGCGAACCTCTTCTTCGTTTCCGGCGCCGTGAATCGCCTGGCCGGCTCGACCGACCTGGGGACGCTCGGGGGGCTCTACCGCGACAAGCCGCTGCTTGCGGCGCTGTTCTTCGTGCCGGCGTTCTCGCTGGCGGGGTTCCCGCCGCTGTCCGGCTTCTGGGCGAAGCTGCTGCTGATCCAGGCCTCGATCGAGAGCGACGAGTTCGTCATGGCGGGCGTCGCGTTGACCGTGGGTCTGTTGACCGCCTACTCGATGACCAAGATCTGGCTGAACGCCTTCTGGAAGGCCCGCCCGGACGAGGCCGGGCCGCCGCCCCCGGTCGCGCCCGCGCGGCGGCGGCTGCTCCTGGCTCCCATTGCGACGCTGGCGATCATCACGCTGGCGATCGGCCTCTACGCCCGGCCCCTCTACGTGCTGGCGGAACGAGCCGCCACCGAGCTGATGACCCCCTCGAACTACGTCGAAGCCGTCCTCGGCGAGGGCAGACTTGCGGTCACCGCGCCCGGTAACGGAGACACCGCGGAATGAAACTCTTCCAGGTCAACCTGCTGTTCGCCGGCGGCTGGTGCGCGTTGTTCGGGACCTTCGACCTGGGTACTTTCGTCTGGGGCTTCCTCCTGGCGTTCGCGGCCCTGAGCCTGTCGAGCCCCATGTACGGGCAGACCGCCTACTTCAAGCGGGTGCTGCTGGCGACCCGTCTGGGAGCCTACTTCCTGTACGAGCTCACGGTCTCGAGCCTGCAGGTCGTGTGGGACGTGATCACGCCCGCACACCGATCGCGCCCGGGCATCGTAGCCGTGCCGCTGGACATCGAAGAGCCGCTACAGATCACGGTGCTGGCGAATCTCATCTCGTTGACGCCCGGCTCGCTGAGCCTTGACGTCAGCCCCGACGGGAAGACGCTGTACGTGCACGAGATGTTCGTCGACGATCCGGACGAGACACGCAGGAGGATCAAGACGGGCTTCGAGCGTCTGGTTCGCGAGGCGATGCAGTGACGGATCTCGCGGAGCACTCGCAGATCGTCGGATGGGCGATCAACGTCACGACGGTTCTGACCGTGCTGGCGCTGATCTTCTCGTTCATGCGCCTGATAAAGGGGCCGAGCCTCCCGGATCGCGTCGTGTCGATCGACCTCATCACGGTGCTGGCGGTGGCCATCGCGGGCCTCCTGGCGATCACGCACAGCGAGCCCGCCTTTCTCGATATCGCCCTGGCGCTGGCGCTGGTGGCCTTTCTGGCGACGGTCGCCTTCGCCTGGTACGCCGAGCACTCGACCGAGTTGCTCAATCGCGACACAAGAGCCAGCGAAAGGGCGGAGGAACCTGATGCCGGTTGACATCCCGTGGTGGGACCTGATCGTCGCCGCGTGCCTGCTGGCCGGGGGCTTCTTCCTGTTCGTCGCCGGACTCGGCATCCTCCGCCTCCCGGACGTGCTCATTCGCATGCACGCTTCCACCAAGGCGGGCACGCTGGGCGTAGGCCTGGTGTTCGGCGCGGCAGCCTTGTACTTCAGGAATGCGGCCGAGACCGCAATCGCCGGCCTGACCATCGTCTTTCTGCTCGTGACGGCTCCGGTCGCCGCCCACGCGATCGCGCGCGCGGCGTACCGGATGAACGTGCCGCTGTCGGACAGGACCCATCTGGACGAATGGAAGGGGAAGTACGGCAGGGACGGGAAGGGCCCCGCCGACGGCGCGCCGTAGCTACCGTCCGACTACCACGGCCATCGTTCGCTCGTGCCAGAGGCACTCGGCCTCAAAGCCCACGTCCCGCATCGCCGTCAACTCCTCGTCGAGGGAGAAGTAGGTATCCTCGTCCCCCCATTCCTCGATGTGCTCGAACGCCCGCGCCTCGTCGATCCCACACGCCATCATGTGGTCGACCCAGACGCGGTACGCCGCCTGCCGTCCGGCCGGGTCCGCCGGCATCATCGCATCCCCGTTCACGAAAACGCCGCCCGGCCGGATCGCCGCCCGAATCCGGCCGTACAGGGCGCGCTTCTCGTCCATCGTGGGAACATGATGCAGCGACAGCGACGCCACGGCCCCGTCGCACTGCGGCAGCGGGGCCAGGAACGACGCCTCCCGGAACCGGACACGTCCACCGAACCGTTCGAGTCGCTGGCGGGCCTGGTCGAGCATTTCCGAATCCAGGTCGATCAGCTCCACCCGTTGCGCGCCGTCGTGCGCGAGGATCGCCTCAGACAGGGCGCCGGTTCCCGCCCCCAGGTCGAGCACGTGGTCCGGGCCGGAAACGGCGAGAGCTCCGGCGACGACCTCGAGCATCGTCTCGTAGCCCGGAATGAACCGGCGGATCATGGCGTCGTAGGCCGTAATCTCGACCCGCAGGTGACGTCTGACTGAATGGGTGGCTATCGACTGACTCCTGACGCGGGACTTCGGATCGCTCCTCCGCCGACAAACGATCACGGTCGCGAGTAGGTTACCAATTCTCGGTGGTGGCCGCGTCTGACGCCATGGCGCGGGTCAGGTCCGCCAGCCTCCTGACGACGGCGGCGATGGTCTCCTTCGCCGCCTGTCCGGTCAGGGCCACAGCCAGCCGAAGGCGCCTCCGGTGAGCAGCGCGTAGATCAGCCCGTCGAACATGCTGCGGGCGGTTGCGGCCCATCCCTGGGACAGCCAGATCGCGTCCTGGGCGTGCGCGAGGGCGTAGCCCATGAAGGCCGTGGTCGATGCGATCTGGAAGACGGACAGATACGCCGCATCCGGCCCGAGCGCCAGCCCGGTGACGTAGGCGGCGAACAGACCGACGACGATGCAATACACGAACCACTGCGCCAATTGCTTGCCCATCCCCGAAGGACCGCCGCTTTGCAGCACGGTCATGAAGGCGCAGGGACCGCGCTCGGCCCTGGCCTGGAACTCCTTGCTCTTGAGCACCTCCATGCTCTTCGCATAGGGGATCGAGTAGTTGCCCGGCTGGAGGTCGAAACCGCGCAGGGCGTCCATGACGCCATCCTCGTCGGGGAGGCTCTGGAAATCGTTCTTGTGCCAGTTGAGAAACATGTGAATGACCGAACTCGCGACGAACACGAGTACGGCGGACACCAGGATCGGCAGCCAGAGGCTGAAGGTGGAAACCATGTGATCACTCCCTTGTCTGAGGGTTGAAGCGGGAAGCGGCGGTCGGGGCCGGACGGTCGTCCGCGGTCATGATCCTTCACGATACCAGCCGCGTGCCCGCTGGCGCGATGCCTGCTACTCTCGTCGCAGACCATGCCGGACCGGCCCCTTCACGGTCAGGTGGCCGTAGTCGCCGGCGCCACGCGCGGCGCCGGCCGCGGCATCGCCCGCATGCTGGGCGCGGCGGGCGCTACCGTCTACTGCACCGGGCGGAGCGCGCGGGGCCGCCCCGCCACCCCCGGGCGTCCCGAGACCATTGAGGAAACGGCGGAGCTGGTTACCGCGGAGGGAGGGGGTCGCGGAATTGCCGTCCGTGCGGACCATACCGTGGAGTCGGAAGTCGAACACCTGTTCGACCGCGTCCGCGCCGACGAGGGCCGGCTGGACGTGCTGGTCAACGACATCTGGGGCGGTGACGCGCTGACCGAGTGGGGGTCGCCCTTCTGGGAACTGTCCGTTGCACAGGGGCGGACGCTGCTCGAGCGGGCCGTCCACACCCACATCGTCACCAGCCGGCACGGCGCGCCGCTGATGCTCGAGCGCAACGCCGGACTCATCGTCGAGGTGACCGACGGCGAGACGATGGGCTACCGCGGCAACCTCGTCTACGACCTCGCCAAGAATGCCGTCATCCGGCTCGCCTATGCGATGGCGTCGGACCTGCATGCCCACCGGGTGACCGCCGTCGCGATCACGCCGGGGTTTCTGCGTTCCGAGCACGTGCTCGACCATTTCGGCGTCACCGAGGCGAACTGGCGGGACGCCGTCAAGGACGATCCGTACTTCGCGGAGTCGGAGACGCCCTGCTATGTCGGTCGCGCGGTGGCGGCGCTGGCCGCGGATCCCGAGGTCCGGCAGAAGAGCGGCGGGCTGTTCTCGAGCTGGGAACTGGCGAAGGAGTACGGTTTCACGGACGTCGATGGACGCCGGCCGGATTGGGGCAGCTTCTATCTGCGCAAGGTTCGCGAGATCCTCGAACGGGAGACGCCGCCGGACGACCTGGACCGCTTCGTGATTCGCACCCGGCTCTACCGGGCGGAACTCGAACCGGGGGCGGCCGAGGAAACCGCGCGCCTGCGCGACTGGCTGGCCAGGCACGAGCAGCCCGAGCCCTGAGTTCAGTCGATCAGCGCCCGGTACACCGACTCGACGAATCCCTCCCGGAAACCGTTCCCGAAGGCCGGTGAGGCAGCGGCCATGATCACGGTCACCATGTCCTCCACCGGATCGATGAAGAACCGCGTGCCGGAGGAGCCGTCCCACCAGAACGTGCCCTCGCGGACCGGGAGCGGGGAGGCGTCGGCGTCCATCACGACGCAGAAACCGAGGGTCCATCCGCGGCCGGGCTGCGGCGTGCCGAAGCCGATCGGGAGGAGGGCGTCGGGGACGCGGTTAACGGTCATCAGGTCGACGGTCGCCGACTGAAGGATGCGCACTCCGTCGAGCTCGCCGCCGTTGAGGAACATCTGGGCGAAGCGGAGGTAGTCGCGGACGGTGGAGACCAGGCCGACGCCGCCCTCGATCAGGGCGGGCTGCTCGGTGAACGGCACGACCTCGATGGCGTGCGGGCGCAGCGCGCCGTCGGGTCCGGGACGGTACGCGGGTCCGAAGCGGCCGGCCCGGGAGGCATCCACGTGAAACACCGTATCGGTCATGCCGAGCGGCTCGAAGACCCGCTCCTGGAGGAACTCGTCGAACGGCATGCCGGACCAGACCTCGACGAGACGGCCGAGAATGGTGGTCGAGATGCCGTAGCGCCAGCGCGTCCCCGGGTCCTCGAACAGCGGCACGCGCGCGGCGTTGCTCACCATGTCCGGCAACGTGATCGAGCGCAGCCGCACCTGCTCGGCGCGGTAGATGGACGAGCCGCGGCTGCCCAGTCCGGACGTGTGCAGCAGAAGGTGTTCGACCGTCATCTCGGTCCGCCGCGGCCGGGTCGCGGTCAGGTCGGGGTCGGACGCGTCGGCGAAGACGCGCTGATCCGCGAACTCGGGCAGGTACATCGAGACGGGATCGTCGAGCTCGAAGCGATCCTCTTCCCAGAGCGTCATCACGGCCAGGCTCGTGATGGGGCGCGTCATCGAGTAGAGGCGGAAGAGCGCGTCGTCGCGCATCGCCACGCCGCGCTCGCGGTCCAGCTCGCCGAGGGCTTCGAGATAGGCAAGCTGACCGCGCCGGGCGACCGCGGCTACGACGCCGGCGATGTCTCCGGCGTCCACATGCGACTGCAGTCGGCGCGTTGCTTCGTCCAGCCGTTCGGACGACAGGCCGACCGACTCCGGGGTCGCGGTCGGGAGATCCTGCGCGCGTAACGGAGCGCCTCCTCCGGCGAGGGCGCCGACAGCGAAGAGAACGAGGGGGAGCCTGGAGGTCATGGCGACGCTCCGGACTATACTGCGGTGATGCGGCCTCCGGAAGATCGCGGCGTCGATTGGACCGGTATCCAGCCCGACGACTCACCCATCAGGCCACTCGACAGTCAGTTGTTTCTGGTGCGGCTGCGGAGGCTCAGCGAGCGCGTCCGTGACCTGACCTCGCTTCGCCAGGCTCGGACGGAGCAGCACACGCATGAAGAGCGGCTTCCTCGAGATCCTGAATGCGCTTCACGACCGTCACGTTGAATACGTGATTGTCTGAGCCAACAGGGCAGGGGCGCTTTCCGATTTCCCACTCCAGCCTTCGGATGGATCAGTGGTCCGAAAGTGCCATCCAGGCCATGTAGCGGCTTGTTCAAGGCTAAGCACCAGAAAATTACTATTCTGGTAGATCAGCAGACAATTGCCATATGCGGACATGTCTGCCAGTTCATCCGGTGGGATGCGACATCCCGCGTCAGGAGAATCACCATTGCCCCGCCCGGGCTGAGCTGGACCACGACCCCCATCCCAGAAGTCGCGGAGGCCCGCTACATTCCCGGGCGACGAGCGACAGCGCCGACCTCATCGCGCATAGCACCTACAGAGTGTTTCGCTCACGCCGGTCCGTGCCGAGTAGCCGTCGCAGTCGGCTCAGGAGTCGGGCGCGGCGGGCTTCGTAGAACACGTTGAATCCAGTGATGTCGGCCGGAACATCGCCAAGGTCGTGATGTTCGGCGTACTCTCGTGCCGCCCGGGCTTCGAACGTCGCGATCCACTTTCCGGGGAGCATGTCGCTCTTGCTCTGGTTCAGGTCCCCAGCGAGCAGTTGCAGATTCGGCAGGCGATCCACACGATCCTGGTACTCCTCGATGTCGTCCTCCGACACGCTGGCCCGGCGTAGTCGCCGCGACGAAAAGCGGCTCTTGGGGAACACGTGGTCGATGTGGAACTTGTTGTTCTGAGTGTCTACAAATGGGTACAGCACAGACAACAGCGCGAACGCGCGATCCTTCGATTCCACGAGGTCCTCGAGCTCTTCTTCCTCGAACGTCAGGTTCTTGCCCCTCGCCCGCATCATCTCTTCGAGTTGTTCGGCAGGGAACCCCTTGCTGCCGTGGGTGTCAATGACCGTTCTCAGCGCGGTCAGCAGCGAATCCAGGCCGCTGCCCCAGATCCCACGCTTGAGCAACGATCGTGTCAACCAGCTTCGGATCGCGTCGCGATCTCGCTTGTAGGCCGCCTGAACGAGAAGGCCAGCTGGCGCGTCGCAGCGATATAGGTAATGGGCGATGGGTAGGACAGCGTTGTGCGCGCGCAGGCTGCTCTCGGAGAAACCGAAGCTCGCAACGAGCGCCACGGCGGTGCCAACCGCCGACGTGATGCGGTCCCAGCGTTCTTCGAGGAGCTTCATATTGTTGCGGGTGAAGTTGGTGACCCTGAAGCCCACGCTCGTGACGCCGGCCAGCATCAGACCTGCCTTTAGCAGGAAGTCCTGGGAGAACGCGAAGCCGCCGCCCATGTCGTTGATCTCGTCCACCTTGCCGTGGATCTCGGCTCTGGCGTCCAGCGTCTCCCACTGTGCCGTGGCCATGCTCATGAGCATGTCCGAGTAGCTCAGCTTCGTGCCACCGCTGTTGGTACGGATGAAAACGTGCAGGACCTTGTCGAGATTCTGATCCTCTTCCTCGTAGTACGCGACGACCGCCTTGGTGTGCACGACCTTATGGAGTCCTGCAAGGACCCTGAACGGGCCGCGTTGATTGGCCAGTTCTTGATCGACGAGGAAATCATTGAGATCGACGGCGTCCTCGGCTCTGAGGATGTCGCTGACCGGGTACCAGCAGTGCGTCGCGTCCCGGCGGGCGGCCTCTTTGCTGGTCAGGAAGCGGAAGTCGTACTGCATGTCGTACTCGTTCTCCTCCGCCTCGCGGAGGAGGTTCAAGTGCAAGCGGCGGACGGGGAAAGCGTCCGGGTTGTTCCACCACAGGCGCGGCAGCTTGTGCGCATAGCTGCCGCGTAGCCCGATGTTCAGTGCCGTGAGTCGTTGCTGGCCATCAAGGACCGCCGTGATCTCGTCGCGGGTAACGGTGCCGACTGACGCGCAATGAGCGTTGTCCCTTTCGTGGTAGTCGAGCATGAAGTCATAGAACTTGTACTTCTCGATGCCTTCCCGCCGGACCATCCAAAAAAGGAACGAGCCAATCGGGTACCCCCGCATCAAGCTGTCGAAGAGACACTCGATCTGCTCGGGCCACCACACGAACTCTCGCTGGATGGCGGGGAGGACGTATTCCCTGCGTTCGATGGAACCGAGCGCCTTGCCGATCGTGATGGGGGTCTGAAATGCCATGCGAGCGAATCCTCCTGATTGATGTCGTGCGGACCCTGCGCTACGGTGATCCACTTCGGCTCGCCATGACGGCGACGTCGGCCAACCGCGGGCCTCCCGAGCGGACGCGGCCGACCGGTGAGCGCCGGCGGATCGCCGGCGAGACTACCACGCTGGAGAGTGGAGCCATCGGGGTGAGCGAAGCTCCGGTCGCCCGTGGCCAGCTTGTGACGGGCCACAGACATGTGGTGCCCGTGATGTTGCTGCTGCGGGTGCCTGCGGCGACGCGTGCGGCAGGCTGTCTGCTCAACACGTGTGACCTGCAGGGTAGGCTGGTATGATCGTGCAGGAGCGATCGTCAAGGAGAGAGCAAGATGCCTATCGAAGGCGTACGGCCGGCACGGATTCGCCCACGCCGGGTTGCGCCCGAGCGACCGCGGGCTAGCCAGGCCGAAGACGAGTTGAGCGAAGAGGCAAGCCGTGCGCTTGAAGAGGGCCGCGCGGACCACGCTGCCGGCCGCACCTTCACGATGGCCGAGATCAAGCGCGAGTTGGGGATCGAATCCTGAGCCACGTAGCCCTGCACGGGTCCCGTCAGCCTACGGCGGTAGTCACGGTCGTCTGTACGCCTCGCGCCGATGGAGGATGGCATCAATCTCGATCGTGCCTTCGTCTGCCCGCCTGAAGAACACCCGCCAGTCGCCGACCCGGAGACGAAGCACGGTTCGAGTCAGAACGCGCTTGACGTCGCCAACGCCCGTTCCGGCGTACTGATCGATGCCGGCAACTATGCGTGTTCGTGCTGCCGCGTCGATCCGTCGTAGGTCGCGGCGCGCCCGAGCGGAGAACACGACGTGTGTGTCAGCCAACGCTTCTACCGTCGCCGATTGCTGGCGTCAGGGGTGGGTTGGACGCCTTCCACGCGGTGAACAGCTACCCCTCAACCGTGATCTTGACGTTCGACGGATCGACGCCAAACGTCCGCGCCAGCCTCGCTTTCGCTTCGGCGATAGTGAGTGTCTCGTCGTCGGTGGTACCGACGGGCGCCCGTGCGCCAGTCGTCGGCGTGCCCACCGTCTCCAACGACACGCGCGCGATCGGCGCACTGGCGATGCCGGCGCCGGCGCCGACCAGCGTTACCGGGTCCGGGGCTTCGTTCTCGTAGAGGGATATCCACACGCCTCGTCCTACCGGGAGAGCGTGACCTGCAGTGCGGCGCGCCTCGTACGCGCGATCGAAACGGCGTCGTAGCTCGTCCGCGTCGATCATGTGAACGCGAGCGACCTTCGGATCGTCCGGGTCCACGGAGGCGACTACAACCGCGTCCACGTCTGACAAGGTCGCCCACTTGGTGTCGTCTTGGGTGCGCGGAAACGCGATCCACTGGTCTTGCGTCGTTCGGATTGCGGCCAGCTTGCTCTTACCGTTCTTGGCGAGACGGCGGATACGAGCATTCCCGAAGCCGCTGACCTTGCTAATGGTCCACCCTTCTCTCTCCAGCACCTGGAGGCAAGCATTCGCCAAGAGTCTGCGTGTCTGCGTCTTCTTCAGTCCTCCTACGTTTGTCATGACGTTCTCTCCTTTCTTGCTGTTTACTTTAGCACTTTCCTTCTTTTCTCTCCAAGAAAAATCTAGAGAGATTGTATTCTCTTGCCATTCGTTCCAGTTTTTGAGCCAGTGGCGCGATCGGATGATCTCGTCGGAAGAGCCCATTGCGGAAGGCCGACGGCTCGCGCCGGCGCGATTGGCGGTCCCCGTGTTCGCTATCGCGGCAGGTACGGCTGACTGAGCTTGTCGACAGGTAGCCCGAACTCTGCCCTTGACCTCCCCGGCAGTCACTACCTATGCTGTTTTTCAGGAATTCTCGATTGCCGACCCCTTGTGGGCGGCGGACCCTATGGCCACCATCCGGTGGCCATAGCTTTTTCTGGAGGGCGGAATCGTCGTCGCTGACGCCATCGGCCAGCAGAATGCCGTCGCCGGAGGCGTGCGTATTCGGCGGCAGCTGCCTCCGGCGGGGCGCCTACGCGAACATCCCCAGCGTGTCGAACCTGCTTCCGAGCACGTCTTCCGACCGGGAGTAGCCGAGGTACTCCTCGATGAGCGAGGCGTACACGCGCCGGAAGTCGGTCGTGTACTGCAGATTGTCCCCGTGCACGAGGTCGGTCAGGCTGGGCGGCTTGCTGTACTGGCCGCCCTTGACGCCTCCGCCGAGCACGAAGGAGACGTTGGCGGTGCCGTGGTCGGTGCCGAGGTTGGTGTTCTCCGGCACGCGACGGCCGAACTCGCTGTGGATGAAGACGCAGACCTCGTCCTGCTTGCCGAGGCGCTTCATCTCCTCGAAGAAGCCCCAGACCGCGTCGGAGCAGTACTGCACCTGGCGGTTGTGGGGGCTCTCCTGGTTGACGTGGGTATCGAAGAGGCTGTTGCGCAGCCGCACGTAGTAGAGCCGCGCCGGGAAGTCGTTCTCGATGAGCGCGACGACCTTGTCGAGATCGAGCAGCCGGAGCTCCGTGTTGCGGCCCTGGTTGTAGTTGGCCCACGCCTCGCTCACGAGCGCCGACGCCTCGCGGGCGCTCTGGTTGACGTCGAGCAGGAACTTGTGGATTTCGCTGCGGGCGGCTTGGCCGTTCCCCAGCTTCTCGACGTACGGGCTCTGCGGATGGAACAGGTCACGCCGGAACGCGCCCGGGTCCTGGAAGACCACCGGGACGTGCTCGTGCGCCCGCACCGCGAGCGACTGCGCCGAGGAGACATTGACCAGGAAGTTGGGGCTGCCCGAGGGATCCAGGACGTCCGCGGTCCGGCCGTACCAGCCGTAGGCTTCGCCGCTGTTGGGGGCGCCGGTGTGCCAGAACGAGCTGGAGGCGAAGTGCGAGAACGACGGCTGGTCGTAACCCGCCCCGTGAATGACGGCGCAGTTGCCGTCCTCCCAGAGACGGTGCATGCCCACCATCGACTTCTGGAAGCCGAAGTGCTCGTCCACCTTGATCACGTCGGGTTCCCGGACGCCGATGGTCGGGCGGCGCCGGTACAGCTCGTCGTCGCTGTACGGCACGAACGTGCTCAGGCCGTCGTAGCCGCCGAACCACTCGAACACCACCAGGATCTTGCCTTCGGTGGCGGCCAGCGCCTCCGACGTCGCACCGAACAGCGGTGGCAGGGGACCGAGCCCGCTGCCGAGCAGGCCGAGGCCGATGCCCCGGGCGCCGATCTTGAGCGCCTGCCGGCGGGACACCCCGCTGGCGTCACACAGTTTCTTGCCGCGACTCGTCAGGGTCATTGGTCGTGCACCTCTAATCGCAAGGGTCAGTCGATCTGATACTCCGGCGTGCTCATGATGAGATGGGTCACCATGCGCAGCGGGTCTTCCAGGAAGGTCCGGGCGCGCTCGAGATCCGACGTTCCCAGTTCTTCCTCCAGGAGTTCCACGAGGCCGTCGCGCATCTCCGGCGCCACGGGCACCCGCAGGAACCGCCCGAGCAGGTGGTCGACGGCCTCGGTGGTGGTCGCCGCGCCGGCATCCAGCACCATCCGGGTCATGTCGAAGCGGGCCGCGCCGCGCGGGGTCGGAATCAGCTTGCGGCCGGCTTCGGCCCAGGCCTTGTAGCCGGAGACGCGCGTGTTGAACATCTCGTCCCGCTCCAGGGCGGACAGGTCGAACGCGGTCATCTGGTTCGGGTCGCCGTCGATGGAGATGGCGGCGCCGTAGTCGAAGCCGCGCCGCAGCCGCTCGCCCACCAGCCCGTCACCCGTCGGGGAAAGGAAGTTGGGATCCTTGAAGTCGATGATATCCGGGAACAGCAACTCGAAGGCGACGTTGCCCCGCTCCTGCAGTAGCGCCGGCGTTATCCACGACCGGCCCTGCGCCCAGCCCGCGACCGACGGCGGGTTCAGCAGGTGCTGGCCGAGGGCGATGGTCGTGCTGTTGAAGTCCGGCACGCCCGGCACGTCCGGCGCGCCAAGCTGCCGGAGCATCGCGATCACATGCTCGACCGGCCCCTTGATGTGGGCGCCGTAGCTCGCCTCGCTGTAGAAGTCGCGGGACAGGAAGATGGTCCGCAGGAGCGGCTTCAGCTCGTAGTCGTTGTCGCGGAAGACGGCGCCGAGTTCGGCCTGCAGTTCCGGCGACGGATCCTCCCGGACGAAGAAGCGGTAGATCTTGGCCGCGATGTACTCGGCGGTGATGGGTTGCTCCAGGATGATCCCGAGCACGTCCACGCCGTCGAAGTCGCCGGTGCGGCCCAGGAAGGTCTTGGGACCGTCGTCGTGCTGGTCCTCGTTGACCACGAAGTCGAGGTTCACGAAGTTCCAGCCGGTGAACGCCCGGGCCGCCTCCCGGACATCCCGCTCGGTGTAGTGGCCCACGCCCATCGAGAACAGCTCCATCACTTCCCGGGCGAAGTTCTCGTTGGCGGCGCCCTTCACGTTCACGCCCGCGTCGAGGTAGTAGAGCATCCCCGGGTCCTGCGCGACGGCGACCAGCAACTCGCCGAAGTTCCCGGTCGCGTGGCGCTCGAACGTCTCGACCTGCAGGAGCATCTTCCGGTAGTCGCGGACCTTGTTCTGGGCGGTCGCAAAGTGCCCGTGCCAGAACAGCGCCATCTTTTCCTCGAGGGGCCGGTTGGTGTCGAGCATGCGCTCCGCCCACCAGTAGCCGACGCGGCGCGTTTCCAGCGCGCTCGCGCGGAGCCAGTAGAAGAAGCGGTCGGAGACCGGCTGCATGTGGCGGTTGACGAACTCCGGCTTCACACGGATCCCCATGCTCTCGCCGCGGACCATGGCGCGGTCGGTCGCGGCGGGCCGGCTGGGCGGGAAGTTCATCAGCGTCTCGTCCCAGAAGCCCGAATGCTCGAACGGCTCCAGGTGGTCGTTCGGGATCCCGTCGTAGTCGACCAGGGCGCCGACCGCCGCTTCCGGGGTCATGTCCGCCAGCCGCTGGACGTCCTCCGGCGTGCCGCTGAAGCCCGCGCGGCCGAGCAGGTGCTCGGCGCGGTCGTAATTCCAGTCCGCCGCGGTGATGGCGGTCAGGTCCCCTTTCCACGCGGCGGGTCCCGGATCCCAGTCCTGCGCGCTGGCCGTCGTGGCGTTGCCGCCCGCGAGCAGCGCCAGCAGGGCGCCGGCGACCACGGCGGAGCGGTAGTGTCGAGTCGGCATCGGTAGCATCTCCTCGGCCGGGCGGCAGGCCCACAGGGGACCGGCCCGCTTCTCTCCGGCCGGAATCTCCATTTTGGACGCCCGCGTGGCTTTGTCAAGCCCGCCGCCGGTGCGGACCGGGGTCATTCCTCTCCATCCGGACGGCCCGAGCATGAGAGTTGTCGCTTACTCCGCAGGCTCGATGCGCAGCAGCGCGGCCTCGCCGCCGCCGGCGTCGTTGGAGAGGAACTCGCCGGCCGTCAGCACGTACAGCAGGCCGTCTGGTCCCTGCTTGACATCGCGGATGCGCCGCCGGAGATCGGCCAGCAGCGACTCGCGCCTGAACTCCAGGCCCTGCCGGTTGAACTCGATCCGCTGCAGGTGGCCGGTCCGGGCGACGCGGCCCACCATCAGCGCCCCGACGAACAGGTCGCCCCGCCAGGAGGGGAACCGGTCGCCGGTATAGAAGACGAGCCCGGAGGGCGCGATGGACGGGACCCACACGAACTCCGGCTGCTCGAACCGCTCCTGCCACGGCCTTTCCGCCACGCGGACACCGAAGTACTCGCGCGAATAGGAGACATCCGGCCAGCCGTAGTTGCGTCCCGGCAGGATGATGTTCACCTCGTCGCCGCCCATGACCCCGTGCTCGCTCGCCCAGAGGTCGCCGGTCTCGGGGTGGATGGCGACGCCCATCGGGTTGCGGTGGCCGAGCGAGAAGACCTCCGGCGCAAGCCCTTCCTGACCGGCGAACGGGTTGTCGTCCGGGGCCGTGCCGTCGTCACGTAGCCGCAGCACCTTTCCGGCGTGGTTCGCGGCGTCCTGGGCGTTCGCCCGGACCCCTCCGAACGCTCCCCCGACCGTCATGTAGAGCATGCCGTCCGGCGCGAACAGGAGGCGCGCGGCGCCGCCCGCCGTGGTCCCTTCGGACACGAACAGGTCGCGGACCTCGGAAAGCGCTCCGCCCTCGAAGCGCCCGCGGGCCAGGGCGACCCGCGACCCGTCCTCGACCGGCTTCGAATACGTCAGGTAGACGAACCGGTTGTCCGCGAACTCCGGGTGGACGGCCACGTCCATGAGCCCCGAGAGCGGAGACTCGGTGAAGACCTCGGGCACGCCGGCGATCGGGTCGGGGTCCAGCGCGCCGTTGCGGATCCGCCGTAGCGTACCGAGGCGCTCGGTGACGAGCAGGCTGCCGTCCGGCAGGAACGTCAGGCCCCAGGGATAGTTCAGCCCCTCGGTAACGACGACCACCCGGATCCGCTGTCCCGATGCTGTGTCGTACTCGAGCGGACCGTCCGGGAACGGAACGGCCGGGATGCCCTCGGCCGTAAACGGTTCGGGCTCGGGGTCGTCCTGCTGAGCGGCGGAGAGCGGCGAGCCGCAGAGCGCGAGCACCGTCGCGGCGAGAAGGGCGGTCGGTCTCTTCATGGGTGCGCCTCGGCCGGCCGCGCCCGGCCACTGCCCCATGCTAACCGACAACCGCGAAAGCGCAGTTCGGACTCGCGGAGCTTCCGGGTAATAATCAACGGGCATCCGAACCGAGAGGAGGGCGCCATGCTCGCATCCGGTTGGCCGTCGTTCCGATTCCGTCCGGCGTTCCTCGCGTGGGGTTTCGCCGCCGCCCTGGCGGCCGCGGCCGGGCTGGCGGGCTTCGCGCAGGAAGCCGACCGTGTCCGGCCGGTGACCGACGCCGAACTGCAGGAGCCGAGCCCGGACGAGTGGTTGATGTGGCGCCGGACGCACAACGGCTGGGGCTACAGCCCGCTGGACCAGATTGACCGCACCAACGTCGGCGAACTCCAGATGGTCTGGGTGCGCGGGCTCGGGGAGGGGCGGCAGCAGGGAACGCCGCTCGTGCGCGACGGCGTGCTGTTCATGCCGAATCCACGCGACATCATTCAGGCGATCGACGCGGTGACCGGCGACCTGATCTGGGAATACCGCCGGAACCGCCCGGACGATCTGGGCGACTACATGATCGGCAGCCTGATCGACACCAACCGCAATATCGCCATTCACGACGAGCTGATCATCAACACGAGCATGGACGACTACCTCTACGCACTGAACGCCGAGACCGGCGCGGTGGAGTGGGAGACGCAGGTGCTCGACTACACGGTCAACCCGGCGAATCAGACCTCCGGGCCGATCGTCGCTAACGGCAAGGTGTACTCCGGGCGGAGCTGCGATCCGCGGGGCGGCCCCAACGGCTGCGTCATCACGGCGCACGACGCGGCAACCGGCGAGGAGCTGTGGCGGCGGCGGCTCATCCCCGCGCCGGGAGAGCCGGGCAACGAGACCTGGGGCGACGTGCCGTTCGAGGAGCGGGGCCACGTCGGCTCCTGGATGGTCCCCAGCTACGACCCGGAGCTGAACCTGGTCTACGTCGGCACGTCGGTCACGTCACCCGCGCCGAAGTTCATGCTGGGCGGCGCGGACCTGACGCACCTCTACCACAACTCCACCCTCGCCCTGCACGGCGACACCGGTGAGATCGTCTGGCACTACCAGCACATGAACGACCACTGGGACCTCGATCATCCGTTCGAGCGGATCCTGGTCGACACGCCGGTCCGCCCGAACGCGTCCGCGGTGAGCTGGGTCAATCCGCGCATCCGGCCCGGCGAGGAACGGCGCGTCGTCACCGGCATCCCCGGCAAGACCGGCATCGTCTACACGCTCGATCGCGCCACCGGCGAGTTCCTCTGGGCGACGCCGACGATCACGCAGAACGTGGTGAGCGGCATCGACGGCGCGACCGGCGACGTCACGGAGAACGCGGAGCTGATCTTTACCGCGAGCGGCCAGCAGGTGCTCGCCTGCCCGCATGCGAGCGGCGGCAAGGACTGGGAGGCGGGCGCCTATTCGCCGCTGACCAACCTGATGTACATGCCGCTCCGGAACGTCTGCGCGCAGATGATGGCGGAGGATCCGGACCAGCGGACGAACCGGTTGTACGCCATTGCCTGGAAATCCCAGCTCGCGCCCGGCTACGACGATGTGGGCAGCGTGCAGGCAATCTCGGCGGAAACCGGCGAGGTGGTCTGGAACTACCAGCAGCGCGCCGCGACGATGTCGCTCGTGACGACCGGCGGCGGACTGGTCTTCGGCGGCGACGTGAACGGGCGTTTCCGGGCCTTCGATGACGAGACCGGTGACATTCTCTGGGAGGTCAATCTCGGCTCGCCCGTCTCCGGTTTCCCGATCAGCTACGCGGTGAACGGACGGCAGTACGTGGCGGTCAGCACCGGCACCGGCCGCTTCCTGGATCTGACTCCGGAGCTGCGACCCAGCTTCGTCCCCAACCTCTTCGTGTTTGCATTGCCGGAATGAGACAAGCGAGGCACATCATGACCAGACCGACCCTTCTCGGCGCCGCGTGCGCCTTCATCCTGCTGTTCGGCGCCGCGCCGCCTGCCGCGGCCCAGGACTGCGCTCCCGACGGCGACGTGCAGTTCGTCTGCGGCCCGGTCAGCCCGGAGGATTTCGCGCAGGTGCCCGATTCCCCCTGGGTCATCGTCCCCAACATGGTGGACAACGGGCCGATTCAGGCGATCGACATCCGCGACAACGGCGTCGTCACCATCTTCCCGGCCACGGCCGGGGCGCGGCACGACCAGTCGATGTACGGCGACTGCCCCGGCCCGGTAACCTCCAATATCCGGCCGCACGGGCTGAACCTGCGTCCGGGCAGCGGCGGCCGCCACACGCTGTTGGTTGTCGGCCATGGCGCGCGCGAGTCAATCGAGGTCTTCGAGCTGGACGCAACCGGATCGCAGCCGGTGCTCACCTGGGTCGGCTGCGCGGTTGCGCCCGAGGGGATCGGGCTCAACTCCGTCGTCGCGCTTCCCGACGGCGGCTTCACTGCGACCAGTCCGAGGACGCTCGACATGTGGGAGTGGCAGTCGGGCGACGGCTGGACGCGCGTTCCGGGCAGCGAGGAGATTGGGCCGAACGGCATCGAGCTGTCGCGCGACGGAGAGTGGTACTACGTCGGCGGCTACGGCGATCAGGCGCTGATCCGCCTTTCGCGCAACCGCACGCCGCCGGAGAAGCACCCGATTCCCGTCGACTTCCACATCGACAACGTCCGGTGGGGCCCGGGCAACACGCTGCTTGCGGCCGGCCACATCGGACCGACCCGCGAGGCCATCGGCCTGTGCATCCGACAGGGCCAATGCGACGGGGTGTCGTCACGCGTCGCCCGGATCAACCTCGATGACAACACGGCGGAAGAAGTAGTCAACTATCCGTCGAACGACCTGCTCATCCTCGGCACCGCCGCGATCCAGGTCGGCGACGAGATCTGGGTCGGCCAGGTGGCGGAAGGGAACCGGATAGGCCGCTTCCCGGCGCGATAGGATCCCGTGGTGAAACCTCGTGTCCCGGCCGTCTGGGCCGCGTTGGTCCTCGGCATCGTTTGTGCGGGACAGGCGCCGGCGCTCGCGGCCGAACCGGAAGGGTGCCCGACCGGAGCCGCGTCGCCTGGCGCGGCGGGCCGGCAGTCGCATGGCTCGGTGGCGGACGGCGTGTTCAGCGACGCCCAGGCGTCGCGCGGCGAGCAGACGTTCCGGCAGGTCTGCGCGGCCTGTCACGACACCGGGGAGTTCTCGGGCGGCCGGTTCCGCCTGACCTGGGTCGGCCAGACCGCCGGAGACCTGTTCGATACCATCGCGACCCTGATGCCGGAAGGGGATCCGGGAAGCCTCCGCCCGGCGGAGTACGCGTCGGTGGTGGCCTACCTCCTGCAACTGAACGGCTATCCGGCCGGGGAGGCGGAACTGCCAGCCAGTCTGCAGGAGCTGCAGGGGATGGAGATCGTGGAGGCGCCATGAAACGGGTCGCAAGCGCAAGGAGTCCTTTCGGCGTGTTCGCCAAGGCTGCCGTCGCGGCGGCGGTTGCGGCGGGGGCAGCCGCCGGCGTGCTGCTGATGTCGGCCGCGGCCGGCGCCCAGGGGGACGACGCGTCCGCCGGTGAGTGGCGCTACATCGGCGGCGACGCCGCGCACACGCGGTACTCCGGCCTCGATCAGATCACCGCCGACAACTTCGAGGATCTGGAGGTGGCGTGGGTCTGGCGGGGCGACAACTACGGCCCGGGCACGCTCGGGACATCGCGCTCGACGCCGATCTACGTCGATGGCGTGCTCTACACCGTCGCCGGCGAGCGGCGCAACGTGGTGGCGATCGATCCGGCGAGCGGCGAGACGCTCTGGACCTACCGCGAGCCGCACACCACCCGGTTCGACCGCGGAATGCGCAACGGCTACGGCAAGGGCGTGGCCTACGCCGAGGTGGACGGCCGCGGGATCCTCTACATCATCAGCCCCGCCTTCTTCCTCCACGCGCTCGACGCGAAGACGGGCCGCCCGCTTGAGGGCTGGGGCAGCCCGGTGCCGCTTCCCGGGTTCCCGCAGACCGGCGTGGTCGACATGCTGCCTGACCTGATCGCCGACTGGGGACCCTGGGAGAGCTGGGACGGGGCCTACGATCCCGACTTCGGCATCCCGCGCGAGCTCGGGTACATCACCAGCTCGTCGCCTCCCATCGTCGTCAACGGGGTCGTGGTCGTCGGCAACTCGGCGGAGCAGGGCTACAACCAGACCCGCGTCGAGAACGTGCCGGGCGACATCCTCGGCTATGACGCGCGGACCGGCGAGCACAAGTGGAAGTTCCACGTCATCCCGCGCCCCGGCGAATTCGGCCACGAGACGTGGGAGAACGACGCGTGGGAGTGGACGGGCGACGTTTCGTCGTGGGCGCCCATTTCCGCCGACCCGGAACAGGGGCTCGTCTACGTCCCGACCAATCCGCCCACCATTGACTTCTACGGCGGCTTCCGTCCCGGTGACGGGCTGTTCGGGACGAGCGTCATCGCCCTCGACGTCGAGACCGGCGAGCGGGCGTGGCACTTCCAGACGGTGCACCACGACATCTGGAACTTCGACAATCCGACCGCGCCGGTCGCCCTCGACGTCACCGTGGACGGCCGGCCGCGGCAGATCGTCGTGCAGACCACCAAACAGGGCTGGGCATTCACGTTCGACCGGGTAACCGGCGAGCCGATCTGGCCGATCGAGGAGCGGCCGGTGCCCCAGTCCGAGGTTCCGGGGGAGCGGCTCTCGCCGACGCAGCCGATGCCGACCCGGCCGGCGCCGTACGAGATGCAGGGCCTCACCGAGGACGACCTCATCGACTTCACGCCGGAGCTGCGGGCCGAGGCGCTCGAGATCATCCGGAACTACCGGCTCGGCCCCATCTTCAATCCGCCGATCCAGCGGGGCCATCCGTCGGGACTGCGGTCGTTCGTCAGTTGCCCGAGCGGGGCGTCGAACATCTTCGGGCCGACGTCGGCGGATCCCGAGACCGGCATCCTCTACGTCTCGACGCAGCGCGGCTGCCGCTCCGAGAACATCGTGCCGGGGGAGTTGATCGACGCGCCGGCAGACATCAAGACGACCGGCCGGACGATCGCCGACTTCGCGGTCGTCAACCGCGGCGACTTCCGCGGGCCGCAGGGGCTGCCCATCTTCAAGCCGCCCTACAGCCGCATCGTCGCCATCGACATGAACACCGGCGAGCATCTCTGGGAGACGCCCAACGGCGACACGCCGGAGCGCATCCGCAATCACCCGGCCCTGCAGGGCGTGGACCTGCCGAACACCGGGCAGACGTCGCACGCGGTCACGATGGTCACCGGGACGCTGCTGATCACGGCCGAGGGCCGGGCCGGCGCGCCCCGCCTGCACGCGCTCGACAAGCGGACCGGAGAGCGGCTCGGCACGGTGGACCTGCCCGCCTCGGGCCAGTACGGAATGATGGGCTATCAGCACGAGGGCCGGCAGTACATCGTCGTCCAGGTGGCGGGGCCGGATCTGCCGGGATCGCTCGCGGCGCTCAGGCTGCCCTGAGGCATGATGTTCCGGCCGGGGCTATCGGAAACGAGGAGACAGACGATGCGAGACGGTGGACGCGGACGGTGCGTGCTGGCATGCCTGCTCGGCGTGCTCGTGATCCAGGCGGAGGCCGCGCGGGGGCAGTCGCAGGAGCGGGACTGGGAGCCGATCACCGAGGAGCGGCTGCTCAACCCGGAAGACGGCGACTGGATGAACTACCGGCGGACCTATGACGTGACCGGCTTCAGTCCGCTCGATCAGATCAATCGCGGCAACGTCGGCGACCTGCGCATGGTCTGGGCGTGGTCGGTGCGCGACAACAGCCGCTGGGTGCCGACACCGATTGTCGCCAACGGACTGATGTACGTCGCCGAGGGAAGCGGCCGCGTGATCGCCTTCGACGCGGTCTCCGGCGACGTCGCCTGGATGCATACGCGGAGCTACCCGGAAGACATCGAGAAATCGCAGGCGCTCGGCCGGCATCGCGGCGTCTCGGTCTACGGCGACACTATCTACTGGGGAACGGCCGACGCCGCGCTGGTTGCGCTGGACGCCCTGACCGGGGAACAGCGCTGGGAGGTGAGCACCGGCGACTACAGCACCGGCCTGGGGCACAGCCACCCGGCCCTGATCGCCGACGGGAAGGTCGTGCTCGGCTTCGCCGGCGGCGACCGGAGCGGGCGCGGCGTCGTAGTGGCGCACGATGCCGAGACGGGCGAGCACATCTGGACCACCTACACCGTGCCGGCGCCCGGGGAGCCGGGTTACGAGACCTGGACCGAGCGCGAGATCCCGCCGCTGGGCGGCTTGACCTGGAACACCATCAGCTACGACCCCGAACTCGGCCTGATCTATCTCGGCACGGGGCAGCCCACGCCGTGGGCGTCCACCCTGCGCGGCCCGGGCGATGCGCTCTACACGAACTGCATTCTCGCCCTCGACCTCGACACCGGCGAGATCGAGTGGTACTTCCAGGTCGTTCCGTCGGACAACTGGGATCTGGATGCGACCCACGAGAGCATGCTGGTCGATCTGGTCATCGACGGGGTCGAGCGGAAGGCGCTGATCGAGACGAGCAAGATCGGCTGGGGCGTCGTGCTCGACCGCGAGACCGGCCGTTTCATCAACGCGTTCCGGACCGGCTACGACAACATCATCACCGGCTGGACCGACACCGGCAGCCCCATCTTCAATCCGGAGCAGATACCGACGCTGGACGACGTCGATTCGGATCGGATCTTCGAGGTGTGTCCCCACTTCCATGGGGCGCGCAACCTGAACTCCCCCAGCTTCAGCCCGGAGACCGGCCTTTACTACTCCGGTATCAACAACAGTTGCATGGACGTGACGTTCGTCTCGGAGGAGTACCAGCCGGGGCGCATCTATCGGGGTATGGGCAGCCGGGTGAAGATGGTTCCCGGCTACGACTACATCGGGGAGTTCGTCGCGTTCAATCCGGTTTCCGGCCAGCGCGCGTGGGAGTACCGCCCGGAGAGCGGCGCCCCGATGACCGCCTCGGCGCTCGCCACCGCCGGCGGCATCGTCTTCGGCGGCACGGCGGACCGCCGCTTCTTCGCGCTCGACGCCGACAGCGGCGACCTGCTCTGGGAGACGCGCCTCAACGGCGACATCTCCGGCGCGCCCGTCACCTTCGAGATCGACGGCCGCCAGTACCTTGCCGTCGGCGCGGGCGGCCGCATCGGTCAGACGACGTCCTACGCCCGGCTGACCGACCTCACGTTGCCGCAGGGCAGCGGCGTCGTCTGGGTGTTCGCGCTGCCGGAGTGAACGGGGTCTGGCGCAGGAGTCTGCCGGGGACTACCGACTCGCTCTTTGCCGGCGCAGCCAGTCGGCCCACGCCATCCGGAACGCAGTATCGGCGATCCTGGATCTGGCCGATATACTGGCCGTGAGTCCCGGGTTGTAGCTCATGTCCGCTCCCTGGTTGCGCCGTCTTGGCGACTGTGTTCGGCCATTGGCCGTCCTCGCGAGTTGCGCGTGCGCCGCGTGTGCGCTGGGCGCGCGACCGGAATTGCCGGAACTCGAATCCGATCCGCCGGAAGTCCCCGGTCAATTCGCCGAGGGCGCCGTCGCGGGCGCGTACGAGCCGCTGGAATGGTGGCGCGCGTTCGGCGATCCGGTGCTCGATGAGGTCGTCGACAGGGCCCTCGCCTCCAACTTCGACATGGCGGAGGCGGTTGCCCGGGTCGAACAGGCCAGGGAGACGGCCCTGTTGGCCAAGGCCGCGATCTTCCCGGTCATCGGGGCGCGGGCCGGCGTCGACGACTTCCGGTCGCCGACCAACGCCGGCATCGGCGCGCAGGTGCAGGAACTCGGCCTGGAGGAGTTGCTCGGCGCCGTGGGCGATGACTTCGCGCTGCCCGACCGGCTGGGGCTCACCAACTACGCGTTGAGCGCGGACGTCGCCTACGAGTTCGACTTCTGGGGCCGCGTTCGCAGCAGCCGTCTGGCGGCCGGCGCCGACTACCTAGCCTCGGAATCGGACCTGCAGGCCGTCCGCATCGGGATACTCTCGGAGACGGTCGCGGCGTACTTCGAGATTGTCGACCTCCGCCAGCGGATGGCCCTCGTGCAGGAGACGGTGGACGTCCTGCTGGAGCGCGAGGAAGTGGCCGCGACCCGTTACGCTCGCGGACTGGCCGACTCCCTGGATCTGTACCGCGTGCGTCAGGAGTTGCGCGAGACGCAGGCGGGCCTGCCGCAACTGGAGCACCGGCTCGCTGCCGCCGAAGGACGCCTCGCGACGCTCCTGGGCGGCTACCGGGAAGACCTGGAAGCGATACTGCCCGATACGGTCTCACCGGCGCCGCCGCCGGACCCGGTGCCGACCGGTATCCCGGCCGACCTGCTGCTTCAGCGGCCGGATGTGCAGGCTGCCGGCCATCGCCTGGATGCGGCCGGCTTCGCCGTCCAGGCCCGCGTCGCAGAGCTCATGCCCACGCTCTCGCTCAGAGGCTCGATCGGGCTCCAGAGTGCGCGGATCGGCGACTGGTTCAACGTGAACCAATGGTTCACCAATCTCGCGGCCAACCTGCTGGAGCCGGTCTTCGACGGCGGCCAGCGCGAGACCCGGGTGGCTCTCGCGGAGGCGCGATTCAACGAGCTGGCGGCTGCCTATGGGCGTACGGTGGTCACGGCCGTCAACGAGGTCGAAGCGGCCCTGGCCGGGCTCGAGAGCGAGGGCCGGCGTCACGCGTTTCTGGTGTCGCGGCAGGAGGAGGCCCAGGCAACCCTGGATCTCCGGTCGGAGCGCTACGCGGCCGGCATCGGCGGCTACGCGGATTTCCTCGACGCGTTGCGCGCCGTCCTGAACGTCGAGTTCGCGCTCATCGGCGTCCAACGCGATCTCGCACTGGCGCGTCTTGCGGTGCACCGCGCCTTGGGCGGCGCCTGGGTTGCCCCGGTAGTGCCGGATGCCCCGGACGCGACGGCGCATTCCGATCATGCCGACGGACTGGCCGAACAACAAGCCAGGGATTGACGCAACCGATGAACAGACTAGTCAGCGCCGCCGTGGTCGTCGCCATCCTCGCGGGGTCCGCGGGTGTGGCCTGGGTTCTGGTTTCCGGCAGGCCCGAGCCTGCCCGCCAGGAGGTCCCGTCGCGCATTCCGTTCGCGACCACGGCGCCTGTGGTTGCCGGCGCCGGTTCCATTCCCGTCTACGGAGCGGGCACGGTTCGCCCGCGCGCCGAAGTGGACGTAGCGGCCGAGATCACCGGCCGGGTCGTGTGGGTCGACCCGACCTTCCAAAGCGGGGGGCGGGTGGACGAGGGCCAGTTGCTCTTTCGCATCGATGACGCTGACTACAGCAACGCGGTAGAGCAGGCGCGGGCGAGCGTGGCCGTCCAGGAGGTTGAGGTACTGCGGGTAACGGAAGAAGCCCGGGTCGCGCGGTCCCAGTACGAACGCTTCAGAAGTCTGCGGGAAGAGGGCGCGTCCGTCGCCGAGACCAGTCCCCTGGCGCTGTGGGAACCGCAGATGGAAGCCGCCGAGGCGGTGCTGGCCAGAAACCGCGCGGTGCTGGCGGAGGCCGAGCTGGCCTTGTCACGGACCGAAGTCCATGCGCCCTTTACGGGCGTCGTCCTCGAGGAATCGCTGGACGTGGGCCAGTTCGTGACGGCCGGCCAGGGTGTGGGACGCCTCTATGCTGCCGACGCGGTGGAGGTGGTGGTTCCGTTGTCTGACGCCGGCGCGGCACTCATCCCGGGCCTGTGGGAGCTCGAAGCCGGCAGTGCCGACCGTCAGGTGCCGGTACGTGTGACCGCCGAGTACGGCGACGCGCACTACACGTGGGCAGGCTACGTGGACCGGGCCGAGACGGCCCTCGACGAGCTGACGCGCACGATCGACGTGATCGTGCGCGTCCCGGAACCGTTCGCGGGAGGTTCATCGATAAGTGCGGCCGCTGGCGTCGAAACCGGGGGCCACGCCGGTCCGCCGCTGCTCGTCGGCAAGTTCGTGGAAGTTGAAATCGACGGAATCGCTCCGGACGAGTACTTCAGGGTGCGTCGGGCGGCTCTCAGGCCGGGAAACGAAGTCTGGGCGGTGCGCAACGACCTGGTGCACATTGTTCCGGTGGACGTCCTGCAGCGGTCGGATGACGAGGTGTTCCTGACCGGCGAGCTCGATGCGGGCCAGGCAGTCGTCGTCGGTGGAATCCAGGTGGCAACCGAGGGTATGCCGGTTCGTATGGATCCCGGAGGCGCGCCGTGAGCCCGAGTCAGACCGACGCCCAACACGGAGAGCCGGGCGGACCCATCGCCTACATGGCGAGCAACCGCGTCGCCGCCAATCTGTTGATGTTCGGCATCCTGGCGGCCGGCCTGGTAGCACTGGGCGCGCTCGAACGGCAAGCGTGGCCAACGGTTCCGTTCAATACCATCGAAGTGTCGATGGTCTATCCCGGCGCCACGCCCGAGGAGGTGGAGGAGTCGATCATCGTCAAGATCGAGGAGCAGGTCGAGGCGCTGCAGGATGTCAGCGCGGTCAAATCCCTGGCGGCCCCGGGGCTGGCATCCGTGAGGGTCGAACTGAAGACCGGCACCGATATCAGCGAGGCCATGGACGAGGTCCAGTCCTCGGTCGCTCGCATCCAGTCGTTTCCCGGTGCGGCCGAGCGTCCCCAGTTCAGGGAGATGGACAACCGCACCAGCATGATCCGTCTGGTCGTGTATGGCGATATCCCCGAGCGATCGCTCAAGGAGTTGGCCCACCAGTTCGAGGACAGTCTGAGTGCGCTGCCGGATGTCTCCCATGTCGAGACGACCGGGACGAGAAACTACGAGATCTCAATCGAAGTGCCGCTCGTCCGTCTGCGCGCCCTGGGGATAACGCTCGACGACATCGCGAGTGCGGTCCGCCGCAGTTCCCTCGACCTTTCGGCCGGCAGTATCGATACGGAAGGCGCCCAGGTGCGCGTTCGTACCATCGGCCAGAGCTACGATCAGCTCGACTTCGAGGAGATCGTAGTCCTCGCACGGAACGACGGCACGGTCGTGCGCCTCGGGGACATTGCCGAAGTACGTGACGCCTTTCAGGACTCTGACCTGATCGTCCGGCACGAGGGTCACCCGGCGGTTTTCGTTGAGGTCTTCCTGGCCGACGGCGAGCAGGTGATGGATGTTGCCGAGGCCGTACACGAACATACGGCGAACGTCATCATTCCCTCGTTGCCCGATGACGTCGGGATCACTATCTGGAACGACGACTCGCAGACCTACTCGGAGCGGGCCGACATCCTCGCCAAGAACGGGGTTCTCGGACTTCTCCTGGTGTTTATCTCCCTGGCTCTGTTCCTTGAGATACGGCTTGCGTTGTGGGTTGTCCTCGGCCTGCTCGTGTCCGGCGTCGGAACGCTGGCCGTCATGCTGGTGTTCGACCTCGCCATCAACACCATTTCGCTATTCGCCTTCGTCCTGGCTGTTGGCATCATCGTCGACGACGCCATTGTCGTCGGCGAACACGTCCACTACGAACGCAAGCGGGGTGTGTCGGGGGTCGTCGCGGCGATCCGGGGCGCACGACGGATCAAGAATCCGTTGACATTCGCGGTCTTGACTTCGGTGGCTGCGTTCACGCCCCTGCTCTTCATTCCCGGCGGCATCGGAGAAGTGTGGGGCGCGCTGCCGGTGATCCTCATCGGCATGCTTCTGATCTCCCTCATCGAAGCGCTCCTGATACTGCCGAACCACCTGTCCCATATCCCTGGGCCGGATTGGGTGCCGACCAGCATGGTGGATCGGTTCTTCGCAGCCATCCGGCACTACGTGGATCGGGGGCTGGAGGGATTCGTGAACGGCCCCCTGCATCGAGGCCTGCGCTTCTCGACGGATCATCCCGTCATCGTGATGGCGGGGATCGTCGGCCTGTTCGTCGTCAGCCTTTCCCTGGTACCTGCAGGAATAGTGCAGACGTCTTTCGCCCCCGTCGTGGAGGGCGACTTCGTCACTGCCACCCTCGAGATGCCGGACGGAACACCCGCCGAGCGGACCTACGAGGTGGCGATGGAACTGGAGGGTGCGGGTCGGCGAGTTCTGGAGGGCCTGGACCAGGAAAGACCGCCGGGCGCCCCTTCGTTGCTGTCGGGCGTGACGGTAACCGTCGGCCAGAGAGCCCGCGTGGAGGGAGGAGGGCTTGACCCGACCCCCACGATGAACCCGGAAGCGAATATCGCCACCATCGAATTCAAGCTGCTGAGTTCCCAACAGAGGGACATGTCCACCATCGCCGTGATGCAGGCCTGGCGGGAGGAAGTCGGAGTCTTGCCCTACGTTCGGGGGATTGCCTTCAGCGGAGAAGTCATCAATCTCGGCAGTCCTGTCCATGTAGTTCTGTCGCATCCGGACCCGGAGCGAGTGGCATCAATCGCGGACTCGGTGGTCGACGGCCTGCGCGGCGTCGCGGGCGTGTTCGATGTCCGGTCCGATCATGCGCCGGGTATCGGCGAGATTCAGTTGGAGTTGCGGCCGGAGGCGCGAACGCTCGGCCTGACGGTCGAGGAACTGGCACGGCAGGTGCGGGCCGCATTTTTCGGTGTGGAGACCCTGAGGCTGCAACGCGGCCGGGAAGAAGTCCGGGTCTACGCGCGACTGCCTGACGACGAGCGCGATGCGATCACGGATGTCGAGGGCTACCTGATCCACACCCGTTCGGGAGGCGACGTACCCATCAGCCAGGCGGCATCGATGAAGATGGGAACCTCGCCGCCGCTGGTCCGGCGCGAGGACGGTCAGCGCGTCGTCACGGTGACGGCGGACGTGGACGAGACCGCCATCTCGAGCGGGGAAGCGAATGCGATTCTCGAAGAGACGGTCCTTGCGCAACTCACCGTCGATAATCCCGAGTTGACCTTCTCTTTCGGTGGCGAACAGCAGCAGCAACTCCAGTCACTGGATGCTCTGTACCGAGGCTTCGCACTCGCCATGTTGGCAATCTTCGCGCTGTTGGCCATTCCCCTGAGGTCCTATGGCAAGCCGTTCATCGTGATGTCGATCATTCCGTTCGGCCTCATCGGCGTCGTCCTCGGCCACTTCGTGCTCGGCATCCCCATGAGCGCCGCCTCGTTCCTGGGCTTCTTCGGGCTCAGCGGTGTCGTCGTCAACGACTCGCTGGTCATGCTTGACTTCATCGACCAACGGCTCAGGGAGGGCGCCACTCCGAAGCGGGCTATCGTCGAGGGCGCCAAGGGGCGCTTCCGTCCCATCCTGCTAACCTCGTTGACCACCTTCCTCGGGTTCACGCCGCTCATTCTCGAACGGTCGATACAGGCGCAGTTCCTGGTCCCGTTCGCTGCGGCGCTCGGCGTCGGCATCATGATTTCGACCGGGATACTGATGTTGCTGGTGCCGGCGCTGATGGCCGTCCACTTGCGTGCCAATTCACGTAGCTTCGCGGCAGTGGCCGTGTGACCAGACCCCCGACGAAGTCTCCGCGCGTGCAGGATCGCGCATTTGAAGCGAGGTGCGGCGCTGCCTAGAAGGGTTGCGATCGTTGGTGGCGGAGTCTCGGGGCTCGGGACGGCCTGGGCGCTCCATCATCATCCCGATCGATTCGATTTTCGATTGTTCGAAGGGCATTCCCGGCTCGGCGGCAACGCGGTGACGGCCGACATGCCGCAGGACGACGGAACGACGATTCCGTTCGATATTTCCGTCACCGCGTGCATTCCCTCCGTATACCACCACATTCTGCTGTTCCTGGAGCAGCACGGTATCGAACTCGTCGATACCAGGTTCAACTACAGCGTGAAGTACCGCGGCGGTATCTATGCTCACGACTTCGACTCCGACATCAGGAGGCAATTACAGCCGGAAATCCGGAGATTCCAGAAGCTGCTGAGACGCCTGAAGTGGTTCGGCCGTCTCAACCGGTCCAGGTCCAGGCTGCTGAACGCCCTCAACCCGTTCAATTACGTCAGCATGGGCGCCGTTCTCAATATGGGCAGGTTCTCGGGTGATTTCAGATACAAGATCCTGAAACCCATGTTCGTCAATTTCCTGATGGCCACCAACGTCTTCGACATGCCCGCGTCCCTGTTTGCGCGGTACCTGGAGTTCTTCGACATCGAAACCGCCACCCCGATGCGGACCTGGGACCGGGGCACGCGGCGCATTTACGAAGAAATGTCGGCTGGCTTTCGGGACAAGATCTATCTCGATCGCCCGGTGCGAAAGGTGTACCGGCGCTCCGCCGAGGTAGTCGTGGAGGACGAGAACGGAGCGACGGAGACGTTTGACGAAGTCGTCTTCGCGTGCAACGCGAATCAGACGCTGATGCTCCTGGACCAGCCGACCCTGCTGGAGAGCTGGCTTCTATCCTCGGTACGTTACGAGAGCGAACTGCACAACCATACGGTGGTCCATTCGGACGCCTCGGTGCTCCCGGACAACGAGGTCGAGCCGCTCGCCACCCGGAGTAACCACATCGAGCAGTACGGCGTGAGACCGGACAACTACGAACTCACGTACATCATGCACAACCAGCAGCCCTGGGCGCACGGATCGGACAAGCCGTGCCTGGTGACCTACAATCCGATCAGCCGTATCGACGAAGACAAGATCGTCAAGCGGTGGTGGTTTCAGCACATCGTGCACGACGTGCGTCACGTGACGTTGCTGGTCCAGCTCTTCCGCTTCATTCAGGGCAGGCGGCGCACGTGGCACTGCGGCGCCCACACGCTGGTCAACAGCCAGGAGACCTGCTTCGTGACCGGCCTCGTCACGGCCAGGCAAATCGGCGCGGACTACCCGTTCCGGGATTCCGAAGCCAGGAAGTGGTTCAACTTCTACGGGCGGACGATGTATGGGTGGCGCTTCAGGAAGGCGTAACGGCGGGAGACCTCAGATCGGATTCGTGACTTCCGCGACCCGGAACTTCAACCGCTTGTCGGGGGAAGCGGTCGGGAACGGGTTCATTCGCATCCTGTAGTCCGCCGGGGTCACTTCCAGCTTCAGGTGGTAAGCGATGAGCAGGACGTTGACCGCCATCTGAAGCTCCACCCACCGGTTTCCCAGGCAGGTGTGCGTCCCCAGGCCCCAGGGAGCATAGGCGCCGGGGGCTGTATGTTCCGCACGGTCCGGCAGATAGCGGTCTATGTCGAATTCGAGCGGGTCCCTGAAGTGATTCTCGTTATAGTGGGTCGCGGTTTGGCAAACCAGCAGGTGAGTCTTCGGCGGTATTTGGAAACCACTCACGACGCATTCGTTCATGACCGTTCTCAACTGCCAGGGAATGACCGGGTACAGGCGCCCCGACTCCAGGCAGAGGCGGTGGGTGACGTCGATGTTGTCCAGATTGAACTCTTCGGCCTCCGGTTTACGTCCGCCGCCGAAGAGCGCTTCCGCCTCTCGATGGACCTGCTCGTAAAGTTCCGGGCGCCGGGCCATGGAATAGACCGCGAAAGCGACTCCGCTGCCGAGATAGATGCTGGCGACCATTGACGCGACAAACGGAAAGGTAATGTCGGTCTCCGGCAGGAACAGGGGGTCGTTCTTGTGGAGTTCGAGGATTGCATCGGCCAGATCCGGCGGCTTTCCCTTCCGCTGGGCGGGCGTGTGCGACGAGGTTATCGCGTCCTGAAGTTCACGGATCCGCTTCCGGTAGCGCCTCATCCTGGGCGTTTTGAGCATGAACTGCGGCAGGACGCCGGTCACCTGCGTTATGAGCGCGCGGTGTTCATATTCGAGCAGTTCATCGACGTAATCCCGGCAGTCCACGCCGATCATCAGATGGGAAATCTGACGGCTGATGTGCTTCTTGAAACTAGGAGATGCGACGAAGACGTCGCCCTCGTTCCATTGCTTCAGCGAGGCTCGGCAGTGATGGATCAGCTCAGGCAGGCGATCCGCAAGCGCGGCGCGGGAATAGGCGCTCTGCAGCGACTTGCGCATCTTGTAGTGTTCGGAGCCGTCCAGGCCGGGCAGCGTTCGGGTGGCGCCGAAGGCGCGCTCGAGATCCTGGATATAGTCCTTGGAGCGAACGAAGAAACGCCCGTGCCGGTTGAGCCACTGGTTGGTCTCGGCGCCCAACAGGGCGATTACCGGCGCCTTGCGCATCTTGAAGGGCATCCGGACGACCGGCCCATGCTCTTGGAAGATGCCGTACAGTCCCTTCGCGATGTTGCCGGTGCGAAAGCCGGGTTGCCGCAGTATGTCGAGGTATCCAAGCCTGGGGATGGGCTTGGTCTGCACGGCACGCCGGGATTTCGGTTTGGCGGTGCTGTCCTTCACCGCGTCGGCAACCGTCCGCCCTATCAGATCGAGCCTGGCGAGCATCTCGATCCGTTCGAGTTTCTCGTCGTAGTCTTCCTGCTCAAGCACCAGCTTGAAGCCGCCGCACGTGTGCATCAGGGCGATGAGGATGGCGTCGCGCGGGTCGGGAATGACGTCGTTCAGGATGACGTTCAGGATTCTCTGCTTGGCTTCGCGACGGACCTGAACGTCGGAGGTCGGGTAGGTTCCCGTACGTGAAACGGAGCGCGAGAGTCCCCAGAAACCACCGCTCTGGTAGTCGAGGATCTTCCTCTCCACCAGCCTGTCGAGCGTGGCGGCGACGACTTCATTGGATCGGTTCGTGTTCCGCTCAATCCAGTACTGAGCGTCCGACTTCTCCTGGGATTCGGCGATCTCCTTGAGCGCGGGGTCGAGCAGGTCGTCTCCGGTCGGGCTTGGATCCACCACATACAGGGTGTTCAAGTCGGTGTCGATGCGATCCTCCAGCGCCAGATCGGCGAGTACGGCCCCGGCCATGACGCAGGAGAAATCCCAGCCCGGCACCATTTCCAAATAGCCGCTCTGCTCGTCGAGCATTAGGAGAATCAGCTCTTCGGCAAGGCGTATCGGAGACTGCACGGCAACGGTCATTGATTCACCATTCTAGGGTCGGACGGCTCGCGGTGGAGGACTTGCCGGGGCACTATGTATTCTAATGGTCGGCGACGCGTCAAGCGGTGGGGGGGCCTGATAGTGCACGCTCCCTACACCGTGGCGGCTTCGGCCTGACCGGAATCCCGCGGGTCTGGATAGAACTGTCTGCAATAACGTCGGTACAGGCCGATCTCGCCGTCGGAACGACACAGCGCCGGGACGGGCCGATACCGCTTCCGCTCCCAGATCACCACATCCTGCAGAACGTCCTTCTTCTGCGTGGACAGGATGATCTGGTTCATGAGCTTGGTTCTCAGGCTCACCGGAAGGAACCGCAGGCCGACGATCGGCCGTTTCGGTCTACGGATCTTCCGTATCTGGCTGACCAGCACCATGTCGATGCGGGTGCCGTCGACGGGTGTTGCCAGCACCCACATACGGGCGTCCATTCCAATGGTGTGCTCGCGAATCTGCACGAGCGAGTAGCCCATCCCAAGTATGCAGGCGGTGGCGGACACGTCGAATACGGTTTCGATGAACCCGGCGATGGTTCGGGTGCGCCGGAAGTCGAAGCGACTCCTGAGACGGGGGCCCTCCACCGATACCGGTTCGACCCGGTCCACGTTGCCGTAGCCGTGCACGTACCGCAGGTGTGCCAGGTCCACGCTGTTCTCGGTGGTTTCCTGCGGGTGCCCGGCAAACCGCAGGGTTCGGAATCCCAGGTCCGACCAGTCGTCGCCGGTGGGCGGATCTTCGGGAAGATGCCATTGTGGTGACCGTCCGCCGATCCCCCACCAGGCGAAGACCATGCCGAGGACCTCCCGCGTCGGGAATGTTCTCAGTCTCGCGGTCCTCGGGGGCTCCGCAAAAGGGGTGGCGACACATTGGCCGCTGACGTCGAACTCGAAGCCGTGAAACGGACAGACGAGACAGCCGTCACGCACCCGGCCGCCGCTGGCCGGCCCGAGGTTGGATCCCAAGTGCGGACAGACCGCGACGGCCACGCCGATGCGGCCCGCGTCGTCGCACCAGGCGACGACTTCTTCACCCATCCAGGTCCTTTGCATCAGCTTGGCTTTCAGGATGGATTCGCGGCTGGCAACGAAGTACCAACCCTCGGGAAACGGGGAAAGTGAGCGTTCGCCGCCAGCCTCGACGCGTCCTGCCGGCATCCTCGCTGAAGTTGCCGTGGCAACACTCACACGTCCAATATAACCGTTCTGCAACGCGGCATTCCGGCCCGGACTACCGCGACACCACCAGCAATACGCCGACGACGACAACCGTGGAGCAGCCGAAAGACCAGAGCGTCAACGTCTCGCCGGCGAGCAGGTACCCGAGGATGAGGGCGATGACGGGATTCACGTAGGCGTAGGTGGCCGCCTTGGGCGGTGTTGAGGCCTTCAGCAGCCACAGGTAGGAGCCGTAGGCGACCGACCCGAATGCCGCGACGTAGATCCACGCGCCGAAGGCGGTTGGCGACACGGTGGACCAGTCCATCGCCGCCCACTCGCCCGACGCCCCCGATATCACCAGCAGAACGGCGCCGCCGCCCAGCATCTGCATGCCCGCCGACAGCCAGTGGGAAGCGGGCTGCGGGGCATGCCGCGAATAGACGGAGCCGGCCGCCCACAGGAGGCTGGCGACGATGACCGCGCCCGCGCCCACCGCGTCGAGCGAGCGGGCGCCCCCGATGTCGGACGGATTGACCAGCAGCGCGACGCCGGTGAACCCGATAGCGAGCCCGAGAATCACCTGCCCCGGCGGGCGGGAGCCCCGGGGGCGCAGCCAGTCGGCCAGCGCCACCCAGAAGGGGACCATCGCCACGAGAAGGGCGCCGATCCCGGAGGGAATCCGTTGCAGCGCCCAACTCACCAGACCGTTGCCGCCGGTCGCCATCAGCAGGCCGATGAGGCCGGTGGTCAGCAAGTGGTAACCGGTTGGCCGCGCTGCGCCCCAGCGGAAGGCCAATGCGACGAAGACGGTCCCGGCGGCCAGGAAGCGCACGCCGGCCATCAGGAACGGCGGGATCTCGGCCACTCCCCAGCGGATGGCGAGGTAGGTGGAGCCCCAGATGAGATACACGGCGGCGAAGGCGGCCACGAGTGCGACGCGCGACGGCCGGGTCATGGGAACTTGGATACCATGGGCGAAGTATGAGCCAGCCGGGCCGTGCGCGTTGACCCCGGCGTCGCCGGGATTGGAGGGGTGATGGCTTTCCAGGGACGCACCGTTGTCATTGTCGCGGCATGCCTCTTGCTGCCCGCCGTCCCCGCGCAGGCGCAGTGGCCGCAATGCGTGGCCGATCTTGAGGCGCTGAGCGGGGCAGCCGAAACGACGCGCGAAGCGAGCGCCAACCTCTCGTCGCTCGAGACGACACTTGGCCAGGAGCAGGATACCTACACCCGATGCACCCAGGGTCTCGCGATCTACCGTCGCGATCGGGGAACCAGCCCTATTCCGGAGGTCGTCCAGCGGGACGGATGCAACCTGCAGCTCGAGTCGTACCAGGAGACGGAGAAGCGATACACCGCGGAGGTGGACCGGGTCAGCGCCGTCTTCAGTGCGCTGGCCGCCGCCGTTCAGGCCGTGGAGGTGAATTGCCAGTACCCGCTCGCGGCGTACGCGCCGGCCGAGCCTCCCGCGGAGCCGCCGGTCGAGCCGCGGGAGTGATGCCTGGTCTTACGCATCACCCACGGGTAGCCCAACACCGTCAGGCCAGGATGCCGTTGACGAGCTCGCCGTGGACGTCCGTGAGACGGAAGTTGCGTCCCTGGTACTGATACGTCAGCCGGGTGTGGTCGATGCCCAGCAGGTGCAGCATCGTGGCGTGCAGGTCGTGGACGTGCACCGGGTCCTTCGTGATGTTGAATCCGAAGTCGTCCGTCTCTCCGTAGCTGTGGCCGGCCTTGACCCCGCCGCCCGCCATCCAGATGGTGAAGGCCCGCGGGTGATGGTCGCGCCCGTAGGTTTCGTCGGTGAGCCGGCCCTGGCAGAAGATGGTGCGGCCGAACTCGCCGCCCCAGACGACCAGGGTGTCGTCGAGCAGCCCGCGCTCCTTCAGTTCCATCACCAGCGCCGCCTGCGGCTGATCGACATCCTTGGCCTGCACCTGGATACGCCTGGGAAGCTGGGTGTGCATGTCCCACCCGCGGTGGAAGACCTGGATGAACCGGACATCGCGTTCCGCCAGCCGCCGGGCGAGCAGGCAATTGGCCGCGAAGGTTCCCGGCGTCCGGGAATCCGGCCCGTAACGCTCGAAGACGCTGTCCGGCTCGTCTGACAGGTCGGTCAGCTCCGGCACGGAGGCCTGCATGCGGTAGGCCATCTCGTACTGCGCGACGCGGGCGGTCGTCTGCGGGTCACCGGCCGCCGCGTGATCCAGTTCGTTGAGCCTCCCGAGATCGTCGAGGAACCGCCGCCGGGTGTCCCGGCTGACCCCGGGCGGATTCGACAGGTAGAGCACCGGGTCGCCGGTCGACAGGAACTTGACCCCCTGGTACTCGGAGGGAAGGAACCCGCTGCCCCACAGCCGGTCGTAGATCGGGTTGCCGCCGCGATTGGACACCATGGCGACAAACGTCGGCAGATCGTCGTTCATGCTGCCGAGACCGTAGGAGAGCCAGGCGCCGACGCTGGGCCGGCCGGCCAACTGGGCTCCGGTCTGAAAGAACGTAACGCCCGGATCGTGGTTGATCGCCTCCGTGTGCATCGTCCGGATGAAACAGAGCTCGTCGACGATCTTGGCGGTATGGGGCATCAACTCGCTGACCCACGACCGCGACTCGCCGTGCTGCTCGAACTGGAAGGTGGACGGGACGACCGGGAAGCTGGCCTGGTTGACCGTCATTCCGGTCAAACGGTGCCCCTCCCGGATGGACTCGGGCAACTCGGTCCCACGCAGGTCGGCGATCTGCGGCTTGTAGTCCCACAGGTCGTGCTGTGAGGGCGCCCCTCCCTGGAACAGGTAGATGATCCGCTTCGCCTTGGGGGCGTAGTGGGGCAGTCCGGGCAACCCTCCGATCGACGGCAGCGCCTGGGCCATCAGGTCGTCGTTGAACAGCGTCGCCAGGGCGGCCGCACCGATTCCCGTGCTCGAGAGCTCAAGAAACCGCCGGCGTGTGAGCAACTGCTGAAGTTGAGTTTGCGGCTTCATCTTTCAGTCCTTCGTGATGGTGCGATCGAGGTTGAGGATCATGCTGGCGACCATCGTGTAGGAGGCGAGTTCCGCGATGTCGAGGGTCTCGTCGCGCGGGGACTCGCCCACGCTGACGAGTCCGAGCGCCGCCGCCCGGTCGGCCTGATAGCGCTCCAGGTAGTCGTGGAAGGCGCTCGTCAGCACGTCGTGGGCTTCGGGCCGCGGCCGGTGCGCCGTCGTCAGGCGGTAGGCGAACGTCACCCGTTCCTCCGGCGTCGCACCCCCCTCGGTCATCATCCGCTCGGCCACCCGCCGCGCCGCCTCAACGTAGGTGACGTCGTTCATCAGGTTCAGGGCCTGGAGCGGTGTGTTCGTCCGATCGCTGCGGACGATGCAGGTCTCGCGCGTCGACGAGTCGAAAGCGAGCATCGACGGCGGCGCCAGCGTCCGCTTCCAGTAGGTGTAGAGGCTGCGCCGGTAGAGGTCGTCGCCCTCCGACTGGTCGTAGCGCTGGCTCGCCTGATCCCAGAGCCCTTCCGGCTGGTACGGCTTGACCGACGGGCCGCCGACCTTGTCGACGAGCAGCCCCGACACCGTGAGCGCCTGGTCGCGGATCATCTGCGCCGGCAGCCGCTGACGCGGGCCGCGGGCCAGCATCCGGTTCTCCGGATCGGCCTCGAGCGCCTCCGGCGCGATCTCCGACGCCTGCCGGTAGGTGGCGCTGGTCACTATCGCCCGCAGTATCTCCTTCACGTCCCACCCGGAGTCGATGAACTCGGTCGCCAGCCAGTCGAGCAGCTCCGGATGGCTCGGGTACTCGCCCTGGAGGCCGAAGTTCTCGACCGTCTTGACGATGCCGGTCCCGAACAGCATCTGCCAGAAGCGGTTCACGGTGACCCGGGCGGTGAGCGGATGGTCGGGCTGGACGAGCCAGCGGGCGAACCTCAGCCGGTTGTTCTCGTCGCTCTCGGGGAGCGGAGGCAGCACCGCCGGGACGCCGGGGGCCACCTGCTCGCCCGGCACATCGTAGGCGCCGCGCACCAGCAGGAACGTGTCGCGCGGCGGATTCATCTCTTCCATCACCATGACGGTCTGGAAGCTCTCCCACAGTTTCGCCCGCTCGCGCTCCAGCGATCGGGCCTCGCGCCAGGCTGCCTGGATCTCCTCCGACGCGTACTGGTCGAGGAAGGCGAGACGGAGCTTCTCCGCCTGCCCGACGGTGCGGTCCGCCTCGCCGATGGCCGCGAGTTCGTTCAGCGGCTCGGCGGTCGCCACCACCGCCGCCTGACCCGGCGTCAGCGCCTTCGTGTAGACCCGCACATCGTCAATCACGCCCTGGAAGCGGGGCGCCATGTCGCTGGCCCCGGATTCCTCCGAGGGCGGTCCGCTGGCCCCGATGCGAAGCGGCTCGCGGGTCCGCACGGGGTTGTTGATGCCGTCGATCTGCGGCACGAGCTCCCGCGGCACGCCGTTGACGTAGACGCGGAAGCTGGCCGGCACGCGCTGGCCGTCATAGGTCATCAGCACGTGCAGCCACTCGTCGAGCGGCACCGCGTCCCGGGTCTCGACGCGAACGCCGTCGTCCTGCCAGCGCTCTGACAGGTTGACCTGCACCTTCCCGTCGGCGAGGTAGACGCCCCAGCCGCGCTGGCCCTGGTCGCCGGCGAGCGCCCGCGACACGATCACGCCGTCCGGGGCGGTGGGTCGGATCCAGGCGGCCACGGAGAACGGGTCGTCGTAGGTGAAGTTGGCGATGTCGCCGGCGTCGATGAAGCGCTGGCCGTCGAAGCTGACGGCCTGGCCGATCCGGCCGGGGACGAAGTGCGGCTGGCCGTCCACCAGCTTCACGTTGACCGGAAGCTCCGCAAGCTCCGGTTCGGTGTCGCCGCGCACGCCGGAAGTCACGTTGGGCGAGATGTAGACCGGCTCCGACGTGTAGGTCCCCGCGATATTGCCGTCGAGCGGGTGATGCACCAGGAGCCGATCACGCAGGATCCAGTCGACGTGCCCGGCGGACGCCAGCGAGGCCTCCCATTCCCGCTGGGCTTCGGCGGCCCCGGACTCGAGGCCCGCGAACGCCTCCCGCGCCGCGTTCAGCTTCTCGTCGAGCTCCGCCAGCGCCGCGAACTGCTCCTCGGTCGGGGCCGTGAGCATGGGCGGCGAGTTGCCGTACTTGAAGGCCTTGCCGCGCTCAGGGACGTTGTTGAAGTAGGCGAAGATCTCGAAGAACTCCTTCTGCGAGAGCGGGTCGAACTTGTGGTCGTGGCAGCGGGCGCAGCCGAGGGTCAGGCCCATCCAGACCGTCCCCGTGGTCGACACGCGATCGACCACGTTCTCCACGAGGAACTCCTCGGGGACGATGCCTCCCTCGCCGTTCTGGCTGTGATTCCGGTTGAACGCGGTGGCGATGCGCTGATCGAGCGTGGCGTCCGGCAGCAGGTCGCCGGCAAGCTGCTCGATCGTGAACTGATCGAAGGGCATGTTGGCGTTGTAGGCCCCGATCACCCAGTCGCGGTAGCGCCACATGGAGCGCTCGGCGTCGGTCTGGTAGCCGCTGGAGTCGGCATAGCGCGCGTAGTCCAGCCACTCGACGGCCATGCGCTCGCCGTAGGCGGTGGAGCCAAGCAGACGGTCGACCGCGTTCTCGTAGGCGTCCGGCGAGTCGTCATTGAGGAAAGCGGCGATATCGCCCTCCGACGGTGGCAAACCGGTCAGGTCCAGGGTCACGCGGCGGAGCAGCGTCGTGCGATCCGCTTCGGACGCGGGCGCCAGTCCATCGGCTTCGAGGCGGGACAGAACGAAACTGTCGATGGGGTTGCGCACCCACTCGGCGTCGGCAACCGGAGGCGTCGACGGTCGCTCGGGCGGAATGAATGCCCAGTGCGACTGCCATTCGGCGCCCTGGTTGATCCAGAGCCGCAGGGTTTCAATCTCGCCGGGGTTCAGGGCGTCCTCGGCCGTGCCCGGCATGACCGGGGTGTTCAGGCCGAGGCGGTAGGGCATCCGCACCCGGTCTTCCGTGGCGGTGACCCGATGGAACAGCAGGCTGTCGTCCGCGTTGCCGGGAATGACGACGGGGCCGCCGAACGCGCCCCGGTCCGCGAACGGCCCGTCCGCGACGTCCAGGCGCAGGCCGCGCTGGCGCGCTGCCTCGTCCGGCCCGTGGCAGGTGAAGCAGTTCTCGGAGAGGATGGGCCGCACCTCGCGGGCGAAGTCGACGACGCGCTCGGGAATGGGTGGCGCATCGGCGTCGGCCAGCGCGGCTCCCCACTCGGCGCCGCCGTCGATCCACCGGCGCACCGCCTCGATCTGGTCGTCGGTCAGCGACTGGCCCGACGATACCGGCGGCATCCGCCCGATGCGGTCCTCGGTCGTGAGCCGCTGGTACAGCGGGCTGGCCTCCGCGTCGCCCGGCACGACCAGGGTTCCGACGAAGTCGTCGGTGTCGAACCGCAGGTCGGCCTGCCGCGTCGTCTCGTTCGGGCCGTGGCAGACGAGGCACGACTCGTTGAGAATCGGCCGGATGTCACGGTTGAACTCGAGCGGTGCCGTCGGCTCCTGGGCCGACGCGGTGGCGGGAGGACCGGAGAAGTAACCGCCGGACCCGATCGCGAGTACGGCGAGCGGAATCAAGGCGCGGAACGGTGCCTGCCCCATGGACACACCTCCAGCCCTGCATAGTAGGACTGCGGCCGGCTTAGCGCAACCGTTTATTGGGCTGTCGCCACGCCGGTCGGTTCGGCGAAGAACAGGTCACCGCGCCGGCATGGTCCAACCGAGGTGATGGCTGCGCGTGTCACCAGACGGTGTGAACTTGGCCGTAGTCCCGGATCCTCTGGTCCTTCGTTACCAGTGTGGCCCCGAGCGACCGGGCGGTGGCGACAATGATCCCGTCGGCGGGGTCGCCGGCGAAACCTCCAGGCAACCTGCAGCTCTCCACGAGGACGGCGCGGCTCAGTTCAGCAATGTGGAGGCCGGGGGACGGGGCCGTGCGCGTTGACCCCGGTGCCGCCGACCGAGCGGTGGGGGTGATGCTTGATGCGACACATCATCAACTGGTAGTCTGGTCGGAGAGGCGTTTCGCAATGAGAACCACCCTGAACCTGTCCACCGAGGCGCTGGCCAATGTACGCCAGCTCGCGCAGCAGCGGGGCAAGACCCTTGGGGAGATTGCGTCGGCGCTGATTCTCAAGGCGATCGAGCCGGAGCACGCGCCGGACGTCCGCAACGGCGTGCCGCTTTTTCGCGCAAACACCGGTCCCGGATGCGGGGAGGGAGCCCCCGACCTCGAAGTCGTGAATAGACTTCGCGACGAAGAGCCGTGAGCCACCTGCTCGACGTCAACTTCCTGGTGGCGCTGTTCGATCCGCGGCATGTCAATCACGACGCCGCCCACCATTGGTTCAGTGCGGAATTCGCCGCCAGGTGGGCGACGTGTTCGATCACGGAGGCGGGGTGTATCCGCGTGTTGTCACACCCGGCGTATCCGACCGTAACGGCGACTCCCACCGACGCTTTGCAGCGACTCGCGCGGTTCTGTGACGCCGGCGGGCACAGTTTCTGGGCCGACGATGTCTCGTTGCGGGTTGCGCTTGACGATGCGGTAAAGACTCGCCTGCAGGGCCACCGTCAGTTGACCGACTTCCATCTCGCGACGCTGGCGTCCCGCCACGGTGGGCGCCTCGTGACCTTCGACGGCCGGTTCCAGCGAACACTGGCGGGCACACGGTTGGCGTCCGCGGTGATGCTGGTCGAATAGCTCACCCCTCCCGCCGCAACGCGGCGATCCGCTGCAGCACGGGCGGGTGCGAGTAGTCGAGGAAGACGGCGAACGGGTGCGGCGTCAGATTGGTGAGGTTGTCGGCGGAGAGCTTCTTGAGGGCGCTGATGAGCGGTTCCCCGCTGCCGGTGGTTTCGGCCGCGAACCGGTCGGCCTCGAACTCGTTGCGGCGGGAGAAGAGGTTGACGAGGACCGACAGCACCAGTTCGACCGGCGTGAAGAGCAGGCCGAAGAACAGGAGGCCGGCGTAAACCGACGGCTCCGTGACCTGGAAGGCGGCGAACAGTCCTTCCTGTTCCAGAAAGAAAGAGAGGATCCAGAGCATCGCGCCGAGGTGGGCGATCGAAAGCGCCATGCCCTGCCAGATGTGCCGCTTCTTGTAGTGGCCCACCTCGTGAGCGACCACCGCGACCAGCTCCGGCACCGAGTGCTGCTCGATGAGAGTGTCGAACAGGCCGATCCGTTTGTTCCTGCCGAAGCCGGTGAAGAAGGCGTTGGCCTTGGAGGAACGGCGCGATCCGTCGACGACGAAGATGCCGCGGAGGGGAAAACGGGCCGATCGCGCGTACTGCAGAATGGCGTCGTGCAGGTCGCCCGTTTCCAGGGGCGTGAACTTGTTGAACAGCGGCATGATCCAGGTCGGCGCGATGAACTGGACCGCCAGCATGAACGCGGTGGCCGCGATCCAGCACCAGAGCCAGGCGAGCGGTCCCGCCCACTCGAAGAACGCGAGGATGACGGCCAGCAGCGTGCCGCCGAGCAGGATGGCCAACAGACCTCCCTTGAGCAGATCGCCCGCGAACGTCCTCGCGGTCGTGCGGTTGAATCCGTAGCGCGCTTCGATGACGAAGGTGGAATAGAGGCGGAACGGCAAACCGAGCAACGTCGACGCGAGGCCGAGCCCGCCGATGTAGAGGAGTCCGGTGACGACCGGGCCACGGTCCAGCCCGCGCAGCAGTTGATCGAGCCATTCGAAGCCGCCGGCGAACCAGAAGAGCAGCACGACCGCCAGGTCGAGCGCGCCCCGTATCAGGCCGAACCGGGTTCGCGTCACCGTATAGCGCCGCGCCTGGGCGTACTTCGCGTCGTCGAACACGTCGGCGAACTCGTCCGGCAGCGCCGGCGAGAAGGCGCGGGCGTTCAGGAGGCCGGTGGCCACGCGGAGGAGGTATTCCCCCACGAGGGCGATGAGGATGATTGCTGCGAAGGTGTTCATCACCGCGAAACGGTAAGATTTTCGTGATGGCCACCTTCCATTATCAACCCATATTCGAGTTCGGACCGGACGAGACGCCGTACCGGCATCTCGGCGCGGACGGCGTCTCGACGGTCTCGGTGAACGGCCGCGAAATGCTGACGGTGGAAGCGGAAGTGCTGCGGGATGTCGCGCGGCAGGCGTTCGACGATGTGGCGCACCTGCTTCGACCGGCGCACCTTGCGCAGCTCCGCTCGATTATCGACGACCCGGAGGCGTCGGCCAACGACAGGTTCGTCGCCCTGGAGTTGCTGCGCAACGCGAATATCGCGGCCGGCCGCGTCCTGCCGGGTTGCCAGGACACCGGAACCGCGATCGTCATAGGGCACAAGGGCGAGCAGGTCCTCACCTTCGGCGATGATGCCGTGGCCCTCTCCCGCGGAGTCTACGACGCCTACAACGAGCGGAATCTGCGGTATTCGCAGATGGCGCCGCTCGACATGTACACGGAGACGAACACCGGTTCGAACCTCCCGGCGCAGATCGAGATCTACGCGGAACCGGGCGACGAATACGAGTTGCTGTTCGTCGCGAAGGGGGGCGGATCGGCCAACAAGAGCTTCCTTTATCAGGAGACGAAGGCCCTGTTGAACCCGACGTCGCTCCTGGCGTTCGTCGAGGCGAAGCTGAAGACGATCGGCACCGCGGCGTGCCCGCCGTACCACCTGGCGCTGGTAATTGGCGGCACCTCGGCCGAGTTCACGCTCAAGACGCTGAAGCTGGCGACGACGAAGTACCTCGACCGCCTGCCAACTACCGGCAACGAGTACGGCCGCGCGTTCCGCGACATCGACGTGGAGCAGAAGATCTTCGAGCTCGCGCGCCGGATCGGCATCGGCGCGCAGTTCGGCGGGAAGTACTTCGCGCACGACGTCCGCGTGATCCGGCTCCCGCGCCACGGCGCATCGTGTCCGGTCGGCCTCGGCGTGTCCTGCTCGGCCGACCGGCAGGCGCTCGCGAAGATCACGCGGGACGGCGTCTTCCTGGAGCAGCTCGAGGAGAACCCGGCGAAGTACCTCCCGGACGTGACCGACGAGGAGCTGCCGGGCGACGTCGTCAGCATCGACCTCAACCGGCCGATGCCGGAGATCCTGGGCGAGCTGACCCGGTACCCGGTGGCGACCCGCCTGTCGCTCAACGGGCCGATGGTGGTGGCGCGTGACATCGCCCACGCCAAGCTGAAGGAACGGCTCGACGGGGGGGAGGAGCTTCCCGGCTACATGCGCGACCGCATGGTCTACTACGCGGGCCCCGCGAAGAAGCCGGACGGCCGCCCGTCCGGATCGTTCGGCCCCACTACCGCCGGCCGGATGGACGCCTACGTCGACCTGTTCCAGTCGCACGGCGGCAGCATGGTGATGCTCGCCAAGGGGAACCGTTCGCCGCAGGTGGCGGAAGCCTGCAAGCGCCACGGCGGCTTCTATCTGGGCTCGATCGGCGGTCCGGCGGCCCGGCTCGCCGACCACAGCATCCGCAAGGTGGAGGTGCTCGAGTACCCGGAGCTGGGAATGGAGGCGATCTGGTCGATCGAGGTCAACGATTTCCCCGCATTCATCGTCACAGATGACAAGGGGAACGACTTCTTCACCGAACTGCTGGCTTCGAAGCCGGCGACGTTGATCAAGTAGTCACGTTCGATCCAGACTGACGCGTTCGGCAGCCAGGTTCGATTCGGAGGCTGACCGTCGGCAGTACTCGTACTTCGGCAACTGAGAACACGGGCATCGGTCCAACTCTCGGAGGGAAAAGAGCATGCGGGCAGTGAAGATTTTCGGCGTCGTCGCGATCGTCGTGGCGGCAGGGATGATGACAAGCCTCGTAGAGGCGCAGAACCGGCCGGCCAGTACGCGGGGGCATACGGCCACGCAGCTCGGAGGCTCCTACAACGACGAGGGGCGCTACGAAGGCGGGAGCTGGATCGACATCCATTATGGTCGCCCGATTCTCCGCGGCCGGCAGGGCATCTTCGGTGAGGGCGCCGAGTACGGCCAGGGGATCTACGCCGGCGCTCCGCTCTGGCGGGTTGGGGCCGACCAGACGACCACCTTCACGACCGAGGTGGACCTGCTGATCGGCGGGCAGCGTCTCGCGGCGGGCGAGTACACGATGTTCGCCGACCTGGCGAACCCGACCGCGTGGACGCTCATTTTCACTACCTGGGGCGTCAAGCAGCAGTTTCGCGAGGACAACCCCAACGCGCTGTGGGGCGCCTACGGTTACGACGACAGCAAGGACGTCATGCGCACGACGATGTCGGTGGAGACGGTCGAGTACTCGATGGACCAGTTGCAGGTCGGTTTCGTCGACATGACGCAGCAGGGCGGCGCGATGTATGTCCTCTGGGACAACCAGTTGGCTACCGTGCCGATTCAACTCGCCAACTAGCCGCTGAAGGTTGCTGCGGCGCGCCGCACCCCGGCGGGCGCGCCGTTTTGTGGGGAGGGGGCTACGATCCGTAGCGCATGAGCGCGGATCCGGCCCTCTTCACCCACCGGCAGATTCTCGTCATCTATCTCGGCCTGATGGCCGGGATGTTCCTGTCGGCGCTCGATCAGATGATCGTGGCGACCGCACTGCCCACCATCGTCGGCGAGCTGGGCGGCCTCGATTACTACTCCTGGGTTGTTACCGCGTACCTGCTTTCCGGTACCGTCACGCCCCCCCTCTTCGGGAAGCTGGGCGACATGTACGGCCGGCGGATCATCTATCAGGCCGCCGTCGCGATCTTCCTGCTCGGGTCGCTGATGGCGGGTCTGGCGCCCGGGATGTTCGAACTCGTGCTTGCGCGTGGCGTGCAGGGGATCGGTGCGGGCGGCCTGGCGACCTCGGCATTCGCCATCATCGGCGACATCGTTCCCGCCCGGCAGCGTGGGCGCTACATCGGCTACATGGGCGCTGTCTGGGCGGTTGCGAGCGTCGTCGGCCCTCTCGTGGGCGGTTTCATCGTGGACACCGTCTCGTGGCGCTGGGTCTTCCTGGTCAACCTGCCGATCGGCGCCGCCGTGCTCGCGGTGATCGCCGTGATGCTGAAGCTGCCCCCCGTGCACCGCCCCGCGAAGCTGGATATCGGCGGCGCCGTGCTGCTGATGACCGGCGTCAGTCTGGTTCTGCTCGCGCTCCTCCAGATTGAGCGGGGAGGACTGGCGGCGTGGCGCACGGTTCCGTTCCTGGCATCCGGCGCGGCCGGCGCGGCCCTGCTCGTGGCGTTCGTCCGCTGGGAGGCCGCGGCGGAGGAGCCGCTGCTGCCGCTGCGGCTGTTCCGGGTCCGCATCTTCTCCGTCTGCGCGGGCCTGGGCCTGGTGACGGGCGGCGCGTTCTTCGGGGCGGTCGTGTTCCTGCCGCTCTTTCTCCAGGTGGTGACCGGGGTCTCGGCCACCAACTCCGGCCTGCTCCTGCTACCGCTCACCGCCGGCATCGTGGCCGGATCGGCCGGCTCGGGACGCCTCATCACGGCAACGGGCCGCTATCGCGTCTATCCGATCGCGGGCGGCATCTGCACCGTAGCCGGCATGGTGTTGCTGAGCGCGATGGAGGGCGGTACGTCGCTCGGCGTCATTTCGGGGACGATGCTCCTCTCGGGTCTCGGTTTCGGCATGATCCTGCAGACGTCGCTGCTCGCGGTGCAGAACGGGGTGGACCACAGCGACCTGGGCGTCGCCACGTCATCGACCCAGTTCTTTCGCCTGATGGGCGGCTCGTTCGGCGTTGCGGCCTTCGGCTCGGTTCTGAACGTCCGGCTTGCGACCGAACTGCCGGCCCGCCTCCCCGCCGAGGCCGTCGCGGAGGTGGGAGGCGAAGTGACCCGGTTGCTCCAGAGCCCGTCCGCGATCCGGGCGCTCGCGCCCGAGGTGGCGACGGGCGTGGCCGGCGCCCTCGAGGCTTCGATTCAGACGATCTTCCTGTATGCCGTACCGCTGACCATTCTCTGTGTCGTCTTCGGTTTCCTTCTGGAGGAGATCCCGCTGCGCGAGACGGTCGGGGCCTCGCGGCCAGCACCGTCGGAGGTTGCAGGATCACCCCGGATCGGGGAGAATCGCGAGACCTGAGCAGCGCTGGCGTTAGGCCCAGGAACGCGGGCCGGGGGGCCCGGATGATGCGACTGGCCGGGGGAATTCTGCGAGTCTCGGTTGCGGCGCTCGCGCTGGCGGCCGCCGTTCCGGCCGAAGCTCAGGAACTCGACCACCGGGCGCTGCTTGACCGCTACTGCGTCACCTGCCACAACGAGCGGCTTCGGACTGCCGAGCTGCAACTCGACACGGCTGACGTGGCCGACGTCGCGGCGGATCCCGCGCTGTGGGAGAAGGTGGCGCGCAAGCTGCGCGCGGGCGCCATGCCGCCGGCGCCACGCCCGCGGCCCGACGAGGCGACCTACGCGAGCTTCATCGGGTGGCTGGAATCGGAACTCGACGCGTCGGCCGCTTTCGACCCGAACCCGGGCCGGACCGAGACGTTCCATCGGCTGAACCGCGCCGAATACCGCAACGTCGTCCGGGACCTGCTCGCGCTCGACGTCGATGTCGCCGAGCTGCTTCCGGCCGACGACGGCAGCTACGGCTTCGACAATATCGCGGGCGTCCTGGGCGTCTCGCCGACCTTGCTTGAACGCTATCTGTCTGCGGCGAAGAAGGTCAGCCGCCTCGCGGTGGGCAACCCGGACCTGACCGCGACCGCGCTGACCTACCGGCTCGCGGCCGACTATTCGCAGGATGACCGGGTCGACGGCCTTCCCTTCGGCACGCGTGGGGGCATGGCCGTTCCGTTCGTCTTTCCGGCCGATGCCGAGTACACCATCCGCGTCCGGCTGAGCCGCGATACGGCGGACAACATCCAGACGTTTCCGGAAGCGCACGAGCTGCACGTCAGCCTGGACGGCGAGCACCTCGAGACCTTCACCGTCGGAGGCGAAACACCTCCCGAGGATCGGCGGAGCGACGAGTATCGCGAGTGGCGGCTCGCCCAGGGCCGCATCGATGAGGACTGGGTGATTCGCCTGCCGGTGCGCGCCGGGCCGCGGACCCTGCGCGTCACGTTCCGGAAGAAGACGTCGGCCTATCCGGAGACGCTCCGGCAGCCGTACCTCCGGCCCTACACCAACACTACGGGAGGCGACACGCGTTATCAGCCGTACCTCGAGAGCGTCGTGATCACCGGGCCGTTCGAAGGCAGCGGCGCCCCGCCCGCCGTGGACACGCCGAGCCGTGCGCGCATTTTCACCTGCCGGCCGGCGGGTGGCGCCGGCGCGGACGAGGCGCGAGCCTGTGCCCGCGAGATTCTCTCGACGCTGGCGCGGCGCGGTTACCGGCGCCCGGTGAGCGATCGCGATCTGGACGTCCTGCTCGGCTTCTATGACGACGGCGCGGCGGACGGCAACTTCGAACGCGGTATCGAACTGGCGCTCCGCCGCCTGCTGGTCAGCCCGGAGTTCCTGTTCCGCGTCGTCCGCGATCCGGAGGGCGTCGGCCCGGACGAGAACTACCGGCTGAGCGATCTGGAACTCGCCTCACGACTCTCGTTCTTCCTCTGGAGCAGCGTTCCGGACGACGAACTTCTCGAACTGGCGATAGACGGACGGCTGAGCGATCCGGGCGTGCTGGAGGCCCAGGTCCACCGGATGCTCGGCGACCGGCGGTCGCGCGCGCTGGTCGAGAACTTCGCGGGGCAGTGGCTGTACCTGCGCAATGTCCCGGCCCTGGTGCCCGACGAGAACCGGTACCCGGAGTTCGGCGAGGCCCTCCGCCAGGCGATGCGGCGGGAGACGGAGCTTTTCTTCGAGAGCATCGTTCGTGAGGATCGGAACATCCTGGAGTTGCTGACCGCGGACTATACGTTCGTCAACGAGCGGCTTGCCCGCCACTACGGCATTCCGGGTGTGTCCGGCAGCCACTTCCGGCGCGTGACGTTGCCCGATGCGACACGGCGCGGCCTGCTGGGGCACGGCAGCATCCTTGCGGCGACCGCCTATCCGACGCGGACCTCGCCCGTGCTGCGCGGCAAGTGGGTGCTCGAGAACCTGCTGGGCACGCCGCCGCCCCTTCCGCCGCCGGACGTGCCGTCCCTCGAGGAGACGACCGATGAGGGACACGCGCTGTCGATGCGCGAAGCGATGGAACAGCATCGCGCCAGCCCGGTCTGCGCAAGCTGCCACCGCCTGATGGATCCGCCGGGCTTCGCGCTCGAAGAGTTCGACGCGGTCGGCAGGCACCGGACCCGCAACGAGGCGAACCTGCCGATCGATGCGTCCGGCATGCTACCCGACGGCACCGAGTTCGAGGGCGCTGCCGGCCTGCGCGACGCGCTGCTGCTGCGGCCCGACCTCCTGGTCACCACGCTGGCCGAGAAGCTGATGACCTACGCGCTCGGCCGCGGCGTCGAGCACTACGACGCACCCGCCATCCGCGCCATCACCCGCGACGCCGCGCGTGACGGCACGACGTTCTCGTCGATCATTCTGGGCATCGTCCGGAGCACGCCCTTCCAGATGAGGAGATCCGCATCATGATCATCACCAAGCTCGCACTGCCGCGCCGGACGTTCCTCCGCGGCGTCGGGACCGCAGTTGCGCTGCCGCTGCTCGACGCGATGTCGCCGGCCCTGACCGCGCTCTCGAAGACCGCGGCGGCGCCCGTCAAGCGACTCGGTTTCATCTACCTGCCGAACGGCGCGGTGATGCAGACCTGGACGCCGGAGAGCAACGGGACCGAGCTGACGCTCTCGCCGTCGCTCAGCCCGCTCGCGTCGTTCCACGATCAGACGATCGTCTACAGTCGGCTCGCCCATGGGCAGGCGGAACCGCTCGGCGACGGTAACGGCGAACATTCCCGGGCGAGTTCCGTCTGGCTGAACGGCGTCCATCCGAAGCAGACGGAAGGGGCCGACGTGCGCGCCGGGATCACGGCGGACCAGGTGGCGGCGGCCGAGATCGGACGCGACACGCCGCTGCCGTCGCTGGAGCTGGCGATCGACCTCGACTTCCTCGTGGGCAACTGCGAGAACGGCTACTCGTGCGTCTACATGAACACGGTGGCGTGGCGCACGGCGACGACGCCCCTGCCGATGGAGAACAACCCGCGCGTCGTCTTCGAGCGGCTCTTCGGCGACGGCGGAACGCGGGAGGAGCGGCTCGCCGAGTTGCGCACCGACCGGAGCATCCTCGATTCGGTGACCGACGACCTGACGCATCTCGAGCGGAGCCTCGGCAACAACGATCGCCACCGCCTGGATCAGTATCTCGACGCCGTGCGCGCCGTGGAGCGCCGCATCCAGTTGTCGGAGGCGCAGGGAGCCGACACGGCGCTGCCCGACGAACTGGAGCGTCCCGCCGGCATTCCCGACTCGTACGAGGAACACGTCAGGTTGATGTTCGACCTGATCTCGCTCGCCTACCAGGCGGACATCACGCGCGTGTTCACCTTCATGGTGGGCCGCGAGCTGGGTGGCCGGACCTATCCGCAGATCGGCGTGCCGGATCCGCACCACGGCCTGTCGCACCACCGCAACGATCCGGAGAAGCTGGCGAAGCTGTCGACGATCAACCGGCACCACGTCGAGTTGTTCACGCACTTCCTGGGGAGCCTCGAGGCGGCGCCCGATGGCGAGGGTTCGCTGCTCGACAACTCGATGGTTCTCTACGGCGCCGGGCTGGGCGACAGCAACGACCACCTGCACTACGACCTGCCGGTCCTGACGGTGGGCGGCAAGGCGGCCGGCATGCGCGGCGGACGCCACCTCGAGTATCCGAAGGACACGCCGATGACCAACCTGCTCATCAGCATGCTGGGCAAGGCGGGCCTGCCGGAGGAGCAGTTGGGCGACAGCACCGGGCGTCTGACGGCGCTCACCGACGTCTAGAAACGAGGGCGCGCCGGACTCGGTTCTGAGTAGCTATGCGGTCAAACGGGAACTTGCGGCGCAGGGCAACCGCGGCGCTCGCCGTGATCGGGATGGCGGCCGGGTTCACCGCCGGCGTTGGAGTCGCGGTGGCGGCGCCGGCCGATCTGCCCCTCGTCGAGGCGGTGCGGGCGGGCAATCTGGAGCAGGTGCGCGCGCTGATTGCAGACGGTGTCGACGTCAGCGCGGCCGACGCCGATGGCTCGACCGCGCTCCACTGGGCCGCGTTCGACGACGCGGTCGAGATCGGACGCACGCTGATCGGGGCGGGCGCGCAGGTCGACACCGCGACGGGGTTCGACGTGACGCCGATCGCGCTGGCCGCCGAAAACGCCAGCGTCGCTTTCCTCACGCTGCTGCTCGACGCGGGGGCCGATCCGGACTGGGCGACCCCGGAGGGCGAGACCCTGCTGATGACGGTTGCCCGCAGCGGCCGGGCTGACGCCGTGCAACTGCTCCTAGACGCGGGCGCCGACCCGAACCGGGCCGAGTCATGGCGGGGCCAGACCGCACTGATGTGGGCGTCCACGGAGAACCGCCTGGAAGCGGCGAAGACGCTGATTGACGCTGGCGCCGACGTTCACGAGCGTTCCGCCGGAAGCCTCGGCTTCAGTCCGCTGCTGTTTGCCGTGCGCGCGGGCTACATCGAGATGGCGCGGCTGCTGCTCGATGCCGGCGCGAACCCGGACGAGACCTTGCTCGACGGCACCAGCGCTCTCGTCCTGGCGACGAAGAACGGCCACTACGAGCTGGGCGCCGTGCTGCTCGATGCGGGCGCCGATCCCAATGCCGACGACAACGGCTGGACGGCGCTCCACGAGATCAAGTGGACGCGCCGCCCCAATCTCGGTTTCAACAACCCGCCACCCATCGTCACCGGCACGATGACGGATCTGGAGTTCGTCCGGAAGCTCGTCGAGCAGGGCGCCGACCTGAACGCCCGGATGACGAAGGAGCCGAACAACCGCTACCGCAACGTCCTGAACCGGATCGGGTCCACGCCGTTCCTGCTGGCCGCCAAGGGGGCCGACGTCGAGATGATGCGTCTTCTCGTCGAACTGGGCGCCGACCCGCTGATTCCGAACGAGGACGGCACCACGCCGCTGATGGTCGCGGCCGGCGTCGGCATCTGGGCCGTCGGCGAGAGCCCCGGCACCAACGAGGAGGCGCTGGAGGCGGTCGAGTACGCCCTGGAGCTGGGCGGTGACATCGCCACCGTGGACGACAACGGCGACACGGCGCTGCACGGCGCCATCATCCGCGGGTCCGAGCCGCTCGTCCGGTTCCTGCTGGACCAGGGGGCGGACATCGAGGCGACCAACGAAAAAGGCTGGACGCCGTTCCGCATCGCGAAGGGCGTGTTCTATTCCAACACCGGCAAGCGCTGGCCCGAGATGGAGGCGCTTCTCCTCGAGCTGGGCGCCGATCCCACCACTGCCGTCGGCGCCGACAACACGATCGACTGGACGCTCGGCGATCCGGACGTGGTCGAGTCGCGCGACGGCCGCTGATCGGTAGACTTCGCTACAGCCAGAGGACGGGCGCTGGATACCTGGCGATGTCCGCGTCGGGCGTCACGATCGTCATTCCGCGCAGGATCGCCTGCGAGACCAGGCAGCGGTCGAACGGGTCGCCGTGATGGTCTGGCAGGAGCGCGTCGTGCGCCGCGTCCTGCTCGTCGAACGGCAACGGCTCGATCCGCAACCGTTCACGCGCGCGGCTGATGAACCGTTCCGGAGGATCCGGAAGCTCCAACTTCCCCAGCCGATGCTTGATGGCGATTTCCAGCGCGGAGAGTGCGCTCAGGTAAACGAAGTTGCGGGGCGAACGGCACTCTGTGCGTGCGCGTAGCGGCAATCGCGGATCGTCGGTGGCCAGCCACAGGAACGTGCAGGTGTCGAGCAGCAGTTTCACCGTCGGGCGCCCTGCCATCGCTGGACCACCGGCCACTCGGACCGGGTGCGCTGCTCGGAGGCCAGTTGGGCGCGGGTGCCATGACCACCCAGCCATCGCGTGACGCGTGGCGCTTCCTTGTCCGTACGCCGATGCGGGGTGCGCGCCAGCCAGGAACCCGCGGCGGGAGGCTGTTCGGCGTCGGCCTGCACGAGGAGCCCTGTTTCCTGCAGGCGCCGGACGACGCCGGACAGGATCCAGGACTCGGCAGGCGAGTGCGCGATGAAGAGCACTGCCTGGTCCTGCTCGGACCGCAGAATCACGGCCCTCGGTACGCCGTCGGTGTCTCGCTGGGTGGGATCGCTCAGTATCTCGAGGTCACAGTCGGCGGCCAGGCCGTAGATCGCGGCCTCGACCTCCTCCTCCTGCACGTCGCGGTTGCCCCAGAAGAACGGCTCCCCCCGCCATCCATCAACAAGTTCAATCTCGGCCGCCGTCGCAGTAACGTACCCGCGGACGGCCTCCGCCGTCTTCAACGTGCCGCAACCCGGCCGAGCGGCCGGCCCGACCGTGAACTGACACTGGAGGGCGCAACCGGATCGGTCGGTCCACGACAGCATGGCGGCGAGTTCTTCCGACGGCGACGTGATCCGTAGCAGGTTTGGCAGCACGTCGAGATCGCCAGCAGGTTCGATGCTGGACACGTCCAGATCGACCGAGCTGTCACCCCATCCGGCGCGACTCAGCCTGCAATCAAGAAGCTTCTGGTTCACTGCAATCAGCCGGCGAGGCTCCATCCCCCTGGCGTCATCGGAAGCCGTTCAATCGTCTTCCAGGCAGCCTCACGTTCGATACGGTGCGGGGACTGGAGACACGGGATCACGTTGTCTGGAGTCAGGGAAACGATGCGTAAGCCGGGCGGGCGCTGCTTCTGTTCAAAAAACACCTTGAGCCTGGTTTCGCACCGGCGAAGCGTCTCCCGGTAAACCTCGCTATCCTCCGGTCTTGCGGGTTCGTGGGTGGCCGTTTCGTCGCTTCCCCCCTCGAACGCCTGGAGCACGTCTTCAGGAAGCGGTTCGAAGAAGCTGTCGGGAACGACCAGACCAGGGTAGAGGCCGACCGGCCGCGGTTCGTTCAGCGGCTGCGGCAGAGGGCGGATCTCCGCGACCGGAACGTTCCGGCGGCAGAGCACGATCGTCTCTCCGCGTTCGACGCTGTCGATGTACTGAGACAGGTGCGCCTTGGCGTCCGCGAGATTGATCTGCCGCACAGGTCACATACTAGGTCATGTCACATGACCAATGTCAAGCCCTCGCGCTACGGCCGCTCATCGCCGTCGTTCTCCAGACTGTCGCCATCAGCTATCGGCGTACCCAGCCGGCAGCGGGAAATCAACTAGAGAAAGTCGACTTTCTCTAGTTTAGATTAGCCGAACAACATCAACAGGATCAGTGAGTTGCGCTGATCCCGTTGACGTGTGCCGACTACTCCGACGGCATCCGGCAACTGAAGTTGGCGGCGTCGTCCGTGCTGCCGCTGCCGTCGTAGACCGCCTGCTCCGGATAGGGGCACAGCGGGCGGGTGCGATCGACCCGGCCGTCCCGCTGGCGCTCCGCGAGGACGGAGTTGGGGGCGCTGCCCTCTTCCACCCAGGCTTCCAGCGCCGTGAGCATGTCGAAGCGGCTCGGCCCGTTGCCGCCGGCGCAGTGGCCCATGCCGGGGGCCATGAACAGGCGGTAGTTGTCGTGGACGGCGTCGCGCCCGCCGAGAGTGTCGAGGACGCGGCTGTAGTACTGCGTCGCGTTCGCCGGCGAGATCTGCGGATCGCTCCAGCCGTGGTAGGCGATCAGCTTACCGCCCCGGTCGAAGAACGGCCGCAGGTTCGGGTCGAGCGCGTTGAGGGTGTCGTTGTCCACCTCTTCGGCGCGGACGATGTCGGTCTCGAAGTTGAACTGGTCGATGGTCCACTCGGGGTCGGCGAACGTCAGGTAGCGGAACTGCTCCAGGCCGGTCGCGCGGGCCGAGTTGGTCCAGCCCAGGTCGGTCCAGCCCAGCTCGCTGCCGGGCAGCAGACCGGTGATCGGCCGCCCGGTCGCCGGGTTCTCGGGCGACGCGTAGATCATCCGGACCGCGTTCAACTGCGGCGGCGTCAGGCATCCTTCGCTGTCCGAACCCTGGCAGGCCAGCGCCGAGGGATCGAAATCGCACCGCTCCGGATCGCCCACCACGCCGTCGGTCACGCCGTCGCCGGCGTCGCACGCCTCCAGCACCGCTTTGTGGACGAGTTCGCGCGTCGCTTCCGGCAACTGCATCGCCGGGTCCGCTTCCAGCGGCTTCGCCACCCTCAGCGAGGCGGCGGCGCGATCGGTCCAGGCGTTGCCGGGCGCGCCGGCGATGATGCCGTCGAAGTCGTCCGGGAAGCGCTGGGCCGCCTTCATCGCCTGGCGGCCGCCGGCCGAGCAGCCGACCCAGTACGAGTAGCGGGCCGCCTCGTCGTAATAGGCCTCGATCGCCGCCTTGGAGACGACGGTCATCTCGTGCACGGCGCGCCAGCCGAAGTCGATCACCTTCTCCGGGTGGCCGAGACCGAAGCTGGCCGTGTTCCCTTCGTGGCCGGTGTCGGTCGAGCTGCCCGCGTAACCGCGCGCGAGCGCCTGGGCCAGCGAGTTGTGGCGGATGGAGCCGGTGAACGCGCCGTTCCCGACCGCCTGGTACTTGCCGTTCCAGTCGTCCACGTCGGCCGGGAGCCAGAGCTCCACCTTGATGTCGGAATCGGACGACGGCGTCAGCGTCGCGAGGACGCGGCAGAAGGCCGGCAGCGCGGCGTACATCTGCGCGCCGCGGCCGCCGCCGCCCGGCGGTGTGAACGCGCCCGCCGCGACCACCTCCGCGCCGGTGATCTCCGTGTTCGCCAGCGAGAGCGACATCAGGTCCGCGCAGGCGGCGGACTGCGCCGCGGTCAGGGCAGCGGCGCCGGTGGCGGCCGGCGCAGCGGCCGCGACGGCCGTCCCGCGCGCGCCGGCGTCGATCCCGGCGCCAATGCCGGCGGCGACAATGGCGATCAGGGTGGCGGTAAACATGCGCTTCATCGGTTTCCTCCCAGGAGCTTGCGCCGGACGCGCCCGCCAGGGCGCGCTAGAACATCGCGATCGGGTTCGTGGGACTGCCGGTGCCGCGCGCGACGTTGAGCGGCAGGCCCATGAACATGAACTCGTAGCGGCCCTCCTCGGCGCACGCGCCGGCGAGCGGCTCGAGCAGCGCGTTGTCGAGCAGGGCGACGCCGAAGTTGAACAGCACGCCATGCACCGGGAACGCCAGGTTGAAGGGGTCGGGCCGCGCGTCCATCATGTCCCAGCCGAGCAGGGCGACGTCATGGTCGCGGATGAACTTCGCACACGTCGCGCTCAGCCCGGGACGGTCGCCTCCCGCGTACTCCCCGCCGGCCCGGACGAACGCGTCCTTGCCGCTGTAGACGAGCAGGGCATCGCCCGGCTCGACGTTCACCCCCTCCGACTCGACAATCTCCTCCAGCTCCCAGCCATGCACCGGGCTGCCGGGTTCGACGTACGGTTCGCCCCGGTGGCGCGGCACGTCGAGCAGGACGCCCTTCGTCACGATGCCGTCCTTCCAGGCGTCGATGGCGCCCCACTGCGCCCCCTGCGTCGTCACGCCCTCGCCCGGGTCGCGCCCGCCCCACATCCCGTCGACGTCCCACATGTGGCAGAGGGCGTCGATGTGGGTGACGGTCTGGCCGTGATAGATGAAGCCGAGATAGTCCACGCAGGCGCCGGCGCCGCTCGGGCGCGGGCTCTTCCGGATGAAGTGCTGTTCCGGCTCGAAGACGCGGCTCATCGAGACGCGCCGTCCGTTCCGGACCAGGCGGGCCGCCGCGGCGCTCTTCTCCGCCGTCACCAGGTTGACGGCGCCCTTCTGATCGTCAGCGCCCCAGCGCCCCCAGTTGCGGCGATCCGCATAGATCGCTTCCATCTCCGCCTGGCTGGGCATCCGGGGGTCGGACTGCAGCGCCTCGGCCGCTTTCGCACTCCGCGCCACGCCCGCACCGGCCGCCGCCGCGCCCATCGTCGTCAGGAACCGTCGTCTGGTCGGAGCCATGGACATCCCTCCTGAAACCTCGATTCCGGGCCATGCTACCGCACTCGGACACCGATTGACACACCTCCGTGCTTCGATTCAGAATGGGTCGATTTTCCTGGGTGGGCGAGGTTTGCGCGTCGCCGCGCGCCCCTCGTCCGGGGCCTCAGATGCCGAGAAGCGCGCGACTCGCATTCGTGGCGGCGGCAGTTGGTGTCGCCGTCGTCCTGACGGTGGCTGCGCCGGCCACGCCGTCCCCCCAGGCCTCGGGCGCGTCCGGCGCCCCGGTCGAGTTCGATCAGCAGGCGCTGCTCAACCGTTACTGCGTCACCTGCCACAACGACCGCCTGGAGACCGGTGGCTTCTCGCTCGAGACGGTCGACGCGGCGGACGTGGCGGCGCATCCCGCGCAGTGGGAAAAGGTGGTCCGGAAACTGCGTGCGGGCGCCATGCCGCCCCGTCCCCGGCCGCGTCCGGACGACGCCACCTACAACGCGTTTCGCGCCTGGCTGGAAGGCGAACTCGACGCTGCGGCCGCCGCCGATCCGAACCCGGGGCGGACCGAGACGTTCCATCGGCTCAGCCGCACCGAGTACCGCAACGCCGTCCGCGACCTGCTGGCCCTCGACGTGAACGTCGACGATCTGCTGCCGGCGGACGACACGAGCTACGGCTTCGACAACATCGCCGGCGTGCTTGGCGTCTCGCCGACGCTCATGGATCGGTACCTCTCGGCGGCGCGCAAGGTGAGCCGCCTCGCGGTGGCGTCGCCCGTGCCGTCACCTACCGCCGAGACCTTCCGCGTCGCGTCCGACCTCGGGCAGGACGTCCGGATGGAAGGCCTCCCGTTCGGCACGCGGGGCGGCCTGGTGGTCGAGTACAACTTCCCGGAAGACGCCGAGTACGTCATCGAGGTGCTGCCGGACGGGCCGTTGCGCATCGAGCCGCACGACCTCGAAATCACGATCGACGGTGAACGGATCGAGTTGCTGACCGTCGGCAAGTCGCCCGACGAGAACGATCCGCGCGGCCTCTACGTGCCGGAGATCGAAACGCTGGAGGTTCGCGTCCCGGTCACCGCGGGACCGCACGAAGTGGGAGTCGCGTTCCTTCGCAAGACATCGGCCGAGCCGGAAGGGATCCGCAAGCTCTACCTCCGGCCGTTCACCGGCGAGGGATCCGGCGGGGATTCGCGCTATCAGCCCTACGTGGAGAGCGTGACGATCGCCGGGCCGTACGAATCGAGCGGTGCGCGCCCGGTCGACGAGACGCCGAGCCGCGCGCGGATCCTGACGTGCCGGCCCACCACCGGAGCGACGGCCGACGAGGAGGTCGCGTGCGCGCGGGACATCCTCTCGACCCTCGCGCGGCGCGCGTTCCGCCGGCCGGTCGACGGTGAGGACGTGGACCGTCTGGTCGACTTCTACGAGCGCGGCCGCGACGGCGGCAGCTTCGACACCGGCATCGAGATGGCGATCCGCCGGCTGCTGGTCAGCCCGGAGTTCCTCTTCCGCGTCGAGCGGGACCCGGAGGGCGCGGCGGCGGACGCCAACTACCGCATCAGCGACCTCGAGCTGGCGTCGCGCCTGTCGTTCTTCCTCTGGAGCAGCATCCCGGACGACGAGCTTCTCGACCTCGCCGAGCGGAGAGAGCTGGGTAATGAAGCGACATTCGACGCGCAGGTGGCGCGGATGCTCGCCGATCCGCGTTCGGACGCCCTCACGAGCAACTTCGCGGGTCAGTGGCTGACGCTGCGGAACGCCGCCGCCGTGCAGCCGGACGAGGACGTTTTCCCCGATTTCGGCGAGAGGCTCCGCCAGGCGTTCCGCCGTGAGACCGAGCTGCTCTTCGACAGCGTGCTGCGCGAGAACCGGAGCATCCTCGACCTGCTCGCGGCCGACTACACGTTCGTCAACGAGCGGCTCGCCCGGCACTACGGCATACCGGGAGTCCGGGGCAGCCACTTCCGCCGCGTCGTGCTCGACGAGCCGGCGCGCGGCGGCCTGCTCGGTCACGGCAGCATCCTGACCGTCACCTCGTACGCCAACCGCACTTCCCCGGTGAACCGCGGCAAGTGGGTGCTCGAGAACATCCTCGGAACCCCACCACCGCCGCCGCCGCCGAACGTGCCGGAACTGGAGACGGCGGAGGGGGGAGAGGCCCTCTCGATGCGCGAGGCGATGGCCCAGCACCGCGCCAACCCGGTCTGCGCAAGCTGTCATCGCCTGATGGATCCGGTCGGCCTGTCGCTGGAGAACTTCGACGCCGTCGGGCGCTGGCGCGACCGGAGCGAAACGAAGCAGAGGATCGACGCCTCCGGAGAACTGCCCGACGGCTCCGCGTTCGACGGGCCGGGCGAGTTGAAGGAGGCGCTGCTGCGCCACCCCGACCGCTTCGTCACGACCGTTACCGAGAAGCTGCTGACCTACGCCCTCGGGCGTGGAGTGGAGTACTATGACGCCCCCACCGTGCGGGCGATTGTCCGGGAAGCTGCGGCTGACGACTACCGGCTGTCGACGCTCATCAAGGGGATCGTTCGGAGCGCGCCGTTCCAGATGAGGAGAACGCCGTCATGATCATCAAGAAGATGTCCTTGCCCCGCCGGACCTTCCTGCGCGGGGTAGGCGCGACGCTGGCGCTGCCGCTGCTCGACGCGATGGTGCCGGCCGGCACCGCGCTGGCGCGCACGGCCGCGAAGCGATCGCCGCGCCTCGGCTTCATCTACATCCCGAACGGCGCCAACATGGCGGAGTGGACGCCGCCGGGCGACGGCGGCGCGCTCGAGTTGTCGCGCAGCCTCCAGCCGCTCGCCAACGTCCGCGATCAGGTCGTCATCCCGACGGGTCTGGATCACCGGCAGGCGGAGGCGTGGGGTGACGGGAACGGCGAGCACTCGCGGGCGAGCGCGGTCTGGCTGAACGGCGTCCACCCGAAGCGGACCGAGGGCGCGGACGTCCGCGCGGGCACGACGGCGGACCAGATCGCCGCCGCCACGCTGGGCCAGGACACGCCGCTGCCGTCGCTCGAGCTGGCTCTCGAGAACAGCTACGTCGTGGGGAACTGCGACAACGGCTATTCCTGCGTCTATACCAATACGTTCTCGTGGCGGACGCCCACGACGCCGCTCCCGATGGAGCACAATCCGCGCGTCGTCTTCGAACGGCTGTTCGGAGAGGGAGGCACGGAGGAGCAGCGCGTCGCCCGGCTTCAGGACGACCGGAGCATCCTCGACGCGGTGCGGGAGGACATGGTGCGGCTCGACCGCAGCCTCGGCGCCGCGGATCGGTCCCGCGTCACCCAGTACCTGGAGGCGGTGCGGGAAATCGAACGCCGCATCTCGCGCGCCGAAGCGCAGTCGGACGCCGCCCTGCCGGAAGTCCTCGAGCGGCCGGTCGGCATTCCGGAGTCGTTCGACGAACACGCGAGGCTGATGTTCGACCTGCAGGCACTGGCCTTCCAGGCCGACATCACGCGGGTCTTCACCTTCCTGATCGGCCGGGAGCAGACCGCCCAGAGCTTCCCGGAGATCGGCGTGCCCGATCCGCATCACGCGATGTCGCATCACCAGATGGACGCCGAGCGGCTCGAGAAATACGCCATGATCAACACCTACCAGGTGGGCCTGCTCGCCGGCTTCCTCGAGAAGCTGGCGGCGACGCCGGACGGTGACGGCACACTGCTCGATCAGTCGATGATCCTCTACGGCGGCGGCATCAGCGACGGCGACCAGCACTCGCACCTGGACCTGCCGCTGATCCTCGCGGGAGGCGGCGCCGGCACCCTCAAGGGCGGCCGCCACCTGAAGTACGAGGGCGAGACCCCGATGACCAACCTGCTCGTCAGCATGCTCGACAAGGCGGGAGTCCCCGTGGACGACCTGGGCGACAGCACTGGCCGCCTGCCGATGGAAACGCTCGCGAGCGTCTGATGCGCAACGCGGCCGCCGCCCTCGTCGTTCTCGCTCTCGCGCTGGCTTCGGCGCCCGCCGCCGTTGCGGCGCGCGCGGTCGATGCGCCGCTCGTCGACGCGGTCAAGGCGGGTGACGCGGAGGCGGTGCGGAGTCTGCTGGCGGACGGCGTTGTGGCCGGCGCGGCGGAGGCGGACGGAACGACCGCGCTTCACTGGGCGGCTCACCACGACCATCTCGCCATCGCACAACTGCTGCTCGATGCCGGTTCGGCGGTCGACGCGACGAACCGCTACGGCGTCACGCCGCTCGCGCTCGCCTCGCTCAACGGGAGCACCCCGATGATCACCCGCCTGCTCGAAGCGGGGGCCGACCCGAACCGCGCCAACCCGGAAGGGGAGACGCCGCTGATGACCGCGGCGCGGACCGGGAACGGCGAGGCCATCGACGCCCTGCTGGCGCATGGCGCCGGGGTCGATGCGGTCGAGGAGTGGCGCGGCCAGACCGCGTTGATGTGGGCGGCGGCGCAGAACCAGGTCGCGTCGGTCGAACGGCTGCTCGACGCGGGCGCGGACCCGACTGCCCGCTCCGCACGGGGCTTCACACCGGTGCTCTTCGCGGCGCGCGAAGGCCATGTGGATGTGCTTGCCCCGCTCGTGCGCGCCGGCGCAGACGTCGACGACGTTCTGCCCGAGCGGGGCATGAGCGCCCTCGTGCTCGCCGTCTACAACGCGCAGTACGACTTCGCCGAGGCGCTGCTCGACGAGGGCGCCGATCCGAACGCGGCCGGGAACGGCTGGACCGCCCTCCATCAGGTGGTCTGGACCCGCCGTCCGAACCTGGGCCGGAATCCTCCGTTTCCGGTGCCGCTGGGCGATCTCGACGCCTTTGACATGGTGCGCGCGCTCGCCGCGGCGGGAGCCGATCTGGACGCGCGCCAGACGCAGGAGCCGCGCGACGGCAACCGCAACGTGCTGAACCGGATTGGCTCGACGGCGTTCCTGCAGGCGGCGAAGGTGGCCGACATCGAGATGATGCAGTTGCTGGTCGACCTCGGCGCCGACCCGTCCATCACCACCGAGGAGGGTGCGACGCCGCTGATGGCGGCGGCCGGCGTGGGCATCTGGAAGATCGGCGAGAACCCCGGCACCAACGAGGAAGCCCTTGCGGCCGTCGAGCTGGCCTGGGAGCTGGGGAACGACGTGAACGCCGTCGACGTGAACGGCGACGCGGCGCTTCACGGCGCGATCCACCGCGGCGCGGACAACATCGTCCGCTTCCTGGTGGAGAAAGGGGCGAACATCGACGCCGTGAACGAGAAGGGCTGGTCGGCCCTCTCTGTTGCCCAGGGTGTTTTCTATCCCAACACGTTCAACCGGCATCCGGCGCTGGTGGAGCTGCTGCTCGACCTGGGCGCCGACCCCGCCGCCGGAACCCGGCGGCCGGAGGATCTTTCCCCGGCTGAACGGCTGGCGCTGGCGGAGCAGCAGGAGCAGTAGGCGGCCGGGAAGATCACCGGGGCGATCACGGAGGAATAAACAGGACGGGACAATCGACCGAAACCGATCCATAATCGCGCCTTGCCGAATACGCTTTTACGAAGACGCTACGAGAGACCGAACGACACGCTACGGGACGGACGGGGACTCAGGAGGAGACACATGAACGCGCGCACATACACGCCATGGCGCTCGCTGCGGCTCGGAGCCGTCAGCGTGGCCCTCGTTGGCGCCATTGCCCTTTTCGGGGCGATGCCGTCCGCCGAGGAGACCGCGCAGATGGCCGAGGGCTACATCAGCGGTGTCGTCGAGAGCAGCAACGGCCCGGAAGGAGGCGTCTGGGTCATCGCCGAGACGGAAGAACTGGAGACGAGGTTCGCCAAGATCGTCGTCACCGCCGATGACGGCCGCTTCGTCCTGCCGCAGTTGCCGGACGCCACCTACGACGTCTGGGTCCGCGGCTACGGGCTGGTCGACTCGGAGAAGGTGAAGCTGTCACCCTCCAGCGACGACGTCACGCTCGAAGCGGTCATCGCGCCGAACGAGCAGGCGGCGGCGCAGTACTACCCGGGTAACTACTGGTACTCGCTCATCAAGCCGCCGCCGGCGAGCGAGTTCCCGGGCACCGGGCCGGACGGGAACGGTATCGCCGAGAACATGCGGACGCAGCAGCACTGGCTCGACGTGATGAAGCAGGGCTGCCAGCTCTGTCACCAGCTCGGCAACACGGCGACCCGCGTCGTGCAGCACGTCGACGACTTCGACTCGACCGTCGCCGCCTGGGATCACCGGGTGCAGACGGGACAGCGCGGCACCGCGATGAGCGCGGCGATGAGCCGCATGGGCCGCGGTCGCGCGCTCGAGATGTTCGCGGACTGGACGGACCGGATCGCCGCCGGCGAGACGCCGCCGCGGCCGCCGCGTCCGGACGGCATGGAGCAGAACCTCGTGGTCACGCTCTGGGACTGGGGGACGGACAGCTCCTTCATCCACGACGAGATCACGACCGACAAGCGGAACCCGACCGTCAACGGCGGCGGGCCGGTCTACGGCGTATCGGCGGGCCACGGCAGCCTGACGATCGTCGACCCGGTCGAGAACTCCGCCGTCGAGCTGCCGATTCCGGTGCGGCCGGCGGATCCGAACTCGGTCCCGTCGCGCTTCCCGCAGGAGCAGCTCCAGCCGTCGTACTACTGGGGCGATCAGCTCCTCTGGGGCCGGGGCGGCCCGGACGGCAACGAGAACTCGTCCGACCCGCACAACCCGATGATGGACCAGGACGGCCGCGTCTGGATGACGTCGACCGTTCGCGCCCGCCCGAATCCCGACTGGTGCCGGGAAGGGTCGGACAACAAGTACGCCGAGTACTTCCCGCTGAACCAGAGCGGCCGGCAGGCGTCGTACTACGACCCGGAGACGGAGAACTTCGTCCTCGTGGACACCTGCTTCGGGACTCACCACCTGCAGTTCGGCGAGGATGAGAACGACACCCTCTGGTTCAGCGGCGACAGCAACTCCATCGGCTGGATCGACACGAAGCTGTACGACGAGACGGGTGACGAGCAGTTCTCGCAGGGCTGGTGCCCGACCGTCATCGACACCAACGGCGACGGCAAGATCACCAAGCCGTGGAACGAGCCGAACCGCCGGGGCGAGGTCGAGATCGACCCGAGCCTCGACACGCGGATCGTCGGCTTCGGTTACGGCATCATCGCGCACCCGTCGGACGATTCGATCTGGATCACCCGCACCGGGCCGTTCCCGGGCCGGCTGGTCCGCCTCGACCGGGGCGACAATCCGCCGGAGACCTGCATCGCGGAGGTCTACGAGCCGCCCTCCGTCGAGAACCCGAACGTCGACGCGAGCCAGACCGGCTTCGCGCCGCGCGGGATCGACGTCGACCGGAACGGCGTCATCTGGACGGCGCTTTCCGGCAGCAGCCAGATGGCCAGCTTCGACCGCACGAAGTGCACGACGATGAACGGTCCGGATGCGACCGGGCAGCAGTGCGCCGAGGGTTGGACGCTCTACACCGTGCCGGGCCCGCAGATGGAAGGGGTCGACACGCCGGGTAGCGCCGACTTCCACTACTACAGTTGGGTCGACCAGTACAACACCCTGGGCCTCGGGGAGAACGTGCCGATTGCGAACGGATCGTCGTCCGATTCGCTGTTGGCGCTCGACCCGGAGACCGGCGAGTGGACCATCCTGCGGGTGCCGTACCCGATGGCGTTCTACTCCCGCGGTCTCGACGGCCGGATCGACGACCCGAACGCCGGGTGGAAGGGCCGCGGCCTCTGGGCCAACTACGGCTCCAACTACATCTGGCACACCGAAGGCGGCAAGGGCACCAAGAGCAAGATGGTGCACTTCCAGCTTCGGCCCGACCCGCTCGCCAGATAGGGCGCGCCGGGTTCGTTCGTAACGGTTCGGAGGGGGCAGGCGCCACTAGCGCCTGTCCCCTTCGTCTTTCTGGTGATCGCGCCAGAACACTCGCCTGTCGCCGCAAGGGCCATCCCTGGGCGATGGGACGGATTGTGGTGGAGCCATGAAGATGACAACTACAGTTGAGCCACGCGGTTGGATGGGCGCTGCGGCGGCGCTCGTAGCGGTGTTCGCGATTGCGTGCGGCGGCGGCGGCGAGGCCCCGGCCGAGGACGCGGCGGCGATGGACGAGGCGCCATCCGCACCGCCGTACGTCGTCTATGTCACGAACGAGTACGCCGGTGACCTGACCGTCATCAACGGTGGGACGAACGAGGTGGTGAACACCATCCCACTGGGCAAGCGGCCCCGCGGCATCAAGGTGTCGCCCGACCGCACCCAACTGTTTGTCGCGCTGAGCGGCTCGCCCCCATCGCCGCCCGGCACCGACGAGAGCACGCTCCCACCCCCCGACCGATCCGCCGACGGCATCGGGGTTGTCGACATCGTGGCCGGCGAGGTGGTGAACATGGTCCGCGCCGGCACCGACCCGGAGCAGATGGCGGTGAGCAATGACGGCGCCCGGCTGTATGTGGCCAACGAGGACGCCGGGATAGCGAGCGTCGTCGACATCGCGACCGGCGAGATCCTGGCCGAGATTCCGGTCGGCGGCGAGCCCGAGGGCGTCCGCATCAGCCCCGACGGCAGCGTCGTCTATGTCACCTCGGAAGAGGACAATCAGGTGACCGCCATCGACACGGCGACGAACGAAGCGGTCGCGCAGTTCGAGGTGGGCGCCCGCCCGCGGGCCAGCGCGTTCTCCCCGGACAGCAACCGGGCCTATGTAACGGCCGAGAACAGCGGCACCGTCCATGTGGTGGACACGGCGGCACACGAGGTGCTCCACACCATCGACCTTTCCGATCTGGGTGATCTGGTCCGCCCGATGGGTGTCGTCGTCTCTCCCGACGGCACCCGCGTCTACGTCACCACCGGCCGCGGGCGCACCGTCGTCACCATCGACGCCGCCACCTGGCAGCCCTTGTCGACCGTCGAAGTGGGCGAGCGACCCTGGGGCATCGGCATCACCCCCGACGGCCGCTATCTCTACACCGCGAACGGCCCGTCCAACGACGTCAGCGTCGTCGACACGGAGACCAATCAGGTCGTCGGCACCATCCCGGCCGGCGAGCGACCCTGGGGCGTCGCCATCATCGGCGAGTGAAGGCGAAGTTCGCCGCCCTGCTTGGCGTCATCGTCGCCGCGGGATGCGCCGGCGCGCCGACGGGTACTGGGGGCGATGCGGCGGGTCAGACGCCGTCGGAGACGCGCTCGCCAGTTCCCGCGACGCTACCGCAGCCGAGCTTTCACCATATCCATGTCAACTCGGTCGATCCGGAACGCGCCCTCGACTGGTGGTCGACGTTCTGGCCGGCGGGCGAGCGGACGACTTTCGCGGGAATGCCGGCGTTCGCGGCCGACGGGATCTATCTGCTGTATACGCAGGTGGACGAGCAGGCGCCCGGGGCGTTCGATCCGGAACGGCGGCAATCGATTCCGCAGAGTCCGTTCTGGACGACCGGGCCGAGCACGGACGGTCTGGCGCTGTACGAGCGGTTGACGGCGCTCGACCCGGACGGGGAACGCTTCGGTTTCCTGCCGGTCTTCACCGGGCCGGACGATACGGTCGGCGTCCCGCACTCGGGCCTCGCGCCGTTCGGGGATCAACTGCTGACGGTGGCGGAAATGGAGGAGCGGCGCGCACGCGAGGGCCTGAACCCGACGCGCGACCGGGGGAGCGGGCAGGACTTCGGCTATCTGGTCGATCCGGACGGGATTCTCGTCGAGTTCAACGGTAATGCGGAGACCGAGGATCTCTTCTATGGCCATACGCATTTCTGGCACGAACAGCCGCTCTGCGCCGCGAACTGGTACGTCGAGACGCTGGGCATGACCCTGCCGCCGCAACGCAACCCCGACACGGGCGAACTGACCCCGCGCCCGCTGTACGACCCGTGCGACGTCCCGATCGGTGATGTCAGCTACGCGTCGTTCCTGCCGATGGGGCAGCTCCGGCGTCCGATAGCGAGCGTCCGCCTCGAGAACGCGGGTTGGGCCTGGTATACGCGTCAGTGTCGCGACGGCCGCTGCGGTCCGGACCTGGACGTGCCGTTGACGCGGTCCCGCGGCCAGGTCGTCGACCGTGTGGGGATCGCCTACCCGGACCTCGATGCGGTGCTTGCTCACCTGGAGTCCCGGGGGGTGCCGATCCTCGAGGGTCCCTACGCGTTCGGCGATACGCGCGCCGTGCTGATCGAGGATCTCGACGGCCTGGCGCTGGAGCTGATCGAAGCGGGTCCCTGAGCGATATACTCGCGGAACGGTCGGCCCGGAGGACCGATTGCCCCGCCGGCACCAGGAGTGATCCGTGGGTCGAGTTCCGCGTCTCGTCGTTGCGTCGACCATCGCGGGGGTGGCAATCCTCGCCACCGGCCGGAATACCGCTACCCAACCCCCGTCGGGCGTCGTGCAGGTATCGGCAGGCTACGCGTCGACCGCCGACGAGCTGGGACACTGGGATGCGGTGATCGACCGCATGACGCGCACCGGCGAACTGCGCGTCGCGTCGCACCGCCCGGACCCCGTTCTGGACGGCCGCACGCACGAGCGCCTCGTCCAGCATGTCGGCGGGTTGCCGGTGCATGGCGGCGGCATCGTGCGGCAGCTCGATCGCGGCGTGACGGTTTCGATGCTCGGCTCGATTCACCGGGGCATCAACCCGGAGCCGGGCTCGCTGCTGACCGGCGCCGAGGTTGCGGCGCGGGTCGCACGCGCCACCGGCGCGACGCTGGCGCCGGACCGACCGGTGCAGCTTCTCATTCTGCCGCTGCCGGACGGCACGTACGCCCTGACGTACCGCATCGTGGCGAGCGACGGACGCGGGTTCTTCGCCGGCGCGGTGAATGGCCGCATCGTGCACGTCGAGGACGCTCAGGATCCCGCGGGAGGCAACGGCGCCGGCTCCGCTGCGGCGCGAGTGCACGCGGCGGTCACGGACTTCGCGGCTGGCGCGCGGCTCGGACCGCGGCAGTTCACGGACGAGTACGGCCAGACCCACACCTGCGACAACGCGACGTTCCCGGTCCCTGCGGAGGGGACCTGGCAGTCGATGCCCGCCTGGTGCGAGGACGGCCGCTTCGTGCTGGCGTCGTCTCAGGGGGATGCGGTGGGTCAGGCCTACGCCGACATTGGCTCGACGCCTGTCGCCCGGAACCGGCCCGCCTCTCGTCTCGTCCCGGCAGATCATCAGTGGGCGGCCCACGGACGTCCGGACACCTACGCCTCACGCCGGGAGTTCGTGCTCGTTGCCGATGGCGCGCGCTGGCGTTACTCGGGTGTCGCGTTTCTGGACGGACAGTACGCCGGCACGCCGGGGGATTGCTGCGATGGGGCGGGACGATGGAACGCGACGATCCTGAGCCACGCGTTTCGCCTTGCCGTCGAGGGCGGGACGAACCTCACGACGGGACTGGTGGTGGAGGGAGCGGGCCTCGCGAATCGCGACCGGATCGAGGCGATCTTCCTTCGCGCGCTGGAAGCGCTGATGCCCCCGGCGACGTCGTTTCCGCTCGCGGCGGAAGCCATCCGGCAGTCGGCGCACGATCTGGAGGCCGGTTCCGTGGTCCAGCGGGCCGTCGAGCAGGCGCTGCACGCCGTCGGTCTGCCGCCTCTGCGCGAGCAGGAGGACCCTGGAGCGGACGAACGCCGCGCCGCTGGAGCTGGCAACGATGCGGTCGCTTTCGACGATCCTGACGGCAGTCGGGGCGGAGCAGGAACGCCGCCGAGCGAGATCCGGGTGGGCGTGGGCGCCGCCACGACCGCGACGGGTGTTGCTGCGGCCACGGAGACGGGCTTCGACCCGGAGGTATCGGGAGTGGGCTACATCAACTACGAGAGCCCGTACTCGAATCCGATTGCCCTGCTTCCGGATGCCTCCCTCCTCTACACCGTCAACACGCCCTCCGACACCGTCGACGTGATCGATACGGCGACGCGTTCCCTCGTTGCGCGCATCCCGGTCGGCATTGATCCGGTAGGGATCGCAGTGCGTCCCGACGGACGGGAGGTGTGGGTTTCCAACCACGTTTCCGATTCCGTCAGCGTGATCGATACCGATCCGGCCAGCCCGACGCGACACCAGGTGCTGGCCACCATCCAGCGGCATGACAGCACCGGCCGGACCCGGTTCGACGAGCCGGTCGGCATCGCGTTCGCGAGCAACGACAAGGCGTACGTCGCGCTGTCCTCGTCGAACAAGGTAGCGGTCATCGACGTCCCGTCGCGCAGCCTGACGTACCTGATCGAGTTGACCGCGCAGGATCCGCGGGCGCTGACCGTCAGTGGCGACCGGCTCTATGTCGTGCCGTTCGAGTCGAACAACCAGACGCAACTCTCGGGCTGCTGGCCGCGGTACATCGACGGCGAGCTCTGCACGTTCGACGCCCGCGAGCACGTGACCGAGGCGGAACCGAGCAACGCGCAGTCCCTGTCCCTGAACTACGTCGCGGATGTGGTTCGGCATCCCCGGATACCGGATCGTGACCTCTTCGTGTTCGACACCGAGACGGACCGTCTGGTCGAGGTGGTGGACACGCTGGGCACCCTGCTCTACGGGATCGCCGCCGATTCGCAAGGCCGGGTTTTCATTGCCCAGACCGAAGCCCGCAACGACAGGAACGGCAAGGCGGGCACCGAGGGCCACGGCCTTGCCGAGCTGGAGAACCGGCCGTACCTGAACCGGATCACCCGCGTTCCCTGTGACGGCGGTTGCGGTGAACCGACGTTGTTCGAACTCGAACCGGTGCCGCCCGCCCATCCGGCGCGCGGCGCGGCGCTGGCCACGCCCTTCGCCATCGCCGTCAGCGACGACGACGCAACCCTCGTGGTCACGGCGTCGGCATCCGGCCGGATCTTCACGGTGGATGCCGGGACCGGAGCCGTGCTGGGCCGGGCCGATGTCGGTTCAGGCCCGCGCGGCGTCGCTCTGGAGACGACCGCGGCCGGCGCGCCGGCCCGGGCATGGGTGCTGAACGCGCTGGACAACAGCGTGTCCCTGGTCGATCTTCGGAATCGCGCCTCGCCGCGGCCGGAAGTCACCATCGCCCTGCATGACCCGACGGATCCCGACCTGAAGCGGGGCCGGATCGCCTTCAACACCGCGGAGGCGTCCAGCACCGGGACGTTCGCCTGCGCGAGCTGCCACCCGGACGGGCACACCGATCAGTTGATATGGGTGCTGGATACGCCGTTGTGCGACGTCGGTTGCGATCAGATTCAGCCGCGCCTGGTGCAGGACATTCGCGGGTTGCGCGGCAGCGCCCCGTATCACTGGGACGGCACCCTCGGTGACCCGTTCGGCGGCATCAACACCTCCAGCATCAACAACACGGTCGAGCCGAACTGCGATCCGGAGGTCCCGGAGAGCTGCACGCTCCACGTCATGGAAACCGCCCTGCGCACCACCATGTGCGACCAGTCCGACTGCGAGACCAACGACGAGGGCAAGCCCGGACGGCTCTCGGCGGTCGAGCGGGCCGCCATGGCGAGGTATCTGCTCAGCGTGCCCTATCCGCCGTCGCCAGAGCGGCCCTATACCAACACGATGTCGGCGACGGCGATGGAAGGCGTCCGCCTGTTCCACTCCGAACAGCAGTGCGCCAACTGCCACCGCCTGCCCTTCTGGACGATGACCAACATGGGCGGCAGCGGCATGGACGTACCGTCGTGGCGGGGCGCCAACGACCGGTGGAAGACGTCCCCCCAGAATCGCTTCTTCTTTGCCGACCTCGTGGGTGGCGATACGCGGGGCTTCCCGGAGCGGAGTTCTTTCATCAGCAACAACAACATGTTCCAGATGATCGTGGAGGGAAGCGTCGGCTTTTCCGGCGCGCTCGGACGGCAGGTGACCCTGAACCCGGAGACGGCCAACCTCGATGCCACCCGGAACCTGCTGGACGCCCTGGAGCAGTCGGCCTCGGAGGGCGGGATCGTCCTGCAGGCGGAGGGCCTGCGGCTCCGTGACACGGGTGCCGGCACTTCGCTGGCGCTGCAGTTCGGGGGCGGCGCCTATCGCAGCCGGCTTGGCGATGGCGCCACCTACACCCGCGGCGAGTTGACGGCGCTGGCCGCGGCGGGCGAGCTGCTGCTGACCATCACGGGACGCCTCGGTCGCCTGGCGGACTACGATCATCCGCAGCCCACCCTGTACCCGCACGAACTGCCCGTCATGCCGAGGTTCAACGGCGGGCGCCCCGCGGAGTTTCCCGAGCTGCACGCCGCCGGACCGATGCGGTTGCGGGGCGAGTACATTCAGCCGGGCGCCTACGTGCTCGTCAACGGACGGCGCGTCGCCGGTTCGGTCGCCTGCGAGGCAGGCGTCCTGCCGGCGTGCGAGGACGACACCGTGATCGTCGAACTCGGTCGGCTGCCGGCGGAGACGGGACTGCACATGCTGCAGGTGCAGAATCCCGAGGGCCTGTTCAGCAACGACCTGCCATTCCACGTGGTCGACGCGGCGCCGCGGGCCGAGTCAGAGAACCTCATCACCAGCGGCGGCAGGTTCGACGCGCAGGGCTCCTGGCGGGTGAACCTCACGAACGCGTCCGTTACCTGGAACGGAGAGGCCGATTTCACCATCGACGCACCCACGGTCGACCGGCCGTGGCGTGTGCAGCTCTCTCACAATGTCGTCATCGAGGAAGGGGCGGAGTATACGCTTTGCTACTCTGCCCGAGCTGACGACTTCCGCTACATTCAGGTCAACGTCGATACCGGTGCGACGGAGTACCGCAGCCTGATGGGCACCGCCATCGATCCGTCCGTCGGGGGCTCGACCCGGGGCACGGGAGCCAGCCTGACGCGCGACTTCCACCCGTTCCGGCACCGATTCATCAGTCCGGAAGCGGACTTCAACGCGAGGATCACTTTCACCCTGGCGCAGAGCGACGTGGACGTGCAGATCGACAACGTCGGCCTCTACAAGGGGCGCGGGTGCGGCTTGCCGTGAGCCCGGCCGGTGCGGAACTTCCGCATGTCTCAGCTCGCACGCAGGATCGGTTTTGGCAACTCCAGCCCATCACGGGAGACGCGATGGAGGTCGACTGCTTTCTGGGCGTTCAACCAGAACTCGGGTGTCGTTCGGAAGGTCGCGCCGAGCTTCAGCGCCATTGCCGCGCTCACGGACGTGCGTCCGTTCACGATACGGTTAACTACCTTCACGTCGCAGCCGAGATGGTCGGCAAGTTGCTTCTGCGTCATGCCGAGCGGCAGAAGAAACTCGTCGCGGAGGATCTCTCCGGGGCTGGTCGGTTCACGAAGCCGGCGTTGGACTGTCATGAAGTCCTCCGTTCACGATTCAGTGGTAGTCAAGAATATCGACGTCGGTGGGTCCTGCGGCCGTCCAGCGGAAGACCACCCGCCACTGGTCGTTGATCCGGATACTGTGCAGACCAGCCAGTCGGCCCTTCAATCGTTCCATTCGATTACCAGGAGGTGACCTCAGGTCATTCAATGTGCCTGCGTAGTCCAGCATGTCGAGCTTCCGGAAGGCGATTCGGGCAACCGGTGCCCAGCCGACCCCGCGCGGCGCCACGCCATCGATGTAGAAGCGTTCGATCGCCCGACTGGCGAACCCCTGAATCGCCACCGCCTGCCCAGCAGTATACCTAATTCAGGTATGATGCCCCGAAGGCTGTGATGGCTTTGCCGACCCGCAGGTTCCGCGATGTCGCAGTGAGCGGATTCAGAGGAGGAGACCGATGCGCAGACGCATGACCCGGTCATTGGTCAGGCCGTCGCTGGTTGTGGCGCTGGCGCTGCTGCTTCCGGCCGTCGCCGTGGCGCAGTCGTCGGACGCGCCGCGCACGCCGTGGGGCGATCCCGACCTCGGCGGCGTGTGGGACTACTGGACGTTCACGCCGCTCGAGCGCCCGGATGAGTTGGCCGACCGGCCGACACTGACCGACGAGGAGGCCGCGGCGGTGGCGCAGGAGGCCAACGAGGCCGCCCTGGCACGGGATCTGGCCGCGCCGCCCGGGGATCCGGGCGCCTACAGCCAGGCCGTCTGGACGGATCGCGCGCGGGCGACGGCGCTGACACAGTCGTCGTTGATCGTCGATCCGCCGGACGGCCGGATACCGCCCCTTACGCCCGAGGCCGAAGCGCGCGAAGAGGCGCGGCTGGCCGGGGACGGCCAGCCGGTGCGAATACGCGTCGGCGGCTACGGCACCGCCGGTCCCGAAGAGCGAGGTCTGGCGGAGCGCTGCCTCCTCGGATTCAGCACCGGCCCGCCGCTGTTGCCCGGGGGCTACAACAACAACGTGCAGATCTTCCAGACGCCGGACGCCGTCGTGCTGCTGATCGAAATGAACCACGACGTGCGCGTGGTGCCGCTCGATGGCCGCCCCGTGATTGCCGACGGAATCCGCCAGTGGATGGGCAGCTCGCGCGGCCGGTGGGACGGCGACACGCTGGTCGTCGACACCCGCAACTTCACCGACCGGACGGCCAGCTTCGCCCTGACCGGCCTGGCGCGGGGATCGGCGGGCGGACTGCACCTGGAGGAGCGGTTCACGCGGGTGGACGGCGACACGCTGCTCTACGAGTTCACCGTCAACGATCCGGCCAGCTTCACGCGCTCGTTCAGCGGGCGGCTCCCGATGAACCGGAGCGACCTGCCGCTCTACGAATATGCCTGCCACGAGGGCAACTACGGGATGGAGAATCTGCTGCTCGGCGCCCGGGCCGAAGAACGGGAAGCGGCGGAGCAGCAGTAGGCGGCGCCTACGCGAACCGTCGCCCGCCGAGTACGCGGGCGGGCAGCAGGATGACCGCCGCAACGAAGCTCAGCGCGCCGCTCACGGCAATGCCAAGAAGCCGGAACGGCAGCAGCACGAGCCAGACGATCGGATAGAGCAGCAGCGCCAGCAGGGCCAGCGGCCAGCACAGAACGAACAGGATGCACCAGAGGAGGAACTTGGTCACGGTTTCTTCCTTAGAATACGAAGCGGACGCCGACTGGTTCCCACGGTCGGCGAATACGCGCAGGGGAGTGTCGGATGATGAGGCTGACGGTTCGCAGGATGAGCACGATCGGGGCGGTTTGCGCGGCCGCGCTGCTGGGCGTGTCCCTGGTGGCGGCGCAGAGCGGCGGCGAAGGAACCCCGCGCACGCCGTGGGGCGATCCCGACCTGCAGGGGATCTGGAACAACTCGACGACGACTCCGCTGGAGCAGATGACCGAGGCGGAGGTGCAGCGTGACCGCGACGCCCGCGCGCCGGTCATTGCCGCGACCCGCGGCACCGGAGCGGCCTGGCCGGAGACGGGCGGGCGGCTGGAGCAGCCCTCCCTGATCATCGATCCCCCGGACGGACGGATCTCGATGACGCCGGAAGCGATCGCGCGGCTCGTGGCTCGCGAGAAGGCGCGCGAGGGGCGGGGCGAAGGCGATTCCTGGCTCGACCGCAACAGTTGGGAGCGGTGCATTTCCCGGACGATGCCGGTCCAGATGATTCCCAACCTCTATAACAACAACTACCAGATCTTCCAGACGCCCACTCACGTCGCCATTCAGATCGAGATGATCCACGAGACGCGGATCATCCCGATCGACGGCCGCCCGCACTCGTCCGGCGGTATCCGCCAGTGGCTCGGCGATTCACGCGGCCGCTGGGAGGGGAACACCCTGGTGGTGGAGACCATCCACTTCCACGACCGTCTGGACGGAGGCGACTACCAGCCGTCGCACATCCTGCAGACGGGGCACCGCGGCCCCGGCGACACGCTGCGCATCGTGGAGCGTTTCACGCGCGTCGACGCCGAGACGATCGACTACTCGTTCACGGTGGAGGATCCGTTCACTTACACCCGCCCCTACACGGTGGCGATTCCCTTCCGCTGGCGGGAGAACCAGGACCCGATCTACGAGTACGCGTGCCACGAAGGCAACTACGGGATGGTGAACCTGCTCACCGGCGCGCGCGCCAACGAGCCGCTCGCCCTCAAAGCCGCCTCGCTGGTCTCCCAGCAGCGGATCGACGGCGGACACCCCGGCGTTCGGGAGCCGGCCGTGCCGTTCGCAAACGTCAGGTGATGAACTCGGCGACGACCATGAACGGCCCCCTGGCGTGCGCCTAGCCCACCAGGAACACGACGAACGCGATCGGACGTCGCAGCATCCTTGCAGCATACTGCCACGCATCGCGGCCGTCAGTAGCGACGCGCGCGAACGTCTATCCCGCGGCGGGCCCGACGGTCCGGGAGGGGTGGTATGATGCTCGCCACGGTTCGAGGCAGGGGGTTCGTGATGCGCCAGTTCAGTTGCGCCTTTGTCGTATTCGCGCTTGTCGCCGTTGGTTTCGCCGGCATGGCGGGAGCGCAGGAAGACGTGATCAAGCGGGGAGACGCCATCGGCAAGTCACCGGTGGTCGACCTGGTTGACGCGCTCAGCACCATCCACGCGTACATGGACACCAGCGTCATCCTGGAGGGGTCGGTTCGCCGGGTGTGCCAGGTCAAGGGGTGCTGGATGGAACTGGTGCAGGACGGCGCCGCACGCGGCCTGCGTGTCACCTTCAAGGACTACGCCTTCTTCGTCCCCACGGACTCGGACGGCCACGCGGCGCGGATCGAGGGAGTGTTCGAGACCAACGTCTTTTCGAAGCGTCAGGCCGACCACCTGATCGAAGAAGGAGTCGCCCTTACCCGCAATCCGGACGGCACCGCGACAGAGGTGAGCTTCCTTGCCTCTGCCGTAGAGCTCCGGCCGGCCGGCGACTAGACCGGCGCGCCGCCGCGCGGGCACGACAGCAGCACGGTTTTCCGCAGGGAGTTCCCGGACGTGACCACGGCCGGCGTCGCTGAAGATCTGACCATTACGCTCGGCATCGAGGAAGAGTTCTTTCTCGTAGATCCCGAAACCCGCGACCTGCTGGCCGATCCGGATCCCGCCATCTTCGAGGCGTGCCAACGGAACCGGGGACCGCACAAGGTGGTCCACGAGTTCCTCCGCTCACAGATCGAAACCAACACGCGCGTCTGCGCGTCGGTGCAGGAGGCGCGCAAGGCGCTCCGGGAGACTCGCCGGCTCGTCGTGGAGGCGGCCGCCGCGCACGGAGCGGCGGTGCTGGGGTCGTCGACCCATCCCTTCGCGGCATGGCAAGCGCAGATGCCGACGCCGAAGGAACGCTACGAGCGGTTCGCGGTCACTTTTCAGGAAAGCGTCCGGCGGATGCTGGTGGGCGGCATGCACGTCCACGCGGGTTTCGGCAACGGCGACGAACGCATCCGCATCATGACCGCCGTCCGGCGCCACCTGCCGCTGCTGCACGCGCTCTCGGGATCCTCCCCCTTCAGTTCGGGCCGCACTACCGGGTTCAAGTCGTATCGGCTGAACATGATGGGCGCCCTGCCGCGCACCAGCCTGCCGGGTCCGCTTCGATCGGTGTCCGATTACGACCGCCTGGTCGACGACTACCGGCGCGCGCAGTTCATCAGCGACGGCAGCGAGCTGTGGTGGGATATCCGCCCGTCGCCCAACTTCCCGACCATCGAAGTCCGCATCTGCGACATCTGTCCGCGCCTCGAGGATGCCATCAGCATCGCCGCGCTCTACGCATCCCTCGTCCGGTGCCTGTTGCGGCAGGTGCGGGCCGGGGCGTTGCCGCCCGAACCGCCGACGGAGATCATTGCCGAGAACCGCTGGCTCGCGCAGCGTTACGGTGTTCTAGCGTTCCTCGGCCATCCTACCCGCGCCGGCCGGATCGACATTGCCGACTATGCCGAGGAATTCGTTGCCGAGCTGGCGAATGATGCGCGCGCCCTCGGTTGCGAGGACGAAGTGCGTCATGCGCTGATGATCATTCGGGATGGCTCGGGCGCGGACCGGCAACTCGACCACTACCGGTTGCGCCGCCTGGAGGGAGATTCCGACGAGGAGGCGCTCCGGTCCGTCGTCGACCTCGTGATCGAGGAAACCAGGGTCGGAATCGACGACGGTTGACGCATAATGGGGCGGTTGCGAGGAGAACGGTGATGCGGAAACCGAGACTGGCGGCGGCGACGGTCGTGGGGGGGCTCGCGGTCCTGTCCGTAGTGGCCGCGGAACGCCCGGCCGCCCAGCAGGAGGTCACGCCCGAGCGGCTGGCCGAGCTGACCGCAATCCGGCCCGTGCCGGGGAAGAACGGCCTGTACGTCATCCCGGGTCTCGACGGCGGCGTTACGGGCGGCAACGTCGCGGTGCGGGTCACCAACGACGGCGTCATCCTCGTGGACAACAAGTTCCCCTATAGCTACGAGATGATCACCACCGAAGTACGGAAGATGACTTCCCTGCCGATCCGGTACGTGCTCGATACGCACCACCACGGCGACCATGCCGGCAGCAACGCTGACTTCATGGCCGTGAGCGAGGTGATCTCGCACAGGAACGCGCGCGGCAACATGGTCCGGAACAATCAGCCGGGCGCCCCGCGCGTCGTCTTCAGCGACGAGACGTCCATCTTCATCGGGGGCGTCGAGGTGCAGGCGCACCACTTCGGTCGTGGCCACACGAACGGCGACGCCGTGATCTACTTTCCGGACCTGCGCACCGTCCACACCGGCGACCTGTTCATCTGGGGGCAGCGCTCCGACGGCAGCACGCTCGCGCCCTTCATGGACTTCGGTAACGGCGGCAGCGGGCTCGCGTGGACGGCGACCCTCGACGGCGTGCTCGAGCTGGATTTCGACACCGTCATTCCGGGCCACGGACCGATAATGGGCAAGGACGAGGTGCAGATCTTCCGCGACCGGATGCAGACCCTGCAGGACAGAATGCGCGAGGCGGTCGAGGCGGGTGTCAGCCGCGACGATGTGCCGGGCCGCATCCAGACGGACGACCTCGACTGGCCGCTGAGCGACGTGGCGCTTCAACTGTTCTACGATGAGGTGTCCGAGAGCCGGTAGGCGTGAAACAGATCGGCGCTCCGAGGGAGGCTGAACGATGAACTCCACCCGTTGCACGATCGGCGTCCTGGCGCTATTCGTGGCCGCCGTCGCCCCCACCGAGGGGGCCCAGCCGCCGGCCGAGACCACCTTCACGAAGGACGTGCTGCCGATCCTGCAGCGCACCTGCCAGCAGTGTCACCGGCCGGGATCGGTCGCGCCGATGTCGCTCCTCACCTACGAGGAGGTGCGCCCATGGGCGCGCGCCATCCGTGACAAGACGGCACAGCGCGAGATGCCGCCCTGGTTCATCGAACGGAACGTCGGCGTTCGCGCCTTCAAGGAGGATCCGTCGCTCTCCGACGAGGAGATCGCCACCATTGGCCGCTGGGTGGAGGCCGGCGCGCCGCGCGGCAACCCGGCCGACGCGCCGCCGCCCATCGAGCTGGCCGACCTCGACGAGTGGCGGATCGGCCCGCCCGAGTGGATCGTCGAGTTGCCGGACGAAGTGGTCGTCGGCGCGGTCGACGCGGACCGCTGGCTCGACATCTGGGCCGACTCGCGGCTGACCGAGGACCGCTACATCAAGGCGGTCGAGACCAAGCCGTCGCCCGGCGCCTATCCGGTGGTGCATCACGTCGCCACGTCCATGACCTGGGAGGAGGAGGACGGCGAGGAGGGAGGCGGCTTCCTCAACGAGTACGCGATGGGGAAGAACGGCGACATCTTTCCCGACGGGACGGGCCGCCTGATCAAGGCGGGAACCCAGATCCGCTTCAACATGCACTACAGCTCGGTCGGAGAGGAGATTCGCGACCGGACCCGGGTCGGCTTCCAGTTCTATCCGCCCGGCTACGTGCCGGACGAGGTCCTCATCTCGCGCCACGTCGGCGACAGTTTCGATACGCTCGACATCCGCGCCGGAGAGACCAACGCCCGGAGCGACGGCTACTACGTGCTGCCCGAGCCGACGCAGGTGACGGGATTCCAGCCGCACATGCACATCCGCGGCGACCGGATGTGCGTCGAGGCGATCCACCCGGACGGCAGGATCGACACGCTGAGCTGCACGAAACACAACTTCGGCTGGCACATCGTCTACAACTACGCGGACCACGAGGCGCCGCTGCTGCCGGCCGGGACCATCCTCCACGTCATCGGCTGGCACAACAACACGGCGAGCAACCGCTACAACCCCGACCCGAAGAACTGGGTCGGCTTCGGCAACCGCTCCATCGACGACATGAGCTTCGCCTGGATGAGCTTCTTCCACATGTCGGAGGACGAGTTCGATCGGCGGCTGGAGGAGCGGGCGCGCCAGACGAACAACAACTGATGCGCGCCGCCGCGCCCGTCGCCGTCCGGCTCTCCGTTGCCGTCGCCGCCGTGTCGCTGCTGGTGTGGGCGTCACCCGCCGGCGCGCAGACTTATCACAGCGGCCAGAACCTGCAGCCGGTCTTCGAGGGGTGGGAGCAGAATCCCGACGGCAGCTTCAACATGGTGTTCGGCTACCTCAACCGGAACTACGAGGAGCACCTGAACATCCCCGTCGGTCCCGACAACTACTTCGAACCGGGAGCTCCCGACCGGGGGCAGCCTACCTACTTCTACCCGCGCCGCCAGCGGGTCATCTTCCGCGTCCGCGTCCCGGCCGACTGGGGCGACAGGGAGCTGGTCTGGACGGTTACCGCCCACGGCCAGACCGACCGCGCCGTCGGCTGGCTGGTCCCGGAGCAGATCATCGACGATCAGGTCATCGCCATGAACCGCGCCGGCGGCGGCGCGCCGGAGATGGCCAACGCCGCGCCGACGATCAGCATCGAGGAGGGGCTGGAGCGGACCGCCCGCGTTGGCGAACCGCTCACCCTGGCCGCCGTGGTCGCCGACGACGGTGTCCCAGAAATGCGTCCCGCCCGCAACAGCCGGCCGCCCGGCCGCAGGAACGCCCTCGGCCTGCGCCTTGCCTGGATCCACTACCGCGGTCCGGCCGACGTCACGTTCGATCCGTGGACCCCGCCGATGGAGGATCACACGCCCGGCTGGACCCCGCCGGAGCTGCCGCCGGACGGCCGCATCGTAACGACCGCCACGTTCACCGAGCCGGGCACGTACGTCCTCCGGGGGATGGCGGACGACGGCTACCTCTATTCCTATGCCGACGTCACGGTGACGGTGGCGCCGTAGGTGACCGCATTCGTTGCCGACTATGTTTGGCGCAAGGAGCGACAGATGACTTCATCCAGCAGCGTGCGGACCCGAGGGCTCATGGTCGTTCTGACGGCGGTTGCCGTGGTCGCCGGCTCGCCGGCGGCGGCGCAACAGGGACGGACCACCCGGCAGGGCGCGCTGCCGAACATCACCGCGGGCGGCCAGACCAACTGGACGAGCCATAACCTCGACCTCGACAACAGCCGCTATTCGGAACTCGACGAGATCAACACGGAAACGATCGGCCGGTTGTCCGAACGCTGGTCGTACGACGTGGCGGCGGGGATCGATGTCGCCCAGGTGACGCCGCTGGTGATCGACGGCCTGATGTACCTGCATGCAGGCCCGCGTGTGATCGCCATCAATGCCGTCACCGGGGGCGAGGTGTGGAGCCTGGAGCTGAACGAGGCACGTACCAACCGCGTCCGGGGGCCGACGTACGCGGAGGGCAAGATCTACTCGTACAACGGCCCGAACCTCGTCGCGGCGGACGCGAAGACCGGCGAGCTCGTGGAGTCGTACGGCGACGGCGGCGTTCTCCCGGTCGTCGGCCTGGCGTTGCAGGCCAAGTATCCGGACGTCTATCCGCCGACTCTGGATCCGCACGAGCTCGGCTATCGGATCACGGCCGCGCCGGCGTACCACGACGGCACGCTCTACGTCGGGGCCGCGCTATCGGAGGGGCACATCCCGGGTGGCCTGGTGATTGCGACCGACGCCGCGACCGGGGCCATCAAGTGGGTCTTCAACACGATTCCGCAGCGGCCGCAGGACGACGGCTGGGAGATCGCGCGGGACACGTGGGGCGACGGCCAGCGGGCCGGCGGCGGGGTCTGGACGCAGCCCGCCATCGACCTTGACCTCGGGCTCATCTACTTCAACACCGGCAACCCGTCACCCGACTACGACGGATCGGCGCGCCCCGGCGCAAACCTGTTCACCAACGCCACCGTCGCTCTCGATCTGGAGACGGGGGCGCTTCGCTGGTACTACCAGGCGATTCATCACGACCTGTGGGATTGGGACCACGTCACCGGGCCGGTGCTCTTCGACGTCACGCGCGACGGCGAGACGGTCCGGGGAGTCGGGTCAGCCGGCAAGAACTGCCTCCTCTATCTCTGGAACCGCGAGACCGGCGAGCCCATCAACCCGATGGTGGAGACACGGGTGCCGACCGAGACGAACGTGCCGGGCGAGGTGGTCTATCCGACCCAGCCGATTCCGCACAACGCGCGCGGCGTGCCGATGACGCCGTTCTGTGCGACGTACGTGCATCTCGACGATCCGGAGCAGCAGTCGCGGTCGCGGCAGATGTACACGCCGTACTCCATCGAGGAGCACCTGATCGTCGCCCACGGCGGATCCAGCTTCGGCTCGCCCGCATTCAGCCCGCGCACCGGGCTGCTCTACGTCACGGGCAAGAACGCCGCCGTCTCGATGATCGTCCGGCCGCTCGGCGACAGCCTGGAACCGGGGCCGCACGGCGACGGCCACAGCGCGAACTTCGAGGAGATCAGCCGCATTCCGGAGTTCACGCCGACCACGACCCTGACCGCTTACGAGCCGGGCAGCGGGGAAGAGGCGTGGCAACAGGTGTTCCCGGCCCTCACCACCATCGGGGCGAGCGGGAACCTGGCAACCGGGGGCGATCTGGTCTTCCAGGGCGCGGATGACGGCGCCTTCTATGCGTTCCACGCGGAGACCGGCGAGTTGCTGTTCCAGCACCAGGCGCGGCGTCCCGTTCGGTCGAGCCCCATGACGTACCAGGTCAACGGCAAGCAGTACGTCACGGTGATCGCGACCGACACCGTGCTGACGTTCGCGTTGCCGTAGTGGGGCGGCGGCGCGCTCACCGTCCGCCCGGCGCGTCCGGCCGGACGTACTTCAGCAGCGCGCCGCCGTACGCCACGACCGCCCCGTAGACGGCCCCGTCGGCGTCGACGGTAACGCCCTCGGGGTTGGATCCGTCAATGAACCAGTCCAGCGATCCGTCCCGGAGGTTGCCTATCCGGATGCCGTATTCCCAGCCGGGGTGCTGGCCGTTTCGTGACGACGCGGAATCGGCGACATAGACCGTGTCGTCATCGGCGATGTGCAGGCCGCTCGGCCGGCTGTACTGGTAGAACTCCTCGAGGAACGTGCCGTCGGAGTCGAACACCTGGAGCCGGTCGTTGCCCCGGTCGGCAACCACCACGCGGCCGCGCGAGTCGAGATCGATGGCATGCGGCGTGCGGAACTGGCCCGGTCCGCTGCCCCACGAACCCCATTCCGCCAGGTAGGTTCCGTCGGGCGCGAACTTGACGACGCGCGCCGTCGTGTGGGGTCCGGCCCCGGGAAGCTGACCCCCGTGTCCGTCGGCGACGTAGATAGTGCCGTCGCCGGCAACCACCACGTCGCACGGCTGGTCGAGCGTGTTTCGCCCCGCGGCGCCCACGCCCGGCGTGCCGAGCGTCATCAGCAGTTCGCCGTCGGGGCTGAACTTCATGACTACGTGGCCCTTGCCCTCGCGGTGCGGGTCCGTGCCGTCCGGTCCCTGCGCGTCGGTTACCCAGACGTTTCCGTCGGGGTCGACATGCAGCCCGTGGGGCTGGATCATCAGCCCGGCGCCGAAGCTGGCGACGAGGTTGCCGGCCGGGTCGAACCTGAGCACGGGGTCGAGGTCGAGGCCCGCGCAGGAGTTGCCGCCGCAGCGCTCGGCGACCCAGACGTGGCGGCCGTCCCGGTCGATGTCGACTCCGCCGGTCGACCCCCACTCGCGGTCCCCCGGCAGCTTTGCCCAGCCGCGGACCGTGGCGTAGGGATTGGGCGCATCATTCTGCGGCGCGATATCGGGTTGCGCCAAGGCGGAGCCGGCTCTCCCGACGTGGGTTCCGAACAGGAGCACGACCGCAATCAGGAGGCAGGCGGCGGTTCGGACAGTTATCATGCCGAACCGTACCACGCGCGGCGGTGGATGGCGGGGCGGGTCACGGGGTAGACTCGCCCGGTAGACAGAGTCCGCGCGACGCACGCGCGAGACACCGGGCCCAATCATGCGAGGAAAGTCATGAGAATCACCATGTTGCTCAAGGTCGTCGTAGCCGTCGGCGTGCTGGCCGGCATGACCGCCGGAGATGCGGCTGCCCAGTTCCGGGCCGCGGAATTCGACTTCGGATCGCGTTTCGACCTGCCGCAGGGGGAGACGGCCGAGATCTGGAATCCCGCCAAGCGGAAGCTGGTGGCCGGCGGGCCGATGATCGGCGGGACGGTCCGGGGGACGGATCCGCGCATGTACTGCGCGATGGCGGCGGCCGGCTACGACTTCATCTGGGTGGAAATGCAGCATGAGGCCATCTCCTGGGAGCAGGTGGCGCGCATGTGGCGGACCTGCCCCGGGCCGGCTGCACCCGGCGTGCGCGTCGCCTATGCCGACGAGCGCGAGATTCAGCATGCCACGGACATGGGCGCCCTGGTCATCGTGGTGCCTACCGTCGACAGCGTGGAAGAAGCGCAGGCCGCGGTCGACTGGACGTACTTCCCTCCGCTCGGGCGTCGGAGCGCCGGCGGTGGTCAGGGTCCGGGCGAGATGTGGAACGACGTGCCCGGCGGCTACCGGCAGACGTGGAACGACAACGTCGTCCTGTTTCTGATGATCGAGACGCTCGAGGGCGTCGAGGCATCGCGGGAGATCGCGCGGCTTCCAGGCGTCGACGGGCTGTTCGCGGCGAGCGGCGACCTGGGCAACTTCTCCGGCTTCGGCGAAGGCGATACGGAGTACGAGGCGCTGATCACCGAGGTGTCGGAGGCGGCCATCGACGCGGGCATCCATGCGTGCGCTCCCCTGCGTTGGGCCGACCGTGCGCAGTTCACCTGCTTCCAGGCAGGCACCGAGGCGGCGAACATCCGCCGCGGCGCGGCGGCGGAGATCGAGCAGGCCAACCAGCGTTTCGGCGCTACCGGTGGGGGCTCATCGGTGGAGCGCTCCGGCACGGCGGGGCTGCTTGCCGAGCTGACCGCGCAGTGCGGCTCGATTACGTATGAAGACGACTGCTACGCGGCCGTCAGGAGTGCGGCGAGCGCGGCCAGCGGGATGTCTGACGCGGAGCAGGCGCAGGTGGTCCGCCGGTTGCGCGAAGTCATGGGCAACAACCCGAACCAGGCCGACCGCATCGGGGAGATTGCATCCGACGCGGGACTGTCGATCGGCCAGTAGGCGGCGGTAGGTCGCGGGAAGCGTGACGGGCTGACTCAGTCGGAGTCCGGCGTGAGGACGTGCGGTCGCACCCGGTCGACGACAAGCCGGGCGACCGCGCGCGCTTCCTCCGCGTCGCGTTCGCGGTAGAAGTCGGAGGGCGTGAGGTCTTCGGCCCCGTAGAACGCGAGTTCGCGGTCGCGGCGCAAGAGGCGTGAGGCTGCGGCAAGCCGGTCGACATCGTTAGCCAGGCCCGCCGGCAACTGGTTCCGTTCGGCCTCCAGGACGTCGGCGACATCGTGTACGCGCGGCGGGTCGACGCCGGAGGCGCGCAGCAGCCCCTTCAGGGCAAGCTCGACGACTTCCTGCGACTCGCGAACGACGTCGGCCCAGCTCGACGACTCGTACAGGACGTCCAGCGCCCGCAGCCGCGCGGCGGCGCGGCGAACGTAGTCTGCGGCGAGGGCGCGATTGCGCATCAGGCGGTCTCCGTCCAGTAAGGCTGTCCGTGCACGACACGCCGCACCAGTCGGCCGGCGGCGATCGCGCGGCGGACCCGCGCCAGGTGCGCCGACACACTCCAGTCGCGCTCGAACAGGACGATTCCGTCCAGCGCCATCTCGGCCCACAGGCCGCTGAACCGCTCTTCCTCGGCGGCCGGGTGTACGAAGTGAGGATCCACCCGGCGGCCCCGCCAGGTGATCGGCTGAGTGTCCCACTCGCGGTACAGGTCGCGGCTGAGCGGTAGACGGGGTTCGACGACGATCAGGACATCGACGTCCGAGGCGGGTGTGGCCTCCCCGCGCACCCAGGATCCATGAAGCGCCACCGCCGACAATGCGTCGCCCGCTACCGCGCGAGCGTGAGTGATCAAGGACACCGTGTCTTCGCTGCCGGGCGCGACGACGCCGGCTCCCGCCAGTTGCCGCACGCAGTACGCGTTGAGCGAGAGCCCGCTCGCTCGCGCCGCCCCATCCAGCGCGGTGTGCAGCGCCGGCGGCATGCGAAGGACGAATCGCCCGGACTTCGACCGTTCACGAGCAGATGCCATGGCTTGGCCCAGATGATATCACTGTCGTTCGGATAAAGATATCACTCGTATCGGGCCGATGACGCGCGCGGCAAATCCACGTTAACGGCGGCGGCTTTACGGTCCGGTTACCCGGCGGTCACGGCCTCGTCATATCGACTCGCCACACTCGGAAGCATGAAAGCCGACCTGCATGTGCATACCTTCCATCGCATCGGGTAGAGTGCGGTCGTACACGCTGGGAGCCGGAAAGGCCGGGAGGGCATGATGCGGAAGACGTGGATGCCACTGTTCGTTCTGTTCGCGTCGGTTGCGGTCGTTGCGACATTCGGCTGCGGAGGAGAAGCGCCGCCGGCGGAACCGGAGGCCGAGGCCGCGCCTCCGGTCGAGACCGCCGCTGATACCTCCGCGAACGGCCGGTTCGCGGGGGCGTGGTCCTTGACCCGGATCGAGCGGCGGGATGCCGGCGGGGAACTGCTGGGCGAGCCGACGACGGACCGGCTGGGCTACCTCATGTACGACGCGTCGGGTCACATGGGGGTGACACTGATGCAACCGGATCGGCAGCCGTACGCCGGAGACACGCCCACGCCGGAAGAGGCCCTCGATCGGCTCGGCACCTACACGTCGTACTTCGGGACGTTTTCGGTCAACGAGGCGGAGGACTACGTCACGCATCACCTGCTGGGAAGCGTTAGCCCGTCCGGGGCCGGGTCCGACTACCAGCGTTTCTATACCTTTGGCGACGACACGTTGACACTGCAGCCACCGCCGAACGATCGCGGCGAGAGGTCGTTCATCACGTGGACGCGCCTGCCGGATCTGCCCGAGTCGGAACTGACCGATACGCATCGGCGCCTGTTCGGCGTCTACAGCGTCGAGTCCGTGGAACGACGGACTCGGGACGGCGAGGAGGTGCCGGCGAATCAGTACGAAGTCGCGTACATCCTGTACGCGCCGTCCGGCCACATGTCGGTGCACCTGATGCGGCCGGGACGGACGCCCTATGCCGGTGACCGGCCGACGCCGGAAGAGGCATTGATGGCGACCGATACCTACGGGAGCTACTTCGGGCCGTTCTCCGTCAACGAGGAAGAACGCTACCTCGTCCACCACCGCATCGGAAGCGAGAATCCGAACGCCGACGGCAGCGACGCGCAGCGGTTCTTCGAGCTGACCGACACGCATCTGGTGCTGATGCCCCCGCCGGGCACCGACGACGAGGGCCGGCCGGTGCAGAGCAGGCTCACCTGGAGGCGCATCAGCGACTAGAACGACGGTCGAGGCGTCGCTGACGGGTTGCGTGTTGACGTTGAACGGCGGGACGACCGCGCGCAACTGGTCCTGCAGGGTCACGAGGCCCTACAGGCCTTGATTGACGGAATGCCGCTTACGCGATGATCTGCGGAATCGGCACTCCGTGGACGTCCGTCAGCCGCATGTCGCGGCCGTTGTAGCGGTAAGTGAGCTTCTCGTGATCGATGCCCAGCAGGTGCAGGATCGTCGCGTGCAGGTCGTGCGGCGAGACTCGCTGCTCGGCCGCCTTGTAGCCGAACTCGTCGCTCGCGCCGATCACCTGGCCGCCCTGAATCCCGGCGCCCGCCATCCAGCCGGTCATCGTGCCCGGATTGTGGTCGCGGCCGACGCCGCGCTGCGAAATCGGCATACGCCCGAACTCCGCATGCCAGACGATGAGCGTGGAGTCGAGCATGCCGCGCGCCTTGAGGTCGGTCAGCAGGCCGGCGATCGGCAGGTCGGTCTCCTTCGCGTGCAGCGTGTGGTTCTCCACCAGGTTGCTGTGCGCATCCCACGTGTCGGTGTTCTGCTGTCCGATGCCGCCGTGGAAGAGCTGCACGTAGCGGACGCCCCGTTCGACGAGCCGCCGCGCCATCAGGCACTGCCGGCCGAACGGCTCGGTGATCGGATCGTCGAGGCCGTAGAGCTTCTGCGTTGCTGCCGACTCGACGGAAGTGTCGACCGCTTCGGGCGCGCATCCCTGCATCCGGTAGGCGAGCTCGTACGATGAAATGCGCGCCGCCAGTTCCGAATTGCCCGGATTCTGTTCCAGGTCGATCTCGTTCAGCTTCGCCAGCGTGTCGAGGCGAGCGCGCTGCTGCGCTTCCGTCATCCCCTCGGGTGGCGCCAGATCGACGATCGGATCACCCACCGCACGGAACAGCGTCCCCTGGTAGCTGGCCGGCATGAAGCCCGCGCTCCAGTCGTTCGGACCGCCGAGCGGTCCGCCGCGGTGGTCGTTCATCACGACGTACGCGGGCAGGCTGGCTGCTTCGGAGCCGAGGCCGTAGGTGACCCACGACCCGACGCTGGGGAAGCCCATCCGGATCTGGCCGCTCTGCATCTCGTAGGTGGCCTGGATGTGGTCGTTCGACCGGCCGTAGAGCGATCGGATGAAGGCCATCTCGTCCACCTTCGAACCGATGTGCGGGAAGAGCTCGGAAACCTCGATTCCGCTCTCGCCGTGCCGGTGAAACTCGAACGGGCTCGGCATCAGCGGACCGGGATGCCCCTGCCGGACGACGACCGATTCGGCCATGGGTTGCCCGGCGTACTGCTTCAGCGCCGGCTTCGGGTCGAACGTGTCGACCTGACTCACGCCGCCACTCATGAACAGGGAGATGACGGCCGTGGCGCGCGGCGTGAAGTGGGGGTCCTTCGGCGCGAACGGGTTACCCGGGATCGGCGCCTCGCAGGTGTCGGACTGCCCGGCGGCGAGCAGGCCCTGCCGGCTGAGCAGGTCGGCCAGCGCCAGTCCGGCGATGCCGCCTCCCGACTGGAACAGAAAGTCGCGCCGCGACCAGAACGTCCGCTTCCGGCAGTGGTGATGGTGGTCAGCCATGGTCGTCTTCCTCTGTGGTCCGTCGTTGCGTGTGGTCTGTCTGCCCGCTGCTACCGCAGGTACAGGAACTCGTTCAGGTTCATCATGACGTGGGTGAAATCAACCAGCGACTGCTCGGCGATCAGGTCTCTGGCCACCGCCATCTCGCCGTCGGTCGGTTCCCGCGTCAGTCCGATCAGGTACGCGCGCCTGATCTGCGCGTCGACGTCGCCCGGGGCCTCGCGCTCGAGCCGTTCGGCGAACAGTTGCGCCTGGTTCAGCACGAACGGGTTGTTCATCAGGGTCAGCGCCTGTGTCGACACGGTCGAAACGTTGCGCGCCGCCGCGGTCTGGTTCTGATCGGGGAGGTCGAAGGTGTCGAAGAAGGGGAAACCGAGCGACCGGCGCCGGAAGACGTAGATGCTGCGGCGCCATACCTCCGGGCGGTCCGGCTCCTCGCACCAGATACCGGTCGACGGCGCCGTGATTCGCCGCCCCGGCTCCGGACTGCCGCACCAGAAGCCCTTGCCGTCCGACTGGAACAGGATGTCGGACGGGATGTGCGGGAAGATCGCCGGGCCGCCGACCGTGAGGTCGATGCCGCCGCTCACCGTCATGATCGCGTCGCGCAGGATCTCCGCCTCCAGCCGCTGACCGCGGTAACGCCAGAGCAGGTTGTTCTCGGGATCCGCCGCCGTGCTGGCATCGTGCGCGAACGACGACGCCATCCGGTAGGCCTCCGACGTCATCAGGAGCCGGTGCATCTCCTTGATGCTCCAGCCGCGGTCCATGAACTCCACCGCGAGCCAGTCGAGCAGCTCGGGATGCGTCGGCGCATCGCCCATCCGGCCCAGGTTGTCCAGCGTCCGGACGATGCCCCGGCCGAAGTGGTGATGCCAGATCCGGTTGGCGATGACCCGTGCCGTCAGCGGGTTGTCACGGGACGCGATCCACTCCGCGAGGGCGAGCCGCCGGCCCGAGGTGCGGCCGTCCGGCCGGGAGATCTCGGTCGGCGGATCGCCGTAGGTCGCGGCCGTCAGGAACCCGGGCGACATTTCCGAGCCGGGGCTGAACGGATCGCCCCGAATCAGGAAGTAGTTGGGGGGCGACTGGTAGTCCGGTCCCCCTTCCTCCCACAGATAGGTTCCCTCCTCGTCGGGCGCCGTACGGCATTCCGGACAGCCGATCACCTCGTCGCCCGGTCCGTCCGGGGCGAACCGGTAGTCGCCGTCGGTGACGATGTGCGCCATTGGCGGCTCGGGCGGCCGCTGTTCATCGAGCGCCGCTATCTGCGCACGAAGTTCCTCCACCCGCGCCGCATCGTCGGGGCCGAGCGCCTCGGCCACCTGGGCGCGCGGCGGGTTGATGGTTAGTACCTGGGTGGCCAGGAGCTGCTCGCCCGGCGTTCTCTCGGCTTCGGGCTTGAACGCGGCCGCCTGGACGTTCTCGGGGAACCGCTCCCGGATCATCTTCGCGCGAAGTTCCTCGCGATAGGGGTCTTCGATGGCGTCGATCTCGTCGCGCAACGGCTGTTGCTGGCGGTCGATGTCGGCATTCGCCGCCCGCCAAGTGTCCGCGTCGGCGCGATCGAGCAGGGGCTGATCGATCTCGACGTAGCCGAAGATCGACGCCTGCATGCTGTAGTAGTCCTTCTGCAGGATCGGATCGAACTTGTGGTCGTGGCAGCGGGCGCAGTGGACGGTCATCCCGAGGACGCCGCGGCCCAGCGTCGCCAGCATGTCGTCCAGATAGTCGTGGCGCCGCTCCGGGTTGTCCTTCTCGCGGAAGTTGACGCGCGGTCCGGAACGGAGGAAGCCGGTGGCGATGAGCGTCTCGTCGGTCACGTGGTCGAGTTCGTCGCCCGCGATCTGCTCGCGCAGGAACTGGTTGTACGGCTTGTCCCGGTTGAACGCATTGATGACGTAGTCGCGGTAGCGCCAGGCGTTCAGCCGGACGTAGTCCTGTTCGAAACCGTCAGTGTCGGCATAGCGGGCGACGTCGAGCCAATGACGGCCCCAGCGCTCGCCGTAGTGGGGGGAGTCGAGCAACTGCTCGATGAGCCGTTCCCAGGCGCCCCGCCCCGTGTCAGCCAGGAACGCTTCCACCTGCTCCGGCGTCGGCGGCAGCCCGATGAGGTCGACGTACGCGCGCCGCAGCAGCGTCAGGCGGTCGGCCCGCGGCGCTGCTTCAACGCCCGCATCGCGGCGTGACGCTTCCAGGAAGCGATCGACGGGGTGCGTATAGGTGTCCGACCCGGGGACGGTCGCCTGCACCGGGTGCCTGAATGCCCAATAGTCGCGTGCGCCGGGGGGCAGCTCGCTGTTCTCGAGGGCAGCGAGGGCGGCGTCGGCGTCGGTCGCGCCGCCCGCATCCCAGTGCGCGCCTTCTTCGATCCAGGTGCGGACCATGGCAAGCTCGGCGTCCGACAGCGCGTCGCCGCTCATCGGCATTGGCGGCTGATCCAGGCCCGCCACCATCCGATAGAGACGGCTGCCGTCAGCGTCGCCCGGCACGATCGCCGGGCCCTTCGTGCCGCCGGCAAGCGCCCCGTCACGCGAGCTCAGATCGAGATCGGAGAGCTGCGCCGCCTCGCCGTGGCAGTTCCAGCAACTCCGCTCCATGATCGGGCGGATGTGATCGGTGAACGTGACGGGTCCGGTCTGTGCGGCGGCCGGCGTCGCGGCGCCCGCGACGAGGAGAACGGCTGCGGCTGCAACCGGGAGCGTTCGGACCCTGCGGAACGTGGGTATCAGGCTGCGCATCGGTTCGGTTCCTTCGCTCGTTCTTGGCCAGTGACCGCTACTTCGCGATCTTCGGCAGCTTCGACCGGTAGTCCGGATCCTCGGCGTACCGGTAGTTGTGCACGATGTTCTCCACGCCGCGGTTCCCTTCGTGGCAGGCGTACTCGAACATCGGCTGATCGGTCTTGTGCATCGGGATGACGGCGGTCCAGCTACGTTCCCAGGTGGCGGGATCGTCGAACGTCACCTCGTACTCGATGACGCCGGGTGCGACGCGCGTGAAACGCTCCGTCAGGAGCATTCCCGATGTCGCGCCGCGCGGTGCGCCGCCCGGCGCGAAGTTGGCGGTTTCCACCACCAGGGTGTCGCCGTCGTAGTAGCCGCGCGACGAGCCATGCCACTGAGGGATGGCTCCGGCCAGGTGCGGGCGGCCGTCGAGCGGGACGACGCGGACGGCGTGGATCATCTCCTGCATGATCGCGACGTGCGTCGGCGTCTGCACGATCTGGTAGTTGTTGTTGTAGGCGCCGGGCAGGCGAGGCACGCCGAACGTGATGCAGCGTTCACCCAGGCTCCGATCCTGGACCGCGTGTGTCAGCCCGCGGCGCGCGCTGCGCTCGCGGGCCGCCGCGCGGGCCGCCTCGGTGGTCGGCGGGATGCGGCCGTTCGGGGGATCGACGATGAGCGAGGTCCGCCGATCGGCGGTCATCTCACGTCCGTTGTCCAGCCACCACTTTGCGTGCACGCTGGGCGAGCGGTCGTAGTCGTCGAGACGCTCGGAGTTGATCCGTTCGTACTCGGCTACTTCTTCGGCGGTGAGCGTTGCCTTGTCGCCGAACGCCTCCGGCCGCTCGAGCGGCGTCGCCGTCCGATAGTCCCAGATCCCCTGCAGGTCGGGCGCACCCCACGGCGTGCGCGGCGTCTCGAAGTCGGCGGCTGCCGCCGCACCGGTAACCGCGCCCGCGCGCTCCTGCGCCGCCGCCGTCCCCGCCAGCGCGGGAATCAACGAAGCCGCGACTGCCAGCCGCAGTGCAGTGCGAAGTCCATCACTCACCGAACACCTCCCGCCAGAGCGACCGTCGGGCGCAGCAACGCGCCAGCCTCGCCAGAGACTTTGATCGGCAAGGATATCACCCCTCCGGGCTCCGGATCGACCCCGTTTCCGCGGTCCGCAGATGGGAGTGCTAGAGTAGGCACTTGTTCTCGGGGAGGTTGGAGATGAAGCGCACAGTCTGTCTGGTGACACTGACCCTGGCCGGCGTCTTGGTGACGGTCGTCGCGAATGAGGCACGGCAGGACCGGTTCGGGATCCGCCCGCTGGAGCTGACGGACAATCTCTATGTCCTGACGTCCGATCCCTCGGAGCAGGGGATGCGCACCGGCGGCAACACGGCCGTCTTCGTTACGTCATCCGGCGTTGTGCTTGTCGACACGAAGATCCGCGGCTACGGCGAGGACATCATGGCCGAGGTGCGCCGGATCACCGACCAGCCGGTGACGACGATCATCAATACCCACACCCACTGGGACCATAGCGGCGCGAACACGGAGTTCCCCGATACCGTGAACTTCGTCACCCACGAGAACACCGCGGGGCACATGGCGAGCACGGACTGCGATGACGGCGCCGGGTACGAGGGCGGATCGATCAAGAACTGCGAAGCGTTCACCGGCGAGAACAGCAGATTCCTGCCCAAGACGACGTTCTCCAACCGGACGTCGCTGTTCAGCGGGCCCGACCAGATCGATCTCTATTACTTCGGACGGGGCCATACCGATGGCGACACGTGGGTCGTCTTCCGCGAGGCGCGCACCATGCACACCGGAGACATGATGGCGCGCAAGGGCCTGCCGTATATCGATTCGGCGAACACGAACGGCAGCGCCACCGAGTTCGGCATGACGCTGGAGAAAGCCATCGAGGGCGTCAGCAACGTCGACACCCTCATTCCGGGCCACAACGATGACATGTACGTCTGGAACGATCTGGTCGAGTATTCCGCGTTCTACAACGACTTGGTCGCCAAGGCGGAGCAGGGCAAGGCGGCCGGCCGGAGTGCCGCCGAGACCGCGGCCGCCTACACGACGCCAGGCCAGTACAGCGACTTCCAGGCGCCAGCGGACCGCGTCGCGACCATCGTCCAGCTTCTCTACGACGGGCAGTAGCCCCGCGTCCCACCCGCCAGCCGACGGCGAACCTCCCTACTTCGCCGCCGGCGACGGCAGCTTCGACAGGTAGTCCGGATCCTCCGCGTAGCGCGCGTTGTGGAGGATGTTCCGCAGACTAGGGTAGCGTCAATGCGATCAGTTGGGGGACGTCCCCGCCGATGGTGAGGGCGATGTACTGGCGACCCTCGTGCAGATAGGTCATCGGCGTCCCGATGGCGCCGGCCGGAAGGTCGACCGATCCGACAATCGCGCCCGTCGCCTTGTCGCGCGCCACCAGGCGCGGGCCGCCGTCCGAGCCGCCGGCGCTCAGGGCGCTGATCAGCAGCGTCTTCGTCAGGACCGGTCCGCCGTGGCCTTCGCCTCCTAGGGGCGGCAGATCCAGGTCGCGCAGCATCGGGTGGTTGCGATAGCGGTCGCCGTCGCCGTTCGGCTGCATCCAGGCATGTTCGCCGCGATGCATGTCGATAGCGGTCATGCGCGAATAGGGCGGCTTCAGCAACGGGAGGCCACGCGGCATCATCGGCTGAATGCCGCTGTCGAACGCCGCCTGCGTGTAGCGGAGGTTGCCCCCCTCGGCCGGGTCCGGCGTGTAGTACTTGATGACCGAGAAGCGGTTCTCGGACGGTACGTAGAGCATGCCGGTCTCGGGATCGACCGCCGCGCCGCTCCAGCTCGCGCCGCCGGCGATGTGGGGCCGCTGAATCGTACCCTGCAGTCCGCCCTCGTGACTCAGCATCGGCGGCGTGAAAAGGGGGCCGAGGCGGAAGTCCTTCACCGCCTCCACCGCCATCTGGCGGATCTCCGGGGTGAAGTCGACCAGGTCGTCGATCGCCATCCCCTGGTATTCGAACGGCGGCGGCTTCGTCGGGAAGGGCTGCGTCGGGGCCAGCACCTCGCCCTCCAGATCGGTGTCGGTTTCCACCGGGCGTTCCTCGATCGGCCAGACGGGCTCGCCCGTCGCGCGGTCGAAGACGTAGGTGAACCCCTGTTTGCTTACCTGCGCCACCGCCTGGATGTCGCGGCCGTCCACGGTGACGTCGATCAGGTTGGGCGCGGCGGGGAAGTCGTAGTCCCACACGCCGTGATGCACGGCCTGGAAGTGCCACAGGCGCTGGCCGGTTCCGGCGTCGACGGCGACGAGGCTCTCGGCGAACAGGTTGTCGCCGGGCCGGTGACCGCCGTAGTAATCGCTGGTCGGCGTGCCGAGCGGCAGGTAGAAGATGCCCAGTTCATCGTCGGCGCTGAACGGCGGCCAGATGTTCGCGTTGCCCGAGTAGCGCCACGATTCGTTCAGCCAGGTGTCGGCGCCGAAGTCGTCTCCCTGAGGCACGGTGCGGAACGTCCACTTCAACTCGCCGGTCCGGGCGTCGATCCCCTTCAGCCAGCCGGGCGGCGCCTCCTTGCGAATGACGAAGTCCGAGACGATGGTGGGTGTGACAACGACGTCGTGCGTGACGACGGGCGGCGAGGCGACGCCTATGAGGTTGCGGCCCAGGTAGTTCCGGTCGTTGCGATCCGCGCGCGGAATGCCGGTCGTCAGATCGACGCGGCCGTTGTCGCCGAAGCCGCGGACCGGCTGGCCGGTCCGGGCGTTCACGGCGTGCAGGTACGCCTCGTTGGTCCCCCAGAAGATCCGGGCGTCACTGCCGTCCGGCTCCGACCAGTAGGCGACGCCACGCGAACGATAGGCGTGCGTCGGGCGCCCGCCGTTGTACGACTCCGGGTTGTAGACCCAGATCGTCTCGCCCGTCCCGGCGTCGACGGCGGCTACCTGATAGAGCGCGGTGGAGAGGTACAACACACCATCCGCCATCAGTGGCGTCGCCTGGAAGCCGCGGATCGAAATCCGTGGCGGGTCGGTCGGCTGCGCGCCGTCGTTCGTGTTCGCGCCGGCGCCCTGCGCCATCAGACTCTGCTGGATCGCCTCGATGTCGACTCCCGCGTCGGGCGTGTCCCACCGCCAGGCAATCTCGAGGTCGCCGAAGTTGCCGGCATCTATCTGGTCGAGCGGCGAGTACTTCGTGCTGCCGTTGTCGGCGGCATAGCTGCGCCACTCGCCGTCGACGGCGCCGTACTGCGCGCCGGCGGGCTGGGCTGTCAGGAGCGCGAGCGCCGCGGCTGCGGCGACGGCAGCGAAACGTGCGGGTCGAGCGGACATGGAAGCCTCCAGTCAGGAACGCGCGGCCGGCCGCGCATCCGTGCGCCGCGTCCGACTATCGTATAGGGCGCATGATGGCATGAGACAGGTGGATGGCGACGACGCGCCGGTCCACCTCCGCAGGCTGCTCGGACGCGGCGACGTGCTGGCCATCGCCTTCGGCGCGATGGTCGGCTGGAGCTGGGTGGTGCTGGCCGGTGAGATGATCGTGCGCGCGGGCGCGGTCGGTTCCATCATCGCCTTCGCCGCCGGCGCCGTCATGGTCTGGCTGGTCGGGCTCACCTACGCGGAGTTGTCGGCCGCCCTCTCGCGCGCCGGCGGCGAGATCAGCTTCACCTTCGTGGCATTCGGGCCCGCCGGCGCCTTCGTCTGCGGCTGGACGCTCGTGCTGGCGTATGTGGCCGTCTGCGCGTTCGAGGCGGTCGCCCTGCCGACCGTCCTCAGTTACCTGGCGCCAGGTTTCGAGGTCGGCCGCCTCTACACGGTGGCCGGCTGGGACGTGCACGCGAGCTGGGTGATAGCGGGCGTGGCGGGCGCGCTGGCGATCGGCGTGGTGAATTACCGGGGGATCCGCTTCGCCGCCTTCGCGCAGCGCCTTGCCGTTGGTTGCCTGTTGCTGGTCGGAGTGGCGTTCTTCCTGCCCGGCGCCGCGCGCGGCGACACCGCCAACCTGGCGCCGTTGATCACCGGCTGGGAGGGAATCCTCCGCGTCGTCATCATGACGCCGTTCCTGTACGTCGGCTTCGACGTCATTCCGCAGCTCGCCGAGGAGATCGACGTTCCGCTCCGGACGATCGGCCGCATCATCGTCCTGTCCATCGTGATGGCGCTCGGGTGGTACGCCCTCGTCCAGTGGACGGTCGGACTGTCGCTGGACCCCGCCACCCTGGCCGACCGGGCCCTGCCGACGGCGGACGCCATGAGCGCCGTCTACGGCAGCGAATGGGCGGGGCGGGTCCTCGTGATCGGCGGGGCGTTCGGCATCCTGACGAGTTGGAACGCGTTTTTTCTCGGCGCCTCCCGGCTACTGTTCGCCATGGCTCGCGGCGGGATGCTGCCGGCGGTCTTCGCGCGCCTGCACCCGCGCTACGGGTCGCCGATGGCGGTAGTCGTCGTGCTGACCGGCATCACCGCAATCGCGCCGTTCTTCGGTCGGCCCGCGCTGGTATGGCTGGTCGACGCGGGTTCGCTGGCGACCGTCGTGGCCTACCTGTTCGTGGCCGCGGCGTTTCTCGTCATCCGTCGGCGGCACCCGGATCTTCCGCGTCCGTACCGGGTGGCCGCGCCGGCGCTCGTCGGCTGGCTGGCGGTCGCGGCGACCGTGTTCTTCATCCTGCTCTATCTGCCGGGCAGCCCAGCGGCGCTCGTCTGGCCGGAGGAGTGGGCCATCGTGCTGCTATGGATGGTGCTGGGCGCGGCGCTGGCGGCCGGTATCCGCGCCCGGATGGCGATGCTGGGTCCGGCCCGCCAGGCGCAGCTCATTCTCGGGGACCAACTGCAACTGCTGGCGCGCCGGCGGTGGTAGCATGCATTGATACGACCAAACGGTTCTTCCCGGCTGCTCGCCCGGGGTACGGACGCGAGCCACAGGAGACAGTTGACATGCAGATTCAGCTTCGCGCGCTAGCGCTCGCGGTAGTCGTTCCCATGCTCTTCGCAACGGCGGCGGCGGCTCAGTCGGAGCTGCGCACGCCGGACGGCCAGCCCGACCTGCAGGGCGTATGGGACTTCCGCACCATGACACCGCTGCAACGGCCCGAGGATCAGGAGCGGGAGTTCCTCACGGAGGAAGAGGCGGCCGAGGCCGAAGCGGCCGCCACCGCTCGGCGCGCGGCGCTGCTGGAGCCGAGTGAAGTGCGGACCGAACCGTTGCCGGCCGGCGGGACCGGCGCGGAACGCGGCCAGCGAGTGGGTGGCTACAACGACTTCTGGCTCGACTACGGCACCAACATCATCGAGGATCGCCGCACCGCGCTCATTGTCGATCCAGCCGATGGCCGACTGCCGGCGCTGACGCCGGAGGGTGAACGTCTGCGTCAGGTGGGTTCCCTCGCCGAGGATTTGCCCATCGAGCGTCCGGTCCGGGTCCGGGCTGCCGGCACGGGCGCCGATGACCCCGAGGACCGCGGCCTGGCCGAGCGCTGCCTGCTCGGCTTCAACAGCGGACCGCCGATGATGCCGAGCGGCTACAACAACAACATGCAGTTGTTCCAGACGCCGAATCACGTCGTTATCCTGAACGAGATGGTGCACGACGCGCGGATCATCCCGCTCGATGGCCGTCCGCACCTTCCGGAAGGCGTCCGCCAGTGGATGGGCGACTCGCGCGGGCACTGGGACGGCAACACGCTGGTCGTGGTGACGCAGAACCTGTCGGAGGAAACCGGCGCCTTCGATCCATCCGCCACCCTGTCGATCGGCACGGGACTGACGGTAACCCTGACCGAACGCTTCACGCGGGTCGATGAGGACACCCTGCTCTACGAGTACACGGTGGACGACCCGACCATCTTCACGCGGCCGTTCACCGTGGCGGTTCCGATGCGGCTCAACAGCGAGCCGATGTTCGAGTACGCCTGCCACGAGGGGAACTACGGATTGTTGAACATCCTCAGAGGCGCGCGGGCCGAGGAAGCGGAGTCCCAGTAGGCCGGTTCGGCGCACGTCGGGGTGCGTCAGTCCCCGTTAGCGGTGGAAGGGCCATGACGTCACGACGCAGATTCCTGATGCAGGCGGCGGCGTTCGGAGGCGTGGCGCTGGCGGCGCGGCCGGGAGTGCCGCCCGCCCGCGCGGCGGCCCAGTTGGGCAGCGCGGCGGACTACGTCGCCATGTACCGCGACCGGCGCAACTGGGGACGCTGGGGGGCGAACGACCAGGTGGGCGCCATCAACCTGATCACCGCCGAGAAGCGCCGGTCGGCAGCGGCGCTGGTGCGGACGGGACGGACCGTTTCCCTCAGCCGCACGTTCGAGCCGCCGCAACACTTCATGACGAAGAGCTCTCTCGGGCCCGGCGGCGGCTACGTCATGGACTATCTCGGCTTCATCTATCACGGCGCGACGGTTACGCACATCGACGCGCTCTGCCACATCTGGGATGACGACGGGATGTGGCAGGGACGCGACCCGGACGTGGAAGTCACCACGCAGGGAGCGCACTTCGGCGACATCACGCACTGGAAGGAAGGGATCATCACGAAGGGCGTGCTGCTCGACGTCCCGCGGCATCGGGGCGAGCCGCATGTCTCGATCGAACAGCCGGTCACCGCGGACGAGCTCGAGGCAATTGCGCGCGCCGAGAACGTCACGGTGGAGCCGGGCGACGCGCTGCTGGTTCACAGCGGCTGGGGCGCCTACATGGCGAGCAATCCCGACCGCAGCCAGGGCGGTCCCGGTCTGCACGCGAGTTGCGCGGAGTTCATCCGCGACCACGACGTCGCCCTGCTCGGCTGGGATCTGATGGACGCCCGTCCCCAGGGGGACCTCGCCTGGCCCGTGCACGGTGTCCTTTTCAACTTCGGGGTGGCCCTGCTCGACAACGCGCTGCTCGAGCCGATCGCCGAGGCGTGCGCCGAGGAGAACCGTTGGTCATTCCTGTTCCAGGCGCTTCCTCTCAACGTCGCGGGAGGGACCGGCAGTCCCGTCAATCCGATCGCGATGTTCTGACAGCCGGTTGGGGGGCTCCGGGCGTCGCTATACTCGGAGACATGTCAACGGTCGATTCGGCGATCCGCGATCTTCGTGTGCGCTCCGCTGGCGATGTCCGCCGGATGCCAATACCTGAGCGTCTGGCGCTGGCCCTTCGCCTGGGCGAACGCGACCTCGAGTCGTTCGCGGCCACAAACCGTCTCGACCGGGCGACCGCGAGGCGTCTCCTCAACCGTCGTAAACAGGCGACCCGCCAACCGAGCGCATGCCTGGACCGGCTGATCGGCTGAGACTCGCCGAACGCGTTGCCGCGACACTCGGCGAGGCGGGTGCACGATTCAGTTGCCCACGCGGTGCTGCCGGCAATGGGTTCGGCTTGTCGGCGAACGCGGGGGCGATGCCGATACGGGGGCCGCCGCGTCGTAAGGAAGCGGTACTCCCTAGTTGTGATCTCTCGGTAGGTTGTTCACGCGGGCCCGATGCCCGAAGCTAATGGGTATTGCCAACCGTTAGCCAGGGAGGAACCCGCATGAACATCCACAAGTATGCCCGACTCACCCCGCACGGCCGCGAGGTGCTGGTACGCCGCATCCTGGAAGAAGGACTTCGCGTAGCGGAGGCGGCCCACGCCTCCGGGGTGAGTGTGCGCACCGCCTACAAGTGGCTCGCCCGCTACCGCGCGGAAGGCCCTCGAGGGCTCACCGACCGCTCCTCGCGCCCGCACCGGTGTCCGCATCGGACGAGCGAGGCGCGCCGCGCCCAGGTGGTGGCACTGCGTCGCGCCCGGCGCACCTACCGGGACATCAGCTGCACCCTGGGCGTGGCCCCGAGCACCGTGGGGCGGGTCGCGCAACGCGCCGGCGTCAACCGGCTGTCCCAGCTGGAGCCGCCGGCCGCCGCGAACCGCTACGTCTACCCGCACCCAGGAGACCTGCTGCACCTGGATACCAAGAAGCTCGGACGCTTCGTGCGCCCCGGACACCGCGTGACCGGCAACCGGCGCCAGACCTCTCCCGGAGCCGGATGGGAGTTTGTCCACGTCGCCATCGACGACGCCTCGCGGGTCAGCATCGCCGCCATCCTCCCGAGCGAGAACGGAACCAGCGCCTGCCGCGCCCTCCTCGACGCACTGCGCTACTTCGCCGCGCTCGGCATCTCCTTCCGACGGGTCATGACCGACAACGGTTCCTGCTACACCTCACGGTCCTTCGCACGGCTCTGTCGGCGGCTCAACCTCAAGCACATCCGCACCCGACCCTACTCGCCGCGAACCAACGGAAAGGCCGAGCGCTTCATTCAAAGCCTGCTCCGGGAATGGGCCTACGCGCGCACCTACCTCGACTCCGCCCAGCGCGCCGATCACCTGCCCCGCTGGCTCCATCACTACAACTGGCACCGCCCGCACGCCAGCCTCGACTACCAACCTCCCATCCACGCCCTCAATCCGCCGCTGAACAACGTGGTGGGTTTACACACCTAGTCCGGCAGCGCGAAGGCAACCAGCTCGGGAACGTCACCGCCGACGGTGAGGGCGATGTACTGACGGCCCTCGTCCAGGTAGGTCATGGGCGTGCCGATGGCGCCGCCGGGAAGGTCGATCGAGCCGACGATTGCGCCGGTCACCTTGTCGCGGGCGATCAGCCGGGGACCATCGTTGTTGCTCTCGCCGCCGGCGGAGAGCGCGCTTACTAGGAGGGTTTTCGTGAGGACCGGGCCGCCCCGGCCGTCGCCGCCGAGCGGCGGGAGATCGAGGTCGCGCAGCCGCGGGTGGTTACGGAAACGGTCGCCGTTGCCGTTCGGCTGCATCCACGCATGGTCGCCGGTATTGAGGTCGATGGCGGTCATCCGCGAGTAGGGCGGCTTGAAAAGCGGAAGCCCCTGGGGCATGAGCGACGGCGTCTGGAATCCGCCCTGCGTGTAGTTCAGATTGGCGCCTTCTTCTTCCGGTGTGACGTACTTCAGGATCGAGTAGGCGTTCACGGACGGAACGTAGAGGATGCCCGTCTCGGGATCGACGGCGGAGCCGCCCCAGTTGGCGCCGCCGGCCAACGCCGGGCGTTGAATCGTTCCCTGCATCCCTCCCTCGACGGACAGCATCGGGGGCGAGAACAACCCGCCCAGCCGGTGGTTCCGCACCGCTTCCACCGCCATCTCGCGCAGCTCCGGCGTGAAGTCGACCAGGTCGTCTATCGATGAGCCCTGGTACTCGAACGGCGCCGGCTTGGTCGGGAAGGGCTGCGTCGGCGCGAGCACTTCGCCGGGCAGGTCCGTGTCCGTCTCGACCGGCCGCTCCTCGATCGGCCAGACGGGCTCGCCCGTCACGCGATCGAAAACGTACGTGAAGCCTTGCTTGCTCACCTGGGCGAGCGCCCTTGTGGGACGCCCGTCCACCGTGACGTCCACCAGGTTCGGATGCGTCGGGAAGTCGTAGTCCCAGACGCCGTGGTGCACCGCCTGGAAGTACCATTCGCGCGCGCCGGTTTCGATGTCGAGGGCGACGATGCTCTCCGCGAAGAGGTTGTCACCCGGGCGGTGGCCCCCGTAGTAGTCGTTCGTCGGCGTGCCGGTCGGCAGATAGACGAAGCCCAGTTCCTCGTCCGCCGCAAACGCGGACCAGACGTTGGCGCCGCCGGTGTAGCGCCACGAATCGCCTCCCCAGGTATCGACACCGAAGTCGTCGGATTCCGGGACCGTCTTGAACATCCAGCGCGTCTCGCCGGTTCGGGCGTCCACTCCCTGCACCCAGCCCGGCACCTGCTCGCGCGCGATGGGCTGATCGGAAATCGAGAGCGGCGTGACGATCACGCCCCGGGCGACGAGCGGCGGCGAGTTCACGCTGACGAACGGGTGCCCTTTCCAATCCACTATGCCGCGGCCGTTGCGCGGAAGCTCCGCCGCCAGATCGACGCGTCCGTTGTTGCCGAACCCGGTGGCCGGTTCGCCGGTCCGGGCGTCCAGGGCAAGCAGGTAGCCGTCAGGCGTGCCGTAATAGAAGAACTCGTCGTCGCCGTCACGCCAGTACGCGCCGCCGCGCGAGCTGAAGTTGCTCGAGTTGATGGAGAACTTCGTGTCCCGGATCACCTCCGGGTTATGCACCCAGAGGGTTTCGCCCGTTCCCGCGTCGAGCGCGACCGCAAGCCGGAGCGGCGTGACGACGTAGAGGACGCCCCCCACCATGAGCGGCGTCACCTTCAGGTTGACGAGGCTCAGGTCGTCGTGGATCTCGCGCAACGCCTCGAGGTCGAATCCGGCATCGGCCGACTGCCAGCGCCAGGCGATCTCCAGATCGTTGAAGTTGGTGGCGTCAATCTGATCGAGGCCGGAGTACTTCGTGCCTCCCACGTCGCCGCCGTAATAGGGCCATTCGCCGTTCGGCGCCCCCTGCTGCGCGGCCGCTGGAGTGGAAATCGCGACAGTAGCGACCGCGACAACCGCCGCCGCCAGCGCGTGCGTCACCGCGTGCGCCGTCATGGCTGTTGCTGCCCGGCGCGGCCGGCCTGCTCGTTCACGGCGGGTTCGTCCACCGCACCCAGATCGCGAAGCGCCTGCGCGGAATTGCCGCTCGGGTAGGTGGTGATGTCGGGCCGGGCCGCCCGGCCCTGCTCGGCCCGCTCGGCGATCTGCAGCGGAGTCTGACCCCTGCCGTTCTTCAGCGTGAGATCGGCGCCATTCTCGGCGAGCAACTGCACGACCGTGGCGTAGTTGCGCTGCGCGGCGGTGTGAATCGGCGCGGTGCCACCGCGATCCGCGTGATTCACGTCGGCGCCGAACTCGATGGCGACCCGGGCTGATTCCAGCGCCTGCCGTTCGTCGGCGTCGGGATCGCGAAGCGAGCTGTTGAAGACGCGGCCCCGATTGTGCCGGCCGCTCACGGCGGCGAGGAGCGGCGACTGGAAGCCGCCGGCGATGTGCGGCGGGCCAACGCCGCCCGCCCGGTCGAACACGGACTCCCACAACTCGAGCGTCGTGAGCGACGGATCGGCCCCGGCGTCGACCAGGGCGCGCATGATCTCCGGCTCCTGGTAGTACGCGGCGAGCCAATACGGCGTGGCGCTGGCCAGTTGCGGCGCAAGGTACCAGTCCTGGCCGGCGCGGCGGAGCGGCGTTCCCTTCTCGAGGCGCGCGTTCGGATCCGCGCCGGCGCCGGTCAACGCCTGAACGAGGGCCAGGTCGCCCCGCAGGATGGCGGCGTGCAGCGGCGCGTAACCGGCGCCGCTGGCGTTCGGGTCGGCGCCCGCTTCGAGCGCGAACAGGGCGAAGTCGGTGTGGCCGCCATGGGTCGCGATGGTCAATGCGCTCGCGCCGGTCGGCGCCGCATCGTCGATGTCGGCCCCGCCCGCGACGAGCAGCCGGCCCGCTGCCCCGTCGCCGTGGCGCGCGGCGAAGAGGAGCGGCGTATAGCCGCCGCGGGCCCAGACGATCCCCTGATCGTACTGGGACGCGTTGGTGCTGTCGCTGTGCATCAGGCGAGGACGGACGCGCGACCGGGCATTGACGTCGGCGCCGTGCTCCAGCAGGACCGCAATCACCTCGTGATGGCCCTGCGCGACCGCCCACATCAGCGCGGTCTGATCGCGCGAGGTCTCGGCGGCGTTGATGTCGGCGCCATGCGCCAGCAGGAGGCGGACTGCCTCGGCGCTGCCGGTGCGCGAAGCGGTCATGATGGAGGTTTCGCCCTCCGGCAACGCGGCGTTGGGGGCGGCTCCGGCCACCAGCAGCCGCTCCACCATGCGCGCACTGCCATTGTCGGCGGCCAGCCACAACGGCGTGGCTCCCAGCTCGTTCGCTTCGTTGACGTCGGCGCCGGCGTCGATCAGCAGTTCGGCGATCGCGTGATCGTCACGGTAGGCGGCCCAGTGCAGGGCGGTCGCGCCGTCCGCCTGACGGGCGTTGACGTCGGCACCCTCGGCGATCAGTCTTCGGACCGCTTCAGCGTCCCGCGCGCGGGACGCCTCGATGATCGGGGCATCGTCGGCATTCGCCGCGGCCGCGCCAGCCGCGGGCAGGGTGAGCGCGAAGGCAAGAAGCGCCAGTATCGCGGAGCGTGCAGGCCTCGCCGTCGCGCCTCGCGTGTCTCTCATGGGCATCGCCTAAACGCTTATCTTAACGCAGGGCCCGGTTTCCACGATCGTCCCTGCCGTACGTGGACAAAGTCCCCGCCATGGCGGTTGAAACAGGGGCTCCGGCAGCCCATAATGGACCGATTTGGGTGCCGCCGGTGCGGCGCCGCCACTCGTGGAGACCAGGCAAATGACCCGAGGGATCAGTGTCGCCGGCGCCGCGATCATCCTGATGCTGGGAGCCGTGCCCGCCGCGGCCCAGGATCATCCCACCTATAACGGGGAGGTGGGGCAGATCCTGCTCGACAATTGCGCGAGTTGCCACCGGCCCAACCAGGTGGCGCCGATGTCGCTGCTTTCGTACGCCGACGCACGGCCGTGGGCGCGAGCCATCAAGGCGAAGGTGGAGTCGCGGGAGATGCCCCCGTGGTTTGCCGACCCGCGCTTCGGAACGTTCGCGAACGACATCAGCCTGAGCGACGACGACATCGCGACTATCGCCGCCTGGGTGGATGCGGGCGCGCCGGAAGGTGACGGCCTGTCGCCGGAGCCGCCGTCCTTTTCGGATGCGGGCTGGAGCCATCCGGAGGGACTCGAGCCGGACTACGTGATCGAGTTCCCGATAGCGTGGCGCATCGACGCGGACGGTGAGACGCCCAACTTCAACCTGTATACGCCGCTCCCGTTCGACGACGTCATGCAGGTTTCCGCCACGCAGGTGCGGCCGGGCAACTACGCGGCGACGCACCACATCACCACGGGTCTCGTGAACATGCCGATAGGCATGAAGCTGGGACGGGGGCCGGCTTGGGCGGGCGGACCGAGGGTCGACTACGTGCCGGTTCCGGACCCCGACGCCGATCCCGACGAGGTGGCCGCCGAAGAGGAAGCGGAACGGGAGCGCGAGCGGGCCGACGACGCGAGTGACGGCCGGAACGACCCGGACGCGGAGGAGCGCGCCCGCGCGCGAGATGGCTTCGGTCCCTACATTCCGGGCGTGGGCGCCGACCTGGTCAAGCCGGGGCAGAAGCGCGAGATCCGCGGCGACCTCTTCAACTACATCATCTGGAATCTCCACTACCAGGCGACCGGAAAGCCCGAGACCGCGCGGCCGGCGATCGGGGCGTGGCTGGCGTCGGATGACGCCGAGAACTTCGAGCGGACGCTGTCGCTGAATGAGTACACGTCGGAGAACGAGCAGTTGATCGCGCCGCCGCCGCTGACGCCGGAGCAGCGCCGTGCCGCCGCCGCGTCGCGGCAGGTGGGCCAGGGACTCAATCCGCTGCTGGCTCCGATTCCGCCGAACGACGCGAACTGGACCGTCACCGGCATCGGAGCGGTCCAGAACGACGCGCTGATTCAGAGCCTGTTCCTTCATATGCATGTGCGGGGCAAGGACGTCACCTACGTGCTCACCCACCCCGACGGCACGGAGGAGATCCTGCTGCGCGTGCCGAACTACCACTTCGACTGGCAGTTCGAGTACGACCTGGTCGAGCCCATCTTTGCGCCGGCCGGCAGCACGGTGAAGGCCATTGCGCGGTATGACAACTCGCGGACGAACCGGCTGAACCCGGCTCCGCACAAGGAGGTGTACTGGTCGGAGCAGAGCTGGGACGACATGTTCCTGGCGAACGTCAAGTACACCCTCGCGGACGGAGAACCCCAGAGCGAGGAGTAATGAACCCCGGGCTCACGCCGGCGACGAACCACGCCGGCGCACTGCTCGCGGTGTTGCTCCTGGCGCCGATCACGGTTTCCGGCGCTTCCTCGCCGCGGCAGGCTGACGCCGAGCGCGGTCGTGCGCCCGCGGTCGAGGTAGTCCACACCGTTGGCTGCGCCGAACGGCGGAGTGGCGATGCCGACTGGTGGCTGGTGCGGGCCGCCGAACCGGAGCCGACGCGGGTGGGCGTCTTCAACGTTACGGAAGTGGACGCCGCGAAGTCGCGGCCGCTTGGCGACCACGAGTTCCGGCTGATCGGCGTGCCCGAGTTCCTCGGCGCCGAGGCGCTTCTGCGGGCGGCCGACCGGGGGCTGTTCACAAATCCGGATCAGGTGAACGCCACCGGCGAGTTGCGCGACGGCCGCACCATACTCGTGAAGGCGCTCCTGATCGATGCGGATCCCCCGCCGCGCCTGAACCTGCTGGCCGTCGTTGGCCTCGCTGACACCTGCGGAACAGACTGACCGGGAGGGGAGCGTTGATGCGACGGGTACCGGTGACGGGGTTCATCGTAGGGGCGGCGATCCTGGGAGTGACCGCACCGCTCGCCGCGCAGACACCGGAACAGATCGAGGCGGAGCCGATCGTCAAGCTGCAGGCGGGCGAAACGCCCGTCGAGGGCCAGTGTCTCACCCAGCAGGAACTGGACCTGATCGACGCGCTGAACGCGCTTCGGCGCCCGACGGTCGGGGTCGAAGCCGACGGCGACGATCCACTCCCGTTCGATCCGCACTACCTCGTCGGTGAGTGGTCCATCGAGGGCGTGCTGCCGGATTCCCCGCTCGCGCCGGCCGGCGACTTCGTCGGCACCGAGACGGTCGAGTATGTCGGCGGCTGCAGCTACCGGTCCACGATCGAGGCGACCATTGCGGAACAGGACGTCACGATCGAGTCGCTGACCGTTTACGACCGGCGGGCATCCTACATGGTGCGCGTCGAGGACGACAGCCGTGGCTTTCGCCTGGTGAAGGTGGGCCGCATGGGGGGCGACCCCGGGGGCTACTTCTCGCACCACTGGGAGGCGCCCGCCATTGCGCGCGACGGCAGCGAGGTGCGCCTCGCGGGCCGCACCTACATGACCTCTCCCTTTGCCTACCAGGTTCGCTTGCGGATCTCCCTGGACGGGGGTCCGTTCGTCAACTTCGGCTCCGTTTGGTGGGAACGCATGGACGAAGATTCCGGGCCGTAGGATCTGCGCCAAGCGCCTTGGTCCGTGCCGGAGAACATCCTGCTGGCGCGTTTCGTGAAGTTCGGCGCGCAGGTGAGCTGGTAGCGGTTCGAAAGCGTTTGACAACCGCCTGAGACGGCGAAAAAATTGGCGGTCTGGGGCGGACTGTCGTCTGCATCGGACTGGTGCGTCCGTCTCCACGGCAGGGCGGTCGGACGCCACGAGGGAGGGTGTGCTTGCGTAGGATCGTGTTCGCGGCGATCGGCGCGGCCGGACTGTTGCTTGGCGTCGCGGCGATGGCGGAGGCGCCCGCCGCCCAGACCCAGGCGACATCGCCCGAGACGCCCGGCATCTCTCCGCAGCAGGCGCTGCTCAACCGGTACTGCGTCACCTGTCACAACGAGCGGATTGTCAACGGGACCGCCGGCGCCGGCCGGCTGGCCGATCAGTTGCGCCTGCTCGGCCTGACCCTCGACACGGCGGACATCGACAACGTCGCGGCCGATCCCGAACTGTGGGAGAAGGTGGTCCGGAAGCTCCGCGTCGGCGCGATGCCGCCGCAGCCCCGCCCCCGCCCCGACCAGGAGACCTACGACGGCTTCCGCCGCTGGCTGGAGGACGAGCTCGATCAGGTGGCCGCGGCGAGGCCCAATCCCGGGCGGACCGCCGCTTTCCACCGCCTCAATCAGGCGGAGTACCGGAACGTCGTCCGCGACCTGCTCGACCTCGAGGTCGACGTCGCTTCGCTCATTCCACCCGACTCGCCTGACCAGCACGGCTTCGACAACATAGCGACGTCGCTGTCGCTCTCGCCCGCCCTGCTCGAGCGCTACGTCTCGGCGGCGCGGAAGATCAGCCGCCTCGCGGTGGGCGAGACGCCGCCGGGCGGCGCGGTCATCGATACCTACGACGTTCCGCTCAACCTCATTCAGTCCGATCAACAGAGCGAGGACCTGCCGTTCGGTTCGCGCGGCGGCGCGGCAATACGCCACCATTTCCCGGTCGACGGCGAGTACCGGATCCAGTTGCGGCTCCAGACGAATTACGTCGGCTACGTCCGCGGCATCGATGACGCGCACGACGTGGAAATCCGGCTGGATGGAGAGCGGGTCGGCCATTTCACCTTTGGGGGCGACGCTCCCGGACTACCCGCGCCGATCAGCTTCGCCGGCAACATCCGCGGAACCGACGACTGGGAGGACTACACCCTGCACGCCGACGACGGTCTCGAGGTGACCCTCGCCGTCCCGGCCGGCCCGCACACCATTGGCGTGTCGTTCCCCCGCGAGACGTGGGAGCAGGAAGGCGTCCTGCAGCCCCGGCAGACCGGCTTCGCGCTCGCGATCAACGAGATGCCGGACACGAACCCGCGGCTCGCCAGCGTGCAGATCACTGGTCCCCTCAGCGTGGAGGGGCCGGGGGACACACTGACCCGGCGGCGCATCTTCACCTGCCGGCCCGAGCCGGGCGCGACCGACGCCGACGCGCGCGCCTGCGCCCGGGAGATCCTTGCCGCGCTGGCCCGCCGCGCCTACCGCCGCCCGGTGGAGGAGGCCGACGTCGCCACGCTGCTGACGTTCTACGACGACGGTTTTGACGAGGGAGGCTTCGAGCGGGGGGTGCAGTTCGGCCTCGAGCGGCTGCTCGCCGATCCCGACTTCCTCTTCCGCGTCGTACGCGATCCCGTCGACGCTACTCCGAGCGCCAACTATCCCATTTCGGACGTCGCCCTGGCGTCGCGGCTGTCGTTCTTCCTCTGGAGCAGCATCCCGGACGACGAGCTGCTCGATGCGGTGGAACAGGGGACGCTGCGCGATCCCGGCGTGCTGGAGCAGCAGGTTCGCCGGATGATGGCCGATCCCCGGTCGCAGGCGATGGTCGACAACTTCGCCGGACAGTGGCTCTATGTCCGCAACATGCGGGGAATCAGCCCCGACCCGAACATCTTCCCGGAGTTCGACGAGAACCTCCGCGAGGCGTTCGAGACCGAGACCGAGCTGTTCATCGGCAATCAGTTGCGCGAAGACCGGAGCCTGCTCGAGCTGCTCTCCGCCAACTACACCTACGTCAATCAGCGCCTGGCCGAGCACTACGGCATCCCGGGCATCTACGGCAACCGGTTCCGTCGCGTGGACCTGGACGGCGTGCAGCGGGGCGGCCTGCTGGGGCACGGCAGCGTGATGACGGTGACGTCGTACCCGAATCGCACCTCTCCCGTGCTGCGCGGCAAGTGGGTGCTCGAGAACATGCTGGGCGCGCCGCCGCCCGAGCCTCCGCCGGACATCCCCGCCCTGGAGGAGGAGACGGCGGACGGCGAGCCGCGTTCCCTCCGCGAGGCGATGGTGGAGCATCGCGAGAATCCGTCATGCTCGGTCTGCCACGCGCCGATGGATCCCATCGGTTTCGCGCTGCAGAACTACGACGCAGTCGGCGGCTGGCGCGACACCAATGAGGGAGGCACGCCGGTCGACGCATCGGGCGTGCTTCCGGACGGGGCCGCGTTCACCGGACGGGAAGGTCTGCGCAACCTGCTGCTGGACCGCCCGGAGGACTTCGTCGGGACCGTCACCGAGAAGTTGCTGATGTATGCCCTGGGTCGCGGCGTGGAGTACTACGACGCCCCGGTGGTGCGCAGGATCGTGCGGGAATCGGCTAGCGACAACTACCGCTGGTCGTCTATCATTCTGGGCATAGTCCGAAGTGATCCGTTCCAGATGCGGAGGTCAGACTCATGATCGTCACTCGGAAATCGATTCCGCGGCGGACCGTTTTGCGAGGCATTGGCGCTTCTCTGGCGCTGCCGTTCCTCGACAGCATGGCGCCGGCGTTTGCGGCCATCCGGAATTCGGCGGCGAACCCGGTTCGGCGGTTCGGCGTCGTCTACGTCCCGAACGGGATGGCGATGCGCCATTTCACGCCTGCGACGGAGGGTGACGGCTTCGAGCTCTCCCGCATTCTGCAGCCGATCGGGCAGTTCGCCGATCAGATGCATGTTCTGACCGGACTGAACGGCGTGCCGAGCAATGCCGGCGTCCATGCCAGCGCGGCGACACGCTTCCTGACCGGCGTGACCCCGGCGCGGACCGAGTCGGATCTGCAGGCGGGCGTTTCCGTCGACCAGTTGATCGCGCGGAGCTTCGAGCAGCACACGCAGCTCGCGTCGCTCGAGTTGGCGCTCGACAGCCGTGACGTTTCGGGTTCTTGCGACGTCGGCTTCAGTTGCACCTACACGAACACGATCGCATGGCGCAGCGAGACGACCCCGCTGCCGGGCGAGAACAACCCGCGCGCCGTCTTCGAGCGGCTCTTCGGCGATAGCGGCACGACCGACACGGACGTCCGGATGGCCCAGATCCGGAAGGAGCGGAGCATCCTCGATTCGGTCGCCGACAAGATCGACACGCTGCAGCAGGGCCTCGGCCCCAATGATCGCCTCCGCGTCGACGAGTATCTGGAAGCGGTGCGCGACATCGAGCGCCGCATCCAGAAGGCGGAGGAGCAGAGCGACCGCGAGCTGCCCGAGGTGGATCAGCCGGCCGGTGTGCCGGCGACCTACGAGGAGCATGCCAAGCTGATGTTCGACCTGATGCTCCTCGCGTATCAGACCGACCTCACGCGGGTCAGCACCTACATGCTGGCGCGCGAGATCAGTGGCCGCACCTACCCGGAGATCGGGGTGCCCGACTCGCACCACCCCACGTCGCACCACCGGAACGACCCGACCCTCTACGAGAAGATCGCCAAGGTCAACGAGTTCCACATCGGGCTCTTCGGCTACTTCCTCGAGAAGGCGCGGGCGACCCCGGATGGCGACGGCAACCTGCTCGACCACATGATGCTGCTATACGGCGCCGGCATGTCGGACAGCAACGCCCACGACAACAAGGGCCTGCCGATGGTGCTTGTGGGCGGCGGGTCGGGCACGCTCAAGCCGGGCGGCCGGCATCTCGTCTACGAGGACAAGACGCCGGCGACCAACCTGCACCTCACCATCCTCGACAAGATGGGGGCGCCGGTGGACAAGATCGCGGACAGCACGGGTCCGCTCGATCTGCTGCCCGTCAGCTAGCGCGATCGCGGGTTGGTGCGCCGGCGTCCGCGTGCCGCGCGTTCAGCTTAAGCATGTAGTCCGCCCCAAGTGCTGGGCCGGTCGCGCATGGATTGGTGCTGGGCTCATCCGCTCACTTGGTGACTGCGTCATGGACCACAACCGGCGAATCCGGATCACCGCCGGCGACATCACCGTAGAAGCGACGTTGAACGACTCGCCGACGGCCGATGCGCTCTGGGACGCCCTGCCGATAAGGGGCCGGGTGCAGACCTGGGGCGACGAAATCTACTTCGGGATCCCGGTCACGGCCGGCGAAGCGGATGATGCACGGGCGACGGTCGACAAGGGCGCCGTCGCCTACTGGCCTCCGGGCAGCGCCCTCTGCCTCTTCTGGGGCCCGACCCCCGCGAGCCGTGGCGACGAGATTCGCCCTGCCAGTCCCGTCAACGTCATAGGCCGGATCGCCGGTGATCCCGCGGTGCTGGCGCAGGCGCCCGACGGCGGCGAGATCACGGTCGAATCTGCGTAGCCGCATCAGGCGTCACGAGTCGATACCTCCCATGCAGAGGTACTTGATCTCGACGAAGTCGTCCATGCCGTACTTCGAGCCTTCTCGCCCGATCCCGGATTCCTTGACACCGCCGAACGGCGCCACCTCGTTCGAGATGATCCCCTCGTTGATGCCGACGATGCCGTATTCGAGGCCCTCGGAAACGCGCCAGATGCGGCCGATGTCGCGGCTGTAGAAGTAGGCCGCGAGGCCGAACTCCGTGTCGTTGGCCATGCGAACTGCCTCTTCCTCGGTCGAGAAGCGGAACAGCGGGGCGACCGGACCGAACGTCTCCTCGCGCGCCACCGCCATCGCCGGGGTGACCCCGGTCAGGAGAGTCGGCTCGAAGAAACTGCCGCCGAGGGCGTGGCGTCCGCCGCCGACGGCGACCGTCGCCCCCTTGCCGACCGCGTCCGCGATGTGCTCCTCGACCTTCTCGACCGCCCGCATGTCGATGAGCGGGCCCTGCTGCGTTTCGTCGTCCAGACCGTTGCCGACCTTGAGATCCGCGACCGACGCCGCCATCTTCGCGGCGAACGCGTCGTAGACTCCATCCTGCACCAGCACGCGGTTGGCGCAGACGCAGGTCTGCCCCGTGTTGCGGTACTTCGAGGCCATCGCCCCGACCACCGCCGCGTCGAGATCGGCGTCGTCGAAGACGATGAACGGGGCATTGCCGCCGAGTTCCAGGCTGACCTTCTTCACCGTCGACGCGCACTGGGACATCAGCAGCTTGCCGACCTCGGTGGACCCGGTGAACGACAGCTTGCGGACGGTCGGATTCGAGGTGAGCTCGGCCCCCATGGGACCGGACGGACCGGTTACGACGTTGACCACTCCGGGCGGGATTCCCGCGCGGTCGGCGAGCTCCGCCAGCGCGAGGGCCGTGAACGGCGTCTGCGAGGCGGGACGAATGACGACCGGGCAACCCGCCGCGAGGGCCGGCGCGCACTTGCGGGTGATCATCGCGGCCGGGAAGTTCCACGGCGTGATCGAAGCGACGACGCCGATCGGCTGCTTCAACACCACGATGCGCCGGCCGGGCTGCGGATGATCGATGACGTCGCCGTAGACGCGCTTCGCCTCCTCGCCGAACCACTCGACGAAGGACGCGGCGTAGGCGATCTCGCCTCGCGACTCGGCAAGCGGCTTGCCCTGCTCGCTCGTCATCAGCACCGCGAGGTCGTCCTGATACGCCATCATCAGTTCGAACCACCGGCGCATCAACCGTGCGCGCTCCTTCGCCGGGCGGGAGCGCCAACCGTTCCACGCCGCGTCCGCGGCCTCTATGGCGGCCCGTGTCTCCTCCCGGCCGAACGCGGGAACGCTGCCGATGATCTCGCCCGTCGCGGGGTTGCCGACGTCCAGGACGTCACCGTTCCGCGCCTCGATCCAGCGGCCGTTCACGTAGCACTGCTGGCGAAACAGGGCGCGGTCACCGAGGGTCGCTGTAGTCTTCGCCTCCAAGGTCGGTCCCTCCCTGTGCAAGATAGAATCGCCATGCTACCCGAAGCTCGCGGGGAGACGGCGGGAGCAGGCGGACCAGGGGAGATCGATGGCGCAGGTTGCGATTACGGTCAACGGCAAGCGGCGGACGGAGGACGTGGAGCCCCGGCTGCTGCTGGTGCACTTTCTGCGGGAACAGCTCAACCTGACGGGCGCGCACGTGGGATGCGACACCAGTCAGTGCGGAGCATGCACGGTGCTCGTGGACGGGCGGAGCGCGAAATCGTGCACGCTCTTCGCGGTGCAGGTGGATGGTTCGGAGGTGACGACCATCGAGGGGCTCGCGCAGGACGGACAGCTCCATCCGCTGCAGGAGGGTTTCTGGGAAGAACACGGCCTGCAGTGCGGCTACTGCACGCCCGGCATGATCCTGTCGGCGGTCAACCTGCTGGCTGACAATCCGGAGCCGAGCGAGCAGGAAATCCGCGACGGCCTCGACGGCAACCTGTGCCGCTGCACCGGCTACCAGCACATCGTCAACGCCGTGCAGTACGCGGCGGTGCGAGCCGCGGGGGCCAGCGCCGCCGGCACCGCCGCATCCGCGGCCGGCGACGATGCCGGAGACGAGTAGGGCGATGGCGTCCCCCGTCCTTCCCAAGCTGGTCGGCGAACGCGTGAAGCGGCGCGAGGATCCGCGCCTGATCCAGGGGCACGGCACGTACGTCGACGACGTGAAGATCGCCGGGCTGCAGCACCTGGCGTTCAAGCGGAGCGACATTGCGCACGGCCGAATCCGCTCCATCGACGTGAGCGCCGCCTCCGCGATGGACGGGGTGGAGGCGGTCTTCACCGGCGAACAGATCGCCGAGCTTCTGCCACCCATGCGGGTGGCCACGCCGTTTCCGGCGCCCGAGCACCGCGCGGTGGCGGTGGATGTGGTCCGCTTCGTCGGCGAACCCGTCGCCGTGGTGGTCGCCGCCGACCGCTACGTCGCGCGCGATGCCGCCGACGCGATCGTCGTCGACTACGAACCCCTCCCGGCGGTGGTCGATCCGGAAGCGGCGATGACCGGCGAGGCGGCGGTGCTGCATGCGGACTTCCCCGGCAACGTCTGCGTCGGCCCGATGCCGATGGGGACGGGCGTCCGCCGGGGCGCCGTGGACGACAGCGCGATCGAGCAGGCGTTCGCCGATGCGGACGTGACGATCTCGCAGCGGATGGTGAACCACCGCCTGGCCCCGACGTCCATCGAGCCGCGCGGCGTCGTGGCCTGGTACGAGCCGGGCAGGGAGGCGATGACCATCTGGTCGTCGACGCAGAATCCGCATGCCGTCCGGACGTTCGTCGCCGACATGATCGGCCTCGGCGAGGACCGCGTCCGCGCCATCGCGCCGGAGGTCGGCGGCGGCTTCGGCGCCAAGATCAACATCTACGGCGAGGAGTACGTCGCGGCGGCGCTGTCGAAGCGGCTCGGCCTGCCGGTCAAATGGATCGAGGACCGCTCCGAGGCGTTCCTGGCGACCATCCACGGCCGCGGCTCCATCGCCTACGTCGATCTCGCGGCGAAGCGGGACGGGCGTGTGCTCGGCTTGAAGATGCGGATCATTGCCGACATCGGCGCCTACAACATGCTGCTGACGGCCGGCATCCCGACGCTGACGATGACGATGGCGAGCAACGTGTACGCCTTCCCGGCAATCCGCGCCGAGCTGACGGAGGTCTTCACCAACAAGACGCCGACCGACGCTTACCGCGGCGCCGGCCGGCCGGAAGCGATCTACTACGTCGAACGCGCGATGGACATGCTGGCGCGCGAGCTGGGGATGGACCCCGCCGACGTGCGCCGCAGGAACTTCATTCCGCCGGAGCGGTTCCCCTTCCGGACGGAGACCGGCGCCGTGTACGACTCGGGCAACTACGCCGGCGCGCTCGACCACGCGCTCGAAGCGGCCGGCTGGGATCAGCTCGAGGCGGAACGGGACGCCGCGCGCGCCGACGGGCGGATTGTAGGCATGGGCTTGTCGATGTACGTCGAGGTGTGCGGCATCGGCCCGTCGCGCGGGGTCTGGTCGGGCGGCTGGGAGCACGGGCAGGTGACGGTGGAGCGCGACGGCCGCATCAGCGCGACGACCGGCGCTTCTCCCCACGGGCAAGGGAACGAGACGACGTTCGCGCAGATGCTCGCCGATCAGTTCGGCGTGCCGATGGACCACGTCACGATTCACCATGGCGACACGAGCGTCGTCAAGCAGGGCGTCGGGACCTTCGGCAGCCGCTCGCAGGCCGTGGGCGGTACGGCGCTCCACCTGGCCGGCGCGAAGGTGAAAACGAAGATGGCCCGGTTCGCGGCGCTGCTGCTCGAGGCCCACGAGGCCGACCTGGTGTTCGAGAACGGACAGATCACGGTTGCCGGATCGCCGTCGTCCGCAAAGTCGTTCGCCGAAGTGGCGGCCTATGCATACCGGCCAACCAGACTGCCCGAGGGAGTCGACCCGGGGCTGAGCGACGAGGCGTTCTTCGAGCCCGACAACAACACCTATCCGTTCGGCTGCCACATCGCGCTGCTCGAAATCGACCGCGACACCGGCGAACCACGGCTGCTCCGCATGGTGGCGGTGGACGATGCGGGCAACCTGATCAACCCGCTGATCGTCGAGGGGCAGATCCACGGCGGGCTGGCCCAGGGCGTCGGCCAGGCGATGGTCGAGGAGGTGGTCTACGGCGAGGACGGACAGCCGGTCACGGGCTCCCTGATGGACTATGCGCTGCCCAGGGCGAGCGACTTCCCCCGGTTCGAGCTGTCGAACACGGTGACGCCGACCCCGTGCAACCCGTTCGGGGCCAAGGGGGTGGGCGAAGCGGGAACCATCGGATCGACTCCCTGCATCGTCAACGCCGCCGTCGACGCGCTCAGCCCGTTCGGCGTCCGGCACGTGGACATGATGCTGCGACCGGAGAAGCTCTGGCGGATCATCCATGGCGCCGGCGGTGACGGCGACGGAACGGGAGGCGTGTCGTGATCCCGGCGGCGTTCGAGTACGAGCGGGCGACGTCGGTCGACGACGCGATCGCGAAGCTGCAGGCGGCGGGCGGCGCGGGCAAGCTGATCGCCGGCGGCCACAGCCTGGTCCCGCTCATGAAGCTGCGGCTGAGCGAGCCGGCGGTGCTGATCGACATCGCCCACATTCCCGACTTCGCGGGCGTGCGCGAGGCGGATGGCGGTCGGATCACGATCGGGGCGGGGACGACGCACCACGACGTGGCGACGTCGCCGCTCCTGCGCGAGCGCTGTCCGGCGGTGGCGGAGACGGCCGCGGTCATCGGTGATCCGCAGGTGCGCAACCGGGGGACCATCGGCGGCAGTCTGGCCCATGCCGACCCGGCCGCCGACTACCCGGCGACGATGCTGGTCCTCGAGGCGACGCTGCACATCGCCGGGCCGAACGGCGCACGGGCGGTGCAGGCGGACGAATTCTTCCAGGGGATGTTCACCGTCGACCTGGCGCCGGAAGAGATCCTGATCGGGATCACGTTCGCGCCGGTGCGGACCGCAGCCTACGCGAAGCTCCACCAGCGGGCGTCGCGGTTTGCCATCGTCGGCGTCGCGGCCGCGCTCGACGTGCGGGACGGCGTGTTCGCTTCCGCTCGGGTCGCCGTCACCGGGGCGGCGGGATCGCCGTCGCGGCTCGGCAACGTCGAGCTGGCGCTGGCTGGACAGCCGGCCACGGGCGGGGCGATTGACGCGGCAACGACCGGCGCGGGGGCCGGGCTGGCGGATCTGAACGAAGACATCCATGCGAGCGCCGACTACCGGCGCGCGATGGTGGAGGTCTTCGCGCGACGCGCACTCAACGCCGCGCTGGCGCGCACGGCCTCAGCGTAGCGTTCGGTATGGGAGTGCTTGATAACCGACGCTGTGTCGGGCGGTGTTCCGCGATCATCCCTATTGCTCGCTCGAGGCGCCCGACGAACGGGCGTTCGCACAGGAAGACCCGAGAGCGTTCCTGGCACGGTTTTCGCATGGGGCGATCCTCGACGAGGTGCAACGCGTGCCCGATCTCCTGTCGTGGGAATCAGCGAGCCGGGGCAGCTTCGGTCACATCCGCTGCGCGGCGCTCTGTTCGAGACGTGGGTCGTCTCCGAAGTGCTCAAGTGTCGTACGCATCGCGGTGAGCGTGCCGGTCTCTCGTACTACCGCGACCGCAACGGCGCCGAGATCGATCTCCTCGTCGAAGAAGCGCAGCGCGTGACTCTCGTCGAAGCCAAGTCCGCCGCGACGCCGAAGGCGAGCCTCCGTGGCGCCTCGCGGGCTCAACCGTTCCCTCGCTCGTCGATCCTCCGTCTCGGGAGGTCAGCGGGTCGGGCGACTGACCCCGGAGGATTTGCAGACCGGTAGTCTGACGTTCGGGGCCGGCATCGGCCCTGAAGTCCGGCGCGCGCCGCCAGCCGGAAGGGGCAGGCCACATGTGCTATGTTGAGGAAGGCTTTCCCGGTTGGGATAGCGGGAATCTGTCGAGCTGGCAGCTCGGACCCGGAACTCGGACACCCCCCCGTGCTACCTGACCGCCTTGAGGTCAAGCCGATAATGTCCGATACCGAGCCCGCTGCCGCGTACCCCCACCGCCCGGTAATCAAGCACAGCGGGCTGCCCCCGGGCCCCCCGGAGCGTCCTGTGGTGGGACAGTTGTTCCGGCTGCTCCGGGACCCGATCGGTCTGGCGCACGAGGCGGCCACCTACGGGGACATCGCGACCCTGTCCAGGAAGCCCGTGCTGTTGTACCTGGTGAACCACCCCGACCTGGTGCAGCAGCTTCTCGTCACCCATTACCGGATGTTGCGGCGTCCCCCGAACCTGGAAGCGCTGCGCATGATCGTGGGGAACGGGTTGGCGACCGCTGATGAGCCCACCCACCTGCGGAACCGCCGCCTCATTCAGCCACAGTTCCATCGCCGGCGAATCGAGGGCTACGGCAGAACCATGGTCGAATACGCCCTGATCCATGACGAGCGCTGGCGGCGACTGCCGTCAGGGTCCAGGGTCGACATGGCCCTGGAGATGCAGGATCTTATCCGGCGGGTCGTTACGAAGACGCTGTTCGGCCTCGATCTGGAGGAGGATGCGCGGCGGCTGAGCGAGGCATGCGAGCGGGCGGCAGCGTACATTCGGCGGACGAATTTTCATATACGCCCACTTCGCCGTCTCGTTCACCGGCTGCCCCTGCCGATGACACGTCGGTTTCGCCGGGACATCGCCTATATCGACGGCGTGGTGAACGGCCTGATCGAGGCGCGCCGCGCCGCGCGGGAGGAAGGCGACGACCTGCTCGGGATGCTGCTCGGACTCCGATACGTGGACGACGCCGGCAACGACGCCGGCGCGATGAGCGACCGCCAGGTTCGCGACGAGGCGATGACGATGTTCTCCGCCGGGCAAGGCACGACCACCATGGGCCTGGCCTGGACCTGGTACCTGCTCGCGACGCACCCGGAGATTCAGGCGCGTTTTCACCGCGAGGTGGACGAAGTGCTGAAGGGGCGGCCGCCGGGGCCGGCCGACCTGCAGAATCTGCCGCTGACCGACCAGATCGTCACCGAATCCATGCGGCTGTACCCGCCGGTGTACATGACGTTGCAGTTGGCGGCGGAGTCCTTTGAATTGGGCGGCTACCAGATCCGGGAGGGCGCCCTCCTCAGTGCGCCCCAGATCGTGGTGCACCGCGACGCGCGGTGGTTCGAGGATCCGCAGGAGTTCCGGCCGGACCGATGGACTCCGGAGTTCCGCGAGTCCCTGCATCGGTACGCCTACTTCCCCTACGGGGGAGGGGCACGCATGTGCATCGGCGACCGGTTCGCCGAAATGGCGATCCGGCTGCTCGTCGCGTGTCTCGGCCAGCGCTGGAAAGTGCGGCCCGACCCCGGACACAAGGTCGAGCTGCTGCCCCTGATCTCGCTCAAGGCCAAAGGTGGCTTGCCCCTGTTCCTCGAGCAACGCAACGCCTGAGCTTCCCTGGACATGAATCGTCGAGTTGGCTACCTGCTGGCGGCCGCCATCCTCATCGGTTCGATCGGCGCGGCCGGATTCCTCATCGCGCAGCGGCCGGAGTTGTCGATCAGACCGCCCAACGTGCGCATTCCCGTTGCGCTCACCGAACCCGTACAGGCCGGAGTCGGACCGATTCCGGTGCGCGGTTTCGGCACGGTGCGCCCGCGCGAGGAAGTCGATGTCGCCGCCGAGGTCGACGGCCGGGTGGTCTGGGTGGCGCCTGCCTTCGTCCGCGGCGGACGTGTCGGTCGCGGCGATGTGTTGTTCCGGCTCGACGATGTGGACCATCGCCACCGCATCGCCCGGGCGGAGGCGCAGATTGCCGAGCAGCAGGTCGAGCTGCTCAGGGCGGAGGAGGAAGCACGCATCGCCCGCAGCCAGTACGAGCGGTTCCAGAGCCGCAGGAGCGCGCCTCCGGCCGAGGAGGCCGGTCCGCTGGCGTTCTGGGAACCGCAGATCGCGGTGGCGCGGGCAGGGATCGAGCGCGCCCGGATCGCACTGGAGGAGGCGAGGTTGGGCCTCTCGCGAACGGAAGTGCGCGCGCCGTTTTCCGGCCTCGTGAGAACGGAGTCGATTGGCGCAGGACAGTTCGTGGAGGCCGGCCGGGCGGTGGGCCGCATCTATGCGTCGGACGTCTTCGAGGTGGTCGTGCCGCTTGCAGATGCCGAGGCAGCGCTCGTGCCCGGCCTGTGGGCCGCGGGAGCGGGCGGCGCGGATGGGCGCATCGCAGCCGCGATCGTGATCGACTACGGCGGCCTGCAGTTCACCTGGGACGGTCACGTGGACCGGGTCGATCCCACGCTGGACGAACGGACCCGGGCCGTCGACATCATCGTGCACGTAGCCGACCCGATGGCGGCCGGCGTGTACGCGGGCGGCGGATCAGCCGACCCGTCCGCGGACGTGACGAACTCCCCGCCCCTGCAGGTGGGGAGGTTGGTCGAAGTCCAGTTCGCAGGCGCCACCCCGGCCGAGTACTTCACGGTGCGGCGCGCGGCGCTCCGGCCCGGCGACGAAGTGTGGGTGGTCCGCGGCGACAATCTGCGCATCGTGCCGGTGCGCGTGGTGCAGGCCGACGATGATGTCGTGCACGTCACGGGCGCGCTGCGGGCCGGCGAGCCGGCTGTCGTCGATGGCATCGAGGTCGCGGTTGACGGCATGGCGGTGCAGTCGGCGGCTGTGGACGACCGATGAACTCCGGGGACATGGGCGGGCCAATCGGCTACATGGTCCGGAACCGCGTCGCCGCCAACCTGCTGGCGCTCGTCATCGTGGGCGCCGGGTTTTTCTCGCTGAACGGCCTCGTGCAGGAGGCGTTCCCCTCCATCACGTTCGACGCGGTCGAAATCACGGTGGCTTATCCTGGCGCCGCGCCGGAAGAGGTTGAGGAGGCGCTTCTCCTCCGCATTGAAGAGCAGGTTCGCACGCTCGATGATGTCGACGCGGTGGTGGCCGTCGCAGCCGAAGGCCGCGCCTCCGTGGTGGTCGAGTTGCAGAACGGCGCCGACGTGCGTCGTGCGAGGGACGAGGTCGAGGCGGCCATGGGCCGCATCGAGTCCTTGCCCGCCGAGGCGGAACGGGCCGAGGTCCGGGAGATGACCAACCGGCAGAGCGTCATCCGCCTCCTGCTGTACGGGCAGGTTCCGGAGCGCGCTCTCAAGGAGCTGGCCTACCGCGTCGAGGACGAAATTGCTGCCCTTCCGGCCGTCGCCTACGTCGAGACGAGCGGTGTGCGGCCCTACGAAATCGCCATCGAGCCGTCGCCGCTTCGCCTCCAGGCCTTCGGTCTCACGGTGGCCGACATCGCGTCGGCGGTGCGCCGCGAGTCACTGAATCTGTCGGCTGGCGCCATCGATACCGTGGACGCGCAGGTACGGGTGCGGACCACGGGACAGAGAGACAGCCGACAGGACTTCGAGGAATTGGTGGTTGTCGGCCGTGGAGACGGGACCGTCGTGCGCCTTCGCGATGTCGCCGACGTGCGCGACGGTTTCCGCGACGTCGATCTGATTGTGCGGTACGACGGTCAGCCCGCCGTCTACGTCGAAGTGTACCGATCGGCGAACGAAGAGGTGCTCGACGTGGCGGCGGTCGTCGAGACGTACATCGACGAGCAGTTGCTCCCCGCGTTGCCGGCCGGCGTTTCGGCCACGGTGTGGCACAACGCCGCCGAGGTGTACGAAGACCGGCTCGGCCTGCTGCTCGAGAACGGGCTGCTCGGGCTGATCCTGGTGCTCGTGACGTTGACGCTGTTCCTGCAGATTCGCGTCGCGGCGTGGATCGTGGTCGGCATCGCCATTTCGTTCGTCGGCGCGCTCATCGTGGCGCGACTGGCGAACGTGTCGATCAACACGACCTCGCTGTTCGGTTTCGTCCTCGCGCTCGGCATGGTCGTCGATGACGCGATTGTGGTCGCCGAGCACGTCCACGCGGAGCGACGGGGTGGCGCGTCCGGGTCGCTCGCGGCGATCCGGGGCGCCCGACGGATCGCGAGACCACTGGTCTTCGCCGTGCTGACGACCGTCGTCGCCTTCGTGCCCTGGCTGGTCGTACCCGGTTCCCTCGGCCGCCTCATCCAGGGAACTGCCGTTCTCGTGATCGCGGTGCTGGTGGTATCGCTGATCGAATCCCTGTTCGTCCTGCCGAGGCATCTGTCGCATCTGCCGCCTCCGGGGGTGCCGGGCAACCTGGTGGAGCGGTTCTTTTCCGCGGCCCAGCGTCGCGTGGACCGCGCGCTGCAGTGGTTCGTGCACGGTCCCCTGGATCGCGCCCTGCGCCTGTCCGTCAGTCGCCCCGAGGTCGTGATCGCGACGGCGCTTGGGACGATCCTGCTCTGCCTCTCGCTCGTGCCGGCGGGCATCGTGCGCCAGAGCTTCCTGCCCGCGGTGAACAGCGACATCGTGACCGCCGCACTGGAGCTGCCGGAGGGATCGCGGGCGCAACGGACCGACGCGGCGGCGCGCGAACTGGAGGCAGCGGGCCGGCGCGCCATCGAGGGGCTGGCCGCGGATGCGGGGGTGGACCACGAGCCGCTGCTCGTCGGGATCAACCGAAGCGTCGGCATGCGGCCCGCTCGATACGGCGGTTTCGTGCTCGAATCGAGCATGGCGCCGTCGGCCAACCGCGCAACCGTTCAGGTGAAGCTGCGGGCCAGCGAGTCGACGGCCGTGGACGCCGGGGACTTCGCGGCGCGTTGGCGCGAAGAGGCGGCGACCGTCGCTGGCGCGGAAAGCCTCGCCATCAGCCCGGAACTGCTGGATATGGGGGCTCCCGTCCTGATCGAGCTCTTCCATCCGGAGCCCGCCCTGCTCGGTCCGATCAGCGCGGCCGTGGTGGAGGGCCTGCGGGATCTGCAGGGCGTCTACGACGTGGAATCGGACCATGCGACCGGATTTCCCGAACTCCGGATCGAGCTGCGACCGGAGGCGCGCACGCTGGGGTTGATGCTGGAGGAGGTGGCGTGGCAGGTGCGCGCCGCATTCTTCGGCGTGGAGACGGTTCAGGTACGGCGGGGGCGGGAGGACGTGCCCGTCCAGGTCCGTCTGCCCGGCAGCGAGCGGGACTCCATCGCCGACGTGGAGGACTACCTGATCAGCCTCCCGGGAGGGTCCGTCGTGCCGCTGGGTCAAGTGGCCGAAGTGTCTCTGGACGCCTCGTCCCCGTCCATCCACCGCAAGGATGGGCGGCGCATCGTGACGGTCAGCGCCGACGTCGACACGAACGTGGTCACGGGTCCGCAGGCGAGCGCGTTTCTGGAGGAGTCGGTGCTGCCGGAGTTGGTCGCAGCCCATCCGGGGTTCACCTACGCCTTCGGGGGGCAACAGCAGGAACGGAGCGAGGTCATGGCGGCGGTGGCAGGCGGCTTCGTCCTCGCGCTGCTGCTGATCTATGGGTTGCTGGCGGTGGCGCTCGGTTCCTACACGAGGCCGCTGATCATCATGGCCGTCATCCCGCTCGGGTTCTCCGGCGCGCTGCTGGGTCACGTGGCCATGGGGCTCACGCTGGGCATGGTTTCCCTGTGGGGCATGCTCGGCGTGAGCGGTGTCGTGATCAACGACTCGCTGATGATGATCGACTTCATCAGCCGGCAAAAGAACCAGGGAACGACTCCTGCGGCGGCGATTGTCGAAGGCGCCAAGAAGCGCTTTCGCCCGATTTTTCTCACGACGCTGACCACGTTCCTCGGCTTCGCGCCCCTGCTCTTCGAGCGCAGCCCGCAGGCGCAGGTGCTCGTGCCGATGGCGGCGTCGGTGGGATTCGGTCTCGTCTTCGCGACCGCTACCTTGATGCTGGTCGTGCCTGCACTCGTTGCCGTACGCCGCCGTGAATCCCTTTGAGGGGAAGAAAGGCCGTGCACTTCAGACCCTTTCCGAAGCTCCCCGTCTACGTCTGCAGCCGGCACGGCGAATTGAGTTGGCACCAGGTCGCGCCGCTCGCCTTCTCGGGCGATCCGGTCGCCGCCTTCCGCCGGCTGCGGGGCGTGCTGGCCTCTCTGAAGCGGACCACCGTCGTCCACGCAACGGACGACCATCTCCGGGTCGTCTGCCGCACGCCGCTGGGATTCAGGGACGATGTCGAATGCCACCTCTCCGCGGCGGAAGGCATCATCCACATTCGGTCGGCGTCGCGCATCGCACCCTTCTGGGACTTCGGGGCGAACCGCAGACGCGTAGCCGAGATTCGCCGCCGATTTCAGAGGGAATAGCCGAGACGTTCCAGACCGGGACGGCAACTCGCGGTGAGCGCCGCCTGCTGCGCCATGGCGAGCTTCCGATACCTGGGCTTCGTCCGCCTCGGCACGGCGGATGCGCGAGCGACCCACTCTTCGCTCTCGAGAGACGGATCGATGAACCGTATGATCCGTCGGACGTGCGGTTCCGGCTCGGCCTGCACGTCCTCGAACCTGACGTTCAGCAGGCGGTCGGGCGGAAGATCGCCGAGAGTCTGGTGCCCAAGCTCGATCATCGCGTTCCATAGAGCCGCGCTGTCGAGAAGCGTGAGGTCATCGAACGGCAGCTTGTCCGGTTTGACCACCGCACCGACCAGTGGCGTGAGCCAGGGGCTGAGGGCGTCCCAGAGTCTCTTTCTCCGCATCAGGGCCAGAGGATCGATTCCGGGACGGCGCAGATACTTCAGGGTCACCGAGATCAACCGGAAGAGGTAGTGGCCATGCATCGAGAGGGCGGTGTCGCGCCCGTCGCGGTAGATGTGAATCACGCGCGCATCGGGAAACTCGCGCATCAGCCTCGAACCGAACAGCAGCGAGCCGCCGGAGCGTTCGACCCAGACGTCGGCGCCGAAGCGTTCGCACAGCCACCCGAACAGATATCGCAGGTGGATGGCGGGCGGTTGTCGGGGCTGCCGCCGCACGACCGCTTCAAGCTCGTCGAACAGGGCCTCGTGGCCGCTGGTGAGGTGGGGAAGCGTGGCGCAGAGAATGGGCGGCAGGTCGCTTCGCGTGAAGCGGGCGCCGGGATCGTCGAGTGGATAGAGGAACTCTTCGTAGGAGGTTTCCCGCAGCATCAACTGCGTGTGTTGCCGCTGGCGGCTGAGGTACGCCCACATCCAGTCGCCGCTCACGCGCCGCCGGCGAAACAACTGGTGAACGCCGACGTAACTGAAGAACTCCGAGAGACTCAGCACGCGCGGGTGGATGTTCAGCAGATTCGACACCATCGTCGAACCGCAACGGCCCGTGCTCAGAACCAGCACCGGAGCGATGTGCGGGCGCTCGATCATTCTCACCACGGCGTCGACTGGTCCGTGTCAAGGTGATCCGGCAGGCGGTACCCGAGCTCCTCCAGCATGGATGCCTCGAGCAGAAAGGCGAAACTCTCGCCTCGCCAGCGTTTGTCGGCGCCCGGGAGCAGTCCTCGAGACATCTTGACGGTCCGTTGCTTCATGCGCATCCACGCCAGGAGGCCCGCGGTCCGATGAGCCGGGAATCCGAGGCCGTTCGCGAGGGGGTCGCCGAGGAGCGCCCGGGCAACCCGATAGGTATGGTCAACGAAGGCGTCGTGCTTGTGCCAATCCTGTCTGTTCTCCTGCGCGATCAGTGGCAGAGCTTCCACCACGGCCTTCGCAATCGCGCGCGACTCGTCGTTGGGCGGCGGCTCGCACTGGTGCGCAACGTGCCCGAATTCGACCGTCTTGTCGTAATCACCCTCGAATAGCAGGTGCTCGGGCGTGCCGATGAGCCAGGAAGCATAACGCCAGGCCTGCATGAAGCCGTTGCGCTTCTCGTCGTCCAGACTGGCCCCGATCATTTCAGCGTACCGCAGCATGGTCGCGGAGAAATTGGCCGAGGCGAGCGCCATGTGCGCGCGACTGAGCGGCACCCCGTACACGGACTCGTCCCACGCGCCGGTGTCGCGAATCAGGCGCCGGAGTCGCGCGTGCACCAGGCGGATGCGGACGGAGAGCTTCCAGCCGTCGCCGTGCCGGTCAAGCGCATTGGGGAGCATGATCTCGATGAAGTGCCGGGTGTTCTGGCGAATGCGGCGCAGTCCGAAACCGCCCATCACGCGTCCGCTGGCGTAGAAGGACTTGGCGATCAGGGTGGACGCATTGCGCAACGTGGCCACGACGAAGGCGGGAATGAACAGCTCCGATTGCTCGTGAAACGCCTCGTACCCGGGGCGCAGGGCTCGCGGGTCGAACCATGCCGGCACGCGTTCGGCCTCGCGGAAGAAATCGCGGAGGGCGGCCGGCTCCGTCTCTTCCCACGCCGCGTCCATACCGACCCGGACGAGCCTGTTCACCTCGGTGGTGTCGAAGTGAGCGAGCGCATCCATGACCGCGTCCGCCGACTCGTCGCTCGCGGTGGTGAAGCGCATGTACCGCTCGGCGAGATCGGGATTGACGGCCCGGGCTCTCTCATAACCGTCCCGATAAGCCGACGGGATCACGATGTTCTTCGACAAAGGCGCGGACACCCGATCGTCCTCGGCGAAGCCTTGGCCGTCGGTGACGTTCCCTTTTCCGATCGACACGTGATTCAGTTGCGCCGCTCCAGAAACAGCGGCAGGCCGCCCTTGGCCTTCAGCGTCAACAGTGGCATCAGTTCCACCGTGAAACCGGGGTCGGGCAGCACCTTCCAGCGCTGACCGAAGGTCGCCGTGATCAGCCGGACTCCCATGTCGCTGAACCGGTCGCCGATGCAAAGGCGTGGCCCGCCTCCGTAGGGATAGTAGGCGAACCGATGCAGGGATTCACGGAACTCCGGAGTCCAGCGTTCCGGCCGGAACGCCAACGGCTCTTCGAACCACCGCGCATCGCGGTGCACGACGATCTGGGGCGCCACGAGGTTGGCGCCCAGCGGGATCTGATAGCCGCCCAATTCGAAGGGCTCCGCCGCCATCTGAGCTGTCGTGTACACGGGCGGGTACATTCGCAGGGATTCGGTAACGATCTGGTCTGTAAGCGGGAGATGCTGCAGGTCTTCCGGGCCCGGCGGTCTTCCTTCCAGAACTTCGTCCACCTCGCGGTGGAAACGTTCCTGAATCTCCGGATGCGTCGCCAGCAGGTACCAGGTCCAGGCCAGGGCCATGGTGCTCGTACCCTGCCCGGCCGCAAACATGGTCATCGCCTCGTCGCGCACCTGGCGGTCGCTCATCGCTCCGGCGTCGTTGCCGTCCTCGTCCTCGTATCGGAGTCCCAGCAACATCGAGAGCAGATCGTCGCTTTCCTCCTTCGAGGCCCGGCGCTGCTTGATCAGGCCGTAAGCGACGCCATCCAGATAGGCGAGGTCCCGGCGAAACCGGCGCGTCTGCGGCAGGGGCAGCCTGTGGAACAGACCGCGAAGCCGGGGGCCCTGAAAGCCCCGAAGACGCATATAGGCATTGGCCTGCTCGAACGCTTCGCCCAGCCGCTGCGCGTCTTCGGGCAGATCGAGACCGAACAGCGTCCTGGTAACGATCCGACGCATGAGGTGATGCATCTCCAGGGCCATGTCCACCCTGGCCCCTGACGGCAAACGCTTCCAGCGCTCCTCGTGGATCAAGGCGTATTCGACCATGGTCCTTGCGTAGCCCTCGATTCGCCGGCGATGGAACTGCGGCTGGATGAGGCGGCGGTTCCGCAGGTGGAGGGGATCGTCAGCGGTCAGTAGTCCGTACCCCAGCAGGAAGCGAAGCGCCTCGGATGTCCGGGGACGCCGCAGCTTCTGGTGGAGGGTCACGAGAAGCCGCTGCACCAGGTCAGGGTGGCTCACCAGGTACACGAGTGCAGGCTTCGTTGCCATGGTCGCCACGTCGCCGTAGGTGGCGGCATCCTGCATCAGGCCGATCGGATCCCGGAGCAGGCGGAACAACTGCCCGACCACGGGGCGCTCGGGCGGGCCCGGGGGAAGCGCGCTGCGCTTGATGACCGGGTGGGGTGGAAATGCTGAACCGAGATCGGAACCAGGCATCAAGACGCTCGTTTCTCGATGGCGCGCACGCCGACCGAAGGGATCAGCGGCCCGCGCGTTCCTCTTCGAGCTGATTCAGGTAGGCCTGCTCCAGCCGCTCGACAGCGAGGCGGAACCCGTCAGGGTCGACGAACGTGTTCGGGTCGTACGGGTTCCCCGGCGCCCACTTGTCGTGAAGGTTGTACTGGGAGCCGTGGGCGGCAACCCACACGTCGACGTCCAGGGCCTTCTGCTTTCGGAACGTCTCCGCGAAGTCGTCGGCGACGCCCGGGTAGGTGGGGTCGGCCACGAGCTGCTTGCCCGGGTTGATCGTTCCCATGTTCGCGATGATGACGTCGTAGTCGCGTCCCGCTTCGTGGACGGTCATCGCGTAGCCGGAGCTTCCCGCGGTATGGCCCGGCATCTCAACGACAGTCAGGCGGGCGGCGCCCAGTTCCAGCACGTCGCCGTCGGCGATGATGCGGTCCACCTCGACCGGCTGGAACGACTGCTCGCCACCGAAGTGCGGGTCGCTGAAGCCGCCATCTTCCAGCACCGGAGCGTCCTCGGCGGTCGCCCACATCTCGGCTCCGGTGATCTCCTTGATCTCGGCCAGTGCCGCGGTGTGATCCCAGTGCGCCTGCATCTGCAGCAGCACCCGGATGTCCTCGAAGCGGAAACCGAGCGACTCCATGTTCTGCCGGATCAGTTCTGTCGAATCCTCGAGGCCGGTGTTGATCAGGAAGTGCCCCTCCTCGGAAGTCACGAGGAACACGGCGAGATCGTAGGTGCCGACGGCGTACAGGTTGCCAATCACCCGGTGACCCGGGAAAGGCCGGGCCCAGTTGTCGCGCTGGGCTACCGCTGGAGCGGCGGCCGCCAGCGTGATCGCTACCGCCAGACCGCCCGCGAACGTGGGCCGAAGCATCCGGTTGCGCATCATGATCATCCGCTCCCTAACGGCCCGCGGCCGTTTCCGCCTCTTCCGCGCGGGCGCCGGCGAGGATGCCTTCCATGCTGTAGTTCCCCTCATGGCAGGCGTACTCGTATATCGGCTGGTCGGCCAGTTGCATCGGGATCGACGCGGTCCAGGGCGAGACCCAGGTTTCCGGGTCGGTCACCGTGTAGGTGTACTCCAGCGTGTCCTCGTCGATGCGGGTGAGGCGTTCGACCAGCGTCATGTTGGGGGTCGTGCCTCGCCAGCCCCGCTGCGCGTTGAAGTTCCGCGTCTCGATGACCAGAGTGTCGCCGTCCCAGTGCGCGCGCGAGTCGCCCGTCCACTGCCGGATGTCCTCGTCGAGCCCCGGGCGGCCGTCGAGCGGCACGATGCGGTGCGTGTGGACCATCTCGGTCACCAGTGCGACATGGTCGGGCGTCTGGAAGACCTGCATGTTCTGGTTGTAGCCGCCCGGCGTGACTGGCGGTCCGGCGTTGAAGCCGAGGATGCACCGGTCGTACGCCGATCGGTCGAGCCACGAGTCGGCCGGATGTTCCCGCCGGTAGTCGCGACGCGCCTCGGCTCGCTCTCTTCCCTCGGGCGACAGCTCCGGCAGCCGGCCGTTCGGTGGATCGATGACGAGCGAGGTCCGCCGCGTGTCGATGGTCCGGGTGCCCCGGTCGAGCCAGAAGTTATTGTAGAAGCCGGGTGATCCGTCGGCGCGGCGATCAACCTGATCCGCCGCCTCGGTCCGCTCGGCCGCCCGATCGAGCAGTTCCTGGTTCCGATCGACCACCTCCTGCTCCGCCCTGGCTGCTTCCTCGGCCGTCAGGAACTCTTGGTCGGCGTACTCTTCCGGGCGCTCCAGCGGCGTGATGGTCCGGAAATCCCAGACCCCCTGCACGCTCGGATCTCCCCACGCGGTGCGCGGAGCGTCCTGGGCGCCGGCCGGCGCGGCAACCGCCAGCACCGCGCCGATTGCGACGACGAAGATGACTCGCTGCATGATGGCGTTCCTTCCCGTTGTGTCGCCTTGTCGGCGGCTACCTGCCGGCCTGGGCCGCTTCCTCGGCGCGGGAGCCGGCAAGGATGTTCTCGAGACCGTAGTTCCCTTCGTGGCAGGCGTACTCATAGAGCGGTTCCGGGTTGCGCCACATCGGGAGGGAACCCTTCCACGGCTGGGTCCAGACGTTCGGATCGTTGACGGTGAACTCGTAGTCGAGGACGTCCTCCGAGACGCGCGTGAACCGTTCCTCCACCACCAGGTCCGTCGTCAGGTCCGCGTTGAAGTTGCGAATGAACGCATGGTCGTTGAAGTTGAGCGTCTCGACGACCAGGGTGTCGCCCTCCCACCGGCCACGGGAGCTCCCGGCGAACTGCCGTACGGATTCCGGCAGGTGGGGCCGCCCGTCCAGCGGGATGTACCGGACATCGTGGATGTGCTCCTGCAGTATCAGCACGTAGTCCGGGTTCTGCACGATCAGATAGTTGTTGTTGTAGGCGGTCGGGAATGACGGGACACCGCGGTACCAGAGGCAGCGGTCGCCGCCGTCTAGCTGCTCGAAGGTCTCAACCGGCAGGTCACCGCGCCGCATCGCCGTCCGGCGGGCCGCCTCGTCGGAGTTGAGCCAGCGCTCCACCTCCGGCGTCACCGCTGGCAGCCGTCCGTTGGGCGGATCCGTGATGACCGATGTCCGCAGGGTCGGCACCACCGCACGGCCCCGCTCCATCCAGAAGTTGTTGTAGGCGCCGACGCTGCCTCCCGCCTCGGTCCGCCGGGCCGGGGCGTCGAGCAACTCGGCGTTCCGGTCGACGTTCCGCTGCGCGATCGCGGCAGCCTCTTCCTCCGTCAGGAACTCCTGCGTCCCGAGCTCCTCCGGACGCTGGAACGGCGTCAGGGTGGCGTTGTTCCAGACCCCCTGAAGGTCCGGATCGCCCCAACCGGTGCGCGGCACGGACCCGTCCTGGGCCTGAACGGCCGCCGGCGACAGCGACAGTGCCGCCAGGGAGGTGGCGAGAACGACGAAACGCACGACAACGGCGCATTGATGAGTCATCTCATCCTCCTCTTCGTGTCCGGGAAGGCTCAGCGTCCGCCCTGCGAGGCCGCCGCTTCGGCCTCCTCGGCGCGGGCGCCCCCCAGGATGTTGATCATGGCGTGGTTGCCCTCGTGGCAGGCGTACTCCCATATCTCACCGGCGGTCACGCCGCGCGACGCCTGATCCGTCGTCATCGGCGCCGCTGCGGTCCAGGGCCGCGTGAACCACGTCGGGTCCTCCAGCGTGAAGGTGTAGTCGATGGACTCCGGTCCGGTGCGGGTGAACCGCTCGACCAGCCGCAGGGTGGGACGGGCGGCGCGCCAGGGCGCGCTCCAGTAGGTCTCCGGCTTGTCGACGAAGTTGACCGTCTCGACCACGAGCGTATCGCCGTCCCAGTGCCCGCGCGCTTCGCCGGTCCACTGTGCAATGCCGGTGAGGGGTCGGTCGTCGAGCGGGATGACCCGCAGCTCGTGGTACATCTCGTGCAGCATGACCACTTGGCCAGGGGTCTGGAAGATGCGCATGTTCATGTTGTACGGCTGCAGCGGGACCATGTTGGGCAGACCGTCGGTAAGGCACCGTTCGCCGGTGTCGAGGTCGGTGTAGGTGTAGAACGGACCGACGCCGTAGCGGGCCTGCTCGCGGTCGCTCGCGATCTTCTTCTCAGGGAGCCACGGAATAACCCCGCCGGGAGGGTCGACGATGAGCGACGTCCGCCGGTCGCCAACGATGCGGGTGCCGGCATCCAGCCAGACCTGGTTGTAGCCGCCGACGCTGCCGGGGGCGGACTTGCCGTCCGACTCCACGCGCCGCCGGGCGGATTCCTCTTCGAGGGCTGCGGCTTCCTCGTCCGTCAGCAGCGTCTGCTCCGACTGCCGGGCGGGACGTTCCAACGGCGTAAGGGTGGCCGAGGTCCAGAGTCCCTGCAGGTCCGGGTCGCCCCAGGCCGTGCGCGGAGTCGCCGGCGTCCCGTTGCCCGCCGCCGACTGGCCCAGCGCCAGCGCGGGGATCAGTACCGTCAACGCCAGCGCAAAGAACGTTCGAACCGATGTTTGAGGAACCGTTTGACGCATGCGAACCTCCATCGATGGAAGCATACGCTTCCGCCGCCTTCAGCACCACTGGACTCCTAGCCGAAGCTCAGCCGGGTGCCGATGAAGACCCGCCGCGGCGGCGTGAAGCGGATGCCGTCGCCGAAGGCGTTGCCGCCGGCGCCGGCCAGCAGATCCTGGTTGCGAATGGCGTCCTGACTGTCGAGCAGGTTGAAGACGTCCGCGAACAGCTCGAGCCGGGTGTCCGCGAGCCGATAGTTGTAGAGCAGGCGGACGTCGACAACCCCGAAGGACGGATTGCGCAGGCTTCCCACCGCCGTCGGAGAGAGCCAGCGGCGCGTGACCCCGGCGAACTCGAACTCCTCGCCGGTCTCGACGCGAACGGGCAGGTTGCGCCTGAAGGCCCGGAACGTGCGACTGGCCAGCGTCCCGGAATTCCAGCGCCAGTTGGCGCCAATCTGGAATCCGCCGTCCCAGTGGTACGACGTGCTCACCTTGAACAGATGAGCGATCGAACCCGGCTGGTCTCCCCACTGGTTCGGAGCGCGCGGGTCGAGCCAGATCACATCGCCCTGGAAGTCGGCGTTCGAATCGGAGTTGGTATTCCCCCTGGCGCTGCCGTAGGTGTAAGCGGCCAGTGCCTGCCAGTTGGACCTCAGCCGCTGCCGGAAGGTGAATTCGAGGCCCTGGTAGTCGCGCGCGCCGCCGGCGAGTGTCGCAATGACGAAGTTCGATTCGGGGAAGATGTCATAACCGAAGTAGTCGAGACCGAGGAAGAGCGAATCCGGGTGATCGACCGGCCCCGGGTAATTCGTCGTTCCGTCGGGGCGGAACGCGTAGAGGGCCATGTCGTAGTCCTCGATGATGTCCCGTGTCCGCCGCTTCGTATAGAGGGCCATGAGGCTGCGGCCGCCGCCGAGGTCCGTCTCCCAGCTCACCTGGAAGTCGTCGGTCCAGGGAGTCTTCGTGGCCGGGGCGAACAGCGCGTCGGCCTGCTGCGGGCCGCCGCGCACCCGGTAGGTCACCCACTGGTCGTTGGCGTAGACCTGCTCCTCGCGGATGGCACCGGTCAGAGTCCCCGCGAAATTCGTGAGGTTGTTGCGAATCGGGTCGTAGTATCTGCCGTAGTACGCGCTGATTCGTTGCCGACCGTTCCCGGCCGGGTCGTACGACACGCTGAGCCGGGGCGCGAACGTCCAGTCGAAGGTAAAGATGTTGGCGCCGTCCGTGGCGAAATGCGCAAACCGTTCCGTGCGCACGCCGATGTCGAACGACAGGTTGTCAGCAACGCTGAACGTATCCTGCAGGAAGAAGCTCAGCCCATCGGAACGGGTCTGCTGCAGGCCCAGTTCCGACTGGATCGTCCGGTCGTAGTTGATCGCGCCGTGCGGGTTCCCGGCGGTGCTGGCGAACGCCAGGCCGGCCGCGAGTTCGTCCTGGGTGATCGTGCCGTCGTTGTCCAGATCGTAGAGCCCGTAGAACGACGCCCGGTCGGGAAGGTGGTCGACCGTGCGGATGAAGCCGGAGTAATCGCTGCTGTTGGTCGGGTCGAAGCGGGTGTCCGAGAAGCTTCCCGCGAAGAGCTCGGCCGCCGTGAGTCCCGCCAGCGGACCGGCCAGGGAGGTGTACAGCCCCCCGTCGAACACCGTGTCGCGCAGGTTCGCGTTCCGCATGAACTCCACGCCGCCATGGATGGCGTGGCGACCGGATTGCACGACGGCGGTGGCCTTGTAGCCCTCGGTGTCGCGCTGATCGAGGTCGTCGAGCCCGAAGCCGCCGAGCTGCTCGTCCTCGAGCGTGCGGCTATCGGTGTCCCTGAAGACAATGCTGTTTCTGGGGCCGGGGACCGCCGCGTAGTCGGACACCTCGCCGTTGTGCTTGCTGTAGGAGCCCTCCACGAGCAGGTTTCCGAACAGACGCGTGTACTTCAGGTGATAGTTGTTCCCCCCTTGAACGCGACTGCTGTCCCTCGCGTTCGTGACCTCGCGGTTGCGGCTGCCGCTGATGTCGGTCGGGTCATTCAGGAACGTGAACGTGATCGTCTCGTTCGTGTCCGGCGCCCAGGTTCCGCGGCCGTAGAACTGGTGCTGCTTTTCCTGGACGGTGCGGATCACGTCGATTCCGTCGAGAGCGACCACCCTGTCGGTACGCCCGAGCCGGCGGTAGCTGGCAAAGAACCACGCCTCGTCCCTGATGATCGGGCCGCCGCCGGTGAGGGCCGTATCGAACCGGGAGAACTCCTGGTCGGAGGCGTTCCGGTTCTCGGCGATGAGGCCGTCGTTCTGGAAGAAGTAGTTGATCGAGCCGCTGAACTGGTTGCCGCCCGACTTCGTGATGACGCTCGACAGCAGCCCGGGAGCGCCGACGTACTCGGCCGGGATGCCCCCGGTCAGCACCTGCTGCTCCTGGATGATCTCGGTGTTCAGATTGGCGCCGAACGTGCCGCTGACGCCGTCGGTGACGTTGATGCCGTCGATGTAGTAGAAGTTGTCGCGCGAAACGCCTGCGTCGCCGCCGATGTCGCGGTAGTTGAGGCCCGACTTGGAGGCGGGGTTGCCGGGTGACTCCGGGTCGTCGGGCAGCACGCCGGGCACGAGTTGCAGGTAGCTCTGGTAACTGCGGCCGGTCGGGACCGCCTCGGTCAGGTCCAGGGTGATGTCCTCGGCCACGACCGCGCTGGTGACGTCGACCACCGGCGGCGCGGCCGTCACCACCACGGCCTCGGTCAGGTTGCCGACCTCCAGGCTCACGGCGAGCGATGCGGTCTGGCCCGCGCGGACCAGGACGTTCGCCTGCCGGCTCGTTCGGAAGCCGGGCAACTCGACGGTCACCACGTAGCGGGCCGACGGGCTCAGGGCGCGCAACTCGACCAGCCCTGCCGCGTCCGTGAATGCGACACGCGTGGTTGCGGCATCGTCCGCCGCCGCGGTGACGGTGGCGCCGGGAATAAGGAGCCCGGCCGCGTCGCTGACGGCGACCCGGATGATGCCGGTGGTCGTTACCTGCCCTTGAGCGGCGGCCGGGAACGTGGCGATCAGCAGCGCAAGCAGCGCCGCCCATGCGGCAGCGGCCTGAAGTACAAGAGATGCTGCGGGCGCTAATTCCCGAAACTTCCAACACGCCCGCCAGGGCGCGCTAGCGGCGGTCGTAGGGCGCACCGGTGCCGGAGGAGCCGACGAAGAACTGCGATCCGTCGGGCAGCGTGATGTCACGGGCGTTCGCCGTATTCGAGCCGTTCTTGGCGCCGAAGCCGTCGATCACCAGTTCGGTGCCGACCGGCAGCGAGTTCTTGTTCAGGCCGCGGCGCATCAGCGCGTTGGGCGCGCCGCACTCGATGGCCCAGGTGACGACCTCGCCGTCCTCTCCCTCGACGTCGATGTGGATCCAGGAATGCGGGTTGATCCACTCCGTCTTCGAGACCGTGCCGCGCAGTTGCAGCGGCCGGTTCGCGTCGAACTCGGCCGAGAAGGCATGGTGCGCCTCGACCGGCGCCCCGGTTCCGACCAGCAGCGCGGCCGCCACGGCGGCGACGCCGAGTGCACAGAATGTCAGTCGCATCGCATGTCCCTCACTTCCGATGCCTTGCTCCTCTTACTTCGCTTCGACCCGGACGGAGTCAACGTCAGCGCCGGTCATCAGCTCGAGGTTGCGCCCGTTGCCTTCGTGGCAGGCGTACTCGAAGAGCATGTGCCCTTCCGGCGCCCGTCGGAGGGCATTGAACTCGATGGTCCAGGGCTGGGTGAAGACTTCCGGATCCTCGATGGTGGTGCGGTAGCGGATCGTGTCGGCGTCAACGAACGTGAACCGTTCGGTGACGCGCAGGTTGCCGCTGTGGAAAACGCCGTGGCCCGTGCTGAGCGTCCGGCCCGGCGCCCCTTCCGGCGGCGCTCCATGGCCGACCGGCCAGGTGTTGTCGGTGAAGTTGGTCGATTCGACGACCAGCGTGTTCCCCTCCCACCGGCCCCGCGGATTGCCCATACCAAGACGGATGTTGTTGGGCAGGGCCGGCTGATCGCCATCGACGGGGATGTAGCGGAACAGGTGGTTCCACTCGTAGATCATCACGACATAGCCGGGGATCTGCAGGATCTGGTACGAGTTGTAGCCGACCGGCAGATGCACGCGCGGCAGGGCGGAGGGCAGGCACTTCACACGGGGATCGAGGAAGGCCAGCTCGTCCTGCCGCCGCATGATCTCGTCCCGCTGCTCGGTCGCCCAGGGCTGCAGGGGGACCCTGCCATCGGGCGGGTCGACGATCATCGGCCGCGACACGCGCTCCGCGCGAGGGGGTGCGTTGTCGTTGTCCGCGAAGAAGCGGGAGAAGGCGGCGCCCTGTCCGCGGTTTGCCCCCTCGGGCGGCGCCCAGTCGTCACTGGCCGGCGTCTCGAGCGGTTGCCCGCCGCCCGGCAGGTAGTAGCCGCTGAAGTCCGGGTCGCCCCAGGGCGTGCGCGGCGGATCGAACCCGGCGTCGTCGCCCTGCTGCGCCTGCGCAACTCCCGGAGTGCCGGCTGCGCCGGCCACCGCCAGCGCTCCAATCAGAACCGCCGCACGCCAGAACGTCCTGTTTCCGTGCCTGTTCACGGTGCACCTCCCTCCGGCGCGGTCAGTTTCTGCAGGATGAAGTCCACGCAGTCGTAGTCGAGCAGTTGCAGCCGCTCTTCCATCCGGCGGTAGAGCGGCATCCGCATCGTCCAGGGCCGCGTAAAGACCTCCGGGTCCTCGATGGTTACTTCGTAGTCGATGTGGGTCTCGCTGACGGGCGTATAGCGCTCGACGACATGCAACTGGTTGCTGTGGAAGTTGCCCGCCGCGTCGAACCAGGTGAGTCCGTTGAAGTGGGTGGTGTCGACGACGAGCGTGTCGCCCTCCCAGTGACCCCGAGAATCGCCCAGCCAGAAGTCGTTCGGCAGCGGATGGTCGCTGCCGTCGGTGTAGATGATGCGGACCGTGTGCTGGTACTCGTACGTGATGACGACGTGATCCGGCGTCTGCAGGATCCGGAACGGGAACGGCATGTAGGTGATCCGCGGCACGCCGGCCAGGTAGCATTTGCGGACCGGGTCGTCCCGCAGCCGGTTGGCGTAGTTCTCCTGCTGCTGTTCGGCCGCCCAGTCCTGATAGGGGATTTCGCCGCCGACGACGACGCCGAGGCCGGCCGGGACACCGTCCGAGGCGTTGTGCGGCCGGATGTCCCACGATGCGGAGTTGAGCGTCTGCCAGATGCCGTTCAGGTCCGGCTGTCCTTCCGGCGTGCGCGGACCGTCATAGGCGCTCTGGGCCGCGGCCGCCCCGCCGCCGCCGGCGCCTCCCCCCGCGTTGAGTGAGTCGAGGTAGCCGACCACCTGCCGCACCTGATCGTCGGTGAGCTCGCGCCGGGAGATGGGCGGCATCTGGCCGTATCCCTCGCGCACCACGGCCAGGACATAGTCGGCGTCGAAGCTGCCCGGCACGAGGGCGGGCGCGATATTCCCGCGTGCCCCCTCGCCATGGCACGCCTGGCATACCTGCTGGTAGGGAACGCTGCCGGGGTGGTTCTGGGCGGCTGCCGGAGCGGCAAGGACGGCCAACAGTACGGGGATCGCCACCGCCGCGCGGAGCCGCAGGTTCATCGGCGTATTGTAGTCCCGACCCGCCGCGATGTCGCGGCCGGATGCGATGCCCCGGCCGGATGCGGTCGGGCAGGCTGGTCTGATCAGTCGTCGCCGGCGGCCACCGCCCGGATCACGGCCAGAGCCCGGTCGATGTCGTCCCGCGACACGTCGAGATGCGTGACGGCGCGGACGTAACCACCCGCTCCGCTCATCAGGACGCCCGCCGCCTTCAGCTTCGCGGCAAACTGATCGGCGCTCATCTCGAGGCCGTCGACGGCGAAAAAGACCATGTTGGTTTCCGGTTCCGGCGTCCGTAGCAGGATGCCGTCCGTCTCCGCGAGTCCGGCCGCCAGCCGGCGCGCATTCGCATGATCGTCGGCCAGCCGCTCGACGTGGTGATCCAGCGCATACAGGCAGCCCGCCGCCGCGATTCCCGCCTGGCGCATCGCTCCTCCGAAGAGCTGCTTGAAGCGCCGGGCTTCGCGGATGAAGTCCCTCGATCCGGTGAGCACCGCGCCAATCGGCGCTCCCAGTCCCTTGGTGAAATCGATCCACGCCGAATCGACGCAGGCGGCGAAGTCCGACGCCGGCACGCCGGCCGCCACCGACGCGTTCATCAGCCGCGCGCCGTCCATGTGCATCGCGATGCCGCGCCCACGCACGGCGCCGGAGACCGCGCGCAGGGTATCGAGGGGCCAGATCGCGCCGCCGCCGAAGTTGTGTGTCTGTTCGACGCAGACCAGGGTGACCGGCTGGCCGTAAGGTGGCGGGACCGAGGTCGTCCGGGCGATCGCGGCTTCGGCTTCCTCGGCCGTGAAGATGCCTCGGGCCGTCCGGACTGGCTCGATCGTCACCCCGGAGGCGAGAGCCGACCCACCCGATTCGGCCCGCACGATGTGGCCCATCCAGTCGGCGACGATGGCGTCGCCCGGGCGCGTGTGGGTCCGGACCGCCACCAGGTTGCACATCGTCCCGGTCGGCATCCAGAGCGCCGCCTCCTTGCCGAGCAGCGCGGCGACCCGTTCCTGCAGGGCGAGAACGGTCGGGTCGGTGTTCTTCTGCTCGTCACCCACCGCCGCCGCGGCGATGGCGGCGCGCATTCCTTCGGTGGGGCGGGTCTCGGTATCGCTGGAGAGGGAGATGACGCGGCTGGACATCACCCTACGGTAGCGCGAAGGCGACCAGGCGGGCGTCGGGGCCGGCGCCGGTCGCGATCAGGATGAACTGCTTCCCCGCGCGCGAGCGATACGTCATCGGGTTGCCGCTCGTCCGGAACTCGGTCGCGTGGCGCGTCAGCTCCTCGCCGGTAGCGGCGTCGAACGCATAGAGATACGGGTCGCCGCCACCGAGGAAGACGAGTCCGCCGGCGGTCACCATCGGGCCCATCGCCCCCGGCGTGCCGAGGCGGTCGGGCAGGTCGACGCCCCGCAGCAGTGGGTGCGACCGCATCACGCGGCTGCCTTCCCCGAATGGGACGCTCCAGGCGATGTCGCCCGCGTTCAGGTCGATCGCGACGAGCTTCGCGTAGGGCGGCTTGATCAGCGGGATCGGCCCGAGCTGGCTGCGCTCGGCCGGGACGTAGCCGTCCAGTCCGCGGAAGATCCCCGCCGACCCGCCGCGCGGGCAGTTGTTGGTGTACTCGACGTCGACGTCCGGCACGCTCGGATCGGTCGCGCAGACCTGGTTGGGGGAGACCCCCTCTGACGTCCGCACGTACAGCCAGTTCGTCTCGTGATCGAGGGCCGCGCCGCCCCAGTTGGCGCCACCGTCGACGCGCGGGCGCTGGAGCGTGCCGCGCAGGCTGGGCGGCGTGAAGAGGGGACCGAGCTGGAAGGTCTGCATCTCCTCGGTGGCGATGCGGTGGATCTCCGGCGTCAGGTCGTTCGCGTCATCGAGCGAGACGCCTTGCGCCGCGAACGGCGGCGGCTTCGTCGGGAACGGCTGGGTCGGGTAGGGCACCTCGCCGGGAACGTCGGTCTCCGTGTCGACCGGCCGCTCCTCGATCGGCCAGACCGGCTCACCCGTCACTCGGTCGAAGACGTACGTGAAGCCCTGCTTGGAGACCTCCGCCACCGCGTCGACGGTCCGGCCGTCCACTTCGAGCGTCATCAGGTTGGGGGCCGACGTGAAGTCGTAGTCCCACAGCCCGTGGTGGACGGCCTGAAAGTGCCACTGCCGCTCGCCGGTCCGCGCATCGAGGCAGACGAGCGACTCCGCGAACAGGTTGGCCCCGAGCCGGTCGCCGCCCCAGTAGTCGCTGCTCGGCGTGCTGGTCGGGACATAGAGGAGGCCCCGCTCGTCGTCGAGCGACATCAGGCCCCAGACGTTGGCGTGTCCCGTGTAACGCCACGAGCCGCCCTCCCAGGTGTCGGCGCCGAACGCGTCATTCGACTGCGGCACCGTGTAGAAGACCCACCGCCGCTCGCCCGTGTGCACGTCGAACGCCTGCACCGAGCCGGGCGTGTCGAACCGCCGCTGGATGCGGTCGGGCACGCGGCTGCCGACGATCACCAGGTCGTCGAAGACCACCGGCGGAGACGTCTGGTCGAACATGTCGGGGGTGACCGGGTTGGGGAAGTCCTCGGTCAGCCGGATCTGGCCGTCCTCGCCGAACGTCGGAATCAGCGTGCCATCCGCCGCATCGACGGCGTAGAGCCTGTCGCGGCTGTTGATGAAGATCCGCATCCCGTCGCCCTCGCCCCAGACGGCCACGCCGCGGTGCTTGAAGCCGCCCGGCGGGCTGCCCTCCGCGCCACCGCGCCACGCCTCAGGGTCGAACGCCCAGAGCTGCTCGCCGGTCTCGGCGTCGAGAGCCACGACGCGCGTGTACATCGTCGAGACGTAGACGATGTTGTCGATCATCAGCGGCATCACCTCGAAGCTGCCGGGGCGCGTGCCGAACTCCTGGTTCGGGAGCTCGTTCGGCTCCCACGTCCAGGCGATCTCGAGCTGATCGACGTTGGACCGGTCGATGTCGGCGAGCGGCGAGTACTTCGACGCGCCCTGATCCGCGCCGACGTAGGCCCACTCGACCATGCCGGCGTCCTGCGCCCGGAGCGCGATCGTGGCGACGCCCGCCGCGGCAGCCACCGTGACAGCCAGTACGGCCGCCGTGATCGCGGTCGCCGATCGTGGGTTTCGCCGGGATGTCATTGCGTGCATCGGAGCCTCCCGTTGCCGGACTGGAATCCGGCGCACCATTGTGGTGCAACCTGGCGCGTGCTAGCGCGAATCGAAGCGGACCAGCTCGCGGTCGATCATAGCGATGGTGGGACGTCCGGAGGAGGCCATGTTGCGGGCCAGCTCGGTCTGGAGGATCTCCATCACCACCTGCACGCCTTCCGCGCCGTAGGCGGTCAGACCCCACATCGGCGGGCGCGCCACCATGACGGCGGTCGCACCCAAAGCCAGCCCCTTCAGGACGTCGGTTCCGCGGCGGAAGCTCCCGTCCACGAGGACCGGGGCCTGTTCGCCCACGGCGTCCGCGATATCCGGCAGGACGTCGATCGCCAGGGCGTTGCCGGCGGGCAGCATGCCACCGTGGTTCGAGACCACCAGGCCGCGCGCACCCTGATCGAGGGCGGCGCGGGCGTCGTCCACCCGCAGGATCCCCTTCGCCACGACCGGCACGTCGACCGCACTGCTGAGCCGCCCGACCGCGTCCCAGTCGAATGCGGCCGGCTGGTGGTCGGCGCCCACTCCCACCGTGACGCAGACGGCGCGGCACCCCGCCTCCACGGCGCGCGCCGCGTCGTCCTCGGCGCCGGCGTCGCCCGCGTAGATCTGGTACCAGACCGGCTCGCCGCTTGCCGCCACCACCTGGTCGATGGGCTTGTCCGACTGGCGCGTCGCCACCATCACCGCCTTGGCGTCTGACGCGCCGCGCGCCGTCGCCAGTTCGCCGTCGGGGTGCAGGGCGGACTGGTTGCCGACGGGTCCGACGATGATCGGCGCGAACATGTCGTAGTCGAACAGCCGTGTCGTCAGGTCGAGGTCCATCGCGTAGACCATCAGCCGCTGGCGGAACGTCATCCGGTCGAACGAGCCGCGGTCGCCGCCCGCGATCGTCTCGAACCGGTCCGGCGTGAGTAGCAGGCGCGCCATCGCCTCGAATTCCGGTACGTTGACCAGCTCGAGCACCGGTGCGAGCCGGTCGTTCGGCGGCGCGCCGCTCCAGGGCTCGCGCTGGGCGGCCGGCGGCGCCGTGGCAGCGGCAGCGGGTGCGGCGGTGGAGCCGGTGGCGGTCAGCCCGAGCCGGCGCAGCCAGTCACGCCGGCTGCTCGTCGTCGGACGGTCGATCGTTCCGCGTCTTGCCATCCTCATCGTCGTGCTCTTCGTGGGTTCCGTGCCGTCCCTACGGGAAGTTGGTCTTCACGATGCTGCGGTCGATCCCGGCGATCGAATCGACGCCGACCGCCGCCATCGCATGCCGCAGCTCGGCGTTCAGGATCTCCAGCACACGCTGCGCGCCCGCTTCGCCGAACGCGCCGAGCCCCCAGCGGAGTGCGCGGCCGAAGCAGACCGCGTTGGCCCCGAGGGCGAGCGCCTTGAGGGCGTCGCTGCCGCGCCGGAACCCGCTGTCGATGAGCACCGGAACGCGGCCGTCGACCGCCTCGACGACCTCCTCGAGCACCTCGAGGCTCGACGGCCCGTAGTCAATCGCGCGCCCGCCGTGGTTCGAGACGACGATGCCGTCGACGCCCATGTCGAGGCACTTCAGCGCTCCCTCGGCGGTCAGGATCCCCTTGGCGAGCATCGGCACCTCGCACATCGGGCGGAGCTGATCGAAGAGCGACCACTCGTACCAGAGGCGTCCGGCGCTCACGCGGTAGGGGTTGGGCGGATCGGCCTGCGTGCGGCGCGTCACGGTGCGGGGCGATCCCCCGAGGTGACGGTCGTGCAGGTCGCGCTCGTAGTAGGACGCCTGCTGATCGATGGTGACGACGATGGTCTGCGCGCCCAGCTCCTGCGCTTCCGCGAGCACCTTCTGGTTCGTCTCGGGATCCGGCGTCGCGTAGCGCTGGAACCAGAGCGGTCCCTCCGCCGTCTCCGCGATGCGCCGGAACGGGAAGTGCGACGCGTTGCTGACGATCATCGTCGTGTCCATCGTCGTCGCCGCGCGATGCATGCCCACCTCGCCGTCCGGGTGGAGGTCGCGCTGGAACGAGGTGGGAGCGATCATGATCGGGCTGGGCATCCGGTGGCCGAACAGCTCCGTCGTCGTGTCGACCGATTCCGGATCGATGCCGCCGCGGCCAACGAGCTGCACCCAGTCCATCGCGTCGCGGTTGCGGTACAGGGTGAACTCCGATTCCGTGCCGTGGGCTGTGTAGTCGTAGCTCGAGAGCGGGACGTTGGCCCGGAAGACCGGCTCGAAGTCGAAGACGTCGCGCATCTCGTCGAAGCCCAGGAACCGCCGGTGGGGCCCGAGCGGCCACGGGTCGCGCTGCGCATACAGCACGGGCGACGCTGCCACGAACGACGCCATTCCGGCAATCGCCTTCCGGCGCGACATGCCACGCCGCCAGCGCTTCTCGATCTTCCCCACGGCTGCCTCCCGTCAATGTCCGGCGAGTCGAATCCGTATCATATCGCGCTGCCGCACACCGGCCGCGCCCCGACTGCTTTGCCTGGAGCTCAGCGAAGGGCAATAGGAGACTCACGGTGCGGCGCCCCGCCCTCGGCGCGTCATTTGAGCGTGGAATACTAAACGGTATAATTTATAAAGTGTCAATTTAAAGACATTATGAGTGTTCCGGTCAGAACGTCTATGCCGTTCGCAGCGCGCCGCGCACTGATGCAGCTCGGTGCGGATATCCGCGACGCCCGCCGTCGCCGCCGCATCCCGACGGCAACGATGGCGGAGCGCGCCCTGATCAGTCGTTCCACCCTCCACAAGATCGAGCGGGGTGATCCGGGCGTCTCGTTCGGCGCTGTGGCGACCGTCCTCTTCGTCCTGGGGCTGTCGGACCGGATCGCCGCGCTGGCCGACCCCGGGCGCGACACCGTCGGGCTGGACCTCGAGGCGGAGCGGCTGCCGCAACGCATTCGCGCCCGCCGCCGGCGCGTTCTGTCGCGGGAGTAGACGATGGAGCGCGAAGTCTTCGTGTCCGTCGATCTCCACGGAGCACCGGTCTTCGTCGGACGCCTCTGGTGCCGCAACCGCGGCGGCCGGCAGAGTGCGACCTTCGAGTACGACCCAAGCTGGTTGGAGCATCAGGAGCGCTTTGCGATCGATCCCGCGCTAACCCTCACGACGGGTCCGTTCCATACTGCCGGGAGCGTTCCGCTGTTCGGGGCGATGAGCGATGCGGCGCCCGACCGCTGGGGGCGGATGCTGTTGCGTCGGGCCGAGAGCCGCCGGGCGCGGCAGAACGATGTGGCGCCACGATCCCTCTCGGAGGTCGATGTGCTCCTGGCGGTCGACGACGAGGCCCGTCAGGGTGCGCTCCGGTTCGCCGACGAGCCAACCGGGCCGTTTCTGGCTTCGCCCCAACCTTCGCGTATTCCGCCGCTCGTCGAACTGCGGCGGTTGCTCGCGAGCGCCGAGCGGGTGACCGCCGACCGAGAGGGCGATGATGATCTGCGTCTTCTGATTGGTCCCGGGTCGTCACTCGGCGGCGCGCGACCCAAGGCGGCGGTGCGGCTGCCGGACGGGGGGATAGCGCTCGCCAAGTTCCCTCACACCGAGGACGACCGCAACGTCGTTCTCTGGGAAGCGGTGGCGCTTGCCCTGGCGGAACGCGCCGGGATCGAGACGCCGTCGTGGCGGATCCAGAGCGTCGGCGGCAAGACCGTGTTGGTCGTCGGCCGCTTCGACCGCCGGGGCAACGAGCGGATACCGTTCGTTTCCGCCATGAGCCTGGTGGGGGGCGCGGACCGGGAAGCGCGCTCGTATCTGGAGATCGCGGACGCACTGCGCCAGCACGGTGCCCAACCACGGCGTGACCTCGCGCAGTTGTGGCGGCGCATCGTCTTCAACGTACTGATCTCGAACACGGACGATCACCTGCGCAATCACGGTTTCCTGCACGAGGGCCAACTCGGCTGGCGTCTCTCGCCGGCCTACGATCTCAACCCGACTCCAGCCGATGTGCGGCCTCGCGTCCTCTCTACGTCGATTGACTTCAACGATCCGGCCGCGTCACTCGATCTGGCCCTGGAGACAGCCGGGTCGTACGCCCTCGATACCGCGACCGCGCGCGCGATCACCGGAGAAGCAGGAGGCGCGGTGGCCGCATGGAGGGACACCGCGCAGCGGCTCGGGGCGACACGTCGCGACATCGACCGTCTCGCTTCGGCGTTCGAGCACGATGATCTCGTCGCCGCGCAGGCTTAGCTGCCAGCAGGCGCTGGAACTGCGTGCTGCCGATTGGCAGGGGGGGCGAGTGCATTGACCAAAACCCGTAAATATGGAAATATGCCTACATGAAGACGACCATAGAGTTGCCCGACGGCGCCTTCCGGCAGGCCAAAGCTCTGGCCGCCAGCCGCGGCATGACCTTGAAGCAGTTCTTCACCGACGCGCTCGAAGACAAGCTCCGGCGGTACGGCGGCGCAGTTGGCGGGCGCGAGCACGAAGCTCCCTGGATGGCCGGATTCGGCGGCCTGGCGGATCTGTCGGACGAGCACCGCCGTGTAGCCGAAGTGATTGAGGCGGAATTCGAAACGCTGGCGCCCGAAGACATCGCATGATTCTCGACACCAACGCCCTGTCTGCGTGGGCGGAAGGGACCGCAGCAGTCGAGATTCCACTCCGGTCCGCCCGTCGCCTCGTGGTTCCGAGTGTCGTCCTGGGCGAGTACTACTTCGGCATTCGCCAATCGAGCCATCGCGCCCGCTACGAAGATTGGCTGCGCCGTTACCTTCCGTTGGCCGAGATCGCCGTCGTGACCCACGCGACCGCCGGCGTCTACGCTGACGTTCGTCTGGAGCTGAAGCGGGATGGCCACCCGATTCCGCCGAACGACGCCTGGATCGCCGCGCTTTCACGCCAGCACGGACTCCCGGTGTTGAGCAACGACGCCCATTTCGACCGAGTCAACGGTGTTCAGCGGATTGCGTTCTGAGTTGAAGCGCGCGGTGTTCAGATCAAGCCGGCCGCCCATAGGACGTAGACGACCGCCATCGCGACCACGCCGTTCACCAGCGTGACCCCGCCGTAGGAGAGCAGGCCCGCCTTGAGCGACATCTTCGACAGGGACGTGCAGACCCAGAAGTAGCTGGAGTTGACGTACTTGATGATGATGGAGCCGGCGGCGCCGGACAGCATCGTCGCCTCGGGGCTGAGGCCGAGGGTGCCCATCATCGGCGCCGCGACGCTGGCCGCGGTGATCACGCCGACGGTGGTCGAGCCGGTCACCATGTTGCCGGCGATGCCCAGAACGAACGGCAGGAAGATGGAGGGGACGCCGGTCGCGGCGACGGCCCCGGCGATGGCGTCGACGGCGGGCGTCTCGCGCAGGATCTGGCTGAGCGAGCCGCCGAGGCCGGTCACCATGATGATCATGGCGGACGTCCGGAGCGCATTCTCGATCCACTCGCTGGTCCGCGCGGCCCCCTGATTCGCCCGCGTGTTGCGGTAGGCGAGCAGCACGCCGATGCCGAGGGCGACGACAGGCCAGCCGAGGTAGAGCATCGCGCGGTTCACGAAGTGGCCGTCCGGCAGGGCGAATGACGCCACGCTCTGCCCGGCGATGAGGGCGAGCGGAATGAGGATCGGCGCGTAGGCCTTCCACGTGGCGGGCAGCTCGGCCTCGCGTCCCTGCTCGACGAACGACTGCCCGACGAACTCACGCGACGGGGGCGATTCGATGCGCGGGCCGACGATCGACGCATAGGCCCAGCCCGCGAGCGCCCCGGCGAAGGTCGCGATCCCGCCGAACAGGATCACCTGGCCGATGTCGGCGCCGACCAGCGCAACCGCCGCGAGCGGCCCCGGCGTGGGCGGCACCATCGCATGCGTGAGCTGCATCGCGCCCACCAGGCCGGTCGCCATGACGCTCATGTTCAGTCCGCTGTTCAACGCGGCGGAATGGACCAGCGGGTTCAGGATGACGTAGCCGACGTCGGAGAAGATCGCCAGCCCGATCACGAAGCCGCTCAGCGTCAGCGCCAGCGGCATCCGGGCTTCTCCGACCCACCGGATCATCGAGATGGTGATCCGCTCGATACCGCCGGTGTGCTTCAGCGCCTCGGCCAGTACCGAGCCGAGGACGATGACGACCGCGATGCTCTGAATCGTGCGGCCGAAGCCCTGCTCGAAGGCGTCGATGAACGCCTCCCGGTCGAGCCCCGGGACCAGCGCGAGCAGCACGATGGGCAGCAGCAGCGCGATGAAGACGTGCCACTTGAACCGCGCGATCAGGAGGAAGAGCAGGGCGACGACGGCCACCAGGCCGGCGATCGCGACCAGGGCGCTGTCGGTGATCATCGGGACGCCCGCGATTGTACGGGTTCCGGGAGATCCCCGCTACAGGCGAAACAGCCGGTTGAACTTGACCACGAGACCGCGGTTGCTGAGCAAGGAGAAGCTGTCGAAACGGTCCGGCCGCAGGGGGTCGGTATCGCGGTCTTCCGTGTAAACGACGAACAGCTCGCTGCCGGGGCGGTATTCCCACCGAAGCCGGAGATTGGTGCTGACGCTGTTCGTGGCCGAGTTGTACTGAATCAGGCCGGCGAAGAACATGCGGGGCGAAAACGTATAGGTGACGCGGGAGACGATCAGGCGGGTGTGGAACGAGCCGTGCGGCGTCTCGATCCAGTTCTCCGACAGGGTCGGTTCTATCGACAGCTCCGGAGTCACCGCCAGCCGTCCCTGGCTGAAGCCAATGGACCGGATGTTCCCGTTGAAGTACTCGCCGCCCCGTACCGTGACGATGCCCGTGAGCCGGCGCTGCGCCCCGATCGTGTAGGTCGCCTCGACGTCGCGGAACCCGTAGCCGCCCACCGGCAGCACGACGCCGGGCCCGGGTGCGAACGGGTGCACGAGGAACTCGTAGTTGTCCGCGAACGTCATCCCCAGCCGGTCGCTGGTCTCGAACTCGGTGTTGAAGCCGACCTGCGCCTGCTTCGTCTCCACGATGCCGGTATCGGCGGTCAGGATGTGCTCGTAGCTCGCTTCGAGCCGGAACTGCCGCACCGTCTCAAGCGACGCCGGGCGCGGGCTGAAACGTCCCGCGAGGTACGAACGCCGGAAGTTGTCGCGCCGGAGGAAGCCCACCTCGGGAATGAAGTTGTCTTCCACAACGAGGTGCTCGGCCGTCATGCCGTAGCGGTCCCCGGCGTACATCAACTGGCCCTGGTAGCTCGCATCGCGCCCTTCGAAGCCGGGCGTCTGCGTCCGGGCGACGTAGCCGACCACGCTCACGTTCTCGTAGAACGCCAGGGTGGCGTCGGCGCCGAACACGCGGTTCGCGCCGCGGCCCTCTCCCACGACCGACACGGAACGGTTGGTGAAGAGCGCGCCGACCGCGCTGCGGCGCAGGATGTCGCGCTTTATCCGCACGACGGTGAAGTTGGTCGATTCGACGTCCGGCCTTCCCTGGGACCCGCGCGCCAGCTCGCCGGTCTGGATGTTCAGGGCTCCGACGTCGAAATCGCCCGCTTTCCCCGTGACGCGGCCGCCGCCGGCGATCGGAACCACCGCTCCATTCTCGAGGCCAATCTGGCGCGAGTAGAAGAGCGTCGGCGCATTGCCGCTCCCGCGCGAGCTGCGGCCGCCGCCGCCGATCTGGCGCAGGGCGCTCGACCGTGAACTGGGGCCGCCGCCGCGGGCGAACTCGAAGATGCCCCGGCCCTCGAGAAAGAACTCCCGCTTCTCGGGAAAGAACAGGTTGAAGCGGGTCAGGTTCACCTGCTGCTCGTCCACTTCGACCTGGGCGAAGTCCGTGTTGTACGTGAAATCGGCCGTCAGGTTCTGGGTGATGCCGTACTTCACGTCCACGCCGGCGTCGCCGTTCCATGCCGTGGGTGGACTGGCGTTGACGTCGGTCGTGGTCCCGCCGATGGTGTACGGCTTGATTTCCACGTTGTTGCCGGCCGCGGGCAGCTCCAGCCCCACCAGCATCGCCGCATCGGATACGCGGAAGATGCCGCGACGTCCGGCCGAGATGGGCACCGGCGTCAGGTAGGAGCGCTCGTTCTTCCGGCGCACCATGCGGCGGAACTGGATCCCCCAGACGGGGTCCGGTCCCGGCCGGTAGCGCAGCGACTTGAACGGAATCTCCATCTCGACCGTCCAGCCGCCCGCGAAGCGCCCCGTGCGCACGTCCCACACCGGGTTCCAGTCGCCGTTGGGATTGCCCTCGTTGGTGATCGCGAAGTCTCCGAGCGCGCCGAGCGGGTTGGTGTAGAAGGCGATTCCGTTGCGGCGGTCGTTGAACGTGTCGAAGGCGACCCAGAAGGTGTCGTTCTCGCGGAGTTGCGGCGTGTCGCGCTGCATCTCGTTCGCCACCCACGCGGACGGCGGAGCCGAGTCCCACAGGCGGGCGGCTATGTAGATGTTGTCCGCGTCGAACAGCACCCAGGCTTCCGTTCTCTCGCTGGCCGGCGCTCCCTCGTTCGGTTCCTGCTGGATGAAGTCGTCGAGGGCGGCGACGGTCTCGTACGCGGGTTCGTCGAGGACGCCGTCCAGGCGGATGCCGGTGGCCAGCCTGACGGCGCGCACGGTGGCCCGCCCCTGGGTGTCCCGGGCGAGCACGGCGGGTGGCGCCGGAGGCAGCGGGCGGTCGGGCACGCCGGTCGGGGCGGTTCCAGCGGCCGCGCCGGAAGCCGCAGTCACCGCGTCACGTGGATCGGGCGTGCCCGGTTCGAGTTCCGAGGGTTGCGCCAGCGCCGCCGCAGCCGGTGTGAAGAGCGCTGCGATCCACACGACCCCGAGACGGGGGAGCCACTCCCGGGGACCGCAGCCAGCCGTCACCGCGCGCCCGCGGCCGCCGCTTCGGCTTCCCGCTCCTCGGCGCGATGGCCGGCGAGGATGCCTTCCATGCCGATGTTGCCTTCGTGGCAGGCGTACTCGAAGAGCGCTTCGTCCTTTCGCGACAGCGGGATCATGGCCGTCCAAGTGCCAGCGTAGGTGCCTGGATCCTCGACCGTGAACTCGTGCTGCAGCGTGTCGGGGCCGACCCGGGTGAAACGCTCGATCAGGCGCAACCGTTCGGCGGAGCCGCGCGTCCGCTGGTACAGCGCCGCCGGGGATTCGCTCCTGGGCGAGAAGTTCGTGGTTTCGATCACCAGCGTGTCGCCCTCCCAGCGCCCGCGCGAGTCGCCGTGCCACTGCCGGATCGCGTCATCGACATGCGGCGCGCCGGCCAGGGGGATGATGCGGGCGTCGTGGATCATTTCGTGCAGGAATACGACGTGCCCCGGCGTCTGGATGATCTGGTAGTAGGTGTTGTAGCCGGCGAACAGGTTGGGCATGCCGAAGGTGATGCAGCGCTCCTGTAGCCGGCGATCGGTCCACGACGACGCCGGATTGTCGGCCAGATGGGCGATCCGGGCCTCGCGGCGCCGCTGCGCCTCCGGCGTGAACGGCGGCAGCCGTCCGTTCGGCGGGTCGATCACCAGCGAGGTCCGGTTGTCGAACTCGCGGTCCACCAGCCAGAACTGGTTGTAGTTCCCGGTGGCCGTGTCACGCGACGAGAAGGAGTCCTGTTCGCTGAGGGCGGCGACGAACACGCTGTCGGCGAACGCCGCGTCGCTCTCGCCGCTCGCGAAGAGTTCCGCGTAGCGCGCCTGCACGCGAGCCAGTTCCTCGTCGGTCAACTCCGCCTTGTCACCCAGGATCTCCGGCCGTTCCAGTGGCGTCGCGGTGTTGTTGGCCCATACGCCCTGCAGATCCGGCTGGCCGTCCGGCGTCCGCGGCAGGGTCCACGATTCCGACTGGGACGACTGCGCCTCTACCGGCGTTGCGCCCGCCGGCCCCAGCACGCCCACCGTGACCAGCGCCACCGCCAGACCCCGCGCCATTCGTGATTGGTTCATGCTCCGCCTCCTGTGCCGGTCCCGGTCCGCCCGGCCGTTCAGCCGCCGGATCCCGGCACGAACTTCTGCACGCGTCCGCTCAGTTGGGCGACGAATACCTCGCCGTCGTGCGAGACGGTCATTCCATGGCCGCCGTAACCGTCCGGCAGCTCGGTGAGGATGGTGCCGTCGAGCTCGCGCAGCGCGCCGCCCGCCCAGATCCGTTGATCGCCGGTAACGAACAGCGCCTGCACGCCGCTCAGGTCGGTCCATTCGTCGAGGAACGTTCCTTCCGAGTCGAACACCTGCACGCGGCTGTTGTCCCGGTCGACGGCGTAGACGCGTCCGTCGCGAGCCACCGCGATGCCGTGCGGCAGGCCGAACTCGCCCGGTCCGGTGCCGCGGGATCCCCATTCCGCCTTGTATGTGCCGTCCTTCGTGAACCGGACGATGCGCGCGTTGCCGTAGCCGTCGCTCACGAAGAGATCGCCGTCGGGGCCGAACGCGATGTCCGTCGGCAGGTTGAAGGTGTCGAGCCCGTCACCCGGGACGCCCGGCGTGCCCAGTTGCCCCAGCAGTTCGCCGGCCGGGCTGAGCTTGTGGATGACGTGCCCCGGCGCGTCGACCACCCACACGTTGCCGTCCGGATCGACGCGGATCGCGTGGGCTCCGCAGTGCTGGCAGCCCGCCGCGCCGTAGACCGCCGAGTAGCCGGAGGCGCCCGCCGCGCGATTCTCCGGGGAAACGCCGGCAACCTTGCCGTGGCTGAACAAGCCGTCGCCCCAGGCCCGGACGAACGTGCCGTCCGGCGCGAACTCCAGGATGGGATGCCGCTGCCGTTGCAGCATCAGGATGTTCCCGTCGGCGCCGGTAGCGACGGCCACCACCTGCCCGAAGTTCCAGACCGTCGGCGAGTCGGCCGCCGTCGTCGCCGGCATCGGCCATTCCACCTCCGTGTACGCGGCCGCCGACTCGCCGGCCGGCGTCGCGCACCCGGCCGCCAGCCCGAACAGCGCGAACGCGATGACCGTCCGGTGGACGTTGCGCCAGTCTCGTCGCATGGTTGAGTCCCTCCAGGTCTCGGGAGGCGATTCCCTGGTTGCCTGGATTATACTGACTACAGTAGTCTCTTCAACAGGGTTCAATCTATGCAGCAGATCCAGTTGCGGGATGCCAAGGCCAGGCTCTCAGCGTTGGTGGAGGCCGCGGCTGAGGGCGACGCAGCCATGATCACCCGTCATGGCAAGCCCCGGGCGGTCATCATCGGTATCGATGAATGGGACCGGCTCCGTCGGGTTCCGTCGTTCGGCGATCTCCTTTGCTCCATGCCGACAGTAGACGACGGCGTGTTCGAACGCATTCGCACGCCGCCCCGTGATCCCGGGCTGTAGATTCCGGAGTGTACCTCCTCGACACCAACGTCCTGTCCGCGTCGGCGCCCGGGCGGCCTCAGCATACGCCGGCACTCGTTGGTTGGATGCACAGCCACTCGGAGGAGCTGTTCCTGTCGGCTGTGACGGTGACGGAGATCACCGCTGGCGCAGCGAGGTTGGAGCGAACCGGCTCCAGCGCCAAGGCTGTTGGCCTCCGGCGATGGATCGATCTGGTGCTGCACCTGTACGGATCGCGAATCCTGCCGTTTGGCCTTCGAGAGGCGCGCCTGGCGGGTGAACTTGCGGATCGTGCGCGATCCGCCGGGAGGGCCCCGGACTTCGCCGACGTTGCCATCGCGGCCACGGCTGCCAGTCACGACCTGACCGTCCTGACTCGGAACGTGCGTGACTTCGCACCCTTTGGCGTAGCGGTGGTCGACCCGTTCAAGGGGTTGCCCTGAGAGGGGCAACATCCGCTTCCTCATCCAAACGCACGAAGTGGCGTGGCGGGAAGCCGGTCAGGAAGAGGAAAGCGAGGGGAAGTGGATGGTCCCTCGCGACCCGCGCATGCTCCTCGCCGGTCACCGGAACGGCCACGTAGTCTCCCTCTTCACCTTGGCGAGTCGCTTGCACCCGGGGATTCGCCAGGGCGCGGCGGTACCAGGCGCGGGGCCAGTGATTGACCGCGACGTAGAGCCGCCCGTCGCTCTGCAGCGCCTGGAGCACGCGGTCGACGGCGGCGCCGTCCTCGTCCACCGTGGTCAACACCAGCGTGTCAGGCGACTCCGGCTGAAAGTAGCCGATCAGGGACTCGAAGGCGACGACGATCAGCACGTAGCCGGCCAGCACGCCCGTCGCGATCTTGATGACTCTCAACCCCGGGCTCCCTTTGCGTGCGCTGGCGCACCTGCACCGCTTGCGCGGCAGACCGGGAGCATCGTCGGACCATACACCATCCGCGTGTGCACTGCCGTCACAGCACGCCGCGCATGGATTCCCAAACGTAGTATCTATAATGATACTATGTCCCCCGGGAAGAACACGGCATCGATCCTCGATGCGCTTCGCCGCAACCCGAGGGGAGTCAAGTTCTCGGACTTGTGCCGGCTGTGCGACGAGTACTTCGGAGAGCCGCGTCAGAAAGGCACGAGCCACCGGGTGTACCGCACGCCGTGGCCCGGCGATCCCAGGGTGAACATCCAGGAACGCGCGGGAATGGCGAAAGCGTATCAGGTGCGTCAGGTGCTCAAGGCGATCGAGAGGATCGAGGCTCGGAATGGCTGATCACTACACCTACCGCATCACTTGGTCGGCAGAGGACGGCGAGCACGTGGGACGCTGCGCCGAGTTTCCATCGCTGAGCTGGCTGGCCCCGACTCCTGCCGAGGCGCTGTCGGGGGTTCGGAAGCTGGTGAGCGGTGTCGTCGTGGACATGCGGGCCAATGGAGAATCGCTGCCCGAGCCTCTCGCGGATCGCACCTACAGCGGACGGTTCATGGTGCGAGTGCCTCCCGAAACACATCGGGAACTCGCGATCGAAGCTGCCGAGGAGGGCGTGAGCTTGAATCGGCTGGTAAGCGCGCGACTCGCCAGGTAGGCTTAGGGTCAGGGCAGCGCGAATACGAAGACGGCGTTCCCGGCTCTCGGGTTGCGCATCTCCGGGAGCAGATCGGTCGGGATGATGCTGGTCCAGCTCGATCCGCCGAGCGGGCCGCCGGCGCCGAACGCGATGTACTGTTTGCCGTCGACCGCGTAGCTGATCGGGTAGCCGTTCGCCATGGTCGAGAGGCGGCTCTGCCAGAGCTCGTCGCCGGTCGCCGCATCGTAGGCGAAGATGTAGCGCTCCCAGTCGCCGATGAAGACCAGTCCGCCCGCCGTGGTGAGCGCGGCGGTGTTGTACGGGGCGCGGCGGCGGTTCCGCCAGAGCGTCTCGCCGGTCCGGACATCCATCGCCTGGAACTCGCCGAGCTGATCGGGCGCGTCGGGGTGGAAGTGGTTTTGCCGGCCGCGCACGCCGCCGGTGCCGCCGCCGCCGTCGCGCCGCTCCACCGGACCGAACGCGGCGGTCTCGCACTGCATGTTTATGGGGACGTAGAGCGCTTCGGTGTCCGGGTGGTAGGCCATCGCCCGCAGGCTCTTGAAGCCGCCGGTGCTCGGGCAGAAGAACAGTTCCTCGCCGACGTCCACCACCACACCGTCGCGGTAGGTGAGCTCGCCCGTCTCGCGGTTCAGGTCCATCAGGTTCTGGTAGCCGAGATCGGTCGCGTTGATGTAGTCGCCGCTCGTGCGGTCGAGCTGCCACAGGATCCCCAGCTTGCCCATGCTGTAGACCGAGGGCCGGCCGTCGACATCGATCAGGATCCGCTCGAAGGTCTCGTCCATGTCGTGGCTGTCGCCCGGGATGTGCTGGAAGTACCAGCGCATTTCGCCGGTCGCCGGGTCGAGGGCCAGCGTCGAGTTGCTGTAGAGCGCATCTCCCTCGGTGCCGCGCGCATCGCGGGTCCAGGGCTTCGCCTGCGACGTGCCGTAGAAGACGAGGCGGTTCACCGGGTCGTAGCTGCCGGGGATCCAGGCGTCGGCGCCGGCGCGGAAGAGGAGCGGCAGGTCGCCCCACGAATCGCCTCCCCGCTCGCCCGGCCGGGCGATGGTCGAGGTGCGCCAGAGGATCTGTCCGGTCCGTCCGTCGACCCCGACGATGTAGCAGGTGTCCTCGCGGAACCGCTCGCAACCGCGCAGCCCGGCGACGACGATGCCGTCCGCGACGACGGGGCCGCTCGAGAAGCCGTAGCCGTCATGGTCGGGGGCGACGTCCGTGTCCCAGCGGACCTCGCCGGTGCGCGCGTCGAGGCCGACGATGTGCGCATCGACCGTGTTCATCAGGATCAGGTCCTCGTAGACGGCGAGGCTGCGCATCTGCGCCGCCGGGCGGAGCCGCTCGTCCATTTCACGGCGGTGTTCCCAGATGAAGTCGCCGGTGGCGGCATCGAGCGCCTGCACGACGTTGCCGGGGTTCGCGATGTACATCACGCCGTCACGGACGAGGGGCGTCGTCTGCGACACGCCGGGCTCGAGACCCCATGACCAGGCAAGCTGGAGGTCGCCGACGTTGTCGCGGGTGATCTCGTCGAGCGGGCTGTAACCCCAACCGTCCAGCGTGCGCCGCCAGTTGACCCAGTCGCCGGGATCCGGGTTCTGCAGCACGGCGTCGCTGACCGGCCTGATGTCGGCGGCCTGCTGCGCCACGCCGGCCGTTCCGGCCGCGACCAGCGCCGCCCCGATCAGCGCGGCGAAGCGAAGAGGGGATCGGGTGATGCGTCGACGAGCGTTGGCAAACGGCATGTGAGTCTCCCTGTCCGGACCGGCTCACGATACTACAGGCGTCCCGGTTTGGTGATTCAATGGGCAGTGCATGGTGACGGCGCCGGGAGGACGGGCATGACGATTCTGTTGACGGGGGGAACCGGGTTCATCGGGTCGAGGCTGAAGACACGCCTCGAGGAACTGGGGCATACCGTCCGCGTCGTGAGTCGCGGCCCGCGCGGCGACGTCACCTGGGAGCCGGACGCCATCCGGGAGGCGGTCGCCGTGAGCGACGCCGTGGTCCACCTGGCCGGGGAAAACGTCATCGGCCGACGTTGGACCGCGCGGCAGAAGATACGGTTGCGCGCGAGCCGGGTGGACACCACGAGGCTCCTTGCCGAGGCGGTGGCCGACGCGAAGCCAGCGGTCTTCGTCACCGCGTCGGCAATCGGCTACTACGGCTTCAGTAACTCCCGCCGGTTCACGGAGCGTGACGGCCCGGGCGACGATTTTCTGGCGCTGCTCAGCGACGAGTGGGAAGCGGCGAGACGGCCCGCGCTCGACGCCGGGGTTCGTACCGCAACGATCCGGGTCGGTGTCGTGCAGCATCCGGGCGGCGGTGCGCTGGGAAAGATGCTGCTGCCGTTCCGGCTCGGCGTCGGCGGGCCGGTCGGGAACGGGGAACAGTGGATCTCCTGGATCCACATGGACGACCTGCTGGCGATGTTCGAATGGGCTATTACGGATGACAAGGTGAGCGGGGTCTATAACGGTACCGCGCCCAAACCCGCGACCAACCTGAACTTCTCGAGGACGCTCGGGCACGTGTTACGCCGTCCGGCGATCCTGCCGGCGCCGGCGTTCGCGCTGCGTGTCGCGCTGGGCGAGGCGGCGGGGCTGCTGATCGAGGGGCAGCATGTGACCCCCGAACGCGCCCTGGCCGAGGGCTTCGAATTCCGGTTCCCGGAGGTCGAGCCGGCCCTGCGCGACCTGCTGGCGTAGCGGCAGCTCGGGGCTGCACGGCCCTGCGCGACAGTCTCTGCCGCCGCGCGCTACGGGTAGATGATGAACTCGAGCAGATTGCCGTCGGGATCGCGGATGTAACGGCTCGTGCCGGTGTCGAGGCCGCCGTTGCGGCCTCCCTGGCGAGGCGCCGGACCTTCGATCACGACGGCGCCCACCCGCTCGAGCGCCTGCTCCAGCGCCGCGGCGCTCCCGCCCCAGACGAAGCAGAAATCACCGCACGGCGGCACCGCCTCGGGGGCGCGCAGCGTGAACGTGCCGCTCTCCCAGATCTCGGGGCGGTGGAAGTTGATCTTGTTGTCGCCGAAGTGGACCGAGCAGATACGGTCCCCTTCCATCACCTCGAAACCGAGCCCGCGGTAGAAGGCGACCATCGCCGGCGTATTCCGCATCGGCACCGCGACATGATCGAAACTGACCAGGTCGGGTGACGCCTGGGCGGCGGCGGTGCGGGCGCCCGCTCCCACTCCCGCTCCGGTGGCGGCGAGCGCCGCGCCGGCGCGGACCGTGTGCTTCAGGAACTGCCGCCGGTCGTGCGTTGTCGTCATGGTCTGCTCGTCCGGCCGGGCCGGACGCCTCCGCGCGCGTGGGCCGGGAGCCCAGATACGCGCTCCTGCTAGTTCGTCCTGCGCATCTCGAGCTCCGCGCCGCCCTGGCGCAGCAGCAGCGCTTCAACCTGTCCACCGCTGACGCGGAACGAGATGCGCGCGCTGCTGTCGCGGTAGAAGAAGTCGGTCTCGGACTCGGGGAAGATCGCGACGGGATCCTGATCGGTCAACCGGGCCAGCAGATGGTCGCCGTCGCGCGTGATCGTGATGGCGAAGCCGGGCTGTTCCTCGTACTGGCCGACGTAACGCTCGAGCGTCGCCTCGGGCAACGCGGCGGCCGGCCGGGTAGCCGGATCGATCCCGATGTCGGCCGTGATGCGGTCGGCGCGCCGGCCGATACCCTGCTGCTCGAAGATCAGGTGGTCCACCTCGCGCGTGTCCTGGCGGATGCCGAACCGGAGGCGGAGGCCCGACTCGACCTCGATGAACTCGGTCTCGGAGGTGGGTACCAGCAGCCGTTGCCCGCGGGTGGGGGCGCGGACGTAGAGCCGGTCCCGGTCGACCAGGATCGTCAGGACGTAATGCTCCGACAGCGCGTATTGCCCGATGTAGCGTTCCAGCAGCAGGGGGTCGACGTGGATCGCCTGGGCCCGCGCGGCGGTGGGCAGCCAGACTGCAAGCGCGGCGGCCGTCAGGGCAACGGCCGTGGTGACGCGACAAGTATTAAATGTTGAAGCCATACGCGTTAATATGGGCCCCCGATGCTCCCCCTGAGTATTAAATTATGTCGCCCTTTCTTTTAATACGCTTCAGGGGCACTTTCCGAAACCGTCGTTCGCATGGCGGTTCCTCCTGCGCTGCGCATCCGGATGCGCCCGTGCGCCGGTGCGTGCGTCAATACCGGAACAGGTACGAAACCTTCCCGAAGACGGCGCGGTTGGTCCGCTCGAACCGGTCGTGCGGGAATCGCAGCTCGTCGAGCAGCCGCCCCTGCCGGTAGCGATCATCGTAGCCCAGGTAAGCGACGGTCCCGGCGTTGATGCGGTAGGTGAACAGAAAGTTGTTGCCGAGCGTGCCGGCCAGCGTATTGTGCTCGGCGATGTACCGGATCAGCATCCGCGTCGTGAACTGGTACGTGCTGCGGAACCGGTAGATCTGCACGTTGTAGACCTCGGCTCCGGCGATCGGATTGAAGAACTTGTTGTAGATGCCGGTCAACTCCGTCCGCCACCGCGAGGTGGGGCGCCCCGAAATGAGGAAATTGGCCGACGTAAGCCGACCTCGATACGGGCTTGTCTCGTCGTAGAAGATGCCGTCGCCCGCGTTGAAGCCGCCCACCACGGACAACAGGCGGGCGCTGATGACGCCGAACGCGCCGTAGCCCGCCTTGCGGAAATCGACCTCGCCGAACCGCTCGATGTCGCGGTTGGTGGTGGCGGTGACCGAGATGTTCCGCTGGAAGGAGAAGCTCGTCGTGGTCTGGATCTGCTCGTCCTGCAGGACGCCCGAGTGGTCGAACAGCCGAAGATAGGTGAGTGACGGACCCCAGGTGATGAGCGCCGATTCGGGCCACCAGCGGTAACTCACGGTCGTGCTGGCCTGTCGCAGGTTGACGCGTGGCAGGAAACCGGTCTGCGTCCAGAAGTCGGGGTCGATGTCGCTGTACGACGCGCTGTAGCCGAAGTTCCGGCCCTGCCGAATGAAATCCGCCTCGAACGCGGGCGCCGTCGTCTCGCCGAATTCCGGGTCGCGCGTCGACGAGTTGACGGCGAGGAAACTGAACCGGTGGGTCCGGCCCAGCCGGAACCGGCCGTCTACCCCGCCGACGCGGTTGTAGTCCTCGCCGAACTGCCGCGACGTCATGATGGCGCCCAGATACGACTCCGGGTAGAGGTCGTAGCGCATCCGGCCCACAACCGTCTGCGCCGTCGTGCCGTACCGCGGATGATCGGTGTCGTCGAGACGGCCCGCCGCTTCGTCGTCGGCGACGACCACGCCGAGCGTCGTATTTCCTACCTTGCCGGTCAGCTTCCCGCCGAAGCGGGGATCGACGATCGTCCGCGTGTGCAGCAGGTTGAGCGTCGTGGCGGTCTGGAAGATCTCCTGCCCCTCCAGGAAGAACGGACGCTGCTCCGGGTAGAAGAGGGCGAAACGCTGATTCGTTTCGATCTGCGGCTGATCCGACTCGATCTGCGAGAAGTCGGGGTTGTAGGTGAAGTCGGCGGTGAGGTTGGGGGTGACGCCGTACTTGACGCTGACGCCGAGGTCGCCCAGCGGGTCCAGCTCGTTGAACGTGCCGGAGCCGGTGTCGAGCGACCCGAGCTGGGCGCCGGTCAGCTCCGGCAGGATCTCCAGGTTGCGGCTCCGCGACAGCTCGCGCAAGCCGTCCAGAATGCCGAACTGCGTAAGCTGTCCGGCGACGCCGCGCGAGATCGGCGACCAGGCCTGCGCTTCGGACTTGCCCCGGATGACCCGCGTTATCTGGAAGCCCCAGCGGTGCCCTTCGGCCGCGGGCCGCTGCGGGTAGCGAAGGCTCTTGAACGGGATGGCCATCTCCGCCGTCCAGCCGTCCTCGACCACCCGGCCGCTCGTTGTGAAGAGCGCGTCCCACGAATCGTCGCCCCGGATGCCGAACTGGCCCGAGTTACTCAGTCCGCTCCCGCCGCCGCTGCGCGTGGTGCCGCTCGCGCTGCGGCTCGACGACCGCGACATCATGCTGCGGCTGCGCGATGCGCCGCGGCTTCCGTCCGCGTTGACGAGCGAATCGCTCTGCACGCCGTAGCCGTTCACCTCGAACTGATACGCGCGTTGCTGATCGAGGAACGGATCGAAGAGGATGGCCATCCGGTCGTCGCCCCGGATTTCGTCGCGGTCGGCCCGGTTGGCGCGCATCATTCCCGGGTCGGAGTAGTGCGCGTAGAAGGCGAAGTAGAGGTTGTCGCGGTCGAACGCCATCCACACCTCGGTCAGCTCCGTGCCGGGCGCGCCTTCGACCGGCGCCACCTGCACGAACTCCGTGATGTGGGTGGCCGTCTCCCAGACCGAATCGTCCAGTCGGCCGTCGATCTGCGGCGCCTGGGCGGCGAATCCAATGGTCGTTCGCTGCTGGACGTTCGGCGTCGCCGCGAAGCCGGCCAGTCCACCGCCGGACCGCGGCCGCCCGGGCGTTCCCCGCTGGCCGCGCCCGGCCCGGTTCTGGCCGCCGGCGTTCCCGTTTCCGCGGTTGCCGGGCGCCCCCGGCAGCTCCAGCACGCCGCTGATCGGGTTGCCGCCCCGTTCCACGGCGCCTTCCCCGACGATGGGCGGCGCGGCGGCGCGGCGGCCACCCTCCGGAGTTCCCGGCGCCCGCGGCCGGACCGCTCCGCGGCCGCGCCCGGCCGGGGCGTCGCGTCGTTCGGCGACGGCGCCTCCACCGCCGGCCAGCAGGTCTCCCAGCCGGGCGGCCAGTTCGTCCTGCGCCCGGAACAGGTCGTCCAGCCGTGCGTCGATCTTCGCGGTCCCGTGCACGCCGCCCGCCTCGACGTCGAACAGGCGCGCCGTGATCCGAATCGACCCGCCGAGCAACTGATAGCCGCCCACGACCAGCCAGCGCGCGCCGAGGGTCCGGCTGGCGGCGACCGCGGCGTTGTCGGACGGAGCGCCTCCTGCGGGCAGGTCGAGAGCTTCGCGGAGGGCCGCGGCGTCCGCCACCGCTACGCCCTGTCCCCACAGATCGGTGGCGACCGCTTCGGTAATGCCGGCGCTGATCCAATCGTCGCCCGGCAATTGCGCGATGTTGGCGAACGGCGCGATGGCCACGGAGCCGGAGGGTTGCGCCCCGGCGGGCGCAGCGCCGCAGGCAATGAGGCCGACGCACGCCGCCGTGGCCAGCCGCCGAATGCGCCGCGCGATGCAGCGCCGCCGGCGCTGTGCGTCTGCCATGGAAGCCCCTAATCATACGGCAACGGCCGCCGCGCCCGGCGCTACAATACGGGGCATGGCACCACCCAGTACACGATGGGCAGGGGTGTTGTCTCTGCTGCTCATCGTGACCGCCCCGGCCGCCGGCGTGGCGCAGGACGAGACGTGGGAGCCGCTCGTCACCACGCTCGGGACGCGCGCGTTCGACGTCGAGTACGAGCTCTGGTACTACGTCAACGTCGTCTTCGAGTCGGAAGTCGAGGCGACGGCGGACGGCTACGAGTACCGGTATCGCCTGACGAACAAGGGTGACACGCAGGTGCGCGTCGAGTGGCGCGGAGTCGAGGAGAGCGCGTTCGGTGACGAGGTCGACAACGTCGAGGAGCTGCGAATGGGCCTCATCGACCCGGGCACGGTCACCGACTGGCTGGTCCTGACCAGCAGCGCGCCGCCGGAGGTAAGCGACCGCCCCGCGCGGATGTTCGGCAGCGCGCCGTCCGGCAACGAGGCGGTGCAGCACGCCGGCCCCGCGCCCGCCTACATCCCGGCCGCCGAATGACCGGCCGCGCCCGCGCTACGCGTCGGCCGCTGCCCGTCCGACCGCTACGTCGCGACGAGGTTATCGACTGGCGTTACAACGCGGTCTCTTGCCACAGCTTCAGGCCGCGCACGATGGCGTCTTCCAGCCAGTCCGAGAACCGCGCAGCGGCTTCTTCGGGCGATTCCTTGTAGTTGATCAGGAAGGCGCTGTCCGTCAGCGGCGTCACGGGACCGATCTCCCGCTCCCCGTCGTCCGTCTCCACTCGCTGGAACCATGACGCCGAACAGGCCAGGACGCCCCGGAATTCCCGCCCGATCCCGTGGAACGCGATCAGGATCTCGGTCGTGTTGGCGTTGCGCAGGGCCAGCCGCGCCCAGGCCCGATAGATGGCCGGATTGGCAAAATAGTCCAGTGCCTTCGCGCTCTGGATGATTTGATAGCGATAGTAGTGGCTGCGGTCACCGCCATCGTCCGCTCCGCTGGCGTCGTAGCTGCCATGCTCGAGCACGGCGCGCATCTCTTGCCCCAGCTCGTCCGCCACTTGTCTCAGGCGGTCTTCAGCCTGCTGTCGCAACGTTCCGGCAGTGGTCTTGGCGGCCTCCCACTCGGCGACAAGAGAATCTCGTCGTTCCTGAAGCCGTTGCCGTACCGACCGAATCGTTTCCTCCACCCGGCGTGCCTGGCGGACGTCCTCGGCGATGCTCAGCGCCTGGACGAATGCGTTTCGCTGCAGACGGGCGAAGTACTCGACGAGCGGTTTGAGATCGCCTGCATCGGCGGTCTCCAGCGCGCCGATGTACTGCGCCCGTTCCCGGTCCCGGACCACCAGAGGAAACCAGCCGGCCTTGACGAAAACCAAAGTCGCGAGCGCGCGCGCAATCCTTCCGTTGCCGTCCTGAAACGGGTGGATCTGTGAAAAACGGTGGTGCAGCCAGGCTGCCTCGACCTCGGCGGCGACTTCGCCGTGCTCGTGGTGCAGGGCGATCAACCGGTCCATCTCCGAATCGACATGTTCCGGCGGGCAGTACTCATGAATAGTCCCGTCGGGACGGAGTGGGTTGTTGGGGAGAGTCTTGTAGGCGCCGTGTACTAGCGGGACCGACGTCGGTCTGCCAAGCGAGTCGACACCCTCGACGGTTTCCTGATGCCGCGCCATCAGGGCGTGCAGTTCCTTTATGTAGCTTGTGGACAGGCGCCGGTTTCCCTTGACGAAGTCAAAGAGGCCCTCGACCGCCGCTTCATGGTCGCCGATCATCGCGACAATCCGTTCCGGATTCGCGGATTGCTCGCGCGGAATCAGCGTCGCCTGAATTCCGCGTTCGATGAGCAACTGCGTAACCCCGCGATCCAGCGTGTAGAGGCGTTCGATCAGCCCGGTTTCGATGGCCCACTCGCGCTTCAACCGTTCCTCGAATTGACGATACGCATCCGTATCGCTCAGCAGATCGCGCTGCTCGCGCCAGACTTCCGCGAGCGCGGGGAGCCCCGGTGTGGCCAATGCCCCGGGTGAGTCGCAGTCCTCGATCGGCTGCCAGCGTTGCGGCACGTCATTCACTCCCACGGTCTGTCACCAGCACGGTTCCACGCATTGCGCGTTATCGGCAGGTGAAGTTCGCGGCCGTCCAGTTCGCCGGATCGTCCGCCCCGCCGGCCGGCCCGGTATAGACGGCACGCGCGGGCCAGGGGCAGAGCGGCCGTTCGTTGTCGACCACGCCGTCCGTCGCGTGCGTGGCGATCAGCGCGTCGGGCGCCTCGCCCCGTTCGACCCACGCCACGAGCGGGGCCAGGCGGTCCCAGGTATCGGGACCCCGCCCGCCGCGGCAGTGACCCATGCCGGGCGCCATGAACAGCCGCGCCCGATCCTGCGCCGCCGGCAGATCGCCCCCGAATGTGGTCTCGACCATCTCCTCGTAGTAGGTGACCGTCGGCTGCGGGACGACGAGCGCGTCGGCCCATCCGTGGTAGAGGATGAGCCTGCCGTCCTCTTGCCGCAGGAAGCGCGTCAGGTCGGGATCCACCGCGTCGGTGATCGCCTTCATGACGTCACCCTTCCCGTCGCTGACGTCGTTGATGTCGAAGTCCCACCACGCCCACTCGGGCGGGGTCGCGTTCCGGTTCGGCGGAGTGGAAATATCGACCATGTCGGCCGGAGCGACGCCCGGATCCTCGTCGTAGAAGAGATAGTTCAGATGGTCGCCGCCGAGGCCGACCGCGCCCGGCGCGAAGTTGTTCGCGGGATACGGAATGAACAGCCGCGGCCATTGCCGTTCCGAGCCGAGCGGCTTGCCGGCGTAGATGGGTTCTCCGTGGCGGTCGCGCGGCCCGGCGTGGAAGTCGCGGACGGTCTGCACCTGCGCCCGCGTGAAGCACTCCTCGCCGTCGATGTCGTCGATGCACCGGTGCGGGGCGAGGTCGCGGTCCGGATCGAAGTCGCAGCCGAGCGGATCGTCGATCACGCCGTCGGCGACGCCGTCGTTCCGGTCGCACGCGGCAAGCACCGCGTCGGCCAGGACCTCGACTTTCCGGACGCTGTCGAACCGGCCGTCGCCGTCGGTGTCGAAACCGAGCGCGGCGGCGAAGTCGTCGCGGAACATGCGCTGCAGCAGCCAGACGCGCACGGCGTTCATGTCCTGGTAGTGGTTCGCCGGCGCCCCCGCCACGATCCCGTCGAAGTCGCCGGGATAGCGCTGCGCTTCCATCAACCCCTGCCGCCCGCCGGTGGAGCAGCCCTCGAAGTACGAGTACTCGGGCTCGGCGTCGTAGTAGCGCCGCACGAGCGTCTTGCCCGCCATCGCGGTCAGATGGACGGCGCGGTAGCCGAAGTCGATCTCGGCCTGCCGGTTGTTCCAGGCGAACGAGGAGCCGGGCTCCGCCCCGTTGTCATGACCCGTGTTGCTGTTGGCGACGGCGTAGCCTTCCGCCACCCGGTGGTCGGCATAGTCGAGGTCGCCGTCCTTGCCGCCGTCGCCCCATTTCAGAAAGCGGCCGTTCCAGTTGCGCGGCAGCGGCAACTGCGCGTGGAAGTGGATGGCGGGGGGCAGGATGCCCCGGACATAGCAGTACGAGGCACCGCCCTCCGTCTCCGCCAATCCGGCGTGCGTGACCGTCAGGTTCCGAATCTGCTGCAGTGCTTCACAGCCGGCCCGTTCGTCGTCCGCCGGCGCGGGCGCCGCGGTCTGACCTGCCGTCGGGGCCACGCCCGTCGTGGCCGCGACCAGGCCGGCGATGACGAACAGCAACGCGCTTCCGCCGAGTGGAGTCGTCAATCGGCTGCGGCTTCGCATGATGTCCTCCGTCCGTCAGAAACTGATCACGAGGGCCGTCCTCAGTATCGTATCCAAGGCGTCCTTCCGGAGCCGGCCGGTGCCCAGGTCCACGGTGAGGCCGCCGTTGGCCACGGTCTCGAACAGTTCGTCGCCGCTTGACGGTATGCCGTCCGGGTCGCGCAGGGCGATGCGCGCGAGTATCGCGGCCTCCTCGAGCGCCGGCTGGTGTTCGTAGAGCCACTGCAGGCTGACGCGGAGCGAGAGGTGATCCGTCATCGCGACGGAGGCGCCGCTGGCCGTGTGGAGCGAGTAGTCGGAGCGATCCGTCACGTTGACGTTCATGGTGAAGGCGCCGTCGATCGTCGTGATCGTGCCGAGTCGCTGCCGGTAGTCGCCGTTGATGCGGAGGCCGGCGAACCGGTCCGCCTTGAAACCATCCTCTTCCTCTTCCTCGCGGGCCGTGTAACTGAACCCGTACGCCGTGGACAGGACCAGCGATTCCCGGTCGGCCCAGGTGTTGCCGACGCCAGCGAAGACCATGCTCCGGTTGCGGATGCCGGCTTCCCGGTTGCGGTCCCAGCTCGCGCCGGCGTGCCAGAGGAAGCGCTCCCCCAGGTCGCGGTCGTAGCGGCCTTCGACGAAGTACTGCTCGACTTCGGGATCGAGCGGCGGCTGGACCACCACCGTCTCGAACTGCTCGGGCCTTCCCCCGAGCGGGAAGCGGATGCCGGGGGGGAGGGTGAGGTAGCGCTCGTCGCCGGTGCGCGATCGGACCCCGTCGAAGCGGAAGCGCAGGCGATGCGCCGTTCCCCGGACCCGCAGGGTGTTCGAGAAGCCGAGGGTCTGCGTCTCGGCGTTACCCCCCGTCCGGACCACGCTCAACTCCGTGGCGTTGTCCCAGCCGGGGGTGTCGTCCGCGTTGTCGTCGCCGGAGGCCTGGGCGGCCAGCGGAGCCGGCCACAGGACCACCAGGAGGAGCGCCGCGCACGGAATCGCGCCGCCTGCAACCGTCCGGCTGACGCCATTGCCGGGCAGGTCGAGACGCTCCGGGCGCGGGCCGGCCGGACCTACCGCGCCGGGACGTCGCCGGCGCCGCCGAAGAATTTCCCGTCGACGCACTGATCGGAACGGCAGTTGTTCTGGAAGGGGGAGCCGAGCGCGACCAGCAGGTCGGCGGTCTCCGGTTTCGGGATGAAGAAGCGTGACGGCCCGAACGCCATGTCGGCGGGCGAGTTGCCGTCGCGGGTCAACGTGTCGATGCGCGCCCCCTGCTCGACGAGGTAGCGGACCATTTCCGAGTCGCCGCGTCCCGCCGCGCCATGCAGGGCGGTGTAGCCTCGGCTGTCGGCGGCGTTGATGTCGTTCCCCAGTTCGAGGCAGTAGCGGATCGCCTCCAGGAACGAGTCGGGCGCGTTCTGCGTGAAGTTGCCCACCCAGCCGATGCCCGCCGCGACCATCAGCGGCGTCGCGCCCGCGTCGGTGGCCAGGTTCGGATCGGCTCCCGCCTCGACGAGGATGCGCATCGCCTCGATGTCCGTCGAGTGGGCGGCCCGCCAGAAGGCGGTCGATCCGGCGAAGTCGACCCAGCCACGGTCATGCGACGTCGGACTGAACCAGAGCTTCCGGAGGAGCCGGGCGTCGGGGTCGGCGCCGGCCGCGAGCAGATCGCGCATCAGGTCGAGCGAATCCACCGCTTCCTGGTCGGTCGGCGGGTTCGGCGCCCACGAGATCGGCGCATGCCGCATGTTGACGGTCGCATAGAGCGGTCCGAGGCCGTCGATGTTGACCAGGTTCGGGTCCGCGCCCCGATCGAGCAGGTACTGGGCGACGTCGTAGTGGCCGTTGCCGATGGCGATCACCATCGGGCTGCTGCCGTCGCCGCCGCTCACCCGGTCGACGTCGGCGCCCGAATCGACCAGCGCGCGAACCGACTCGAGATGACCCTCGCGCGCCGCGAAGAGCAGTGGCGTCAGGCCGCCCATTACCGAGTTGCCGCCCGGGACGCGGCGCCGCCGGCTGGGAATCGGGTTGCCGTAATCGTCCAGCCGCTCCTCGATCATCGAGACGACGAACGACATCAGCCCCGTCAGCGCACCGTGCCGGACCAGTGCGCGAATCGCGCCGGGACGGTTTTCCCAGGCGGCGAACATCAGCGCCGTCTGGCCGTTCTCGGTTTCGCGGGCGTTGACCCAGGCGCCACGCTCGACGAGCAGGTCGATCGCCTCGACGTTGCCCGACATGGCGGCCGCCATCAGCGCCGTGGCGCCGGTGGCGGTCGGGATGTTGACGTCCGCCTCGGTCGTGAGCAGCCGGTCGATCATCTCGACGCTGCCGTTGCTCGCGGCCAGCCAGAGCGGCGTGATCGCGCCGACGCGGGTCCTGACCATCACGTTGGCGTCGGCGGCCAGCAGCAGCCCGGCGATCTCGTGGTCGTCATTGAACGCCGCCCAGTGGAGCGCGGTCATCCCGTCGCCCTGCGCGGCGTTCAGGCGGGCGCGCTCGGCAATCAGGGCGCGAACCTGCTCGACGTCGCCGTCACGCGCGGCGTCGGCGAGCGGGGAGTCGGACGCCGCCGCGGCGGCCGGCGCGGCAGCCATCGCGACCAGAAGCAGGACGGCCGCCAGCAGCATGCGGGCGCGCGGGACGGGGCGCCGTGGACGGCGGTTCACCAGTGGCGACGGCATGGCTAGAGGTCCAGTTCGCCGGTGCTGTCGCCGATGCTGTCGATGTCGACGCCCAGCCGGCGGAGCACCGTGAGCAGCGCGTTCGCCATCGGCGTGCCGTCGTCGCACAGCAGGTGGTGGTTCCCCTTGAACTGGCCGTTCGCGTGGCCCGCGAGGAAAAGCGGCACCCGCAGGTGGTTGTGGACGCTGCCGTCGCCCATCGGGCTGCCGTAGAGAACCAGCGACTGGTCGAGCAGGTTGCCGTCGCCGTCCGGCGTCTCCTTCAACCGCTGGATGAAATGCGCCACCTGGTCCACATGGAACGCGTTCAGCCTGGCGAACTCCGCGAGCCGGTCGGGCCGGTTGCCGTGGTGCGACAGCGAATGGAACGGCGTCTCGATGCCCGCCTCGGTGAAGACGCGCGAGCTGACGTCGCGTCCCATCTTGAACGCGGCGATCCGCGTCGTGTCGGTCATGAACGCGAGCACCTGCAGGTCGAACATCAGGTTGACGTGCTCGGTCCAACTGTCGGGCACGCCGATCGGCGACGCCGGCAGCTCGCGCACCACGGCGGAGGCGTTGGTCGCTTCCACGCGCTGAATACGCCGTTCGATCTCGCGGACGTCTTCGAGATAGTCGTCCAGACGGGCCCGGTCGGTGGCGCCGAGGCCCATTTCCAGCTCGTCGATCTTGTCGAGGATGGAATCCAGGATGGAGGCGTTCGCGCGGCGGCGCGCCTCGCGCTGCTCCGGGGTGGCGCCGTCTCCGAACAGCCGTTCGAAGGCGACGCGCGGGTCGCGCTCCATCGGGAGCGGCGTGGTCGGCGACGACCACGAAATCGTGTTGGCGTAGACGCAACTGTAGCCGTAGCCGCAGGCGCCGGTCAGGGAGCCGACGTCCTCGATGCAGAGCTGAATCGACGGCAGCGGCGTCTCCTGGCCAAAGGCCTGCGCGTAAATCTGATCGGCGGACGTGGCGTTGTAGATGTCCGCCCCCTCCGTCATCTTCGCGTGCGCGCACGTGAGGAAGGCGGCGGACGACCGCGTGTGGTCCGCTCCCGCCTCGGCTTCGGTCTGCGCCGTCGCCGGGGCGATGTCGGTGTGACTGACGACGGTGAGGTAATCGCGGTGCGGCTCGAGCGCCCGGAGGATCGGCGTCATCTCGAAGTCCTTGCCGACCGTCTTGGGCGACCAGTAGTGGAGGCGCGTGCCGTCGCCGGTGCTGCCCGCGCTGCCGTGCACCATCTCGATCGCGGCGAACCGGGTCCGGGGCGCGGCGGCGGTGCGGCGCGTGGCCGCCATCGCCGGGGCCATCGCGTCGAGGAACGGCAGGGCGAGCGAGACGCCCATTCCGCGCAGCACGGTGCGGCGCGACAGGTGATTCCCGGTGATGTACATGCCGCGATCTCCTCCCTGGAACCCTCGGATCAGTGCATCCTACGGCTGAATCGCCGCCCCGGCAACTCCCGCATCCACGCGCCGCATCGTGAAGGGCGGGCTGGTGACGATTCCCATGACGAACGTCGAGAACCGGTGCTCGTCCGCCGCCGCCTGCCGGACCACCTCGCGGACCGCCGGCATGTCGGTCGGCTCGAGGATCCGCCCGAGGGCGAACATCAGTAGATTGCGCGTGAAGTTGGTGACGAAGCTCGCTTCATGCCGCTCGATGAAGCGGCGGATGTCGGCCGGACCGGCGACTTCGGTGCCGTCGAACAGCAGGTCGCTCGGGTCGATCTCCTCGCCGCCGTCGCGGGTCCGCCACGCGCCGGTCGGGTCGAAGTTCTCCAGGGCGAAGCCGACGGGGTCCATGATGCGGTGGCACGACGAGCACGCGGGACTGGCCCGGTGCGCCGCGAGCCGTTCGCGCATCGTCGCCGGTTCCTCGCCATGCTCGTTCTCGTCGAGCGGCGGGACGTCCGCCGGGGGCCGGGGCGGCGGCGCGCCGAGCAGCACGTCGAGTACCCAGGCGCCCCGAATTACCGGCGACGTGCGGTTGGCCAGTGACGTCAGGCTGAGGATGCTGGCGTGGCCCAGCAGGCCGCGGCGCGCGTCGTCGGTCACGGGAACGCGGCGGAACCGGTTGCCGATGACGTTCTGCACGCCGTAGTGCTCGGCGAGGCGCTGATCGACGAAGGTGTAGTCGGTGGTGACCAGGTCCGTCACGTTGCGGTTCTCGCGGACGATGCTGTCGAACAGCATCTCCGTCTCGCGCCGCATCGACCGATTCAGGTTCAGGTCCCAGTTCGGGTAGAGGAAGACGTCCGGATGGACGTCCTGCAGGTTCTGCAGCCGCAGCCAGTGCGACGCGAAGTTGGTCGAGAGCGATTCGGCTCGCGGGTCGGCCAGCATCCGCCGCACCTGCCCTTCGAGCACGGCGCGGTCCGACAGCCGCCCCTCCGACGCGACCTCGATCAGCTCGTCGTCCGGAAGGCTGCTCCAGAGGAAGAACGACAGACGCGCCGCCAGTTCCAGGTCGCTCAGCCGGTGGTTCTCGCCGGGCGCGGCTCCGGGCGGGGTCCGTTCGAAACGGAACAGGAACTCCGGGTCGGCGAGGATCGCCTGCAGTCCCATCCGGACGCCCGCCTCGTGATCGGCGTCCGCGCGTCCCTCATCGTAGAAGCGAAGCAGCCGGGTGCGGTCGCCGCCGGTGAGCGGCCGGCGGAAGGCGCGTCGGGCGATGCGCGCGAGAATCTCGTCCGCGCACGCTCTCTCTTCTTCGGGAAGCGCGCCGGCGCGGGGGCGGCACGTCAGGAGCCGCAGCCGGATCGGCGTCTCGCTGACGCCGGCCACGTCGTACGGGCCGTCGATGCCGAGGTTCCGGAGGTGCGGGAGGCCGGTCAGCCCGGGGAAGTGCCCCGTCGACAGGTCGGCCAGCGCCTGGTCGAACGGCATGACGAAGTCCTGCACGGGGCCGGCGGCGCGCTGAATGAACGAGGCGGATACCTGCTGCGGTCCCGCCCGGATGCGAATCGGCTCGGTCCGGAGCACGTCGGTCGTCCGCAGCTTGCGGTCGAGATCGAGCAGGGCCACCCGCTCGCCGTTCACCGCGATCTCTATCTGTTCCCCCTTGGCCGGGATGTTGTCGCCGAAGAAGGCGCCGATGCTGGCGAAATAGAACGACAGCCGGAAGACGTAGTCGCCGTCGGCGGGGAAGTTGTGCGTGACGGCGATGCCGCCGCGCGTGCCGAACGGCGTGCCGGGGACGTGCCGCATCTGCGAGAAGGCCTGCGGGACGACGTAGGTGTCTACCGACGGCGTGGCGTTCGGGTCGCCCACCGTCATCCGTGCGATCCGGCCGGCGGCGGTCAGGTAGCTCTCCAGCAGGGTCGGCGAGACGGTCAGGACGTCCGACATGTTGTCGTAGCCCTGGCTCATGTCGTCCGGCGGCAGGAGCGACGTCGCGTCGATGTCGAGACCGAACAGGTCGCGGATCGCGTTCGCGTACTCCGTCCGGTTCAGCCGGTGCAGGATGGGTCGGCCCGGGTTGGGCGCGGCCGCCGCGGCGCGGTCGAGGCGGGTTTCGAGCTGACCGATGAACGCGGCGAGGACGGGTGCCTCCGGGCGCGGCCGGCCCTCGGGCGGCATCATGCCGGTCCGCAGCTTCAGGATCACCTGCTCGAAAGTGGCGGGGTCCAGCTCCGGGTGATCCGGATCGGCGCCCTCCAGGGACAGGCCGCCGGTGCGCGTCCGGTCGTTGTGGCAGGCGGCGCAGTACTCCCGCAACAGGGCGTGCCCGTCCACCTCCGCCGCGGCCGGCGCCTGCGCGGCGGCGGCGGCCGGGGATGCGGTCAGAAGTGCGGCGACAAACAGCCAGACCGCAGGTCGGGGCACGGCTTCTACGCTTCTACTGCGGCCCTTACCGGAGCGCCGGATCGGGACGCCCCATCAGTTCGGTGAAGCTCGCTCCCTCCTTCGGAACGAACTTCTGCGTGAAGCCCTGGATGTTGTCGACGGCGTAGAAGTTCCGGTCCGCGTCGACCGAGAACTGGTGCAGCTCTTGGAACAGCCCCTGCCCCTCGCCGCCGAGGTCGAAGGCGAACTGCGGGTTGCCGTTCCAATCCAGCTTGATCAGTTGCGTCTCCTGGTTGTCCGCGATCCAGACCTCGTAGCCCGACGCGTAGATGTCGCTCGGGAACTCGAAGCCGGGCCACGCTGCGACGGGCGAGATGTTCGGGTGGTACCAGACCGAGCGGGTCGTCTCGTTGAAGACCTGGATCCGGTCGTTGTTGGTGTCCGCCACGTAGATGCGGCCGATGCTGTCCGTCGCCACCGCGTGCACCCCGTCGAACTGGCCGCGCTCGATGCCCATCGTTCCCCATTGGGTGACGTAGTTGCCGTCGGCGTCGAACTTCACGACGCGCGAGTTGTCGGAGTCGGCGACGAAGATCGATCCGTCCTCGAGGAACGCGACGTCCTGCGGCCGGTTGAAGTTGTTCTCGCCGTCCCCCGGTCTCTCCTCGCCGATCGTCATCACCAGCTCGGAGCCGTCATTCGAGAACGCATGCACCTGGTGGTTCGTCTCGTCCACCACCCAGACCTTCCGGTCGGGATCGAACGGGTTGATCTTCACCTTGTGGGGCCCGTCGCCGCCTTCCCACATCTCGTCCCACTGCGTCCACGACTCGATCATGTTGCCGTCGCCGTCGACAACGAAGATGGAGTTGCGCCAGACGCGGTCATCGCCCGCGTCGACCGCGTTCATGCCGATCGATCCGACGAATCCGGCGAAACCGGGCGGAACCGGATCGGGCAGCCGGATCTCGCCTTGCTGCACGATGAAGATGCGGTCCGGCGATTCCGCGAAAACGCCGGTATGCGACCCGAACGCATGTCCGGCCGGCGCGAACGGCTTCAGCCAACCCTCGACCACGTCGTATGGACTCGGCCCGAGCGGCAACTGCAGCACGAAGACATCCTGCAGCATCGCCGGTCGGCCAAGAAGGCCGGAAGCGACCACCAGTCCCATCACCAGAGCACTCACGAGCAGCGACTTCCGCATGGCAACCCTCTCCCTCGGTGCGCCGGCATCGCGGGCCGGCCTTCCATTCACTCCCGGTGCGCCGACAGTACCTGCGGCGCGGACCCTAAAATATACCTTCATGACGCTCATTTTTGAACAGGTCCGGACCGGCGGCGACCGCAACTTCGGCTACCTGCTCGGCGACCGGGACGCCGGGGTGGCCGTCCTCGTCGATCCCTCACCCGAACCGAACGCACTCGCCGAACGCGCGGCGGCCCAAGGCCTGGCCGTGACGCACATCGTCAACACGCATGGTCACCCGGACCACACCGGCGGCAATGCCGAGGCGCTGCGCCTGACCGGCGCGCCCGCCGTCGCTGCGCACCCCGACTGCCCGATCGGTCCGTCGGTCCCGCTCCCGGACGGGGCGAGCCTGCCGGTCGGCTCGTTCGTCCTCGAATGCCTCCACGTCCCCGGTCACTGCCCCGACCACGTCACGCTGTACGAGCCGACGCATCGCCTGCTCTTCACGGGCGACCTGATCTTCGTCGGCAAGGTGGGCGGCACGAGGACCGATGCCGATACGGCTTCCGAATGGGACAGCCTCCGCCGTGTGCTGGATGCCTACCCCGACGAGGCTACCGTCTGGCCCGGCCACGACTACGGCATCCGTCCCGCCTCAACGCTCGCCCTGGAGAAGGAGACCAACCCCTTCCTCCGCTGCCGGGATTACGACGCCTTCCGGGCGCTCAAGCAGGACTGGCCGCAGTACAAGGTCCAGCTTGGGTTGAAGTGATCTCGGCTATTGTCCGGGGATGCGCTGGCGAATCCTGTGGGTGTTCGTGCTGGGGGCCCACCTGGTGGGTGCGGCGCCGGTTTCCGCGCAGGATACGGGCGACCGCGACGTGGAAGCGATCGTGCAGCGCATCCAGGCATCCGTCGAGCATTTCTATTCGCGGGCGCTGAACGTGCTGGCGGACGTTCGCGTCCGCGTGCGGCCGATGGGGCGGGGCTTTCGCGACCTCGGCCCTCCCAGAAGCCTCTTGTACGAGATGCGGGTCGAGTGGGCGGAGGGGATGGACACCGTGGCGCCCGAGCCCGTTGTGAGGCGACGACTCCTGGAGGCCAATGGCCGGCCGGCGGAACCGGAAGACGAGCCCGAGTGCGCCGACCCCGAGCCGTTCTCCGACGAACCCCTGGCGATCTTCCTCCCCGCGAGACGACAGGACTTCGTGTTCAACTGGTCCGGGCGCGACCGCGAAGGGGGCCGGGAAACGGACGTCATCGAGTATCGGCTGCGACGCCAGGAAGCGCCGACCATCGAGTGGGAAGGCAATTGCGTCAGTGTCGATCTGCCGGGACACACTCGCGGAAGGGTTTGGGCCGATGTGGAAAGCGGGGACGTGCTGCGCGTGGACGAGCGCCTGAGCGGCATGTTCGAGTTCCGGGTGCCGCGCGAGCAGCGTCGCCGGGGCGGGCCGGCGACGATGGTCATCGAGAGCTCCAACAGCACGGTCCGCTACCGCCCGGTGGCGTTCTCCGATCCCGACGAAACGCTGTTGCTGCCCGCGTCGATGGAGTCGATGACGGTCTGGCGGAACGCCGGCGTCACCCGGCAGTTCATCATCCACGAGATATCGAACTACCGGCGGTTCATCACGGGCGCGCGCGTGATTCAGCGCCGTCCGTGACCGCGAAGCCCTCGCGAAGTTGCCGGCCGGTAGTACGCTTGCGGGTGGAGGCCGGATGCATCGCCGCTCGAATGTAGCGGGGGTTTCACCATGGGCTGCCAGGGTCCGTGCAGCGGAGGTCACGACATGGCGCGACGACGATCGGGGAAGCGGGCAGGCGACGCCGGCGTAACGCCGGACGGCGGGGCCACCGTCGGCCACGAGGCCGAGCTGTGGGCGATGGCCGACGCCCTGCGGGGCTCGATGGACGCCGCCGAGTACAAGCACGTCGTCCTCGGCCTGATCTTCCTGAAGTACATCTCCGACGCCTTCGAGGAGCGCCATGCCGCGGTGCTCGCCGAGTTCGGGGAGGACGCGGCCGAGGATCGCGACGAGTACACCGCCGAGAATATCTTCTGGGTGCCGCAGGAGGCCCGCTGGGCGCACCTGAAGGCCCAGGCGAGACAGTCGACCATCGGTCTGACCGTCGATCAGGCGATGGCCGCCATCGAACGCGACAACCCCGCCCTCAAGGACGTTCTGCCGCGGGACTACGCCCGCCCCGCGCTCGACAAGCACCGGCTCGGCCAGTTGATCGACCTCGTCAGCAACATCCAGGTGGGCGACGAGGACGCCCGTTCCCGCGATGTGCTCGGCCGGGTCTACGAGTACTTCCTCTCGCAGTTCGCGAGCGCGGAGGGCAAGAAGGGCGGCGAGTTCTACACGCCGCGCTGCGTCGTCAAGGTGCTGGTCGAGATGCTGGAACCGTACCGGGGCCGGGTCTACGACCCCTGCTGCGGCTCGTCCGGCATGTTCGTGCAGTCGGTGGCGTTCATCAACGCTCACGCGAGCGGCAACGGGAACGGGGGCCGGGCGCGCGGCGACATCAGCATCTACGGCCAGGAGTCGAACTACACGACGTGGCGGCTCGCGAAGATGAACCTCGCGATCCGGGGCATCGAGGGGCAGATCGGCCACGGCGACAGCTTCCACAACGACCGCCACCCTGATCTGAAGGCGGACTTCATCCTCGCCAATCCGCCGTTCAACGTCTCGGACTGGGGCGGCGAGCGGCTGGCCGAGGACAAGCGCTGGCGCTACGGCGTGCCGCCGAAGGGCAACGCCAACTTCGCCTGGGTGCAGCACATGGTCCACCACCTGGCTCCGGCCGGCGTCGCGGGCTTCGTGCTCGCCAACGGGTCGATGTCGTCGAGCCAGTCCGGCGAGGGGACGATCCGCAAGAACCTCATCGAGGCGGACATGGTGGACTGCATGGTCGCGCTGCCGGGACAGCTCTTCTACTCGACGCAGATTCCGGCCTGCCTCTGGTTTCTGGCCCGCAGCCGCCCGCGCCGCGGCGAGATCCTGTTCATCGACGCCCGCAGGCTGGGCAGCATGGTGGACCGCACGCACCGGGAGCTGACGGACGACGACATCGCCCGCATCGCCGGCGCGTACCACGCGTGGCGTGACGGGGCGGACGCCTACGAAGATGTGCCCGGCTTCTGCAAGAGCGCCGCGTTGGACGAGGTCCGCCGGCACGGCCACGTACTGACTCCGGGGCGCTACGTCGGGGCGGAGCCCCAGCCCGACGACGGAGAGCCGTTCGAGGAGAAGATGCAGCGGCTCGTCGTGGAGCTGAAAGAGCAGCAGGCCGAGGGGGCGCGGCTCGACGCCGCCATCGCCGAAAACCTGAAGATGCTGGGGTTCCTTGCCCGTCAGGAGGACCGATGACCGTCAGTGAACTGATCGAGACGCTCAAGGCCCACCCCGGCGACCTGCGGGTTGTCGTCAACGGGTACGAGGAAGGCTTCGACGACCTCTCGCCCGGTCAGATCTCCCTCGTTCGCATCGCGCTGAACACCGGCGTTGAGGACTACGAGGGACAACACGGATACGATTGGGAACCTGCTACCCGCGACAGAGAGCCGGCGACCATCGTTGACGCGCTGGTTCTCAACCGGGTGTCTCACTGACCTCCTCTGGCGAACGCGCATCCTGTCATGAGACTCGACCTGACGCCGCTTGATGATGCAAGGAGCAAGTCCCTTGGCGACCCCGATTGACATTCGCGCCGACCACCTGCGCATCGTCCACAACGTGCTGGCTCGACATCTGCCGGACGGCGTGAAGGTCTGGGTCTTCGGGAGCCGCGCCACATGGGCGACGAAGGACTCGTCCGACCTGGATCTCGCTCTGGAGGGTGATGGCGAAATCTCACGGAGAAGCCTGTCCGCACTGGAGGCCGCGTTCGAGGACTCGGACCTTCCGTTCGCGGTGGATGTCGTGGACTTTAGCCGAATCGGCGAAGCGTTCAGGAGAATCGTAGCCAAACAGCGTGTGCAACTGATGACAACGAGATGCACCGGCTCGGGATTCTGGCCAACAGCCACCATCGAGGAAGTGTCGACGAAGGTCGCTATGGGTCCGTTCGGCTCTTCAATCAAGGTCGCCACTTTTGTGCCGGACGGCGTTCCGATCATCAGCGGGAAACATCTCCACGGCATTAGACTCGACGACTCTCCTGGCTTCAACTTCATCACACCCCAGCACGCCCAGCGCCTCGCAAACGCCAACGTACAGCGTGGGGACATAATCCTCACCCATAGGGGTAACATCGGGCAGGTGTCCTATATTCCAGAGGATTCCCAGTTTGACCGCTACGTTGTTTCGCAGAGCCAGTTCTACATTCGCTGCAACCGCTCTCGGACAATTCCGGAGTTTGTCGCTCTATACTTGACTTCACCTGAAGGTCAGCATCAACTTCTGGCCAATACATCCCAAGTGGGCGTACCGTCCATTGCTCAACCTGTCACTTACCTGCGAACGCTTGAAGTACCCCTTCCGTCCCCTCCCGAACAGCGTGCCATCGCGCACATCCTCGGCACGCTCGACGACAAGATCGAACTGAACCGTCGGATGAACGCGACGCTGGAGGCGATGGCCCGAGCGCTCTTCAAGTCATGGTTCGTCGATTTCGACCCGGTGCGGGCCAAGATGGAAGGTCGCGATACCGGGCTGCCGAAAAACATCGTCGACCTGTTCCCCGACTGGCTGGTGGAATCCGAGATCGGCAGGAGCCCGGAGGGCTGGCCGATCCAGAACCTCGCCGATCACTTCGAAACCACGAAGGGCGTGAGCTACAAGGGCTCTGGGCTACGCCGGAGCGGAATGCCGCTGCACAACTTGAACTCAATCCGCGAGGGCGGTGGATACAAGTACGAGGGCATCAAGCACTATACAGGTGATTACGCGGAGCGCCACGTTGTTCGCCCCGGAGACGTCATCGTCGCCAACACGGAGCAGGGCCATGACCGTTTGCTCATCGGGTACGCGGCTATCGTGCCCCACGTCTTTGGCGATCGCGGGATATGTAGCCATCACACGTATCGAATGCGGCCACAACGCAAACGGTACCTGTCCGTGCGGTTTCTGCATATGCTTTTGAATTCACGGTGGATGCACGACGTGGTAAGTGGTTATGCGAACGGAACAACTGTCAACATGCTTCCCATCGATGCCCTGCAGAAGCCGATCTTGTCCGTTCCTCCGAGAACGATCATCGAAGCTTTCGACACGCTCGCTCTGGACTTGGAGCAGCGCCGCGAACGTATTGTCCGGGAATCCCATTCTCTTGGCATACTTCGAGACGTACTGCTCCCCAAGCTCGTCTCCGGTGAGTTGTCGGTGAGATGAGCCCGCTTGCATCGCGCTGGAGACCATCGATGGCTCGTGCGAAATCATCGACCGTATACGAAGGGCTCAAGCTCGCCAGACTGTTTATGGTGCTCAGCAGCTTGGCGCCGCTTTTTATTCTGTGGGCGATTCGTGGAAATAGTGTCATCCCAGATCGTTGGTTTATCGTGGCTTGCACGTCGATGGCGGTTGTGCCAGGGGCCGTCTTATATTTGCGCCTCTGCGTCGCCCGGAGCAGGAGAGATGTGCGCGAACTGGTCGCGGGTACGGCGGAAGACCACCGAAACCACGTTCTTGTCTATCTATTTGCGATACTATTGCCCTTTTATCGACAGGAGGTGGAAGGTGTCCGGGACCTTGCCGCAATGGTTGTTGCTCTGGTGTTCATCGTATTTCTATTTTGGAGACTCAATCTTCACTATATGAATCTGTTCTTTGCGCTGATGAACTATCGAGTGTTCACGGTATCGCCACCGCAGGATGAGAATCGGCATACAGGGCGGGAGCCTTTCGTCTTTATTACACGTCGGCGGAGCGTGTTGCCTGGCGACCGCTTCGTGGCGTATCGTTTGAGCGACACGGTCTACTTGGAGTAAATGGATGCCACTTGCGTTTGACATTGACAATATCACGGTTGCCGAGTTCGGCGTCGGTCGTGACGGCGAGAATGCTTGGAACATCAGGATGGTTCCAGTGGATGGCGGAGTACAGACGGCGCTTGGCGAAATGGCACGAGCGACATGGGAGGAAATGCAGCATGATGATGAGGAACCGGTGGAGTACCAGCCGTCCGAAAAACACGCCGGCACGGAGTACCTATCCCTTGCGAGAGGCAACAATCTGGAGGCGGCGGTACGAGAGTTATACGACGCAGAGAATGTTCCAATCGAAGCGACTGCGCTGAATGAACCGGGCGAAATCGTATACTATTTTGGGCGGTTCGTAGATGCTCAGGGACGTCGCATGATAGCTTTGAAGCGTGCGGGCCAATTCAAGGGTATGCTGAAGAATCATTTGCTTTGGATCGTGGATGACTCATTGCAAATTATTGAAGATACAGTATTTAAACTCGATAAGGATTTCGATCTTCTGGTCGATTCTGAACAGACGCACATTTGGCGGCCCAGTGCTTTCGAGTTTGTTGGCGGCTTGAAGCAGGCCGTCTTGGATGCGGTGCCGGGTAACGTCGCTGCGATTCAGCGAGAGGTCACGTTTGTAGACTTTGAAAGGATACAGAGATTCGCTGGAACGCACCCGCGCGCCGCGAGGTATTTGGCGTCGATCCGGAACCAAGACTTGGCTGGGGTGGCGCGCCAAGCGCTTTTGAATCTTTGCGAGAATACCGGCGTTCAACTTGAGGATGTCAATGGATTGCTCAGGGTTGAGGATGCTCATGTGATGGGATTTCTGGAGGTTCTTGACCGTCGAAGGTACGAAGTGGCGTTGGTGCCGGGTGAAAGGGAGTGCTTTCGGGCTACGAGCCGACGTAGACTCTGAGGGACACTGGGTACGACGGACGAACGACCGGTCGTCAACCAGTTCACCGTCGTCGAGCAGGCACGAGCGGCGACCGGACATCGTGCTGTTCGTCAACGGGCTGCCCTTGGGCGTCATCGAGCTGAAGAACTCGCCCGACGAGAACGCGACGGCCCGGTCCGCGTTCAGCAGCAGGGACGATTGGAATCGAAAGCCATGTCGATGTATCCCGCTCCCGTCGACACGTGTTCCGAACACGTCGATCTCATCGACATTTCACTCCAACGTGTCGATGTATAGGGAAAATATCGACATGTTGGGCGGTGGCAAGGCGTAGGTTCTCCTCGCCGTTCGCGTTCAATCCGGCGCTCGTCGTGTCGGATCGGCGGCACGGGGCATCCAGGGCATTTCGGTCGTCAGTTCTGGGTGTCCGAGCCGAAACCTTGCAACTAGCCGAACTGCAAACTTTCATTTGGCCGAGCACAAACCTTACAATCAGCCGATGTCGGAGCCGGCATTCTACCCCCGGCACGTCGAACCGCGGCTGATCGAGGCGCTGAACGACTCGCCAGTTGTTCTGATCCACGGTCCGCGCCAATGTGGCAAGACCACGCTGGCCCAGTACACGTGCACCGAAAACTACGACACGTTGGATGACGGCAGCGATCTGCTGCTGGACGATGGCGCGCGCCTCAGCCTGGGAACGGCAAGCGCGCGCCGCGACTATGCCTACGTCAGCTTCGACGACGCGGTGGTGCGCGACGGTGCGCGCGCTGATCCCGCGGGCTTCGTCGCCGACCTGCCCGAGCGCGTCATCCTGGACGAGATCCAGCGCGCGCCGGAGTTGTTCGAGGCCATCAAGGTGGCAGTGGATCGCCGGCGCACGCCGGGGCGCTTCCTGCTCACCGGATCCACGAACGTCCTGCTGCTCCCCAGCCTCTCCGAATCGCTGGCAGGACGCATGCAGATCGTGCGGCTCCATCCGCTGGCGCAGCGGGAGCTTGTGGCAGATGCACCGCCGGCCGATCCGGATCGGCCGGCGGAGTTCCTCGACCGCCTGTTCGATGCCGGTTTCGACCTGCAACCGGCGGATCGGCTCGGCGACGATCTCGTCCAGCGTGTGATCGCGGGTGGATTCCCGGCGGCGCTGGCGCGTCCCACGGCCCGGCGGCGGGCCAACTGGCAGCGCGACTACGTGGAGGCGCTGGTGCAGCGCGACGTGCGCGACATGACGCGCATCCGGTCGCTCGACGTGCTGCCCAGGCTGCTGAATGCCGCCGCGACGCAGACGGCGCGCCTGTTCAACTTGGCGGATCTTGCCGCGCCCTTCCAGCTCAGCCGGCCCACCATCGCCGACTACGTTGCGCTTCTGGAGCGGCTGTTCCTGCTGGAGCGGCTTCCGGCCTGGCACAGCAACCGCCTGCGCCGCTCGGTCAAGAGCCCGAAGCTGCATGTTAGAGACACCGGCCTCGCCGCTGCACTGCTGGGCGCGGACGCCGCGGCGCTCCAGGCGGACCGAACGCTGCTAGGACAGCTTCTGGAGACGTTCGTCTTCCAGGAGCTGCGGCGGCAGGCGAGTTGGCACGAGGCGCCCATGAACTTCTTCCACTTCCGCGACCGGGACGGCGTGGAGGTCGACATCGTCATCGAGCAGGGCGCCCGGGCCGTGGCGGGCGTGGAAGTCAAGGCAGCCGCCACGGTGCGGCCGGGGGACTTTCGCGGACTGCGCAAGCTGGCGGCGGCGGCCGGCGACCGCTTCGCCCGCGGCGTTGTGCTCTACGACGGCGAAGTGAGCGCGCGCTTCGGCGATCGCCTGCACGCGGTGCCGATTCGCCGGCTGTGGGAGACTTCGTGACATGGACGCAGGATGCGAGCGCCGGCCGGCGGGTTCGAAGGCATGACGTTGACCGAATCGGTCGTGGAGAGCGCCGCCCTCGACTGGTTTCGGAAGCTGGGCTACCACGTCATGGGCGGGCCGGACCTGCTGCCGGGCGCCGGCGCATTACGGTCGGACTACGGGACCGTCGTCTTCGAGTCCAGCTTGCGCGAGGCGGTGGCGAGGCTCAATCCGGACGTGCCGGCCGAGGCGCTGGACGACGCCGTGCGCCGGCTGAGCCGTCCCGTAGGAGCGACCCTGGAGGCCCGCAATCGGGCCTTCCACCGCCTGCTCGTCGACGGCGTCACGGTGGAGTACGTGGACGCTGGCGGGGCGGTCCGCGGCGGGCAGGTTCGCGTGATCGACTTCGACGCGCCCGACAACAACGACTGGCTGGCCGTCAACCAGTTCACGGTCGTCGAGAACATGCACGAACGCCGGCCGGACATCGTGCTGTTCGTCAACGGGCTCCCGCTGGGCGTCGTGGAGCTGAAGAACCCGGCCCACGAGACGGCGACGGTCCGATCCGCGTTCCGGCAGCTCCAGACCTACAAGGCCGAGATTCCCGCGCTGTTCGCGTTCAACGCGGCGCTCGTCGTGTCGGACGGGCTGGTCGCCCGCATCGGAACGCTGACTGCTCCGTGGGAGTGGTTCAAGCCCTGGCGCACGATCGGCGGCGAGGCGCTGGCGCCGGTGTTCTACACCGAGCTGCAGGTGGTGGTTGAAGGCGCGTTCGAGAAGGCCCGCTTTCTCGCCCTGCTCCGCGACTTCCTGGTGTTCGAGGACGACGGGAGCGGCGCGCTCGCCAAGAAGATGGCGGGCTACCATCAGTTCCACGCCGTGGAGACCGCGGTCACCGAAACCCTGCGCGCGGCGCAGTTGCAGCGACAGACCAATCTGGTGCGCGAGCCGCGCGGCCGCTACGAGTCGGGACGGCAACCGGGCGGCGCATCGGGCGACCGCCGTATCGGCGTCGTCTGGCACACGCAGGGTTCGGGCAAGAGCCTGACGATGGCCTTCTACGCGGGGCGCATCATCCGCGAGCCGGCGATGGAGAACCCCACCATCGTGGTCCTGACCGACCGGAACGATCTCGACGACCAGCTCTTCGGCACGTTCGCACGCTGCGCCGATCTGTTGCGCCAGCCCCCGGTGCAGGCGGAGAGCCGCGCCGACCTGCGGGCACGGCTCGCGGTGCAGGCGGGCGGCGTCGTGTTCACGACGATCCAGAAGTTCTTCCCCGACGAGAAGGGCGATCGGCACCCGCTCCTTTCGAAGCGGCGCAACATCGTCGTCATCGCCGACGAGGCGCACCGCAGCCAGTACGACTTCGTGGACGGGTTCGCGCGGCACATGCGGGACGCCCTCCCCAACGCCTCGTTCATCGGTTTCACCGGCACGCCGATCGAACTGGAGGATGCGAACACGCGCGCCGTGTTCGGCGACCACATCAGCGTCTACGACATCCAGCGCGCCGTCGAGGACGGGGCGACGGTGCCGATCTACTACGAGAGCCGCCTCGCGAGGCTGGCGCTCGACGAGGAGGAGAAGCCGCATATCGATCCCGGCTTCGAGGAGGCGACCGAGGGCGAGGAGGTCGACCGCCGCGAGAAGCTGAAGACGAAGTGGGCGCAGCTCGAGGCCGTCGTCGGCGCGGAGAAGCGCCTCGCCCTCGTGGCGCGGGACATCGTCGAGCACTTCGAGAATCGCCTGGAGGCGATGGACGGCAAGGCGATGGTGGTGTGCATGAGCCGGCGCATCTGCATCGACCTCTATCGCGAACTGGTCCGCCTGCGCCCGGACTGGCGGGACGACGGCGACGAGGCGGGCGCCCTGAAGGTCGTGATGACCGGCGCCGCGTCCGACCCGCCCGAATGGCAGCCGCATATCCGGAACAAGGCCCGGCGTGAGGCGCTGGCGAAACGGTTCCGCGACCCGGACGATCCACTGCGCGTCGTTCTCGTGCGCGACATGTGGCTCACCGGCTTCGACGCGCCGAGCCTGCACACGATGTACGTGGACAAGCCGATGCGCGGCCACGGGCTGATGCAGGCCATCGCGCGGGTCAACCGCGTGTTCCGCGACAAGCCGGGCGGGCTGGTCGTCGACTACCTGGGACTCGCCCACGAGCTGAAGCGGGCGCTGGCGACGTATACGGAGAGCGGCGGCACCGGGCAGACTGCGCTGGATCAGGAACAGGCGGTCCGGGCGATGCTGGAGAAGTACGAGGTCTGCTGCGACCTCTTCCACGGATTCGAGCGGACCGCCTGGGTCGACGGCTCGCCGGCCGAGCGGCTCGGTCTGCTGCCGGCGGCGCAGGAGCACGTCCTCGCGCAGGAAGACGGCAAGGAGCGCTGCGTGAGCGCCGTGCTGGCCTTGTCGCAGGCGTTCGCGCTGGCCGTGCCGCATCCCGAAGCGATTCGCATCCGCGACGACGTGGCGTTCTTCCAGGCAGTCCGGGCGGCGCTTTCCAAGCGGGCGGCTTCGGAAGGGAAGACCGACGAGGAACTGGACCACGCGGTGCGCCAGATCGTTTCGCGGTCGGTGGCGCCGGAAGGCGTGCTGGACATCTTCGCCGCGGCGGGACTGGACAAGCCGGACGTGTCGATTCTGTCCGAGGAATTCCTCGCCGAAGTGCGCGGCATGCGCCAGCGCAACCTAGCCGTCGAGCTGTTGCAGAAGTTGCTGAAGGGCGAGCTGGCCACCCGGCGGCGACGGAATGTCGTGGAGGCCCGGTCGTTCGCCGAGATGCTGGAGCAGACCATCCGTCGCTACCAGAACCGCGCCGTCGAGGCTGCCCAGGTGATCGAGGAACTCATCGGGATTGCCCGCGAGTTGCGCGAGGCGAGCGCCCGCGGCGACGCGCTCGGGCTATCCGACGACGAACTCGCCTTCTACGACGCGCTCGGCGTCAACGACAGCGCCGTGCAGGTGCTGGGCGATGAGACGCTGCGCGACATCGCCCGCGAGCTGGTCGACACCGTGCGGAGCAACGTCACCATCGACTGGACGCTCCGCGAGAACGTCCGCGCCCATCTGCGCCGCCTCGTGAAGCGCGTGCTGCGCAAGCACGGCTACCCGCCCGACAAGCAGGAGTCGGCGACCCGGACAGTGTTGGAGCAGGCCGAGGTTCTGTCCGTCGGCTGGGCCGGGTGATTGTCGTGATGAACGACCGTTCCCGACTCAGCTCGGGCGGCACTTCGAGACCTCACTTCATTTGGCAGGGGGGGCAGTCGGGCAACTGATATAGTGCGCGCCTGCCGCTGGGACGCGGTATCGAGGCCCACGGAAGGAACGAATGGACGAGATCCGGTTGAAGAGCTTCCGCTGTTTTCGGGAAGCGCAGAGCGCCCGGTTGGCGCCGCTCACGCTCCTCGTCGGCGAGAACAGCACGGGCAAGACCTCCTTCTTGGCAATGGTCCGGGCGCTGTGGGACGTTGCCCATCGGCGGAGCCCCAGCTTTAAGGAATCCCCGTACGATCTGGGCAGCTTCGACGAGATGGCGCACTTCCAGACGGGGAAGGTTGGCCGGAGCGAGTTTTTTGGGGCGGGTTTCGATCGAACCCTTCAAGTACCGAAACGCCGACAGATCAATTTCGACGTGGTGTTTGCGAAGAGCGGCACGGTTGCAGTGCCTGCGCAGTGGCGCCTCGCGTCCGGGCAGGTTTGGATGGAGGAGCGGCGCGCCGACGACTCCTCCCGGCGGATGCACGTCGGAACCACGAACGGGGAATGGGCACAGAAGCTACCCGCGGACATCGACGAGAGCTTTCCTCCTGATTTTCGACCATTGCTACAGTGGGCTTCTGGTTTGCCGACCGAACTCGTCGCGGTGGATGGGTCTCCGCCGATGACCGACGAGGACGAAGCCCAGTTCCACCAGCTTTTTTTCCTACCGACGATCTATATGGACCGGCGACCATTTGCCAGCGCACCGGTTCGTTCCAAACCGCTACGCACGTACGATCCTTCGGACCCGTCGAGCGAGCCGGAAGGCGCGAACGTGCCCATGTACCTCTCTACGGCCTTCTTTGAAAACAAGAAGTGGCGTGCGTTGAAGGTTGCTCTCGAGGGATTCGGACACGAAGCGGGGCTGTTCGACGAGATTTCCGTCAGGCCTCTGGGGAAGCGGGGAAGCGAGCCGTTTCAGTTGCAGGTACGGAAGTTCAGCGGGCGCACCAAGGGTCCAAAGCGCAACCTGGTTGATGTTGGCTATGGCGTGAGTCAAGTGCTGCCCGTCATCACCGAGTTGTTCCGGCAACAGGAGACGCCCATGTTCCTGTTGCAGCAGCCGGAAGTGCACCTTCATCCGAGCGCGCAGGCCGCCCTCGGGAGCCTGTTCTGCCGCGTCGCGGCAGGGGGACAGCAATTGCTGATCGAGACGCACAGCGACCATGTGGTTGACCGGATCCGAATGAACGTACGAGACGGTAGCACTGCGCTGAAGCCCGAGGATGTTTCGATCCTGTATTTCGAACGGCGCAATCTGGATGTTCGGATCCATTCGCTTCGCCTTGATGAGCGAGGCAACGTTCTGGACGCGCCGCGAAGCTATCGGCGTTTCTTCATGGAGGAGACGCGAAGGTCGCTCGGCCTCTGACGATGTGCGTTGTCCTCGACACGGACGTTCAGGCGGAGGTCTTCGGCGATGCTCGTCCGCCGGCCGGTGAGGCGTTCTTCGACTGGATCAATCGGGGCGATGGGCGCCTGGTCGCCGGTGGCAAGCTGCTGAAGGAGCTTGCTGGACGAGAGAACTTCCGGGAATGGTGGCGACAGGCGCTACTCGCAGGACTTGTCACCGAGGTGGACAACGAGGCCGTGCGGGCGGAGACGAACCGGTTGGTCGAAGAAAAGGCCTGCCGTTCGAACGACCATCATGTCATCGCGCTGGCCGTTGTGGGCGGAGCCCGTCTGCTGTACACGAAGGATCGAAAGCTCACAAGCGATTTCAAGAACCGCCGGTTGATTGACGATCCGCCCGGGAGAATCTACTCGACACGCCGCAGTGGCGCCTTCTCCAGGAGCAAGAGGCGACTGCTCGCAACGAGTGCTTGCCGGCTCGACTGAAGCCGACTGGCGCGCGCGGCCGTCAGCCGACGGTGTCCGGTTTCAGGCGGTATTCCCCGGTGGCCGGGTCCTGCTCGCGGTAGACGGCGTGACAGGCGTTGCAGGTCGTTTCGATCTCCTCCGCCTGCGCGCCGGCGGCGCCTGCATCGACGGATTCCTGCGAGAGCGTGGTGTCGAGGCCGTCCAGCTTCGTGATGGCGTCGCGGACCCACTGGATGGCGTCCTCGCGGTCGCGCTGCCGCCAGAAAGTGACGGTGGTCGCGAGCTGTTCGCGGGCGCGGACGAAGCGTTCCTTGGCGGCGGCTTGGTCGCCCGCGTCGAGCGCCCGGACCCCGGCGTCGAAGTTGGGGCCGACGGTTTCCATGGTGCCGGCCAGATGGTCCGCCGTATAGACGGGGTAGGGATTCTGGGCGTGCAGGGCGGTGCCGGCGAGCAGTAGCGCGACCGCAGCGATACGGGCGCAGACGCCGACGCCCGGTAATGCTGCCGCCGTCATGCCGGTGCGGACACCGGCGCACGGTGGACGCCGGCGCACCTGCCGCACCATGACGACGTTCTCTAGACGGTGAGGCGCGGCAGGTTGCCGGTGCCGTCGCCGAACGACTCCTGCGGGACGCCCAGCATTTCGAGGATCGTCATGTGCAGGTTGGCGAGCGGCGTGTCGTCCGCGTAGCGGATGTAGCGCCCGCCGTGGATGCCGGCCGACTTGCCGCCCACCAGCGCGATCGGCAGATCGTCGTGGAAGTGGGTGTTGCTGTCGCTGATGCCGGTGCCGTAGAGGAAGAGGGTCGAATCGAGCATCGAGCCGTCCCCCTCCTCCAGGTTGGCCAGTTTCTCCACCAGGTAGGCGAACTGGGCGAACTGGTGCTGGTTGATCTTGTGCAGCCGCTCCAGCTTGGCCGGCTCGTCCTGGTGGTGCGACAGCGGGTGGTGCGAATCCGGGACGCCGATCTCCGGATAAGCGCGGCCGCTCACCTCGCGGGCGAGCATGAACGTGGAGATGCGCGTCAGGTCGGTCTGGTAGGCGAGCGCCAGCAGGTCCATCATCAGCCGCGCGTGCTCCGCATAGTCGCTCGGGACGCCGACCGGCTGATCCACCACCGGCAGCTCGCGCGCGCTCTGGTCCTCCGCCATCTGGATGCGGCGTTCGATGTCGCGCAGGGCGTCCAGGTACTCGTCGAGCTTGACCCGGTCGCCCGGTCCGATGACCCGTTCCAGGCCCTCGAGCTCGGCGCCGACGGCATCAAGGATGCTCCGGTCACGCCGCAGGCGCTCCATCCGGGCGGCGGGATCGGTGCTGCCGCTCGTGCCGAACAGCCGCTCGAACACGGCTCGCGGGTCGTTCTCGATCGGCAGCGGCGTCGTCGGCGTCCGCCAGGCGATGGTGTTCGTGTAGGCGCAGCTTGCGCCGCCGTCGCAGTTGCCGACCATCGCGTTCGACTCGATGCCGAGTTCCAGCGAGGCGATCTGGGTTTCCTTCGACAGCTCGCGCGCCGCAATCTGATCCATCGAGACCGCGGCGAAGACGTCCGCGCCGCTCGTGATCTTGAACGGCACACAGGTGAGGAAGGTGCCGGCGGAGCGGGCGTGATCGCCGCCCCCCTTCACCAGGTTGGCCGACTCGTCGTCGAGTCCGCCGCAGAGCAGGACACGGTCCTTGAATGGTTGCAAGGAGGAAAGCGTCGGTGGCAACTCGTCAACCGGCCCTTCGGTCTTCGGGAACCAGTACGGCATCGACATCCCGTTCGGGACGTAGAAAACGCCGAACCGGCGAACCGGGGCCGCAGCCGTTCGCTGCAGCGCGGTGAGCGCCGGCACCATCCCGTCGAGCAGCGGCAGGGCGATCGTCGCGCCGAGCCCGCGCAGCACGGTGCGCCGCGGCAAGTGCATCTTGGTGATGAACATCGTTCTGGCTCCTCGGTCTCGATTCCCTCGCGTCCAGGCGGCCTCCGCTCAGGGTTGATCGGCTGCCGCCACCGCGGTGTCTCCCCCCGCATCCGGAGCGCGCCGCATCCGGAACTGATCGCTGGCGACGATCATCTGCACGAGCGACGACCATCGGTCTCCTTCGCGTTCCCACTCGTCCGAGACTCGCCGGAGGAGCGGCTGATCGGTGTAGAGAACCCCGCGCCCGAGCGCGTAGATCAGCAGCTTCTCCGCCACCGTCCGTGCGAATTCCCGGTCGCCTTCCGCCAGCAGCGCCTCGCGCAGCGCGCGCGGGCTGTCGATGGTGTGGCCGGACAGTTCGATTGTCGCGTTGATCGGTGCGCCGCCGTCGCTCTCGCGCCAGCGTCCGATCGCGTCGAAGTGTTCCATCGCAAAGCCGAGCGGGTCCATCCGGCGGTGGCAGCTTGCACAGACCGGGTTGCGGCGGTGCTGCTCCATCCGCTCGCGCAGCGACGTCGGATTGGACCGGTCGTTCTCCGCGAGCGGCGGGACGTTCGGCGGCGGTGGCGGCGGCGGCGCGCCGAGCAGCGTCTCGAGCACCCACAGGCCCCGCAACACGACGGATGTCCGGTTGGCGTATGACGTCACGGTCAGCAGGCTGGCATGGCCGAGCAGGCCGTGCCGCCGGTCGTCGTTCCAGTCGACGCGCCGGAACCGGCTGCCGTAGATTCCCTCGACGCCGTAGTGGTCCGCCAACTGCTCGTTCAGGAACGTGTAGTCGGCCGTCAACAACTCCTGGATCGGCCGGTCCGCCCGCACCTGACTCTCGAAGAACAGTTCCGTCTCGCGCACCATCGCATTCCGGAGCGAGTCGTTGAAGCCGGCGAACAGCGCGCCGTCCGGATCCTGCGAGTGGATGTTGCGGATCTGCAGCCACTGCCCGGCGAAGTCGTTCATGAACCGGGTGGATCGCCGGTCGGCCAGCAGCCGCCGCACCTGCCCGGCCAGCACGTCCGGGTCGCTGAGCCGCCCCTGCTCGGCCAGTTCGAGCAGTTCGTCGTCGGGGATGCTCTTCCAGAGGAAGAACGAGAGCCGGGTCGCCAGCTCGAGGTCGCTCAGCTCGTAGATCGCGCCCGGCCGCGCGTCTACCGGGTGGCGCTCGACCCGCATCAGGAAGCTTGGCATGGCGAGCAGCGCTTCGAGCGCCCGCTCGACGCCCGCCTCGAAATCGCGCGCCGCGCGGCCCTCGCGGTAGACGGTCAGCAAGGGGTCGATGTCGTTGTCCGTCACCGGACGGCGGTAGGCGCGCCGCGCGAGCGCGCGGAGGATCTCTCTCGCGCACGCTTCCTCGGCCGCCGTCTCCGGGCTATCCGGCCGGCAGGTGAAGATGCGCTGGCGGCTGGGTGTTTCCTCCGGCACCGTGCCGTCGAACGGTCCCGAGAGGTACAGCATGTCGATTCCCGGCAGGTCGGTCGCGACGTTGGGCGACGGCGCGGAATCCGTAAAGCCGACCGAGACGAGCCGGGTGCCGGCGCGCACCGGGATGCGCACCTCCAGTTCGTGGTCGGCGGTCATCCGGTACTCGTGGAGCCGCTGCCCCTCGACGTCGTCTTCCGGGACGGCGATCAACTGTCCCGGATCCGGCCCGGGGAACCGTCCGCCGATGTTGAAGCGCCGGATCAGTTCGTGATCGATCCGCACTTCGATCTGGTGCTCGTCTTCCGCGATCCCGTCGATGGTCTCGATCGTCTCGTTCCGCTTCAGCCGGATCGCGAAGACGTACTCGCCGTCGAGCGGGAAGGTGTGGCGTACGGCGAGCCCGCCATGCGTCGCGAACGGCATGTCGTCGCTTCGCCGGACGTCGCGCCGTTCGTAGCCGACCTTGTAGACCTGCATCACCGGGCGGTTATCGGGGCTGCCGACCGCGGCGCGGCTAATCTTGGTCGCCGCCGCGATGTAGCGGCCCATCAGCGCCGGCGTGATCGACAGCACGTCGGCGTTGTTGTCGAAGCCGAAGCCCGCCATGTCGCTCGGCAGCAGCGCCTCGCCGTCAATCTCCAGCGCCAGCAGGTCGTAGACGGCGTTGACGTACTCCACCCGGTTCAGCCGGCGCGAGGCGACGCGCCCGGGGTCGGGCCGGTCGGCGGCGATGCGGTCGAGCGCCACCTCCAGTGCTCCGACGAACGCTTCGATGGCGGCCGCATCGGGACGGGGCCGCTCCTCGGGCGGCATCTGCCCGCTCCGGAGCTTGTGAACCACCTTCTCCAGGGTCTCGGCGTTGCCGGCGATGTCGCCTAGGTCAAGCCGGTCGAGCATCAGCCCGCCGGTCTGCAGCCGCTCGTTGTGGCAGGTGACGCAGTAGCGGTCGAACAGGGCGCGGCCCGGCGGCTGCGCCACGGCGGACAGCGGAACGAAGACGACCGCCGTCGTAATCGCGGCCAGCGCGAGACGCACCAAGGGCACTCTCGCCATGCAGGCATTCTAACCCTCCGGACCCCGTTGCGGTAGGGTTCTCGGATGCCCGATCTGGCGCCGGTTGCCGAGCGGTTGCGGGAGCGGACCCGCGCCCTGCGCTTCGGCGCACCGGTAACGCACGTTTACGCGCCGCTCGACTATGCCTGGGCGCCGCACCAGCTCTACCTGGAGCGTTACGGCCGGGAGCCGCGGGAGATCCTTTTCGTCGGCATGAATCCCGGCCCGTTCGGGATGGCCCAGACCGGCGTGCCGTTCGGTGACGTGACGATGGTGCGGGACTGGCTCGGCATCGAGGCGCCGGTGCAGCGGCCGGCGCGGGAGCACGCCCGGCGTCCCGTGCTCGGCTTCGGGATTGGCCGGGGAGAGGTCAGCGGCGCGCGTCTCTGGGGCTGGGCCCGGGACCGCTTCGGGACGCCGGAACGCTTCTTTCGGCGCGCCTTCGTGTGGAACTACTGCCCGTTGTACTTCGTCGACGACGGCGGGCGCAACGTCACCCCCGACAAGCTGCGACCCCGCGAGGCGCGGGAGCGGCTGTTCGCGATATGCGACGAGGCGCTGGCGGGGGCCGTAGCGCATCTGCAGCCCGCCGTGGTGGTGGGCATCGGACGGTTCGCCGCCGACCGCGCCCGCCCCGTTGCGGAGGCGGCCGGGGCACGGTGCGGCGCCGCGCCCCACCCGAGTCCCGCCAGCCCTGCCGCGAACCGCGGGTGGCCGGGGATCTTCGACGCCGCCCTCCGCGAGCTGGACGTCGAGCTGTAGCGCGACCGCGCCGCAGCCGGCCGGACGGCTATGCTGCGCCTGAACGTGTAGACGGGCATCGGCTGCGTGCATATAGTGCGAGGTGGCTGCCCGGCGTTATTTGAAGAGGGAGACGAGCCATGCGATTCGCCATCCGAAGACGGTCCTCGTGGGGACGAACGCGGGCGACCGCCTGGGTGGCCGCGACACTCGCGGCGACGGCGCTGGCTGCGGCCCTGCCCCTGGCCCAGGCGCCGGAACGGAGCCCCGCCGCCGACTGGCCGACCTACAACCGTGATCTGGCGGGAACGCGCTACTCGCCCCTCGACCAGATCAACACGGGCAACGTCGGCGAATTGCAGGAAGTCTGGTCGTACCGCTTCCATCCCGAGGACAGTTTCATTGAGGGACCGAGCCCGGCGGAGCTCTTTCAGCAGGTCACGCCGATCGTGGTGGACGGCGTCATGTACCTGGCCGCCGGCAACCGCGTGGTCGCCCTGCGGCCCGAGACGGGCGAGGAGATCTGGAGGCACGAGCTGAGCGAGGGACTGGCGTCGTTCCGCGGCGTCGCCTACGGTCCGGCGACCGAAGCGCACGAGGCCCGCATCTACTTCACCAGCCTGTCGAAGGTCGTCGCGCTGAAGGCCGCAACCGGCGAGCGCGACGAGACGTTCGGCGACCAGGGGGAGGCGGCGCTGCGCATCCCGTACACCGGCGTCCCCGTGGTCTACGACAACGCCCTGATCCTCGGGTCCAGCGCCTTCGGACCCGGACAGGAGCACATCGCGCCCCACCTGAACCAGCCGCGGGGCGGTGGGGAGCCGACCCGGGCCTGGCCGCGGGCCCTCGACGCGACGACCGGCGCCCTGCTCTGGGAATTCCCGACCCTTCCCACGGAGAACGATTTCGGCAGCGAGACCTGGGGCAACCAGAGCTGGCGTAACCGCATCGGGAACAACGTGTGGGCGTTCACGCTCACCGTCGACGAAGAGCGGGGCCTCGTCTACATGCCCGTGAGCAGCCCGGGGTCGAACTTCTACGGCGGCGACCGTCCCGGCGCCAACCTCTTTGCCAACTCGACCATCGCCATCGATATCCGGAGCGGCGAGCTCGCGTGGTACTTCCAGAACATCCACCGCGAGCTGTGGGACTACAACCTGCCGCCGGCGCCCGGCCTGCTCGACATCGAGCGCGACGGCGAGATCATTCCCGCCGTCGCGCAGGTCGGCAAGTCGGGGTGGATGTTCATCCTGAACCGCGTGACCGGCGAGCCCGTCCACGGTGTCGAGGAGCGGCCGGTGCCCGCCGGCGACGTGCCCGGCGAGCAGTATTCGCCGACGCAGCCCTTCCCCCTCGCTCCGCCGGCCGTGTCGCGGGTCAGCATCGGTCCCGACGACATCGTCACCGCCGACGACACGACTCCCGAGCACGCGGCCGCCTGCCGCGAGCTGTGGGACACCGTCGGCTACTACAACGACGGGCCGTACACGCCCATCCGGTACCGGCAGGAAGGCACCCCGCCGTCGCTCGTATTCCCCGGCACCGGCGGCGGCGTGAACTGGAACGGGACCGCCTACGACCCCGAGCTCGGCTACCTCTTCGTCAACTCCAAGGACCAGCCGATCAGCGGCTGGATGACGGAGAACGAGCTGTACGGCCCGGGCGTCGAGGACCAGGTGGCCTTCGTCCGCGAGGCCGGTCCGCCGTTCGAGGCCCCGATCTTCGACGCCGGCGGCGAGCGGCTCGGGGCCCTCCCCTGCTTCAAGCCGCCCTGGGCTCGCCTCGTCGCGGTCGACGCCGCAACCGGCGAGATCGCGTGGGAGGTGCCGCTGGGCATCGACGAGCTCCTGCCCGAGGGCAAGCAGCACGTCGGCAGCCGGAACGTCGGCGGCCCCATCGTCACCGCGGGCGGCCTCGTGTTCATCGGCGCCACCGTCGACCGCCGCTTCCGGGCGTTCGACTCCCGCACCGGCGAGGAGCTGTGGTCGGTCGCGTTCGACTACAACGTCGAGGCGATCCCGATCACCTACGCGGGAGACGACGGCCGGCAGTACGTCGCGGCGAACGTCTCGGCGCCGGCCAGTGGCGAGCCGCGCGGCAACGAGCGGCTGGTCGTGTTCGCGCTGCCGTAGCCGAGACGTCAACGGCGACGTTCTTGCTGACGCGCCGCGTCCAGGGAACTACGCCGTGCTCGAACCGAGCTCGACGTGGACGCTGTAGTGGGTGAAGTTCTGCCCCCGGGCGTCAAGCTCGACGGGTCTCGTCTCTCCCGCCGCCAGATCCCCTCGGGGCGTGGGGCCGAGCTCGACCCCGTTCGACAGGTGGATCTCGACACGAACCTGGGTGACTGTCGCGTTCGTCGTGTTCTCGACCGTGCCGCTGAACATCTGTTGCGCGCTGTCGTAGCTGATGACCAGCCTGACCCCGCTGCGAACTTCAGTGGCCGTATCCGTTATCGCATACTGCGTACCGGATTCGCCCGACTCGCCCCCTTGCCCTTCGGGTCCATGCATTTCACTCGGCGCCGTCGGACTGTTGCAGTTGATGGCGGCGATGGCGGCGGTAGCGATGGCAATGATCTTGAGTAGCTTCATCTCAGTCCTCCGTAATCTTCGGTGGGTTTATCCGAGCGCTTCGAGTTCCGCCGTCACCTCGTGCGGCAGCCTGAGCTCGCTGGCGACCGAGAAGGCGTTGAACTGCCCCGCGAGCACGCGCGCCAGTTGCCGGTCGGTTTCGCTGTCGACGACGCCCGTGAGCGTCACATGCCCACGGTTCACCACGATGTGGATCGACGGATTCGCACTCGCGGCGTAGTGCCAGAAGTTGGGATTCCCGTAGATCGCGCGGGCAATGACGTACCGCAACTGGTCATCGAACCGGGACGCTGGAAGCACGGCGATCTCATTCGTCACTTCCGTCACGCCGTCGACCGCGTCGACGCGCTTCTCGATGGCTTTCGCCTTGTGCGCCCCGGTAACGTGGCCGGTTAGCACGACGTGTCCCTCACCGGCGATCTCTGCGTCGATGTTGTCGAAGATCGTGAAGAACGAGTACCGGAGCACCTGTTCCTGAACTCGTTGGAACAGGTCGTGTTTCGACTCGTCGGCAGCCGCCGGCGCCACCGACAGCGCCATCACAGCGAGTGCCATCAGCGGCAGAACGATTCGTCGGGTTTTCAACAGAGTGTCCATCGTGAGTGTCCTTTCCGCGCGTGCGTTCGGCCGAATTCGTTGGCTGCACGCGCCATGTTTGAACCCTCCTGCAAGACTCGTGCCAAACACTCGGAGACAGGAAACAGGCGATATTCGGGACGGCCGACCTGCGAACCGTCCCCCCGGAGAGGCGCTAACTGTCCACGGAGGATGTCAGGAGAGCTATAGTGGACGGCATGACACCGATGAAGTTCACCACGGTTCGCTTGTTCCTCATCGTCTGTCTGGTCGTTGCGCCTGGCGTCGCGACCGTTGCGGCCCAGGCGCCGGACCTGCGCCTGGTGACGGCGGTGGCGGATCAGGACCGCGACACCGTATTCGCCCTCCTCGACGAAGGGGTGGACGTCAATCTGGCGCGGGCGGACGGCGCGACCGCGTTGCTGTGGGCGGCTCACCTGGACGACCTGCAGATTGCGGAGCGGCTGATAGCGGCCGGCGCCGACGTCAACGCGGCCGACGACCACGGCGTCACGCCGCTGGAGCGCGCCGCGGAGAACGCCAGCCTCCCGATGGCGGAGATGCTCCTGGCGGCGGGCGCGCACGCCAACGCGGCCCAGGAGAGCGGCCTGACGCCGCTGATGACCGCGGCGCGCACCGGCAACGAGGCGCTCGTGCGTGCGCTACTGGACGCCGGGACGGACGTCCGCGCGACGGTGCACGCCACGCGCAGCACGGCGCTGATGTGGGCGGTGTCGGAACCGCACCCGGCCATCGTGCGCCTCCTGCTCGACGCGGGATCCGATCCGTCGATATCGACGATCAAGGGCTTCACGCCGCTGATGTTCGCGGCGAGCAACGGCGATGTCGACACGGCGCGCGCGCTGATCGCCGCGGGCGCCGACATCAACGCGCCGAGCGCCGATGACACGCACCTCCTGCCCTTCACCATCGTGGCCGGCCAGGCCGACTTCGCGATGTTCCTGCTCGAGGAGGGCGCGGACCCGAACGGGACGATGAACGGCGTTCCCGCGCTTCACGCGGCGTCGGGCGGAGTCGGCACGTGGCTGCTCGACTGGTATCGGCGGCATGGCCGGGGCGGCCTGTACCGCCGGCCGAGCGGCGCCCGTATCAGCGGCCAGGCCCGGCTGCCCATCGTGCGGGCGCTGCTCGAGCGGGGAGCCGACCCGAACGGCCGGATCACCTCGTCCGCGATGATCATGAGCTACATCGGCTACCCGAAGAAGGGCGCCTTCGAACCGTTCGCCTGCGGCACCGGGGACCTGTGGGGCGCGACGGCGCTCTGGGTTGCCGCCTTCGACATGAACGGCGCCGGCGGTCAGGTCTTCAGCCGCGGCGCGAGCCGGACGTCGAGCGGCGTCGAGATCCTCGAGACGCTGCTGGCCGCGGGCGCGGATCAGCACCTGACGACGGACGACGGCACGACTCCGCTGATGGCGGCGGCCGGGCTGGGCCGCGCCACCTACACGCCGCGCGAACCGCGCGGGGTCCGCTCGCCCAGCGCCGAGGCGGCGGTCAAGCTGCTGGTGGAAGCGGGCAGCGACGTCAACGCCGTCAACGAGGCGGACTTCACCGCGCTTCACGGCGCCGCGTTCCGCGGCCTCAACGAGGTGATCGAGTACCTGGTTGCGCAGGGCGCCGACATCGACGCACGCGATTTCCGCGGCCGCACTGCCTACCGCATGGCGGAGGGCTCGAAGCAGTCGTTCCAGTTCCAGAGCTGGCCCGAGACTGCGGCCCTGCTTGCGGAGCTGGGTGCGGATACCCGGCTCGGCATACCCGGCACGGTCCAGGAGCGTTTGCGCGACGTGCCGGCCTTCGCGGAAAACGAACAGCCCTGATCCCGGCGGCGGCGGGCGTGTTCCTGTATGGACGGGTTACTATTCCGGTCCCTTCGGGGAGATATGCCAGATCGGTAGGAAGGTAGTAGACCAGTGTACGGACTAGTAACGCGGGTGGCAACGTTGGTCCTGCTCGTCCCTGGCATGTTGGCTGCCGTCCCGGCAGCTTCCGCCGCACAGGAGGCCGCCCTCTCCGGGACGGTCACCGACACGACCGGAGCCGTTCTGACCGGCGTCACCGTGGAAGCACGCGACGCGTCCGGCGGCAGTCCTCTGCGGACGGCGGTCACCGATGGTTCCGGGATGTTCACGATCACCGTGCCCCCCGGCACCTACGACGTGACCTTCACGCTGCCGGGCTTCCAGATCGCGGTGCGTGATGCCGTGGCCGTAGCCGGGGGAGCCACGGTCACCGTTGACATGGAGCTCGTGGTCGAGCTGGAGGAGCGTGTCGTGGTGGTCGGCAGCCGCGCGGAGCCACGGTCGGTCACGGAGTCGCCGGTGCCGATCGACGCCATCCAGTTCCAGGAGGTGGCGAGCCAGGGTGCAACCACGCTCGATTACCAACTGCGCACCCTGGTTCCCTCGTTCAATGTCGCCACCCATCCGATCAGCGGCGCCGCCTCGCTGGTGCGGCCGGCCAGCCTGCGCAACCTGGCGCACGACCATACGCTCGTGCTCGTCAACGGCAAGCGCCGCCACCGCTCGGCCATCCTCGTGTGGTTCGGGGGTGTGACGGACGGGACGCAGGGGCCGGATATCTCCACCATCCCATCGATCGCCCTGCGGCAGGTGGAGGTGCTGCGCGACGGCGCTTCGGCGCAGTACGGTTCCGACGCCATCGCCGGCGTGCTGAACTTCCTGCTCAAGGACAGCCGCTCCGGAGGCAGCGTCGAGTTCGATACGGGAACCTACCGCGCCGGCGACGGCGACGCGTACCGCGTGGCCGGCAACGTCGGGCTGCCCCTCGGCGCCAACGGCTTCGCCAACCTCAGCCTGGAGTACGGCAACGCCGGTCCTACCGACCGCAGCGTGCAGCGCGCCGACGCGGCGGCGCTCATCGCGGCCGGCAACACTGCCGTAGCCGACCCGGCGCAGCCATGGGGCAACACGACGAGCGAGGACGACCTCAAGCTGTTCGGCAACTTCGGGCACCTGTATGCCAATGGCCTGCAGGTCTACGGTCACGCCAACTACGCCAGCCGGACCTCCGACCAGGGGTTCTACTTCCGGAACCCCAACACGCGAGCCAACATCTTCAGTCTCGACAGCGGCCAAACGCTGCTGGTAGGGGACGTGCTCGACGCGCGCGACGGCGTCCTGGACGGCTCGGCGGGCTGCCCCACCGTGAGAATCACCGACAACCGGCCCGACCAGGCGGCCCTGCAACGGGTTTTCGACGACCCGAACTGCTTCACCTTTCAGGAGATAGCCCCGGGCGGGTTCACCCCGTCGTACAGCGGCGTGATCACCGACCTGTCAGCGGTGGCCGGCGTCCGACGCGCCGCCCCGAACGGCCTGACCTGGGACGCCAGCGCGAGCTACGGCGCCCACCAGGCGGACTTCTTCCTTTTCAATACCGTCAACGCGTCGCTTGGTCCGGCAACCCCGCGCGACTTCGATCCCGGCCTCTACCGTCAGGCGGAGGTCAACCTGAACTTCGACGTTTCCTACGCCGCGACCGACATGGTCCATCTGGCAGGAGGGGCCGAGTGGCGTGACGAGCGTTTCACGATCCGCGCCGGCGAACGGCCGTCGTGGGAGGTCGGACCGTACGCCGCACAGGGCTTCGTCTCCGGTTCCAATGGCTTCCCGGGATTCCCCGACTACACGGCCGGAACGTGGACCCGGGCCAATGTCGCTCTCTATGGAGACGTCGAGCTGGATAGTCCCGATGGCCGCTGGACGGTTGGCGGCGCCCTGCGCGTCGAGCGTTTCGACGTGTTCGGCGCGACCGCGAACGGCAAGCTGTCCGCCCGCTACGGTCTGGCCGACGCCGTCTCGGTGCGGGGCGGGGTCAGCACGGGATTCCGCGCCCCGACGCCCGGCCAGCAGAACACGTTCAACGTGCAGTCGACCATCAACCCCAAGACGCTGGACCTGGTGGACAGCGCCACCGTACCATCCACCTACCGGGCCGCGCAGCTCCGGGGCGGCGCGCCGCTCGAGCCCGAGACATCGACCAACACGACGGCCGGGCTGGTGGTCGACACGGGGCCGTTCACGCTGACTGCCGACTACTTCCAGGTTGACGTTTCCGACCGCCTCGCCCTGTCGCAGAACTTCACCCTCGCCGGCGACGAGCGCGCCCTGCTGCTGTCCGAAGGCATCACGTCGGCCCGCACGCTGGCGTTCTTCCGGTTCTTCATCAACGACTTCTCGACGCGGACGCGGGGGATCGACGTCGTCTCGACCTACGCGCCGCCGGGACTGGGCGGCGGAACCATCTTCAGCTTCGCCCTGAACCACACCCGGACGAAGGTGACGGAAGAATCGGACCTGCTGAGTCCCGGCGACGTGCTCGCCATCGAGCGCGGCGTGCCCCAGACCCGCTGGAACGCCGCCGTCAACCAGCGCCTTGGCCGCGTCGGCCTGCTGGGCCGCGTGCACCGTTACGGGTCATGGGTCGACCACATCGACGCGCGGTCAGCGCGCGGCGCCGACGCGCCGGTGCTCGCCGGCCGGTTCATCGTCGACCTCGAAGCGACGGTTCCGATGGGCGGCGACGTGACCCTGGCGGTGGGCGGCCAGAACGTCTTCAATACCTTCTCGGACCGGATGGACCTGTTCGCCATGCGGTTCGGCCTGCCGTACAGCCAGTTCACGCCGTGGGGCTTCAGCGGCGGGTACTACTACGCGCGACTCAACTACGCGTGGCGCGGTTAGCACGGCCGGAACGGCCGGGGTTTCGCCGCGGGCTCCTGGCCGTGAGCCTCGTGGTCTGCGGGCTGCTACCGGTTGACGCCTTCGGCGAGTCGGGCCGCCAGGACGGGATGCTGTCGGGCACGGTCACCGACGCGACAGGTTTCGTCCTGCCCGGCGTCACCGTGGAGGCGCGTGACGCCGTCCGCCCGGCTCAGGTCCGAAGCGTCGTGTCCGACGCTTCGGGCCGGTTCAGCATTCCCGCGCTCCAGCCCGGAACGTATGACGTGACATTCGCCCTGTCCGGCTTCGTCACGGAGGTGCGTCGCGGCGTCGCAATCGGCGATTCGGGCGCGACGACGCTGGATGTCGTGATGACGGCGCAGTTCGAGGAGCAGGTGGTCGTCGTCGGCAGCCGCGCCCGGCCGCGATCCGTGGTCGAGTCGACGGTCCCGATCGATGCCATTCCCTACGAAGAGATCGCCAGCCAGGGCCATATCGACGTCGCCGATCAGTTGCGAACGCTGGTGCCGTCGTACAACGTCAACCCGCAGCCGGTCGGTGACGCGGCGCGGATCATCCGTCCTGCGAACCTGCGCGGTCTGGCGCCGGACCACACGCTGGTCCTCGTCAACGGCAAGCGCCGGCACCGGGGTGCGGTCATTACGTGGATCGGCAACGGCGTCTCGGACGGGGCGCAGGGACCGGACATTTCCGCCATCCCGTCCATCGCGCTGCGCCAGATCGAGGTGCTGCGTGACGGCGCGGCGGCCCAGTACGGCTCGGACGCCATCGCCGGCGTGCTGAACTTCCTGCTCAAGGACGCCCGGGAGGGTGGCAGCCTCGAGCTCCACACGGGCGGCTACGCGGCCGGCGACGGCGGCACATACACCGTCGCCGGCAACGCGGGGCTGCCGCTCGGCCAGACCGGCTTCGCCAACCTCAGCATGGAGTACGGCAACGCCGGGCCGACGAGTCGTAGCGTGCAGCGCGACGACGCCCTGGCGCTGGTTGCCGCCGGCAACGACGCCGTGGCCGATCCGGCGCAGATCGCCGGTTCGCCCCGCATCGACGACAACCTGAAGCTCTGGGGGAACTTCGGCTATCTGTTCGACGGCGGCGCCCAGTTCTACGGTCACGCCAACTACGCCAGCCGGCGGGTCGAGGGCGGCTTTTTCTTCCGGAATCCCAACACGCGCGCCGCCGTCTTCAGCGCGGACCAGGGGCGGAGTCTGCTGATCGGCGACGTGCTCGATGCCCGCGACGGCGTGCCGGATGGATCCGCGGGCTGCCCCATCGTGCCGGTCGTCGCGGCACGGCCGGATCCTGCCGCCCTGGAGCAGGTCCTCGCCGATCCGAACTGTTTCTCTTTCCAGGAACGCTTCCGCGGCGGCTTCACGCCGCGGTTCGGAGGCGATGTGCTCGACGCCTCGCTGGTCGCCGGCGTGCGCGGGCAATTCGACGGCGGCATCGTGTGGAACGCGAGCGCCAGCGCCGGCTTCAGCGAGGCGGACTTCTTCATCTTCAACACCGTCAACGCCTCGCTCGGTCCGGAAACGCCGACGCGGTTCGATCCCGGCCTCTACCGCCAGGAGGAGTTCGGCCTGAACGTCGACCTCAGCTATCCCGTCGGTGAGCGCGTGCATCTCGCCGGAGGCGCCGAGTGGCGCGACGAGCGGTTCACCATCGGCCTGGGCGACGAGCCGTCTTGGCAGATTGGCCCGTATGCGCAGCAGGGCTTCAGCGCTGGATCCAACGGATTCCCTGGCTTCAGTCCCATCGCCGCCGGCAACTGGAGTCGCGCCAACACTGCGCTCTACGGCGAGGTGGAGCTGGGGGGGCGGGACGACGCGTGGACCGTCGGCAGCGCGCTCCGGCTGGAAGACTTCGAGGACTTCGGCACGACGGTCAACGGGAAGGTCTCCGGGCGCTATCGGCTAGGCGGCGCGGCCGCCCTGCGCGCGAGCACGAGCAGCGGCTTTCGGGCGCCGACGCCCGGCCAGCAGAACGCCTTCAACGTCTCCACGGAGTACGACCACGAACTGATGGACTTGGTGAACAACGGCACCATCCCGTCCACCTCGCGGGTCGCCGAACTCCGGGGCGGCGAGCCGCTGCAGCCGGAGCGCTCGCTCAGTCAGGCGCTGGGCGCGGTGGTGAATGCCGGACCGTTCAGTCTGACCGTCGATTACTTCCGGGTCCGGCTCGCCGACCGACTCGCGCTGACGCAGTTGTTCGCCCTGGCGCCGGCGGAAGTGGACGGGCTCATCGCGGAAGGGGTGACGAGCGCTCGCAATCTTCAGAACTTCCGCTTCTTCACGAATCACTTCGAGACCCGCACGCAGGGCCTCGACGTGGTCGCCACCTACGCGCCGCCGCGGCTCGGCGGACGGACGACGTTCGGCTTCCTGTTCAACCGCACCGCGACCACAGTTACTCGGTTCGACCCCTCGGTGCTGGACGCGTTGCGGGTTCGCGAGCTGCAGGAGGCGATACCGGGCACGCGCTGGAACACCTCGATCCGCCAGCAGGTCGGACGCTGGCGTCTGCTCGGACGCCTCAGCTACTACGACGACTGGTTCGACTCCCGGGACCTCTACCTCTACCACGGCGACGCCGTCGTCGACCTGGAGGCGGCGTATGCGATCAGCGCATCCACGACGCTCACTGTCGGCGGCCGGAACGCGTTCGGCAACGACCCGGAGGAGAACCCCATCGCCGGGGCCAAGGGCAACCGCTTCAGCGTGCAGACGCCGTTCGGCGCGGACGGCGCGTTCTACTACGTCCGGATCAACTACGGCTGGACATCGGGCGGCTGAACGGGATCCTCGGGATACTGACCAGCCGACCCTTGATCCCGCATCGGTTGTCGTGTTGACGGTGTCGCTGGCAAATGGTGCGTTCCTACAGAGCGTAGACTACGCAGTACGCCGATCCGGAGGAGTAGTCAGCAGTGCAGGCAACCAATGTTCGCGCGTTGAAGAAAAACCCGTCGCTGGCACTGCGCCTCGCCAGGGACGACGGTCCCGTACTGGTTCTGAAGGGTAACGAACCCGATGCACTGCTGGTGCATCTGGACGGGGCACTGACGGACGCCGAAACCGGCATCCGTCCCGCGCTGGCAGCCAGCCTGTACCGTGACGGCTGCGTCTCGCTAGGTAAAGCTGCGCAAGTCAGCGGGATGTCTTTGAGCGAGTTCATCGACCACGTTGGAAGTCTGGGGATCGAGATCGTCCGCCAGGACGAAACGACCTCCCACGAAGCCGGCGACGTCTCCGTGTGGCTGTCGTCATAGGTGATGCCGGGCCTCTGATTGCCCTGGCCAGGACGGACTCCCTGTTTATACCCAGAATGCTGTTCTCCCGCCTCCGAATTCCGGAAGCGGTGGAGCGGGAGTGTGGCCGGAAGCCCGGAGACGACAGCCGTCGAATCGAAGAGGCGGTGCGGGATGGATGGATTAGCGTCGTGCATGTCGACCTTGAAAGAACGGGCCTGTCGCTCTCCACGAGTTTGGGGAGGGGTGAGGCGGAAACGATCCAGCTAGCTGTGATCTCTCGGTAGGTTGTTCACGCGGGCCCGATGCCCGAAGCTAATGGGTATGACCAATCCGTTAGCCAGGGAGGAACCCGCATGAACATCCACAAGTATGCCCGACTCACCCCGCACGGCCGCGAGGTCCTGGTACGCCGCATCCTGGAGGAAGGACTTCGCGTGGCGGAGGCGGCCCACGCCTCCGGAGTGAGTGTGCGCACCGCCTACAAGTGGCTCGCCCGCTACCGCGCGGAAGGTTCTCGAGGACTCACCGACCGCTCCTCGCGTCCGCACCGGTGTCCGCATCGGACGAGCGCGGCGCGTCGCGCCCAGGTGGTAGCACTGCGTCGCGCCCGGCGCACCTACCGGGACATCAGCTGCACCCTGGGGGTGGCCCCGAGCACCGTGGGACGGATCGCGCAACGCGCCGGCGTCAACCGGCTGTCGCAGCTGGAGCCGCCGGCCGCGGCGAACCGCTACGTCTACCCGCACCCGGGAGACCTGCTGCACCTCGATACCAAGAAGCTCGGGCGCTTCGTGCGCCCCGGACACCGGGTGACCGGCAACCGGCGCCAGACCTCTCCCGGAGCCGGATGGGAGTTTGTCCACGTCGCCATCGACGACGCCTCGCGGGTCGGCATCGCCGCCATCCTCCCGAGCGAGAACGGAACCAGCGCCTGTCGCGCCCTCCTCGACGCGCTGCGCTACTTCGCCGCGCTCGGCATCTCCTTCCGACGCGTCATGACCGACAACGGGTCCTGCTACACCTCCCGGTCCTTCGCCCGGCTCTGTCGGCGGCTCAACCTCAAGCACATCCGCACCCGACCCTACTCGCCGCGAACCAACGGCAAGGCCGAGCGCTTCATTCAAAGCCTGCTCCGTGAATGGGCCTACGCGCGCACCTACCTCGACTCGGCACAGCGCGCCGATCACCTGCCCCGATGGCTCCATCACTACAACTGGCACCGCCCGCACGCCAGCCTCGACTACCAACCTCCCATCCACGCCCTCAATCCGCCGCTGAACAACGTGGTGGGTTTACACAGCTAGCCGGGGAAACACCGCAATCGCTGGTGCTTCTGGACGATCGGGTGGCGAGACGACAGGCCCTGCGGCGCGGACTCGCCTTCATGGGCACGGTTCGCCTACTGTGGCTGGCCGAACAACGCCGAGTGATCGACGATGTGGAAGTGATCATTCAACGAATGATCGGCGTGGGTTATCGGATCTCGCCCCGAATCCTCCAGCAGTTGAAGGCGCAGTGAGCGTTACTCGCCGGCGCCCAGGCGGCGAAGCAGTTCGACGGTGCTTTCGTGCGGCCCATCGCCCCGGCCACGGAGTGCGCCGCGCTGCGCCAGCGCGAGCGGCGTGCGCCCGTCGGCGTTCTCGAGGTCGGTCCGGGCGCCCTGCGCGACGAGATAGTCGACGACGCTGTCATGGCCCGCCCCCGCAGCGGCGTGCAGGGCCGTGTTTCCGTCGGCGTTGGCGACGTTGACGTCGATCCCCTGCCGGGCCGCGATGGTGAGGGCCTCCAGCATTGTCCGCTCCACGACGCCGCGGTCCGGCTCGCGCCGTGTGCTCCGGACCGGCGCGCTCTCGGCGATGCGGTCCAGCCGGTCCACCGAGATCAGCGGGTTGCGCCCACCCAGGCCCGCCGCCGCCATCACCGCCGTTGTGGCGCCCTCTTCCACCTGCACCCGTTCGTCCCGCACCGACAGCGAGCCGGGCCAGTACTTCGGATGATGCACGGCCAGCGGGTCGGCGCCGTGGTCGAGCAGCAGGCGCATGATGTCGGGCACGTTGAAACGCGCGGCGAGCCAGAACGGCGTGGCGCCGGTCCACGACGGGTGGAGATAGAAGTCGACCGAATCGCGCCGCACCGGGGTGGAGGTTCGCACCGGGGCATTGGGGTCGGCGCCGTGGTCGAGGAGGTCACGGACCAGCCCGGAATTCTTGTGCAGGATCGCGGCGTGCAGCGCCGTATACCCGGCGTCGGCCGCGTTGGGGTCGGCGCCCTGCTCCAGCAGGAAGACCGCAACGTCACGGTGTCCGCTGTGCGCGGCGACGACCGTCGCGCTCGTGCCGTAGGGCGGCTGGTCGTTTACGTTGGCGCCGGCCGCGACGAGCAGCTTCGCCGAGGCGAGATCTCCTACCCGCGCCGCGAACAGCAGCGGCGTGTAACCGCCTTGTGGCAGCTCCGCGACATACTCCGGATTCCACGGTTCCGGCGTCGTCTTGACGACCTCCGTCCAGACCTCCGTCCGGGCATCGACGGCCGCGCCGTGCGCCAGCAGCACGTCGACGACCGCGGGATGCCGTTGCGCCACCGCCCACATCAGGGCGGTCTGGCCGCGGCCGGCGGTGAGCGCCGTGTCGGCGTCGGCCTCGATGAGCTGCCGAGCGACGTCCGCGGCACCGACTCGCGCCGCCGTCATGAGTGGCGTCTCGCCGGAAAGGAGCGAAACGTTCGGGTTCGCGCCCGCGTCGAGCAGACGCTCCACCATCGCGGCGCTGCCGTTCTCGGCGGCGGCCCAGAGTGGCGTCACGCCGAGGTCGTTGACGGCGTTCACGTCGGCGCCGGAACGGATCAGGAGGTCGGCCGACTCGATCTCGTCCCAGTAAGCGGTCCAATGGAGCGCGGTCGCGCCGTCGCCCTGGCGGGCATTGACGTCCGCGCCGTCCTCGATCAGCGTGCGGACGACGTTCCAGTCGGCGCGCTGCGCGGCATTGGGGAGAGGCTGGTCCGCGGCGAACGCAGCGGCGGCGAGGCCCATTGCCAGCCAACCCAGGAGTACCCCGCCAAGCGCGAGTCGGAGCCGAACACCGCGCGTCGTACAGATGCGGGCCATCAGACTTCCGACAGCGTGTCGATCGGCAGCCTAGATGTGCTCTCGCCCAGCCGGTCGAGCGGCATGTCGAGCTTGTCCATCAGCGTCATCAGGAGATCCGCGTTGGACTTGTCACTCGGGTACCGCAAGTGCCGGCCGCCCTTGAGCTTCCCGGCCCCGCCGCCGAGGACGAGCAGCGGCAGGTTCACGCCCAGGTGCCGCGTGCTGTTCGAGATGCCGGCGCCATACAGGATGGTCATGTTGTCGAGCAGCGAGCCGTCGGCGTCCTCCGCGGCGCGCAGCCGGGCCAGATAGTCGCTGGTCAGCCTGGCGTGGTAGGCGTTGATCTTCGACATGACGGCGATCCGCTCGGGATCGTCCTCGTGGTGCGAGAGGGGATGGTGCGCGTCGGGCACGCCGATCTGCGGGTACGAGCGCGTGCTCTGCTCGCGTCCCATCATGAACGTGACGACCCGCGTCAGATCCGCCTGGAGTGCCAGGAACTGCAGGTCGAACATCAGTTCCAGATGCTCCTCGAAGACGCGCGGTGGGGCTGACGGCTGTTCCGTGAACGACGGCTCGACGTCGCGCTGCTGCTCGGCGAGCTGAATGCGCCGTTCGACGTCGCGCACCGCCTCCGTGTACTCGTCCAGCTTCGACCGGTCGCTCGGTCCGACCTCCACCTTCAGGTCGGTCAGCTTGTCGGTCACCGAGTCGAGAATGCTCTGCTTCTGCTGCCGCCGCGCCCGCCGGACCGCCGGGTCGGCGGAGCCGCTGTCGCCGAACAGCCGCTCGAAGACCGCGCGCGGGTTGTTCTCCATCGGCAGCGGCATCGTCGGCGTACGCCACGAGATGGTCTGCGTATAGGCGCAGCTCAGTCCGGCCGTGCACTGGCCGGCGTTGGCGAACTTGTCCATCGAGACCTCGAGCGAGCCGAGCTGGGTGGTCTTGCCCAACTCGCGCGCGAGGATCTGGTCCATCGACGTGCTGGCCAGCACGTCCGTCTCGTTCTGGCCGCCGCGGGGAGTCCCGGTGAGGAACGACGCCGACGCGCCGGCATGGACGTAGGCCCACGACGCCCGCAGTCCCGAGATGACGAGCAGTTGGTCGCGGAATGGCTCGAACGGGGCCAGGATCGGCGTCAGCTCGAAGTCGCGGCCTTCCTGTTCCGGTGTCCAGTACTGCATCGCCATGCCGTTCGGCACGTAGATCGCCTGGAAGCGGTGGATCGGCTTCGCCGCGCTCTTCGCCAGCGCCGTGAACGCGGGCGACATCGCATCGAGGAACGGGAGGCTCAAGGTCACGCCGAGGCCGCGCAGCACGGTCCGGCGCGGCAGCGATTTCCTGCTGACCGTCATGATGTCGTTCTCCCTTGCATCGCCATTGTGTCACTCTTCGGCTGCGTTGCGCATCAGAAATGCCGGGCTCTTCGCGATCCCCGCGATGAGCGCCGACCAGCGGTAGTCGTCGGCCGCGGCGTCCCGGACGATGGCGCGCACCGTCGGCTTGTCGGTGTGCTCCAGACCCCGCCCGAGGGCGTAGGAGAGGAGCTTCTCGGTCACCGTCCCGGCGAACTGTTCCGGGCGCTCCAGCAGCAGCGCGCGCAGCCCCGCCATCCCTTCCACCGTCCGGCCGTTCGGCATGGTGGCGGTGGCGTCGATCGCGTTGCCGAACTCGTCGCGGGTCCGCCAGGCGCCGAGGCCGTCGAACTGCTCCAAGGCGAAGCCCGGGGGATCGATGGAGGCGTGGCAGGTAGCGCAGGCCGGCGCCTGCCGGTGGCGCTCCAGCCGTTCGCGCACCGACGTCGTCCGGCCTCCCTGACCCCGCTCCGGCAGCGCCGGCACGTCGGCCGGCGGTGACGGAGGCGGCGCGCCGAGGATCGTGTCGAGCAGCCACTTGCCGCGCAGGACCGGCGACGTGCGGGTCGGGTACGAGGTCAGGGCCAGCAGGGCGCCCTGCCCGAGCAGGCCGCCGCGCTGCTCGCGATCCGGAAGCGTGACGCGCCGGAAGCGCGATCCGTAGATGCCGGGAATACCGTAATGGTGAGCGAGGCGCTCGTTGACAAACGTGTAGTCGGCGTCGAGCACGTCCAGCACACTCCGGTCCTCGCGCAGCATGCTGGCGAGAAAGAGCGTGGTTTCGTCCCGGAACGCCTCGACCAGGTTGTCGTCGAAGTCCGGGTAGGGCACCGGGTCGCCCTGGACGTCCTCCAGGTTGCGCAGGTGCAGCCATTGCATGGCGAAGTCGCCGATCAGCGAGTCCGCGCGCGGATCGCCGAGCATGCGCCGGGCCTGTGCCTCCAGGACCGTGGGCTGCGTCAGCTCGCCCGTCTCCGCCGCGTCGAGCAGCGCGTCGTCCGGGATGCTGCCCCAGAGAAAGAACGAGAGGCGCGAGGCGATCTCCATGGCGCTCAGGCGGTAAGGCGCGCCGGGCGGCGCCCCTTCCGGATCGCGTGTGATGCGAAGCAGGAAATCGGGATCGACGAGCATCCGTTCCAGCGCGAGCTGGATGCCGGCGTCGAAGCTGCCGCCGCTCTCCCGGCCGCTCTCGTAGAAGTCGAGGAGCGTCCCCACCTCTTCCGTCGTGACGGGACGGCGATACGCGCGGCGCGCCAGTCGCGAGACGATCGCGGTCGCGCAGGCGCGCTCGTCCGCGGCGGTCGAGGTGTCCGGCCGGCAGGTGAAGATGGCGCGCCGGCTCGGCGTATCGCCCGGTCCGGTGACTTCGTAAGGGCCGCCGATCCCGACCGCGCTGACCGCCGCGTTGCCGTGATAGACCTCGTCGTTCGAGAGCAGCTCGCCCGCCTGCCGCGGCTTCAGGATGCCTTCCGGCTCGCGGACATTGCGGACGAACGAGACTCCGACGACGCGCGGTCCGGCCTGGACCGGCACCCGGACCTCCAGCCGTTCGTCGGCCGTCTGCAGGTAGGTCTCCCACTCCGGGTCGCCCGGCTCGGCGATGGTGAACGTCACTGGGGCGGGCCGGCCGTGCGCTTCGCCGCCCACCGTGAACCGTTTGACCAGTTCGCCGTCGATCCGGACGTCGAGTTGATGCTCCGACCCCATGCCGAGGATGTAGTCCTGCCAGTTCGTGCGGAGCTCGATCTTGATGAGGTACTCGCCGTTGACGGGGAAGTGATAGAGGATGGCGACTCCGCCCCGCGAGCCGAGCGGCAGGTTCTCGTCCTGGCGTTCGTCCTGCAGCAGGAGCAACGGCACGTCGAAGGTCTCGAACCCCGGACTGGCCGGCGGCAGGCCGGTCGCGAGCCGCGTGATGGTGCGCGCCGCCGAGAGATAGCGCTCGAGCTGCGCGGTCGAAATGGACAGCACGTCGGCGTTGTTGTCGAAGCCGGTGTCCGAGGTTTCGTCACCCGGCAGCAGGGGCGTGACGTCGAGGTCGAGGGCGAACAGGTCGCGAATGGCGTTGCGATACTCGGTCCGGTTCAGCCGGTGGACGGTGCTGGTCCTGCCGGGGTTGGGGTTCGCGGCGGCGGCTCGGTCAATCGCCGTCTCGAGCCCAGTTGCGACCGCGTCATACGTCGCCGCGTCCGGACGGGGCCGTCCCGGCGGCGGCATTGCCCCCGTCCGCAGCTTGCCGATCACCCGTTCCCAGACGTCCGCGTGCCGGTTCGGATCGGCCGCGTCGACGCTGGTCGCAGCCAGGGAGAGGCCGCCAGTCTGTAGCCGGTCGTTGTGGCAGGTGACGCAGTAACGGTCGACGACCGCGCGCGGCGAAGGATCGGCCGGCGTCTGGGCGGATGCGGTCCTCGCGGCGGTTCCGGCCAGGACGATGGCGCAAACGGCGGCCGTCAACCGCGCGCCGGCGGTCTGCCCGGTCATCCGGCCCCGCGATTGCCCTGGGACGCCGTCGATCTGCCTCTGACTCTTGTCCCGCCGCCGCACCATCGATGCTCCTCCGGTCAGCGGACCCTTGCCTGTCAAGACAACCGCCTTGAAGGTCTGCATCGTACTCGGCGCCGGTGGTTCGGGCAATAATGGGCGCCCAGTGCCATGTCCGAGGCGGACGCCAGACGCGGTCACGACGTTGCGGTCAGCGTAGATAACCTCACGTTCACCTACGGCGCGGGCGAGGTTCTGCACGGGATCTCGTTTGAACTCAGGCGCGGCGAGGTGGTCGGCCTGCTCGGTCGCAACGGAGCCGGGAAGAGCACCACAATCAAGATTCTCGCGGGCATCCTGCCGCCGGGCGACGGGAGGGTAACCGTCGCCGGTCACGCGATGCCGGAAGAGGCGGTCGAGGCAAAGAAGCGCATCGGCTACGTGCCCGAGGCCGCCGGCCTGTTCGAGAGCCTCACCGGCGAGGAGTTTCTCGAGCTGATGGGTCGTCTTCAGGACGTCCCCGAGCAACGGCTGCAGCAGCGCATCGAGCGGCTCCTGGAACCGTTCGGACTGACCGACGATCGCCTGCGTCCCCTGGAGGCCTATTCCAAGGGCATGCGCCAGAAGATCCTCCTGAGCGCAGCGCTCCTGCACAATCCGGACATCGTCCTGCTCGACGAACCGCTCTCGGGCCTCGACGTCAACACCGGGATCATGGTGCGGGATCTCGTGGCGGCGCTGGCGGCGGAAGGCAAGACCATTCTCTACAGCTCACACGTACTGGACGTGGTGGAGCGTGTCTGCGACCGCGTCCTGATCATCGAGGAGGGCCGGCTGTTGGCGGACGGCGCGATCGACGCGCTGAAGGCCTCCGCCGAACGAGGGAGTCTCGAGGATGTCTTTCGGCAACTGACGGACACGGAAGGAACCGCCAGCGGGGCATCCGGCGTCATCGAGGCGCTACGGTCGTGACGGCCCCGCCCGATGTCCTCGGCCGGCTGATTCGCAGCGCGGTGTTCACCCGGCTGCTCGAGCGCCGCGGGATTCACCCGCGCCAGTACCGGGTTCTCGTCGATCTGTACGAGACGCTCGGCGCGCGGCAGGAACTTGTCGGTCTGGCCGGGCACGGCGAGGTACAAGCCTTCACGGCCATCTGGTTCGTCCTCGCGAGCTTGATGGGTGTCGTGCTGGTCGCGATCGGCATGGCCCCGGAGACTTACCTGCTGGTCTTTGTGGCGTTGACGGTCCTGCAGCTCAGCGTCGTGCTCGTCCCCGAGGTCACCGAGAGCCTGGTGAACCCGGTCGACGGACTCGTCCTCGCCCATCAGCCGGTGACCGGCGCCACCCGGTGGGCGGCGAAGCTCACCCGTCTCGTCCGGATCGTCGTCTACGTAGTGACCGGAATCAACGCGGTACCCGCGTTGATGGGCGGGCTGCTTCCCCTCACCGGCGCGTACTCCCGCCTGGCTTACCCGCCGATCCATTTCGCAGTCGCGCTCGCGACCGGACTGGTCGCCGGTCTGATCTGTTGCAGCCTGTTCGGATGGCTGGTCCGCTTCGTTCCCGTGCGGCGGCTGAAGGCGGCCGCGGCAACGCTGCAGGCGGTCCCCATGACGCTCATCTTCGGGTTCCGCTACATCGACGACCTGGTCGCGGAACTGGAAGCCTGGGCAGCCTCCATCGAGCTGCCTGCGGCCTGGCTTGCGGCCGGCGCTGCGATACCGGGCGGATTCCGGGCCATGGCGGTGGCGGCGGCGGTGGTGGTCGCGACGCTCGCGGTGGTGTTCGGGCTGCGGGCCCTGTCGCGGGATCAACTGATCCGGGCGTCGAGCGTGATGCAGCGCGGGATCGGGATCCGGCGTCCGCGGCGCGGGCGACTGCGGATCGCGGGCTGGGTGGCGAGAATCGCGGGTGGGCAGCCCGCCCGCGCAGGATACGAGTACCTGCGCGCCCTCCTGTTTCGGGATTGGCAGTTCCGGCGCACCATGGCCATGCACGCCCCCGGCCTGCTGGTGATGCTCATTGCCCTGCTCGTGGTCGGGCGGGACCCGTCGCCGTTTGATTCGGGCTTTGCCCCGGCGCACTTTCTGCCCCACCTGCTCGGCATGGCCGTGCTCATCGTGTGTCTGTCCCTGGCGTACGGCAATGACTATCAGGGCGTGTGGTCGCTTGCCGTCGTTCCGGATGACCGCTTGCGTCCCTTCGCGGGAGGCGTCCACGCCGCCCTCTGGGTCCTTGTGGTCGTTCTCCCGAGCGCCTTCTGGCTGCCGGTGCTCGCGTGGTCGTGGGGCATGGTCGATGCCGCCGTGTTCGTCGCCTACTGCCTGGCCGTCGCGTCTTTCTATCTGGGCGTCGGCCTCCGGCTGATTGCCGGAGTGCCGTTCGGCAGTCAGATGGGGCCCGCCCGAAACACGCTGGCGATGGGGGCGCTGTTGGTCCTGGGCATAGCCGTCGCGGTTGCCGTCGGGATCCAGTACGTGCTGTTCCGCTGGGTGGCGGCGGTGATCGGGATGACAATCGCCGTGGCCGTCGGGGCCGGTTTACTGACCTCGATCACGCTGGACGACTTCGCGAAGCGGATGCGGGACAGCCTGCAACCGGACACGCCGGGATCCCTGTTCCGCTACAGGTAGACCAGGCGGACACGGAAGGAGCCCCGCTACGCGGGGTCTCGCCACCGGCTCCCGACTAACCCTCCGGCAGCGCGAAGGCGACCAGCCGCGGCCCGCCGCCGATGGTAAGCGCGATGTACTGCCGGCCGTCGACCAGGTAGGTCATCGGCGTCCCGATGGCGCCGCTCGGGAGGTCGACCGACGCCTGCTCCTCGCCGGTCGTCTTGTCGTAGGCGACGATGCGCGGTCCGCCGTCGGAGCCGCCAGCGGTGAGGCAGTAGATGAGCAGCGTCTTCGTAAGCAGCGGCCCGTTGCTGCCGTTGTCGCCACCGAGCGGCGGCAGGTTCAGGTCACGCAGCGCCGGGTGGTTGCGGTAGCGGTCGCCGGTGCCGGTCGGCACCCACCAGGCATGGTCGCCGGTGTTCATGTCGATGGCTGTCATGCGCGAGTAGGGCGGCTTCAGCAGGGGCAGCCCCTGCGGCATCTGCGGACTCTGACGGATGTTGCCGCGTCGTTCGAGCCGCTCGGCTTCCGGCGCGCCGTGCGTGTAGCGCATGGTGCCGCCGAGCGCGGGGTCCGGTGCGTAAAGCGGGATCACGGTGGCCTGATTGCGCGACGGCACGTAGAGCATGCCGGTCTCGGGATCGACCGCGGCGCCGGCCCATCCGGCCGTTCCGCCGTCGGGAGGACGCATCAGCGTGCCCCGGGTGACGCCTTCTATCGGGCGATCCAGCGGCGTGAACAGCGGTCCGAGGCGGAAGCCTTCGACCGCTTCCAGCGCCATCTCGCGGATCTCCGGCGTGAAGTCGACGAGGTCGTCGATGGTGACGCCCTGGTAGTCGAACGGCGCCGGCCTGGTCGGAAACGGCTGCGTGGGTGACGGCACCTCGCCCGGCATGTTCGTCTCCTGCGGAACCGGCCGTTCCTCGATCGGCCAGATCGGATCGCCCGTCACGCGATCGAAGGCGTAGACGAAGCCCTGCTTGCTGACCTGCGTGATCGCCTTGATCGGCGTTCCGTCGACGACGACGTCCACCACGTTCGGATGCGTCGGGAAGTCGTAATCCCACAACCCGTGGTGGACCGCCTGGAAGTGCCAGACGCGCTGGCCCGTCTCGACGTCTACCGCGATCAGCGTCTCCGAGAAGAGGTTGTCCCCGAGCCGGTCGGCGCCGTAGTAGTCGTTGGTCGTCGTCCCGGTGGGGAGATAGACGTGGCCGAGCTCGTTGTCGCCGGCCAGCATCGACCAGACGTTCGCGTTGCCGGAGTAGCGCCACGATTCGTTCAGCCAGGTGTCGGCGCCGTATTCGTCGGGACTGTTGGGGATGGTGTGGAAGTCCCAGGAATGCTCACCGGTCCGCACGTCCCACGCCCGCACCCAGCCCGGAATCGCCTCCTTCGTGATGCGCCGGTCGGCGATCTGCGAGCCGTGGATCACCTTGTCGCGGACGACGATGGGCGGCGAGTGGATGCCGTAGAGCAGCGCGTTCAGATAGTCGCGGTCCTCTCGATTGGCGCGGGGTAGACCGGCCATCGCGTCCACCATGCCGCTGCCGTCGGGCCCGAAGTCCGGGCACGGCCGCCCGGTCCGGGCCTTCACGCAGACGACGTAGCCGTTGCCGGTGCCCCAGAAGATCCGTTCGTCGCCCTCCCCGTCGGTCCAGTAGGCGACGCCCCGCTGCCGCCAGGTCCCGGTCATCGGGGTCGTGCCCTCTTCGTAGCTCTTCGGGTTGAAGACCCAGAGCGTCTCGCCGGTCGTCGCGTCGACCGCGACTCCCTGGGAGAGCGGCGTGTTGAAGTAGAGAACGCCGTCGACCATCAGCGGCGTCGCCTGAAAGCCGGTCGGGCTCGGGAGGTGGCCGATCCGGTAGAGGTCGGGTGTTTCCGCGACGAGATCCTCGACGATGGTGGCGAGGGGCGCCGTCCACTCCCCGCCGCCCGGGCTCGTCTTGCTGACGTGAAGGTCTACCGACAGCCACTCCCAGGCCAGCTCGAGGTCGGCGAAGTTGCCGGCGTCGATCTGGTCGAGGGGCGAGTACTTCGTTCCCTTGATGTCCCCGGCGTAGCTGCGCCACTCACCGTTGGAAGTGTCGTAGGTCTGCCACGGACCGGAGTCGCCGCCCTGCTGGGCGTACGCGGTCGTGGCCACCCCGTGCGGCGCGGCGAGCAGGACGATCACGGCGAACGGGAGTGCTTTGCGCATGGCGAACACCGTCACTCCGGCAGCGCGAAGGCGATAAGCCGCGGCCCGCCGCCGACCGTCAGGGCGATGTACTGCCGGCCGTCGACCAGGTAGGTCATCGGCGTCCCGATGGCGCCGCTCGGCAGGTCGATCGACGCCAGTTCCTCGCCGGTCGCCTTGTCGTAGGCCACCAGGCGCGGCCCGCCGTCGGACCCGCCGGCGGTCAGGCAGTAGATGAGCAGCGTCTTCGTCAGCAACGGCCCGTTGATGGCGTTGTCGCCGCCGAGCGGCGGCAGGTTGAGGTCGCGCAGCATCGGGTGATTGCGGAAGCGGTCCCCGTTGCCGGTCGGCACCCACCACGCGTGGTCACCGGTGTTCAGGTCGATGGCGGTCATTCGCGAGTAGGGCGGCTTGACCAGGGGCAGCCCCTGCGGCATCACCGGGCCGCGCGGGGCGGTGCCGGCGAGCCGCTGCTCCTCCGGGGCGCCATGCGTGTAGGTGACGGTGGCGCCGAGGGCCGGGTCGGGCGAATAGAGCGAGATGACGGCGGGCTGGTTGCGCGAGGGGATGTAGATCATCCCGGTATCCGGATCCACCGCCGCGCCGGACCAGCCGGCCGTGCCGCCCGGCGGCGGCCGCATGATGGTGCCGCGCGTGACGCCCTCGATGGGACGGTCGAGCGGCGTGAAGAGCGGGCCCAGCCGATAGCCGTCGACCACCTCGAGCGCCATCTCGCGCAACTCCGGCGTGAAATCGATCAGGTCGTCGATCTCGATTCCCTGGTAGTCGAACGGCGCCGGCTTCGTCGGGAACGGCTGCGTCGGCGACGGCACCTCGCCCGGCATGTTCGTCTCCTGCGGCACCGGGCGTTCCTCGATCGGCCAGATCGGCTCGCCTGTCTCGCGGTCGAACACATAGACGAAGCCCTGCTTGCTCACCTGCGCGATGGCGCGGATCGGCCGCCCGTCGACGACGACGTCCACGAGGTTGGGGTGGGTCGCGAAGTCGTAGTCCCACAGCCCGTGGTGAACGGCCTGGAAGTGCCAGAGCCGGTCGCCGGTCTCGACGTCAACCGCGATGAGCGTTTCCGAGAAGAGGTTGTCCCCGAGGCGATCGACGCCGTAGTAGTCGTTGGTGGTCGTTCCCGTCGGCAGGTACACGTGCCCCAGCTCGTTGTCGCCGGCCAGCATCGACCAGACGTTGGCATTGCCGGAGTAGCGCCACGATTCGTTCTGCCAGGTGTCGACGCCGAACTCGTCGGTGCCGTTCGGCACGGTGTGGAAGTCCCAGGCGTGTTCGCCGGTCCGGACGTCCCAGGCGCGCACCCAGCCCGGGATCGCTTCCTTCGTGATCCGCCGGTCCGCGACGTGGGAGCCATGGACCACCCTGTCGCGCACGACAATCGGCGGCGAGTGGATCCCCCACGGCAGCGCATTCAGGTAGTCGCGCTCGTTGCGGTCGGCGCGCGGCAGGCCAACCATCGCATCAACCATCCCGTTATCAGTGGTGCCGAAGCCCTCGCACGGCTCGCCCGTCTTCGCCGCGACGCAAACGAGGTAGCCGCTGCCGGTTCCCCAGAAGATCCGTTCGTCCCCCTCGCCGTCGGTCCAGTAGGCGACGCCCCGCTGCGACCAGGGGGCGCTCATCGTCGGCGTCCCGTCCTCGTAGCTCTTGGGGTTGTAGACCCAGAGCGTCTCGCCGGTCGTCGCATCGACCGCGACGCCCTGCGAGAGCGGCGTGTTGAAGTAGAGAATGCCGTCCACCATCAGTGGAGTCGCCTGCAGGCGGGAATAGCCGGGGCGGTGGCCGGGCCGGTAGAGATCCGGCGTGTCTTCCACGAGCGAGTCGACGATGGCGTCGAGCGGCGCCCACCACTCGCCGCCGCCCGGCATCGTGCGGCTAACCACCCGGTCGACGGTGGTCCACTCCCAGGCGATCTCGAGATCGGCGAAGTTGTCGCGGTCGATCTGATCAAGGGGCGAGTACTTCGTCCCCTTGACGTCACCGGCGTAGCTCATCCACTCGCCGTTGGACGTGTCGTAGGTCTGCCACGGCCCGTCCGTCCCCGTCGACTGGGCGCTCGAGGGCGTCGGTCCGAAGACGAGCAATGCCAATATCAGGGCAAGCGGGAACGTCTGGCGCATGGCGTGACCTCCGTTAATGTCTCGGGCGCCGGGCTCACCGTGGCCCGGACCGCCGATCCTCCTCGTGCGGGTCATCCTACACCGTAGGCCGACCCAGTCCGGCTCACCGCTTCGGAGCGTTCGCTGCGGCACGCCACGCCGTCCATCCATTTTGTCCATCCATTCCCATCCGATCGTCGATCCTGCACGTCGACGAAGCTCTGGTCGATGAGCGCTCTCTCCACTACCATGGGACTGATGCCGCAACGACAACGGGTCGTCGGGCTGGTGGATCGGTTGAAGGCGGTCGGTTGGGCAGTTCCCGCGGTTCTGCTCCTGGCGCTCGCGGCGCTTCAGGTCGGCGGCCTCTCCGCGATCGTGGGTACGGTCATCCGTGGCGAATCACCCGCTCCGGTTTCAGCCGCCCACCTGCCGCCGAGCGGCGCTACGGCACTCGGCGACCTCGGAGCTTCGCCTCGGCGCGCCGACTTCGTCGACATCCAGGTGCCGGGGAGCGCGGTGCCGGTTCGCTCCTGGATTGCCTATCCCGACCGGTCACCCGCACCCATCGTGATGGTGATTTCGGATCTCTACGGGCTCTCGGATTGGGTCCGCAGCGTTGCCGATGCGTTCGCAGCGGAGGGTTTCGTCGCCGTCGCCCCGGATCTGCTCACGGCCGCGACGCCTGCGGGGAGCGATCACCCGTTCTTCCTCGAGGAGACCAGGATCGTTCCCACGGTCGCCAGGATCGGGCCGCGCGAACGAACCACGCGGCTCCACGCGGTTCGAGCGTGGGCGCTCGACCGGCCGATGGCCAACGGACGAGCCGGCATGGTCGGGTTCGGCTGGGGCGGCTCGGTTGGCTTCGCCTACGCGGTCACGCAGCCCGCCCTGGATGCGCTGGTTGCCTTCTACGGGGCCGGGCCGGGGACGGCATCCGACTACGAACGGATCAACGCGCCGGTGCTGGCCCTGTATGGCGGTGACCTCCGGACGGCCGAGACCGCGCCATCCGTGACGGCGGCGATGGCCGCGGCGGGGAAGTCCTTCGAGCCGATCATCTACGAAGGAGCAACCGTCCTTCTGAAGGCTCAGGAAGGCCTGGACGCCAATCGCCGCGCAACGGAAGACGCGTGGCCCCGCACGCTGGCGTTCCTCCGCGAGCACCTGTCCGATCAGTAGGCCGAGTGCCGATTGACACCCCTTCCGGTGCGGTCTAGCATCCGAGGATCCGGATAGTCTGGCCGAAGACTGCCCTGACTCGTGGGGTTCCGGCCGGGGATCCGCGGTGGATGACGTGAGCCAGAGCCATTCAGGCGCTTGCGGCGGACGTACCTCCGGTGGGGCGCGCGCAACATTGCTGGCGACTGCGGCGCTCGTCGTGAGCATGGCCGCACCGTTGCCCGCCGCCGCCCAGTCCGAGCTGACGGAACACCGCGCGCTGCTCGACCGTTACTGCGTCACCTGCCACAACACGGCCATGGTGACGGGCGCCGGCGACCCGGCCTCGCCCCTCGTCGCGCAGCTCCGTTCGGTCGGCCTGACCCTCGACACGCTGGACCTCTCCGATGTCGGCGCGCACGCCGCCGACTGGGAGCGCGTCGTCCGGAAGATGCGGGGTGGCGTGATGCCCCCGGCCGGACGGCCCCGGCCGGACGACGCCGAGGCGGGCCGCTTCCTCGACTGGCTCGAGGGTGAGCTGGATGACGCCTGGGCCACGACGCGCGACCCGGGCCGCACGGCGACGCTCCACCGCCTGAACCGGACCGAGTACCGGAACGCCGTCCGCGATCTGCTGGCGGTGGAGCTCGAGGCCGACGATCTGCTTCCGGCCGACGACGCGAGCTTCGGTTTCGACAACATCGGCGGCGTGCTGCGGATGTCGCAGGCGCTGATGGAGCGCTATCTGGCCGCCGCGCGCAGTGTGAGCCGCCTTGCCGTCGGCGGTCCGCCACCCGCGGTTGCCGCCGACACCTACGAGGCGGCGCAGGACCTGTCGCAGCACGCGCGCGTCGAGCGGCTGCCGTTCGGGACGCGCGGCGGCCTGCATATCGAGCATCTCTTTCCACAGGACGCGGACTACGACGTCCGGATCCAGTTGAGCAACGCACGACGCCTGGCCGAGACTCACGACCTCGAAGTGACGATCGATGGTGAGCAGGTGGAGTTGATCACCGTCGGTCCGCCCGCCGAGGGAGAAGCCGAGAACCCGTACGCGCAGGCGTCGTCGATCGATCTGCGTCTACCCGTCGCGGCTGGCCCGCGCGAGGTGGGCGTCACATTTTTCCGGAAGCCTGCGGCGCTGGTCGAGCAGGTGCGCAATCCGTTTCCCAACCCGCGCGTCGCCGGCAACCCGGGCGGCCTGGCGGGCGCCCAGCCGTTCGTCCAGAGCGTGACCATCACCGGCCCCTACGAGGCGACCGGCGCCTCCGGGACGCCTTCCCGGGCGCGCATCTTCACCTGCCAGCCGGCGGCCGAGGCGGACGAACCGGCCTGCGCGCGCGAGATCCTCACGACGCTGGCGCGCCGGGCCTACCGCCGGACGCCGACCGGCGAAGAACTGGACGTCCTGCTCGACTTCCATGACCAGGGCCGCGCGGGCGGCGGCTTCGAGGACGGGATCGAGCTGGCGCTCCGCCGCCTGCTGGTCAGCCCGGAGTTCCTCTACCGGATCGAGACGGACCCGGACGGCGGCGCCCCCGGCGCGCCGTACCGCGTTCCGGACGTCGAACTGGCGTCGCGGCTCTCGTTCTTCCTCTGGAGCAGCATTCCGGACGACGCGCTGCTCGACGCGGCGGAAGCGGGCCGGTTGAGCGACCCGGCCGAACTCGAGCGGCAGGTGCGCCGGATGATCGCCGACCCGCGCTCCGAAACCCTCACCACCAACTTCGCGGCGCAGTGGCTGCAGTTGCGGAACCTGGAGACGACGGTGCGTCCGGGCGATCCGTTCTCGGTCGCCTTCGACGAATCGCTCCGCCAGAGCATGCTGCGCGAGACGGCGCTGTTCGTCGATGACGTCGTTCGGAGCGACCGCGGGATCGTCGAGCTGCTGACCGCCGACTACACGTTCCTGAACGAGCGGCTCGCGGAGCACTACGGTATTCCGGGCGTGACCGGCAGCCACTTCCGGCGCGTGACGCACGCGGCCGACAGCCCGCGCCGCGGCATCCTGGGGCACGGCAGCATCCTCACCCTGACGTCGCACGCCATCCGGACGTCTCCCGTGCTGCGGGGCAAGTGGATCCTCGACAACGTGCTGGGCACGCCGCCGCCGGACCCGCCGGCCAACGTCCCGGCACTGAACGATCAGCGGACGCAGGCGAAGCGGCCGACCCTCCGCGAGCGGATGGAGGAACACCGCGACAATCCGGCGTGCTCCGCCTGCCACGCGATGATCGATCCGACCGGCTTCGCGCTCGAGAACTTCGACGCCATCGGCCGGTGGCGGGAAGTCGACGAGTCGTTCTACCCGATCGACCCGTCCGGCGTGCTGCCGGACGGCCGGTCGTTCGGCAGCGTGGGCGAGATGCGCGACGCGCTCGCGTCCCGGCCGGAGCAGTTCGTCACCACCGTCACCGAGAAGCTGATGACCTACGCGCTCGGCCGCGGCCTCGACTACTACGACATGCCGACGGTCCGCCGCATCGTGCGCGACGCGGCGCCGGACTACCGCATCCAGTCGGTGATCCTGGGTATCGTCACCAGTGATCCGTTCCTCATGAGGAGATCGCAATCATGATCGTCACGCACAAGGCTCTTTCCCGGCGGACCGTGCTGCGCGGACTGGGCGCCACCGTCGCCCTCCCGCTGCTCGACGCCATGGTGCCGGCGCTGTCGGCCACCGCGCGGGCGGTCACCGCGCCGGTGCCGCGGCTGGCCTTCTTCTACGTGCCGAACGGCATCCTGCCACGCAGCTTCCACCCGGAGGGAAGCGGCGGATCGAGCTTCGAACTGACCCCGGTGCTGAGCCCGCTCGCGCCGTTCCGCGATCAGATGACGGTGGTCACGGGCCTGAGCAACTCGGGCGTGGTCAGCCCGAACGAGGGCGGCGGCGTTCACACGCGGGCCCACGGCGGCTGGCTGAACGGCATCCTCCCGAAGCGGACGGAGGGGGCCGACATCCGCGCCGGCAAGACCATCGATCAATACGCGGCGGACAAGCTGGGCGGCGACACCGCGCTCCGCTCGCTGGAGCTGACGACCGAGTCGAACTACCAGGTGGGCAACTGCGAGAACGGCTACTCGTGCGCCTACCGCAACTCGACGTCCTGGCTGACCCCGACGACCCCGTTGCCGCACGAGCGCGACCCGCGCGTCATCTTCCAGCGGCTGTTCGGCGACGGCGGCAGCGTCGAGGCGCGCCTCGCGCAGATGAAGACCGACCGCAGCATCCTCGATTCGGTCACCGAGTCGGTGCGGCGGATCGAGCAGCGGGTCGGTGCGGCGGACCGCGCCACCGTCGACGAGTACCTGTCGTCGATCCGGCAGATTGAACGGCGGATTCAGCGGACGGAAGAAACGAACACGACGACGCCACTCCCGGCCGTCGATCAGCCGGCGGGAGTGCCGGACGACTACGAAGAGCATGTCGGCCTGCTGCAGGACATGCTCGTGCTCGCCTTCCAGGCCGACATCACCCGCGTGAGCTGCATGCAGATGGCGCGCGAGACGAGCGGCCGGACGTACCCCAACATCGGCGTGCCGGAGGCGCACCACACGGTGTCGCACCACCAGCAGGATCCGCACAACATCGCGCAGTACACGAAGATCAGCCAGTACCAGATGACGCTCTTCGCGAAGCTGGTCGAGAAGATGCGCAACACGCCGGACGGCGACGGCACGCTGCTCGACCACAGCATCCTGCTCCACGGCGCCGGCATGGGTGACGGCGATCAGCACACGCCGTACAACCTGCCGATCACGCTGATGGGCGGCGGCGCCGGCCAGCTCGCCGGCAACCGGCACCTCGTCTACGAGATGCACACGCCGTTCATGAACCTCGGGCTGACCCTGCTCGAGAAGGTGGACGTGAAGGTGGACCGGATCAGCGACAGCACGGGGCCGCTGACGGGGGTGTAGGCAACATGTCGAGGCCAGTAACGTGCCCGGCGGCATTCCCGGTGGCGGTGGCCGCGCTAGCCGCGCTGGTCGCCGGTCCGGTGGCGGGCTCAGCGGCGGAAGTCACCGCCAACCGTGACGTGCCGCTGATCGCGGCGGTGAGGGCGGGAGACGTCGAAGCGGTTCGTGCGTTCGTCGTCGACGCAACGGTCGACGTGAACCAGACCGAGGCGGACGGCGCCACCGCGCTGCACTGGGCCGTGCACCGCAACGGCGCGATCCTGGTCGACCTGCTGCTCGATGCGGGCGCCGACGTCGCTGCGACCAACCGGTACGGCGTACCGCCGATCGCGCTGGCCGCCGAGAACGGCAACGCCACGATTCTGGAGGCGTTGCTGGACGCCGGCGCCGACCCGAATGCGGCGCTCCCGGAAGGGGAGACGGTGCTCATGACGGCGGCGCGGGCCGGCGACGCCGACGCCATCCGCCTGCTGCTGGTGCGCGGCGCCGACCCGAACGCGCGCGACGGGTTCCGTGGCCAGACCGCGCTGATGTGGGCGGCGTCGCGGAACAATGCCGCCGCGATCCACGCGCTGGCGGAGCTGGGCGCCGACATCCATGCCCGGACCGAGACGGGCGGACGGCCGCCGAGCGGCAGCCGGATGTTCTACGCGCCGCATCCGACCGGCTTCACGGCGCTCATGTTCGCCGCGCGCGGCGGACATCTCGATGCCCTGCGCGTCCTTCTGGAGACGGGGGCCGACATCAACGACATGCTGTCGGACGGTCAGAGCGCGCTGGTGGTCGCCGTGGCGAACGCCAACTGGGAGCTGGCTGACTACCTGCTCGATCGGGGCGCCGACCCGAACCTCGCGGGCGCCGGCTGGAACGCCATCCACCAGTTGCTCCGGACCCGCCGGATGAACACCGGCTTCGGTTTTCCGGCGCCGATCCCGACCGGCAGCGTCGACAGCATCGACGTGCTGAAGAAGATGATCGCGCTCGGCGGCGACATCAACGCGCGCATGACCGTGAACGGCATGAAGGACGGCCAGCGGAACCGGCTGAACCGGCTGGGCGCCACGCCGTTCTTCCTCGCCGCGAAGGTGACCGACACCGAGGCGATGCGCGTCCTCATCGACGCGGGCGCCGACACCCTGACGCCCAACGCCGACGGCACGACGCCGCTGATGGTCGCGGCCGGAGTAGCCATCTGGAATCCGGGGGAGGACGGCGGGTCGCTCAAGGGGCAGGAGGACGAGGTGCTCGAGGCGGTCCGGATCTGCGTCGAGCAGGGCGCCGACGTCAATGCCGCCAACTACCGGGGCATGACGGCGCTGCACGGCGCGGCGTTCCGGGGCATCAACAGCGTCGTCGACTACCTCGTCGAGCAGGGGGCCGACCTCGACGCGCGGACGGTCCACGGCTGGTCCCCGCTCGCCGTCGCCGAGGGTTTCAGCTACTCGGACTTCTACAAGGCGCAAAAACACACCGCGGCGCACCTGCGCGAGCTGATGATCGCCCGCGGGATGGACACCGAAGGCGAAGGCCACGAGATCCCCGGGTCGGTCTGCTACGACTGCCTCCAGACGCGTCCCGATCAGATCGAGGAGCGCACGCAGTGGGAGGCTGAACTCGAAGCCGAGTTCCTGGCGCAACTCGCCGCCGACTCCGGGAAGTAAGGCGAGACCGCTACCGCCAGGGCGCGCTAACGGGGCACGGTCCCCAGCGGCGCGCGCGTCGGCTGTCCCCGCTCGTAGAGGGCGAGGACGCCGGCCATGTTGCTGGCGAGGTCGGGCCGCCCTGCCTGCTCAACGCCGGCGATCGCGCGGCGCTGGCGCTCCGCCGCCTCCGCATACCGCCCCGCCTCCGCGAGCGCCATCGCCACCGTTTCGTCGAGGATCGGGTTCGGTGGCGCTTCGACCAGTGGGGCGGCGAGGGCCAGCGCGCGCTGGCCGTCACGCGCCGCGTCGTCCGGCGCAGCGGCGAGGATCCGGACCAGCAGGTCGATCAACCGGAGATCGTCGGGGTGGATCGCCAGTGCGTCCTCCAGCCGACCGCGCGCTTCCCGGTATCTCTCGAGCTGAGTGAGCAGCAGCCCCAGTCCCAGCCAGGCGTCGGGAAACCCGGGCGCTATCTCGACGGCCCGCGCCGCCTCCGCCGCCGCGTCGTCCGCCCGGCCGACGGCCCGGTACGCGTCCACGAGGGCGAGCCGGGCCTCAAGATAGTCGGGCTGGTAGCGGACGGCCGCCGCGTAGCGTTCGATCGCCTCGGGGTACCGGCCGCTCATGGCGAGAAGCAGGCCGACCCCGACGTACGCTCGCGCATCGGTCGGGTCCAGACGGAGGGCTGCCTCGTACTGCTCGCCCGCGCCGCGGGTATCGTTCGTCGACAGGAGTGCGTCGGCGAGCTGCCGCCGCAGGGCCGCGTCGTCCGGGGTCTCGGCCACCCCTTCGCGGAAGATCGACACTGCCTCGTCGGGCCGGCCATCGCGCATCGCCTCGGCGCCGCGCGTCTCATAGGCGCGCGGACTGCGGAGCACGTTCTCATAGGCCGTCATCAGCGGATCGGGTGGCTGCGGGGGGTCGCCGCCTTGCTGGTTCAGGTGCTCATCCGCTCTGGCGGCCTCCCCCGTCTCGCGGTAGGCGGTCGCCAGGGCGTAGTGGACGTTCCAGGCCGGCGGGCCGACCGCGAGTGCCCGCTCCAGGTAGTCGATCGCCCGCGCGGGTTCACCGCGGGCGAGGGCCGCGCTCCCCGCGCCGGAGAGCGCGGCGGCGGAGGAGGGGGCGATGGCGAGCGCCTGCTCGAAGAGCGGCTCGGCCTGTTCCGGGCGGCCCTCGTCCAGATACATCTCGCCCAGGCGGACAAGCGCCGCCAGGTACGTCGGGTCGATCTCGACGGCGCGCTCGAAGTAGCGGCGCGCCTGCGGCTGGTCGCCGGTCGTCCGGTAGAGCTGGGCGAGGTAGTACGGCCACCGCATCTCTCCGGGCGCTTCGGCCGCGGCGTTCAGGAGCGCCGCCACCGCGGGGTCATAGAACCGGGTGGCCATCAGGATCAGGCCCAGGTCGCCGTAGGCCTCGCCGAGAGCCGCCCCTTGCACGGATTCCGCCTGGGCTCGGAGCAGGGCGTCGTGCCGTTCGCGGACCTGGAGCTGGACGGGCTCGGGCAGTTCGGCCAGGTCCGGCACCACCAGCGGTGGCGGCGCCGCGTCGTCCGCCGGGTCCGTCGACGGCCCGGCGTACGGGGCGCTGGACGCCGATTCCCCGCGCACGGCGTCCGGGGACGGGGCCTGAACGGCGGGGGCGGCCGTGTCGCCGTCCGGTGCGCACCCTGTGCCGAGTGCGGTCCCGACGGCCGCCACGGCCACCGTGAGTAGCGCCGGCAGCCCGGGAGCGACGGTCCTCATGGCGAGCGGCCTCCGCCTTCGGTCAGCGTCGTGTACCGGCCGGTCTCCAGATCGTCCCATTCCTCGACGCGCCCGCCCGGCCAGGTGACGCTCACGCGCGAAAAGCCGGGTGACGCGCCGAGTCCGAACAGCACGCGAGGATCGTTCGCCGACGCGAAGCTCCCGTCGGTACGGGCCCGTCGCCGCAACGTGGAGCCGTCCGGGCGGACAACGGTCACCCATGCGCCTTCGAGGTCGCGCGGCGGGTCGCCGCCGGCCAGCCGGAGTCCGAGCCAGTGCGCCCTGTGCCCGACCTCGTTGATCAGCAACCGGACCGGCCCGGCGGCGTTGGCCACCACCACGTCCGTATCGCCGTCGTTGTCGACGTCGCCGAACGCCGCTCCGCGGCTGACTTCCGACAACTCGAACACGTCGCCGGCGCGCGCCGTCGCGTCCTCGAAGCGCTCGCCGGCCAGGTTGCGGAACACCTGGTTGCGCTGGTCCAGCGGAAACGGATTCTCGCCGCGCGTCTCGAAGTTGAGGACGACGGTGCCGTTGACCGCCACGATGTCCAGCCAGCCGTCGTTGTCGATGTCGATCCACCCGGCGCCGAAGCCGGTGAACGGGAGGCTGGGCGCGCGGATGCCGAGCGCGGCGCTCCGTTCGCGGAACAGCCCGGTTCCGTCGTTGACATACAGCGTGCTGCCCTGCCCAGTCAGCTCCGTGATGAAGAGATCCTCGTCACCGTCGTTGTCGAAGTCGCCCGCGCCTACGCCCATGTCGGCCTTGGCGTTGCCGCCCGCGCCGAGCGCCGCGCCCCAGGGCAGCGCCATGTTGCGGAAGGTGCCGTCGCGCTGGTTGACCCACAACTGGTTCGCCGTCTGGTCGTTGGCGACGAACAGGTCGAGCCAGCCGTCGCCGTCAACGTCGGTGGTCACGGCGCCGAGCGCCGGCCCGTACTCGCGCGCGAGGCCCGCCTGCACCGTCGCGTGCTCGAAGGTGCCGTCGCCACGGTTGCGGTACAGGATGTCCGGGTGTGGTTGGCTCGTTCCCGGCGCGCAGTAATCCGGTGCGCCCGCCCGGTCGTAGCACTGCGTGTGGGTTTCGAGCGTGTAGGTCAGGTAATTGCCGACGAACACGTCGAGCCAGCCGTCGCCGTCGTAGTCGAAGAACGCTGCGGGAACGCCCCACGCCGGATCGTCCGTGCCGGTCTCGGCCGAAACGTCCGTGAAGGTGCCGTCGCCCCGGTTGCGGAACATCTGGTTCGGCCCGAACCGCGTCAGGTAGAGGTCGACGTGGCCGTCGTTGTCGTAGTCGCCGGCCGCTACGCCCATGCCGTAGCCGCGCGAGACAATTCCCGCCTCGCGCGTGACGTCGGTGAACGTCAGGGTCCGCGCGCCGTCCGGGCCGACGACCAGGTCGTTGCGGAACAGGCGGTCGCCCGCCGGCTGGCCGTCCGCCGGGCCGATTATCGGCGTTCCGTCTCCGAGGAGGACGCCCTGCACGAGGTAGACGTCGAGGTCGCCGTCGTTGTCGTAGTCGAGCAGGCCGAGGCCCGGCCCGGTCATCTCCGGCGAATAGAACTGGCCGGTCATCCCGTTGAAGTGGACGAAGTCGAGCCCCGTCTCTTCCGCGCGGTCGACGAACCAGCCGCCGTCCGGCGCCGCCCCTGCACCCGGCGGGTCCGCGTTTCCCGGCGGGTCCGCACCGGGCGCGGGCGCACCGTTACCCGCGCCGGCGCCGCAGGCGGCGAGCGAGCCGATCACCGCGAACCTGAACAACCATCGACCGGCGGTCGGAAGCATCGGTACTCTTGTCTTGAGGCGCGACTACTGTATCAATCTGCGCATGCCGGTGAGGCCGACGCCCGTTCGGGCCGCGAGTGAATCATCGGGAACCCCGGCGCGCGCAGGTCCGTATAGGGGTGCAGACGGGGGGCGGAGCAGGCAACCTGAAAGCAGCAACCGGCTGCCGTGCGCGTGATAAGATTGACGATCCCCGGTATGCGTCCGGGCAGCTCGCGAGGTGTCATCGATGAAGACGTTTTCGACGATCGTTTGTCTGCCGGTTCTTGCCTTGATGGTCGCGCTCGTCTCGCCGGTTCCGGCGTTCGCGGGTGAGGCGCCGGACGAGCCGACGTTCAGCAAGGACATCGCGCCGATCCTGCAGCGGAGTTGCCAGAAGTGCCATCGGCCCGCTTCGCTGGCGCCGATGTCACTGATCACGTACGAGGATGTCCGTCCGTGGGCGCGCTCGATCAAGTACCGCACCGGCCTGCGCGACAAGCCGGGCGTGATGCCGCCCTGGTACATCGAAAAGAACATCGGCATTCAGGAGTTCAAGGACGACTGGTCGTTGAGCGACGACGAGATTCTCACCATCGCGCGGTGGGCCGACAACGGGGCGCCGCAGGGCGATCCGGCCGACATGCCGGAGCCGCCGCCGTTCATCGACGTCGACGAGTGGGAGATTGGCGAGCCTGATCTGGTGGTTTCGTCTCCCGAGTTTGAAGTGGCGGCGGAGCAGCCCGACTGGTGGGGCTCGCTCGGCGTAGTCGAATCGGGACTGACGGAGGACCGTTACGTCGCGGCGGTCGAATACAAGGAGCGGAACAACATGGAGCGGGGCGTCCGCTCCGATACGGTGGGCGGACTGTTCGTCGTGCACCACTCGGCGCTCTATATCCAGGGGCCGGAGGAGGACGACAAGCTGGTGAGCTGGCCCGTGCACGAAGTCGGGCGCAACGCCGACGTCTTCGACGAAACGGCTGGCCGGCTGCTCAAGGCGAATTCAAAGGTGATCTTCCCGACGACCCATCTGCATGCCAACGGAACCGACGTGCGCGCGCACCTCGACGTCGGCTTCAAGTTCCACCCGAAGGGTTACGAACCGGAGAAGGAAATGCAGTTGCTCTTCTTCGGCAACGGTCCGGACCTCGACATCCGGGCAATGGAGAAGAACCAGCGCGCCGAGGCATACCTGACTCTCCAGGAGAACGCGAAGATCAGCGTCTTCGAGCCGCACATGCACGCGCCGGGTGTCCGCATGTGCCTGGAGGCGATCCACAACTCGCAGTCGCAGATGCTCAACTGTGCCGGCTACGACCATAGCTGGGTGCGCGTCTACAAGTACGCGGACTCGGCCGCCCCGCTCCTGCCGAAGGGAACGGTGCTCCGGCTGACCGGTTACTTCGACAACTCGCCCACCAACCCGAACGTGCCGGACCCGCGCAACTGGTCCGGCTCCGGCCACCGCTCCGTCGACAACATGTTCATCAACCTGATGCAGGCACTCTACATGGATGACGAGGAGTTCGCGGTGGCGGTCGCGGAGCGGGAGGCGGCGCTCGAGGCCAACGGCGGGACCGATATCGGCTGTCTTACCTGCGACACGCTGGCTGACGAAGACACCGCCGGCGGCGGCAACTAGGTCAGCGTCACGGGAGCGTCGGCGTCCATGTGGGCACAATCGTGCAGGAGAACGTATGCCTGATGCCTTGAAGCCGTTCGCAGTCGCCCTGGTTGCGGTCGTTGTTTCGTTGGTTGCCGTCCCCGTTGCGACGGAGCAGGAACGCTACGATTTCGGGCAGACCCTCTCTCCCGCCTACGAAGGCTGGGAAGTGAACGATGACGGATCGTTCAACCTGGTGTTCGGCTACATGAACCGGAATTGGGCGCAGACGCCACATGTGCCGGTCGGTCCGGACAACTACTTCGAGCCGGGGGAGGCGGACCGGGGTCAGCCCACGTATTTCCTGCCGCGGCGCAACCGCTTCGTCTTCAGGATCCCGGTTCCGGCCGACTTCGGCGAGCAGGAACTGGTCTGGACCGTAACCGTCAACGGGACGACGGAGAAGGCTTACGCCACGCTGAAGCGCGACTACTACATCGACCACCTGGTGGTGCAGGCCAACTACGGGGCCGGTGGTGCGGCGGGGACGACTCCGGAGCTGCCCGACAACGAAGCGCCTGCGCTCGACATCGAAGGCCCTGCACAGCGGACGGTCCGGGTTGGCGAGCCCCTGGCGCTGTCAGTGGTTTCGACCGACGATGGCAAGCCGCGCGCGCGAGGACTCGGCCAGGCGTCGACGAGGGTTCAGCTCTCGCGGCCGATTACCACCGACACCGCGACCGGCCACCGGCTCTCCTGGTTCGTCTATCGTGGCCCCGGAGACAACGTCACGTTCAGCCCCGAGCAGATCAGCGTCTGGGAGGACACGCGGGACGGGATGAATTCTCCCTGGGCGCTGGGTTTCGTCACCCCCGATCCGCCGGAGGACGGCCGCTGGGTAACGGAGGCGACCTTCAGCGCGCCGGGCGACTACATGCTCCGCGCCATTGCGCACGACGGCGGTCTTGCGACCACGGCCGACCTGACGGTTTCCGTCACTCCCTGAGCGCCAGCAGCCAGCCGGCGTGGATGCCGGCGCACGGCACCCTACTCGTCGTTCGTGGCGGCCCGCTCGGCGACGATCTGCTCGTAGTCCTCGTCGGTCAGGTACACGATGTTGACGTGAGCGTGGTACATGTCGTCGTAACTGCGCTGGCCCCAGCCGACCCACTGGGTGGGGTCGGGGTTGGCGCGGTTGGCGGTGCTGTTGTCATGCCAGGCGGTCAGCTTGATGATCGTGCCGGCCGGAAGGACGGGAGCGGAGTCTTCCGTGTAGACATAGTTGACGTGCCAGTTGAAGTCGAAGCGGTCGACGTAGTTGATCATCTCGGTTCGGCCGTCGGGATAGATCGCTTCCATCGACATTGCCTTGCCGCGCACGTGCATGTGAGGCTGGAAGTTGTCGAAGCGGGCCGGGTACCGTAGCGGTATGTACGCCACGTGCTCGGTTACTTCACCGGGCGGAATGTCGAGCGTCAGCATCGCCTGCCGCACACCCATGGCCTGTGCGTAGACCCGGTACTTCGGAACGTAGCCCTTCGGGTAGAGCCAGATCCCCAGCTCGGTCGAGTCGGTAATCTCCTCGCCGACCGAGTGGTAGTGGAGATCGAAGCGGATCCGCGAGTCCGCCTTCAGCAGCTTGCCGGTGTTCTCGCGGAAGATGTCGCCGATCTTGCCGACCGCGAACTCCGTGAAATAGGAACCGGTCCCCGGGACGTCAACCGCCGCCTCGAAGTCCTCCGGGTCCTCCTCCTGCATCACGTAGGTGACGGCGTGATGCACGATCGGCCGCCCCACCAGGGAGGGCCGCACTTCGAGCGCCTTCACCCAGCGATCCTCGGTGAGGCCGGTTTCCACAATCGGCTGGTACCACTGATCCTGCCCCTGGGCATCCTGCGTCCAGGGGGTTGACCGGATCACCAGATCCGGCTCGCCCAGTTCCGGGTACTCGGTCCCCAGGCGCCAGATGTCATCCTCCGGCCACTCGATAGGCGGCGGCATGTCGTCTGGGTCGCCGAGCGGCGCGCCCGCGTCCACCCAGCGGACCACCTTGTCGATCTCGGCGTCGCTCAACGAGATGTCATTCGCGAATTCGCGGACGCCGACCGTCGGATCGAGATGCCATGGGGGCATGATGCGCTCCGCTACCTTCTCGCGGATGGCGCGTGCCCACGGTCGCACTTCCTGGTAGGTAACGAGCGACATCGGCGCCATGCTGCCGGCCCGGTGGCACGCCTGGCAGCTTCTCTGCAGGATCGGCGCGACATCGCGCGCGAACGTCGGGTCATCCCCGCCGATGGTTTGGGCGACGGCAGCCGGCGCGGCCGCGGCCGCAACGAACAGCGTGACGATAGCCACGAGCGTGAAGGTCTGCTTCTTCATCGATCGGTCTCCATCGATCCGGCGGTTTGGGCTCCGTCAGTTGTCGTTCACTCTACACGAACATCGACATAGGCGTTGGTCCAGCAGCACTGGAAGCCCAGCGCCATTATCGGCCCCGGGCCGCCCGAATCGTCCCATGCCAGGAGGCGCAGCACGTAGTTGCCGGGCGCGTCGAAGGTAACCGTCGTGGCGGCGCGGTCGCCGTCCCCCACCTCCGGCGCCGGCTCGGCGAAGGCGACTTCGCCGGGACCGCGGTACTTGCTCCAGACAAGGCCCAGGACCGGCGGCTGGCCGGTCGGGCGTTTGATGATGCCGTCATCGGTCGCCGTGACGGTGAGGGTCAGCGGCCGGCCAACGGATGCCTCCAGGGACTGGCGCGCGCCGGTCGGTCCCTGTGCCGATGCGCCGCCGGAAAACGAGACGACCGGCGGCCGGTTGTTGCTGGTGATCTCGTGCAGGGCGTCGATCTGCCACTCGGGCCGGATATGTCCAGGCACGGCATACGTCTCGCCGGCCGTCGTGAGCGACCAGGTGAGCGTCTGATCGCCGAAGTCGGCCGGAACGATGACCGTGAAGATGCCGGCATGGCGGCGCGGCAGCAGGTGCGTCGGCTGTCCGCGATCAGCCGGCCCTGGCTCGAAGTGATTGTCGGGGCCGATCGGAATGTCGAGCGAAGCTGCGTAGTTCCGGTTGAAGTAGCCGAACGAGAGGGTGTACGTGCCGTCGTCGTTAGGAAACCAGCCCTCGAAGACGGGGTTGACGCTCTGGCCGACGTCGTGGGGGATGGGCGCGTCGCGGGACTGCTCGGCGGCGGGCGCGGCCAGGACGAGAGCGACCGGCACAAGCGCCGCGGCGATCAGGACTGTCCGGGGCATGGACAAGTATCAGTATAATGACACGGTTCCGTCTGGCCTTCTTCGCGTACCGGCGTGACGTTTGGGGGCGTGTCTGTAATGTCCGGAATCGCGTCCGCGTTCTTGGCGCCCGTGCCTCTGGCGCGTGTGCCTCCAGCGCGCTCGCTCGTGGCGATTATGGCGGTCAGTGCGCTCGCGGCACTGGCGCCTCCTGCTGCCGCCCAGGCGCCTGAAGCCGAGTCCGCGGAGACCGCCGCCGCCCCGGACGAGTACCGCGCCGTTCTCGACCGCTACTGCGTCACCTGCCACAGCGACCGTCTGAACACGGCCAACCTGTCGTTGGAAAGCCTGGATGTCGCGCACGTCGCGGCGGGCGCCGAGACGTGGGAGAAAGTGATCCGCAAGCTGCGCGCGCGCGAGATGCCGCCGCCGCGCCGTCCGCGGCCGGACGACGGGACGTACGTGCGGTTCGTCGACTGGATCGAGAGCGAACTCGATCGGGCCGCCGCCGCCAATGTGAACCCCGGGACCGAGACCATCAACCGGCTGAACCGGACCGAGTACACCAACGCGATCCGCGACCTGCTGGCCCTCGAGATCGACGGCCGCGAGTTGCTGCCAGCCGACGATCAGAGCTACGGCTTCGACAACATCGCCGACGTGCTGTCGCTCTCGCCGTCACTGCTCGAGCGGTACATGCTGGCGGCCGGAAAGATCGCGCAACTGGCGATTGGCGATTCGTCGATCCGCCCGGCCACTGCCGTCTACACGACGTCGCCGGTTCTGCTGCAGCACGACCGGATGAGCGAACTCCACCCGTTCGGCACGCGCGGCGGCTTCGCGACACGCCATTACTTTCCGGTCGACGGCGAGTACGACATCCGGGTGACGCTGGAGCGGACGCACGGCAACGCGATCAAGGGATTGCAGCGGCGTAACCAGTTGGAGGTGCGACTGGATCGCGAGCGCGTGGCCGAGTTCACGGTCGGCGCCGACGGCCAGCGCGAGGCGTGGAACGCCGTCTTCAACCTGACGCCCTACGAGCGGCACGCCGATGACGACGTGCGGGTTCGCATCCCGGTGCAGGCCGGCATGCGCGAGATCGCCTTCTCTTTCGTGCGGACGAGCGCCATCGCGGAGGGCGTGCTGGAGCCGGTGAGCGGGGCGGAAACCTACCACTACGCGGGGGACCGCGATGCGCCGATGGCGGTCTGGATCGTCGAGGTCGAGGGTCCGTTCGATCCGGAAGCACCAGCTGCCGATGCGGACGCCACGCCGAGCCGCCAGCGGATCTTTACCTGCCGCCCGGCCGACGCGGCAGCGGAGCCCGCCTGCGCTCGCGAGATCCTCGGCACGATTGCGCGGCGCGCGTTCCGGCGTCCCGTGAGCGACAGTGACGTTGATGCGCTGATGGCGTTCTACGACACCGGCCGCGCCAGGGGGAGCTTCGACGCCGGCATCGAGTTCGCCCTTCGCGCCATCCTGGTCGATCCGGAGTTCCTCTTCCGGGTTGAGCACGATCCCGAGGACGCTGCACCTGGCGAGCCGTACCGGATCAGCGATCTGGAGCTTGCTTCCCGGCTCTCGTTCTTCCTCTGGAGCAGCATCCCGGACGACGAGCTGCTGGAAGTCGCCGCGCGCGGCGAGTTGGGCAACGACGGGGTGCTCGCGGCGCAGGTCGAGCGGATGCTCGCCAACCCGAAGGCGTCCGCGCTGACCGAGAACTTCGCGGGGCAGTGGCTGTTTCTCCGCAACATGCGCACGGTCAAGCCTGACCCCATTGCCTTCCCGGAGTTCGACGGGAACCTGCGCGAGGCGTTCACCCGCGAGACCGAACTCTGGTTCGAGAGCCAGATCAAGGACAACCGGAGCGTGCTGGAGGTGCTGACCTCCGACTACACGTTCATGAACGAGCGCCTCGCGAAGCACTACGGCGTTCCAGGGGTCCGGGGCAACCACTTCCGGCGCGTCACGCTGCCCGCCGACAGTCTGCGCCGCGGCATCCTGGGACATGGCAGCGTCCTGACCGCGACGTCGTATGCCAACCGCACATCGCCGGTGAAGCGGGGCGTTTGGGTCCTCGAGAACCTGCTGGGCGCGCCGCCGCCGCCGCCGCCCGCCGACGTGCCCGGACTCGAGGATTCCGAGTCGGTCGTCAACCCCGCCGACCCGGAGAGCCGTCCGCGTTCCGTCCGGGAGCGGATGGAGCGCCATCGGACGGACCCCGTCTGTGCGAGTTGCCACGTCCGGATGGACCCGCTCGGCTTTGCCCTCGAGGGCTTCGACGCCATCGGCGGGTACCGCAAGCTGAGCGTGGAGGAAACGTCCGGGACACTGCCGGACGGGACGGAGCTGACCGGTCCGGAGAGCGTCCGGGCAATGCTGCTGTCAAGCGAAGCGGAGTTCGTCGGCACCGTCACCGAGAAGCTGATGACGTACGCGCTGGGGCGCGGCGTCGAGTACTACGACCATCCCTGGATCCGGCGTATCGTGGAGCAGGCGGAGCCGTCCGGCTACACCTGGTCGTCGCTGATCGCCGGTATCGTCGAGAGTCCGCCGTTCCAGATGAGAAAGGCGCGAGAGCCATGATGATCACCAAGACCCACCTGCCGCGCCGGACCTTCCTGCGAGGCGTCGGCGCCACCCTGGCGCTGCCGCTGCTCGACGGAATGGTGCCCGCGTTCACGCCGCTGCGCCTGTCGGCCGCCGCGCCGGTCAAGCGGCTCGGCGTTGTCTACGTCCCGAACGGCGTCCTGATGGATCAGTGGACGCCCGATGCGACCGGCGCCGCCTTCGAGCTGAAGCCCGTGATGGAGTCGCTCGCGCCGTACCGCGACAGGCTGATTGTCCTGGGCGGGCTTGCCAACAAGCATGGCGATGCGCTCCCGGGCGAAGGAGCGGGCGACCATGCGCGGGCCGCCGGCGCTTTCCTGACCGGCGTGCATCCGAAGAAGACCGCCGGCGCCGACATCCGCGCCGGCGTTTCGATGGATCAGATCGCCGCGCGGGAGCTGGAACAGGAGACTCAACTGGCGTCGCTGGAGCTGTCGCTCGACTCGAAGGAGCCACTCGGGGCCTGCGACCCCGGCTATTCCTGTGTCTACGCCAACACCCTCAACTGGCGGAGCGAGACGACGCCGCTGCCGATGGAGAACAACCCGCGCGTCGTCTTCGAGCGGATGTTCGGCGGCAGCGGGTCGACCGACCCTGCGGCGCGCATGGCGCGCATGCAGGAAGACGGCACGATCCTGGACGCCGTCTCCGAAAAGCTCGCCAGCCTGCGCCGTTCGCTCGGCGCGCGTGACCGGCGGAAGCTGGACGAGTACACCGAGGCGATCCGCGACGTGGAGCGCCGCATCCGGATGGCGGAGGAGCAGGGACTCAACGACCTGTCCGTCGCGATGGAGCAGCCGCCCGGCATCCCGGGGTCGTTCGAAGAGCACGCGAAGCTGATGTACGACCTGCAGGTGCTCGCCTACCAGGCCGACCTCACGCGCGTGATCACCTTCATGGTGGCGCACGAGACGAGCAACCGGGCCTACCCGGAGATCGATGTCTCCGACGCGCACCATCCGCTGTCGCACCATGGTGGCGACGAGGAGAAGATCGCCAAGCTGCGGCGGGTGAACGCCTACCACGGCGACCTGTTCGGCTACTACGTCGACCGCCTTGCCGCCACCGAGGACGGCGAGGGCTCGCTGCTCGATCACTCGATGACCATCTACGGCAGCGGCATGAGCAACGGCAACACGCACAACCACCACAAGCTGCCGATCATGGTGGTGGGAGGCGGCACCGGAACCCTCAAGGGTGATCGCCACGTCCATTACGACGACGACCCGCCGGTGACGAACCTCTTCCTCACGCTGTTGCACAAGCTGGGCGTCAAGCCGGAGTCGATCGGCGACAGCACCGGTCAGCTCACCGAGTTGACGGACCTCTGAGCGCGCCATGAGGAGTTGGTTGGCCTGCCGGTGCGCCGCAGGGTGCGCCGGCCACCGGCCGGCATCCGGTGCTGCCGGTGCGACGGTGATGACGGTTCTGGCGGCGTTCCTGCTCGCCTCGCCGGCCGCCGTCGCCGCGAATGACGATCTGCGCGTTGCCGCGGCGGTGGAGCGTCAGGACTGGGACGCCGCGCAGGCGCTGATTGCCGGCGGCGCCGACGTCAACGCCGCGCAGCCGGACGGCGCCACCGCCCTCCACTGGGCGGCGCACTGGAATCACACGGACACCGTCACGCGGCTGATCGAGGCCGGCGCCGATGTCGATGCGCTGAACGATCTGGGGGTCCCCCCGGTCTGGATCGCCATCGATAACGGCAACGCCGACGTCGCGCTGCAGTTGATCGACGCCGGGGCTGATGCCGCCGGGCGCCTGCCGTCGGGTGAGACGCTGCTGATGACGGCGGCGCGACGCGGCTTGGCGCGCGTCGCTTCGCGTCTGATCGAGGAAGGCGCCGACGTGCGTCTGGCGGAGCACGAGCGGGGTCAGACCGCGCTGATGTGGGCCGCCTCCGGGGGGCACACCGACATCGTGCGGCGGTTGGCCGAGTCGGGCGCCGCCACCGACGCGCGAACCTCGGGCCGATTCACGGCGCTGATGTTTGCGACGCGCTCGGGCGACCTCGATACGGTTCGCCTGCTCCTTGACGCCGGGGCCGACATCGAGGCGCGATCGATCGACGGCAGCACGCCGCTCGTCATCGCGAGCCGCAGTATCGACGCGCTTGCCGCCATCGAGTGGGCGGTCATCCCGTATGCGAGCGGCCACGAGGCGACGGCGCACTACCTGATCGAGCGCGGCGCGGATGTGAATGCCGCGGACCGGCGCGGCCGGACGCCGCTGTTCGGGGCGGTGGAGCGCAACCGTCTTGGCTTGGCGCGGGCGCTGATCGATGCGGGGGCCGAGGTGGACGCGACGATCGTCGATCCGCCTGACGCGCTGCGGGGCGACTACATCGGCCTGGGGGTGCTGAAGGGCGCCACGCCGCTGTGGGCCGCGGCCCGCGAAGGCAAGGTGGACATGATGCGCCTGCTCATCGAGGCGGGAGCCGATCCCCACCACGCGAACGCCTCGGGCACCACGGTCCTGATGGTCGCCGCCGGCCTGGGGGAGAACGACGCCCGCCGTCCGCCCGACCACGTTGTCGTCGAGGCGGTCACCCTGCTGCTCGACCTGGGCGCCGACGTGCATGCCACCAACCGCGGCGGCCAGACCGCCCTCCACGGCGCGGCCTCGATGTGGGAGGACGACGTGATCCGGCTCCTCGTCGACCGCGGCGCCGACGTCAACACCGAGGACAGCCGCGGCCGCACGCCGCTCCATCTGGTCGAGTACGGCAACGCCAACGCGCCCTCCGAGAGCACCGCCGCCCTGCTGCGCCGGCTCGGCGCGGCAGAACCGGTCGTGGAGCGGTAGCGCGCCGCGGGCGGCGCATCGGAAGTGTCGCTGTCGCGAAACTCCCAGACCGGCCGGAGGATTTGCGCCGGCTGGCCATTTGACACAAATGTGCTGGCAACATGTGTCGAATCATGGCAGAATTCGACTGATGGCGAAGACTCGCAAGGTCCAGGTCACGCTGGACGAGGTGCAGTACGAGTCGCTTGTGCGGACGTCAAAGGGGCGCAAACTGGCCGCGGTCGTGCGGGAGGCGGTGGCGAAGTACTGCGTCGAACCGGATGCACAACGGCGTCGCCTGGAGGCGATTGACCGGCTGTACTCACTCGATCCGGTTCCCGCTCCCACGGACTGGGCGGAATGGAAGCGGGAGTACAGCCGACTGAAGACAAAAGGCGGGTTTCTCGATCCTGCGATAGACGATGAACCCGGGTGAAGTCGTCTTCGTAGACGCCAACGTCTTCATGTACCTGGTCGGCAGTGATGGCGACCTTCGCCAACGCTGTCGTTTGGCCCTGCGACACCTGGTTGAACGCCAGATCACGCTGGTTACGAGCGTCGAGGTGTTGCAGGAACTGTTGCATCGATTCAGCGCGCTCAACCGGATTGAGACCGCTTGCGCCGTTTACGAGACGGCGGTCGACGTCTGCGTCGAGATCCTGCCGGTAACCGAACGTCACACATCTCGTGCCCTTGATCTGCTTCAAGGGCACAAGAGGTTGTCGGCTCGCGATGCGCTCCATGTGGCGACGATGGAGAGCCGCGGCATTCGTCGGATCCTGTCGACGGATCGGGACTTTGATGATCTTGACACCGTTGAACGCCTCGACCCGGCGGTCGCGGCGGCCGGAACGTAGCGGGCGGAGTTGGTTGCCGGGTTCCGGGTTGGGTCCCCGGTCTCAGGCGAACTCCCGCGCAGGCCGCGAGAGATTGGTCCTGTCTATCGTGACGTCGATGTCCAGCGTCAACTGCCGCGGCGTGCCGGCCGGAACGACGATGAGGCCCTCAGGCGCGAAGTCCGCGGTGCGCCGCGGGTGGACGCCGCGCGTGTCGTACGGGGCGACCGCCTCGTAGAGGTCGTCGCAGAAGGCGTCTTCGATGAAGAACTGCCAGGTGAACGCCTGATCGCCGAACGGAGCGGTGAAGTGCAGGTGCGGCGGCCGGGGCCGGTACCAGCCGGGGAAGACCGTGTCGAACCGGACCTCGCCGTCCGGCGCGGAGACCTGCCGCCCGCGCAGGTAGGTGCTTCCGCGCGTGTCGGGCATGTTACGGACGATGCGGCCGTTGTCGACGCCGGAATAGACTCCGAGGGCGCTGGCGCTCCAGATGTCGACCGGCAGGCCGGAGATGGGCTCGCAGTTGGCCGCGTCCCGCAGGACGAGCCGGATGGCGAACGGGACACCGTCATGGCCCTCGGTGACGTCCTGGCGGACCAGCCCCGTGTCCACGTAGAACGGACCGTCCTCGAAGTCCGGGGTGACGGTGCAGACGCCTCCCGAGCCGCGCACGACCCGAGGCCGGTCCGGTTCCGCGCAGCCCGCCGCGACCGCCGCCGCCGTCAGGGCGCCTGCCTTGAGCAGGGTGCGTCGTGTCATCCCGCCGGCACGGTCGTCGAGGATGCGCGTCATCGGTCTTCTCCCTGCCCAGGTCTCCATCCGGGCGAACGGACCTGCCAACGGTGACCGCCACCCGGTCTGCATTATTCCCGCGCCGGCGGGATGCGTTCAACGCTCAGTTTGACTGACGGCAGGGGGGCGCCGTGGTATACGCTACGCCTGTTCGCTGGAAGCATCCGGGGAGGAATCATGCGCGCGCAGAGAATCGTCGGGATCCTGGGGGTAATCGGCATGCTGGCAGGCGTTGTCGGCGTGGCGGCAGCCGGGCAAGGGGGAGGCGGAGCCGAGCTGACGGTGCTGTCCAGCCGGCCCGACACGGTGACGGGGACGGAGGCGCTGCTGCAGGTCGACGTCCCGCGAAGCATCGCCCTCGGCGAGGTGCGCGTCGACGTGAACGGCGCGGATGCGACGGCGGTCTTTCGGGCGGACGCGGAGGGGCATCGGCTGGTGGGCCTGATCGAAGGCCTGACCCCGGGATCGAACCGGGTGTCGGTCACGGCCGCCGGTGCTGGCGAGGCCAGCCTGGCGCTGGTGGCTCATCCCGTGGAAGGGCCGGTGATTTCCGGTCCGCACGAGCAGCCGTTCATGTGCGAAACCGACGCGTTCGAGTTGCCGTCGGGAGAGACGCTAGGCGCCCCGCTCGACGAGCACTGCTCGGTGGCGCGGCGGGTCGATTATGCCTATCGCGCGGCGGGGGATCCGGAACTCCGTCCGCTCGCCGATCCCTCGACGGTGCCGTCCGACGCCGCCACGACGACGACGCTCACCGGTGACGAGGTGCCGTACGTCGTCCGGATCGAGACCGGCACCATCAACCGGGCGGTCTACCAGATCGCCATGCTGCACGCCCCGGGCGCCGGGGATGCGGCGCCCGACGCCTGGACGGCGTCGCCCGGGTGGAACCGGCGGCTCATCTACACGTTCGGCGGCGGCTGCGTGAACGGCTGGTACCGGCAGGGCGCGAACACCGGCGGCGTCACCGACGACGTGATGCTGCGCCAGGGCTACGCCGTCGCGTCCGCATCCCTCAACGTCTACGGCAACAACTGCAACGACCTGCTGGCGGCCGAGACGATGATGATGGTGAAGGAGCGGTTCATCGAAGCGTACGGGCTGCCGCGCTACACCATCGGGTGGGGCTGTTCCGGCGGGTCGTACCAGAACCATCAGATCGCGGACAACTATCCCGGCCTGCTCGATGGCATCATCCCGGGTTGCAGCTTCCCCGACGTCACCTCCGGCACGGTGCCTATGGTGACCGACGCGCGGCTGCTCAACCGGTACTTCAACGAGACGGCGTCCGCGGCGTTCACGGAGGAAGAGCAACGCGCGGTCACGGGGTTCCTGAACCTCGCGACGATGCCCAACGTTTCCCGCAACGCCGGCCGGATCACGGTGGGCGAGTTCTGCCCCGACGCGCTGCCGGAGGAACTGCGGTATCACCCGACCGACAATCCGGACGGGGCGCGCTGCGACATGTTCAGCCACTACGCCAACATCTTCGGTCGCGACCCGGAGACCGGCTTCGTCCGGCGACCGCTCGACAACACCGGCGTGCAGTACGGCCTTGGCGCCCTGAACGACGGCGTCATCACGGCGGAGCAGTTCCTCGACCTGAACCGGCGGATCGGCGGTTTCGATCAGGACGGGAACTTCAGCGCGGAGCGGTCGGTCGCCGATCCGGAGGCGGTGCGGGCCGCCTACGAGACCGGTCGCCTGGCGAACGGCGGCGCCGGGCTGGCCGGCACGCCGATCATCGACTACCGCGCCTACAGCGACGACCGCGAGGGCGGCGACGTGCATGTCCGGTACCATTCCTTCTCCATGCGCGAGCGGTTGCGGCGGGCGAACGGCCGCGCCGACAACCACATCATGCTGGTCGAGGACGCGCGCTACGGCCTGTACAGCAGCCGGAGCCCGGTGCTGCAGGGCGCGCTGGCCCAGATGGATGCGTGGCTGGCGAACCTGACCTCGGATGCGTCCGGCGAGCGGGACATCAGCGGAGTGGTGGGCGCGAAGCCGGCGGACCTCGTCGACGCCTGTTGGACGCGTGACGAGGACCCGGAGCGGATCGTCGAGGAACAGGTGCGCGGGCGCGGCCGGTGCGAGGAACTCTATCCCTCCTCTCCGGGACCGCGCGAAGTAGCGGGCGCACCGCTCGCGAGCGACGTCATCAAGTGCGCCCTCCGGCCCATTGACATGACCGACTACGAGGCGACGTTCACCGACGAGCAGGAGGCCGTGTTGCGCCAGATCTTCCCGGGCGGCGTGTGCGACTGGACGGAGCCGGGGGTCGGCCAGACCGATCTCGCCGGGACCTGGCAATCGTTCTGATCCCGGCGGCCGACGACAGCCGTGGCCCGGGAATCGAAGGAGGCAGAGGTGAGGAGACAGCAGACACCGAGCATCATGCGGGCGGCCCGCATCGCGGCCGCGGCAATCGTGGTCGTCATGAGCGGAACGATCGCCCTCGAGACGTACCAGGCCGAGAAGGCGGTCGACGGGATGTCCGAAGCGGCCCGCGCGCTGCTCGCGTCGCTTTCCGACGCGCAGCGCTCGGCGGCGACGTTCCCGTTCGACTCCGATGAGCGCTCGCGGCACCATTTCATCCCGACCGAGGTGTTCGAGCGTCACGGGATGGTCTATCGCGACATGGACTCGGAGCAGAAGGTACGCGCGCTCGATCTCCTCCGTTCCGGCCTGAGCCAGGACGGCTACCTCACGGCGCAGCAGATCATGGAAGTCGAGGGCATCCTGGGGGTACTGGAGGGTGAAGACCGTCGCTTCTCGCGGGATCAGGAGGACTACTGGGTGTCGGTGTTCGGCACGCCGGAGCCGGGCGGCACGTGGGGCTGGCGGTGGGAAGGCCACCACCTGTCATTGCACTTCACGGTTGTCGACGGCGAACTCACCATGAGCACGCCGACGTTCCTCGGCGCGAATCCGGCGACCGTGCCGTCCGGGCCGCGCCGGGGCATCCGGGCGATGAAGGCGCAGGAGGATACGGCGCGTGAACTGCTCGGGGCGCTCGATGCGGGTCAGCGCGAGCACGCGATCTTCGACGATGTCGCACCGGAGAACATCGTCACGGGCGCCGACCTGGTGGTCAATCCGCTCGAACCGATCGGGATTCCCGGCTCGGCGCTGTCATCCCGCCAGCGCGACCTGCTGATGGCGGTGATCGACTCGTACGTCGGGCTGATGGCGGACGACATCGCGGCGCTGCGGCGGGCGGCGGTGGAGCGCGGCGGGCTCGACGACACCTGGTTCGCCTGGGCCGGACCGACGGAGCGGGGCGCGGTGGCGTACTACCGCGTGCAGGGTCCCGAGTTCCTGATCGAGTTCGACAACACGCAGGAAGACCCGAACCACATTCACGCGGCCTACCGGGACTACGACGGCGACCTCGGACGGGACGTGCTGCGGGAGCACGTCGCCCTGGCCCACTAGCGCGCCCCGGCTACTAGGGGTCCAGGCGGCGCAGGACGGCGCTGCCCGCGAGCGCCTCGTTGTTCTGCGCGATTTCCGCGGCGCTGCGGCCTGCCCCGGTCCGGGCATCGGGGTCGGCGCCCCGGTCCAGCAGCGCCTCGACGACAGCGGGGTTCTTGCTGGTGCGGGCGGCGGCATGCAGCGGCGTCGAGCCGCGCGCGCTCTGGGCTTCGAGGTCGGCGCCGGCGCGCATCAGGGCTTCGATCATCGCCGGGTTGGGGTTGTTGCCGGCCGCCCAGTGCAGCGGCGTCCAGTACCTCGGATCGAGCGTATCGACATCCGCGCCGCCGTCGATCAGCGCCTCGGCCACGGCGGGGTTGGTGTTCGCGCCCGCCGCCCAGTGGATGGGCGCCCACCCGTTCAGGTCGCGAGCTTCGACGTCGGCGCCGCCGCGGACCAGCGCCGCGACTATCGCGGGTTCGGTGTTGTAGCTGGCGGCGGAGTGTAGCGGCGTCCACCCGCCGTTGCTCCGAGCGTCGAGACTGGCTCCCGCCTCGACGAGGAGCGTGATGATGGCCGGGCTGCTGCTGTTGTTGGCTGCGGCATGCAGTGGTGTCCCGCCGTTCGTCGCGGCTTCCTCAAGATTCGCGCCCGCGGCGATCAGTGCGGCGGCGATCTCGGGATTGGCGTTCGCGACGGCGACATGGAGTGGCGTCCATCCGCGTCCGTCCCGCGCGTTGACCAGCGCATCGCCATCGAGGAGCGCCTGGATCACGGCGGGATCGGAGGTGACGGCGGCGGCGGTGTGCAACGGCGTGCCGCCGTTCGGCGTGCGGACATCGACACTGGCGCCGTCCGCCAGGCACGTGGCGACGTCGGCGGCGGATGCCGCGACAAAGAACCCCACCGTGTTCCATTGGTCGCACGACTGCGCGGCGTGTACGGCGACGCTCCACGTCGCGATCACGAACGCTACGACCCGGATAGCTCGCATCCGAATCCCCCGGCCCAGGCGGCTCCTATGGCAACGCGAGGGCAATCCACTCGCCGGCGTGTTCCAGCGAACCGATCGGCATGAGGATGTACTGCCTGCCCTCGTGCAGGTAGGTGATCGGCGAGCCGTTCGTCCCGGCCGGGAACGTCGTCTCCCAGACCACGTCGCCGGTTACCTTGTCGAAAGCGCGGAAGCTCTTGCCGGCATCGGGACCGGCCCCCGGCGGCGTTCGCACCATGATCGGATCGCCTTCGCTCACGAACAGCAGCGTCCTGGTGAGCAGCGGCATCGAGCGGCCCGGCTGGCCGAGCGGCGGCAGGTCGAGATGCGCGATGTCCGGGTGATTCCGCGGGCCGTCGCCATTGGGCACCATCCAGACGTGATCGCCGGTCGTCATGTCGATCGCCGTGATCCGGCCGTAGGGCGGCTTCGTCAGCGGCAGACCGCGCGGGCCGTCCGGGAACGCGCGCGTGCCGCGGGTGTAGCGGACGTTCATCCGGTCGGGATTGCCGGGGGTGAGATCCGCCGCGAACGCGCCGGTGACCGACGGCACATAGAGCATGCCGGTCTCGGGGTCGAACCCGGCGCCGCCCCATTCGGCGCCGCCGACGGAGCCGGGGAGCTGCAGCGTCCCCTTCGTGTCGGTCGCCGCGTCGCCGCGGACCGACGGCGGCGTGTAGATCTCGCCCAGGATGTACGGCTCGACGATCTCCAGCGCCTCGGCCTTCAACTCCGGCGTGAAGTCGATCAGGTCATCCTCGGTGATGCCGTGCCGATCGAACGGCAGCGGCTTCGTCGGGAAGGGCTGGGTCGGCGAGATCCACTCGCCGGGCGTATCCGAACCGGGAACCGGACGCTCCTCGATCGGCCAGATCGGCTCGCCCGTCACCCGGTCGAACGTGTAGGCCATGGCCTGCTTTGTAAGCTGCACCACCGCCTTCGTGACGCCCGGGCGCCCCTCGACCTCCAGGTCCATCAGGATCGGTGCGACGTTGTTGTCGTAGTCCCACAGGTCGTGGTGCACGGTCTGGAAGTACCAGACCATCTCGCCCGTCTCGGCATCGACGCAGACCAGGCTGTTGGCGTAGAGGTTGTTGCCGGGGCGGTGGCCGCCGTACATGTCGTTCGTCGGCGCTCCGGTCGGCAGGTAGACGTACCCGAGCTCCAGGTCGGCGCTGAACATCGTCCAGACGTTCGCCATCCCGGAGTAGGTCCACGAATCGTCCAGCCAGGTCTCGACGCCCGGCTCGCCCGCCTTCGGGATCGGGCTCCAGGTCCAGCGAAGCTCCCCGGTCCGGACGTCGTAGGCGCGCACATCGCCGGGGTGCTGCTCCTTCGTGAAGGGGTGATCGGCCATCGCGCTTCCGAGAATCACCACGTCACGGACGACGACGGGCGGCGACGTGCCGGAATACCCGGTTTCCGCGTCGTAGGTGAGATCGACGAGGCCGCCGTCGCCGAAGCTCTCGATCATCCGGCCCGTGTCGGCGTCGACCGCCATCAGGTGCGGCGGCCGGATGGCGAAGATGCGCCGGTCATCGCCTTCCTCCCACCAGGCGACACCGCGGTTGGGCGCGCCGCGCGGGCGATCGGCGCCGAGGAACGATGCGTCCTGCACCCAGAGGGTCTCGCCGGTTCCGGGATCGAACGCCTCCACCAGGCCGATGCCGTTCGAGGCGTACAGCACGCCCTCCACCATGATCGGCGTTGCCCGCAACTGGTTCGAGTACTGCAGGCCGGGCCAGCGATCGAGGAGCGACTGATCGACCGCGGCGCGCCGCCAGGCGATCCGCAGGTCGCCGACGTTGCTCGCGTCGATCTGATCGAGGGCCGAATAGCGCGTGTAGCCGGCGTCGCCCCCGTGGACACGCCACTCGCCGCTCACACCCTGCTGGGCGGCCGCCGGGCCGGACCCGGCGAGCACGGCGACCAGCAGGAGAGCGCCGGCGTGCTGTCGGAATGCCATCGGCCTTACTTGAGCGCGGAGTACGACGTCGGCTCCATCATCCGCGCGTCGATCGTGTCGACGAGCTTCCGCTGTTCGTCCCGTTCGACCGCGATGATCAGCTCCTGGAAGTCCTCGTAGGTCCCCAGTTCACGCCACATCTCGTCGCGGGCCTCGTGCGACGGATAGCCCAGGACATAGATGAACGTGTCGTCGACGTCGTCCCCCGTCGTCGCGTTGAAGTAGCCGACGTTCGTCATGCCGGCCCGCTCGAACATCGCGGCGGTGTGATCGCGGAACCGGTCGGCGAGCGCCTGCCGCTTGCCCGGCATCGTCTTGTAGACGCGCAACTCGAATACCTGCGACGCGGAGCGCTGCTGCTCCGCCACCGCCCAGCCGGCGCCGGCGATTCCGACCACGAAACCGGCCAGCGCGAGAATCTTCCACTTCAACATCCTGGTTTCCTCCACTCTGTGGCTCGTCCGCGCCGCTACTGCGACAGCGGGTTCGGACGGATCTGGAACTTCACGAGGTTACCGGGCTCCACCGGTCCGCCTTCTACATGCCAGGCCGCGTCGGCGCCGTAGGTGGCGTAGACGCCGCGTCCCTTCCACCCCGCGTTCGGATCGTCGATTCGCCCGTCGAGGCCCCGGCTGTGGAATCCCTGCGGATACGGCACGCGCAGGATGGTCCACTCTCCCGTCTCGGGATCGAGCGCGAGCAGCGAGTCGGAACTCGATCCGTTCGCGATCGGGATGTTCTCGCCGAGGCCCAGCGTGTTGAACTGGTCGACCCAGTTGTAATAGTGGAAGTCGGTCCCGATGTCGGTGCCGCGGAAGTCGGGTCCGGGCGCCTTGTAGAACCCCCAGGCGTCGTCGCACTGCCGTCCGTCGCGCACCTCGGGGCCTCCGAAGACGTCGCACTTCGTCCGGTCGAAGGAGGCGAAGTGGCTGCTGCCCGCCAGCGCCGTCCAGAGCACGCCGTTCCGATCGACGTCGAGGCCGCGGGTCCGGTAGCCTTTTTCCACGGGCACCGTGTAGAGCTCGCTGATGCAGGTCTCGGGCGGGTTGTCGCCGCGCTCCAGCCGCAGCATGCGACCCGGGAAGTCGTCCGAGACGATCCAGGCCGCGTCATCGATCGGACTCGCGATCACGCCGTAGGCGCCGACCCGGACGCGGGTGTCGAGCGACGGGTCGAACGCGGGCGCCTCGCCACCGCCGCGCCGCGCCGGCTCGTTCCACGGCTTCGTGATCCGGCCGTCGCCGTTCGTATCGATCACGGTCGGGCACCATCCCTGTGCGAACCGCTCGTCGCCCGTCTCGTCGTAGACCTTCGTGTCGAGCCAGCCGATGACGTCGCCGCCGCCGCTGAAATAGAGCGTGTCGTTCGCGTCCTCCGCGAACTGCAGGTGGTGGGTCCCGTAGCAGGTGTCGATCAGGACGAATTTCTCCGCCTCCGGGTCGTAGTAGCCGGTGTGGCGGCCGGCCCGGTTGATCGGGAAGTACTTCGCGTACGGGTTATCCGATCCCTCGCGGCACCAGTCCGGGTTGTCGGGGTGCCGGATGCGGGTCGTCAGCCAGACCCGCCCGTCGGCGTCGAGCATCGGGTTGTGCGGGTTGGCCGGATCGTTCCAGACGACCCGTTCGCCGAAGTCGCGCCACGGCTGGAACCCCTCCGTCGCGAACATCGACGGCACCTGCTCGCGCGGAACGCGGAGCGGAATCTTGATCATCGTCGAGTGGTGTTCGTACGGGTCGGTCACCAGCAGGTAGTCGTTGCCGATGTCGACGCCGTAGATCGGCCCGTTGGCGTTGACTCGCGGATTCCGCTTGTCGGTCGCGATCTCGTCATGGACGAAAGCGACGTTGTCGCCCCAGTTCCACATCGTGATGACGACGTTCCGCTCGATTCCCTGCGGCCGCGGCGGCGCTTCGGGTGCTTCGCCGGCGGCGATCCGGTCGCTCCAGTCGACCAGCATGTCGAGCGCGCGTTCCTGTCCGAAACGGGTGATGAAGCTGTACATCAGCGAGCCGCGCTGCCCGCGTTGCGTCCGGTCGTCCCAGGCGGCGCGGGCCGAGTCGAAGTCGGTGAGGTCCGGGATCTCGCGCGTTCGCTCGCTTCCCACCTGGTGGCAACGCTGGCACCCCTTCAGGTTGTTGATCCAGTGGGCCTGCGTTTCCATCGTCTCGCCGATGCCGTTGCCGTCCGGTCCGGTGCCGGGGAATTCGTGCGTTTCCGGCAGGTTGATCAGCGAGAGCCAGTAGTTGGAGGGATAGACCTGCGCCGCCTCGGCCGGCGTCGATGCGACCACCGCCGTCAGGTCGAGCTGGTCGCCGGGCCGTCCCTCGGCCGGTTCGGAATCGACGAGGCCGTAGCCGCGCACCCAGACGTCGAAGGTGGCTTCCGGCAGTTCCGGCAGGAGGTACCGGCCATCGTCATCCGTGACGACGATCTTCCGGTACACCGTCTCCAGATCGTCCGTCTCGGCGATTACCCAGACGCCGGCTTCCGGGCCCGCGGTGCTGGTTACGCGTCCCTGTATCACGCCGTCGTTGGTCTGTTCCTCGGCGCCGAGCGTCGTGGCGCCGGGCGCGAGCAGAACGGCGAGCAGCGCCGCCCCGGCAAGCGCCAACGTCAAGCTGGTCAGTCGTCTCATGGTCATCATCGTGTCACCCCTACCGTTCACCGCCCAGGTCGCGCAGCAGCGCCACCGTTTCGGGCCACGCCTTCTCGGTGTTTGCGACGAAGACGCCCCCCGCGATCATCAGCGGCGTCCAGCCGAGCTCGTTGCGCGCGTTGATGTCGGCCCCCTGATCGACCAGGTACTGGACGATCAGGTTCGATCCCATCATTGCCGCGCCGTGTAGCGCGGTGCAGCCGTCCCACCGCATGTCGCCCCGGTCGCTCTGGGCATCGAGATCGAGCAGGTTGTGGGGGTGGCGGAGCAGCAGCTCGACGCCGTCACCCACCAGTTCGGTGTCGCCGAAATCGGTCACCGCGTGCAGGTCGTTGCCCAGTTCCAGCGCCAGCTTCACCGCTTCCAGCCGGACGGTCTCCGGTGTGCCGTTCAGCGGGCCGGGGCTCTCACCGTCCCAGAAGCCCAGGCCGGCCGCGGCCATCAGCGGCGTCACGCCCTGATCGGTCGGCGTCAGCGGATCCGCGCCGTACTCGACCAGCAGGCGCATCAGGTCGAGGTCGGCATGCTTGGCGGCGAGGTAGAAGGGTGTGGCCCCCACGAAGCTGATGAAGTTGCGTCCGACGGAGATGTTGGGCGGCGGTTTGACTATCCCCAGGTCCACTTCGAAGGGGATCTCGTTCCAGTAGACCTGCGAGTTCGGGTCGGCGCCGCTCTCGAGCAGTCCCCGCACGAGATCCAGGCTGTCGAAAGCCCCGGTCTGAATCGGCGGCCGGCCCGATCCGGGACGGCGGATCCAGGCGAGCGCATGAAGCGCCGATCCGCGTGCGTCGGGCGTGTTCGGATCGGCGCCGGACTCCAGCAGGAAGTCCGCCAACTCGTAGTGCGCATTGATGATGGCCAGGACCAGGGGAGACGTGTGTCCACTGGCGGCCGGGGTATAAGAGCCGGTGCTGGCGGTCCGGTTGTTGACCCCGGCATTGACGTCGGCGCCCGCGGCCAGCAGGGCGCGGACCGCGTCGATCTGTCCTTCGCGCACGGCGAACAGCAGGGGGGTCAGGCCGCTGCCGGAGCGTGCCTCGATAGCCGCGCCCGCCTCGATCAGCGCCGCGACGCTGTCGGCGTTGTTCTCGGCGGCGGCCCACATCAGGGCGGTCTGGCTCCGCCAGCCCTCGGTGGCGTTGACGTCGGCGCCGGCGCGAAGCAGTTGCTCCATCGCGGGAACGCGTCCGGTGCGCGCCGCCACCATCAGGACGGTCTCGCCTTCCGGCGAGGCGCCGTTGGGGTCGGCGCCGGCGTTGAGCAGCGCGGCAACGGTCGCCTCGTCGCCTGTCCCGGCCGCCAGCGCGAGCGGCGTTACTCCATAGCGGTTGGCGGCGGTCGCGTCGGCGCCGGCGGCGAGCAGTCTCTCGACGATGGTCCGGTGCGCGCCGCGCGCCGCCCAGTGGAGTGGGGTCGTGCCGTCCGGTCCGGCGGCCCCCGGGTCGGCGTCCTGATCGAGCAGTTCCGCGACACGGTCCGCATCGCCGGCCCGGACCGCCTCGATCAGCGGGGTGTCAGCGGCGGCGGCGGGCGGCGGAGCCGCGGCGGCGAGCAGCAGCAGCGCGGCGGCAATCGACAAGACGATACCGCCCGGGTTTTCGCGCGTGGGACGCATGACATGCCCTCCGTGGGTGCACCGGTGACGTACGCGGATGCTAGCGCGTAGGAAGGCCGTTGACAACACCTCATAAAGAGGCGTAGAACACACGTGATGAGTTTGGCGAAGTGTGTCCGGCGTATGGCGCCGGGGCGAATGGGTTTCGCCCTGTCGGTACTGGCCGCGGGCGTCCTCGCTGTTCCGCCTCCGGCCGCCGCCGCCGAAGCCACGGCGACGGAAGTCGCGGAAGCCCTCGATCGCTACTGCGCCGCCTGTCACAACGATCGGATCGTCAACGGCCGGGACACCGCGCCGTCCATGCTGGTTTCGCAGCTTCGGACCACCGGCCTCGCGGTCGACACGCTCGATGTGGAGCGGGTCGGGCAGGATGCGGACGCCTGGGAGCGGGTGATTCGGAAACTGGAGTCGCGCACGATGCCGCCGCCGGGCCGCCCGAGGCCGGACGACGCCACGTACGACGGCGTGATTGCGTGGCTGGAGACCGAACTGGACCGTGTCGCCGCCGCCTCTCCCAATCCGGGCCGGCGCCCGGCGCTTCACCGGCTGAGCCGAACCGAGTACCAGAACGCGGTGCGCGATCTGCTCGCCCTCGATCACCTGCCCAAGGAATTCGACGTCACGACATTGCTTCCGGCCGACAACGCCACGAGCGGCTTCGATAATCTGGCCGAACTGCTCTTCGTATCGCCCGCCACCCTGGAGCGCTATCTGGCGGCGGCGCGCAAGATCAGCCGCCTCGCGGTGGGCGACACCACGATGCCGCCGATTGTCGACCGCTACCAACTGGACCGCGATCTGATTCAGGACGGCCACCTCGACGGGCTGCCGCTGGGCACACGCGGGGGCGCCGTCATCCGGAGCCACCTGCCGGCCGACGGCGAGTACGTCGTGACGGTCGAGTTCGCGGCGGCCGCGCGTGACGAACACGCGGTCGAGGTGAGCGTTGATGGCGAGCGGGTCGAGCTCTTCACCATCGGCGGGCGGCCGCTGGTCCGTGGCGCGAGCGGGGTCTTCGTGTTCGAAGCGGAACCGCCGGTCGACGTTCGGGTGCCGTTGCGCGCCGGACCGCGCGAGGTCGCGGTTGCCTTTCTTGAGAAGACCGGCGCGAATCACGAGAGTCTGGTTCGTGCGTCACGGCGCGCCCAGCGGCGGGAGCCGGCGGTTGCGACGGTAACGATCAGCGGCCCGTACGGCGTCGACGGATCGGGCGACACCCCGAGCCGCCGCCGTATCTTCACGTGCGCGCCGGCCGGCGATGCCGGCGCCGAGCCGTGCGCCCGCGAGATCCTTTCGACGCTGGCCGGGCGGGCCTACCGCCGCCCGGTGACCGACGACGACCTCGACGTCCTGATGCCCTTCTACGCGGACGGCGCCGCCGCCGGCGGTTTCGAGCGCGGCATCCAGCAGGGCCTCGAGCGGTTACTGGTCAGCCCGGAGTTCCTCTTCCGCATCGAGCGCGACCCCGCGGATGTAACGCCCGGGGATTCGTACCGGGTGAGCGATCTGGAGCTCGCTTCCCGGCTGTCGTTCTTCCTCTGGAGCAGCATTCCGGACGATCGGTTGCTCGACCGCGCCATGGCCGGCGAGTTGCGCGATCCGGCCGTGCTCGAAGCCGAGGTGCGGCGGATGCTGGCCGACGAACGGGCCCGCGCCCTGACCGATAACTTCGCGGAGCAGTGGCTGTATCTGCGCGATATCGAGACGAAGGAACCGGATCCGGCCTTCTTCCCCGAGTTCGACGAGAACCTGCGCCAGGGATTCAGCCGCGAGACCGAGCTGTTCATCGACAGCATCCTGCGCGGCGGCGGGCCGGTGACGGATCTTCTGACCGCCGACTACACGTTCGTCAATGAGCGGCTGGCGAAGCACTACGGGATTCCGCACGTCTACGGCAGCCACTTCCGCCGCGTTTCCCTGGCCGGCACCGAGCGGCGCGGCCTGCTGGGGCAGGGGGGCATCCTGACCCTGACGTCGTATGCGACGCGCACGTCGCCCGTGCTGCGCGGCAAGTGGATCCTCGAGAACCTGATGGCCGCGCCGCCCCCGCCGCCCCCGCCCGACATTCCGGCGCTGGCGGAGACGGCCAACGACGGCGCCGCGCTCTCGATGCGCGCCGCGATGGAACTTCACCGGGCGAACCCGGCGTGCGCAAGCTGTCATGCGCAGATGGACCCGCTCGGCTTCGCCCTCGAGAATTTCGACGCCATCGGCCGTTGGCGCGACCGGGGCGAGTCGAACGACGCGATCGACGCGTCCGGCGTCCTGCCGGACGGCAGCGCGTTCGAGGGTCCGGCCGGGATGCGCGAGGCCCTGCTGCGCGACGAGCGGCGGTTCGTCGCCACGATTACCGAGAAGCTGCTCACTTATGCGCTCGGCCGCAACGTCGAGTCGTTCGACATGCCGGCTGTGCGCGCCATTGTGCGCGACGCCGCGGCAGACGATTACAGTTTCGCTTCTATCGTCGTCGGGATTGTGGAGAGCATCCCGTTTCAGATGAGGTTGGCACCATCATGATCATCACCCAGAAAGCGCTTCCCCGGCGGACTTTCCTGCGCGGCGTTGGCGCGACCCTCGCCCTGCCGTTCCTCGATGCGATGACGCCCGCCGCATCTGCCCTCGCGCGGCAGGTGACGGCGCCCGTCCGTCGGCTCGGGTTCATCTACGTCCCGAACGGCGTCATCCAGGAGCAGTGGGTGCCGGAGCAGACGGGACGGGGTTTCGAGTTCTCGCCGATCCTGAGCCCGCTGGAGCCGTTCCGCGATCAGATGCTGGTGCTGAGCGGCCTTGCGCACCGGCAGGCCGACTCGTTCGGTGACGGCAACGGCGACCACCCGCGCGCCACCGCCGTGTGGCTGAGCGGCGTTCATGCCTGGGAGCGCCGCGGGAGGCAGGGTCCGACCGAGATAAAGCTGGGGGTGACGGCGGATCAGATCGCGGCCCGCGAGTTCGGCAAGGAGACGCCGCTGCCGTCGCTGGAACTGGCGCTGGAACTGCCGTCCGCGATTGCCTGCGACACCGGCGACTGCTTCTATTCCAACACCATCTCCTGGCGGAACGAGACGACTCCTCTCGACATGGAGGCCCATCCGCGCGTCGTCTTCGAGCGGCTGTTCGGGGAAGGCGGGAGCGCCGCCGACCGGATGGCGGTGATGCGTCAGACCGGCAGCATCCTCGATTCCGTCACCGCCGAGGTGGCGCGGCTCGAAGAGACGCTCGGCCCGGCCGACCGCAACAAGCTGGACGAGTATCTCGATGCGGTGCGCGACGTCGAGCAGCGGATTCAGCGGTCGGAGGCGCGCGGGCCCGACGCGTTCGTCGAGTTGCCGGAGCGCCCGGTGGACATTCCGGAGCAGTTCGAGGATCACGCGAAGCTGATGTTCGACCTGCAGGTACTTGCCTTCCAGGCGGACGTCACCCGCGTCTTCACGCTGATGATGGCGCGCGAGGCGAGCCCGCGGCCGTACCCGCAGATCGGCGTTCCGGATCAGCACCACACCGTGTCGCACCACCGGAACGACCCGGAGTACATCGCCAAGAAGGCGAAGATCGACACGTACCACATCACGTTGCTGGCCGACCTGCTCGCCAAGCTGCGCGAGACACCGGACGGCGACGGCACGCTGCTCGATCAGTCGATGATCGTCTACGGCGGCGGCATCGGGAACGGCAACCTGCACGAGCACACGAACCTGCCGTGTCTCGTGGCGGGCGGCGGCGGCGGGCGTCTCAACGGCGGCCGCCACCGCGCCTACGCGGAGGACACGCCGATGTCGAACCTGCTGCTGACGGTGCTCGACAAGGCGGGGGTGCCGGCCGACCAACTGGGCGACAGCACCGGCCTGCTGAACACCGCGCCGCTCAGCATCTGACGCGGGTTGGGTGTCCGCTCGCGCTGCTAGTTGGCGCCCAGGCGGCGGAGCAGTTCCGCGATCTCCGGTCGGGAAGTGCGGAGACCGTTCGAGCCGGGGACCGGCAGTTGGCTTTCCGCCAGGGCAAGCGCCGTCTCACCCCGCTCGTTCGTCGCGTCCAGGCGGGCGCCGTTTGACACCAACAGGTCCACCACCGACGCGAAACCGACCCGAACCGCGTCATGCAGCGCGGTGTTTCCGCGCTCGTCGGCCAGATTCGGGTCGATGCCGCTCTCGAGGACCCTGCGGGCAATGTCCAGGGTGGTCTGCTCCAGCTCGTCCGGGTCCACTTCCGGCGCGTCCACCTGGTTGCGGCGGTTCTCCGCGGCGTTCCGTGTGATGCCCATCGCCGCCTGTAGCGCAGACATCCCGCTGGCCGGCCTTACGTGCGGGTTGGCGCCGCGCTCCGCCAGCATGCGCAGGATCTCGGGCTCGCCGTAACGTGCCGCCAGCCAGAACGCGTTCGCGCCGATCCACTGGTGACGAATGCTGAAGTCGGCGCTGAAACGCCGCCCTGGCGTCCCGTGCTCGACCGGCGCGTCGACTTCGGCGCCGTGATCCAGCAGCGCCTCGGCCAGCGCCGCCTGGCTGCGGAGGACAGCCGCGTGGAGGGCCGTATAGCCTGCTTCGGCTGCATTCGGATCCGCCCCCTGCTCCAGCAGATAGATACCCAGGGGACCGTGGCCGCTGTGCGCGGCTATCACGAGTGCGCTGGCGCCGGACGCGGTGGCGTCGCCGGGGTCGGCTCCGGCTTCGATGAGGACGCGAGCCGTCTCGATGTCTCCACTGCGAGCAGCGAACAGGAGCGGCGTCGAACCGCCGTGGGACATCCGGAAATTACCGCTGGTGTTGGTGTTTCCCGCGGTGTTCTCCAATTGATCCCAGACGCGGCTCCGGACGTTCAGGTCGGCGCCGGCGTCGACCAGCAGTTGCGCTACGTCGGCGTGCCCCTGCGCAGCGGCCCACATGAGCGCCGTCTGGTCGCGTTCGCGCTCGGCGGCGTTCGGGTCCGCCCCCGCGTCGAGCAGCCGACCGACGGTCTCCGCGGCGCCCGACCGGGCGGCAATCATCAGCGGCGTCTCACCCATCGCCAGCGTCCGGTCGGGGTCCGCTCCGGCGTCGAGCAGCAGTTCGGTCATCGGAGCGCTGCCGTTCTCGGCCGCCAGCCAGAGCGGTGTCGCGTCCAGATCGTTAGCGGCGTTCGGGTCGGCGCCAGCGTCAAGAAGCAGACGCGCCGTGACGAGATTGTTGCGATGCGCCGCCCAGTGAAGCGCCGTAGCCCCATCCCCCTGACGGGCGTCGACATCGGCGCCCGCGTCGATCAGGGCGCGCACGCCCGGCACGTCATCCGCCCGCGCCGCGTCGACCAGCGCCGGGGTTCCGGGCGTCGACGCGCCCGACTGCGCGATGGCGCCGTGCGGCAAGGCGAGGAGCGCGGCGAGCGCGAGAGTGGAAGCCGTCAAACTGGCGACTTGTCGCATCAGCACCTCAGAAGGCTCTCCGTCCGATGGTTCTTTCCTGACCGGCGACTCCGCTCAATGGTACCGCAGGACGCCACTGGAATCTACCCGCCTGACATAGGCAGTTCGGCGGCGGCGGTGGTTGCAACCCCAACGAGAACGAATCACCCTTGCAGATTCAGAGACAAATACTATGATGTATTTGTCATGGTAGATGTGCCGCAATCGCTGGGAGAGCTCTATCCCCACCTGCGGTTCCGCCGGCACTGGGAGATCGGTCCGGACGTCCACTATCAACTCGGCCAGTGCAACGCGATCATTCGCGCGATCCAGGAGACTCCGCTCAACCCGGATCGCTACCGGGAACTCAAGGGCGTGGCCCTGATCAAGGGTGCGCAGGCTACGACCGCGATCGAGGGCAATACGCTGACCGACTCCGAGGTGCAGCAGGTGGCGGCAGGTCAGTCGTTGCCGCCCAGCAAGGAATACCAGGAAAAGGAGGTTCGCAACGTCCTCGATGCCATGAACGGCATCGTTCAGGACATTGCCGGCCAGCAGGATATTCCACGGATCTCCGAGGCGCTCCTCAGGAACTTCCACCGCCAGATCGGAACCGGGTTGGGCGAGCACTTCGACGCGGTGCCCGGACGATTCCGCACGGACGAACGGGTAGTCGGCCCCTACCGGTGCCCCCGGGCGGCCGACGTTCCGCGGCTTGTCAACCTGCTGTGCCGTTGGCTAAGCGAAGACTTCCCTGCGGCCGGTAACGGGCCGGCCTTCCCGGACGCGGTGATTCAGGCGGTCATCACCCACGTCTACATCGAGTCGATACATCCCTTCGGAGACGGAAACGGTCGGACCGGACGGATGCTGGAGTTCTACCTGCTCCTGCGGGCCGGCAATCCGGACATCGCGTCGCACATCCTGTCCAACTTCTACAACCGGACGCGGCCCGAGTACTACCGGCAGATCCACCATGCCTGCACGAGTCGAGATCTTGGTGCGTTCATCGCCTACGCCGTAGAGGGTTATCGCGACGGTCTGTTGGAAACGCTGCAGACCATTCAGCAGAAGCAGTTCGAGATCGCCTGGCGGACGCTCATCCATGATCGCTTCGCCGGGCAGAGTTACCGCAAGAAGCAGGTGTTCAGACGCCGGCGGGAGCTGATGCTGAACTTCCCGCTGAACGAGACGGTAGCGCTCGACCGGCTGCCGATGCTGACTGTGAGCCTGGCGCGAGCGTATGCCAGGCTGACGGAAACTACACTGCTCCGGGATCTGAGAGTGTTGATCGACATGGATCTGGTCGTCCGGACCGAGTCCGGCGGCGGCTATCGGGCCAACACGGAGTTGTTGCACCGCCACCTGCCCGCGCGCCGTCGGTGAAACCGCCGCGAACGAGCATGAACGTGGTATAAGTTGGCGTTAACCCTACAGTCCGGCATCCGAGGAGGCAGGCGGACGATGTCCCACGGCGTTCGTGTCCGGTTGATGCCATTCTGCATGGTGGCCGCCCTGGCCGCGGCGCTGTTCCTCGCCGCGCCGCCCGCGCTGGCCCAGGAGGCGCCGGCCGAGGCGCAACTGTTGCAGCGGACGGTTCAGCGGTACTGCGTCACCTGCCACAACGATCGGCTTCGGACGGCGGAGTTCTCGCTGGAGGGCGTTGACCTCGCCCAGTTGGGCGCCCACGCGGAGACCTGGGAGAAGGTCATCTCGAAGCTGCGGACCCGGACGATGCCGCCGGTCGGCCGGCCGCGCCCCGACATCGAGACCTATGACGCCCTGGCGGCGTGGCTCGAATCGGAGGTCGATACCTACGCCGCGGCCCGCCCCAACCCGGGACGGACCGAGGCCTTCCACCGGCTGAACCGCGCCGAGTACGCCAACGCCATCCGCGATCTGCTCGCCCTCGACGTGGACGTCGCCGCCCTCCTCCCGGCGGACAACATCGACCAGTACGGCTTCGACAACATGGCGGACGTGCTGACGGTATCGCCCGCGCTCATGGAACGCTACCTGTCGGCAGCGCGGAAGATTGGACGGGCCGCCGTCGGCGAAGTGCCCCTCGGTCCGGCGACCGAGACCTACAAGGTGCCCATCCTCCTGACCCAGGACGACCGGATGGGGGACGACCTGCCGTTCGGGTCGCGCGGGGGCATCGGGGTTCGGCACCATTTCCCGGCCGACGGCGAGTACGACCTGGAGATTCGCCTGCACCGGAACTACGTCAACTACGTGCGCGGCATGGGATCGCGCCACCAGTTGCAGGTGCGGCTCGATGGCGAGCTGGTTCGTACCTTCACGTTCGGGGGGGAGGAGCCCGACGTGACCCAGGCGCCCGCCAGCTACGCCGGCAACCAGTTCGGCGACCCGGAGTGGGAAGAGTACATGCTCTACGCCGACGCCAACATGCGTGTCCGCTTCGAAGCGACGGCAGGGCCGCATGTGGTGAGTGTCTCGTTCGTGCGGCGTTTCACGGAGCCGGAGGGCGTGCTGCAGCCGCGCCAGAGCATCTTTGCCGTGGCCGTGAACGAGATGCGCGACGGCGACGCCGCGGTGGAGCACATGGCGGTCGGCGGGCCGTACGTGAGCACGGGTCCGGGCGATACGCCGAGCCGGCGCGCGATCTTCACCTGCCGGCCGGACGAGGCGGCGGCGGTGGACGAGGAAGACGCCTGCGCGGAGGAGATCCTGGCGTCTCTGGCGCGGCGCGCCTACCGCAGGCCGATTGATGCGGCCGACCTCTCCACGCTGATGGACTTCTACCGTGCGGGGCGCGACGACGGCAGTTTCGACGCCGGCATTCAGCTTGCCCTCGAACGGCTGCTGATCTCACCGGACTTCCTCTTCCGCGTCGAGCGTGATCCGGTGGACGCCGAACCCGGCGGCGTCTACGCGCTGAACGACCTGGAGATGGCGTCGCGCCTCTCGTACTTCCTCTGGTCGAGCGGCCCCGACGACATCCTTCTCGACCTGGCCGAACAAGGGGGCCTGAACGATCCTGAGGTGCTGGCCGAGCAGGCGCGGCGCATGCTGGCCGACCCGAAGGCAACGGCGTTCGTGCAGAACTTCGCGGGGCAATGGCTCTATCTCCGGAATCTGCGGGGCGTGGTGCCGGACGCGAAGATCTTCCCGCAGTTCGATGAGAACCTGCGCGACGCATTCCTTCGCGAGACGGAGCTGTTCGTCGAGAGCCTGGTGCGCGAGGACCGCAGCGTGCTCGATCTCCTCGGCGCCGACTACACCTTCGTCAACGAGCGGCTCGCCCGGCACTATGGCATTCCGGGGATCTACGGCAGCCATTTCCGGCGGGTCGCGCTCGACCCGGCGTTGGCAGAGCGGCGCGGCGGGATCTTCGGTCACGGCAGCCTGCTGACCGTCACCTCGTATCCGAACCGGACCTCGCCGGTGCTGCGCGGCAAATGGGTGCTGACCAACATTCTCGGCACGCCGCCGCCTCCGCCCCCCGCCGACGTGCCCGACCTGCCCGACCGGGGCGAAGACGGACGCGCCGCGACGGTACGGGATCGCCTGGCCGTCCATCGGGAGAGCCCGGCCTGCTCGGTCTGCCACGCGCCGATGGATCCGCTGGGGCTGGCGCTGGAGAACTACGACGCGGTCGGTAACTGGAGAACCACCGGCGAGGCGGAACTGCCGATCGACGCGTCGGGGCAATTGCCGGACGGGACGGCTTTCGACGGACCGACCGGTCTTCGCTCGCTGCTGCTGGAGCGGCGCGAGCAGTTCGTTTCCACCCTGACGGAGAAGCTGCTGGCGTATGCGCTGGGCCGGGCCCCGCAGCACTACGACCGGCCGACGGTTCGGGCGATCAGCCGGGCTGCCGCTTCCAGTGACTACCGGTGGTCGGATATCATTGCCGGGATCGTACAGAGCACGCCGTTCCGGATGCGGAGGGCAGAGTCATGATGATTACGAGAAAGGCGATTCCACGCCGCACCGTCCTGCGCGGACTGGGCGCGTCGATCGCATTGCCGTTGCTTGACGGAATGGTTCCCGCGTTCGCCGCGATCCGCCAGACCGCGGCGGCGCCGATCAAGCGCTACGGCGTCGTCTACGTCCCGAACGGCATGATGATGCCGCACTGGACGCCGGCGACCGAGGGAGCCGGTTTCGAGTTCCCGACCATCATGCAGCCTATCGAGCCGTTCCGCCGGTATGTTCAGGTGCTTTCCGGCATGCACGGCGTGGAGAGCGAAGGGCCGCACGCCCGTTCGTCGACGCGCTTCCTGACCGGCGTGCCGTCGAAACAGGACGACGGGTCCAACCTGCTGGCTGCGGTTTCCGCCGACCAGCTCGCGGGACGCGTCCTCGGTGGGGAAACGCAGCTTGCCACGCTGGAACTGGCGATCGACGGCCGCGACTTCGCCGGTTCGTGCGACGATGGCTTTTCGTGCGCCTACACGAACACGATCGCGTGGGCGAACGAGACGACCCCGCTCCCGATGGAGAACAACCCGCGGGTCGTCTTCGAGCGTCTCTTCGGCGACACCGGTACGACCGATCCGGAGATCCGCCGGGAACGGCTGAAGAAAGATGCCAGCCTGCTCGATTCCGTTACCGAGCGGGCCGCCGACCTGTCCCGTGAACTGGGCGCCGGCGACCGGGCAAAGCTGGGGCAGTACCTCGATGCGGTTCGCGACATCGAACGCCGGATCCAGATGGCCGAGGCGCAGAGCGATCGCGAGCTACCCGTGGTCGATCAGCCGTCGGGCATTCCGTCGACGTTCGGCGAGCACGTGAAGCTGATGTTCGATCTGCAGGCGCTCGCCTGGGAGACCGACCTGACGCGCGTGACCACCTTCATGCTGGGACGCGAGATCACCGGCCGCACGTACGCCGAGATCGGCGTGCCGGATGCGCACCACCCGATCTCGCACCACCAGAGGGATCCCGCGAAGCTGGCGAAGCTGACGAAGATCAACCAGTACCACGTGCAGCTCTTCGCCCACTTCCTCGAGCGGCTGGCGGCGACGCCGGACGGTGATGGCACGCTGCTGGACAACTCGATGATCGTCTACGGCGCCGGGATGGCGGACAGCAACGCCCACGCTTCCGAGAACCTGCCGATCCTGCTGGCGGGCGGTGGCGCGGGGACGGGCGGACGCCACATCCGGTACCCGGAGGACACGCCGCTGGCCAACCTGCACGTCAGCCTGCTCGACAAGCTGGGCGTGCCGGTCGATTCGCTCGGGCACGCCACCGGCAAGCTGGCGCTCGATCCGCTGTTGGCGTAGTACCCCGGCGCAGGACCTAGCGCAGCGCCGCCAGTTCGTCCGGGCTGACCGGCTCCGCCGGTCCGTGGAAGATCGCGTTGAAGAGCAGCTTGAACGTGCCGCGCGTCTGCGTGCGGAACGCGATCTGGCTGCCCATCGTCACCGCAATGCCCCGCCCCACTTCGAACGCGACCACGTTCGCCTGGTTGCGCAGGAACTCGTCGCCAAGCAGCCAGCCGCTTGCCACCATGTCGTCGTCGTCCGGGTAGTGCGAGACGACTTCGGCATCGATGTCGAAGCTGGGCAGCAATCGATACGCCTGATCGAAGCGGAAGAAGACCGGCCAGTCGTCCGGCATGCCATAGCCCACCGGGTGCTGCGGGTTGTGCTGCTGCTTGAGCAGCGTGCCGGGCGAATAGAAGAGTGAAGTCGGATCGACGATCCGGTCGCGCAGCGCGTTGGCGAGCGACGCGGGGCTGCGAAAGACCTCGCGCAATCGCTCTTCCGCCTCGCGCGCCGTGATCCGCGACGGTCGCCGGCCGTCCACCCAGATCGGGGCGCGACGCGTGCTCCCCGGCGGCAGGACCGGCTCGATCGGCAGGTCGAGCAGTGCGCGCGCCGTCTCGACGGCCGACCCCAGCGCCACCAGCGTGCCACCGTCCTCCACCCACTGGCGGAGCTGCCGCCATCCGTCGCGCCCGATGCCGTACGCCCAGCGCCAGGTCTCATCGTGACGCCGCGGATTCAGCCCGTTCACGATACGCGCACGGCTCGTGCCGGCCGGAAGGACGATGACGTCGTACTTCTCCGCGAGGTCGCCTTCGAAATCGACGGATGAAACGACCGCGTGGTCGAGTTCGTACTGCTCGAACAGCCACATCATCCAGCCGCCCGGCATGTTGTTGGCGGCGCGCCAGAGGCCGACTCGGGTCGGCTCGCGCAGGCGGTGACCGCCGACCGGCGGCGCCGCGTCGAGTCCCGCCACCACGAGGCCGGTTTCCTCCGCCGTCCGTTCCAGCACCGACCCCGCTTCCGCGGTTGGCGGCACCAGCCAGGTGCCGGGAGGATGGTCGCGGCCGTTACTTGCCTCGAACCACCCGCCGGCGCGGTACACGGGAACCCGCGCCGCCTGCAGCCGCGAAGCTGCCAGGAAGCCCGCATTCGAACCGGGCGGAATCGCGTAGCCCCAGACCGGGGCGGCGGGCATCGGCGTCTGTCGCGGCTCGAGCGTCTCGAGCCGCTCGAGGTCAGCCCGGACCGGTTCGTCGATCCGGTCGACGTCGACGCCCATCAACAGGCCGAGGGTGTGCGCGGTGACGTCGTACGGCGGAATTGGCGGTCCGCCGTCGTAGTACCGCAGATCGGGGTAGACCTGCCGCTCCAGCATCGTCTTCGCGAACGCGCCGTACGGCTGGGCCAGGTTAATCACCCAGGAGCCGGCCGGATAGCGCTGGCCGCCCGCGGTGAACGGTGCGCGTGCGCGATCGATCTCGACCTCGCCGAAGTGGAGGATCTCGAGCAGTTCGTAGGTGGCGAAGGGATCGCGCTGGTCGGCGGGGACGACGAAGGCGTACGGCGCCTCGTCGCGATTCACCCAGTCCACATGGACGCGGTGGAAGTTCTCCATCCAGCGTGTCCGGTACTTCGCCATGTGCTCCAACGCGGCGTAGACGACGATCTCGCCGTACTCGACGATGTCGCTCAGGCGCCAGACCGCCGAGTCGTAGGGCGCGGGAAAGTTGGTCCGGACCTGTTGCGGTCCGAGCGGCCGGTTCGGGCCTGCCGGATTGACGTAGGGGTCGGCCAGGTTTGCGCTCGCGATCTCGGTCAGGATGCGCGGTTGGCCGTGGTACACCATGTACTGCCGCGCCGGCGTCCAGAGGTCGTACTGATCGCTGTTGATGACGCCCTTCTTGCCGGCCGCGGTGAGCGCCGCGGTCATCGCTCGCCCGATCTGGGCCTGCCCCTCCAGCAGGAGCGGGTGGATGTTCGGATCGTGCGGGTCGCGGAACGGCGGCACGAAGATCCGGGCCCCGCGGCCGCTCATCTGGTGCATGTCGTGGGTGATCTGCGGCTTGAAGTCGCGGTGGATGTCGATGGCGAGCCGCGTCTCCTTCTGCGTGAACATGAACCAGTCGCGGTTGTCGTCGTGACCGGTGTAGCGCTGATACAGGTCGGGGTAGACCCGGCTGTAGCCGGTGCCCTGGGTGTCGTACCAATGGTCGATGACCAGCAACTGGCCGTCCGGGTTCTGCGACGGCACCAGCAGCACTACCGCGTTCTCGAGGATTTCCCGAATCTCGGGCGAGTCGTCAGTGGCCAGGCGGTGCGCAATGTTGATGATCGCCTGCCCGTTGCCCACTTCGGTGGAGTGAATCGTGGCGTAGAGGAAATAGAAGGGAACACCCTCGCGGGTGAGGGCGCGCGCCTCCTCTGCCGCCAGGCCGCGGGGGTCGGCGAGCTGGTGGTTGATCGCGATGAGCCGGTCGAGCCGATCGAGATTCTCCCTGGCGCTGATGGTGACCAGGACGTACGGGTTCCCTTCGGTAGTCGTGCCGCGCGGGGCGTAGGTGATCCGCTCGGATCGGGCGGCGAGGTGCTGCAGGTACTCCAGCACGCGCGGATACCGCGCCAGCTCACCGTCGGTTCCGATTTCGAAGCCGAAGTACTCCGAGGGCGGCGTGATGCCGTGATCGGAAGCCGGCGCCTGCGCGGCCGCGGCTCCCGTGGCAGCAAACGCCAGCCACGCCGCCGCAGCTAGCGTGACGATCGCCGCGGGCTTGGGCATGTGGCGCACGGGTGATCCTCCGTAGTCCTGAAGCCGAGACACGGGCGTCAATTCGGCAGGATATCACGCGCCGCGCGCTCCTATATGCTTGAGGCGGAGATGCCGTCATGAGACGTCCCGTGCTCACCCTGTTGGCGCTCGCAATCGCGCTGTGGCACTTCCCTTCGGACGCGGAAGCGCAGGACCGGTCCGTGCGGCACCGGGTTCCAGCCGAGTTCATGAGCTATCTGGGCGCCGACTGGCTGGAACGGCCCGAGCGGGTCGACGAGGAACAGCCTGAACGGGTACTGGACGTGATGGGCCTCGGGCCGGGCGACGTGGTGGCGGACGTCGGCTGCGGCTCCGGCTATTACGCCCGGCGGATGGCGCAGCGCGTGCAACCGGGAGGGAAGGTCTACTGCGAGGACATTCAGCCGGAGATGCTCGACATCATGCGCGAGCGGGCGGCCGACGAGGGTGTGACGGGGATCGAGCCAGTGCTTGGCACGGCAACCGATCCGCGGCTGCCGGCCGGCGCGATCGACTGGGTGATCATCGCCGACGTCTACCACGAGATGTCCGATCCGGAGCCGATGCTCGCCGCCATCCGCGCTGCGCTCGCTCCCGGCGGACGGGTGGCCCTGCTCGAGTACCGCGTCGAGGACGGCACCGGCGACAATATAAAGGCCGACCATACGATGTCGGTTCGGCAGGTGCTCGCCGAGTGGCAGGCGGCCGGTTTCGAGCTCGCGGAGCTGCACGACTTCCTGCCGAGCCAGCATCTTTTCTTCTTTCGCGCAGCGGAGGGCGGTTCCGGAAGTTGCGCTGATGTCCAGACCGGCGGCGCCGCATCGGGGACGGCGCCCGTCCTCGTCGACTGCGACCTGTTGGCGGCGGTCGATGCCGGGTTGGTTGAGGTCGAGCCGCGCGGCGCGGGCGCCGAGGCGGTGACCGTGCGCATCCGCCGGACGGGCGGCGCGCCGCTCGTCGTCACGTCTCCCGTGGCCACGTTCCTGGAGGCGGACGGCGCCCGCGACATGATCACCCGCCGCGACGGCTGGATCGTCCTGCGCGACGACGCCTGGCACGACTGGACACAGCGCGCCGTGGGGCGCCAGCGCGACCGTGAGCCGCCGGGCCCGGACGATGCGCTTCGCCTCCGCCCGCCGTCGTCGATCCCCGGTCTTGCGTCGGTGCTTGGTCAGGTGCAGGTCGGGACCTACACGGTCGCCAATTCACCGATCCTCTATCCGCCACGGACGCACGTGGTGGAGCAGGCAGCCGTCTGGATAGCGGACGCCGACGCCGACTACCCATCGATGGAAGCCGCTATTGCCGGCCCGCGCATTCCGCCGCAATACGCTGCGGCATTCGCGCTGGTCTTTCTGGATCGGGCCGGCATCGACGTCGCGCGCCGTCGGGTCTGGTCCGACCGGGCGCAGATTTTCGACCGGCTCCGCGACCAGGGGTTGAACGTCTGGTACCAGTTGAAGACGCGATGAGCAGGAAGTCGCTGGCGGGGTGGCTTGCCGCCGCGTGCCTGGCGGCCACGCCGGCGGCCGCGCAGCAGGGAGCCGAGGACGGCGAGTGGCGTTCGTATGCCGCTGATGCCTGGGGGACGAAGTACGCGCCCCTCGACCAGGTCACGGCGGACAACTTCGGTCATCTGCAACTGGCCTGGCGCTGGCGAAGCGCCGACACCCACCTGCCGCGCGAAGACGATCACGGAATCTCGCTGGTTCTGGCCGAGACGGTTTTCGATCGGCTGGCGGCCGACAATCCCGATCTCTGGCAGACACGTCCGACCATCTCGCGCCTCTCGGCGACGCCCCTGATGGTGGACGGAGTCCTCTATCTCGCCACGCCGCTCTATCAGGCGGCGGCGATTGACGCACGGACCGGTGAGACGCTCTGGGTCCACAACCCGCGAATCTACGAAACGGGCAGTCCGCCGCTGCCTATGCCGTGGAACCACCGGGGCGTCGCCTACTGGGAGGATCCCGCGACCGGCGCGGCCCGCATCATCTGGGGTACCGGCGACGGCTACCTGACGGCGGTGGACGCCCGGACGGGCCTCCTGGCGTCCGACTTCGGCGATGGCGGCCGGGTCAGCTTGGAAGCGGGGATTCCGCGGGCGCGCGAGAACCCGAGCCGCCTGCCGCCGCCATCACGGTCACCCCCGCTGGTGGTGGGCGACACCATCATCGTCGGCTCGTCCGTCCACGACTACCTGACGATGAAGGAGAACGCACCCGGCTTCGCGCGGGCCTACGACGCGGGGACGGGCCGGCATCTCTGGGACTTCCACACCGTCCCGCAGAGCGCGGACGAATTCGGCGCCGAGACCTGGGCCGATGGGGCGTGGCGCTATTCGGGCAACACGAACATCTGGGGAAACATCACCGCCGATCCGGAACTGGGCTATGTCTACCTGGCGAGCAGCACGCCCACGTCGGACTACTACGGCGGCCACCGCGTCGGCGACAACCTGTTCGCCGAGAGCATCATCTGCGTCGACATCGAGACGGGCCAGCGGATCTGGCATTACCAGCTCGTGCATCACGGGGTGTGGGACTACGACAACCCGACCGGGCCCAATCTGGTCGACCTGACGGTGGACGGGCGCACTGTGAAGGGAGTGGCACAGGTGACGAAGCAGGGCTTCGTCTACACGTTCGACCGGGTCACCGGCGAGCCGATATGGCCGATCGAGGAACGTCCGGTGGCGACCGACACCGATCTGGAAGGCGAGGTGCTGGCGCCGACGCAGCCGTTTCCCACGAAGCCGCCGCCGTTCGAGTACCAGGGGGCCACGATTGACGACCTGATCGATTTCACGCCGGAAGTGCGGGCCCTGGCTACGGAGGCGGTCGAGGGCTTCCGGCTCGGGCCGCTCTATACTCCCCTCTCGCTTCGCGGGACCATCTTCCGGCCGGCCGCCGGCGGAGGCGCGAGCTGGTCGGGCGCGGCGGTCGATCCCGAGACCGGCGTCCTCTACGTTCCGTCGACCAACAGCCAGTCGGTGATGCGCTTCCGCGCGCCGGCCCCGGGGGAGAACTCGACGCTGCGGTACATCCTGAGCCGCGGCGATGCGTCCTTCCTCGACGGCGGCAATCCGCAGCGAGCGCCCCGGATGCCGCAGGGCCTGCCGCTCTGGAAACCGCCGTACTCCCGCATGACGGCGATCGACATGAACGCGGGCGAGCATCTCTGGATGACCCCGCTGGGTGACGGCGACCGCTATCGCCACCATCCGCTGCTGCGTCACCTCGACCTGCCGCCGCTCGGGGGCGACGGCAGCCGAAGCGGACCGTTGCTGACCCGCACGCTGCTGGTGCACGCGTTGACGGCCGGGGGCAGCGACGATGGCCCGCGCCTCGTGGCCTACGACAAGGCGACCGGGGCGAAGCTCGCCTGGGTCGACCTGCCGGGCGGCGCCATCGGCACGCCGATGACCTACACGCTCGACGGCCGGCAGTACATCGCGCTCACCGTAGGAGGCGAGTCGCCCTCGCTGGTCGCCTACCGCCTCCCCTGATCCAGCCGGCCTGGGAGCCCGTCGTCGCACCCGAGCCTGCCCGATGACCAATCCGCAAATACCGGCGAGCGGCGACGCGATCACGGCCGACTGGATGGAACGCGCGCTGCGCGCCGGCGGAGCCTCCGAAGTCCCGGCGTTACAGGACGTCGCGGTCGAACAAATCGCCGGCGGAGTCGGTCTGGTGGGTGAAGTCGTGCGCCTGATGGCGGTGCGGGCCTGGGCCGGGGTGGCGCCCCGGATGATGATGCTGCCTCCCCCGCCGCCGATGAGCGTTTCGAACCTCGTCGCGAGCTTCTCGCGGGCGGCCTATCTGGCGTACCGGGCGGTACGGTAGAACAACCGGGAAAGGGGGCCGGCAAAGAGGGGCCGTCGCGTGGCATAGACTGGGCAGGCACACCGTTCCCGAGGAAGTGATCATGAGAATGCAGAGACCACACCTGTTGATTCCGTTGGCGGTTGTCGGCGTCGCCCTGGTGGCGGGAGGCTTCGCCGCGTGTGCCCCCGGCACCGAGTCGGCGGGCGCCGCGCAGGAAGGCGAAGTGGCGCCGGCCCAGCCCGTCGACCGCCTCGCCGGCTCGCCCTACCTGCGCACGCTGGCGGACTCGCCGATCTACGACGAGATCTGGGAGCGCCCGCAGCTCTCGAAACGCGACCGGAGCATGATCACCATCGCGGTGCTGCAGGCCCTGGGCCGGGACACGGCGCTCCGGATCCACCTCGGGCGCGGCCTCGACAACGGCCTGACGCCGGAGGAGATCTCCGAGATCATCCTGCATGTCAGCTTCTACACGGGCTGGCCGTCCGGCGTGGACGCGTCGCTTGGGGCCCTCGACGTGTTCGCGGAGCGCGGCATAACGCTTGGCGAGCTGTCGGGCGCGCCGCCCATGCCGGAGGTCGAGACCCCGTCCGGGTTGAGTGACGCGTACGCTGCCGTGCCGCGCCTGGGCGCCCTGCGGAACAGCCTCCTGTACGGCGACGTCTGGGAGCGGCCGTTGCTCTCGAAGCGCGACCGGAGCCTGATCACCGTGGCCGTCAATCAGTCGCGGTACTTCACGAACGAACTTCGCCTGCACATCGATCGCGCGCTCGATCAGAACGGCGTCACTCCGCAGGAGCTCTCGGACGTGGTTCTCCACGTCACCTTCTACGCCGGCTGGCCCCCCGCCGTGAACGCCGGCCGCCTGCTGACCGAAGCGCTCAGGAGTCGCGGCGTCGACCTCACCGAGCTGGAGTAGTTGGAGGAGCGGTTCAGGACGCAACGTTCATGCCGCCCGTGTATGCTTCGCGCGACACTTGGGTGAGCTTCGAGGAGGGCGACAAGTGAGACGTCATCGATCGACATCCCGCGCCGGCACGGGACTCGCGGCGTTCGGACTGGTGGTACTTGGAGCGGTGGCGCTGTCGGCGGCGGAGAACTGGCCCGCCTTTCGGGGCGGGGATTCGTTGGCGGTGGCGGACGACGATCCGCGGCTGCCCATCACCTGGAGCACGACGGAGAACGTCGTCTGGAAGACGCCCATTGACGGGCTCGGGTGGTCGTCGCCGGTCGTATGGGACGATCTGATCTTCCTGACGACCGTCGTCAGCGAAGGCGAGGAAGAGGAGCCGCGCATGGGGCTCTACTTCCCGTACGGTTCGCCGCAGCACATGCCCGGCGGCCGCTTCCCCGATCCGCAGCCGGGCGACCTGTTGGAGCGGTCGCCCGCGGCGCATCACTGGCTCGTCGTGGCGGCCGACTTCGAGAGCGGGGACGTGGTCTGGACGACGGAGGTTCATGCCGGGCCGCCGTTGTTCGACCGGCACCTGAAGAACACCTACGCGTCGTCGACACCGGTGACCGATGGCGAGCGGGTCTACGTGTACTTCGGCAACGTCGGTGTCTACGCGCTCGACATGGATGGTCGCATCGTCTGGGAGCGTCCGTTCGAGCCGGCGGAAACGCGGCTCGGCTGGGGACCGGCCGCCTCGCCCGTCCTGCACGACGACACGCTCTACGTCGTGAACGACAACGACGAGGAGTCGTTCGTCGTGGCTCTCAATTCCGCGACCGGTGAGGAACGGTGGTACGTGGAACGCGACGAGGGAACCAACTGGTCCACGCCGTACATCTGGGAGCACGACGGGCGGACGGAGTTGATCACGACCGGCAGCGATCAGGTCCGGTCGTACGACCTCGACGGCAACGAGCTGTGGCGCTTCCGCGGCATGAACTCCATCACGATCCCGCAGCCGTTCAGCGCCCACGGGTTGCTGTACGTCACGTCGGGCTACGTCGGCGACCAGGTGCGCCCGGTCTACGCCATCCGCCCCGGTGCTTCGGGCGACATCACGCTGGCCGACGGCGCAACCCGCAGCGCCGCGGTTGCCTGGTACGACGACAGCGCGGGGCCTTATCACCCGACGCCCCTCGTTTACGGCGATCACTACATCACGCTGCACGACCGCGGGTTCTTCACCGTGCACGATGCCCGAACCGGAGAGGAACGCTACTTCACCGACCAGCAGGTCCAGACGCAGGAGGTGCGGCGCCGCATTGCGCCGGGCGCCACCGGCTTCACCGCGTCGCCGTGGGCATACAACGGGATGGTCTTCGCGCTGAGCGAAGACGGCGACACCTTCGTGATGGATGCGAACGATCAGTTCCGTGTCGTCGCCACGAATGCACTCGAGGAGGTGGCGATGTCGAGTCCGGCGATCGTTCGGGGGAGCCTCATTCTCCGTACGCGGTCCCACCTCTGGCGGCTTACGGACCTGTCCCGGCCGCGGTAATCCGGGGGCGCCCGCAACGGTGCGGCGCCGGCACGTCAGCGGCTCGCGGCGAGAGTCCGGCTGCGAACCGTCAGTTCGTCGATCCGGTCGGCGTTGACGGTCACTCCCAGGCCGGGGGTGTCGAGGGGCACCGTCACCCGGCCCGCGGCGTCCATGGTCCACTCCGGCGTGACGATGTCCTGTGTCCAGTAACGTGCGCTCGGGCTCAGGTCGCCGGGCATGAGGAAGTGGGGAAGCGAGGCGAGGGCGATGTTGTGGGCACGCCCGATCCCGCTTTCCAGCATCCCGCCGCACCAGACGGGGACCGCGTGGCGACGGCAGAGATCGTGAATCGCCTTCGCCTGCGCGAAGCCGCCGACGCGGCCAGGCTTGATGTTGACGATCCGTCCGGCGCGGAGCGCGAGCATGTCTTCGGCGGCCGCGGCGTGGGGGATGGACTCGTCCAGGCAGATCGCCGTGGCGAGGCGATCCTGCAGCCGGGCGTGGCGCCGGAGATCGTCCTGCGCGAGCGGTTGTTCGATCATCAGCAGACCGAAGGCATCGAGGTCGGCCAGATGATCCGCATGTCCCAGGGTGTATGCGCTGTTGGCATCCGCCATCAGGGGTGCGGCCGCCCCGAGCGCTTCGCGCACTGCGCCGATGTACTCGATGTCCGCGCCCGGCCGGATCTTGATCTTGATGCGGCGGTAGCCTTCCTCGAGTGCCGCACGGGCCCGGTCGACCAGGGCGCCCGGCGATTCCTGAATGCCGATCGAGATGCCGGTGGCGATGGTCGCCTGCGTGCCGCCGAGGAGACGCGACAGGCTTACGCCCTCGCGTTCCGCCCAAAGCGCCCAGACGCCCATCTCGACCGCCGCCTTCGCCATCGGGTGGCCTCGGAACGCCCGCCGCAGCCTTTCATCAAGCAGTTTCGGGTGGGAAATCCCAACGCCGAGAACCCGTGGCGCGATCCAGTCGCGGATGGCGAGCCACGCGGTGTCGATCGTCTCCGCGGAGTAGTTGGGGCGTTCACCGGCGACGCACTCGCTCCAGGCGGTCGTCCCGTCACGGTCTTCCAGTGTCAGCAGCAGGATACGGCGCTCGGTGGTCCGTCCCGATGAGATCTCGAACGGCTCGCGCAGCGGCATCCGGATCTCGCGGAGCGTGATCCGCGACAGGCTCAGAGTCATGGTTCGGACGTGACGACGTAACAGCAATCATCCGGCGCGGGACGGTAATTCAGGCCGGTGACCCGATAACCGTGCTCCAGGTACCAACCGAACGCGCGGCGGTGTGTCCATTGCCACGCCCGGGCGATTTCGGGATCGGCAGCCTTGACGACATCGATATCGGCGGGGACGGCGATGCGGACCGTCGGATCGTCCGGCAGCCGCGCGCCGTCCTCGAAGGTGACGTCGATTAGTGGACTTTCGTCGCCTCTCCCGTCACCGGCCGGAGTGGAGATTGTCGCCTCGTCCAGACGCCATTCGACGACGAAGCGATCGGTTTCCAGGCCGGCATGGAGCGTACTGTGGGTATCGCCGTACATGTTGCGGACGTACTCCACGGGCCGCGCCCCGAGGCCGTTCAGATTCAGGTTGGCGTTGCGGGCGACGAGCGGATCGTACGTCCAGTGCATGCGCCGGACGCCCTGCTCGAGGAGCAGGTCGCGCTGGAAGAGCTTGAGCCGTTTGCCGATGCCACGGCCCCGTGCTTCCGGTCGGACGGCCAGCATGTCCGACCAGTGGACCGGTCCGGCAGCGTCCAGACCGGTGATGCCGAAGACGAAACCGACAAGGCGTCCGGCCCCATCGAACGCACCCGCCGAGACGCCGCCCACCCGCTGCGACACCATCAGAATGGTTGCCGGCACGACGTCGACGAAGTCGTCTCCCCACACGTCGCACTGCAGCGCGACGCACGCGGCGTAGTCCTCCCGCGACTCGAAACGGCGGTACGTCAGGGCGTCCGGCATTGCTCGATCGTTAGACGGGGTGCGTTCCGGCTACATGCTACGATGCCGGCCGTGCGGATGCCCCGATCCATTGCCGGCCTGACCTGCGGTTTGGCCGTGCTGGCAATCGGGGCAGCGACACTCCTGAGCCAGGCGGCCGACGATCTGCCGCTCAAACCGACCCGCGCCTTTTCGCTCGACACCGACGAGGGAACCTGGATCTCGGTCGACGTGAGTCCGGACGGGGAGACGATTGTCTTCGATCTGCTCGGCGACCTGTACACGCTCCCGTTCGCGGGAGGCGACGCCAGCCCGCTGACGAGCGGCCTGGCATGGGACGGCCAGCCCCGCTACAGCCCCGACGGCGAGCGTGTCGTCTTCGTTTCCGACCGCGACGGGGCGGAGAACCTCTGGCTGATCGACGTGGCGACGGGGCAGACGAGGCAGGTGACCAACGCGGATGCCAACAGCTACGAGTCGCCCGACTGGCTGCCGGACGGGGACTACGTCATTGCCGCCACCGCATCGCATGCGGCGGCCCGCGGCGATGCACGCAATCCGAAGCTCTGGATGTGGCATGTCGACGGCGGCACCGGGGTGCAGTTGATCAGGGAGCCGGGTTCGCGGCGCATAGCCGGCCCCGCCGCCGAGCCGGATGGCCGGCGCATCTGGTACGCGCAACGGACCCGCCTCTGGCAGTACAACGCGGTGTTTCCGCAGTACCAGCTTGCCTATTACGACCGGGAGACGGGCGAGCAGTACACGCGGAGCGCGCGGTACGGCTCGGCGTTCCGCCCGACTATCTCGCCCGATGGTGAATGGCTGGTCTACGGGACGCGCTACGAAGATGCCACCGGGCTCCGGCTGCGCCATCTGGCGACCGGCGACGAACGGTGGCTCGCCTATCCGGTCACGCGCGACGATCAGGAATCGGTTGCGAGCAGCGACGTTCTGCCCGGGATGTCGTTCACGCCGGATTCGTCCGAACTGGTCGTTTCCTACGGCGGCGGGATCTGGCGCGTGCCGATCGCGAGAGGAGCCGAACCGATCCCGGTGCCGTTCCGGGTCCGGACGGAGCTGGATCTCGGTCCCGAACTGGCGTTCCGGTACGACGTTGACGACAGTCCGACCTTTCTGGCGCGGCAGATCCGTGATGCCGTGCCGGCGCCCGGTGGATCCCTGCTGGCGTTCGCCGCGTTCGACCGGCTCTGGGTCCGTCCGCTGCCGGATGGCGAGGCTCGCCGCCTCACCGACCTCGACGTGGTCGAAGCGCAGCCGGCCTGGTCGCCCGACGGCGAATCGATTGCGTTCGTCACCTGGTCGTCCGACGGCGGCCACATCCATCGAGTGCCTGCCGACGGCAGCGCGCCGGCGGTGCAGTTGACGACCGTTCCCGCCATCTACCAGCACCCGGCGTGGTCGGCCGACGGCGAGCGTCTGGTCGCCATCCAGGGACCCGCTCGCGTCTTCCGCGAGTCATCCCGTTCGTTCGCGGCCGGAGCGAACGAGAACATCATTGCGCTGCCCGCGGACGGGGGCGACTGGACGCTGGTCGCGCCGGCCGACGGCCGGAGGACTCCGCACATCGTGCGGTCCGATCCGGATCGCATCTATCTCCACCACGGCGATGACGGCCTGGTCTCCATCCGGTGGGACGGGACCGACGAAGAGGCACACCTGAAAGTGACCGGCCCGACGCCCCCCGGGCTGTCGGAACCCGCCGATGCATCCGTCATTCTGATGTCGCCGGCCGGTGGCCGTGCGCTTGCGCAGGTCAACCACGACCTGTACGTCGTCGCAGTGCCGACGGTCGGAGGCGACGCGCCTACGGTGTCGGTCGCCAACCCGCGGCGGGCCAGCGTGCCGGCACGGAAACTGACCGACGTCGGGGGGCAGTTCCCGGCCTGGGACGCGGCTGGCGAAAACGTCCACTGGTCGATCGGTCCCGCGCACTTCATCTACGACCTGGCGGCGGCGGCGGAGGCCGACCGGGCCGCGCGCGCGGCAGCGACCGACGCGGATGCCGAGACCGATGCGGGCGGCGCCGATCCCGCCGACCCGGATGCCGGCGCCGATTCGGGAGAGGCCGGCGCGTCGGGCTACGAGCCGGTGGAGATTCGGGTCGACGTAGAGGGCTTCCGTGACCTGCCGGACGGCTACGGTGTTCTTCGCGGCGCCCGCGTGATCACGATGGAGGGGAACGAGGTAGTAGACAACGCCGATCTGGTGGTGCAGGGTCACCGAATCCTTGCCCTCGGCCGGCGGGGCAGCGTCGAATTCCCCGACTTCGCGCGCATCCTCGACGTCTCGGGGACGACCATCGTGCCAGGTTTCGTCGATACCCACGCTCACCTTCGCCCCGGTTTCGGCGTCCACAAGACGCAGCCGTGGGCGTACCTTGCCAACCTCGCGTACGGGGTCACGACGACGAGGGACCCGCAGACGGGCACGACCGATGTCCTCACCTACGGCGATCTGGTGGAGACGGGTGACATCGTCGGTCCGCGGATCTACTCGACCGGCCCTGGCGTGTTCAGTGCGGAGGACATCGAGGACCTGGACCACGCGCGCAACGTCCTGCGCCGCTACAGCGACTACTACGACACGAAGACCATCAAGATGTACATGTCGGGCAACCGCCAGCAGCGGCAATGGATCGTGATGGCGGCGCGGGAGCAGGAGCTGCTTCCGACCACTGAAGGCGCCCTCGACATGAAGTATGACCTCGAAATGATCGTGGACGGCTACCCGGGGCTGGAACACTCTTTTCCGATCTTTCCGCTCTATCGCGATGTCGTGCAGCTCACCGCGCACACCCGGGTCGCGTACACACCGACGCTGCTGGTCTCGTACGGCGGCCCGTTCGGCGAGAACTGGTTCTTTACGCGGGAGAATCCGCACGACGATCCGAAGCTTCAGCGCTTCACGCCCCACAGCGAACTCGACCGCCTGACGCGCCGTCGCGGTCAGGGGGTAGACGCCGGCCCGGGCGGCTGGTTCCGCGACGAGGAGTACGTCTTCCGGCAGCACGCCGAGGGTGTGAAGGCCATCGTCGAGGCGGGCGGACTCGCCGGCGTCGGCAGTCACGGCCAACTGCAGGGGCTCGGCTACCACTGGGAACTCTGGGCAGTGCAGTCCGGCGGGTTGTCGGAGCACGACGCGCTTCGGGTCGCCACGATCCTGGGGGCGGAGTCGATCGGGCTCAGTGACGACCTCGGATCCGTGGCGCCGGGGAAGCTCGCCGACCTGGTCGTGCTCGAGGGGAACCCGCTCGACGATATCCGGGAAACGTCGCGTATCCGCTACGTCATGAAGAACGGCCGCCTCTACGATGGCGAGACGCTCGACGAAGTCTGGCCGCGCGAACGTCCGCTGGCGAAGCCTGCGTGGGTGGAAGAGCCCCCCACGAACCTCCCTGCCGGTATCCGCTGAGCCGGTTTCCGGCCCGGCTGCGCACTTCCCGGTAGCGCCGGCATGCGCGCCGAATGTGACACCATGGAAGAAATGGCAATGACGGCACGTGGGGAGCATCGTCGCAGGTGGGGCGTACTCGCGGTTCTGGTTGTGCTGGCCGGTCTGGCGCCGGCCGGCTGGTCCGACGCCGAGGCGATGGGAGCGGACCTGCACGCGGAGACGATCGCCGCGTGGGACCACTACGTGGCGCTGACAGAAGCGCGCATCGACACCGAGCTGGCGCTGGAGGATGACGAACGGTTCCTGGCGCAGGACTTCCGCGAAGACGCGGCCGAGGCGCGCCGGGCACTGCTGGCGGGCGAGGTACGCATCGACCGCCTGCAGATGCGCGATGCGGGCGGCGACCGGCCCGATGTTCCCAAAGGGGCAATCCACCACTGGCTCGGCCGGGTGCTGGTACCCGACGTTACCATCGACCAGCTGATGCATGCGGTCATGGGCGCCGTGCCGCCGCACGACCTGCAGCCGGATGTGCTCGAGTCGCGCATCCTCGAGCAGGACGGAAACAGCCGCCGCGTGTTCCTGCGGCTGCGGCGCGAGGCGATGTTCACCGTCCACTACCACACCGAGCACGACGTCCTCTTTACGCGCCGCGGTGACGACCGGTGGTCGAGCCTCAGCGTCGCGACGCGCATCGCGGAACTCGAGGACGCCGAAACTCCCGACGAGCGCGAGAAGCCGATTGGCAACGACCGGGGCTTCCTCTGGCGACTCAATTCGTACTGGCGCTACCAGCAGGTAGACGAGGGTGTGATTGTCGAGTGCGAGTCGGTCAGCCTGAGCCGGTCGGTCCCCGCGATGCTCCGATGGATGATTGGCCCCATCATCAATAGGACGGCTCGCGAGACACTCACCGCGACGCTCACGTCGATGTCGGACGTGCTGCGGGAACGTGCGCCGCTGCAGTTCCCGGCGGCCGAATAGCAGACGGCCTGCCACCGGCCGGTCGACCCATCAGTCGGAAGGGAACGCGGCGCGCTCGGTCGTCGGTTCGATGACGCGCGAACTCAGCACGCTGGAGATCGCAAGTGCGATCAGCAGGGCTGCCCAACGTGGATACTCCGGGGCGATCCCGGCGGCGGTGCCGAGCGTGAGCAGGGCGAACGCGCTGTCCGCCAGCCTCTTCCATACCGCCGATCGCCGACGCTGCTCGGCCAGTTGAGTCGGGTAGACCCGCGACGTGAACCAGAGGTGCAGCCGGAGATTGGCGGCGGTGCCCACGACCGCCACCGCCACCATGAAGATCAGCAGTCCCCAGCCGTCCGGCACCCACTCCCGGGCGCGCCACATCGGGTAGAGCGTCAAGCCGTACACGGCGGTTACCGCCACCTGGTGAAACTGCCACCACCAGCGGGCTGATCCGATGGCGGGCGGGGGTGGCGTCCCCTGCGTCGCCGGCGCCCGCCGGGGCGCTGGCGACGTAGCGTCCGCGCCCGCATTGTCGAGAGCGGCAACGAGGTCTTCGGTGGTGGCGTAACGGTCAGCCGGCGTCTTCGTGAGGCAGGTCATCAGGATGCGTGCCAGGGCCTCGGGGCAGTCGGGCCGCGCCGAAATGACAGCGGGCGGATCGTGCTCCAGGATGCGCGCGATGGTCGAACTCCCGTCGCGCCCGTCGAAGGGATGGTCTCCGGTCACCAGTTCGTACAGCAGGACACCGAAGGAGAACTGATCGGCGCGCGCGTCGACCGGTTCGCCCCGCAGGATCTCCGGTGCGACATAACCGGGGGTGCCGGGCGGCTCGCCGGGGCGGGTAAGCCGTTCACCCGCCGTCTGGCCGTCGCCCGCCTCGACCCACGCGAGGCCGAAGTCGACCACCTTGATGCGGCCGTCCGGCAGGTGCATGACGTTCTCCGGCTTCAGGTCACGGTGGACAACCCCGCCGGCGTGCGCTGCGGCCAGCGCCTGGGCGATCGCGCGCGCGATCGCAAGCACCTCGACGATCGGCAGCAGTGAGTCCCGGTCGTGCAACGTGTCGCGCAGCGTCCGGCCAGGGACGTACTCGTACACCAGATACAGTTGACGTTCGAGTTCCTCCAGCGCGTAGACGGTGGCAATCCCCGGATGCGACAGTGCCGCGGCTGACGTTGCCTCGCGGCGGAGACGCGCCCGCAACACCGCGTCGCCGCTGTATGCGGGCGGCAACGCCTTGATGGCCACGGGACGTCCGAGGCGCGTGTCGAAACCCCGGTAGACGACACCCATGCCTCCCCGTCCGAGCAGGCCGGTCACCTGATACGGCCCCAGGCATTGCCCGATCAGCTGATCCTCGTTGATGGCGTCGCCGGACGCGTCCGGCGCCCCACCCGGGCTCGGCTCGTCGTGCTGCAGCAGGCCGGGGGCCGCCTCCAGGGCCGGCCGGTCGACGACGCTGGGTGCGGCGTGGGCGTCAAGCAGCGACTGCACTTCGTCCCGAAGCGTGCCGTCGCCGCCGCACGCCTCGTCGAGGTACGCGGCGCGTGCCTCCGGCTCGCAATCCAGGGTGGCGTGGAACAGGTCGTTGATTCGACGCCAGCGCTCAGCGTCCATCAACAGGATCCCGGCTGATCTCGCGCTGCAGCCACGCCCGTGCCACCGCCCAGTGCCGCTTGACCGTTGCCGGCGAGATACTCAGCGCCTCGGCGCATTCCTCGATCGTCAGTCCACCGAAGAAGCGGAGCTCCACCAGCTTGGCCTGCTCGGGGTCCAGGTCGGCGAGACGCCGGAGCGCGTCGTCCACGGCCAGCACATCGACAGTCTGGGCGCTGGCTGCAAGCAGTCCCTCGTCCAGCGTCACCTGGGCCGCGCCGCCGCCGCGTTTCATCGCCGCCCGCGCCCGCGCCGCCTCGATCAGGATCTGCCGCATCGCCCGTGCCGCAATGCCGACTACCTGGGCGCGGGACTTCCATTCCTGCTTCCGGTCCTTCTGCAGTCTGAGGTACGCCTCGTTTACCAGCGCGGTCGGTTGCAGCGTGACGGCGCGCCGCTCGTGGCGGAGGTAGCCCCGAGCCAGCCGGCGCAGCTCGTCGTAGACCAGCGGCAGCAGTGCATCAATTCCTGCGGGGTCGCTCCGGTCAGCGCGGACGGCGGCTCCGCTGATCCCGTCGGTCGCTGGATCGTGCCCTGAAGGCATGGAAAACGGTGAGATTCTACTATCGGCGTTGGTGAGGCCGGTGCGCTATCATGCCGCGAGGAGGGGACAGATCATGCGCAAGCAGACCCGATTCGGCCTAACGCTCGTCGCCGCCGCGCTCGTTGCCGTTGTCGCATTCGTCAGCTTTCCGGCTGCCCAGTCGGGCGACACCTATGTTCCCAAACGGATCAACAAGGTGATCGAGCTGTTCGAACAGGATCAGCCCGTCTACTACACGCAGGTCAACGGGGGAGGCTACGAAGAGGGCAAGGAGCTGGCCCGGACCTGGGCTGACTACATCACCTACAACATGGAGCACAGCCCCTTCAACATGGACAACCTCCGCGCCTTCATGCAGGGGCTCGTTGACGGTGGACCGACGAAGAGCGGGCACCGGACGCCGACGGTCGTCGCGGTCCTGCCGTTCGGCGGCATCAACGAGCAGGTGATGTGGGGCAACTACTGGATGGTCGAGCAGGTTCTCGGTGCGGGCGTACATGGCGTGCTGCTGGCGCACGCACGAACCCCGGAGGTGGCGCGCGTCCTGGTGCAGTCGGCGCGTTATCCCCACGCGCCGGCGGCAGCCGGCACCGGGGAGGGGCTGCGCGGCAACGGCGGTCAGGGTTTCGCCGCGCGCATCTGGGGCGTCTCGAACGCCGAGTACCAGCGCCTGGCGGATCCGTGGCCGCTCAACCCGAACGGCGAGGTCCTGATCGGTCTGAAAATCGAGGATCGCCACGCCCTGGAGAACTCCGAGGCGAGCGTGAGTGTGCCTGGCGTCGGTTTCGCGGAGTGGGGGCCGGGCGACATGTCGATGTCGTACAACGTGAACCGGAGCGGCGCCACGATGCCCAGCGTGCTCGCTGACGCGCGGGCCCGCGTATTCGAGGCCACCCGGCAGGCCGGTATCCCGTTCCTCAACTCGATGAATGGCGACAACATCATCGCCATGCTCGACGAGGGCGTGATGATCGGCTCCAATCCGGGAGCGGAAGCTGCGGATCGCGGGAGACGGCATACCAGCCGCGCAATGCCCTGGTAGGGTCCCCCGACGTCCTCTGCTGCGCATAACTGAAGCGTCGACCGCCCGCCCGGTCGGCGCTTCAGCATCCCTCGGGCCAGTGCCGGATTCCTGTGTCTTCGAGAGCGGGGAGCCTTGCGAGTTAAATATGAGTGTAATATACTAATATATTATGATTTGACACAGCGCATATTCTGTGCCATCATCATCTCGACATCGGAAACCAAGCCGGGATGGCCTCGGCTGAATGGATGAGGAGGAGAAAGATGTTGAGCATGACTCGCTGGAACCCGTTCGCGGAACTGAACAGCCTGCACCGGGAGATGGACCGTGTGTTCGGGCGCTACGTTGCCGACGAGGAGCCGGATGTCGGGCATTCTCGGTGGGTGCCGGCCACCGAGATCAGCTCCAGCCAGGACGGCTGGACGCTACGGCTGGCGCTGCCGGGGGTCGACCCGGGCGACGTGCAGATCGATCTTCACGGCAACACCCTGACGATCTCGGGTGAGCGCACCCGTTCGGAGGGGAACGGCAGGCACACGTCCGAGTTCCACTACGGACGCTTTGAGCGGTCGTTCACGGTGCCGGCCAACGTCGATGCGGAGAAGGTGAGCGCTGACTTCACGCACGGGATGCTTGCGCTGACGCTCCCGCTGGCGGAGGCGGCGAAGCCCCGGCGGATCACGATCCACGGCGGTGCCGCGAAGACCGTCGACGCCGCCTGAAGGTGCAACGCGCCCGCCCGAGTGCTTCGGCGCGATGGGAAGGTCGGTCGGTGGGAAAACGGGGCGGGGCTGTAGCGCCGCCCCGTTCTTCCTCACGGCGATCGCCGGGGGCCCGGCATTCGCGGAGTCGGAAGCTCGCGGTGACTGGCCGCTTGTCCTATTTTGCTTTAGCCGCCGCCTTCTCGGCGGCCTCCGCGGCACGCTGTTCCTCTTCGAAGAACTCACGCTGCCAGTCCGGCATTTCCTGAGGACCGGGAACCATGCCCTCGAGGTCCGGATCGTGGTCGGTGGGACGCGGCGCCGCGTCCTGTCGGCGCAGTTTCGCTTCGGCGCGCCGCTCGGCCTTCATCCGCGCTTTTTCCTGCCGTGCGCGTTCCCGCTGCCGCTTCGTCTGGGTGGGACGACCTCTGTTTGCCATATGCCTCCTTCGAAGCCGGAAAGGGGCGGGCGCGAGCAGCGCCCAGTGGAACGCCCAGTTTAGCAGAGAGGCCGGGGGAACGCCGTGTCAGAGTCCGAGCTCGTCGGCGCGACGGGTGACAAACGCGGTCGCTTCGGCGGGTGTTTCGTACGCGCTGAGCGCCCCGTTTCCCCGGTACCCGATATCCGCAATGCCAACCGGGGACGTGTAGTACGCGTCGACCGTCATCCGGCGGACCCAGTCGAAGAAGCGGACGCCTTCGCGCCAGCCGCGCGGCGCGTCGCCGCGCTCCGCCGCCACCACGCGATCCAGCAGGCTGGTCTGTTGCAACGCATCCGCGTCGATGAACGCCCTGCCGTGGTCGTCGCGCATCCGTTCGTCGAACCAGGCGAGGCCATCGTCGTAGATCCGGAGGAGTCGATCGTTCTGACCGCAGAGGAGGTCGATGAACTCCGGCGCGCCCGCATCGACGCCACTCCCTCCGCCGGAATCCGCCGGAACGATCAACTCGGCCAGCCGCGACACGGTCCTGTACTGATGCGCGTCAAGCGCCCGGGGCGCGTACCCGCCCGGCTGGCCTCTCGCCTCGCCCGCCAACGCATGGACGACGCGTGCGGCCTCTATGTTGAACGCGCCGGCGCCCGCCGCTGTGAAGGCGAGGGCCAGTTGCCGCATGACGTCGCGCCGAGTCGGCCCGTCGGCGCCGCTCGAATGCAGGGAGGAGTCCACCATGGGTTTCTAGAGTTCCCCGGACCGCATTGCGTCGGCCAGATAGTCGGAGGCTCTCCAGGTGAGCGCGTTGATCGTCAGCGTCGGATTCTTGTCCGGATTGCTGACGAAGGTGGCGGCGTCGCAAACGAAGAGGTTCGGTACGTCATGGGCCTGGCAGAAGCTGTTGAGAGCCGATGTCTCCGGGTCGTCGCCCATCCGGACCGTGCCTACCTCATGGATGATGCTGCCGCCGATCGAGATCCCCGCCGCATCCCGGCGCCCGGGAGGGTTGGCCTCGCCACCCATCAGGTGGAACAGCTCGGTGAACGTCTCACGCATGTGCTGCGCCTGCCGCCGCTCATGGTCGCTCCACTGGAAGTGAAAACGGAGCACGGAAATTCCCCAGCGGTCCACCACGTCGGGGTCGAGCTCGCACCAGCTCCGCTCATTGGGGATCATCTCGCCGCGGCCGGCGAACGAAACAGCCGTCCCATAGTCGCGACGCGCTTCTTCCTTGATCGCCGCGCCGTAGCCGCCGCGCCGTGCCGCGCCGCCGAAAACGCCGATGCCGGGCATCTGGTAGCCGCCGCCGATCTCGATGTGGTACCCGCGCGGGAACCCGAGGGCCTCCTGCGTCTCCCAGCCCCACCACGGCATGTAGAGATGTGCGCCGCCCGCGCCATCGCTGTTGTACCGGGGCATCCCTTCCAGCGCCGGCACGCGACCGCCGATATCGAAGCCGACCGTGTCCATCAGATACCGGCCGACCACGCCCGAGCCGTTGGCAACGCCGTTCGGATGCTCCGCGGTCCTTGAGTTGAGGAGGAGCCGGGCCGATTCGCACGCACTCGCCGCAACCACCAGCACGCGGCAGCGGATGCGGCGCTCTTCTCCCGTACGCTTGTCGATGTAGAGGACGCCGTCTACCTTGCCATCGGGTGCGGTCGTGATCGCACGCGCCATCGCCAGGTCGATGACGGTGAGGCGCCCGGTTTCCATGGCCGGGAAGATCTGGGTCTGGCTGGCGGAGTAGTTCGAACCGCCGAGGCATCCGCGCCCGCACTGCCCGCAATAGTGGCAGGCCGGACGTCCGTTGATCGGCCGCGTGATCACCGCGCGCCGGTTGGATATGCACGGAATGCCCATGCGATGGCTGGCGCGCTGGATCAGCATTTCGTGCGCCTTCGGCGGCGGCGCCTCGTGAAAGACGCCGTCCGGCGCGCTCCGGATCCCCTCGTGGCTACCGACAACACCGATGAACTCCTCGGCGCGGTCGTAGTAGGGGGCTATGTCTTCGTACCGGATCGGCCAGTTCCAGCCCAGCCCGTCACGGTCGCGCGGGAAGAAGTCGTAGTCGGAGAAACGGAACGACATCCGCCCGTAGTGGTTGGTCCGGCCGCCGATTATCCGCGAACGGAACCACCAGAAGTCGTCCGTGTCGTCGGCAACGGTGTAGGGCTCGCCCTCGAGTTGCCAGCCTCCGCTCGTGGTCGTGAAGAAGCCGAACGATTTCCCCTCGCCGAAGTAGGCTGCGCCTCCTTCCTCGGCGCCACGGTGGCCGTAGTCGTACGGCCAGCGGTGTTCCTTGAACTCTGCCTGGGGATCGAGCATCGGCCCCGCTTCAAGGAGGGTGACGCGGATGCCGGCGCGGGTCAGGACATGCGCCGCCGTCGCGCCACCGGCGCCGGAGCCGATGACAACGACGTCGTGGATGTTGGTGCGCGGTTGGATGGCGGCCATCGCCGTTCGATTCTACGACTGACGACGTCCGCGCGTCGCGGCCGGTTTACCAGCGCGGTTCGCGCCGGCCGCCGCGGAAGTCGTCGCCCGGCGGAGGCGAGGGGCGAGGCTCGCGTGGACGCGCCTCGTTGACCGTCAACCGCCTCCCCTGAAACTCGTTCTGGTCGAGCTGCTCAATCGCCTTCTGCGCGTCAGCCTGGTTCACCATTTCGACGAAGGCGAAACCGCGCGGTCGCCCGGTAGCGCGGTCATTCACGATGTAGACCGACTGGATTGCGCCGAACTGGCCGAACAGTTCGCGCAGGTCATCCTCGCCCGCTGAGAATGGAATGTTTCCGACATACAAACGCTGACCCATCCGTGACTCCTTGCCTTGACCTGTGTCATGTCACCTGGTTGCCGATATCGGGAAGCGCATCGCCGCGGGATCAGCCGAAAGAAGGGAAGGCGAACTCGATGGGTCTCGTCTGCTCTCGATCTCGGTTGAAGCGAGCGGTCGCAACCGTCGTCCAATTCAGCCTACTCCCTGTTGGGGGAGAAAGCAACGGGCTCGTTGCCATCCAATCGGGCAAGAGGTTACGCTGCAGGCACCATGCAGCGGCACGGCCGGACCTCTCGGAGCGCACGCGGCAAGTGGGGTAGCGTGGCCTGCTGGCTCGTGGGGAGCGCCATCGCACTCCTGCTTCTGCCGGCCGCTCCCGGCGCACGTGCGGCTGTACAGGCGGACGTCACCGGCACCTGGAACTTCGTCGTCGAGCTGGACATCGGAGGCGGCGAGCCGATCTTCGTCTTCGAACAGGAGGGGGAGGCGCTGACGGGCACCTACCAGGGCCTGTTCGGGACAGCCGACGTGACCGGCACCGTCACCGGGAACGCGATCGAGTTCAGCTTCGGCGGCGAGGGTGCCGAGGCGGTCTACGTCGGGACCATCGACGGCGAGACGATGCGCGGGACGTGCGACTACGGCGGAGTCGGCGAAGGCACCTGGGAGGCGGAGCGCCAGCCCTGACAGGCCCTCGCGCGCTCGCCGGGGCGCGCGTCAGCTTGCCGGCCCGAGTCCCATCGCGCGCCGCCAGGCGGCGATCTGACCGAGGTGGCCCGCTTCGTGCGACGTCATGAGGAAGGCCGCGAAGTCGCCGATCGTCGGGAAGCGTTTCCGGACGCGCTCGTTCGGAAACGGCTGCTCGAAGACCGTCGGATCGGCGCCAGCCGCGGCCTGCGCCGCCAGTTCGTGCTGGCTCGTCAACTGCGCCAGGATTTCCTCTTTCGAGGGGTAATCGGCCGGGTCGCCGCTCGGCGTGCCGCCGGTCGGAAAGTGATCGTTCCATTCCTCGGGCAGCGTCGAGTCAGCACCCAGGGTCACCGCCAGATGATGCGCAACGAAGGCAAGGTGCCCCAGCGTCCAGGCGGGGTGGTTTACCACCCCCTGCGGTTGCTGCACCATCTGGGCGTCGGACAGATCGGCAACGAGCGTTCTGGCGCGGTCGAGATTGAACTGAAAGACGAAGAGGAGGTGCTGAATCATCGGCGCAGTATACTGCCGGGCCGACTGAGGCATGCCAATGACACCGACCGTCAATCGCCAGGTTCGCCTTGCGGCCCACCCGGATGGGTTTCCGCGGGAGTCCGATTTCACCGTCACGGACAGCCCGGTGCCGGAACCGGATGCCGGCCAGATGTTGTGCAGGACGATCTATCTCTCGCTCGATCCGTACATGCGCGGCCGGATGAATCCGGGGCCGTCGTACGCACCGGGGGTCGGGCTGGGCGAGGTGATGGTGGGGGGGACGGTTTCCGAAGTCGTTCACTCGAACCTCGACGGCTACGTGCCGGGCGACATCGTCCTCAACGCGAACGGCTGGCAGCAGTTCGGGCTGTCCGACGGCGCCGGGGTGCGGAAGCTCGACCCGTCCATCGCGCCCATATCGACCGCGCTCGGCGTCCTCGGCATGCCCGGCATGACCGCCTACGTCGGGCTGCTTGATCATGGCCAACCGCAGCCGGGAGAGACGGTCGTGGTTTCCGCCGCTTCCGGTGCGGTCGGCGCGATCGTGGGACAGATCGCGCGCATCCGGGGGTGCCACGTCGTCGGCATCGCAGGCGCGCAGGAGAAATGCGACTATGTCGTCGACGAGCTCGGCTTCGACACCTGCGTGACCCATCGGCGCGATGACCTGGCCGACGCGCTGCGTGCGGCCTGTCCGAACGGCATCGATGTCTACTTCGAGAATGTCGGCGGCAAGGTGTTCGAAGCGGTGTTGCCGCTGCTCAACACGTTTGCGCGGGTGCCGGTCTGCGGTCGGATCGCCAATTACAACCTGACCGGGGCGCCACCCGGTCCGGACGGCGTCCCCCGTTTGATGGGGCTGACGCTGGTTCGCCGGATTACCTTCCGCGGATTCATCGTCTTCGACCATCGCGACCGCGAGGCGGACTTCCTGTGCGACGTTTCCGGGTGGCTGCGCGCGGGGCAGGTTCGCTACCGCGAGGACATCGTGGAAGGGATCGACCGGGCGGTCGGTGCTTTCCGCGGCCTGCTTGAGGGCGGGAACTTCGGCAAGCTGCTGGTGCGCGTGGCCGACGACCCGACGCGGTAGGCCCAGACGGCGGGGTTCAGCACGGGGCTGCCAGAGTGCGCCGTTTTCCTGATTCTCTCGTCCTGATCTTCGCCTTGATCCTGCTTGCCCAGGTGGCGGGTTGGGTGCTCCCGGCAGGGGAGTTCGAACGCGACGGCCGGCGGGTCGTTCCGGGAACCTATCACCCGGTGGACGCCGAACCTCTCTCGCCGCTGGCGTTCCTGACGTCGATCCCGGCGGGTCTGGGCGCGGCGCAGGAGATCATCTTCTTTGTATTCCTGGTCGGGGGGGTGATCGGGGTCGTTCGCGCGACCGGCGCCATCGATGCGGCGATCGGTACCGCGATCGCACGGCTCGGGACGCGGCCGGCCTGGCTCGTGGGCGGTGCCGTCGGCCTGTTCGCGCTCGGCTCCTCCACGATCGGGATGGCCGAGGAGTACATGCCGTTCGTCCCGATCCTGGTGACGATGTGCCTGGCTCTCCGTCTGGACGCGGTAGTGGCGGTCGGCATCATCTACGTTGGCGCCGGTGTCGGGTACGCCTGTGCCGCCTTCAATCCGTTCACGGTTCTGATCGCACAGGACATAGCCGGAGTGACGCTCACGTCGGGGCAGGCTCCGCGCTGGCTGCTCCTCGTTGTCTGCGGCGCGGTCGGCGTCCATCACATCATGCGGTACGCCACCCGTATCCGGGCAAACCCCGCGGCCAGCCTGGTGCAGGGCGTCGACTACTCCGACGGTTTCGCGCTACCGGAGGATCGGCAGTTCACAGCGCGCCGCCGGGCCGTGCTCGCGGTCCTCGTCGGCGGCATTGGTCTGTTCGTCTGGGGCGTAGCGGCGCGTGGCTGGTATCTCACGGAACTCTCCGCGGTTTTTCTGGCGATCGGCCTGACCGGGGCGGTGGTCGCCGGTGTTGCGCCGAACCGGGCGGCCCGCGCGTTTCTCGGTGGCGCGGCGGAAATGACGGCGACCGCCCTTCTGATTGGTTTTGCGCGCACCATCGAAGTGGTGTTGTCCGACGCGCGCGTAATCGACACCATCGTCTACGGTCTGGCGCAACCACTCGCCGCGCTTCCGTCGCATGCCGCCGCACTGGGCATGCTGGCCGTGCAGACAACGGCAAACGTCTTCATCCCGTCCGGTTCGGGGCAGGCGTACGTGACCATGCCGATCATGGCGCCGCTCGCCGATCTGACCGGCGTGACGCGGCAGACGGCGGTGCTCGCGTACCAGTTCGGTGACGGTTTCACCAACATGGTGATTCCGACCAATGCCTTGCTGATGGGAATGCTTGCGCTCGGTCGCATTCCCTACCAGCGCTGGCTCGCGTTCGTCGTCCCGCTGCTCGTCAAGCTCTATCTGGTGGGGGCCGTCGGGCTGGTCGCGGCGGTACAGTTCGGCTACGACTAGGAGCCCGTGGTGAAACCGCCGCTCTCGGTGCTACGCGGGGTTTCACCACGGGCTTCTGGTGCGGCTACAATGACGGTGCCCCTACGCGTGCATATCCCTATAGAGGAAGCGATGCTGAACAGCGCCCACCGCCGCCATCGCACCGTCACCGTCGTTTCCGTGCTCGCCGCGCTTGCCCTGGCGGCGGCTTGCGGGGCGGAAAGTGGCGACCGTCCGGCGCCGCCGGGTGCGCCCTCGGCCGGACCGCCCGCGATCTTCGAAGCGCCGCCCGAGGTGACTTTGCAGTTCGTCGACGCGCCGGCGCCGGTGCCCGACCTGGTGATGGAGACGCTCGATGGCGAGACCATCTCCCTGGCCGATCAGCGGGGAAAGGCGGTGCTTGTCAACTTCTGGGCCACCTGGTGCGGGCCGTGCCGTGAGGAAGTGCCCTACCTGGTGCAACTGGCCGCCCGTTATCCGGATCACCTGACCGTCATCGGCGTCTCGGAAGACGCGGGCGGCACCGAGGTCGTCGAGGCGTTCGCCTCGCAATATGGGGTCAACTATCCGCTCGTGATGTCGACGCCGGAGATCAAGCGGGCGTTTCCCGGGGTCTTCGCGCTTCCCACGTCGTTCATCGTGGACACCGACGGGCAGATCGTCCAGACGCACGTCGGACTCGTGAGTCCGGTGCTGCTGGAGCAGGAGGCACGCTATCTGACGTCGTTGCCGAATCAGGCAACCGTCGAGCTGGTCGAGCCCAACACGCAGATCCTCCTGGCCAACGCGGCGCAGGCGACCGAGATTCCCGGCGTCGACCTTTCGGTCCTGAGTCCCGCCCGGAAAGAGGAGGCGCTTCGCCGGCTGAACAGCGACGGTTGTCCCTGCGGTTGCCAGTTGACGCTGGCGCAGTGCCGGATCAACGACGCAGCCTGTGGTATCTCGCCGCCCCTGGTCGAGCAGGTGATCGCGGAGATCGCCGGCGCGGATTGAGTTCCGCTCGTCGACCTCACGGCTCGGCGCCACGCTTTCCTGGCGATTCCGGAGCGATTCCCGACCCCTCTCAGGACGAGGTCCTGGCGATGGGTGCGCCGACGCCGTCCGCCGGGAGCGGCAGTTCGGTCCGATCCCCCACCGCGGAGGAGCCGCGCCCCGAGATCCATCGCATCAACCGATGGACATCGTCGAGGATCAGATAGGCGGTCGGCACCAGAATCAGCGTGATGAACGTCGCGAACAGCACGCCAAACGCCAGGGAGGCGGCCATCGGCACGAGGAAAGCCGCCTGCATGCTCCGTTCGAGCATCAGCGGCGCCAGGCCGAAGAACGTCGTCAGTGACGTGAGCAGGATGGGACGGAAACGGTAGCTTCCGGCTTCCCGAATCGCGAGCTTGAGGCCGGTCGAGTCGAATTCGTGGTAGTCGGGTTGAGTGCCGCCTGCCTCGCGGACACGGCGGCCCACGTCGGTGTGCACGCTACGCGCCCGGTTGATGAAGTCCACCATGACCAGGCTGTCGTTGACGACCACCCCGGTCAGCGCGACCAGGCCGAACATCGACATCATCGTGACGTCGAGACCCAGCAGCATGTGCCCCCAGATGGCGCCTACCAGCCCGAACGGGATGGCGCCCATGATGATCAGGGGCTGCACGTAAGAGCGGAGCGGCACCGCGAGCAGGGCGAAGATCATCAGCAGAGCAAGGACGAAACCGCGCTGCAGGCCGGCGACCGCGTCCGCCTGTTCCGCCTGGGCGCCCTCGAACGTGTAGAACACGCCGGGGTAGTCGGCGAGCACTTCCGGGAGGATGCGCGTGCGCATGTCGTTGATCACCGCGTTCGCCGACGTAATTGCCGGATCGACTGCGGCGGTGACGTTGACGGCGCGGTTCCGGTCGACGCGCTTGATCGATGCGAAACCGCGTCCCGGGTCTACCTGCGCAACCTGGCTGAACGGCACCTCGCCGCCGTTGGGCGTCCGGATGCGCATGTTCTCCAGGTCGCCAAGCGACCGTCTGTCGTCCCTCGGATAGCGCACCATGACGCGGATGTCGTCACGTCCCCGCTGTATGCGTTGCGCTTCCTCTCCGTAGAAGGCCTGCCGCACCTGGCGGCCCAGGTCCTGCAGGGTCAATCCGAGCGTTTCCGCCGCCGGCTTGATACCGAGCTGCATCTCTTCCTTGCCGGCGCGGAAGGAGTCGGAGATGTCGTAGACGCCCGCGTACTCGGCCATCCGGCTCTTGACCGCTTCCGCCGCCTCGCGCAGCCGGTTGACGTCCGGTCCGGCGAGCTGGACATCGACGTCGTCACCCGGGGTCATGAGCGACATCGCGAAATTGAGGTCGACAGCCTCCGGGATCGGCCCCGTCTCGTCCCGCCACATGGTGCCGAGCTGCTCGCTCGTGTACGCGCGGGTCTCCGCGGGCGCGAGTTCGACGGTCACCTCGCCGAGGTTCGCGGAACTGACGCTCTGCGTCGGGCCGAGCGGTCCCGGGCCGCGCGCCGCCATCGGCTGATCGCCGATCGACGTCGACACGTGGCGGAAGTAGTCCATTCCGGTTTCCTGCAGGAGTCGCGCACGGAGCCGCACGGCGCCTGCCTCCATCTTCTCGACCGCCACCGAGGTCGCATCGGCCGGCGTGCCCTGGGGCATCGTGACCGAAGCCGCCATGAAGTCAGCTTCGATGGACGGGAAGAAGTGAAAGGTGGTCCATCCTCCGAGGACCATCCCGCCGGTCAGGACCAGGGTGCTCAAGCCGATTGCGGCCGTGACGTACCGCCACCGGAGAGCTGCCTCGAGGGCCGGCTCATAGACGCGGCGGATGAACGACTTCAGACCATTGGCGAAGAACTGCTGGAACGTGCGCCAGGGGCCCGACCGTCGCCGCTTCGGGATGTGCGACAGGTGGGCCGGAAGGATCCCGAGCGATTCGAGCAGTGAAAAGAGCAGGCACGGGACGACGATGAGCGGAATGACGCGGAAGATCTTTCCCATCATTCCGGGTACGAACATGAGCGGCATGAACGCCGCTACTGTCGTCAGAACCGCGAAGACAACCGGTTTCGCGATCTCTCGCGCGCCTTCGATGGACCCCCGAAGGCCATCGCCATGCTTCTCCTGGTGCCTGTAGATGTTCTCGCCGACGATGATGGCGTCGTCCACCACGATTCCCAGGACCAGGATGAAGGCGAAGAGCGAGATGACGTTCACCGTCACCTCGAAACCCGGCATGAGTGCGATGGCGCCCAGGAACGAGATCGGTATGCCGAGGCTTACCCAGAAGGCGAGGCGGAGCTCCAGGAACAGCGCAAGCACTATGAACACCAGCACGAAACCGGTGGCGCCGTTGCGCAGCATCAGCATCAGCCGGTCATTGAGCACTTCGGCCTGGTTCTGCCAGATCACCATCGAGACGCCGGCGGGGAGCCGGGCCTGCTTGTCCTCCACGTAGAGAGCGACGTCTTCCGCGATGTCCAGCGCGCTCTGTTCTCCCGTTCGGAAGACCGACACCATGACGGTCGGGGCCTGATCGAACCGGGCGAACTGATCGGTCTCCTCGAAACCATCGACCACGGTGGCGACGTCGCCGAGACGCAGGCGGCTGCCGTCGGGTCGTGTCCAAAGAACCAGCTCCTCGTACTCGTTGCCGCGATAGGCCTGACCGATCGTGCGCAGCAGTATCTCGCCGCCATCGGTGCGGACGGAGCCGCCCGGGAGATCCAGCGACGAGCGCCGCACCGCGTCCGCCACCTGGTCGAACGTCATGCCGTGCCGGCGCAGGGCCACTTCCGAGACTTCGATGGAGATCTCGTAGGGTGGCGCGCTGACGATGTCGACTTGCGTGATGGTGGGCAGGGCGGACAACTCGTCGCGAACCTCCTCGGCAAGCGACTTGAGGGCGAAGATGTCGGTCTGTCCGGCGATGGAGAGGTCCACCACCTGGTTGCGGGCCATCAGCTCGCGGATGATCGGTTCTTCGGTCTCGAGCGGGAACGTCGTGATCGCGTCGACGTTGTTCTTGACCTCGTCGACCACTCGGCGCGAATCGGCGCCGAGCTCGAGTTCCACGATGACCGACGCGCTGCCCTCGGAGGCGGTGGACACGATCTGCTTGATACCGTCGACACCCTGAATCGCCTCTTCGATCCGGATGACGACTCCTTCCTCCACCTCTTCCGGCGCGGCGCCGAGGTAGGGCACCTGAATGCTGATCCGGTCGAGTTCGACTTCCGGAAACACCTCTTCCGTCACCGCCGAAGTGGCGATAAGGCCGCTTGCGATGATGAAGACCATCATCAGGTTGGCGGCGACGGGATTCCGGGCGAACCAGGCGATTCCCCCCTTGGTCATGCCTGCCCTCCATCACGGCGCGGCGCTGCGGCATCGGCGCCGCGGCCTGGGGTTCGACCCGCCTGGCTGGCGAGCGCGTCCCGCACGCTGTCGGTCATGGCGGCGGCGAGGCGCTCCTGCAGATCGGCCAGGTTCTCAACCGTGCCGTCGATCTTGACGGCCGAGATGACCGAGCCGTCCCGGGCGTCCGTAAGCCGGGCCGTCACGCGCAGCAGGGATCCCATTCGCTGGATACCGCCGCCGACCACCCAGATTGCGTCGCCACCGCCGGCAACGACGCCGACGCCGGGCAGTGCGGCGAGGCGCGCGGTCACTGCCTCAGTAATGACGTCGCCGAGGTCGATGTCGAGGGCGGTCTCGGTGCCCGAGCTGAGGTCATCGAACGGCAGCACCGACAGTGCGTTCAGCGCCGCTCCGGGTGGCTGGCGCCTGCTTGCTCTCTCCCCCGGCGCCGCAGGCGCATCCGCTGGTGCGGGTGCCACCTCGGGGTCGACCGGTCGATTGGCGGAGGCGGCTTCCGGAAGCGGTGCCGTTGCCGGTTCGTTCCGCGCCGAACGGTTACCTGTCGGGGCCGGTCCGGCTTCCTCCAGAAGCGCTTCCAGCCACGGTGGCGGCCCCGAGGCGCCGTCCGTTGTCTGGTCGGCTGCTTCGGCCGGAGCGATCGCTTCCGGAACCGGCGCCGCGGTCGCACCCCTCTCGCCGGCGCCGGGTCCGTTGCCAATCGGCGGCGCGGCAGCCACAGCCGGCACCTCGCCGGCCGGCGGCATGACCGGGTCCGGCGGTGATCGCCGGCCCGCCGTCGGTTGATTCCGGCGGGCGAGCAGTTCCGGGTCGGCGTCGGCAAGCTGCACCAGCATCCCATCCGTCGGCGCGTCGAGCGGCGAGATGACGACGAGTTCGCCCGCCTGCAGCCCTGCCTCCACAATCGCCGATTCCGCCGAGGTGCGCAGCACGGCGACGGTGCGGAACTCAAGGCGGTCGTCAGGTGTGACCACCAGCATCTCGTCCCGCCCGCGCAGCGCCTCGCGCGGGAGCACGGCGACGTTGCGCGCGGTGCGCCCATCGATCTCGGCTTCCACGTACATTCCCACTGCAAGCGGGGGGCGGTCCGGATTGGCGCCCTGGGCGTACGGATCGGCCACTTCGGCAACTGCATGCACCATGCGGCTGACCGAGTCGATTTCGCTTTCGGTCCGGACGATTCGACCGCCCCAGGCGTGTGTCTTGCCGGCGAACGTGGCGCGAAGCGTCACGGCTGGCTGCGACTGCTGCTCGACGCCCCGATAGGAAAGCGGCAGGTTGAGATACGCGAGCTCGTCGTCGGGAAGCGGGAGCCGGATTTCCGCGAAGTCGACCGCATAGACGGTAGCGGCCGAGTCGCCCCTCCGGACATACTGGCCGATGTCCACGTTCTTGGCCCTCACGCGGCCGGCGTACGGCGCGACGATCTCGGCCCGCTGGAGATCGCGCACGGCGCGCTCGACACCCGCTTCCGCCGCCGCCACGGCCGCGCGCGCGTCATCAAGCTGCGGCTTGCGCAGCGCGAGCTCGCGCGGGTCGCCACGGCCGAGCGTTTCCCACTCCCTCTGGGCCACCTCTGCCTCGGCTTCTTCCTCGGCAAGGCGGAGACGCGCCTGCGCGAGCTGCGACCGGGCGCTGACGAGTTGCTGTTCGTAGTCGAACGGGTCGATCCGAACGAGTACGTCATCCGCCTCGAAAAAACCGCCCTCGACGAAGGAGGGCGCGACCCAGATCACGCGACCGTCGATCTCGGAAACGAGCTGGCTCTCGGTACGCGGCCGGACCGTGCCCTGGCTCTGGACGGTAAGCGATGTGTCCACCAGCGCGACCTCGTGGACGCGGACGCCCGGTGGAATCACCACGGGCGCCAGCGTTTCGACCGGAGGCCGATTCCACCACATCGTGAGGGCGCCGAAACCTGCCACCGCAAGGATGATCAGTGGCAGCAGGACCTGAAGGGCGCGAAGGAATAGGTTCTTCATGGGGCTCTTCCGTTCAATGCCGTTTCCGGCTCAATGGTGGTGCTGTCGTCGCGGCTCGCAATCGTGACCGGCGCCTCGATCTGCTCGAATCCGCCGCCGAGGGCCAGATAAAGGTCGACGCGGTTTTCCAGCCGCAGTCGCCGGGCCGCGATGTATTCCGACTCGGCCTGGAAGGCCGACCGCTGCGAATCCAGGACCGTGATGTACGTATCGAGACCGGCCCGGTAGCGTTCGTCCGCGAGGCGTTCCGCCGCGCGGGACTGCTCGACGGAGGTCGCGAGATGCGTGACCCGCCCTGCCAGGTGCTCCTCGGCCGCGAGCGCGGTCTCGACTTCGCTGTACGCCGTGAGTGCCGTGTTCACGTAGTTGGCCAGCACCTCCGCCACCTGCGCTTCCGCGCGGTTGAGGTTTGCGCGTAGCCGGCCGCCCTGCCAGAGTGGCGCGACGATGTTCGCTACGAATCCCCAGACACCGAAATCGCCGTCGAGGAGCGAGAGCAGCGTGTTCGTGGCGGTACCCGTGTTTGCGGTCAGGCTGATGCTGGGGAGGAGCTCCTGCCGCGCCACCTGCAGCCGGGCCTGGGAAGCGGCCACCTGCCGTTCGGCCGCCGCGAGATCCGGACGCCGGGCCACCAGGTCCGCCGGCACGCCACCCGGCACCGGCGGCGGCATCGCGGGCAGTTCCGACGGCGGCGTGATGTCCCCCGAGGCGTAACGGGCAAGCAACAGGTCGAGCTGTCGCAAAGACGCGTCCAGTTGCCGGCGCCGCTCCGCGAGTTGCGCTTCGGCGTTCGACAGATTGAGCAACGCCAGCCGCAGATCCAGGGCAGGTCGCACGCCCGCCTCGAACCGTTGCTGCACGACGTCGACCGACTCGCGGAAGCTGTCGACCGTTGCTTCTGACAGCAGCACCTGCTGGCGTGCTTCCGCGATCGCGAACCAGGCCTTCGCCGTTTGTCCCGCGAGGGACAGTTGCGCGCCGCGCAGATCGGCCCCGACGCGCTGCAGGTCGGCGAGGGCCGCCTGCTCGGCACTGCGGAGGCGGCCCCAGAGATCGACTTCCCAAACCGTGTCGAGGGAGATTCCGTGGTTCGTGAAGACGGTGCTGAGGACCCGATCCCCAGCTCCCGGGATTGGGAACCCGATGAAGTTCTGTTTCCGCCGGATGCCGCTGTACGACGCCTGGAGCGTCGGGTTGAGCGCACTGGCCGCCGCCCGGGCATCCGCCGCCGCCACCTCGAGCCGCGCGGCCGCCGCCTGCAGGTCCAGGTTGCGCGCCAGCGCGCTGTCGATAGCGCGTGCGAGTTGTTCGTCGCCGAAAGCGGTCCACCAGTCGGGCGCCACCTGGCCGGCCGGAACCTCGCCCGCGGTCCAGGCGTCGGGCAGGTTCACCCCGATCTCCGGCCGTTCGACCGGCGGCACGTTAGCGGCGCACCCTGCCACCAGTGTCGTGGCCGCCAGTAGCAAGGGCCGGACGGTCATTCGCATCATCACTGTCCTGCACCTGCACCTGCACCTGCGCCGGCAGCCACGCGGGTCGGCACCGCGGCTTGCACAGACGCTGCCGCCATGCCGGCCGAGGTGTACCGGACAAGCGACTCGAGCACTTCTTCAGGATCGTGCCCGGCGTCCTCCCGCTCGATGAGCGTCGGCCCCCACGACATCGTGAAGGCCATCGAGCCGATCATGAAGAGCATCCGCCAACGGACATCGGGGTGGTCCGGCAGCGCGCGCTGGAGCGCAGCCTGAAACCGCTGGCGGACCTCATCGAACTGCTCGACCAGCATCGCGCGGAACACGTCGTTGGTCTCCGCGTGAATACGTCCCACCAACCGGAGGAAGGACGCCTGGGCCTCGGGGCTCCATTCACGCTGCCGCTCGAACGGTGGCAGCAGGAAGGCGCGGACCACCTCTTCCAGAGGCAGCCGGCCGCCCGCCGCCTGTGCGATGACGGCGTCGAGCATGGCGAGCCGCTCCTGGTTGATCGGCCGGAACCGCCGCTCCAGCACTGCCGTCAGCAGGGCTTCCTTGGATCCGAAGTGGTAGTTGACGGAGGCGACGTTGACGCCCGCCCCGGCCGTGATGTCGCGAAGTGACGTCAGGGCGAAGCCCTGCTCGCCGAACAAACGTTCCGCCGTGTCCAGGATCCGATCCTTCGTGCTCGTCGGCATGATTAAACAGTTGTTTCAATCATACGTTGGAGTGATCGGAAAGTTCAACAGGAAGATCAGCGCACTCCTGCCCGTTCCCGTGGTCCAGCGCGGAGAATTTTTTTCGGCCGCGTCGGCGACGGACACTGGACGGTGGGATCCGGTCTCCGCAAGTCATTGATGCAACAGCAGTTGTGGAGGCGTCGTCGGGCCGTAGAAAACTTGCTGCCGGGGCTTGGCATCGACGTTGTCTGGTGATACACTCGCCCCCTCGGGAGGACTTTCTCCCGCTGGTTCCAGGCGCGTAAGGCGGCGCCGACTTGAGGAGGTCGTCTCATGGGAGACGCGGCTCACACGCACATGAATAGCGAGGAGTGCCCGGCCGAGCAGCCGGGTGTCTCGCGGCGGGGCTTTATCAAGGGCGTGATCGCGACGGGCGCCAGCGTGTCGGCGTCCAGCTACGTCCTGCGGAACAACGGCATCGCCCTGGCGCAGGCGCCGGGCGCGGTGGAGCGGCTCGTGACGCTGAACGTCAACGGGCAGCAGCGGCGCGTCGACGTCATGCCACAGGAGACGTTGGCCATGACGCTGCGCTACAAGCTGGGGCTTACCGGCACCAAGATTGGTTGCGACCGCGCCGAGTGCGGCGCCTGCACCGTTCTGGTCGACGGTATTCCGCAGTACTCCTGCTCGACGCTCACTCATCAGGTTCGCGGCCGCGAAGTGTTGACGATCGAGGGTCTCGAGAGCGCGGACGGCACGCTGCACCCGGTGCAGCAGGCCGTGGTGGACCTGCAGGGGTTCCAGTGTGCGTTCTGCATGTCGGGGTTCGTCATGAACATGGTCGCGCTCGCGGAAGAGAATCCGAACGCGACGCGCGGCGAGGCGGCCCACCACCTGGCCGGCAACATCTGCCGGTGCATCGACTACAACAAGATCCTCAACGTCGCAGAGAAGGCGTGCGAGTACACGCGTAACGGAGTGAGGAGCTGACGATGGCTGACTTCAAGCTGATCGGCAAGAACTACACGACGCCCGACATTCTCGCCAAGGTGACGGGGCGGGCGAAGTACGCGGAGGACTACCGCGCGGAGGGGATGGTCTTCGCGAAGCTGCTCCTCAGCCCGATGCCGCATGCGCGCGTCCGGCGGATGGATACGAGCGCAGCGCTGGCGATGCCCGGGGTTGAGGGCATCCTGACGGCCGACGACCTCGAGCCGGTGGAGTCGCCGCAGGAGGCGAGCCTCACCAACGAGCCGCTCTACGAGGGCGAGCCGATTCTCGCGGTCGCGGCGGTCGACGAGGAGACAGCCGCCGAGGCGATCGAGGCGATCGACATCGACTTCGAGCCCCTGCCGTTCGTTCTCGATCCACTCGAGAGCCTCCGGCCGGGCGGGCCGAATGCGCGCCTCGACGGCAACACGATGGTGGGCCGCGACCTGTCGACCATCAAGTGGGACAACGTCGACTGGAACGAGGTCGACCGCGGCATCCTGCCGACGAGCGGCGAGGTGACCGACGAGTGGCAGGTGGGCGACGTCGAGGCGGGCCTGGCGGCGTCGGACCTGGTGCTTGACGAGACGGTCTTCTCCGCGTCGCTGTCGCACCAGCCGCTGGAGACCCGCACGGCGATGGCCTACTGGCAGAACGGCAAGTGCTACATGCACGCTTCGACCCAGAGCACCGCGCGGACCGAGGGCGGAATGGCTCGCTGGGTCGGTGTCGACCCGACGGACCTGGTGCTCCTCACCGAGTACTGCGGCGGTGGGTTCGGCAGCAAGATTGCCGCGTCGATTCAGTCGCAGATTCCGGCGCTCCTGTCGCGCAAGATCGGCAAGCCGGTCATGCTGCGCGTAACCCGGCAGGAGGAGAACTTCTTCGGTCGGGCGCGGCCCGGCATCCAGTGCCGCGCGAAGTTCGGTTTCCGCAGCGACGGCAGGGTCGTCGCCATGGACCTGACGCTCGTGCAGGATGGGGGCCCCTACGGGCGTTCCGGCGACTACATGTCATGCGCCGATCAGGCGTCGCTCATGTATATGCCGGAGCACGTTCGGGTTCGCGGCATCACGGTCTACACCAACACGCCGCCGCGTGGGGCGCAGCGGGCGCCGGGCGGTGTGCAGGCGGTGGCGATGTATGCTCCGATCTTCGACAAGGCGGCCCGGCAGCTCGACGTCGATCGTCTCGACATCATCGAGATGAACGCGCCGGAGGGTCAGGCGCTGTTCGGCCGTCCGCGTCAGGGACAGCAGAGCAACGTTTCGGGCGCCTTCCCCAAGGAGGCCATCCAGAAGGCCCGCACCGAGTTCGACTGGGCAGGGATGATGGCGCGGAGCGGTCAGCGCAACGGCACCCGGGTAACCGGTGTCGGCGCGGCCATCAGTTCCTACTCGGCCGGCACGTCGGGCGTCGACGGCCTGCTGGTCATTCGCCCCGACGGCGTGGTGCAGATTCACACCGGCGTCGGCAACCTCGGCACGGAGTCGTTCTCCGACACGTCGCGCGCCGCGATGGAAGCGCTCGACACGCCGTGGGAGCAGGCGGAGGTGGTCTGGGGCGACACCAGCAAGCATCTCCCCTGGAGCGCCATTCAGGGCGGCAGCCAGACGACCCACGGCCACACCCGGTCGAACTGGGCGGCCGGCCTCGAGGCGAAGGCGCGCCTTCAGGAGATCGCGGCAGACCGCTTCGGCGGCTCGCCCGACAGCTTCGAGGTGTCGGACGGCCGGGTCTACCGGCGTGGCAACCGGGGTCAGGGGATGACCTTCGCGCAGGCGGCCGAGCGCGCCATGGAGATGGGTGGCGTCTATGACGGTTCCGTCCTGCCGGAGGATCTCAACGAGATGACGACCCGGTCGGCTACCAACCTGCAGGGGCAAGGTCTGGTGGTTGCCGCCAAGGACAACTTCGAGACCGGTGGCCGGAACATCTCCTTCTGCATCGGCTTTGCCGAGGTGGAAGTGGACATCGAGACCGGGGCCGTGGAGTTGAAGGACTACAAGGTGGCCTCCGACGCGGGGACCATCCTGCATCCGCAGAACTTCGCCGGCCAGGTGCACGGTGGTGGCATCCAGGGCTTCGGCGTGGCCCTTGGACAGAAGTGGGTCATGGACCCGCAGTGGGGGCTGCACGTCGCCAAGCGGTTCTACTCGAACCGTCCGCCGACGATTCTGGACTCTCCGCACGACGCGGAGATGGGGTGGCTCAATGCCGACGAGCCGGATCCGTTCTCTCCGATCGGGGCGAAGGGAATCGGCGAGGCGCCGGTCGGCGCCGGTGCCGGCGCGGTGCTCAATGCCATTGCGGATGCCTTGGGTGGCGATGTCGATTTCAATCGCTCGCCGATCATGCGCGACATGATCCTCACGAAGCTCAATCCCGAGCTGACCGAGGCCCACAACAAGCTGACGACGCACGTGTAGCGCCGAACTGGAACATCTGGAGAGGGAGAAGATCCAATGGCCGTGATTCGCGACAAGATGCCGGCATTCCAGCTCTTCCAGCCTGCCAGCACGGAAGAGGCGCTGGGGGTGCTCGATCAGTACGGAGCCGAAGCGTGGGTGCTCGCGGGTGGGCTCGACACCTGGGACTGGCTCAAGGACCGCGTCAAGAAGCCCGCCGCGGTGGTGGACCTTGGCGCTGTGGAGTCGCTCCGGGAGATCCGGTCCACCGGTGACGGGCTGGAAATCGGGGCGATGGCTACGCTTCGCGATGTCATCCGTCACCCCGAGGTGGCGAGCCAGTACAGCATGCTGGCCGACTCGGCGTCGCAGGCCGCATCGCCCCAGATTCAGAATCAGGGGACGCTCGGCGGCAACGTGGCGCAGGACACCCGGTGCTGGTACTACCGTGACGGCTGGAGCTGTTACCGCGCCGGCGGCAACATCTGTTATGCCGACACGCCGACCGCCATGAACCGCGAGCACGCGATTCTCGGCGCGAGCCGGTGCGTCGCTGTCAACCCGTCGGACACCGCCCCGGTGCTCGTGGCGCTCGACGCCGAAATGGTCGTGCGCAACAGCGGCGGTGAGCGCGTGATTCCGGCGCAGGACTTCTTCATCGGTCCGGCGGTTGACATCATGCGGATGACGGCGCTGCAGCCGGGTGACATCCTGACGTCCATCCGGATCCCGTCGACCTGGGCGGGCGCGAACTTCTACTTCGAGAAGGCGCGCGACCGGGCGGTCTGGGACTTCCCGCTGGCAAACGTCGCGTCGGCGGCGAGGGTCAGCAACGGAACGATCGAGGACATCCGCATCGTCGCCAACGGCGTCGCACCGTACCCGGTTCGCTTCATCGCCGCGGAGAACGCCGTGCGCGGACAGCAGGTTAGTGAAGCGACGGCGATGCAGGCCGGCGAGATCGCCCTCAACGGCGTTCGGACACTGGCGCACAACGGCTACAAGGTGACGCTGTTGCGGAACCTCGTGGCGCGGTCGGTGCGGGGCGTCGAGGCGTAGATGCAGTTGTTTCAGTGGGGTACCAACCCCTGGGGCCAGGAGGTCCTGATAAGGGTCTCCTGGGACCTGCTGTATCTCTCGTTCTGGGTCGGCGTTGCGTTCTGCGTTTTCCACATCGCCTACGCGGCCGTCTGGCTGCCGAAGCTCGCCCGTGCTAACGGCGGTGGCGGTGATGCAGCGCCCGCAGCCGTACCGGCTCGGATTGAACGGCACACGTTGGCCGCCAGACTCTTTCACTGGATCATGGCGGCCACGATGCTCGTGCTGCTCGTGACGGGCTTCTTCCCGATCGTCGGTATCCAGTTTCCCTGGGTCACCATCCACTGGATCGCTGGCGTCATCCTGACGATTTCGATTCTGTACCACATCATTCACTCGACTTTCTTCCTCGACTTCTGGTCGATCTGGCTGTTGCCGGCCGACATGCAGGAAGCGATCGCTCGAGTGAAGCGGCAGCTGGGACAGGAGGCGGGACCGGTGCGGAAGCACGGCAAGTACCCGCTCGATCACAAGCTGTACCACACCGCCGTGATGCTGGCGGGCTTCGCGGTGATTGCCACCGGGCTCGTCATGATGTTCCGGATCGAGAACCTGCTGGTGGCGCGGAACGCGTACCTGCTGTCCGAAGAGACGTGGGGGCTGATGTACGTGCTCCACGGCCTGGGTGCGGTGTTGTTCGTCATGTTGACGATCACTCACATCTACTTCGCGGTTCGGCCCGACAAGATATGGCTCACCAAGGCCATGATCTTCGGCTCGGTCGATCGCGAGCACTACCTGTCACACCACGATCCCGAGCGCTGGGTCGTGTCGCAGGACTCGTCCAAGAATTGAGCGCCGCTAAGCTCAAGGCGCTCGTCGACGTCGTCGAGGAAAGCTACGAGTTCTGTCTCGCGTACGCTGCCCGCGGAGTCACTCCGCAGATGGCCAGGACGGGCGACGCGCAGGTGCGTGGGCAACTACAGAAGCTGGCTGATGCCCTTCCCGGACTGAGCGACGCCTTTCTCGATCTGGCAGAGGAACGGGGCGAGTCCCGCCGGGAGGCCTACCGGCCCTTCATCAAGGTGCTTCGGCGCGACGCAAAATCGGCCCGAGCTGCCGTCGACCTGGTGCTGGCGCAGTCCGGCATCACGTCACAGATGGTCGACAACCTGAACGGCATGATTCACCTCCGGGCGTTGCTGACCGATGTCTTTCTGGTAGACGAGATGCTCCGTCCGGACGCGCCCCAGGCGCCCCATGTCGAGGCGGAGCCGGCGCCAGGAGTGCCCGCCGACGTTCCGCCGCCGCCTGATCGATCCGCAGAGCCGCAGCAGACCTAGCAGCCCACGGACGCAACCCGGGGCGCCTGTGCGCTCCGCGGGCGCTCGCGATTGATGGATCTCACTGGGAAGGCGGCACTCCTTACCGGTGGCCGTCGCATGGGTCTGGCGCTCGCGTCACGACTCGCGTCGGCCGGAGCCGATGTTGCGATCTCCTACCGCAGCTCGCGTGAAGAGGCTGATCGGGCCGCTCGCACCGCGCGGGAACAGGGCCGGAAGGGAATCGCTCTTGAAGCAGACCTTGCCAGTCCGGCCGCGGCGGCGGCGCTGGTCAATCATACGGCCAACGCCCTGGGCCGGCTGGACATAGTCGTCCATCTCGCGTCTACCTACCGGCGCACGCCGTTCGAGGACCTGACCGACGACGACTGGGCGCGGGCGCTGGAAGTCGACCTGGTAGCCGCTTTCCGCCTGGCAAGAGCGGCGATGCCGCACCTGCGCGCGGCGGGTGGTGGACGCATCGTTACTGTCTCCGACTGGACGGCGGCCAGTGGCCGGCCCCGGTACACTGGCTATCTGCCGTACTATGTCGCCAAGCGTGCCGTGATCGCCCTGACCGAAGCACTGGCCCTGGAACTCGCCCCGCACCGGATCCTCGTCAATGCAGTCGCTCCGGGCCCGTTGCTTCCTCCGGAGGACCTGGATGCCGAAGAGGTGGCGGCGGTCGAGGCGGCCACTCCGCTCGGCCGTTGGGGAGGGGCTGACGCGCTGGCCAGCGCGGTGCTTGACCTGGTCCGATCCGACTTCGTTACGGGTGAGACGGTCCGCGTCGATGGTGGCCGGCATGTTCGGTAGAAAGCCCGAAACGACGACCTGGTTTCGCATTGCGATGGATGCATCCGCTGTGTTAGCGTAGGCATGTTAGTAGCTACTAACTTTTGGGCGCCGCCGCTGGCCGCCCGGCTGCAGCGGTCGACCGGCAAACGGAGCGTGGCAGGCGATGATGACGATGCTCAGGACACGTGCCATCGCGGCGGCAGGGCTGGTGCTCGTGCCGGCGACGGTGTCTGCCCAGCCTTACGTGGCTGATGTCAAGCCGCTGGTCGAGAGTTCCTGCATCGCCTGCCACGGCGCCCGCACGGTAACCCCCCTCAACTTCGAAGAACTCGACTTCGATCTGACGAACCGCGAGACCTTCCGCAAGTGGGAGCGGGTTTTCGAGCGGGTCGAGGCGGGCGAGATGCCGCCACGGGGCGCTCCGCGCCCGGATCCCGTGATCGCGGAGAAAGCGCTGGGCGCGTTGCGCGGCGCGCTCGTCGATGCAAGTCTCGCCGCGCGCGGTCCGCAACGGACGCCGCTTCGGCGGTTGACTCGGCTCGAGTACGCCTACACCGTGCAAGACCTGCTGGGGATCGATGAAGACGTCGCCCGCGACCTGGGGCAGATGCTGCCGGCCGAGGCGGATTCCGGGGGGTTCGATACGGTGGCGGCCAATCAGACCATGTCGCCGCTGCATGTGCGGAGCTATCTCGACGCCGCCGACCGTGCCCTCGACGCAGCACTCCAGGTCGGACCGCGCCCGGCGACCGAGACCCGCCGAATCGACTATACGGCCTCCGAGTACCTCCACATGATCAGCACCGGCAAGTTTCTGGGCGCCGGGATCGTGAAGAAGCTCGATGACGCGTACGTCGCGTTCTACGACACCGGGTCCACCTATACGTTGCACAGCGCCAGCGAGGGCTATGAGGTGCCGTCTCCGGGCCGGTACCGGGTCACACTGGACGCGTATGCGTACCAGGCGAGCACGCCGGTCACGCTTACCGTGTACCGCGGCAAGATGGCGGGGATTACGGCGTCGCTGGACGACCTGATTGGCGTCTTCGATCTGGTCGATGAAGCGGGTCGTACCATCACCCTGGAAACCTTCATGCGCCCGGGCGAGTTGATCGCGCCGTCGGTGGCGGAACTGCTTCCGCCGGTCGACGCTCCGCCGCCCAATCACTTCGCGCCGGATCAGAACGTCGACGACTGGATGGGCGAAGGGATCGCGCTCAGGTCTCTGATGATCGAGGGGCCACTCTTTGATACCTGGCCGCCCGAGAGCACCAGGCAACTTCTGACGGGTGTCGACTTCGATGACACGGGCGAAATACGACTGACGAAGGAGCCGTACGAGCACGTCAAGGACATCGTGGCGCGTCTTGCGCCACTCGCGTTCCGCCGGCCGCTGGTCGAAGGCGAACTGGAAGCCTACGCGGGGCTGGCCATGCCGTTCCTTGGCGACGGCCAGTCGTTCAGCGAGGCGATACGGGTGCCGCTCCGCGCCGTCCTGTCCGCGCCGCCGTTTCTCTTCCACGCGGGTGAAGCGGGAGACCTGGACGACTTCGCCCTGGCGACCCGGCTTTCGTATTTCCTGTGGCGGAGCATGCCGGATGCCGAGTTGGCGGATCTGGCCCGTGGGGGGCGGCTGACCGATCCAGGGGTGCTGTCTGCACAGGTCGAGCGGATGCTGGACGATCCGAAGAGTCAGCGCTTCATAACCGACTACGCCGGCCAGGCCTTGCGTCTCTACGAGATCCGACAGACCAGCCCGGACGCGAGCCTGTATCCCGAGTACGATGACCGTCTCGGGCAGGCGATGCGCCTGGAGACCGAACTCTTCCTGAAGGAGCTGGTCTCCGAGAATCTCGGAGTCGATCATCTGGTCGACTCCGACTTCACTTTCGTGAACCGACGCCTCGCTGAGCACTACGGTATCGAAGGCGTGACGGGACAGTACATGCGAAGGGTGGAGTTGCCGGTCGACAGCCCGCGTGGCGGCATTCTCACGCAGGCGAGCATTCACAAGATCACCGCCAACGGCACGACGACCTCCCCGGTTCCCCGGGGGAATTTCGTGTTGGCGAACCTGCTCGGCACCCCCGCGCCACCCCCGCCGCCGGACGTCGGCTCGCTCGAGCCTGACACCCGCGGCGCCACGACTATACGCGAGCAGTTGACGGCGCACCGCGCCAACCCGGTTTGTGCGAGTTGCCATAGAACCATCGATCCGCCTGGTTTCGCCCTCGAGTCGTTCGATCCTATCGGCGGGTTCCGGGCCAACTACCGGATCTCCGGCGGTATGCAGCAGTTCGGGGACTTCACGGTCCCGCTTCCGTTCAAGGACGGGCCTCCGGTCGACTCCAGCGGCGTGACGCCGTCGGGCGACCGATTCAGCGGAATCCAGGAGTACAAACAGTTCCTGCTCGACCACGAGGTCGAGAAGGTGGCCCGGCACCTCGCGTCGCAGTTGCTGGTCTTTTCAACTGGCGCCGAGATTACCTTCGCGGACCGGGATGCGGTGAATCAGATCGTTGCCCGGCTTCGCGCCGAGGGATATCCGATCCGGAGCATGATTCACGAGGTCGTCGGGAGCGACCTCTTCAGGAGACAGTAACCATGACGTTGGCCCGACCGCTCGACCGCCGGACGTTTCTCCGCGCTTCGGGTGTTGTGCTTGCCCTGCCGTGGCTCGAGTCGATGGCGCCGACCCTGGCGCGCGCTTCGGCTACCGCGCCGCGGCGGATGCTCAACATCTGCAACACGCTCGGCCTGTACTCGTCATCGTGGTTCCCCGCGACGGCGGGTGCCGGTTACGAGGCGACCGAGTACCTGTCGCTCATTGATCATCACCGGGATCAGTACACGCTCTTTACCGGCTTTTCGCACCAGGAGCAGACCGGCCGGCAGCCACATAACTCGGAGATCACCTGGCTGACGGCGGCCCGGCGCCCCGGGCTTGATGGGTTCCGGAACAGCATCTCGGTGGATCAGGTCGCTGCCAACCACCTTGGCTACGTGACGCGGTTCCCCTCCGTCGTCCTCGGCACGGCGACCCCGCAGAGCCAGTCGTACACCAGTAGCGGAGCGATGGTGCCGGCCGAATCCAGCCCGGCGAGTGTGTTCAGGCAACTCTTCCTGCAGGGTACGCCGGAAGAAGTGGAGCGTGAGACCCGCAGCCTGAACGCCGGCGCCAGCATTCTCGACCGCCTGAAGTCACAGACCACGGCGCTGCGGGGACGTGTCAGTTCGACGGATCAGCGGACGCTGGACGCCTACTTCGACGCGGTACGCACCGCCGAGCAGGAACTGGGTGAGGTGCAGGCCTGGCAGAAGCGGCCGAAGCCGGTGGTGACGGACGAGCCCCCCGAGGACCTTCCGAACCCGGCGGATCTGGTGGGACGTGTCAAGCTGATGTACCGGCTCATTCCGCTCATTCTCGAAACCGATTCGTCGCGCGTCGTAAGCCTGATGATCCAGGACCACGGCACCGTCCTGAACGTGCCGGGGGTCAGCATCGATCAGCACGGCCTGTCGCACCATGGGCAGGACGAGTCGAAAATTGCCCAGCTCAAGCTGATCGAGAGGGAACTCGTAGCGGCATTCGGCGAGTTGCTGGCCGACTTGCAGGGCCGCACGGGCGCCGACGGCGCCAGCCTGCTCGACTCGACGATGGTGCTCTTCGGGAGCAATCTCGGTAACGCCAACGCGCATACCGCGAGCGACCTGCCAATCCTCCTGGCCGGAGGCGGTTTCGATCACGGCCAGCACATCGTCCATGAGGGCGAGGAGAACGCGCCACTCTGCAACCTGTTCGTCACCATGCTCCAGAACATGGGCGTGGAAACCGACGCGTTTTCGCAGAGCACCGGCACCCTGACCTGGTCCTGATTCCGGGACCGGTGCGCCAGTCTAACTTGTGACGGGACGGATCCTGGAGGCAGCCTGATGCGGCATCAACTCTTGGCCTTGGCAATCGGCATGGCATCGTTCGGGCCCGTCGCCGCGATGGCGCAGGAAGGCGTTGCGGAGCCGCCTCGGACGGCCTGGGGCGATCCGGACCTGGGTGGCGTCTGGGACTTTCGCACCATCACGCCGCTCGAGCGGCCCGAGGAACTCGGCGATCAGGAATTCCTGAGCGAGGAGGAGGCGGCGGCGCGGGAGCAGGAAGCGGCTGAGCGCGACCGGACGATGAACGAGAAGCCGGCCGAACGAACCGAGGCGGGCGGCTCGGTGGGCGCCTACAACTGGTTCTGGATGGACTTCGGCACCCAGGTGGTCGAGAGCCGGCGCACCTCGCTAATCGTCGATCCGCCCAACGGCCGCCGGCCGCCGATGACCCCCGAGGCGCTCGAGGCGGCACGCAACACGCCGGCCTGGGGACAGGAACCGCCGCCTGACACCTACCTCGATCGCAATGACTTCGACCGGTGCATGGGCACGATGGCGCTGCCGATCTATCCGACCGCGTACAACAACAACGTCCAGATCTTTCAGACTCCCGATCACGTGGCGATGTACGTCGAGATGATGGGGTCCATTCGGATCATCCCGCTCGGCGATCGTCCGCCGACGGGTATCCGGGAGCCGCTCGGTGATTCGCGCGGCCGCTGGGAGGGCGATACGCTGGTCGTCGAGACGACCGACTTCAGCCGCCGGCTGACCATCATCGGCGCCAGTTCCGACGCCAGCCGCCTGGTGGAACGCTTCCGGCGCGTCGGTCCCGGCATCCTGGAGTACACCTTCACGATAGACGATCCGACCGTCTGGACGGCGCCCTGGACCGCGGTGCAGACCCTGCGGCCGCTCGACGGGCAGGTGTTCGAGTACGCCTGCCACGAGGGCAACTATGCCATGCCGAACATTCTGGCTGGCGCCCGCAAGGCTGAAGCGGAAGCGCGCTAGGGCTTCGGGTGGGCCAGCAGCCATTCGACCGCCAGCCGCGTGAAGTGCGGTGACAGCTCGGGGATGTGAGCGCCTCCGGTGATCGTCCAGAGCTCCGCCGAACCGCCCGGTTTGCAGCCGCTGGTCCACCGGGTCACGGTCGATTCCATACCGTCGAGCGAGCCGTCCAGATCGAGCATCGAGACGTCCTCGCCATTGCCGGCGCAGCCGTTACGCGCCGCCCAGTTCTGCGCTGACTCGCGGGCGCCGGGATAAGACTCGCCCTGGATCTCGCCGCCCCCGTAGGCAATCGCGGTGTCCGCGTCGCCGTGAATCTGCAGCACGTGCACGGCGTGCGGCGGGGTCGGGCGTTCCACCGACTGATCGGCCCCCGCGATGCTGACGATAGCCGCGATTGCCCCCGAATGGTCGTGCGCCAGGCGATGCGCCATGAACGCGCCGTTCGAGTGTCCCATTACGTAGACCCGCTTCGGATCTATCCGGTAATCTGCCTTTACCTTGTCGATCAGGCCGGAGAGATAGCCTGAGTCGTCGAGTTCGGGACCGGCCCAGTTGCAACAGGCGGTGGAGGCATCCCAGTAGAGCGGGTTGTTCTGGGCGGTAGACGCCGTACCGTCGGGCGCCACCATGATGAATCCGTAGTCGTCCGCCAGATCACTCAGCCCCATGTACTCGTCCTGCACGGCGCCGGTCCGGCCGTAGGTGTGGAGGAGGACGATGAGCGGCGCAGCCGTATCACCGGTGTAGCTGTCGGGAACGGTGAGCGGCAGGGCGCCGCGGCCGCCGTCGACCGACTGGGCGGCTGCCACGCCGGGTCCTGCGACCAGCATCAGAACGAGGGCAAGGCGGGTCATGTTGCGCATCTGGCGTCTCCTGGGGTCTGGTGTCCGTGGGTTTGTGAACGAACCGGCGCTCAATGCCTCGCGGCGCCGTCTTGGCCGGGCCGCAGGTGTTCAAGCACGAAGGCGAGCATCTGTTCGCGGCGATGGTGTTCGAGGTCGGGCCCGCCGAGGCGGTGGCGCGACTTCGGGTAGATCATCATGTCGAACGGCTTGTTCGCCCGTTGAAGCTCGAGGGCGAACTGCAACGTATTCTGCATGTGGACGTTCTCGTCCATCGAGCCGTGCACGAGCAGGAGCGCGCCACTCAGGTTCGCCGCCCGGAAACGCGGTGAGCTGCGCTCGTAACCCTCGGAGTTGTGCTGCGGCATCCGCATGTAGCGTTCGGTGTAAATGGTGTCGTAGTCACGCCAGTCGGACACCATCCCCCCGGCTATACCCATCGCCCAGCGGTCGCTGTGGGTCAGCGCGTAGCTCACCATGAAGCCGCCGTAGCTCCATCCCTCGATGCCGATACGGTCCGGATCGACGAAGCCCTGCCCGACGAGCCAGTCGAGGCCGTCCTGTTGATCCCGCAGTTCCGGTTCGCCGAAGCGCTGGTAGACCGGCCAGGTGGAAACCGCGCCCTTGCCGCTCGCCGTCTGGTTGTCGAGGACCCAGACGACGAGACCGCGTTGGGCGAGCAGTTGCCACCAGAGTGTTTCCCGGCTCCACGAGTTCCGGACGCGCTGGATGTGCGGTCCGCCGTAGATGTGTTGGTAGACCGGGTAGCGCCTGGAAGGATCGAAGTCGGGCGGCTTGATCATCAGTCCTTCCATCACGAAGCCATCGCGGTTCTCCACCTGGACGAACTCGGGCGCCGGCAGGTGGAAGTCCTGGAGCCCACGCGGCTCGCGCGTCGCAACGACGCGCAGTTCCGTCCCGTCCGCTGCCGCGTGGAGGCGCACCTGTGGCGGCGTGTTGATGTCGCTCCACGTGTCGATATAGTGCGTGAACCCCGGGCTGAAGCGGGCATCGTGGGTGCCCGGCGCGTCGGACAGGCGGCGCAGCCCGGTTCCGTCTAGGCCGACGCGGTAGACGTCGAGGCCTATTGGACTCCGCTCCGTGCCGGAGAAATAGACGACGCCCGCTGCTTCGTCGACACCGTGGACGCTGCGCACCTCCCAGTCTCCCTCGGTGACGGTGTGCAGCACGTTGCCGTCCCGGTCCAGGTGGTACAGGTGCGCCCAGCCGGTCCGCTCGCTCCGCCAGAGGAAAGTGCCGTCGTCGAGCCACGTGGGAGATCCGGTGACGTTGACCCAGGCCTCGGACGTCTCCCGCAGCAGGTGCTCGACGGAGCCGTCCAGCGGGTGCGCCAGATCGAGATCGAGCCAGGTCTGTTCCCGATCCTGAACCTGGAAGACCACGCGGCTGCTGTCGGGCGTCCAGCCGACGTCGACAATCAACGGGTCGTCCGTGGCGTAACGCCCGAGATCGACCCAGGTGGTGCCGCCGCCCGCGACGCGAACGATCCCAAGACCGACCGTCGGATTCGTGTCGCCCGCTTTCGGGTACTCCCATTCCTCTACTTCAGGCCGGTAGGGAATGTGGTCCAGCACGGTGAAGACCGGCACGTCACGATCGTCGAGCTGCAGGTATGCGAGGCGCGACGAATCGGGACTCCACCAGTAGCCGCGGAAGTTGCCGCGGCCGTAGATTTCTTCCTGGTACACCCAGTCGAGCTGGCCGTTGCGGACGCGCCCTCCGCCGTCGCTGGTCAGCGGCAACTCCTGCTGGCCATCGATGTCCACGACGCTCAGGTTGCCGTCACGCACGAACGCGACCAATGCCCCGTCCGGACTGAACGACACTTCCGTCTCCGGCTCCGGCGTCCGCGTCAGACGGCGCACGTCGGTCGTTCCCAACTGGTAGTGATAGAGATCGTCGGCGAAAGTGAAGATCAGCGCCGTGCGGGCGTTGTTCATCACGTGGTCCGCCCGTCGGGCGACGTTGCGCGCATCGTCTTCGGATACGCCCGGAAGGGCGGCAACCGCCGCCTGGAACGTCGATACGTCGTACAGCGCCTCGCGCTCACCGGTCAGCGCGTCCACCCGGCTCAACGGGCTGCCGCCGGTGCCGCGGGCGGTCCGTTCGACGTAGTGGTCGTCGTCAAGCCAACTGCCGCGCAGCGCGCTGCCTCCCACGTCGATCCGGCCCGCCGGGTCGTAGAGGTCGGCGACCGTGAGCGTCCGTTCCTGGGCAACGACGGGAGGCGTCCAGGCTGCAACCGAGACCAGCGCCACGGCGAGAACGACCCAGGCCGCGGGGGCGGTCAGGAGGACGGGTGCGGCGGCGATCCGGCGTTTCATGGCTGACCTCTCCAGCAAGTGCGGGCCGGTATAATCGCGAAACAGTCGATTCTACAACGGCCTTCCGAGGAGTTCGATGATGTGGAAGCGTTTCTTCGCCCTGCCGCGCCTGTCCATCCTGCTGCTGGCCGTGCTGCTGGCGGCCTGCGCCGCACCGGGGGAGGAGCCGGAGACGCCGCTGGCCAGCACCGACCCCGCGCCGGATACCGACCGGCCGTATCTGCTGGAACGGATTGGCGACGCGGCGATCGCCCAGATCTACGCCGATGGCTTCGAGGCGCTCGACCTGCGAGAGAAGACGCTCATCTGGCACCTCTACAACGCCGCGCTCGCCGGGCGCGACATCTTCTACGACCAGCGCTACGCGCACAACCTCGAGATGCGCGAGGTGCTCGAGGAGATCCTGACGCATGCCGATGGGGTCGCCCCGGCGACACTCGACGCGATACATGACTACACGAAGCTCTTCTGGATCAATCAAGGGCCGTTCAACAACCTGACGGCACGGAAGTACCTGCCGGAGACGACCCCGGAGGCGTTCGCCGAGGCGGTGCATGCCGCCGCGGCCGCTGGGGCGGAATTCCCGACGCATGACGGTGAGACGCTCGACGCGATGCTGGCGCGGCTCGAGCCGGTCTTTTTCGATCCCGACGTCGATCCGATCCTGACCAACAAGTCGCCGCGCAACGGCGACGACATGCTGCTGTCGAGTGCGAACAACCTGCACGCCGGGGTCTCGATGGCCGACCTCGAAGGGTTCGACGAGCGCTACCTGTTGAACTCGCGGCTGGTGAAGCAGGACGGACGCCTCGTGGAAGAGGTGTACCGGATCAACGGCGACGGCCGATACGCCGACGAACTGCGTGAAGTGGTGCGCCACCTTGAGGCGGCTATTCCATTTGCGAGCGAGCCGATGGCGGCGGCGCTCGAGGCGCTGATCACCTGGTATCACACCGGCGAGCCGGAGGATCGCAAGGCGTACGATATCGCCTGGGTAGCCGATCAGGACTCGCCGGTCGACACCATCAACGGTTTCACCGAGGTCTACATGGACGCGCGTGGCGCCAAGGGAGCCTGGGAAGCCCTGGTCTTCTACGTCAATCAGGAACGCACCGAGACGATCCGGACGCTCGCCGAGCACGCGCAGTGGTTCGAAGAGCGTATGCCCTGGGATCCGCAGTACCGGAAGGAGGGCGTCCGCGGCATCACGGCGAACGCGATCGACGTCGTCATCGAGATCGGCGATGCCGGGCCGATTACGCCGATCGGGATCAACCTGCCGAATGACCAGACGGTGCGGGAGCAGTACGGCAGCAAGTCGGTCTCGCTCTCCAACGTCATCGAGGCCTACGATCGGTCCGCGCCGGCCGCCTACCGCGCCGAATTCACGTGGGACGATGCGGAGACCGCCCGGGCCGAGGAGTGGGGAAGCTTGGCCGGCGACATGACGACGAACATGCACGAAGTGATTGGCCACGCCAGCGGGCAGCTCTCGGAGCGGCTCGGCGGTAACGCGCAGCCGTTCCTTCGCGAGCAGTACTCGGCGCTGGAGGAAGCACGGGCCGACCTGATCGCCCTTTACTTCATTGCCGATCCGCAACTGGTCGAGATAGGGATCTTCGACGCCGACGATCAGCCCGACATCGCGCTGGCCCAGTACGAGGCGTACGCGCGTAACGCCATCCTGCAACTTCGGCGCGTACGCGAGGGCGATCAGCTCGAGCAGGATCACATGCGCAACCGCCAGATGGTCGTCCACTGGCTGATCGAGAACACCGACGCGATCGAGGTGCGCCAGCGAGACGGCAAGACCTACAACGTCGTGACTGACGCCGCGGCATTCCGCGCCGGGGTGGCCGAGCTGCTGGCCGAGGTGCAGCGGATCAAGTCGGAGGGTGACTACGACGCGGCGCGGACGCTGTTCGAGACCTACGGCATCCGTTTCGATCCCGCGTTGCGGGATGAGGTGCTGGAGCGGGTCGCCCAGGTGAACCTGCCCTCCTACACCGGCTTCGTGATGCCCAAGCTGGAGGCGGTCACGGCGGCGGACGGCACGATCAGTGATGTCCTGATTTCCTATCCGCAGGACTTCACGCAGCAGATGCTGGAGTATTCCGGCAAACGCACGCCCTGACGGGGAGCGCTCTGTCGGGCGCATCGGAAGTTCCGCTAGCGCGAAACTTCCAGGGCGCAAGCTCCTGGCGCTAGCGCAGCCAGCCGGGAGGCGCACCGGCCCGGCGGGCTTCCTCGCGAATGCCGGCGACCGTGCGCTTGGTGTCCTCGAGTTCCACGCGCGCGTTTTCCAGCGCCTCGAGCGTGTCGTTCCGCTGCCGCTCGATGGCCCGTTGCCGGGCCGGATCGTCGACCGCAGTGAACTGCGCCCAGAGACCGTCCGCCCGATTCTGCAACGCAGCCGCCATCAGCGCGGCCCGAGCCCGGGCCGCTTCGGCCTCGGCCATTCGACCGCGCCAGTACGCCTCGTCGCGCAGTTCGCCGCCGTCACGCGTGCTCTCGGCGCGGCTGCCTTCCGCTTCCGCCGCGTCCGTCCCGGTTGTCGGCGTGGCCTGTCGATCACCCGTATCGGCCGGCGCCACGGGACCCGCCGGTTCCGCCGCTACCGTCAGGCCGCCGCTATCCCGCAGGTCGGCGTTCGTGTAGATGCGCGCCCGTTGCCCCTCCGGGATGGCCGCCCGCCGGGCACTCTCCTGACGCGCAATCTCCGCGAGCGACGGCTGCTGGGCCGCTGCATCCCCTGCAGCCCACGCCAGCAGCGCGAATACGAGCAGACTTCCGCCACAGGAGTGAAACGTTGAATGGCTCATGGGTGTCTTTCGAGTGTAGTCCCGCACGTGCACGGGCGTCCATGTGGGCGCTCCACGGTGGTACCCTGAGTCATGAACGTAGGCATAGTCTGCTACGCGTCGGTGGGGGGCAGCGGCATCGTCGCGACCGAGCTCGCCAAGGCGCTGGCGCGGTGCGGACACGAAGTGCGCCTCATCAGCAGCGAACCACCGGTTCGACTGAGCGACTTTCAGGCGGGGCTGGCGTTCCATGCGGTTCGTACTCCGGGCTATCCGCTGTTCCGCGAACCGCAGTACCTGCTGTCGCTCGCCAGCCGCATCGTCGAGGTGACGCGCGAACACCGCCTCGACATCATTCATGCCCACTACGCGATCCCGCACGCCACCGCGGCGTACCTCGCGCGCCAGATCCTTGCGGCTGGTGGGGACGAGTCGCCGTTGCCCCGGATCATCACGACCCTGCACGGCACGGATGTAACGCTGACCGGCAGCGATCCGTCCTACCTCGAAACCGCGGCGTTCTCGATCGATCAGTCCGACGGGGTCACCACGGTGTCCGAGAGCCTGCGCGACGACACGTACCGCCAGCTTCCCGTTCGCGCCGAGATAGAGGTGATTCCGAACTTCCTCGACTGCGAACGTCACCAGCGCGTCGTCGACGACGGGTTGATCGAACGCTACCGGGGCAGCGATCCGTCAACCAGGCTGGTGATCCATGTCTCGAACTTCCGCCCGGTGAAACGCGCCGAGGTGGTCATCGAATTGTTCCGCCGCATCCGTGAGCGAATGCCCGCGAGGCTGCTGCTGGTCGGCGACGGACCTGACCTTCCGGGCGCCTGCCGCCGCGCCCGCGAGCTTGGCCTCGCCGCCGACGTCGAGGCTTTGGGTGAGCAGGAGCTGGTAGTGCCACTGTTATCGATGGCCGACCTCTTTCTGCTGCCATCGGCGGAAGAGAGCTTTGGTGTCGCGGCTCTCGAGTCGATGGCATGCGGCACGCCGGTGGTCGCCTCGCGGGTCGGCGGCCTTCCGGAGGTGATGGTGGACGGCGAGTCCGGGATGCTCTGTGACGTGGACGACTTCGCCGGCATGGCGGCGAAGTCGATTCGGCTGCTGACCGACCCGGCGCTCCGCCAGCGGATCGCCCGCGGCGGGATCGAGCGAGTGCGCGAACGCTTCTGCACAGAGGCTGTCGTCCCCCGGTACGAGGCGTTCTACGAGGCCGTTCTCAGCCGTCCGGCCGGGGCGGTGGTCCGCTCGGGGGTCGGCTACTGACCCGGCTATACTGGAGGCCCATGTTGATGACGCACCGAGTGGTTTTCCTTTTCCTGTCGGCCGGACTCGCGTGGAGTCTCCCGGCGCTTCCGGCCGTCGCACAGCCGCTGGGCGCTCCGGCGGGGCAGGCCGAGGTGGCCGTGGCCCTCCGGCAACTCAACAGCACCGGGACCTTCCTGTCGGTCGTGGCCCACCCGGACGACGAGAACAACGCGCTGCTGGCGCGCCTCGCGAAGGGAGACGGACATCGGACGGTGCTGTTCTCGTTGACCCGTGGAGACGGCGGTCAGAATGAAATTGGGCCGGAACTGTTCGACGCGCTCGCAGTGCTGCGGACCGAGGAGCTTGCCGCCGCCCACCGCCTGGACGGGGCCGAGCAGTACTTCAGCCGCGCGGTCGACTTCGGCTACTCGTTCAGCGTCGAAGAGACGTTCGAGCGTTGGGGCCGCGAGGAAGCCCTCTCGGACATCGTGAGGATGATCCGAATCGTCCGTCCCGACGTCATTACGGCCATGAGCCCGGAAGGGAGGGGTGGTGGCCAGCACCATCAGGCCTCCGCGATCCTCGCCCGCGAGGCGTATCATGCCGCGGCGGATCCGGCGCGCTTTCCCGACCAGATCGCGGACGGACTCCGTCCGTGGCAGGCGCGGAAGTTCTATTTCCGTTCCGGCTTCCCGTTCGGCATGGGGATCGGACCGCCGGGCTTCACCAACCGGCGTGGCGGGTCCGACCCGGCTCTGACCACGGTTGACCTGGGCGGCTACGACCCGTTGCTGGGCGCCACCTGGACCGAGCTGGGCAGCCGAGCCCGGAGCATGCACAAGTGCCAGGGGATGCCGCAGTTCGTCGCGCTTCCTGCGGGCGCTGCGGGTGGCCGCTATCGGTTGGCGGAGACGGCCATTCCGGGTCATCCCGGCGGTGCTGGTGAATCTTCGCTCTTCGACGGGGTGGACACCTCGATCGACGCGCTCGCCCGGTACACGGGAGCGGCGCCGTCCGACCGGCTCGAGGAGGACCTGGCCGAGCTTTCCACCCACGCGCGTGAGGCGCTCCAGGGCTTCGAGTCCGAGGGACTCGCGGGAGCGCGCGAAGCCGTCCTCAACGGACTGCTGCGGACGCGCCTGGTGCGCACCGCCCTCGAGACCGGCATGTATGGTCTGCCCGACGATGCCCGGGCCGAGATCGACTTCCGGCTCGCGAACAAGGAGCGCCAGTTCGAGCGCGCGGCGCTGCTGACGCACGCGGTCCGGCTCGAGGTGCTGGCCGACGACGGAATCGTCGCGCCCGGGCAGCCAGTCCGCGTCCGGACGCTCGTGGCCAACCGCGGCGATGCCCCGGTGACCGTGCAGGAGGTCCGGTTCGACGGTTTCGACGGAAGTGCAGGCGCGGATGCGTGCGCCGCCGGTGCGGTGGCCGCGGGCGATGTCCACCAGTGCAGTCTCGAAGCGCGGATCCCCGCGGATGCGCGGATGACCGATATCCACTGGACGCATGTCGAAGGGGCGGCGCGGTACGAACTGGATCCCGATGTGCCGTTCGGCCTGCCGTTCCGGCCGACCCCGTTCCGCGCGACGATCGACTTGAGGCTTGGGTCGGCTTCGGTTTCGGTCGAACGGCCTGTCGAGTACCGCTACGGTGACGACCTCTTCACCGGAGAGAAACGGATGGCGCTCCATGTCGTGCCGCGTGTCGCGGTGTCCATGACGCCGGCGATTACCGTCGTGCCGCGCGCCGCCACCGGAGATGCGGGGACACGCGAAGTGCGCGTCACGGCGACGCACACCGGTCCGATTGCCCCCGGCCGTACGGTGACCGGGGAGGTGCGCCTCGATCTGCCGAGCGGCTGGGTTTCCGAGCCAGCGTCGGTCACCGTTACCTTCGGACGCGAGGACGAATCACGCACCATCCGGTTCCAGGTGTCGACGGGCGGCGCTCCGACGGGCAAGTACGCGATGCGGGCGACGGTGGATCTGGCGGGCGCGACGTACGGCGAAGGCTACCAGGTGATCGAATACCCCCACACCGCGCGGCGGCACATCGGTCATCCGGCGGAGGCCACGGTTCACGTGCTGGACGTGGCGTTGGCGCCCGAACTTCTGGTGGGTTACATCGAAGGGGTGGGCGATGCGGTGCCGCCGGCCATCGAGCAGCTGGGCGCGCGCGTCGAGTTCATCGACGCCGACGGTTTGGCGTGGGGGGATCTGGAACGCTTCGACGTCATTGTCACCGGCGTCCGCGCCTACGAGCGCCGGGCGGACCTCCGGGCGAACAACAATCGGCTGCTGGAGTACGTCGAGGCGGGTGGGACGGTGATCGTCCAATACAACAAGTTCGAGTTCAACGCCGCGCAATATGGCCCCTGGCCGGCAGAGGTGGGACGCGGACGTGTAACCGACGAGCGGGCGCCAATCCGTATTCTGGCGAACGACCATCCGGTGTTCGCGTGGCCGAACCGCGTGGGGGCGGCGACGTGGGACAACTGGGTGCAGGAACGGGGCCTCTATTTCCTTGCCGACCGGGATCAGCGTTATGCCGACCTGGTGGAGCTGGAGGACACGTTCGAATACAACGCTGGCGTGAAGCGGGGCGCGCTCGTGGAAGCCCAGCCAGGTCAGGGCCGCTGGATCTACCTCGGCCTCGGCCTCTGGCGTCAGCTTCCCGCCGGCACTCCCGGCGCATACACGCTGCTCGCCAATCTTCTCAGTCTGGGCCAGGGAGACGTTCGGTAGGTTCTACGGCGCAAGCTCCTGGGGCCGGCCGAGGAGGTACACCTCACCCGTCGGCGAGTCCGAACCTCCCTCCGGTTCGAGGGTCACGGCCAGGGCGACGAGCGGGATCCTGTCGCTGCCGTTCTGAATCGGCGGCGCCACCGTGGCCACGATCCGACCCGCGTCGTCCACCGACAGCATTCCGCCGTTGATGGGGGCATCGTTCGCCACGAACCAGAGTTGGTAGCTGCGTCCCGGTAGGGGCACCGGAAGCCCCGCGGCCGAGAATAGCGCTCCCGCGGCCTCACTGGTAATCCAGCGTGCTGACGCGTCGGGCGCGGCGGGCTGTCCCGCGAGGTGCAGGGTCTCGACATCCGGCGCGGCCAGAATAGCCACTTGCGCGCGCACGGCGTCCACTGCCTCGAGCGCAGTGACGGCTGCTTCTTCCGACTGGATCGCCTGCAGATTCGCCGCGTCGAGGTTCTGTTGCAGCGCCTGCGTATAGGTCATCTGCTGCATCCATTGCCAGCCTGCCCAGCCGGCGGCGCCGATGCTTATCAGCGTGATCAGCCAAGGGGTCATGCGTCCGGCGCGGCGCCCCCGGGATTCGACCGCGGGCGCGGCGCCGTCATCAACGTCGGTCCGGATTGTCAGGTCGTCGGCGGTCGGTGGTATTACCGGAGTTGCGATCGAACCGCTGCGGTGCTCGCGGCCGTCGGTCTCCCCGCCGGCCGTCGGGGGTGACTGCCGGGTAATCGCGTGGAGCACGCGCTCACGCATCGCGGACGGGGCCTCCCGGGGCGGCGCGGTCGCGGCCAACCGGTGAGTAACCGGCAGCAGTGCCGTTACTTCCTCTACGGACGAAGAGCTCATCTCGATATGCGCTTCGAACTTCGCGCGGTCGCTGGCGTTCAGCGCCCCGAGCGCATAGAGGCTCGCCAGGCCGTGCGCATGCCGGCTGCGGTGCTTGTCCTTGTCCCGACTCATCCGGCGTTCTCCTCGACTGTCGTTCGCAGGACCTCGAGACCGGACCGGATCCGCTCATGCACCTGCTTCTTCGGCTGCTCGAGTTGACGGGCGATCTGCGCCAGCGTGAGTCCGTCGAAGTAGGCAAGCTCGATCGAGAGGCGCGTAAGGAGCGGCAGACTCGCAAGGGCCCCACGCAGGCGGGCGGCGCCGTCCGGGTCTGCCATGTCATCGGTCAGGCCCAGGGCCGGTTTGGGCAGGCGAACCGTCGCCGCGGCATCAGGGTCGTCCGCGTCGTCCGCCGGGTTCCGGCCTCGCGCCCGCGCGATCGCCAGTTCTCGCGCCAGTTCCAGCAACCGCCGCAAAGTGGCGGCGCTGTCGTCCCGGTACCGTGCGGCCTCGAACCAGACCTGTGCGAAGACCTCCTGGACGACCCCTTCGGCTTCCGCCGGTTCGCCGGCAATCCGGATGGCGAGAGAGTAGACGGCGTCTACGTGGCGGTCATAGAGCGCGGCGAGCGCCGCCGCGTCCTTCTCGGCGATCCGGGAAATCAGCGCCTGGTCATCCTGGCCGACGCTCTCCGCCGACGGCTGGCGAGGGTTGTTGTCCGGCTCCGGTCCTGCTGGCGTCACTGCCGAGATTGTACTCCCCGCAGCTTCCTGTGGCTTGGCGGTGGTGAATGGACAGGCCGCGCGCGGAGCGATACGCTGGGGGCGGTCAGGCGGCGCGTGTCGACCGATTGGCGCGCCGCGGGAGGAGGATGCAACGATGTCGAGCAGCAGTAGCCGGCGGGCGTTCCTGACTGGCGGATCGGCAGTCATACTCTCGGCGGCTTTCACTCGCACTGCCGCCTGGGCCCCGAGAGGAGGGGCCGCCGGGCAGGAGCTGAGCGATCGCGTTCGCGGCGTGCGCGCCATGACCTTCGACGTCTTCGGAACGGTGGTTGACTGGCGGACCAGCATCACGCGCGAGGGAGAAGCGGTCGGCCGGGAGAAGGGGATTCAGGCGGACTGGGCCGCGTTCGCGGACGATTGGCGTGCCGGCTATGGGCCGGCCATGGGCCGCGTGCGGCGAGGCGAACTGGGCTGGACGAAGATAGACGACCTCCACCGGATGATTCTGGACGACCTGGTGCCGAAGTACGGCCTGGAGAGCCTCACCGAGGCGGAACTCGACGACCTGAACCGTGCATGGCATCGACTGACTCCCTGGCCCGATACGGTCGAGGGGCTCACCCGCCTGCGCAAACGGTACGTCCTCGCGTCGCTCTCGAACGGGAATGTGGCTCTCCTCGTCAACATGGCGAAGAACGCCGGCATTCCCTGGGACGCGGTCCTGTCGGCCGAGCTGGCCCGTCACTACAAACCGGATCCTCAGGCCTATCTCACGGCGGCCGACCTTCTGGGTCTGGAGCCGGAGCAGGTGATGATGGTGGCCGCGCACAAGGGCGACCTCCGGGCGGCCGGCGCGCTCGGCTTCCGGACCGGCTACGTCCCGCGCCCCACGGAGTACGGCCCGAACGACGACCGCGACCTCACTCCCGATCCCGACTTCGACCTCGTCGCTACCGATTTCAACGAGATGGCGAGTCAGTTGGGTCTCTAGCTGGGGCTGCCGGGACCGGCGTTGGGTTTCACGCCGATGAGTCGCCGCTAGCGACTCATCCACTGGCGCAGTTCATCCAGCAGCTCCGCCAACGCCGCGCGTTCGCTGCGGAGCCACGCCCGTGCATCGTTCGGTGTCTGGCGAAGGGCGAAGAAGGCCCGTACTGCCCGGATGACCTGCGACTCCCGTTCGATGGTGCGCATGCCGACCAGCGCGAGCCCGATCATGCCGGCCGCGGTCAGCAGCCCGGCCGCCGCTCCCATCGATACGCCTGCCGCCACCGCCGCCATGCCGATCCAGGCGGCATAGATCAGGCCACCGCCGAGGACCTTCCACGTCGGACGCAGTTGCGGGTCGGGCGCCTGCCGCGCCAACCATCCGGTGAACCAGTACGGTACGGCAAAGAGCGCGAGCGTGGTCAGCGCGAGCCCTCCGAGGGGAAGCGCCAGCAACCCCTCGCGAACAGCGAACCGCGCGGCAACGCGGAGGGGAATCTCGCGATCGATATCCCGATCGTGCAGGCCGAACCTGCGAAGGCCGGCCTCGTACTGATTCACCCTCGCGATGATGTCGGCGAGCTTCTCCGGATTCCGCTCCCGGAGCGTAGTCAGTCCTGCTGCGATCAGGCGCCGGCGTTCCACGCGTTCGCGGGGGTCCGGCGGCGCGCCGCGCGCCGCGGCGTACAGCCGATCCGCCCGCTCGACGAGCCGCAGGTCGTGGCGAGGCTCCGCTTCCACCATCAATCGCCGCAGCTTCGCTTCAATCCGTCCCGTCAGCTCGCGAGCGGCGGCGGTTGGATCCGTCTCGTGGAGCGCACGCAGGTCGCCGGCGTCGAACGGCCGGCCGAAGACCGCCTGCACCCGCGACCTGAACCGCGTGAAGCGTTCGAAATTCAGTCCGACCGGAATGATCGTGACCGGAACGCCACGGCTTTCGCTCTCCAGCACCATGCGCGCGGCGCCGGTCCGGAGGGGTTCGAGATGGCCCCTTGCATGACTGATCCCCTCCGGGAAGAGGCAGACCGCTTCACTACGCGCGAGCGCCGTCATGACCGCCGCGAACATCTCGACGTTGCGCGAGGTGTCTACCCCGCGGTCGATCCGGCGGTAGACCGGGATTGCGCCGGCGCGCCGCACGAGCGGGCTGAGGAGATGTCCGGCACAGAGGGTCGACTTCGCAAGGAACCGTACCTGGCGTCCGGCAGTCGCCTGAATGAGCGCCGGGTCGAGAAGCGAGTTCGGATGGTTGGCAACCAGCAATAGCGGTCCAGCGGGCAGGGCCTCGCCCGTTCGATCGACGCGGTAGAAGACATGCACCCCGAGGGTGCCGAGACCCCAGACCCAGCGACTGGGAGGCGTGAGCGGGGCGTTCGGAGCAGATTCGACGTCGGTCGCGGGTGCGCTCATCGTGACGCTCCCGAACCCTACGCGGTTCGCGGCGGCTCCGGCGCAGCGCCGTCCGGCGTCGGAGGCGTGATGTCGATCCGGCCCGTGTAGATGGCCATCCCGACAACCGCATCGATTCCCTCGGCGTCGAGCCGAACGATCTCGGCCTGCGTCGTGATACCCCCGGCCGCCGTCAGCCGCCGTGAGGTGGCGCGCCGGACCGTCAGGATCGCCTCCATGTCGGTTCCCTGCATCAGCCCTTCCCGGTCGACGTGCGTGTAGAGGAACTCGCCGCAGTACGGCTCGAGCGCACGCGCCGCCTCCACCGCGGTTAGCGGGGTCGCTTCCGTCCATCCCTTGATCACGACGTGGCCATGCCTGCTGTCGACGGCGGCAATCACCTGTTCCGGTCCTACGGCGGCGGCGAGCGACTCGGCGAACCCGAGATCCACCTGGCCGTTGCGGAAGAGTGACGAGCCGACAATCACCGCGGTTGCCCCCACGTCGAGGAGGTCCCGCGCCCGGTCGACGGTGCGCACACCACCTCCGACCCGGCAGCGCAGTCGCGGCGCGATCCGCCGGATGATCGCGGCATTGGTCCCGGATCCCATTGCTGCGTCCAGATCGATCACCTGGACGCGCGGGAAGCCGCGGAACTTCTCCACCCACCCGTCGATGTCGTCCGTGGCCAGTGCGGGCCGCTCTCCCTGGATGAGCTGGACGACCTGGCCGCCCTTCAGATCGATCGACGGGATCAGCATTACAGTCGGACCGGAACGCCGGATGCCCGTAAGTGGGCCTTCAGGTCTGCCACGGCGTGCTCCGCGTAGTGGAAGATCGACGCCGCCAGTGCCGCGTCGGCCCGGCCAGCGGTGAATACGTCGACGAAGTGGTCGAAAGTCCCCGCCCCGCCAGAGGCGATCACCGGGATCGGCACCGCTTCCGACACCGCCGCGGTCAGCTCGCAATCGAAACCCGACTTGGTTCCGTCGCGATCGATCGACGTCAGGAGAATCTCCCCCGCACCCCGGCCGGCCGCTTCGCGGGCCCACTCCACCGCGTCGCGGTCGGTTCCCTGCTGGCCGCTCCGGACATATATGCGGAATCCGTCGCCCTCGCGTTTCGCGTCGATCGCGACGATCACGGCCTGGCTTCCGTAGCGGCGGGCGAGCGTCGTCAGCAACTCGGGTTTCTCGATGGCCGCGGTGTTCAGGCTCACCTTGTCGGCGCCTGCCTCGATGGCTGCCTCGGCGTGCCCTTCGCCGCGGATCCCCCCACCGACACAGAGCGGAAGGAAGATCTCCCGAGCCACCTCATGGATCGTCCGGGCAAGCGCTTTCCGCTTCTCGATCGTCGCGGTGACGTCGAGAATCACTACTTCGTCGATCCCCTCCACGTTGTAGCGACGCGCCAGTTCGGAGGGCGCGCCGGCGTTGCGCAGACCCTCGAAGTTGATTCCCTTGACCACCTGACCGTCGCGGACGTCGAGGCAGGCGATTATCCGCTTCGACAGCATCGGTTACCCGTTACCGGTCTCCTCCATCCGGTCGAGAACGTTCCGGAACAGGCGCAGGCCGACATCACCCGATTTCTCCGGATGGAACTGCATGCCCACCAGCCGGTCGCGCTCGACGAGGCTGGCGAACTCGATGCCGTGGGTTGTGGACGCGACGCAGTCGCGGGTTACCGGCGCGGCGTAGGAATGGGTGAAATAGACCTGATCCCCTTCGGCGATTCCGTCGAGCACCCAGGAGTCGCGCGTCCGGTGCAGGCTGTTCCAGCCGACGTGCGGCACCTTCAGCCGCTGGCCGCCATCCCGCGCGCCATGTCGGTCCTCCCCGGCCGGACCGTCACCGTCGACCGACGGTTCGATCAGGCGGCAGCGTCCAGCCATGGCTCCGAAGCCGGCCAGGCGGGGCGCCTCCGCGCTCCCCTCGAAGAGCCACTGCAGACCGAGGCAGATCCCCAGCAGCAGTCCGCCGCGATCGATCACGTCCGCGATTGCCCGCCGCCACGCATCATCGAGGGCGGACGTGGCGTCGAAGTTGCCGACCCCGGGAACGATGACGCCCCGCACCTGCCGGAGTTCCGCGGGCGATGCCGGCGTGGCGTAGCGCGCGCCCAGGTGGGTCAGCGCCTTCCGTACCGACGTCAGATTGCCCGCCCCGTAGTCGATCAGCGCGATGCGGTTCACAGCAGTTCCTTTGTGCTGGGCAGCATCTGGCCCAACTGCCGATCGCGCGAGCAGGCGACCCGCAGCGCGCGCGCGAACGCCTTGAATACCGCCTCGACACGGTGGTGGCTCGACCGTCCGTAGAGCACCTTGACGTGCACGTTGGCGCGCGCGCCCTGCGCGAAACCGTCGAAGAAGTCGTCGATCAGCTCCGCCTGCAGATCGCCGACAAGCCGTGCCCGCAGCTTGAGATCGGTCACCGCATGTACGCGTCCGCTCAGGTCGACGGCAGCGACGCCCAGCGTCTCGTCCATCGGCATGACGAAATACCCGGCCCGGTTGATTCCCCGCTTCGAGCCGAGTGCTGCCGCCACCGCCTCGCCGAGCACGATGCCGATGTCCTCCACCGTGTGATGCTGATCGACGTCGAGGTCACCGGTCGCGTCGACAGTGAGGTCGAACGCGCCGTGCCGGGCGACCAGCTCGAGCATGTGATCGAGGAAACGGATGCCGGTCCGGACACTGTAGCGCCCCTGCCCGTCGAGTGTCAGGCAGAGCGTGATCCGTGTTTCGGTGGTTTCACGGTCGATGCGCGCCGTGCGGTCCTTGCTCATCGTCCGCCTGTCCCCTTGCGTGTCGACTGGGCGCGGCGTGCGGCGCGAGCTCCCGGGTCCGGCAGCACGCGGCGTGCCACCGAGGCCGCGTGAGCGCGGAGCCCCTCGGCGTTGGCGAGCGAGATGACGGCGGGTGCGATCTGTCGGAGCCCCGCCCGCGTCAGCCGTTGCATGCTGTTGACGCGGACGAAGTCGGCGCCGCTCAACCCGCCCCGGGCGCGGGCGGCGCCACCGGTCGGCAGTACGTGATTGGACCCGGTCGCGTAGTCGCCCGCCGCCTGCGCCCCGAAGGGTCCCGCGAAGACAGTGCCCGCGTGCGTGATCCGGCGCGCATCGGCCGTCGTATCGGTCACCGCGTGCTCGGGTGCGATTCGATTCGCCAGGTCGATCGCGTCGTCCAGCGTGGGGGTCACCACCGCAACCCCATGGACGGCGATGGACGGCTCGGCCGCGGGATGTTCGCGCAACTGCAGCCGCACGGCGGAGGCCACGGCCCGCGCCAGGGTTCGGCTCGGTGTCAGCAGGATCGCCCGCGCGTCCGGATCGTGCTCCGCCTGCGCCACGAGATCGGCGGCGATCCAGTCGGGGTTGCCGTCGGACGAGACGACGACAATCTCGGTCGGGCCGGCGTAGAAGTCGATGGGGCAGTCACGCGCTACCAGCGCCTTGGCGGTAGCGACGTAGGCATTGCCCGGGCCGACGATCTTGTCGACGCGCGGGACGCTTGCGGTTCCATAGGCAAGCGCAGCTACCGCCTGCGCGCCGCCGATCCGGAACAGCCGATCCACTCTTGCCTCAACCGCCGCGGCCAGCACGGCCGGCGCCGGATTCGGGCAAACGGCAATCACCTCGCCGACGCCTGCGGCACGCGCCGGAATCGCCGACATCAACAACGAGGAGGGAAGTGGGTGGCGTCCTCCCGGAACGTAGCAGCCAACCCGGTCGAGCGGTGACACCCGCTGTTCTATCACCACACCGGGCGCAGGCTCGATGCGCCACCCCTTCGGCACCTGCTTGGCGGCCACGCGGCGGATCCGGCGCGCCGACTCGGCAATCGCCGCTCGGACCGCCGGTGGCGTGGCGTCCACGCCTGCGCTCAACTCGTTCGCCGGTACCTCGATCGGTCCTCGCAACCGGTCCAGCTTCTTCGCGTACTGACGCAAGGCGCGGTCGCCGCGTGTCCGGACGTCATTCACGATCTCGGCGACGCGCTGCGCGAGCTGGCCATCGGTTGCCTCCGCCGCGCCCCGATCGACGAGTGACTGCACGGCCCGCCGATTTGACGAGGTGATGATCTTCACGCCTCGAACCTCATGACGGCGAACCTCACAACACGATCTTGTTGAGCGGGTACTCGACGATGCCGTGTCCGCCCGCGGCGCTCAGTCGCGGGATCAGTTCCCGGACCGTCTGCTCCTCGAGAACGGTGGACACCGCCACCCAATCGCTGTCGCTCAGCGGCGAGACGGTGGGGCGTTGCAGCGCCGGCAGCAAGGACAGGATGGCGTCGAGGTTCGAACGCTCCACGTTCAGCATCAGTCCGACGCGCCCCTGGGCCTCCATGGCCGCTTTCAGCAGCAGGGCGATGTTCTCCAGCTTCGTCCGCTTCGCCTCGTCCTCCATCGCGCGCCGGTTGGCGATCAGCTGCGGATTCGATTCGAGCACGGTGTCGATGATCCGGAGGTGGTTTGCGCGAAGCGTCGATCCGGTCTCGGTCGCTTCGACGATGGCGTCGGCCAGATCGGGTGGTTTCACTTCGGTCGCGCCCCAGGAGAACTCGACACTGACGTCGACGCCCAGGCGCGTGAAGTACGCTTCCGTGACCCGCACGAGTTCGGTCGAGATGTGCCTGCCCTCCAGGTCGGACGGCTTCTGAAACGGTGAGTCCTCCGGCACCGCGAGCACCCAGCGCACCTTCCGGAAGCTCTGCTTCGAATACACGAGGTCCGCGACGCGAACGATGCGGTCGCCGTTGCCGCTGGCGGCCTCGTGCTCCGCAATCCAGTCGATACCGGTCAAACCCGCGTCAACTGCCTCGTCGGCGACGTAGCGCGCCATCTCCTGCGCCCGGATCAGCGTGCAGGAGATCTCCGGGTCGTCGATCGTCGGGAAATAGGACCGCTCGCTGACATAGATGTTGAACCCGGCGCGGGCAAAGAGCTGCACCGTGGAATCCTGCAGCGATCCCTTCGGAATCCCGAGCCGCAGGCTCATGGCGCATTCCCCGCCGCGGCGGTGGCTTCCACACCTTCCGAGTTGCTCGGCAGTTCCTTGAAGAAACAGCTTCGCTCGCCGGTATGGCAGACGTTGCCATCTCCCAGGCGCTCCACCCGGACGAGTAGCGTATCGTCGTCGCAATCGACGAGAATCCGCTTCACCAGGAGACGGTTGCCGGAGGTCTCGCCCTTCATCCACAGCGTGTTGCGCGAGCGGCTGAAGAACGTGGCGAACCCGGACGCCAGCGTTCTCGCGAACGCCGTTTCGTTCATGAAGCCGACCATCAACACCTCGTTACTCGTGTCGTCCTGAATGACGGCCGGCACCAGACCGCCCATCTTGTCGAAATCAAGCTCCATCGTCATCGTTCTCCCCGGTCCGACGTCCATGCACAAAAAAAGCCTCGCCGCATCTCTTCGGCGAGGCCATCGTGTCGCGCGTGCGTCTGGTTGCTGGTCAGTCTACGCGCACCGCCACGGGCCTCGCCCCCGGATGGGCATGGTGATGATGGCCACCGTGATGACGCCGTGCGCGGCAGACGTTCACTCGCATCGCACGCGTACCATAACCCACCCCCCTTCAACCGTCAAACTGACGCCACGACATATATGATTCGAAGAGCGTGACGAGACGAGTAGTAGCTGCGATCTGTTTCACGGCCTGCCTGCTGGGGGCGGCTTCGGCCGCTTCTGCGCAGGGCGACGACGCAGCGGCCGCTGCCCGCGTCGCGCTCGACGAGTACATCCGCGCCTGGAACGACGAAGACAACGACGCCATTGCGGCAATTACCAACTTCCCGCGGATCAGCATCGGTCTCAACGGCCAGATCGTCGTTCGCGACAACCCCGAGGAGATCGTGGTCGATTTCGACCTCCTCCGGGCAGCCGAAGGCTGGGACCACACGACCCTCGACCTCGTCGATGCCACGCAGGTATCCCTCGACAAGGTCCATTTCCGCGTCGTCACAAGCCGCCGGCGGGCCGACGGGTCCCCGTACCGCACCACCCCGGCCCTTTACATCATCACCAACCAGGACGGCCAATGGGGCCTTCAGGTCCAGTCCGTTCTGCCTCCGACGTTCTCCGCCCGCTGAGTCCGGCCGTACGTGTTCCCCTGTCAGGCGTGGCCTCGAGGCTTGGTGTATAGTAGGTGTATGGCACGCACCAACATTGACATTGATGAAGACGCCTGCGGTGCCGTCATGCGCCGGTTCGGACTGGCGACGAAGCGGGAGGCGGTGAACTACGCGCTTCGGCGACTCGCGGTGGAGCCCCTCAGCCTGGACGAGGCGCTTTCCCTGCAGGGTTCAGGCTGGGATGGCGATCTCCGTGAGTTGCGCCGCACTCGCGTACCATGATCCTCATCGACACCTCGGCGTGGATTGAGTTTCTGCGAGACACGGGCTCAACCGCGGCTGTCCGCGTCAGGACGTGCCTGATCAGCGAGGAAGTCGCCACCTGTGGCGCTGTGTACATGGAAGTGCTGGCGGGTGCACGGAACGAACGGCACCTGATGGAACTCCGGCGCCTGCTCGCTCGAGCCGCCATGATCCCGATCGGCGCGGCGGACTACGATCAGGCGGCGTCGCTCTACCGGCACTGCCGACGGGGTGGCCAGACGATTCGCTCACTTGTCGACTGCCTGATCGCGGCCGCCGCGATTCGAGCCGGCGTGCCGGTTCTTCATCACGACGCCGACTTCAACGCCTTGGCCCGGCACGCTCCGCTCCGGATTGACCGGGGCTGAGAAGCCGTCATGGCGCGCTAGCTGTCCGGTGGCAGGTCTTCGCGGCCGATCATCACTTCAGTCGCCTTGACGATCGCAGTGGCGTCGTCGCCCCGCCTGAGGCGGACTTCGTCGACGGCGTCCCGCGTAATGACCGCGGTGAGCGTCTGGTCGCCGATGCGGAGGCGCACCTGGGCGAGAAGGCCTTCGCGGCGGACTTCTTCCACGACGCCGCGGAGACGGTTACGGCCACTGAGGGAAACGAGAACGCCGCCGCTGCGCGGGCGGCGACGTCGGCGGTCGGGCGGCGCACCGCGGCGCGCGAGGAGGCGGGCCACTTCTTCCTCGGTGATGCGGTGGTGACCGCCATCGGTTCGCACGGAACGGACGGCCCCCTTGTAGATCCAGCGCTTCAGTGTCGAGTAGCTGATGCCGAGACGGTCGGCCGCTTCGCGTACGGTCAGGAGGGGCATGGTTCCCGGAAGTTCGTTCTAATCGCCTCAAGTCGTTTGCATGATCTGACTGAAATCATACTATATTGTTCGAATGCTGAAGCGAGCGGCCGCGTTGGCAGGCCTGTTGGGCCTGCTGGCGGCGTGTGGCGGTTCCGCCGTCGGGGACGGCAATGCGCCCCGCGGCGGTGACACGGCGCCGATCCTGGTCTCGGCAGCCGCCAGTCTTTCCGAAGTGATGGCGGCGATTGCCGAGCGATTCGAAGGCGAAACGGGAACCGCGGTTCGGCTGAACGTCGCCGGATCGCAGATGCTGGCTTCACAGATCATCGAAGGCGCGCCGGTCGATCTCTTCGTCAGCGCCGACGAACTGCAGATGGAACGGGTGGCCGCGGCGGGGCGGCTGGCGGTCGGGAGCCGAGTCGATCTGCTGACGAATCAACTCGTCGTCGTCGTTCCGTCGGACCGGCCGGACACCGCGGCGGCTCCGCGGGACCTGGCCCACGCGTCCATCGAACGCCTCGCCCTCGGCGACCCCGATGCGGTTCCGGCTGGCGTCTACGCGCGCGACTGGCTGCGTGCGGCCGGCGTCTGGGATGGGGTGGCGGCGAAGGTCGTTCCGGCCAGCAATGTCCGCGCCGCGCTTCGCGCCGTCGAATCCGGCGCCGCCGATGCCGGTATCGTCTACCGCACGGACGTTCGCACATCCACCGGCGCGATTGTCGCTTTCGAGGTTCCGATTGGCGAGGGTCCCGCCATCGTGTACCCCGCCGCCGTCACGGCGGATGCGCCGAATCGCGCGGGCGCCTTGCGCTTCCTCGATTACCTCGGAACCTCCGCTGCTCGCCCGTTGTTCGAAGAAGCGGGTTTCATCACACTGCGATGATCTCCGAGCTGGTGGAGGTGACCGGGTTCACACTGCTGATGGCGGCGGTGGCGACGCTCCTGATGCTGCCGCCGGGCATCGCGATCGCGTGGGTGCTCGCCCGGCGCCAGTTCTGGGGACGTTCGGTGCTCGAGACACTCGTCTCGTTGCCGCTGGTCGTGCCGCCGGTTGCCACCGGCCTCCTGCTGCTGAAGCTGTTCGGCCGGCGGGGCCCGATCGGCGCGTTGCTCGAACCACTCGGTGTCGAGATCGTCTTCACGTGGCGCGGCGTCGTCATCGCGATGGCAGTGATGGGACTCCCCCTCCTGATCCGCGCGGCGCGGGCCGGGTTCGAACAGGCGGATCGCCGGTACGAGGAAGTGGCGGCGACCTTGGGCGCGAGGCCCTGGCGCGTCTTCCGCACCATCAGCCTGCCCCTGGCCGGCCGCGCATTGCTCGCCGGGACGGTGCTCGGCTTCTCGCGCGCCATCGGCGAGTTCGGCGCGACGATCATGCTGGCAGGCGCGTTGCCGGGCGCGCGCACCCTCTCGGTAGCGATCTACCGTAACGCCGAGTTGGGCCGGGACACGGCGGCGATGGTCCTGATCGGGGCGGCAGTCGCGATTGGCTTCGCCGCCGTTCACCTGTCGAACCGTCTGGGGACGACGTCGTGACGGGGGCGCCCCAGGGCACCGGGCGGGCAGCGGCCACGCCGGTGGTGATTGACATCCGCCTCCGTCAGGGGTCGTTCTCGCTCGATCTGCACGAGATGATCGAGGCCCGGACGGTGGCGCTGTTCGGCCCGTCCGGCTCCGGCAAGACAACCACCCTCGCGGCCGTCGCCGGCCTGCGCCGCCCGGACGACGGATTCATCCGGATTGGCGACCGCGTGCTGTTCGATCACGCCCGGCGGATCGACGTCCCGCCCCACGACCGCCGTGTCGGATACGTTCCGCAGGATCTCGCGCTGTTCCCGCACCTCGACGTCCGGGGCAACGTGATGTACGGCGCGCGCGACGGTGGCGGCGGAGACGGACGCGGGGAGGCGTCCACCCTCGCGCACGCGCCAATCCTCGAGCTGCTCGAGATCGATACGCTGCTCGACCGCTCGGTCGACGGTCTGTCCGGTGGTGAACGCCAGCGCGTCGCCCTGGCCCGCGCCTTGATGACCGAGCCGGATCTGCTGCTTCTCGACGAACCACTCGCCGCCCTCGACGCCAGCCTGCGCGGCCGCATCCTGCCGTACCTCGAGCGGGTGCGCGACGAACTGGGTACGCCGATGCTCTACGTCTCGCACTCCGCGGATGAAGTGCGCCGCGTGGCCGAACGGGTGATTGTGCTCGAACAGGGACGCGCGCACCGCGCCGGCAATCCCGCCGACGTCCTGCCTGCTGCTCACGGCGGCTGCTAGACTGGCGGCGCTTCGCGGCGGGCGGCATACGCCGAGCCGTGGCGAGTCCGGTGTAGGAAATACGATGAGCGGCGTCAGGGTGCTGGTCGGAACGCGCAAGGGGGCGTTCGTTCTGACGTCGGATGGGTCGCGGACGGACTGGAAGGTCGACGGTCCCCGGTTTGCCGGCTGGGAGGTCTTCCATCTCGCCGGCTCGCCGGCCGATCCGAACCGCGTCTACGCCGTTCAGTACACCGACTGGTTCGGTCAGGTGATTCAGCGCTCGAACGACGGCGGGCACACGTGGGAGACCGTCGGCAACGAGTTCGCCTACGCGGGTGACGTCGGCACGCACCTTTACTACGACGGGACGCCGCACCCGTTCGAGTTCCAGCGCGTCTGGCACCTGGAGCCATCACCGACCGACCCGGACCATGTCTACGCAGGCGTGGAGGATGCCGCGCTGTTCGAGAGCACCGACGGGGGCCGGTCGTGGCGGGAGTTGCCCGGTCTGCGCCAGCATCCGAGCTCGCCGAAATGGCAGCCGGGCGCCGGCGGCATGTGCCTCCATACCATCCTGCTCGATCCGGCGGGCAGCGGCCGGATCTACGTTGCCATCTCCGCTGCCGGGGCGTTCCGGAGCGACGATGCCGGCGCGACGTGGCGTCCGATCAACCGTGGTCTCCGCTCGCCGGACATGATTCCGGACAACCCCGAGGGGGAGGTTGGGCACTGTGTCCATCGCCTTGCGATGCATCCGTCGCGGCCGGACGTCCTGTACATGCAGAAACACTGGGATGTGATGCGGAGCGACGACGGCGGCGACTGCTGGCGCGAAGTGAGCGGCAACCTGCCGTCTGACTTCGGGTTCCCGATCGCCGTCCACGCGCACGAGCCGGAGACGATCTACGTCGTACCGATCAAGAGCGACTCGGAGCACTATCCGCCCGACGGCCGTCTTCGGGTATACCGGAGCCGTAGCGGCGGCGGCGAGTGGGAGGCGCTGGGCGAAGGACTGCCGCAGCAGCACTGCTACGTCAATGTCCTGCGCGACGCGATGGCGGTCGATACGTTCAACCCGTGCGGCGTCTATGTGGGCACGACTGGCGGCCAGGTCTACGCCTCCAACGACGCGGGCGACCGCTGGGCGCCGATCGTTCACGACCTGCCGCCGGTTCTTTCCGTGGAGGTCCAGACCCTGGTATGACCACACCCGCGCCGCGGTCGACTCCCGGACCCGCACCGGAGAATGCTCTCGGCGGCCGGGTTATGGTGACCATCGCCCTGCCGGCGCAACTCTGCACGCTGGCTGCCGTCGACCGGGAAGTACGGATTCCGGTGGCCGCCGAGGGTACGGAGGCCGCGGGAGGCCTGACGCAGCGTGCCCTTCTGGACGCTCTCGAGCGGGCCTATCCGATGCTCCGCGGCACGATCCGGGACCACGTCACGCGCCGTCGCCGCCCCTACCTCCGCTTTTTCGTCTGCGGGGAAGACCTGTCGCACGAAGCTCCCGATGCCCCCCTCCCACCCGCCGTCGCCGCCGGCGACGAACCGTTCCTGATCGTCGGATCCGTGGCGGGTGGATAGCCTGTCTGGTCTTTTCCGGTTCCCGGTGGTGTAGCGTGGGCAGGGGGAGGATTGTACCGGCATGAAGCGTCACGCGAGCCTGGTGCCGTTGTCACGCGACCATCACCAGGGACTCGTGATGGCGGAGCGATTGATCCTGGGCCGGTCGACCAATCCGAACGCTGACTGGCCCGAGGATCGAGCCGGGCAGGTGGCGCGGCTGATTGCCTTCTTCAAGAGCGACCTGCTGCCGCACTTCGAGGCGGAAGAGGCGCATGTCTTTCCTGCGGCGGCGCGCCATGTGGCGGGTGGCGCGCGCGAGGCGGCAGCGCTGGTTGCCGACCATGAGGCGATGCGTGCGATGATCCGCGGTCTGGAAGCGGACGGCGTGTCGCGCCTGGACGATCGTCTCCCGGCGTTCGGTCTCATCCTGCGCGCACACATCCGGCGGGAGGAACAGGAACTGTTCGAGCGGATGCAGGCCGCGTGCGACGCTGCGACACTGGCCGCCATCGGCGCCGCGCTGGCGGCCGCTCCGCTGGGCCGCGGCGCCGCGTGCGCCGTACCGCCGCGGGCGGACTGACGGTGTGCGCCCTTGCGACCGTCCTACCGTGACGGATAGCCGCCCACCCAGACGGGGCTGGACCACGCCATCGCGTCGTTCACCTGGACGACGCGGACGTAGTAGTAGTCCCCCTGGCGCGGCTCGTCGTCATCGGTGTAGCTGAACGTCACGTCGCGCGGACCGTTGCGGATGAGGCGGCGCAACGTGATCCGGTCGTCCGGGTAGCCTTCCGCCGGCAGGGTTCGCGTCATGCCGCTCGTGTGCAGCGGCAACCGAACCTCCTCCGCTTCGATGTCGGCGGGCGGACGGAAGAACGGCGGCGCCGATCCGGTTTCGCGCGCGGCATCGAGATTGAGCACAATCGTTGCGTCGGGGCGGATATCGGTCAGCGTCAACCGGATCGAACTCGCGTCCCCACGGGTGTGTGTAGCGAACCGGGCGCCGTTCCCCTCGGGTTCGAGCGCCTGCGTCGTCGGATTGACGAAGTCGGTGGCCGCGACGTCCGCCAGTGCCGCGCCCCGGACGCGCAGATCGCCGCGCCAGTGCCTCCAGCCGCGCGGCGCGTCCCCGGGATGCCGTGGCGTCGCATCGGACGTGAACGACAGCAACCATTCCTCCACGTCGGCGGGCCGGCCGCCCCCCGCGTCGATCCCGTACGTTTCGCTCCAGATCGGTTCGTCGTTCTTCAGCAGGGTGATCGAGGCGATCGGCGCCGTGCCGATGACACGTCCCGACACCGCGCGGGTTTCGGCGTATTCGGCCCGCTGGCCCATTGGCGTGTCGTTGACCGTCACGTCGAGAATGATCCGATCGCCGGTCGTCGCGTACGTCCGCCGCTCCCGCATGGCGTCGAAGATCGCGTCGCGCGAGCGCTCGGGTGCGAGCACCGCGCCCAGACCACCTCGCTGCGCCAGCGTGTTCCGGTTGGGGGCCGAGTACCCTGGATGCGAGAGGTGGTCGTCAGAAGCGGCGACCAGCCCGACCTGGTGGCCGTGCGACAGGTACTGCCTGGCGAACCACTCGAACGTTCCGTGCATCGACATCATCTCGATCAGCGGTTCGAGACGGGCGTCCGACTGCCGGTAGTCGCCCGGATTGTGGGCGTGGGGAATCACCACGACGTCGGCGGGGTCGTAGAGCGCGTGCAACTCGCGGTACAGGTCGGAAAGCGTCGGATGCTCCAGCGCCGAGACGCGTTCGCGGCCTTCCGCGGTCCGGAGCAGCACGTTGTGATGGCCGCCGAAACGTGCGTGCCGCGTCCACTCCCACCCGAGATAGGGAATGAACCGTCCCGGCTCATCGAACGACAGCACGGCCTGCCGCGAGACTTCCCACTCGGCGTCGTCCATCCACGTGTCGTGCTCGGAGTGCGTCACGAAGTCGAGCCGCGCGTCGTCCCGCGCGAACGTCATGAAGAACTCGACGGTGCCGATGCCTTCGGCATAGCCGGAGTGGCCATGCGTGTCGCCCCAGTAGATCCGCCGCTCGGGATCCTCCGCCACCAGGATCGGGTTGGCGTCTCCCGTGATGGCCCCATCCTCGGAACGGATCTCCACCCAGTGCGGTCCCGGTTCGTCGAGCGTCAACTCCACGAGGGTGATGGGATCCGTTCCGGCGGGCGTCGTCGCGCGGACATCCCCGTCTACCAGGACCTCGAAGGCGGGGATAGGTCCGGTCGCCCGGTTGAAAAAGGCATCCTCGGCGCGCACCGACAGTTCGAAGGTCTCGCCGGGGGCTACGACACTCGGGGCGAAGCCGTGGACTCCCGCCACGGCCGTGCCGCTCACGACGAACGGCAGGATAGGTAGCGGTCGCCATTCCCCGGAGCCGTCCAGATCGACATAAAGCGGCAAGGGCATCCGCGCGCTCGACGTGCTGGTCATCAGCAGTCCCGGCCCGCCGCCCGTGGTGTCGCCGTAGGTGATGGTGACCGTCTCGCCCGGATCGAGCGTTCCCGCCGCGAGGCGAAACACCAGTGCCGGCTCCGGCGCGCGGAAGCCGCCATGGGGACCGCTCGCCATGTAGACGTCGGTCGCGAAGCGGGCGTCGTCGTCGCTCGTCAGGATCGTGACGTAACCGTCGGCGGAGGGATCGCCGGTCTGGTAGGGACCGTTGTTCACGCTGAAGTGCCGCGCCACCCAGAAGCCGCCGCCCGCCGTCACCGGCTCGCTGCCCACGGTCCACGTCTGGCGGATGGTCTGGTGGCTGCGTGCCTCGAAGGGTCCGAGCGAGTCGGCCGTCAACGTTCCGAGGGATCCCTGGACGTCGCGCAGCGAGAACTCCCGCACCAGGCGGTCGATCGTCGCCCCCTGCCGGCGGGCGGCGGCGCCGGTCGGCGGCAGCGTGGCCTGCAGCCGCACGTTCGGCCCGCGCAGCCCCGCTTCGTTGCCCGCCAGCGCGTAAGCGTCGATCCAGTCGGCCAGAATGCGGGCCCGCTCGGCAATCGTCTCCGCGTCGGTCGGCTGCGCGGCGACGGACGCCTTGAGTTGCTCCACCTCGGCGCGCAGCGCGGGGGACAGGTAGTCGTCGCCGGGTCCCGGATCGGTCGGTCCGTTGCACATGGCGGCGCCGGCCCCGAGCACGACCACTACCGCCGGCATCCAGCGCCGCATGGATCAGACCGGCACGAAGGCGAGGAAGCGCCGCGGATTGTCGACGAGGATCTTGCGGATCGTTTCTTCCGGCACGCCGGCGAAGCGCAACTTCGGGACGAACTGCATCAGCACCGAGGCCCAGCCATGACCGTAGTACCGCTTGAACTGGCGGACGTTCCCCATGTCGGACGAGAGCAGGATGTGATCCTCCAGACCGGCGTCGAGCAGGTCCTGCACCATCCGGACCTTGTCGGCGGCCGGAATGTCGGAGCGGCTCATCTCGTGCCCCAGCGTGTCGAGGCCGATGAAAGCTCCCCGCTCCGCCACCGCCCGGTGGGTGCCGAGCGGATCGTGCTCCGGCCTGAGGGTAGCCATGTGGCCGATCACCACATGAGAGAGATCGACACCCGCCCCCTCGATTACGTCCATCTGGTCCATCGCGCAACTCGGGCAGCTCTCGTGCGGCGTGTGCGTGAAGATAGGCAGCCCGGTCCGCAGATGCGCGCGGGCGACCGCGCGGTGCACCTTCCGCTCGTCGGGCCGCATCTCGAGCGACGAGGCGATCTCGCCGAACGCGCCCCACCGCTGGGCGGCCGCGTCGGCAACCAGTTCGTCGACCAGCTCGTCCTCGGACATCTCGGCGACGCGAACCGGGTAGATGGCGAAGCCGATGTCCTGAAAATAGCTGCCGGCCGCGACAATCCGCACGTCGCTCCGGTCGGCGATGGCCTGCAGGTTACGGACCTCCTCGCCGGTCCGGCGACCCGTGGCCGCGTCGACGATGCAGCCGAGGCCGTCGACGGCGCAGGCGCGCAACTCTTCTACCGCCAGTTCGATGTCGTCCTGGCCCACGTGTTCGTGGAAGAGAGTCGCCCCCTCGGCAAGCTCCGCCGGGTCGACATCACCCTGGAGGGTCCGGATGATGCCTCCGGTGGGAAAGTCAGGCGGCTGCGCGCTGGTGAACCGTTGTTGCGCTCCGAGCGGCGTAACCCCGGTGGCGGCGGCGCCCGCCGCCATTCCGCGCCCAATGAGGCGGAGCGCTTCGCGCCGCGTCAGTCGTTCGTCGGTCATGGCAGGCCCTCGTATTGCTCGGCGTCGGCGTGTTGGGGCATCCTACTACTCCTATGGCGATCCCGGCGACTGCCCAGGCGCCCTCGCCCGACCCGCCCGGCCCCGATGGGGCCGACGCTGACATTAGCTATCTGCGCGCCCTCGAGCAGAAGGTTCTCTGGCTGTCGGTCTGGATGATCCACCACGCCAACCACCTGCGTCCGTCGCGTGACGGACTGAAGGTGGGCGGCCATCAGGCATCCTGCGCGTCGGTCACGACGTTGATGACGGCCCTGTACTTCGACGCGCTCCGCCCTGCCGACCGGGTTGCCGTCAAGCCGCACGCCAGCCCGGTCTTCCATGCCATCCAGTACCTGTTGGGCAACCAGACGCAGGATCAGCTCGAGCGGTTCCGGGGCTTCGGGGGCGCGCAGTCGTATCCGTCGCGGACGAAGGATCGCGACGACGTCGACTTTTCGACCGGCTCGGTCGGCCTGGGCGTGGCGATGACCAGTTTCGCCGCGCTGGTGCAGGACTACCTCCGCCTGCGTGGCCTCGGCACGGACGAAGCGCCCGGCCGGATGATCGCGGTCGCCGGTGATGCCGAGTTCGACGAGGGGAACATCTTCGAGGCGCTGGTCGAGTCGTGGAAGCAGGATGTCCGGAACGTCTGGTGGGTGGTCGACTACAACCGCCAGAGCCTCGACGCGGTGATGGCCGAGCGCTTCTCGGACCGCATTGCGACGATTGTCCGCGACCTCGACTGGCAGGTCGAGGTCCTCAAGTACGGCCGTCTGCTCACCGAGGCGTTTCGCAAGCCCGGAGGCGATGCGCTCCGACAGTGGATCGACTCGTCCGACAACGCTTTGTACTCCGCGCTCGCCTACAAGGGGGGTGCGGCGTGGCGAAAGGAACTGCTCCGCGACCTGGGCGACACGCACGGCATCCGCGCGTTGCTCGACGAGCATGACGACGAGGCGCTCGGACGGCTCATGACCAACCTGGGCGGCCACGATCTGGAAACCGTCCGCGACGCGTTCCGCGCCGTCAGCGACGATCGGCCAACCTGCTTCATTGCCTACACGATCAAGGGTTACGGTCTGCCGCTCGCCGGTCACAAGGACAATCACGCCGGCCTGATCACGCCCGAGCAGATGGCGGCGTTCCGGGAACGGATGGGGATCGGCGACGGCGAGGAATGGGATCGATTCGCCGGGCTGGACGTCCTGCCGGAAGGGCTCGAGGCGTTCCTGCGCCGGACGCCGTTCGCACAGGCGGCGCCCGGGTCGCGCCGCCGCCGCGCGGCCCGGATTGCCGTGCCGGAGCAGTTCGATCCACCCGCGGCGCTGGCCGACGGGCGGCTGTCGACGCAGGAAGCGTTCGGCAGGTTCCTCTCGGACCTCGCCCGCCGGCATCCGGAGTTGGCCGACCGGGTAGTCACTTCGTCGCCGGACGTCACGGTTTCGACGAATCTCGGATCATGGCTGAACCGGCGCCGAATCTTCGGACGCCGGGACCGGGGCGACCTGTTCAAGGACGAACGTATCCTCTCCGCCCTCAACTGGGAGGTGTCCACCGCCGGGCAGCACATCGAGCTGGGCATCGCCGAGAACAACCTGTTCATCCTGCTCGCCGCGCTAGGCCTGAGCGCGCCGCTATTCGGCGAGCGCCTCCTGCCGATTGGGACGGTCTACGATCCGTTCATCAGCCGCGGCCTCGACGCGTTCAACTACGCCTGCTATCAGGACGCGCGCTTCATCATTGTCGGAACGCCGTCGGGCATCTCGCTGGCCGCCGAAGGAGGTGCGCACCAGTCGATCTACGAACCTCTGATCGGTATGGGACAGCCCGGGCTCACGTCGTTCGAACCGGCATACGCCGATGAGCTGTGCGAGATCCTGCGCTGGAGTTTCGAGCACCTGCAGGCGGACGACGGCGGGGCGGTCTACCTCCGGCTGTCGACCCGTCCGATTCCCCAGCCGGAGCGGGAATTCACGCCGGAATTCGCTGCGGACGTGACGGAGGGCGGCTACTGGCGTGTCCCCCCCGGCCCGGGCGCGGCACTCGTGATCGTGGCGTCCGGAGCGGTCCTGCCGGAAGCGATCGAAGCGCACGAGGAGATCCGCGAGGACGATCCGGACGCCGGGCTCCTGGTCGTCACTTCCGTCGATCGCCTCTACCGCGGATGGATGGAGGGACACCGCACGCCTCCGGGCATGGCCCGCCCCAAGGCGCAGATCGAGCGGCTGCTCGATCCGGTTCCGGCGGCGGCAGGCCTGGTCACCGTAATCGACGCCCATCCGGCGGCATTGAGTTGGCTCGCCGGCGTCAACCGCCACCTGATCGCTCCGCTCGGTGTGGACCGCTTCGGCCAGTCCGGCGACATACCCGACCTCTACCGCGAGTACGGCCTGGACTCGGAAGCCATCATAGACGCTGCGGCCAGACTTCTGATCACGGGCCGGTCCCGATGACACGAACATGACGACCGAAGCCGCCGAGATCCTGATGCCCGAAGTGGCTGCGTCGATGACGTCCGCGACGTTGGCTGCGTGGCTCAAGCAACCCGGCGACCGGGTGACGGCGGGTGAGCCGATCGCCGAAGTCGAAACCGACAAGACCACCGTCGAGCTCGAGTCCCCCGCCGACGGGATCCTGGACGATATCCGTGTCGATGCGGGCACCGAGGGCGTGGAGGTAGGCACGCTGCTCGGCATGATCCGTCCGGCTGCGGCGGGCGAAGACGTCCCCGCGCCGCCCGAGCCTCCAGCGGCGGCAGCGCCATCGGTCGCGGCAGCGTCGAACCCGTGGGTCACCAGTTCGCCCATCGCGCCGCCGCCACCCTCGCCAGCGCCTCCCGCGGGCCGGGGCGGGCTCTCGGTGGACCCCGCCTCGCCCACCCCCGGCGGCGCCGAGGATCCGTCCGTCACGCCTCTTGCTGCCCGTATGGCCGCCCACGCCGGCATCGACGTCGGCACCGTGGCGCCCGGTTCGGACACCGGCAAGGTGACGAAGCGCGACATCGAGCAGGCGCTCGGCGCCCGGTCGACGGCCGGCGGTCCGGCGACGGCCCCGGCTCCCGAGCCCGCGACGGATCGTCCGCCCGGACTGCACGACTTGTCGTCAGACACCCCGTACCGCGACGAAGCGCTCACCGTTGTGCGCCGCGTCACGGCTGAGCGGATGACGCACGCCAAGCAGACCGCGCCCCACTTCTATCTGTCGATCGACTGTGCCGTCGACAGAATGCTGAAGCGCCGCGCGAAAGCGAACGCGGCCGCCGCGATGAACGAGGCGCTTACGTTGAACGACGTTATCGTCCGCGCCGTCGCGCTGGCTCTGGCTGCCGTCCCGGAAGCGAACGTTGCCTGGACGGGCGCCGGCATCCGCCGGTTCGGGCGCGTCGACCTTGCCGTGGCGGTCGCCACCGACGCCGGCCTGGTGACGCCGATTGTCCGGAGCGCCGACACGAAGTGCGTCGCGACGATCGCCGCGGAGCTCCGCGACCTGACGGACCGGGCCCGTGACGGCAGGCTCGCCCCGGAGGAATACACGGGCGGGACGTGCACCGTCTCCAACCTCGGCATGTTCGGCGTGTCGAGCCTGTATCCGATTCTCAATCCGCCGCAGGGATGCATCTTCGGCATCGGTTCCCTGGAGGAACGTCCCGTGGCCCGTAAGAAGAAGGTGCGGGTTGCGACGATGCTGACGGTGACGCTCGCCGCCGACCACCGGGCGCTCGACGGTGCGACGGGTGCGGACCTGCTTCGGACGTTCCGCACGCTGCTCGAGGATCCGCGCCTGGTGTTCGCGTAAGATCGCCCGGTTTCGATGGCCGCCAGCTTTTCCACCTTCGCCTCCATCGTGCAGGGGGAGACCGCGTTCACCGTCCTTGCCGCCGCCAAGGGGCTGATTGCCGCAGGGAAGGACGTGATCGAACTGGAGATCGGCGACAGTCCCTTTCCGACATCGCCGTCCGCCCTGGACGCTGGCGTCGCGGCCATTCAGTCTGGAGAAACGCGGTATGGTCCGTCGCTCGGCCTTCCGGAATTCCGCGCCGCGGCCGCGGCCTATGTCAATCGGGAATACGGATTGTCGGTCACGGCCGAGAACGTGATTGCGGGGCCGGGCGCCAAGATCTTCGAGCAGTTCTTCTGCGAGGCGTTCGTCAACCCCGACGATGGCGTCCTGATCTTCAGTCCGCACTTTCCCACGTATCCGGCGAACGTGCAGCGGCGGGGTGGGCGGTTGGTGATCTCGAAGCTGCGCGCGGCACAGGATTTTCGCCCTGACCTGGGCGATGTCGAACGCTTCCTGGCGGACGACCCGAGCCCGAAAGCCATCATCCTGAATTCTCCGCACAATCCGACCGGAGGCATCGCGACGCTGGACGATCTCAAGCAGTTGGCGCAACGGGTCCGGGGCCGTGACGTGGCCGTCTTCAGCGACGAGCCGTACGACGCGATGGTCTGGAAGGGGCAGCATCATTCACTGCTCGCACAGCCCGGGATGATCGGTCAGTGTGTCGCCGCTTACACGTTCAGCAAGTCCTTCAGCATGAGCGGGTGGCGGCTCGGCTTCGCGGTGGCAAGCGCACCGGCGATCGAGAAGTTCGGCCTCTTCGCCAACACGTCACTCTCGTGCGTCCCGCCGTTCGTGCAGCGGGCGGGAATGGCCGCGATGGCCGGAGACCTTGCCCTGCGCGACGAACGAATGGCCGAGTTCCGGCGGAAGGTCGCGTTGCTGGTCGATGGCCTCAACAGGATCGAAGGGGTCGTTTGCCTCTCTCCGGGCGGGACGTTCTACGTGTTCCCGTCCGTCAAGCCGATTTGCAACCGGCACGGCATCACGTCGCACGGGCTCGCCCTCTTCCTGCTGGAGGGGGCGGACGATGCGCAGGGCGTCGCCTGTCTGGGCGGCGAGTGCTTCGGCGCCGCGGGCGCCGGCTTCCTGAGGCTGAGTTGCGCTGAACCGGACGAGCGGTTAGCGGATGCGGTCGCCTTCATTGCCGAGGCGGTCACCCGCAGTGACCGCATGGCGGAATGGCTGGAGGCGCACCCGGAACACCGTCTCCGCGGTTCCTACGCCGACGACTGAAGTCCGTCCGCGCGGCAGCGCCTAGAGGCCTTCCGCGTTCTTCATCAGGTTCAGATGCGTCTCCGCGGTCTCGAGACCACCCTCGCCTTCCTGCCAGCCGGTACGGCCGTCGTTGTTGGCGTCGACGCCGGCGAGCAGCGCCTGGGCGAGGTCGTTCAACTCGGCGACCAGTCCGGCCGCGTCGCTGGCTGACGTGGCGGCGTCGATCTTCTGCGCCAGCATGACGATCTCGTCCGCCCGGGCTACGGTGTTCCGGGCCGATGTCGCCACATGCTCTGCGTGCGTCTTGACCGCGCCCGATGCATCATCGGAATTGGCGGCCGCCATGATGTGCTTTGCCGCTCCCTCGGCCGCCTGCTTCACGCCGTAGCCGGCGCCGGGACCGTTCTCGATCTGTGTCGGATCGACGGCGTGCAGCACATGCGCCGTATGCCGCTTCATCGCGTCGAGGTCGCTCGGATCCCGCCCCGCCAGGCCGGCGTGCTGCGCCGCGACGCGCGCCTCGGCGATCGCGGCGGGCAGCAGTCCAACCATCTCGGGCGTGTCGTTCCACTTGTCGGCAACGTGGCCGATGTGATTGTGGGCCTGCGCTGCCGCTTCCTGCACGCCTGCAAACGCGACGAGGGCGAGGGCCACACTGATGATGCCGATGCGGGTTGCGCGTGTCATCTGCTGCCTCCTTCGTTCGGGGCCGCTCCTGGGTCGGCGCCCGGGAATATCCGGCGGAAAGGTTTCTTATATACCGCACAGGACTGTCCGACAAGCTGGCGCGCGGGACGGGTGGACGCGCCGGGAGGCACCGCGCCCCGAGGTATTGCCCCCGCGGACCCGGCGGGACGCGTCCACCCGTCCCGCGCACCGGCCCGGGCCGCGACGCCTCGCCACGGAGGCGGGGAGACGGCCGGGTACGGCACTGCCTCAGTGTGCGCCGGCCGGATTACGGGAAGACGACAGTGCGGTTGCGCGAGCGTAAATTCTCGGAGCCGCCGCGGTCGGACTCAGTCCCCCGGGTCGACGAGGTCCCGGACCCCGCCGAATGCGCCCCGAAGGTTCCGGATAATGGCTGGGGCCTGCTCGCTTGCGAGCCGCGACACCTTCTCGCGCCATTCCGGGCCGGGAGGCGCAATCAGCATGACGGCGCCCAGGCCGAGCAGGGCGGCGAGCAGTGCGGCGACGATGGTGACCGTTCTCCGGAGCAGCCTCAGCATGAGCGAACCCGCATGTCAGTTATCGGCGCCTATCGGCTATGCTGTAATTGAGCGCTCCAGTTCGAGTCCGATGACGCGCCGCCGCATCCCTTCGCTGATCCTCCTGCTCGCCGCCGCCGCGGCGTCGCTCGCGACCGATTGCGAGCAGGGACCGCGCGGGCTGCAGCCGAGCCAGATTGTCACGGCGCGCCTCGCCCTCGTCAGTCGGCCTGCCGCCGCGCCGCCGCCGGTGCAGACCGAGGACTTCAATGCCTGTCTGGCGCGGATGGATCAGGTGACGAACGTTGCCGCGAGCTGGCGGAACTTCCAGGTCGTTCCGCTGGTCGAGACGACGCCCAACAACTTCGAGTTCACCTTCAGCGACGTTCCGGTCGGGGTCTCGAACTCGATGGCCGTGCGCGATGTGAACGAGTGCCGGCGCAACCCGGGAGGGAGCGGTCGCGTCACCACCGGCATCAGCATCAACGGGACGCCAATCGAATCGGTGGATGCGGCCACCGGCGGGCTGTTCTTCAGTATCGACGCCTCCGGCATGGTGACGTCCCCGCGCCCGAGCGCTGCGCCGGGCGGATAGCGCCCGTGCCGACGAACGCACGTTTCACCGGACGGGCGCTTCGCGGCTCCCGGGGCTCCGCCGCGTTTCGCTGCCGGCTCATCGCGCTCGGCGTTGCGGCCGTACTCACTGCGCCAGCACTTCAGGGACAGTCCCGCGGTGCCGATGACGCCGACGTCATCCGCGCGATTCGCAACGAGAGCGCCGAGCGGTCGGACGCCATGACCATCGTCCGGTGGCTGAGCGACGTCTACGGCCCGCGCGTCACCGGCACGCCCGCGATCGAGGCAGCCGGAGCCTGGGCGGCGGACCGAATGCGCTCGTGGGGTCTGGACGTGCACGAGGAGCGCTTTCCCTACGGTCGCGGCTGGTCGCTCGAGAGGTTCCACGCCCACATGATCGAGCCGCAGGTGATGCCGATCATCGGTTACCCCCGTGCCTGGACGACGAGCACGGAGGGGACGGTCACGGCGCAGGCAGTGCGCGTCGACCTGGATTCGGCGGTCGGACGCGCCCGCGCCCACGGCACGCTCCGGGGCAAGGTGGTGTTGCTGCAGCCGGAACGCGAGGTTTCCATGCTCGAGGGGGACATCGTCCTCCGAATGGACGACGACCTGCTCGCGCGGGCGGCAAGGCCCGGGAGGGAGCGGGCTCTGGGTAGCGGGGGCTCGGGTCCGTGGCACGATCCGGGACTGCACGAGTACCTGAGCGAAGAGGGTGTCGTCGCGGTGTTCGACCGGGGCAGCGATGCCGCACTCCTCGTCAGCGGCGCGCCGCTCGGCAGCGAACTTGCCTGGCCCACGCAGCGGACCGATGGCGGAACCATCTTCGTGGGAATCGGGGGGTCGCGTGAGTCGGATGCACCGCCGGCGGTCCCGACGGCTACGCTCGCGGTCGAGCACTACAACCGGATGGCGCGACTGATCGACATGGGACTCCCGGTGACGGTCGAGCTGAACATCACGACCCGCTTCCATGACGAGACGCGGCCGAACGGCTTCAACCTGATCGGTGAGATACCCGGAACCGACCTCGCGGACCAGGTGGTCATTCTGGGCGCGCATTTCGATTCGACGCACGCCGCAACCGGTGCGACCGACAACGCGGCGGGCGTGGCGGCGATGATGGAGGCGGCGCGCATACTGCAGGCCGTGGGGGCGCGCCCGCGCCGTACGATTCGGATTGCCCTCTGGGGAGGCGAAGAGGAAGGCCTGCTGGGGTCGCGTGCCTACGTAGCCCGACACTACGGCGGTGGCAACGCCGGGCCGCGACAGCCGCGGCACGCCGAGCTGTCCGCCTACTACAACCTCGACAACGGCGCGGGGCGGATTCGCGGCATCTGGCTTCAGGGCCATGACGAGGCGGCGCCGATCTTCCGGGAGTGGATACGCGACCTCGCTGATCTCGGCGTCACGACGATCGGGCTGCGCTCGACGCGCGGAACGGACCACGTGCCGTTCGACCGCGCCGGTCTGCCCGGCTTCCAGTTCATCCAGGACCGGCTGGAGTACAACTCGCGGACCCACCACTCCAACATGGACGTCACCGATCGCGTCCAGCCGGATGACCTCCGCCAGATGGCGGTGGTCGCCGCGGTGTTCGCCTACCGCACGGCGATGGCCGAGGAGAGGCTGCCCCGCCGCTGACGGGGTAGACTGCAACGGTCGGAAAGGAGCGATCGATGACGAAGCGAGTGGCGATGGCGATGGGGCTGGCGGGGCTGCTGGCGGCGTGCGGCGGTGGTGGCACGGAGGGCGGCGGCGCGCCGGCGGGCGGAGATGCTGTCGGCGCCGATCTCCCCATTATTGCGCTCGACGACGTCAAGCCGAGCCAGAGCGGGTCGGTCTGGCAGCAGGTGGCGAACACCGAAATCACCGTCACCTATGACCGCCCGGTCGCGCGCGGCCGCGAGCTCTTCGGCGGCATCGTTCCGTTCGGCGAGATCTGGAATCCGGGTGCGAATGACGCGACCGCGATCGCGTTCAGCCGCGACGTCACGATCAACGGCAACGCGCTCCCGGCGGGGAAGTACAGCCTCTGGGCGATTCCCGATCCAAACCGGTGGACGATCATCTTCAGCCGCGCCGCCGACGTCTACCACACGCCGTACCCGGGCGAGGAGGAGGACGCGCTTCGCTTCATGGCGACGCCCAGCTTCGGCGCACACATGGAGACGCTCGCGTTCTACTTCGCCGAGGTCGAGAAGAAGGACGCCGAGTTGCGCCTCCACTGGGGCGAGACCTACATCCCGTTCAACATCACGGTGCCGTAACCGCGATGTCCGGCGGCGCGTACCGAGGGAGTCAAGCGATGGCGATGGATCGACGCGCATTCCTCCGTTCCGGCGCGCTGGCGGGCGGAGCAGTCGTCGCCGGCACAGCGGGGTGCGGACAGGCGGCGACGCCCAATGCGGCCACGCAGGGCAGCGATCGCTCCGGCGCCTCCTTTGCCGGATCCGACCCGCCTGCATCCGCCTCGTTCGAACTGGAGGAGGCCACCATCGATGAACTCACCTCCGCGATGGCGTCGGGCGAACGGACTTCGCGAAGCATCACCGACGCCTACCTTGCCCGCATCGCCGCACTTGACCGACAGGGGCCGATGCTCCGGAGCGTGATCGAGACGAGCCCGGACACACTCGCCGACGCCGAGGCCCTCGACCGCGAGCGCGACGCGTCCGAGCCGCGCTCCCCCCTCCACGGCATCCCGATTCTGCTGAAGGACAACATCGGGACGGCCGACGGCACAACCACCACAGCCGGCTCGCTGGCGCTCGAAGGGTCGCGCCCGGCCGAGGACGCGCCGGTCGCACGCCGCCTGCGCGACGCCGGTGCGGTGCTGCTCGGCAAGGCGAACCTCAGCGAGTGGGCCAACTATCGCTCCACGCGGTCATCGAGCGGCTGGAGCGCGCGGGGCGGGCAGTGCGCCAATCCGTTCGCGCTCGATCGCAATCCGTGCGGCTCGAGTTCGGGCTCGGGGGCCGCGGTCTCCGCCAACTTCGTCGCGGCGGCGATTGGCACCGAGACCGATGGGTCGATCGTCTGTCCGTCGAATGCCAATGGCATTGTCGGAATCAAGCCGACGGTGGGCCTCGTGAGCCGCGCCGGCATCATCCCGATTGCGGATTCGCAGGATACCGCCGGTCCCATGGCGCGCACCGTGCGCGACGCCGTCCTGGTGCTGGGAGTCATCGCCGGCACGGACCCGCGCGATCCGGCGACAGCCGAGGCGGACTCTCGCGGTCTCACCGACTACACGCCGTTCCTCGATGCGGACGGGCTTGAGGGCGCCCGCATCGGGGTCATGCGGAGCGCCTTCGGTTTCCATCCCCTCGTGGATCAACTCATGGAAGCGGGGCTCGAGGCGATGCGTTCCTGCGGCGCCCTGATCGTCGATCCGGTGGACCTCCGCCCCACCACGTCGATGCGCCGTGCCGAAACCACGGTACTGAGCTACGAGTTCAAGGCGGGTCTCGGCGCATACCTGGAAACGCTCCCGGATCCGCCGATCCGCACGCTCGCGGATCTCATCGCCTTCAACCAGGCGAACGCTTCGGAAGAAATGCCGTACTTCGGGCAGGAGCGCCTGCTTGCGGCAGAAGCCCGAGGACCGCTGACGGATCCGGAGTACCTCGACGCTCGCGCCGCGGCGCGCCGGCTCTCACGCGCGGAGGGGATCGACAGGGTCATGGATGCGGACAATCTCGACGCCATCTTCGCGCCGACCGGCGGTCCCGCCTGGGTGACGGACCTGGTGAACGGCGATCACTTCGGCGGCAGCAGTTCCGCATTCGCCGCCGTATCCGGGTATCCGAACATCACGGTGCCGGCCGGCTTCATCCACGGGCTCCCGGTCGGCGGTTCCTTCTTCGGCCGCGCCTGGAGCGAACCGACGCTCATCCGCATCGCCTACGCTTTCGAGCAGGCCACGCGGCACCGCCGCGCACCAGGTTTCCTTCCCACCGTTTCCGCCTCGCAGTAGCATCACGGCATGCCACCGGCCAGCACGCTCCTTGAAGAAGCCCTGGAATCATGGACCGACGCCCGGCGGGGCGTCATCGCCGAACTCCAGCGCGTTCCCCCGAACCGGATCGACTTCCGTCCCGAACCGGGTGCGCGTTCCGTCGCGGAGGTCACGGAGCACATCGTCGACACGGCGGCGATGTGGGTAGGGGAACTCGCCGACCCGCGGGGCGACTTCACGCGAAAGAGTTTTCCCGCCTTCATTCGCGAGTACGGCACACCTGCGGCCCAGCGCCCGGCGACCCGCGCCGGACTGATCCGTCTGCTTCGAACGTCGAATGCCGCTGGCGTCAAGGCGATTCGCCAGGCGGGCGAGATCGGCATGCTGCAGAAGATCCGCCGCTTCGACGGCGAGGAATGGACCCGCCTCACGTGGCTGCATCACGGCATCGCACACGAGGAGTACCACCGGGGGCAACTTGCCCTTTACGTCCGGCTTCTCGGACGCACTCCGGCTCTGACGCAACTGATCCAGAAGATGAGCGGCGCACCCTGACGGACGTGCTGGCGCCGGACTCGGCGTCGCCGGGCTACCGGTGGACCCGGCTAGACCTGCACGTGCTTGTCGAGGAGCGACTGCAGCGTTTCCTTGTCGGTAAGACCGATCACCTGCTCGACCACCTCACCCCCCTTGAAGATCAGCAGGGTCGGAATCGAGCGGACGCCATACTGCATCGGCGTCTCCGGGTTGCTGTCGATATTAAGCTTGCCGACGGTCGCCTTGCCGGCGAAGTCTGCGGCGAGCGCTTCAATGGTCGGCGCGATCATGCGGCAGGGTCCGCACCATTCGGCCCAGAAGTCGACGAGCACCGGCTGGTCCGACTGGAGCACCGCCTGCTCGAAGTTGCCGTCGGTCACTTCATGCGTGTTTTCTGACATTCCTTCGTCCTGTCGTCGTGCAAATCGCGCGGCCCCTCCGCGCGCTGATCTCCTGACTAGATTGTAGTCCGCCGCGTTGCGTCGCGGCAGTCCCCCTATACTCGTGCCCCATGGCCCGCCGCACGAAGATCGTCGCCACGGTGGGGCCAGCCACCGAGACCGACGGCGGGTTGACCCGGTTGATCGAAGCCGGTGTCGATGTTTTTCGCATCAACTCGTCCCACGGGACGCCGGGGAGCCGGCAGGCGGTGGCGGAGCGGATCCGCCGGACGTCTGACGCGCTGGGCCGGACCGTTGCCATCCTTCAGGACCTGGCCGGTCCGAAGATCCGGATCGGTGACGTGTCGGACGGTGCGCGTATCGAGGCCGGCAGCCGTTTCCGGATCGCGACGGGTGACTTCCCTGGTAGCGCCGAGCGGGTCGCGACGCCGTACGCGCCGCTTGCGCAACTGGTCCGGCCGGGCAACCGGCTGATGCTGGACGACGGCCGCCTTGTGGTCCGGGTGCTCAAGACCGACGGCAGCGAGATTGTCACCGAAGTGGAACATGGCGGTCCGCTCGCCTCCCGGAAGGGGATCAACGCGCCGGACGTCGATTTCCCCCTTCCCGCGATTACCTCCACCGACATCGAAGACCTTGAGCGGGCCCTGCTTGCCGGCGTCGACTTCATTGGCGTCAGCTTCGTGCAGTGCGCGGACGACATGCGGCGGGCACGCGAGGCGGCGGCACGGGTCGGCCGGCCCGCCGGACTGGTCGCGAAGATCGAACGTCCGCGGGCGATTGACCGCTTCGATGAAATCCTGGCGGAGTCGAACGCCGTGATGGTGGCGCGCGGCGACCTTGGCATCGAGGTCCCGCTGGAGCGGGTGCCGCGGGTCCAGAAATCGATGACCCGACGGGCGCGCGCCGCCGGCGTGCCGGTGATCGTCGCGACGCAGGTGCTCGAGACCATGACGCACGAGCCCCGCCCGACGCGGGCCGAAGTAAGCGACGCGGCGAACGCGGTCGATGACGGAGTGGACGCCATCATGCTGTCGGGTGAGACTGCGGTTGGCGCGGATCCCGAACGCGTGGTCCGGACGCTCGACGCGATCATCCGCGACGCGGAGGTGTCGCACGACGATACGGCGGTTCGTGCGGCGACCGGCATCGGCATCGACTTCCTGGATCGCATGCTGGCCGACGACACGCGGCACGACGACGACGTCTGCGCCGCGGCGGTGATGCTGGCCGAGACATCGCGGGCGGCGGCGGTGATCGCCGTGACACGCAGCGGCCGGACGGTGCGCGATCTCTCCGCCATCCGCCCGCGCGTGCCGGTTCATGCGGTTACCGGCGACCCGGCTCTCAGTCGACGGCTGGCGCTCTCGTGGGGCGTAACGCCGCACGCGGTCAGCCGCGGCCCCGGCTCGCCCGGGGACCTTCGTCAGGAACTGGTTGGTCGCGGGATCGTCAAGAGCGGCGATCTGGTCGTCTTCGTCCGCGTCAACGACGATCCGACCCTCCCGGCCGGCAACTTCATCGAGCTACTGCGTTGCTGAGCGCGTTCTCGGAGCTTGCCGCCGCGCGCTTCGGCCCCTGATCAGCCCGCTGCGCGCAGGTCCCGGAGCTTCTGCGCGACGTGACCCGCGTGACCCGCCGCGCGGACCTTCTTCCAGTGGTGCGCGACGTTGCCCTCCGGATCGATGAGTACGGTCGACCGGATCACGCCGATCGACTTCCGGCCGTAGAGGACCTTCTCGCCCCACGCGCCGTACTCCGCCATCGTCTCGTGCGACGGGTCGGACAGCAGTCGCACCTCCAGATTGTGCTTCGCGATGAACTTCCGGTGAGCCTCCGCGCCGTCAGGGCTGCATCCGAGAACGACTGCGTCGAAGTTCCTGGAAGTCGTGCAACGCCGAGGTGAACTCGCACGCCTGAGTTGTACATCCCGGCGTGTCGTCGCGCGGGTAGAAGTACAGAACGACCCACTGGCCCGTCAGGTTCGCGAGTGAAACCTGCTCCCCATCCTGATCCGGCAACCGAAGCGCCGGCGCCGGTTTACCTGTCTCCACCATGCCGGACTGACCTCCTCTCCGAACGTCGCGAAATCGCACGCCAGTCTACCCTGCCCGGCGCCGTCGGCCGGACCTGAGGTCCGGCCGGTTCAGGCGATCTCGATCAGACCGGCGCCGTCGCGGGGAACCGGGAGGGCTTCGCCGATATCGGCCGAGTGGTTGTAGCCGGCCGCCTGCAGCGTGGTGACGTACCGGGCGGCCCGGTCGGCTGGGACGGCCGCAAGCAGCCCGCCGGAGGTCTGGGGGTCGAAGAGGATGGCGTAACGGTCCCTGTCGGTGGCGGCCTCCGGATTGGCTACGGCCCGACGGAGCCGAAGGTTCTCCGGCTGCAGCGAACTCAGTATGCCGGCGGCGACCGTCTCCTCCGCGCCGTCGAGAATCGGGACGGCATCGAGATGGATGCGCGCGCCGATGTCCGACGCGCGCGCCATCTCGACCAGATGGCCCAGCAGGCCGAAACCGGTAACGTCCGTGCAGGCGTGGGCGCCATGCTGGCGGAACACGCCCGCGGCGGCACGGTTCGACTGCAACATGGCGCGGGTGGCGCCTGCGACCCAGCGCGCCCTGGCCTTGCCGCGCATGTCGGCAGCCAGCAGCGTACCGGTACCCAGCGGCTTCGTCACGATGAAGCGATCACCGGGTCGCGCGCCTCCCTTGCGCAGCATGCGGTCGCGCTGAACGGTCCCGGTCACGCTCAGACCAAGGGTCAGCTCCGCCCCTTCACTTGTATGCCCACCCGTAAGGGAGACGCCGGCGTCGTTCAGGACCGCGAGGGCGCCGGCAAGCAGATCGAAGAGGACCGTCTCCATCTTCTCCTCCATGCCATGGGGGATCGTGACGACGGCGAGCGCGGACCGCGGTTCCGCTCCCATGGCATAGAGATCGCCCAGGGCGTGGGTTGCCGTTATGCGGCCGAAGACCCACGGGTCGTCCACCATGGCGCGGAATGCGTCGACCGACTGCACGAGCAGAGCGCCGGGCGGGAACTGTTCGACCGCGGCATCGTCCGGTGCGTCGAGGCCGATCAGGACGTCTTCACGACGGAAGGGCCGAAGGCGCGCGAGGACGCGGTCCAGCAGCGTCGCGCCGACCTTCGAACCGCAACCGCCGCAGAGCATCGCCGGTCTGGCGAGCTGCTCGAGGGCTTCAGGCGGGGCCAGACCGGATGCGGGCGGCGTCGGGCGTGGTGCCGGCGCGGCCGCGCCGGCATCCATCTGCGGGAGATCCGCGAAGCGTCGCATGAAGCGCCGGTCGATCCGATCCTTCCAGCGCCAGACCCACGCGCCCGCCAGCGACCAGTGGCCGCGTGAGGCGACGGCGTAGCGGTTGCCCGTGCTGATCAGGCTGAGGAACTTCCGTTGCGGGTGAAACTCCCGGATCGGATCGCCCTCGAGGGCGCGGCGAAGGTTCGCCGCCAGCGGGGCCCCCTGGCGGACCGCGAAGACGCCCGCCCGCTCGCGCGGGTGGGCGACGACCGAAGCAACGTCGCCAGCGGCAAAGACGTCCGGGTGCGACGTTGAGCGGAGGGTTGCGTCCACTTCGATGAAGCCCCGGTCGTCGACCGCCAGCCCGGCGCGCGCGGGCCAGGCGGGCGGCGCCGCCTCGGTCGCCCAGATCACTTCGTCCACTTCGAACGTCTCGCCGTCTTCGGTATGGAGCCGGACCGCGCCCGGCGCAGCGGCAGCGACCCGGGCAACCCGGGAACCGAGATGCACCTCCACGCCCCGTTCCGCCAGGACGCGCGTGAACCGCCGTCGGGCTCCCCGGTTGTGTGTCGGCAGGATTACCGGATCGGCGCCGAAAAGATGAAAGGTTGCTCCGGCCGTCGCCGCGGGAGCCGTCGCAATGGCTCCCGCGCCGGCCGGGCCATCACCATTCGCAAGCGCGTGCTGTATCGCGAGCGTCAGCTCGACGCCTGCGGCGCCGGCGCCCACCACGGCGACGCGCAGCGGCTGATCGCTCGCCCGGACGCGCGCGGCCAACCGCTCCCATCGGGCCACCAACCCGCCGATCGGCTTGACGGGAACGGCGTGATCCGACGCCCCTTCCACGCTGATCGAAGGCGAGATTCCGACATCGATCGAGAGCAGATCGTACGGGACCGGCGGCCGGTCACGGCAGATGACGGTACGGCTGTCGGGGTCGAGCCCGATCGCTTCATCGTGATAGAGCCGGGCACCGGCAAAGCGGGTCAGCGGCGCCAGATCGATGTGCGCGTCGTCGAACGTGTAGTGCCCGGCGATGAGCCCCGGCAGCATGCCCGAGTACGGCGCATGGAGATCGCGTGCGATCAGGGTTACCCGGACGCCCGGGATCGGCCGCATCCCGAGCCGGCGAAGAACAATCACGTGGGTGTGACCGCCGCCGACGAGGACCAGATCCTTCAGCACCGGCGAGCCGTGGTCTCCCGTCATCGGTGCAGGTCGGCTGTCACGTCCGTCACTCAGGATTACACAACTGTCGATTGCCGTCACCTTCCGCCATGCGTTTCCGCGCGGGCCAGCAGGCGGCGGACACCCGCCCGGAAGCGCCCCGGGGGCGGGAGCAGGCTGATCACGACATGCGACCCTTCCACGAAGTCGAAGAAGTAGCCGGGATGCACGAGGACGCGCTCCTGCCCGGGCTGAGCGTCCTCCAGCAGTTCCATCGCCAACGCTTCCTCCGCATCGAAATCGGCGGCGGCCCCGAGACGGATGACGGCAGACCAGCCTCCTTCCGCGCACAGGATCCGGACGGCCGGAGTCGTGACCGCACGGTCGACCAGCCACTCGTAGTTGCCGGTGACGCGAGTCCGGATCCGCGACGTGACCGCGGCCCCGGCGGAAAGAAGATGCGGCGCGGCCCGCTGTGCCGGTGTGGAAACAGAAAGGTACGTGTCGGCCAGCAGGTCGAGCGCATCGAGCAGGTCCGGGACAGCGTCGCCCGGGCCGTCAACGACCATCCAGGCGAGCTTCACCTGCGGGAGACCGACCGCCTTGGACAGGCCGCCGAGCACGAACATGACGACATCGTCCGCCACGCGACCTCCGGAGGCGTCGCTGTCGAGGACGCTCCGGTCAACGCCGGGACGCGGATCGATCGCGTAACCGTTGAACACCTCGTCCACGATCAGCGGAATGTCATGGGCGCGGCAGAGCGCGGCGAGTGCATCCCGGTCGGGCTGGGCGAGGTACGAGCCGGTCGGGTTGTTCGGGTTGACGGCTACGATGGCCCGCGTGCGCGGTCGCGCTGCAACCTGGAGCGCGCCGGTGTCGATCCGCCAGTGTCGCCCGTCGTGCACCAGCGGGTAGGGTGAACAGTCGACGCCCTCGAACCTTGCGAGATGCTCGAAGAGCGGGTAGCTCGGCTGCGGCACCAGGATGTCGTCGCCCGGATCGCAGAGCAGCTTGAACAGGAGCGAGTACGCCTCGCTGGTGCTGGCCGTCAGGACGATCCGGTCGGGATCGACCGCGGCGTCCAGCCACGCCGCCACGGCTCGGCGGGCAGAGAGAAGGCCGCGCGGTTGCGGGTCGTAATCGAGACCGCCGGCCGATCCGAGAGGTACGAGAAGGTCGGCCGGATACTCGATATCGACCCGGGTCGGATTCGATTCGGTCAGGTCGTTGATGTCGATCGCGGCGGCGCGCAGCCGCCCGATCCGGCGCGCAAGCCGGTTGGTGGCGCGGTTCGCGGGGATGCGTGAGGAATGCACGGCCGTTTCGGTTCGGACTGCGGTCTGTACCATGCCACGCGGGACGGCGCCGGAACCAGTGTGCGGTAGGATGATTCGCATCATGACCAATGCGATTCGTGCGGCCGGGACGACTCGTACGGCTGCTGCCGCGGCGGCGCTCGTCGTGACGGTCCTGTTGGCCGGCGCTTCGGCCCGGCAGCCGTCGGCGGATGGCGGCGGCTACCTGGTTCCGCCGGACCGGATCGTGGAGATCCTGGACGCGCCACCCACTCCGGGCGTCCTGGTAGGACCCGAGCGAAACGTGATCGTGCTTGTCGAGTCGCGCTCGATGCCGCCCATCGCGTGGCTGGCCCGGCCGATGCACCGACTGGCCGGGTACCGGATCGATCCGCGCAACAGCGGACCCTGGTCGGCGCCGGCGATCGCGGCAATGACGATTCGGCCCCTGGATGCAGCAGGCCCATCCACCGGCGACGGCAACGGAAACGGCAGCGACGCCCCGGCTGAAGACGTCGGCTTCCGAATCGTCGCTCCCGCCGGAACGACGCTGGGCTGGCCCGCTTTCGCCCCCGACGGCTCGCACCTGTCATACGCTGTCCTGCGCGACACCGGGATAGAGCTGTGGGTGGCCGACCTCGCGGCGCAACAGCCGCGACCGCTCACCTCGGCGGCACTGAACGCCACCTGGGGCAACCCGTGCGAATGGCTCGCCGATTCGTCGGGCGTACTCTGTCGCTTCCGCCAGTCGGCGCGCGGGTCGCCGCCCACTCCCGCACGCGCCCCCGACGGGCCGAACGTGCAGGAGAACGACGGGCGAGAGTCGCCGGTCAGGACCTATCAGGACCTGCTCGCCAACGCGCATGACGAGGCCCTCTTCCGCTACCACTTCACGTCGCAGATCGCGACCGTCGAACTCGCGACGGGATCGCGGACCGATGTCGGGGAACCGGGGCTCTATGCCTCGGTTGCCGGCGCCCCCGACGGCCAGCACCTGCTGCTAGAGCGGGTCCAGCCGCCATTCTCCCGTCTCCTGCCGGCCCGTGGTTTCGCGCGCACGGTCGAGGTGTGGTCGCGGGACGGCGGCGGCCACGACGCCACCCCGAGGCAGACCGCCCCCGTCGTGCTGGCGGAGTTGCCGCTCGCCGATCAGGTGCCGATCGGCGGCGTTCCCACCGGGCCGCGCGGTCACCGCTGGCATTCCACGGTGCCGGCTACCGTGGTGTGGGCCGAAGCCCAGGACGGCGGCGATCCGAACGCCTCGGTGCCGAACCGGGACATCGTGTACTCGCTCGAGGCGCCGTTCAACACCGCACCACGCGAGCTGACGCGAACCGAGCACCGTTTCTCGAGGATCGCCTGGACCGCCGACGGGACGGCGCTGGTAACGGAGACCGACCGGCCAACGCGGTGGACACGCACGTCGATTCTCTACCCGTCCGGCGGCGACGCGCGTCGGCTGTTCGACCGGAGCGCCGAGGCTGTCTACAGCGATCCCGGCCGGCCGCTGTTCAATCCCGGCGGCGGCACCGCAGGCCGTGCCGTCCTGCAGGACGGTGACTACATCTATCTTGCGGGCAACGGCGCATCGCCCGATGGCGATCTCCCCTTCGTCGATCGGCTCCACCTGGGCACGCTGGACACTGCCCGGCTGTTCCGGACCGAGCCGGGAAGCTACGAGACGGTCGTCGCCGTCCTGTCGGAAGACGGGCGGACGCTGTTGACACGGCGCGAGAGCCCGACCGATCCCCCCAACTACTACGTCCGCGAGACCGGGACGGGCACGGTACGGGTGTTGACCGACCATGCCGATCCAGCGCCGATTCTCCGCGGCGTCGAGAAGCGCCTGATCACGTACGAGCGCGCGGATGGCGTCGGGCTGTCAGCGACCCTCTACCTGCCGCCCGGCTATCAGGAGGGCGACCGACCGCCGATGCTGATGTGGGCCTACCCGCGCGAGTACGTCGACCCGGCGGCGGCGAGCCAGGTGCGGGGATCACCGCATCGGTTCACGACATTGCGGGGAGCGTCGCACCTGCTGTTGCTGGCCGAAGGCTACGCGATCCTCGACGGGCCGGCGATGCCGATCGTGGGCGAGGGCTACACGGCCAACGACACTTACGTCGAGCAACTGGTCGCCAGCGCGCAGGCGGCGATTGACGCGGTGGTCGAGATGGGAGTCGCCGACCGGGACCGGATCGCCATCGGTGGTCACAGTTACGGCGCGTTCATGACCGCCAACCTGCTGGCCCACTCCGATCTGTTTCGCGCCGGCATCGCCCGGAGCGGCGCCTACAACCGGACGCTGACGCCGTTCGGTTTTCAGAACGAACAGCGCACATTCTGGGAGGCGCGGGACATCTACGCCGCGATGTCACCCTTCTTCCATGCCGAGAAAGTGAACGAGCCGATCCTGTTGACGCATGGCGAGATTGACAACAACTCCGGAACCTTTCCGATTCAGTCGGAGCGCTACTATCACGCGCTCAAGGGCCACGGCGCGACCGTCCGGTACGTCACGCTCCCGCACGAATCGCACGGTTACGTGGCGCGCGAATCGGTGCTCCACGTCGTGGCCGAGATGCTGAACTGGTGCAACGAGCACCTCGTCCCGCGCTAAGGGCCGACTCGCCGGGGCGCGTGGTAGACTCGTCCCCGGATGGGGAAGGTTCGGTGGAGGGGTGGAAGTGCGTCCGAGTCGATGGTTGCTGTGGCCCTCGGGTTCTGCCTGGGGGCAGCCATCTTCGTCCTGTCGGAGAGTGACCCGGCTGCGAGCCTGCCTTCGGCACGCGCCGGTGAGGGTGAAGTCTCCACCACCACTGGCAGCCGGCATGCCGACATTCTCCTGGCGGCCCCGGTTCGCACGATTCGCGACACCATCGGGCGCGGTGCAACGCTCGCCAGTCTCCTCGACGGCCGCGACGTCGGAAGCGAAGCCGTCCCGTTGATTGACGCGGTTCGCGCGGTTTTCGATCCGCGCCGTTTCCGTGTCGGCAACCCGTACCGCCTGCTGCTCGATCGCGAAGAGAACTTCGTTCGCCGCTTCGAGTACCACATCGACGACGAGGCGTTCCTCCGCGTAACGCGTGCCGTGTCCGACACGGACGGCGACGAGGGCGTTTCGTTCACCGCGGCTCTCATCCCCTACGAGACCGAGCGGAAGGAAGCGACGGTTCGAGGGGTGATCGACGCCACCAACAATTCGCTCGTCGCCGCCCTTGACGCCGGCGGGGAGAACGTCACCCTGGCCATTGCGTTGGCGGAGATCTTCGCCGGTGAGATCGACTTCAACAACGACCTCCGGCGGGGTGACCGCTTCGCGCTGCTTTACGAGCGCACGTGGCGGGAAGGTGCGTTCGGCGAGGGAGATGCCGTCTTCGCGGGCTACGGCGACATTCTGGCGGCCGAGTTCGTCAACGACGGGCGCGAGTTGGAAGCCTACCGCTTCCTCGTGCAGGGTGAGCCGGAGCCGCAGTACTTCGACCAGGAAGGCCGCTCAATGAAGCGGCTCTTCCTCCGCTCCCCGTTCCGCTTCGAGCCTCGCGTCACATCGCGTTTCTCGTACCGGCGGCTGCACCCCGTGCATGGCGATGTCCGACCTCATCTGGGCGTCGACTACGGCGCCCCGGTCGGCACACCGGTCATTGCCGTCGCCACCGGCTCGGTCGTTTCCGCGGGCCGAAGGGGCGCCTCGGGCAACATGATTCGCCTGCGCCACACGAACGGTTACGAGACCTATTACCTGCATCTCTCGTCGTTCGCCAACGGGATTCGGCCTGGCGTGCGCGTCGCGCAGGGGCAGATGATCGGCCGTGTCGGCGCGACGGGCGTCGTTACGGGTCCGCACCTCGACTACCGGATGCGGAAGAACGGCACCTTCGTCAATCCGTTGCTCGAGCACCGCAACCTGCCGCCGGGCGATCCCGTGCCCGACGGACAGATGGCTGCTTTCGAAGGGATGCGCGACACGGCCGCACAGAGGCTGCGCGCCAACGTCCAGAGCGCGTACGGCGGCGGAAGGGCGGCGCCGTAGCCGTCCGGAATGGCGACGATTCGCCCGTTTCGTGCGTTACGGCCGACGCCGGAGGCCGCGCCGGACGTGGCGGCGGTGCCGTACGACGTCGTGACCACCGCCGAGGCCCGTGCGCTGGCCGCCGGGAATCCGCTGAGCTTCCTGCGCGTCTCACGTGCGGAGATTGACCTTCCCGACGACGCCGATCCCTACGGGGACGCCGTGTACACCCGCGCGACCGAGAACCTGGGGCGGCTCGCAGCGTCGGCGCCGTTGGTGCTGGAGGATGAACCGTCCCTCTATCTCTACCGGGTGCGCACGGCCGACGGGCATGTGCAGACCGGCATTGCCGGCTGTTTCTCGCTCGACGAGTACGACCGCGGCATCGTGAAGAAGCACGAGGGAACACGGCGCGACAAGGAGGATGATCGAACGCGCCATATGGTCGCGTTGCGGGCGCAGACCGGGATCGTGTTTCTGATGTACCGCTCGGTTGCCGCGATCGATGCGCTGATCGCAAGCGGCGCGGCGGGTACGCCGCTTCTGGAAGCGCCGGCGTCGGACGGCGTGACGCATACGGTCTGGAGACTGCCGGCGGGCGATGCCGCCGCGGCCGTCGAGGCCTTCGGTGCGCTGCCGGCGATCTACATAGCCGACGGGCACCACCGGATCGCCAGTGCGGCCCGCGCCCGCGCCGAGTTGGCCGATGCCGATCCGATGGCCGCGTCGCATTACTTTCTGGGCGTCGCCTTTCCCGACACCGCGACGCGCATTCTCCGTTACAACCGGACGGTCGCCGACCTGGGCGGCTACTCGCCGGCACGGTTCGTGGAAGCGATCGCGTCGCGCCTGCCGGTAGTCGACGGTGGTCCGTCGACGCCGGCCAAGCGGCACTGCGCCATGTACGTCGGTGGAGCCTGGTGGACGATCGATCTGGGCGCGGCGGTCCCTGCGTCGGGGCCCGAGGCGGATGTCCCTCGCCTCGACGCGGGCCTGCTGGAGACCGAGGTGTTCGCCGCCGTGATGGGGATCACGGACATTCGGAACGACGTGCGAGTAGCTTTCGCCGGTGGAGGGAAGGGCGCGCCGGAGGCGCTTGCGCGGGCCGTCGACGCCGGTGATGCCGCCGTCGCCTTCTCACTCGCTCCGGTCACGCCGAGCGAACTGGTGGCCGTCGCCGACCACGGCGGCGTCATGCCTCCCAAGTCGACGTGGTTCGATCCCAAGCTCCGCGACGGACTGTTGATCCACCGGATATAGTCCACATGCGCCGGCATTCGGCCGGCGCCCGCGCCCGGCCATTGCAGCCCAGGAACCGATGACCAACCGCATTCACAACTTCGGCGCCGGCCCGGCCGTCCTTCCGGAACCGGTCCTCGAGCAGGCGCGCGATCAGCTCCTTGCCCTTGCCGGCGTCGGTATGTCGGTCCTTGAGATCAGTCACCGCTCGAAGGCGTTCGACGAGATTCTGGCCGCGGCGGAAACAAACATCCGCGCGCTGGCCGGGGTTCCGGACGACTACCATGTCCTCTTCCTCCAGGGAGGCGCGACCCTGCAGTTCTCGATGGTGCCGATGAACCTGCTCCCACCGGACGGGAGCGGCGCGGCCGACTACATCCTTACCGGATCCTGGGCGCGGCAGGCGGCGGCGGAAGCGGAGAAGTTCGGCGCCGTTCGCGTCGCCGGGACCACGGAACCCGACGGCTACCGCCGGCTGCCGGCGCAGGATGAGCTGACGTTCACCTGCGACGCCGCGTACGTCCATCTCACGACGAACAACACGATCGTCGGGACACAGTGGCGCTCGATGCCGGAGACGTGCGACACGCCGCTGGTCGTCGACGCCTCGTCCGACATCTTCAGCCGGCCCGTCGAGGTTGCGAGGCATGGACTGATCTACGCCGGCGCCCAGAAGAACCTGGGGCCGGCCGGAGTAACCCTGGTGATCGTCCGCCGGGATCTGGCGGACCGCGGCGCGGCGTCGCTGCCCAAGCTGCTTCGGTACGCGACGCACGTAAAAGGGGGATCGCGCGCCAACACGCCTCCGGTGTTCGCGATCTATCTGGTATCGCTGGTGACCGCCTGGCTGCGCGAACAGGGGGGGCTCGCCGCGATGGCGGAACGAAACGCGCACAAGGCGGCGCTGCTCTACGCCGAGATCGATCGGACCGGCTTTTATCGTGGCGTTGCCGCTCCGCCGCACCGCTCGCTGATGAACGCCACGTTCCGCCTGACGGACGACGCCCTCGAGCCGCGCTTCGTCGCCGAGGCGGAGGCGGCCGGCCTGGCGGGGCTCAAGGGTCACCGCTCCGTCGGCGGTCTCCGGGCGTCGCTCTACAATGCCTGCCCGGTGGAGTCGGTGAAGGCGCTCGCCGAGTTCATGGCCGAGTTCGAGCGCCGTAACGGTTGAAATGAAAGTGTGCGCCGGCAAGCCCATCGTGTTACGCTACGGCGTTTTCCGTGCCTGCCGGCCGCGCTGAACGGGCGGCGTCGCATCGGGTGAATCCACCGGGGCCTCGGACTACGGAGGGCTCAATTGCTCATATCGCTGTTGATCTCGTTGGGTATCGCCATGGTGGTACTGCAGGTCGCGGTCTTTTCGACGACGATCTACCTGCACCGGGCGGCGACGCACCGCGCCCTGGTGCTGCACCCCGCGGTCGCCTGGGTCTTTCGCGCGGCGCTCTGGTTCACGACCGGACTGAACGTCCGCCAGTGGGTGGCCGTGCACCGCAAGCACCATGCCTTTACCGACGAGGAGGGTGATCCGCACAGCCCGCATCTCGAGGGATTCTGGTCGGTGCAGCTAGGCAACGTCTTTCACTACGTCCGGGAGGCGCGCGATCAGGACGTGCTCGACAAGTACGCCCGTGACATCAAGGACGACTGGTGGGAGCGGAACCTGTTCGGTTACGGCGTCGCCGGCCCGGTGGTCGGTGTCGCCACGCTCTGCGCCATCTGCGCGATGGGCGGTCTCGGGGTAGGCTGGGCGCTTCTGGCCGCCGGTTTGCACGGGGTCCTCTACGTCTTTGTCCTGTCACCGTCGATCAACGGCCTCTGCCACTACCATGGCTACCGGAACTTCGAGAACACGGCAACCAACATCCGTCTGATTGCCCTCATCACCGGCGGCGAAGGATTGCACAACAACCATCACGGATTCCCGCGGAGCCCGAGGTTCAGCGTGCGGCGCAAGTGGTCGGAGATCGACCCCGCGTGGCCGATCATCTGGTGCCTCACCAAGCTCGGGCTGGCGGAGCCGTACCGGACGATCGAAGAGCATCAGACCCCCGCGGACGCGCGGCCGCAGGAAACGTAGGACGCCCGCCGCTCGTATACGCTGGCAGACGTGCGGCAAGTCGACGGGTCGGTCGTCTGCGCCAACTGCAATCGCCTGGTTGGCATCAACGAGGAGCATTGTCCCTACTGCGGGGCATGGCGCCCCGGTCTGTTCGGCTGGGCGCCCGCGCTCCGGATGATCGTCGGGGCGCAGGTCGATCTGATCGTCCTTGTCGTCGGCACATGCGTGACGCTGTACGCGGTGGCGCTGCTGCTGCAGCCTGACGCCATTTTCTCCGGTGCCGGCTTCCTGTCGTTTCTGTCCCCCGGCCGGCGCGCCCTCTATCAGCTCGGCATGACCGGCGGCGTCGCCTGGCAACTCGGGTGGTGGTGGACGCTGCTCACCGCCATCTACCTGCATGGCGGCCTCCTGCACATCTTCTTCAACGTGATGTGGATCCGTAACCTGGGCCCTGCGGCCACCGAGGCGTTCGGTCCGGCGCGGACGTTCGTGCTGTTCAACTTCTCGGGTGCGGTCGGCTTTCTGATCTCGAACGTGGTGTCGGGAGCCACCACGATCGGCGCATCGGGCGCCATCTTCGGCCTGCTTGCCGCCCTGATCGTCTATGGCCGGAAGCGGGGAAGCTCGGTGCTGACGCAACAACTCTGGCAGTGGGCGATCATTCTGGGGATCTTCGGCTTCCTGCTTCCGGGAGTGAACAACTGGGCACACGGCGGCGGTTTCGCCGGCGGCTGGATAGCGGCCAACATGATGGGATTCAGCGACGAGAAGCGGGAGAGCGCCGCCGTCATGCTGACAGCGCTCGGCCTGATCCTTCTCACCGCCATTGGCATCGCCCTGTCGTTCTACAACGTTCACAACCTGTTGCTGACGGGCTAGCGCGCCCTCAGGAGTCCGTCGCGGCAGCCGGGCGGCGTCGCCGGCGCGGTCTTCGCCGCCGCCGGCGCACGCGCGGCGGCGGGCCCTGCTCCAGTTGATCCCGCCAACGCTCCAGGGCGTTCGGATCCTGCCCATGAATCTCCAGCCACGTCAGTGCTTCGGGAAAGCTGGTATTCGCGAGGATGCTTCGGACTGCGCCGGCCGGCGGGTCGGGCTTTGTCAATTGCGGCAGCAACACCAGTAGCCGGCGCAGGTACTCGGCATCGCGCCGGGGCACGGTGAGATCGCCCAGCGCGACACGCACCGTGCGGTCGTCGCGTGCCGGCGGCGTCAGGTCGATCCGCATGACCGGCGCCGCCAGGCTGCCGAGGAGGACCGCGTTCGTCAGTGTCTCGGGGGCGGAGCCGTGGCTGTTGCGGTAGGCGTCGAGCCGGTCGAGTGACTGCCAGAGCGGCGCTTTCGGTCGCACCCGGTCCACCTCGGGCGCAAGTTGCCGGAGCAGCCCGGTGCGGGACAACAACCGGAACGTCCTGGCGGCGGCGCCGCTCCTCAGCAGCTTGTACATCTCTTCCATCAAGCGGGCTGGCGCGGCGTGGGCAATCTCGGCAGCGTGCTCGCGGATTGCCTCACGCACCGGGGGATCGAGGCGAAAGCCGAGGCGCGCCGCAAACGCGACCGCCCGGATCATGCGGACCGGATCCTCGATGAACCGCTCGTTCGGATCGCCTATGCACCGGATCAGTTTGTGGCGCAGGTCCTTCATGCCGCCGACGTAGTCGATCACGGCAAAGGTCGAGATGTCATAGAAGAGCGCGTTGATGGTGAAGTCGCGGCGGAACGCGTCTTCCTCGGGCGTCCCGAACGTGTTGTCGCGCCGGATCACCCGCCGTCCGGGTGGCGTGCTTCCGCTTGCCGTCTCGTCAGTCGCCACGGTTTCGTGGTCGGGAAGCTGGCGCCGGAACGTCGCAACTTCGATCGTCTTGTTCCCGAATCTGACGTGGGCCAGTCGGAACCGCCGCCCGACGATCCAGCAGCGCCGGAAGATGCGCTTCACTTCGTTCGGATGCGCGGAGGTGCCGATGTCGAAGTCCTTCGGTTGCCGCCCCAGCAGCAGGTCGCGCACGCCGCCCCCGACAAGAAAGGCGGTGTGGTTGCGCTTCCGGAGCTGCCGCAGTACGGAGAGAGCGTCGGGATCGATGTTCGCGCGCGAAATGGGATGGTCCGCCCGCGAAATGATGGTGGGTGCCGTCACGGGCCGCTAACCCTTTGCTTCCTTCCAGTTCCGGCCAATGCCGAGGTCCACTGTCAAGGGGACGTCGAGCGTGGCCGCGGATTCCATCTTCTCCCTGACCAGGGCGGCGACTCCTTCCGCCGATCCTTCCGGGCATTCGAAGAGGAGTTCGTCGTGGACGGTGAGGATCATTCTCGTGTCGGTCGGAAGGGCGCCGTGCACGTCGAGCATCGCGCGTTTCAGGATATCCGCCGCCGTGCCCTGGATCGGCATGTTGACCGCTATGCGTTCGGAGGCATGCCGGGCCATCACGTTGCGGCTGGTGATGTCGGGGACACGGCGGCGCCGTGAGAAAAGGGTCGTCACTTCGCCGGTTGTCCGCGCCTGGTCGAGGGTGCGGTCCAGGAAGTCACGCACCCTCGGGAAGCCGTCGAAGTAGGCATCGACGAAACGCTGCGCCGCCTTCGGGGGGACGCCGATGTCCTTGGACAAGGTGAAGGCGGTCTTTCCGTAGAGCAGCGCGTAGTTGATGATCTTGGCGCGGCGCCGCAGTTCGTGGGGATCGAGATCGCTCTCGTCGCCGAATACCTGATGCGCGGTCCGGTCGTGAATGTCGTCGCCCCGCTGGAACGCGCTGATCAGGTTGGGGTCGGCCGAGAGGTGGGCCAGTACCCGCAGCTCGATCTGGGAGTAGTCGGCAGAGATGAGGACGCAACCTTCCGGCGCCGTGAACGCGGCGCGAATCTCTCGGCCGACCTCGGTTCGAATCGGTATGTTCTGCAGGTTCGGATCGCTGCTGCTGAGTCGGCCGGTCGCGGCGACCGCCTGATTGAAGCTGGTGTGCACGCGGCCGGTCTCGGGGTTGACGAGCTGCGGCAGCGCGTCGATGTACGTGCCCTTGAGCTTGGCGAGGCTGCGCCACTCCAGCACCAGGCGTGGCAGATCGTGCGCCTTGGCAAGTTCTTCGAGGACGTCGACCGAGGTGGACGCCGCGCGGGTCTTGCCGGTCCGTTTCCGGGCCGGCAATTGCAGCTTCTCGAACAGGATCGCCGAGAGCTGCTTCGGTGAGCCGATGTTGAACGGCTCGCCGGCGAGCGCGTGGATCTCCTGTTCGTAGCCGGCCAGTTGCTGCTCCATCGCGGCCGACTGTGTCGCAAGTGAGCGGGTGTCGACGAGGATGCCGGCGCGCTCGATGTCCGCGAGCACGGGAACGAGCGGCAGTTCCATCTCCCGATAGAGCGGTTCCAGACTGTCCTCCCGCAGCTGCACCGCGAGGTGTGCGGCAACCTGCACCGCCAGGTCGCAGCGTTCGTTGGCCCAGGGCGCGGCGGCGTCTGCGGGAACGTCAGCGAAACTGACCGCTCTGGCGCCCTTGCCGACGATGTCCGAGGCGGGCGCCGGCCTGCGGCCGAGCAGTTCGAGTGCGAGCTGGTCCAGTTCGTGGTTCGGGCGGTTCGCCTCCAGCAGGTAGCTGACCAGCATCGTGTCGAGGTCGAGCCCGTCGAGACCGATCGCCTGCCGGCCCAGAACCATCAATGACTGCTTGAGGTCGTGGCCGGTGACGCGGAGTTTCGGGTCCGCCAGCAACGTCCCGAGCGTGGCGAGCGCCGTCCCGCGATCAACCGAGGCGCCATCCTCGAGCGTCCGGTGCCCGAGCGGGACGTAGCGCGCATGACCCTCGCCGGCGGAGAGCGACAGCCCCACCAGGTCCGCCTGCACCGCGTTCGACCTGTCCCCGACTACTGTGAGGCCCAGGCGGCCGGAACCGGCAATGGCGGCGATTAGTCCTTCCAGCTCGGCGTCGCTTCGCACGATGCCGTAATCGGTTTCGATGGCTGGGGGCGGCGGGGCGTAGTCGCCGACCAGTGTCCGGAAACCGAGGTCGGAGAAAAGCTCGAAGCAACGCTCGTTCGACGGGCCGCGGTAACGGAGCGCCTCGGTGTCGAACGGGACCGGAACATCGGTCCGGATGGTGACCAGCTCCCGGCTGTGGCGACCGTCGTCACCATGCTGTTCGAGCGCGTTGCGGTAGCGTTTCGACTGAACTTCGTCCGTACGCTGGAGCAGCGCGTCCAGCGATCCGAATTCGTTGATCAGCTGCCGCGCGCCCTTTTCGCCGATGCCCGGCACGCCCTTGACGTTGTCGACCGCGTCGCCCATCAGCGCAAGGACATCGATCACCTGCTCCGGCTTCACGCCGAACTTCGCCTTCACGCCGTCAGCGTCGTACCAGGTGCCCGGGTCACGCGGATTGAAGACACGGATGTCGTCGCCCACGAGCTGGTAGAAGTCCTTGTCGCCGGTGACGATGCCGACCTCGAAACCGGCCGCGCGGGCCTGTTCGGCAAGGGTGCCGATCACGTCATCCGCCTCGACTCCCGCGTGCGTCAGGATCGGGACGCCCAGCGCCTCGCACGCCTCCCGGACCATCGGCGCCTGGGCGCGGAGGTCATCCGGCATCGGGCTGCGGTTCGCCTTGTATTCGGCGTCGAGCTCGGTCCGGAACGTGGGGCCGCGCAGATCGAAGGCGGCTGCGATCAGCGCGGGCCGGTGATCCGCGATCAGCTTGCGGAGCATCGTCACGAAACCGTAGACGGCGTTCGTCGGACGGCCGTCGGGCGCAGTCAGCCCCCGCACGCCGTGGTAGGCGCGGTACATCTGGGAGCTGCCGTCGATGAGGAAGAGCGTGTCGGCCACTACGGAGTCGCAATATAGCCGCGTCTTGCGCGCACGTGGTAGCCGCTGGAGCGTTCGTCCCGTACACGGACTTCAATATCGTGCCAGGCGCCGTCCGCGTGGCCCGGAGCCGGGTAGCCGAGGTAGTACTGACGGCTCAACTCGTCGGCGATTCCGGCCGTGGCGGGGACGAGGTCGCCCGGCTCGTTGATGATTTCAGTCCGGCCTCCGCTGTCGTCGGTTATGTCGCGCAGCGCGCCGGCGTTTACCCGTTCACCCCGTCCGATGCTGGTTCCCGGGAACCGGCCCTGCCCCGGTATCGGAGGAGACGGCGCGCGGTTGCCTCCCGGGATGGGGAACGGTATTCGCGGCGGACGCGTCCGAGGGATCGGCTGGCGGGGGACGGGGCGCCCTCCGAAGACCGAAACAGGGCCATCGATGCCGATGGCGTACACCAGTACTTCGGTTTGCCGGATCAGCCTCTGCAGCGCCCGGTCATCGGTCTCGCTGTTGGTGTCGTTCCCGTCCGAGATGATCACCACCGCCTTCTTGCGATGCCGGCCCGTCTCCGCCATCCGCACACCTTCGGCCACCGCGTCGTAGAGGGCGGTGCCACCGGTCGGGCGAATCCCGCCGAGGGCGCGGCTCAGACGCTCCGGATCGGTGGTCCAGTCATGTACGAGCCGGGGCTGATAGCTGAAGCGGTACAGGAATACCTCGTCGTCGGGACCGAGCAGATCGAAGAGAAAACGATCGAGCGCGCCTCGCGCCGCTGCCATCCGTTCGCCTTCCATGCTGCCTGACGTGTCGAGCACGATGCCGAGGCTGACCGGCACGCGCTCGCGGCTGAAATGCGTGATCCTCTGGGCATCGCCGTCGTCGTACACGAGGAAGTCGTCCTGATCGAGCGTCGTGACGAAACGGCCCTGGTAGTCGGTCACCGTGACGGCGACGTTTATCAGTTCGACACCGGAACGGAAGCGGAAGGCGTCCGGTGCATCGTTGTCCTGCGCTAGGGCCTGGGCAGCGAGCGCGAAGAGCAGAAGAACGAGAATGGTTTTCGTCAAGAGTCGGCTCCTTCCAGTTCGGACGGCGCCGGCGGGCGGAGATCGACGTGCGGGACTGTCGCGTCGTCGATCACGAAGCTGATCCGGTAGCGGCTGATGCCATCCGCCGGAATCTCGACCACGAAGGGCGACGCGGCGCCGGGGGTGAGGACCGGAGCCGCGATTGCCGTCCGGCGGCTGGCGATCATCGCGCCGGACTCGTCGAACGCCATGGCGACGACAAACAGTTCCGCCAGCGTGACAGCGTCGGACGGGTTGCGCACCGAGCCGCTGATCGCCAGAAGGGGGCCGACCGTGTCGTGTTCGAGGGCAAGCAGCTCGACCGGCGCGTTCGCGCCATGCGGGGCACGCTCGGCGCTGTCACGCGCAAGGGCGAAGAACCCGACGGCCAGGATCGTCACGACGGCAACGGCGGCCGCGCCGAGCGCGGTGAGGCGGTTGCCGAGGGTCGACGGAGATTCGGGAGGTGGATCGAAGAGCGGTGGTTCCGCCGCTTGCTCGGGCACCTCCGCGGTTCCCGGGTCCGGCGCTGGCGGGCTGGCGCCGGACTCGCGGCGAAGTTGCTCGGACAGGGCCGCGACGCGGGCATCCGAGCGGCGGCGTTCCTCGCGAACGAGGCGGTACGTCACCGCACCCATCGCGATGGCGATGAGCAGCGACAGGATCGTGACCGCGCTCAACGTCAGGACCATCGACCGCCTCGGCGATTACCTCAGCCGGAACTCCATGGCAACTTCCACGAACACTGCGACGGGAACTTCCTGCCGGCGGGCGGGAACGAACTGCCACTCGCGCATGGCACGCACGGCGGCTTCGTCCAGTCCGTAGCCGAGGCTCCGGAGTACCTGGATGTCTCCGATCGATCCGTCGGCGAGCACTATCACCTCGAGCACTACTTCGCCCTCGATCCGTCGGCGCCGCGCCTCCTCGGTGTAGTCGGGCTGCACTTCGTGACGGATGGCGGGCGGTGTGATCCCGGCGCCGGGGCGGTAGGGACCGCCGCCCGTGCCGGCGCCGGTCCCCGGGCCGAAGCCCGCGCCCTGGCCGTCGCCGACGCCGCGCCCGGCACCGTCGCCGACGCCGCCGGCCGCGCCCGGGCCCCGCGTTCGCGAGGCGCGGTTGGTGCGCAACTCATCGATCAGACCCAGCCGGTCCTGCCGGTCGGCCCGCGCCTCCATCAGTGGGGCGACAATCTGCGGCATGTCGGTGGGCTCGATCAGCTCCGGCTCTCTCTCTTCCATCGGTTCGACTGCGGCCGGCTCTTCGCGCGGCGGAACCGGACTGCTGACGCGGCTCGACCCTTCACGTTCGGCGGGAGGCGGCGGCAATGGCTGACGCAGGCCGCCGCCGCCACCGCCGCCGCCCGGGCCGGGGTCGGAGACGAACACCAGCCGGGTGAGCGCCGGGCCGTCAGGATCGACCAGGCTGCCGGTGGTGGCGGGCGTGACCATGGCCAGCACGATCGCGACGATCAGGACGATCGCGTGGATCGCGGTGGTAAGCGCCGTGGCGCGGCTCTGCGTCGGAGGATCGTCGATGGTGCGGTCGAGCTGCGATGCACCGAACGCGATCCGAAGCGGCCGGAAGGGGTTGCCGCGGAGCCAGCGGACAGCGCGCGCCGCTTCGGACTGGGAGAGGTGCGTGCCGTCAACAGTGGCCACTTCGCCAGCGGCGATGAGGCGCGTAACGACGTGGGGGGGAACCCGGGCCACGCTGGCGACTTCCTCCGCGCTGTACACCTCGGGCGCAGCGGGTACGGCCGCAGCGTCCTCGGAGCTTCCGGGTGTCGGCATCAGGGGCGGGCGGCTTCGAAGAACTGCTTGCCTTCGCGTTCGGCGAGAAGGCGGACGGCGCGGAAGCCTTCGGCATCGAGTGCGCCCTTCGCGCCGCCGTTCAGGATGAACGTCCGATCGAGTGTGCGTTGGGAGAAGATCGCACCAAGGCCGCCGCGCGGCGCCGGTTCGATGACGACGATCCGCCCGCCGGGGCGAAGGACCCGAAGCGCCTGCTGCAGGCACAGGACGCGCTGGTTCATTCGGATCGTTCCCAGCAGGGAGGGGACGACGACGACATCCACCGACTCCGCGTCGCACGGCAGCGCGGAAAGGCTCGCGGTCCGGACGTCGATCAGGACGCCCGTCTGTTCCGCGGCACGCTGAATCGCACCGGCTTCGTCCTCCGTCTCGACGACCGCGATCGCGGTTCCGCTGATGCCGGCCACCCGGGCGAGCTGAGCGATGAGAACCGGATCCCGTCCGCCGAGTTGCAGCACCGAGGCGCCGAGCTTCAGGCCGACCATCGAGACTTCGAGGTCGCGCGGGCCGGCGGGCGCCTGGCGCATGAACGGTAGCCGGTACAACGTGAAGGCCATGCGACTACCCCCATGATATAGTCTCCGCCCGTGCCGCTCTCAGGTGATATCGCCCCGGCCACGGGGCGGTTGGGCATTCTCCTCGCCGGCCTCGGCGCCGTCAGCACCACGCTCATCGCAGGGGTTCATGCGATCCGCAAGGGGCTGGCCGCGCCGACGGGATCGCTGACCCAGATGGGGACGATCCGACTCGGCAAGCGTACCGACAACCGGTCGCCCCTGATCAGGGACTTCGTTCCGCTCGCCGAACTCGACGACCTGATCTTCGGCGGCTGGGACATCTTCGAGGACAACTGTTACGAGGCGGCGTGCAAGGCGGAAGTGCTCCGCCGGACGCTGCTTGATCAGGTGCGGCCAGAACTGGAAGCGGTCGCTCCCTGGCCCGCCGTGTTCGACCAGCGCTACGTCAAGAAGCTCGAAGGCGCCCACGTCAAGACCGGCGCGACCAAGAAGGAGCTGGCGGAGCAGCTGATTGCGGACATCCGCCGGTTCCGGGAGGAACATCAGGTCGACCGACTCGTATTGATCTGGTGCGGCAGCACCGAGATCTACCTGGAAGAAGCACCGGTTCACCAGTCGCTCGAAGCGTTCGAGGCGGGCCTCGAGGCGTCGGACCCGGCGATTCCTTCCTCCATGATCTACGCGTACGCCGCGATCCGGGAGGGGATCCCGTACGCGAACGCCGCGCCAAACCTGAGCGCCGATATTCCGGCCCTGGAGGAACTGGCGCAGCAGACCGGCTCGCCGCTTGCCGGGAAGGACCTGAAGACCGGGCAGACCTTGATGAAGACGATGGTCGCCCCTGGTCTGAAGGCCCGGCTGCTGGGAGTCTCCGGCTGGTATTCGACGAATATTCTGGGGAACCGGGACGGCGAGGTGCTGGACGATCCGGAGTCGTTCAAGACCAAGGAAGAAAGCAAGAAGTCGGTGCTCGATCACATCCTGCAGCCGGAGCTCTACCCGACGCTGTACGACGACCTGCACCATGTAGTCCGGATCAACTATTACCCTCCGCGCGGCGACAACAAGGAGGGCTGGGACAACATCGATCTGGTCGGATGGCTCGACTATCCGATGCAGCTCAAGATCAACTTCCTCTGTCGCGACAGCATACTGGCGGCGCCGATCGTGCTCGACGTGGCCCTCCTTCTCGATCTGGCGCGGCGCTCCGGCATGCGCGGCATTCAGGAGTGGCTGTCGTTCTATTTCAAGAGTCCTATCCATGCGCGCGGCCTCTACCCGGAACACGATCTGTTCATTCAGTTGATGAAGCTGAAGAACACGCTCCGCCACCTCAGGGGAGAGGAGCTGATTACCCATCTCGGGCTCGAGTACTACGACTGACGAGGAGCCATGACCTACGGGCGAACCCAGGCGGTGCTCATCGGCGGCGCGTTCAACGGAATCCTGTCGGCCCTGCCGATTGTCGGCGCCGCCAACATCTGCTGCTGCCTCTGGGTGATGGGTGGTGGCGCGATCACGGCGTGGCTCATGCAGCAGGGCCGGACGGTCGCGATGCGGGTGGCGGACGGCGCGATCGGCGGCGCCCTGGCCGGCCTGGCCGGCGCGTTCTTCTATACGGCGGTTTCTACCCCGGTCAGCCTCATGATGACACCGGAGGCCGAGGCGCTGGCCGAGCTGATGTCCGGTGGCGGGGTTCCGCCGGAGGTGATTGAGTTCTACGAGGCGGTGTCAGGCAGCTTCATCCTGATGGCCACGCTCAATTTCGGCCTCTGGCTGCTTATCGGCATGGTCTTCTCCACGGTCGGCGGCCTGCTCGGTGCGCTCTTCGCGAGTCGCACCGCGCCACCAGCCGCGGCGCCGCCCGGGCCGGGCGAGGGTCCGTCATCCGGCTCGACGGTCGTCCCGCCGCCGCCGATCGAGTAACGGAACTCCTGCCTGCCGTCTGCGTCCAATCCCCTAGGAGCCCGTGGTGAAACCCCCGCTACATTCGAGCGGCGATGCATCCCGGCTGAACGGCGTTGCTCCTCGGTCGAATATCGCCAATATGCTCCCTCGTCGCGCCTTGTCAGCCGGGCGCCTCGCCGCTCTCGGTGCTACGCGGGGTTTCACCACGAGTTCCTAGGAGATCCATGCCGCTGATCCATACGCGCGACCTCTGGAAGAGCTATCCGATGGGAACCGAGACGGTTCACGCCCTGCGTGGCGTCTCGCTGGACCTCGAGCGTGGGGAATTCGTCGCCATCATGGGACCGTCCGGTTCCGGCAAGTCGACGCTGATGAATCTGATCGGCTGTCTCGATACGCCGTCGAAGGGGCACTACTCGCTGAACGACCGGGATGTCAGCCGGATGAACGACGACGAGCTGGCGCGGATCCGGAATCAGGAAATCGGTTTCGTCTTCCAGACCTTCAACCTGATGCCACGCGCGACCGCCCTGCACAACGTCGAACTGCCTCTGATTTACGCTGGCGTGCCGGCGGCTCGGCGTTACAAGCGGGCGGTCGCGGCGCTCGAGATGGTGGAACTGGAAGAGCGGATGCACCACCGGCCGAATGAACTCTCGGGCGGCCAGCGGCAGCGCGTTGCGATAGCGCGCGCCCTGGTGAACGAGCCGTCCATCCTGCTGGCGGACGAGCCGACGGGGAATCTGGACTCCAAGACCGGCATCGAGATCATGGCGATCTTCGAGGGACTGCACCGCGCGGGGAACACGATCGTCCTGATCACCCACGAAGCGGAAGTAGCCAACCACGCGCATCGCGTGATTCAGATCCTGGACGGCATTGTCCACTCCGACGGTCCCGGCGCAGGTGTCGGTGCGCAACCGGTCCCGGCGTTCCCCCCCCGCCCCGCGTGACACCGGCATCGCTCCCAGGTAGCGCGCCTGCGGGGTCGTCGTCAGTGGGTTTCCCGGTGGGTGCCGAACACGTCGCGGAGGGTGTCGGCCACTTCCCCGACCGTTGCCTTCGCTTCTACCGCGGCAATGATGTGAGGGACTAGGTTGGCGTTTCCGCGCGCGGCGGTGGCGACGGCCTCCAGGGCAGCCCGCGTCGCGTTCTGGTCACGCGAACCTCGCAGGGCCGCCACGCGCGCTGACTGGTCCGCTTCCACCTGCGGATCGATCGGGTTGGGCACGATGGGCCGGCTCTCGCTGGCAAAACGGTTGACGCCGACGACGACCTCGTCGCCCGCGTCGATGGCCTGCTGCGTCCGGTAGGCGGACTCCTGGATCTCGCGTTGTATCCAGCCCGATTCGACCGCGGTGAGGACGCCGCCCTGCTGATCGATCGCCTCGAGGATGGCGAGTGCTTCTTCCTCCAGCCGATCACAGGTGGTTTCGATGGTCCAAGCGCCCCCCACCGGATCGACGGCGCGTGTCACTCCGGATTCCGCCGCGATGATCTGCTGCGTGCGAAGGGCGATCCGGGCCGCTTCCTCCGTGGGCAGTCCAAGTGCTTCGTCCCGTCCATTGCAGTGGAGCGACTGCGTACCCCCCAGGACCGCGGCCATCGCCTGCAGGGCGACGCGGACAATATTGTTATCCGGCTGCTGCGCGGTCAGCGTGCTGCCAGCGGTCTGCGTGTGGAAACGCAGCTGCTGGGCCTTGGGCGACGTAGCGCCGACGCGGCTGCGCATCAGGGTTGCCCACAGGCGGCGCGCCACGCGGAATTTAGAAATCTCTTCCAGGAAGTGGTTGTGTGCGTTGAAGAAGAAAGAGAGGCGGGCGCCGAACGAGTTGACGTCCATTCCCCGTTCGCGGGCCGCTTCGACGTACGCGAGGGCGTGCGCAAAAGTGAAAGCGAGTTCCTGTGCCGCCGTCGCGCCCGCCTCCCGGATGTGATAGCCGCTGATGGAAATCGGGTGCCAGCGCGGCATCTCGCGCTCGCAGAACGCGACGACATCGGTCACGAGCCGCAACGAGGCGCGCGGCGGGTAGATCCAGGTGCCTCGCGCCACGTATTCCTTGAGAATGTCGTTCTGGAGGGTGCCTGACAGCGCACGCGGTTCGACCCCCTGCTGCCTCGCCGCAGCCACGTAGAGCGCGAGGAGGATGATCGCCGTTGCGTTGATGGTCATCGAGGTAGAAACGCGATCGAGGGGGATCCCGTCGAATAGACGCGACATGTCTTCGATGGAATCGATGGCGACGCCGACGCGGCCCACCTCGCCGGCCGCGAGCGCGTGGTCCGAGTCGTGCCCGATCTGTGTCGGCAGGTCGAAGGCGACGCTCAGGCCGCTGACGCCCTGATCGAGGAGGTACCGATAGCGCCGATTCGATTCAGTGGCGGTGCCGAAGCCGGCGTACTGACGCATCGTCCAGAGGCGGCCCTGGTACATCGTCGGGTAGATGCCACGGGTGAAAGGAAACGCGCCGGGCGGGCCCAGTCGATCGGCGTCGGCGCCCTGGAGATCGGCAGGGCGGTGAATCCGGGAGGCCATTGCCGGGCCATCTTACCAGCCGGGCGGGCAGGCTTCGGGCGACATCGCGCCTCCAGTGCGCTCGATGCGAGCGGCAGGACAAAGCGCGTGCGCCGTGCGGGGCGGGCTATTCGGCGGGCTGGGCCGGTTCTTCGGCGGCGATGCGAAGGGCGCGAAGAAAACGGCGGTCGTTCGGGGTGATCTCCAACGGCGAGAGCGGCGGCTCGCTGACGGCCAGCCGGGCCGTCTCCTCAACCTCGGGTTCCTCCAGGTCATTGTGCCGGCAGCCGAAACCGATCTCGGCCTCGAGCGAAACGCGCAGCTCGTAGCCGGCGGCACGTGCCTTCTCGCGGCACGCTTCCACGCGAGGATTGTGGGACACGGCGCCGCCGATAGCATCGGCCAGCTCGCGTGCGAGGCGGGTCATGATCTGGTCGTCCATCACGGAGTCTCCGGCCGTGTCGGCGCGAGGCATGCGAGGCGGGGAATCCTGTTCGGGCAAGGGACGCTGCCATTCTAGGTTGAGGCCGGGCCGTTGTCAAGAGGCAACCACGTTATGTGGAGGTTAGCAGGAGAGAGCACCACAATATGCTGTGTTTCCTGCTCGGCGCCGTCGGGGGCTGCGCCCGGCTTCCTAGTCCCGCCAGGGGCGGAGGTCCCGGCCGGTCATTTGCGCTGGAACCTCAAGGTCGGCGAGATGCAGCAGGGTGGGGGCGACGTCGCGGAGCGTGCCGTTACGAAGGGTGAGGCCCTTGTCCGCGAGATCGCGGGCGACCAGGAGGATGGGGACCGGGTTGGCGGTATGGGCCGTGTGGGGACCCTTCCGCTCGCGGTCCCACATCTGTTCCGCGTTGCCGTGGTCGGCGGTCACCAGCGCGGTCCCTCCCGCATCGATCACCGCACGGACAATCCGGGCGAGGCAGCGGTCGAGCGTCGAGACCGCGGCGACGGTGGCGTCGAGCTTGCCGGTGTGGCCAACCATGTCGGCGTTGGCGAAGTTGCAGACGATCACGTCGTGGCGCCCTGCGGCGATATCGGCCAGGAGTTCGGCGGTTACCCCTTCCGCGCTCATCTCCGGTTTCAGGTCGTAGGTCGGCACCTTGGGCGACGGCACGAGGATCCGGTCCTCGCCCGCGTGTGGCGCCTCGGCTCCGCTGTTGAAGAAGTAGGTGACGTGCGCGTACTTCTCGGTCTCCGCCAGCCGCAGGTTGGTCCTTCCGCCGGCCGCCAGCACCTCGGCGACGTTGCCGCTGAAGGCGAGCGGGTCGAACGCTACCGGCAGTCCGTACGTCGCGTCGTACTCCGTCAGGGTGGTCACCGGGAACGTGGGCGTTCCACCTCGCTCGAACCCGTCGAAGCGGTCGTCGTCCAGTGCCAGCGCCCGGGTCAGTTGCCGCGCCCGGTCCGCGCGGAAGTTGAAGAAGATGACAGCGTCGCCCTCCCGCAGGCGCCCGACCGGCGCGTCGTCCGCGTCGACCACCACCCCCGGCTCGATGAATTCGTCGGTCACGCCCTCCGCGTACGCGGAACGGATCAATGTCGCGGCGGCGGTCGCGGTCCGTCCGCGGCCATGCACGATCGCGTCGTAGGCGCGCCGGGTCCGATCCCACCGCCGGTCGCGGTCCATCGCGTAGTAGCGGCCGATCACCGTTGCCACCCGCCCGACTCCCGTATCGGCAAGGGTCCGCTCCAGGGTGGCGACATCCTCGGCCGCGGCGGTCGGTGCGCAGTCGCGCCCGTCGGTCAGCACGTGGACGAAAAGATCAGTCACCTTACGTCTCCGCGCCATGTCGACCAGGGCCACGAGATGCCTCAGGTGACTATGGACGCCGCCTTTCGAGACCAGGCCGACCAGATGCAGCGCCCGCCCCCGCCTGCCCCCGTGCGTCATCGCGTCAACCAGCGCACGATTCTCGAAGAAGTCGCCGTCCGCGACGCTGTTGTCGATACGGGTCAGGTCCTGGTAGACAATTCGCCCAGCGCCCAGGTTCATATGGCCTACTTCGGAATTGCCCATCTGGCCGGGGGGCAGCCCCACCGCTTCCCCGGAGGCGACGAGCGACCCGTGCGGATAGCGCTCGATCAGCTCTGTCCAGGCAGCGGTCCGGCCAAGCGCGATCGCGTTGTGGTCGCGCTCCGGACGGAGTCCCCACCCATCGAGGACGATGAGGACTACCGGCGGACGGGATCGGGACATCGGCGGGCCACGGATATCATGGATGGCAGCGGGGGCGACCGGATAATAGCATGCGCGAGAACGAGCCGAGGGGGCAGGTAACTGATTGATTATCAATAGGTTGGTGGGAATAGGCAGGTTTGACTTGAAACGGGACGCTCGCCTATGATCTCAGGGTTCAATACTGGACCCAGTGCCCCTAAAGGGCAGGAGCGACGCATCAGTCATGATCATCAACCCCCGGCGCCTTTTCATCTTGGCCGCAACCCTCGCGGTTGCCCTGATCGCTGCCCCGCCCGCGACCGCCCAGGAAGCATGCCAGGATCGGTTTGAAGATTGGGAGTGTGACGAGTTCCGGACCCTGACTCAGACCATCGTTGCAGCAATCAACGGGGAGATTGTTCCCGAGGCCGATCCGTTCGAGATGTCGTTTGATTTCTTCAAGGGAACGGATGGCAATTCCTACGCGCCGTTCACGGTGACTATGGATTCCGGGAAGGTCGAGGGGTCACGACTGGTGATGGTCGCCTACGTCATCGGTCCGCCGGACCCCGCGGCCGAAGCCGAAGCAGAGACCGACGACAGCGAATTGCCTCCTTCCGCCTTCAACGACGGCTGGTTCATCGACGTCTCTCCGGGCGGTGACGAGCCGCTCCAGTTCAGCCGCGCGTTCGCGACGGCGGGGGGCGCGCATGACGTCTTCATTGCGATTCGCGAGAGCCTGGGCGAGGATCCCGACGATGACGAGGAAGCGGAAACGTCGATAATGTTGCTTCACCAGCGGGTTGACGTCCCTGACCTCTGGAACAATGTGTTGCAGACCAGCAGCATCATCCTGGCCTCCGACGTCGAGATGCTGCCGGCGGCGCTGGGCGACGAGGAGCAGATTGCCAACCCGTACACGCTCGGCAACATCCAGATCAGGCCCAAGGGCAGCCGCGAGTACACCACGGAGGAAGAACTCTTCCCGATCTTCCTGGTGTACAACCCCGGGCTCGTCGACGGACGGAAACCGGACGTCACGGTCGAGTACAACTTCCACCAGCAGACCGAAGCCGGTGAGGAGTACTTCAACCGGACGGCGCCGCAGGACTTCAACGGCCAGACGCTTCCGGCCGAGTGGGACGCCACGCTCGGACACCAGATCACGGGAGGATTCGCCGTGCCGCTGGCGGTTTTCCCGGCGGGAGACTATCGGCTGGAGATCAAGATCGTCGACAACACCAACTCGTCTGAAGTGATCCAGAACGTGATGTTTACCGTGCTGGAATCCTAGGAGGCACGGCGGCGGGTTCCCGCCAGGGCGGGACGCGCTGCCGCGAAGCTGGATGGCCGGAATGCTGCTTGTCAGAATCGGCGTTGTCGCCCTCGGAGTTGCTACGGTTGCGGCTCCTGTCACGGCGGCGGCGCGGGAGCCGAACCCGTCATCCGCGTCGAACGAGACGGAATCCACTGCTCCCGCGGCGCCCGTCGGCGGGCACCTCTCCGGTGTCGTCACGACACCCGACCAGTTCCCCGTCGAACGGGTGCTGGTTTCCGCTACGGGGGCCGGCGGAACGGCTCTCGCGGTCACGGATGCAGGGGGGCGTTTTGCGTTCGAGCGCCTGCCCGCCGGCCAGTACCTCGTGCGCGCCCACCGCTCCCACGGCGGCGGTGGCCGACGGCTGGTGCAGGTGGCCGATGGGGCGCCGGTCTTCGCGCCGCTCAGCGTGGATCCGCTTACCGGTCAGCCGGAGGAGAGCCCGGCCGCGGCGCCGGAAGCGGTGACGGCCGCGCCGCCCGACCTGCAGCTTGCCGGCGGGGGAGTGGGGTTCGGCATGCGGGCCGCCCCGGCGGAAGCACAGCCGGGAGGACCGACGTCTGACGACGGCGCACCGGCGCCTGATGATGGTCCGGCGACGGATGCCGGCGCCGACAACGACCCCGACACGGGACCGGCGCTGCACAATCCGGACGCCCGCGCCTGGTGGTTGCGTCGCGCCCGCCGCAGCGTCCTGAAGGACCGCGGCGCCGGACCGGACCTGGTCCTTACGAGGGTGAAGACGGCGCCGGGCGGCTCGGATGGCGCGGCGGGCTGGGCCATGGCGGGCCGCAATGAGGCGGACGGGTCGTTGCTCGCCGATCTGGGGGATGGCGCGTTCGGCTTGCCGGTTTCGGGCCAGGTGCAGTTTCTTACGCGCACGACGCTGGCCGGACCCTCGCTCCTGCCGGCGTCGGGTACGGCCCCGGGACAGGTCGCCTATGTGGCCGTCGCGCCGGTCGGTCCACTTGCGGGCAGCGGCGATTGGGCGGTGCGCGGCACCGTCGACATGACCACCGGAAACAGCACGTCCTCGTGGGCTATCGCCGGGTGGTACGCCGTCGAGCCGCACGACAATCACAACATGCATGTTGCGATGTCGTACAGCCAGCAGGCGGTCCTGGGGGGGGATGCTCACCCGCGGCTCGGCGCACAGGCAGTCGCAGTTGCCGCCCAGAGCGCGGCGGAGGGCGTGAGCCGCCAGGTGGGGAGCATCGAGGCCATCAACACCTGGGAAGTTTCCCCGCTGCTGCTCGTCGGCTACGGTGCGGAGTTCGCGCGGTACGGTTACCTGCAGGACGGCAAGCTCTTCTCGCCGCGGGCGGACGTGACGCTGTCGCCGATTGAAGGCTCGCGCGTGCGGGTGGCGGTGTCGCAGAAGATGACGGCCCCGGGCGCGGAGCAGTTTCTTCCTCCCCTCGACGGCCTCTGGTTGCCTCCGGAGCGGACCTTCACGTCGCTCTCCGGCTTCGACAACCTGCAGGCGGAGCGGACTCGCCACCTGGAAGTCGGCATCGAGCAGGATCTGGGCGAGCACCTCACTGTCGGTGTCCGGCGCTTCGAGCAGAGCGTCAATAACCAGCTGGTGGCGCTTTTCACACCGGGACGCTACGTCCCGGAAGGCACGCTTCCGGCCCCCGGCGGTCACTACTATCTGGCGAGCGCCAACGGCGTCGACGCCGACGGTTGGGGCGTGCGTTTCCGTCAGGACTGGCCGGACGTCGTAACGAGCGAGGTCGACTACCGGGTCGTCCGGGCCGACTGGCTGCCGGCGGAGGTGCCTACCGCGTTCGGGACGATGAGCGCCGGCCTGCTGCGGACCGGGGCGGAATGGGTACACGATGTCACCACCACCGTGGAGACGGAGATTCCCCGAACCGACACACGGATTGCGGCGCGCTGCCGAGTCAGTACCGGGTTCGCGCGCGCCGGCCCAGAAGCCGTTACCGTCGGTCCCGATGCCCGATTCGATATCCGCGTGACCCAGCCGCTACCCGTTTCGCCGTTCGACGGGAGCAGTTGGGAGCTGCTCCTGGCGCTTCGCAGTCTCTTCCACCAGCAGGCCGACGGCGCCTCAATCTACGACGAACTGCTCGTCGTAGATCCGCCGCGTCAGCTCGTCGGCGGTCTCGTTGTTCATTTCTAGTCCTGTCCGCACGGTACCTCGACCATGGCGGCCGAAAGACCAAAGATGAAGCGGCGGCACCCCGGAGGCGACTACCGGGGCGACTGGAGACGCGCGCTGCTGGCAGTGGCGGTGGTGGCCGCCCTGCTCTGCCTGTCGATTGCCAACGCGGTCGTGCAGTCCACCTGGAGCGGTGTCGAGGACGGCATTCTCTGGGAGGAAAGACCGGACGGGTTGGCGGTGGTGGCGGTCGATCCCGAGTCGCCTGCGGCTGCCGCGGGAGTCGTACCGGATGACCTGCTGCTCGCCGTCGATGGCGTTCCGATCGAACGACATCGTGAACTGCTGGTCCGGCTGTACGCCGCCCGGGACGGCGCGGCGCTTGACTACGCGCTCCTGCGCGCCGATCAGGCTCGGCTGCTGACGGTTACGGTGGTTCCGATTCAGAGCGGTTCGTTCCCCATCTACCTGGCGCTGGCGGCCGTCGGGCTGGTCGGCCTGCTGGTCGGGGGGGCGGTGCGCGTGAGACGGCCGGGACACCAGGCAACGCTGCATTTCTTCTGGCTGACGGTCGCGTTCTTCGGTGTCTTCGCCTTCTCCTACGTAGGCCGGTTCGACCTCCTCGACTGGTTCTTCTTCTGGGCGGACGAGGTCGCAACGCTGCTCGTCGCGCCCCTCTTCATACACTTTGCGCTCGTGTTCCCGGAACGCGCGCCCGGCTGGCTGCGCCACCGCCTCGGGTCGCGAGTGCTGCCCATCGTCTACGCGCCGGCGGTCATTCTGGGTCTCGTGCAGGCCGTGACGGTCGCGAACACACCGTCGGGCGTGCAGTTTCAGCAGGCGGTGGAGCGAATCTGGAATCTGGAGCATCTCTACCTCGCGCTCTGCACCCTGGGGGGGCTGGCGCTGATGGTGAGTGCGCTTCGCCGGGTCCGCTCCGTCACGTCGCGGCGCCAGCTCCGCTGGATTGTGTCGGGCGCCGTGCTCGGGGGCCTGCCGTTCGCGCTTGGTTATGCGCTTCCTTACGCGTTGGGCTTCGATCCGGCGCTGGGCCTGGAGTTGACAGCGGTGCCGCTCGGTCTGATTCCGCTGGCGTTCGCATCGGCCATCGTCCGGTACCGGCTTCGCGACGTGGAGGTGATCGTCAAGCGGAGCGTGGTCTACGCGGTTGTCGTGGCGGCGATGGTCGGCATCTACTTCGCGTTCGAGTGGTTGGCGACCGCCGTCTTCCTGGACGGTTCGGGCCGGAACAACACCGTGATCGCGCTGCTGGCCACGGCCGTGGTGGTGCTGCTGGCGGGTCCGGTGACCCGAACGATTCAGACGATGCTCGATCGGCTCTACTACCGCGACCGGTTCGACTATCGGCGCGCGCTGGTCCGTTTCGCCCAGGACCTGAACACCGATCTCGACCTGGAACGGCTGAGCGAGCGACTGGTGCAACGCGTTGCCAGCACGCTGGCCGTCGACCGGATGGCGCTGTTGCTCGGACCGGGTCTCGCGGCGGGTGAAGGCGGTGAAGCGAACGGCAAGGGGAGAGACCGGGAATCGTCCGGCCCGTCAGCCTCGCAGCGGAGTGACTTCCTTCCGATTCGGTGGGTGGGCTTCGATGCCCTGCCCCCGTCGCTTCCCCGGGGGTCGAGCGTCGGCGAGCGGATGGCCGGCCGCCATACCGTCCTTCTGGACGATCCGGCCCACCGGCGGCACTGCGCCCCGCGCGACGTCGCGTTCTGGCGGGACCACGGGCTCTACTACTTCGTGCCGTGCATCGCCGAGGAAGGCGTTATTGCGGTGCTCGCGCTCGGCCGGAAGGGGAGCGGCGAGCCGCTCAGCAGCGAGGATGTCTCGCTGTTGACCGCCGTGGCGGGTCAGGCGGCGACCGCGCTCGAGAATGGTCGACTCTACGGCCAGCTCCACGAGAAGGCGGACGAGCTGGACCGGATGCGGCAGTTCAGCGAGAACATCATCGAATCCCTCAGCGACGGGCTGGCGGTGGTCGATCTCGACGACCGGGTTGTCCGATGGAACGCCGGGCTCGAGCGCATGTACGGCGTCCCGCGCGCTGCGGCGATCGGCCGCCGGCTCGACGAGTTGTTCGATCCGGTGTTCGTCGACCGGCTTCGGAGCGTCCGCCGCGAGCATCCGGAATCACAGGCGGACGTCTACCGCGCGCCGCTCCTCTCGCGTCACGCCGAGCCGCGCCGCCTGCTGGTCCATGCGGAGCTCGCGCCCCTTCTCACGACGGATGGTGAGACGGGCGGGACGATGCTGATCGTGGTGGACATCACCGAGCGGGCGCAGCTCGAGGAGCAGGTGCAGCTCTCCGAGAAGTTCGCCTCGATCGGTCAGTTGGCGGCGGGGGTGGCGCACGAAGTCAAGACGCCGCTCACCGGGATTTCCAGCTTTACGCAAACGTTGCTTTCGGGCGCCGACCCGGATGATCCGAAGACGCGCATGCTCGAGAAGATCGAACGACAGACTTTTCGCGCGGCGAAGATCGTCAACGGCCTGCTGCACCTTGCGCGGCCCGGCCGGTCGGAAAGCGCGGGACCCGTGCCCATCAACACGGTGATCAACGATGTAATCGGCCTGCTTGAACATCAGCTCGAGTCGGGCAACGTGAAGGTGCGTCGCGAGCTGGCCGATCCATCACCCGTGATCCTGGGAGTCGAGTTCAAGCTGCAGCAGGTTTTCCTCAACCTCTGCCTCAATGCGCGAGACGCGATGTCGAACGGCGGCTGGTTGACGGTGTCGACCCGTGTCGCTGGGGGAGACGCGGTGATCGAGGTGGCCGACACGGGCGCGGGCATCGCGCCCGAACATCTCTCGCGGATCTACGATCCGTTCTACACGACCAAACCGTCGGGACAGGGCACCGGGCTGGGGCTGTCCATCACCTACGGTGTGGTCCGCGAGCACGAGGGAACGATCGAGTGCGACAGCCAGCCCGGCCAGGGAACCCGATTCACGTTGAGCTTCCCGCTGGCGACAACGGTCGCGTCACGGCCGCGCGTTGCCGAGGCGGTGTTGCCGTGAGCACGGTCGCCTCGAAGGCCGGGGCCGATGCCGCCGTGGCGGACCCCAGCGCCCATTCGCCGCAGCAATCGCGGCTCGCGGGGACTGCTGTCCTCGTCGTGGATGACGAGGAGATCATGCGCGACGTGCTCGAGTCCCTGCTCGTGCGCGAGGGGTGCAGCGTGCAACTCGCGGCCGATGGCGCCGAGGGCCTCGCGGCGGCCCAGGACGGCCAGTTCGATGCGGTCCTGCTCGACGTCATGATGCCCGGCGTCAACGGGATGGACGCGCTGAAGACCCTGCAACAGCGCGATCCGGACCTGCCGGTGATCATGGTCACTGCCTACGGCACGACGCAGACCGTGCGCGACGCGCTGAAGGGTGGCGCCTTCGACTTCATCGAGAAGCCATTCACCAACGAGGACGTCGTGCAGGTCGTCCAGAACGCCGTCGAGCACCGCCGGCAGGTGACGGGTCAGGGTGTGCACGGCGCCGCCATGGAAGCCGACTCCACGCGTTTCGGCGGGCTGATCGGGACCGGTGACCGGATGCACGACGTGTTCGGACTGATCGCCCGCGCCGCCCCCAGTCGCGCGACCATTCTCGTCACCGGCGAGAGCGGCACGGGCAAGGAACTGGTGGCGCAGGCGGTACACGAGCACTCCCCCCGCTCCGATCGGCCGTTCATCACGGTCAATTCCGGCAGCCTGCCGCCCGACCTGCTCGAGTCGAATCTCTTCGGCCACGTCAAGGGTGCGTTCACCGGTGCGGTCGCGCCGAAGAAGGGCCTGTTCGAGCTGGCCAACCAGGGGAGCATCTTCTTCGACGAGATAGGTGCGGTGCCGCTCGAGACGCAGGCAAAGCTGCTGCGCGTGATTCAGGAGCGGGAGTTCATGCGTCTCGGCGGTATCGACACCGTGAAGGTGGATGTGCGGATCATTGCCGCCACCAACCAGGACCTGTGGGCAATGGTGGCGACCGGTCAGTTCAGGGAAGACCTCTACTACCGGTTGCACGTCATCACGGTCGAGCTACCACCGCTGCGCGAACGGCGCAGCGATATCCCGCTGCTCGTTCAGCACTTTCTGGAGCGCTACGGCGAGGAGAACGACAAGGGCGATCTGGAGTTGACTCTGGAGGCCCTGGATCAGCTCCAGAAACACCACTGGCCCGGTAACGTCCGCGAACTGGAGAATGTCATCGAACGGGCCGTCGTGCTGACGACCGGCAACCGGATCGGCGCGGATCTGATTCCGGACACCGTCCGCACGCCCCACTCGCGCGCCCTGCCCGAATTCGACATTCCCCCGGAGGGCATCCCGTTTCGGGAGGTCATCGACGACATGGAGGCCCGCCTGATAGCCCGCGCGCTCGAGTTGGCGGGGGGTGTGCAGAAGCAGGCGGCCCAACTGCTTCGCATGAAGCCGACGACGCTCAACGAGATGATCAAGCGTCACGGCATTCCGGCGGGCCGAACGCGATCCGGCGGGAATCCCCCGTCAGGATCGCCTGCCGCCGCGCGGGCGGTTCCCGCTGCGCCGCGACCCGCTGCTCCGCCCACGACCGCCGCGTCGAACCTTGCCCGGTTGGTCGACGTCCGCACCGGTCGATCCGGCACTGGCTGACGACCGGCGCCGCTTCTGGCTGCCGGCGGCCACGTCGTGGATCAGGCGCTCGTACTTGTTGAGGATCACGTCCCAGGCATAGTTCGCCTCGACGTAGGCCTGGCCGTTTCGACCCATTGCCTTCCGTAGCCCGCCGTTGTCCATCAACAGCGAGAGGCACTCGATGAACTCGTCGCGGTCGCCGTAGTACAAGCCGGCGTTGCTCCGTTGACAGTGATCGGTGACCACGTCGCTGCGGGCGTTGGCCAGTACCGGCGTGCCGACGGCAAAGGCCTCGAGCGCGAGCAACGAGAGGCTCTCGAAGGCTGACGGGACGACGACGACCGTCGCGGCCCGCAGTGCCTCGAACCGCTCCGCGTCAGGCAACGTCCCGGCGAAACGGATGTAGGGCTCCTCCGGTATCGGCATCAGTTTCACGCCCATGAGGACCAATGTCGCGTCGCCCCGGGCCTCGGCATAGGCGCCGAAGTTCGAGATCAACTCCTCGCACCCCTTGCCGGGATCGATCCGGCCGCCGTAGAGCGCGAACGGTTCGTACAACCGATGCCGGCGACGGAAGAGCGCGGCCGGCGTCCGCCCGTTCCCGTGGCTGTCGTCGAGCGCCAAGGGTGTCATGTCGGCCAGGCCGGCTTCGTCGTCCCCCGCGAGCGCCGACTCCGCGATGGACGGCGCGGGGGGCGGGGGACTGTCGCCGCCGTCCGCGGTATCGCCATCGAGAAACCGTGCCGGCAAGTCCACGCCGCAGCCGACAATCGCCTCGGACTTCGGACGCATGACGAAGTGCGTGCGAAGGAACGCCCGCTCGACGCCGGTGTTGAACGCGAAGCCGGCCGGTGCCCGGAAGACGTCGTGGTACAGCTTCAGCCGGATCGCCGGCTCGTCGTGCGCCGTCGGCACGAGAATGCTCCGCTTCGGATCCACTTTGAGGCCGAGCACGGTCGGCGCGTAGAGGTAGGTGAAGAAAATCAGCGCGTCGTAGCTGCGGTGGCGCTGTTCGAGGTGGTCGAGGAGCGCCGGGCACCAGGGTCCCTGCTGCTCGAGCCAGGACTGCTCGTCCGCGGCGGTGTGCGGGTTGTGGAAGATCCAGTCGGAGAACTCGTTGAAGCTCTGAATGTCGCGCGTCTTCGCGCTCGCAAAACGCTTCACGGTGACTCCCCGGATCCGGTCGACTCCCTCGGGATACTCGTTCTTCCACGAGATGTAGTCGCGCGCGCACGTAGTGAGCACAGTGACGTCGTGCCGCCGCGCAAGCCGTTCCGCGACCAGACGGCAGTGATATTCGGAGCCGCCCAGGATCTCGGCGCCGTAGCGTTGAACGATGATGGCAAGCTTCATCGGGGACCGGGAAGGGTGGAAACGCTCATGCGGTCAGCGCATCGAGCATGCCGTCCAGCGCGCGATCGATTCGCTCGGCGCCGAAGTCCGCCAGCCGACGGCGCTGCCCCGCGAGGACTGACGCCCTGAGGGCGCCATCATATACCAGCAGGCCGAGCAGCTCGGCGGCGTACTCCAGATCCTTCGGCGTGAAGGTGACCCCCGCGCCGCCAAGGGTCTCCGGCACCGCCGCCGCCCCGTAGGCCAGGATCGGGACGTCGGCGGCCATTGCCTCTACCAGCGGGACGCAGAACCCTTCGTGTTCGCTGAGCGAGACGTACGCATCGGCCATCCGGTAGTAGGTGGCGAGCTCGTCGTCCGAGACCCGGCCGGTGAATACGAACCGGCGCGTGGGCAACCGGTAACGGTTCACCATCTCCCGAAGCGCGGCGTAGTACCGTGGAACACCGTCGGTCCGGCCGACGAAGAGGAAGCGGTATTCGGTGTCGACGTACCGCTTGTAGTGCTCACCGAGTTTGAGCAGGTCCTCAATCTTCTTCTGCGGCACCATACGGCCGACGAAGAGGATGTTCGCGAATCCGTCGTCGAGGGTTCGTTCCAGCACCGGCATGCGCGGCGCGGCAGTGATGCGTTGCGTATCGACCGCGATCGGCATCACGCCGGTCCGAGTGAATCCCAGCGCTTCCAGTTCCCGCCGGTTGTAGTCGGAGTCTCCCAGGGCGAGGTCGACGCGTCCCGCCAGCGAGGCGAGTTCCTGCCGGCCGACGGTCATCAACCGGCACACGCCGGCGTCCCACGGCGCGAAGAAGTGGGCCGGCGTCAGGTTGTGGTACTGGATCGCGGTCCGTCCCGGCAGGTGGGTCAGCGCCTCCGTCATCGGCGACGGGACGGCGAAGTGGAGGATCGTGGCGTCCCCCTGCCGCGCGGCGGTCTCGTCGAACGGCCGGATGTCGCCGGCAAGGTCGTCGTCGATCGTCAGGGCGTAGATCTCCGACGTGTGGCCGCGTTCGCGCAACAGGCGCCGGACGCGGCGGGCGCTGTCACCCACCGCATCCCCCCGGTGCGCGGCCGGCACCCACTGGTTGATGATCATGAGCGATCCGCTCGCGGAAGCGCTCCGTACGCCCCCGGACGGTATTGTTTCAGGGCTTCGAGCGCCTCCGCCCGGTCGAACTGGCGCCAGAATTCGGGATCCACCTTCCAGGACGTGCGGCGCGGCGCCGCCCGCAACTGGTCGATCAGGCGAAGCAGCGTCCCCGGAAAGTCCTGTGCGCGGAGGCGTGCCAGCGCGGCGTCCTGCGCGCCGAGAACGTCGTCCTCCAGCACCGGATCGGACAGGACGGCGTTGATGATCGAGGCGACGTGCCGCGGGTCCTTCCGGTCGTACAGCACGCCGCCGCCGTCCATCGTCGCCGGCACCGCGGTGGCCGCGAACGCCACTACCGGGATCCGTTTCCAGAACGCTTCGACCAGCGGGACGCAAAACCCCTCGTGCTCGCTGGCGGAAAGGAAGAGGTCGGCGACGTCGTAGAGTGCCGTCAACTGCTCGTTGGTGACATGGTCGAGCAGGTGGACGCCGGAGAGGCGAAGGTCCCGGACGAGAGTCGCTATCGAGGCGTGATACTCCTCGAAGCCGCTGTGCGACCCTACCACCAGGAGCCGCGCGCGCGGCTCGTAGCGCCGCCGATAGACACCGAACGTACGGACCAGGTCCTCTATCTTCTTGTTGGGAATTAGCCGGCCGACGAAGAGGATGTTCGTTGCGTCGTCGTCGAACTGCCCCGCGAGCGACCGGTCGGGCGGCACGTCGAGGTGGCTGAAGTCGGGCACGACCGGCAGCACGCCGGTCCGCGCGAAGCCGAGGTCGTCGAGTTCCGCCTGATTGAAGGCGGAGTCGCCTACCGCCAGGTCGCAGCGCGGCGCCCACGCCTGCATTTCGCGCCGTCCGTCCCAGCACTGCTGCAGCAGGGCGACGTTGACGTCGGCGAAGTAGTGGGGTGGCGTGATGTTGTGGTAGACCAGCATCATCCGTTCCGGCAGGGCGAAGGCAACGCGGGAGGCGCGGGAGCCGAGCGAGAAGTGATGGATCAGGATCCGCTCCGGATGGCTGTCGTCAATCAGGTCGCGGTAGTCTTCGGTCAGGTGCTCGACGCGCGGATCGGCTGTCTGCACGTAGATCCGCGAGTCGTATCCCGCCGCCACGAGTGCGCGCTGAATGCCGAGCACTTCATTGCCGATGGCGTCGCCGTAGCCGAGGGTAGCGAGCACCTGATCGATGGCGCCGGCGCCGCGGATGCTCATTTTCCGGACCTCCGGCGCCGGCGCTTGCGTCGGCCGCCGTCGGCCGCCGTCTCGGCTGGTCCCCGCGGCAACCGGTCGACGACCGACTGTGCCGGCGGCAGATCGCGCCGCCGCCGCGCCATCCATCCCGGGTTCGCTTCGGGAGCCGGCGCCTGGTAGCCATCGCGGTCGGCGCTGGCGAGCTGCTCCAGCATCGTGAGGTACTTCCCGACCACCACGTCCCAGGTGTAGTGCTGCTCGAAGTACTGACGTCCGTTCTTGCCCAGCGCGCGCCGGATCCGATCGCCCGACTCGAGCAGGCGCAGGGCTTCGGCGAACTCGGCGTACGACTCGTAGTAGAGGCCGCCGTTCGCCCGCAACGCCTGACCGCGCAGGACATCACACTGGCCGTTGACGAGGACCGGGAGCCCCATTGCCCAGGCCTCCAGCGTAACCATCGACAGGCTCTCGTAGAAGGAGGGCATCACGAGCAGATCGGCCGCGGCCATTGCGTCGTACTTCTCCTCGTCGCTGACGAACCCGAGGTGATGAATGCGCGGGTGGGAAGGGATCGGTTCTATCGGCTCGCCTACGAGCACGAGGTGCAGACGGCGTGAAGCCTGCGCGGCGTAGCGCTGGAAGTAGTCGAAGAGTTGCAGGCAGCCCTTGTTGCGGTCGATCCGACCCACGTACAAGGCGAACGGCTCGTCAATTCCGGTCCGGGCGCGAAACCGCGCGGCGTCCGCGCCGGTTGGCACTTCGGATCCGACGCCGACGACGACGCCCGGGACGCCATGGTTCTCGGAGACGGCCTGGATCAGCGCGCGTTCCTCGTGGGAGTTGTACATCAGGGCGCGCGCCTGCCGAAACGGCGCGCCGAAGATCCGCAGGCCCAGGGCCGGGTCGCGCTCGGCGGTCGGGACGAGCAGGGCGCGCGAAGGCGCCGCGAGGACGGCATGGTAGGCGTGGTAGTAGCGGTAGCTGAAGACGATCACGTAGTCGTAGCGGCTTCCCTGCTGCCGGAGATGGTCCACGAGAGCAGGGCTGGCCGGTCCCTCCACGTCCAGCCAGCGCAACTCGTCCGCGAACGAATGCCAGTTCTTGAACACCTGTTCGGAATGGCTGGCAAAGGTCCGTGGATCCCGTTCCCGGGTGACCGGGAAACGATGGACTCGCAGGCCGTTGACTTCGCATTCACCCGGGGGAAGGTCGTTCGCCCAGGTAATGTAGTCTCGCGCGCACGTGGTAAGGACTTCCACCTCCGCGTGGCCGGCGAGTCGCTCGGCAATATAGCGGGCGTGCAGTTCCGCGCCGCCACTCAACTCGGCGCCGTAACGCTGCACGACGACCGCGAGTGTCACGATTCCGAATCAGGATCGGACGAATTGCGGTCCGGCACGCTTTCCGCGTCGGATTCCGTGCGTGCCTCTGTCTGGGGCGGCTGGGATTCCGGCTGCGTCGCCGGTGGCGAGGCGGCCTCGGCGCCCCCGTCGTTCTCGCTCCCGTTCCCGGAGGCTCGCCGACCGCGTCGTCGCCGTCGCCGTCGGCGCTCTCCGCTTCCTTCGGTGCTGCCTCCCGACGAATCGGACCGCGTCTGCCTCTGCACCGTCTCCTCGAGCGCGCGGGCGCGCCGCTCGTCGAAGTCCAGTCGCGCGGCCACCGACTCGACGCGCATCTTGTGGTTCTTCATCTCGATGGAGAGGCGCGTCATCTCGACCACCAGATTGTTCATCACCTCGTAAGTGAGCACGTCCATCTCGGTACGCCTCGTGAGGTCCTCCGCGTGCCGCTGCAGGATGCTGGACGTGCGACGCAGGTCACGGCTCTGTGCCGAGACCGAGTCAAGCAGCGGCGCCGGGTTGAAGAACAGCTTCAGAATCGGGTTGAGCAGCCGGCGGATCGCGAACAGCGCGCGGCCCACCAGGCCGGGCCGGGCGGAGCGGTATGCGCTTGCCGGATCGAACTCGTCGGGGGACGGCCAGGGTTCGGCATCGGCCGCCGGCGCGCCTTTCTGGCGGTAGTGCTCAAGCAGGTCTGAGCGGACGTTCTTCGGATCGAGGAACCTCTCGAGCTTCACGCCGGCGAGTTCGCGGATCTCTTCTTCCGTATAGTCGACGCCGCGCTTCTCGCGGATTCGGCTCCGGATCTGTTCCATGATCTGTTCCACGTCGATCGCATCGGAACGGATGTTGAATTCGGCCATGGGTGTGGGTTACCTGCGGTCAGTAGTACACGTCGGCGGATGTCCCTAACCGCCAGAAGCGTGGCATGCGGGATTGCCGCGCGGCGCGCCGGCCGTGCAGCCGTCGGGGCGGGCGGGCCGCGGTGGCCCTGTCCGCCACGCGGGATCAGGAAAAACTGGCGACAGCTTCCTGTTCCGCTTCGAAGGATTCGAACACGGTCAGCAGCTTCGTGGTTACGAGCAGATCCTTGACGCCGGAGGCGAGGTTGAGCAGCTTCAGGCTACCGCCGGCGTTCTTGACGGTCGTATAGGTCCGGACGATTTCTCCCAGGCCGGCGCTGTCAATGTAGGGAACGCCCCCGAGGTTGAGCAGCAGGTTTCGGTGATCCCGGTGCAGGAGACTGTTGATCTTGTCCCGCAGGAGCTCGTCGCCGTCGCCGATCGTCAGCTTCCCCTGAAGATCCAGGATCATCACGTTGCCGCTGGCACGTTCTTCGATCTGCATCGCCGTGATTCCTCCAAGTGATTGGCGCCAGCGCCGTGGCGCCGGCTGCCGGATCAGTCGTCGCGCCGCAACTTCTTCCGCGAACGCTTCCGCGCGAGCGCCTGCTTGGCCCGGCGCTTGTCGCCCGGCTTCAGGTAGAAGGAGTGCTTCTTGATGTCCTTGATGATGTCTTCTTGCTGAACCCGACGCTTGAAGCGGCGCAACGCGCTCTCGATCGATTCGCCTTCCTGAACTCTAACTTCCGCCACGCTTGCTGGTCACCCCCTCCAAGGGGCCGGTGATCGGGAACCGCGCCATGGTGTGTGCTAGGCTGTGGCGGCGGTCGGTCCGGTCGTGCCGGCCAAGGCGCATCAGCTTAGGACAATACAGTCATTCCGTCAAACGGCGCATGAACGAGGCTTTCCGTCTGCTCGTGGTGGGTAGCGGCGCGCGCGAGCACGCCCTGGTGGCCGCGCTCCGGGACGACCCGGACGTCGCTCGCGTGGTGTGTGCTCCCGGCAACGCCGGTATCGCCCGCGAGCCGCGAGTGCGCACGGTTCCCGTCGACACGTCGGATCCCGCGCGGATTCTGGCGCTGGCCGAGTCCGAAGGGGCCGATCTGACAGTCGTGGGACCGGAGCAGCCGCTGGCGGACGGTGCGGCCGACGTGTTCGCCGCGGGGGGGCGCCTGCTGTTCGGGCCGACGCGGATGGCGGCGCGGCTTGAATCGTCCAAGGCGTTCGCCAAGGCCTTCATGGCGCGGCGCTCGATACCGACGGCCCGCTTCGAGGTGTGCGTCGACGAGGCGTCCGCACTCGATGCGGTGCGTGGCGATCGCTTCGGTTTCCCGGTCGTGGTGAAGGCGGACGGACTGGCGGCGGGCAAGGGCGTCACCGTCGCGCCGGACCGTCCGGCAGCGGAAGCCGCGGTACGTGCGGCGATGATCGATCGGCGCTTCGGGGCGGCGGGTGCGACCGTAGTGATCGAGGAATGCTTGACGGGGCCGGAGGTTTCCTGTTTCGTCATCTGCGACGGGCGACGCGGCCTGGCGCTTCCGCCTGCCCAGGATCACAAGCGGGCCTACGACGGCGACGCGGGACCGAATACCGGTGGCATGGGCGCATTTGCTCCGAGTCCGCTCGTTGGATCCGATCTCGCGGCGCGCATCGAGCGGGAGATCCTCGCGCCGACGATCGATGGCCTGCGCGAAGAGGGCTGCGAGTATCGTGGAGTTCTCTACGCCGGGCTGATGCTGACGGATGACGGACCGAAGGTCATCGAGTTCAACGTCCGGTTCGGCGATCCGGAGGCGCAGGTAATTCTGCCGATGGTGAAGTCGGGTCTGGCGCGCGTCCTGCGCGCCGCCGCGGCCGGCGATCTGGGCGATGCGACGTGGCAGGTGGAGGACAGTCCGCATCTGGGCGTGGTGATGGCCTCGGGCGGCTACCCGGGTTCCTACCGCAAGGGGTTGCCGATTGCCGGGCTCGGCGATGCGGCGGCCCGCCCCGGGGTTCGCGTCTTCCATGCGGGAACCCGCATCGACGAGACCGGAAACATCGTCACGAACGGCGGCCGCGTGCTGACGGTAGTGGGGCGCGGTGCGCACTGGAAGGAAGCGGTGGATCGTGCATACGGCGCGGTGGCCTTGATCGGGTTCGAAGGAAGCCACGCGCGTACGGACATCGGGCGCAGACTGGTGGCCCGGGAGCAGGAGCGGAAGGAACAGTATGGCTGAGCGACAGGTACAGATCCTGATGGGCAGCGATTCGGATGCGCCGGTGATGCGGCGCGCAGTCGATCTGCTCAAGACCCTTGACGTGACGGTCGAGATGACGGTCGCTTCGGCGCACCGGTCCCCGGCGCGCGTGCAGCGAATCATCGAGGAAGCACCGGGCCAGGGAGTGAAGGTCTTCATCGTCGGCGCGGGCGCGGCGGCGCATCTGGCCGGCGTGGTGGCGGCGCATTCGTCGCTGCCGGTAATCGGTGTGCCCATCGATTCTTCGCCGCTCTCCGGGTGGGATGCGCTGCTGGCCACCGTGCAGATGCCGCCCGGCGTGCCGGTTGCGACGGTCTCGGTGGGCGCCGCGGGCGCGACCAACGCCGGCGTGCTCGCCGCCCAGATCCTGGCGTTGTCGGATGAGGCCCTCGCGGGGCGGCTGGCGGACTACAAGGCGTCGCTGGCGGCGAAGGTGGAGCGGGCGGCCGCGAAGGTCGAAGGCGCGTCCTGAGGGACGCGCCTGGAAGTTCCGCCAGCGCGGAACTTCTGGCGCTGACGCCTGGCGGATCCGAGCTAGTCCTCGAAGAGCATGACCAGGAGCGCTTTCTGCGTGTGGAGGCGGTTCTCGGCCTGGTCGAAGACGACGGACGCACGACTGTCCATCACGGAGTCGGTGACTTCCTCGCCCCGATGCGCCGGGAGGCAATGGAGGAAGCAGGCGTCCGGTGCGGCGTGCGCCATCAGCGCGTCGTTCACCTGGTAGGGTCCGAACAGCCGGCGGCGGAGGGCGACTTCCGCCTCGCGTCCCATCGATGTCCAGACATCGGTGTAGACCGCGTCGGCGCCGCGCACCGCCGCGACCGGATCGTGGTAGCGGGCCAGTTCCGCGCCGTGGCGCGCTACACGCTCGGCATCGGCATCGACGGATGCCGGGAGTTCGAAGCCGTCGGGCGTCGCGACGCGGACATGGACCCCCAGCATCAACGCCGCCTGGGCGAATGACGTGGCGACGTTGTTGCCGTCGCCGACGAACGCGACGATCCGGCCGCGCGGGTCCTCCCACCGTTCCTTCAGGGTGAGACAGTCGGCGAGCGCCTGGCAGGGATGCTCCTCGTTGCTGAGCGCGTTGATGACGCGGAAGGTAGATGTCGCCAGCGCCAGGTCGCGCAGCCGCGACTGTTCGTAGGTCCGGACCACGGCGCCGGCGACCCAGCGCTCGAGACTACGCCCCACATCGGCGAGTGACTCGCGTTTTCCGAGCGCGACATCGGCGTCCGGGTCGATGAAGTTGCCTCCCAGTTCGCGGATCGAGATCTCGAACGTCGAGCGGGTCCGAAGCGAGGGCTTCTCGAAGAGAAGGGCGATGTAGGTACCCTGAAGCGCCGCGGATGTGGGCGCCTCCTTGCCGAGCGGGCGGTCGCGCTTAACCTCGGCGGAAAGCGCGAGACAGTGTTCGAGGTCATCCGACTCGAAGTCGAGGACCGACAGGAAGCAGCGGTCCTTGAGGGCGCCGGCGGCGCGCGGGGTGGTTGCCTGTTTCGTCACGGGCTCCTACGTCCGGTAATCGGCGTTGATGTGGACATAGTCGGCGCTGAAGTCGCAGGTCCACATCGTAGCCGCGCATGCTCCGCCGACACCGAGGTCGACGCTCAACTCCACTTCGTCGTTCGCCAGATGGGATGCTGCTTCCGCCTCGCGATCCGCATGGATCGTGACACCGTCGTACAACACGACACCGCCGATCCGGACGATAGTCCGATCCGGATCAAACGCGACGCCGGCCCGTCCGGCGACCGCCACCAGGCGGCCCCAGTTCGGATCACCCCCATTGAGCGCCGTCTTGACCAGCGGGGAATTCGCAATGGCCCGCGCCGCACGGCGCGCATCGTCGTCGGTGGCTGCACCCTCGACCCGGATCGTCGCCAGCTTCGTCGCCCCTTCACCGCCGCGAACGATCTCGCGCGCCAGTTGGATGCAGACCTGCTCCAGACCCGCCATGAAGGCGGGCGTGGTCGTCTCGTCAAGGGCGACGCCGCTCGCGCCGTTCGCGAGCATCAGGACCGTGTCGTTGGTGGACGGCTCGCCATCCACCGAGATCGCATTGAACGAGAGGTTGGCCGCAGCACGCAGGAGACCTTCGAGCGCCTTCGGCTCGACGGCGGCGTCGGTCGTCAGGAAGCCGAGCATCGTCGCGAGGTTCGGTTCGATCATGCCGGCGCCTTTCGCCATGCCGCCGATCGTGATCGGGCCGCCGGGCGTATCGACGCGCACCGCGGCTTCCTTCGGCGAGACGTCGGTCGTCATGATCGCTTCCGCTGCCGCCCGGTGTGCATCGGGGGTCAGCGTACGCGCTGCTTCCGCCAGTCCCGCCGACACCTTCGCCGTGTCGAGCTTCATGCCGATGACGCCGGTCGAAGCGATCAGGACATGCGCCCGATCGCAACGGACGGCCTCGGCCGCCGCCGTCACCATCGCCTCGGCATCGGTCATGCCGCCGGGCCCCGTGCATGCATTCGCGCACTTGCTGTTGACGGCGATCGCGCGCGCGCGACCACCGGAGCCGGCGAGCTGGGCCCTTGTCACGACGACCGGCGCAGCGACCGCGAGGTTCGTGGTGAAGAGCCCCGCCGCACTCGCCAGCCGGTCCGACACCACCAGGGCGATATCGAGACCGGCCGGTTTCAGGCCGCAGGCGGCGCCGGCGGCCCGGTAGCCGGCCGGGGCGGCGATGCCGCCGGCCACCGGCGTGACCTTCGCGGCGCTTTCCGCCGTCCGTGAGCTCATCTTCCGACTCCCGTTTCGCGTTCCAGATCGAGGACGACAGCGTATTGCCGGCAACGGCGGAACAGGTCGCACGTCCTGCAATCGGCGGCGATCTTCTCCGGCACCCAGGTGTGCGGCACGATCGAGAAGCCGGCTCGCACAAAGGGACGCGCCTCGTGTGTAAAGGCGCACAGGCGCGGGACCCGTTGCGCCAGCGCCTCGGCGATCAGCGCTTCAAGCAGCCGCCGGCCGATCCCGCTGCCGCGGTGGCCGTCGGCCACGACGAGCGAACGCACCTCGGCCACCTTCGGACTCAGCTCGGCCAGTTCGCCGCAGCCGACGACACGCTCGCCGATCGTCGCGACGAGGAAGCGCGGGACGTGCAGTTCCACTTCGCCGAGCGGCCGGGCGAGCAGATGTCCCGCCTCGATATTCTCGGTGATCAGGCGATATACCCGGGGCGCGTCGCCGGCGACCGCCGGGCGAATCCCGACCCGGCTCGGCGAGGCTGCCGCGGCGACGGCCACCGGCGTGTGGGTCGTACCTGGCATTGCTTCATCCGAACCTGGCGCCTGCCGCCGCCAGCGCCTGCCGCAGCCGGTCGAGTCCGTCGTCGATCTCGCCGTCGGTGACCGTGTAGGGAGGCAGCAGACGGATGGCGGTGCCCGCGGTCCGGTTGACGATGAGCCCGTGCGCGAGCGCACAGTCGACCGCCCGGTCGGCCACGGCCTGATCGACCTCGAGGGCGCGCATCAGTCCAGCCCCCCGCACTTCGTGGACCTGGGGACTGGCGGAGACCAGCGCCTCGAGACCGGCCCCGAGACGCGCCCCCGCCTCGGCGACGCGATCCACGAGCCCGCCGTCGAGCGCGTCCAGAAAGACGAGCGCGGCGCGGCAGGCGAGCAGGTTGCCGCCGTACGTGCTTCCGTGGTCGCCGAAGGACACCGCCTGCGCCACGGCCTCGCTCATCAGGGTGGCGCCGACGGGCACGCCGCCGCCGAGCGACTTGCCGAGCGCCATCAGGTCCGGTTGCAGTCCCAGCGCGGCGCTTGCGAAGGGCCTGCCCGTCCGCCCCAACCCTGATTGCACTTCGTCGGCGATCAGGAGCGTACCGGTGGCGGCGCACGCGCCGGCAATCGCTTCGGCCGCCGTGCCGGGAATGGGGCGGATGCCTCCCTCGCCCTGGATCGGTTCGACGATGACCGCGGCGGTTCGGCCCGTGATGGCGGAGCGGATTGCTTCCGGCTCCGACGGTGGCACGAAACGGATACCCGGCAGCAGCGGCTTGAACGGCGTCCGGTACGGCTCGCCGGAGGTGACCGACAGTGCGCCGAACGTCCGGCCGTGGAACGAACCTTCGAACGCGACGATCTCGAAGCGGTCGGTGTCACCCCGGGTTCGGTGGTACCGCCGCGCGAACTTCAGGCACGCTTCGACCGCTTCGGCGCCACTGTTGCAGAAGAACGTCCGCGGCAGTCCCGACAGCCGCGCGAGCCGCTCCGCCACTTGCCCCTGGAGGGGGTGAAAGAAGAGGTTCGACGTGTGCAGCAGCTCGCGCGCCTGCGCCGTGATTGCTTCCGTCAGTCCGGCGTGAGCATGGCCAAGCGACGCGACACCGATGCCGGAGAGGAAGTCGAGGTACTCACGTCCGTCCGCGTCGACGAGCCAGGCGCCGTGGCCGCTGGTGAACACGACCGGATGACGGCGGTACACCTGCAGTACATGCGCCGCTTCGTTTTCCTTCACCCGTTCCGCGTCGATTCGATCCGTCGATGTCGTCATTGCCTGCTCCGCCGTGCCATTCACCGTCCGGCCAGTTGCGTGCCGACCGCCCGCTCGAACATGTCTCGGCGCGGGCGTCGCGCGTCGACAATCGCCACCGCGCCTGCGCCGCCGGCGAGCGCCGCCCGGCACGCAAGCAACTTCGCCACCATGCCCGCGCTGGCCTGGCCGCCGCTGATCAACGTGTCTATACCGGCGTCGTCCAACGCGGGAATCGTCTTGCCCGCCTCGTCCAGCACTCCCGGCGTGCTGCCGGCAATCAGCAGCCGCCGCGCCTCGAGCCGCGCCGCCAGGTCGCCTGCCAAGGTATCGGCGTTGACGTTCAGTACCTGTCCCGCCGCCGCGGCGCTCAGGCTTGCCACAACGGGCGTGTAGCCCGCCGCCAGCAGATCGATCAGCAGGGCCGGCCGGCCTTCGCCGATCGGGCGGCCGACATAGCCCAGGTCGACCGACCGGCCGTCCGCCGCGCGGTAACGGCGCTCGCGACGGACCGGGGCCAGCCGCGCATCGGCCCCGGTCAGACCGACGGCGTGCGCCCCGGCGACCCCGAGGGCCGCCACCAGCCGGGTGTTCACGCGTCCGGCCAGCACGCCCGCGACAACGTCGAGCGTCGCCGCGTCAGTGATCCGGAGGCCGTCGACCGCCTGCTTCTCGATCCCGAGACGCGCCATCTCGGCGTCCACCTCCCGGCCGCCGCCATGGACCACGATGAGCGGCTCGCGCGCTGCGACATCCGCCAGCGCGCGGGCAAGGCTCCGGAGCCGCGCCGGCGTTTCCAGCAACTCGCCGCCGAGCTTGATGACAGTTGGGGGAACCCCGGACATCGCGCCGCGGGAATGGTCCGACCCGCCCGCCGTGTGCCTGGCGGGACGCTGCGCCGCGCCGGACACCATCAGGCCAGACCCTCGCGTTCGTCGATTCCGAAGGCGACGTTGAAGCTCTGCAGCGCCTGGCCCGCCGCTCCCTTCACCAGGTTGTCGAGGCAGGAGACGAGAACCAGGCGTCCGCCATCGACCTTCCAGCCGATGTCGCAGAAGTTTGTATGCGCGACGTGCTTGATCTCGGGCGGCCGGCCGCCGGTGAGGCGGACGAACGGCGCGTCGGCGTACGCCGCGGCGAACGTGTCGCCGATCTCGCTTGCCGTCGTGCCGGGGCGCAGCCGGGTGTAGATGGTCTCGAGGATGCCCCGGTCGAGCGGCACCAGGTGCGGCACGAACGTCACCGGGCGATGGAGTTCCTGCTCGATCTCGGCGCCGTGCCGGTGAGCGAAGATGCCGTACGCGGCAACGCTCCCATGCACTTCCGAGAAGTGCGTCCGCTCGCTCGGCTTCTTGCCAGCGCCGGAGACGCCCGACTTTGCGTCTATATAGATGTCCGCGCCGTCGGCGATCAATCCGGCCGCGGCGAGTGGCTTGAGCGCGAGCAGCGCGCCGGTCGGATAGCAGCCGGGGCACGCGACCAGATCCGCCGACGGCAGCGCCTCCCGGTTCCACTCGGTCAGGCCGTAGGTTGCGGAGTTCGCCAGCGGCGTCGAATGCGGATACCACCGCTGCCGGTCGGCTTCGTTACGGAGCCGGAACGCACCGGAGAGGTCGAAGACCCGCCGGCCGCGCTCGAGGAGCGCCGGGGCGAGTTCGGCGCTCGCGGTGTCGGGGAGGCCCAGAAAGACCACCTCCGTCCGGTCGGCAAGCGCGTCGAGCGAGAACGGCTCGATCTGCCCGTCCCAGATCCCGGCGAGGCCGGGCAACTCCGCGCTGCCTTCGCCCGAACGCATTGCGGCCGTCACCGTGACCCGGCCGTGGCGCGCGGCCAGGCGGAGCAGCTCCTGCCCACCGTAGCCGGTGGCTCCCGCGATACCGATCCGGATGGTTGCCATAGGGGAACTATTGTATACTAATTCGCGCGAGTGCATATTTATGAAGCACTATCGACAGGCAGCGATTCTGGATCTGGTGACCCGCGAGGCGATCTGCAGCCAGGAACGGTTGGGGCAACAGCTCCGCACGCGGGGATTCAACGCGACCCAGGCGACGATCTCGCGTGACATCAAGGAGCTGCAGCTCGTCAAGCGGGCGCGGGACGGCGCTTACGAGCAGCCCGGGACCGCAACGGACGGGCGGGGAGGTGCGGACGGCGAACTGCGCCGGGCGATCTCGCAGTACCTCCGCCGCGTCGATCTGGTGCAGCAGTTGCTCGTCGTCCGAACGGATGCGGGGCAGGCGGCTCCGCTCGCGCTCGCGATCGACCGGGCCGCCCTGCCTGAAGTGGTTGGGACCGTGGCGGGCGACGACACCATCCTCGTGATTACCCGACACGGGCGCGCGGGCCGCGAGGTGACCCGGCTGTTTGAAGGTTGGGCAATGGACTGAAGAGGAGAATCAGGATGGAACGGATCGTGTTGGCGTACTCGGGCGGACTGGATACCTCGGTGGCGGTCAAGTGGCTTGCCGATCGCTATGACGCGGAGGTGGTGGCGGTGACCATCGACCTGGGGCAGGGCAAGGAGCTGGACGACGTGCGCGAGCGGGCGCTCGCGGTGGGCGCGGTCCGCTCGCACGTGGTCGATGCTCGCGAGGAGTTCGCGCAGGACTACATCCTGCCGGCGCTGCAGGCGGGCGCGATCTACGAGGCCAAGTACCCTCTCGCTACCGCGCTCGGACGGCCGCTGATCTCGAAGAAGCTGGTGGAGATCGCGGAGATGGAAGGCGCCGGGATGATCGCGCACGGTTGCACCGGCAAGGGCAACGATCAGGTCCGGATGGACGTCTCGGCGCGCGCCCTCAATCCGGGGCTCGCGGTGGTGGCGCCGGCCCGCGTCTGGGGAATGACGCGCCCGGAGGAGATCGCCTACGCCCGGGAGCACGGCATCCCGGTCCCGGCGACCGTCGACTCGCCCTACAGCACCGACAGCAATCTCTGGGGCCGGTCGATCGAGTGCGGCGTCCTCGAGGATCCGTGGACCGAGCCGCCCGAGGAGATCTACGCGCTGACCCGGTCGGTGGCCGATGCGCCCGATGCGCCGGCGTACGTCGAGGTGGACTTCGAACAGGGGACACCGGTTCGCGTGAATGGTGTCGCGATGCCGTTGACGGAGCTGATCCACTCGCTCGAGACCATCGCCGGCGCCCATGGCGTCGGACGGATCGACATGGTGGAGAATCGCCTGGTCGGGATCAAGTCGCGCGAGATCTACGAGGCGCCGGCCGCGGTCGTCCTGCATGCCGCGCATCGCGAGCTCGAGGCACTCGTCGTGCCGCGCGATCTCGAGCGCCTGAAGGCCGGGCTGTCGCGCGTCTATGCCGACCTCGTGTACGACGGCCTGTGGTTCTCGGCGACGCGCGAGGCGATCGATGCATTCATCGGGAGTGTGCAGCGGTACGTGACGGGCACGGTGCGCCTGAAGCTGTCGAAGGGGAACTGTTGCGTCGTCGGCCGGAAGTCGCCGGCCTCGCTCTACGACACCGCGCTCGCCACCTACGACGAGGGCGACGCCTTCGACCACGAGGCAGCCGAGGGCTTCATCCGGATCTGGGGGCTGCCCATCGCCAACGCCGCAGCGAAGCGCCGCGCCGCGCCCGAACAGCCGGCGGCGGCTGCGGCCGGTGATTCCACGACGTCCTGACGGTCCCGGCATGAGCGACGAGGCGCACCTCTGGTCCGGCCGGTTCGACGCCGCGCCAGACGCCGAGGTTTTCGACTACCAGGCGTCGTTCCGGTTTGACCGGCGCCTGTTCGACGACGACATCGAGGGGAGTCTTGCCTGGGCGGACGCGCTCGCCGGCGCGGGTGTCCTGTCCGCAGCCGAGGCGGCGACGATCCGCGACGGGCTGGCCGAGATCCGCCGCCGCGGGCGGGAGGAGCCGTCGTTCGTGGACGGAGACGACGAGGATGTTCATGCCTTCGTCGAGCGCCAGTTGATCGAACGCGTCGGCGATCTGGGCCGACGCCTCCATACCGGCCGGTCACGCAACGAGCAGGTGTCGCTGGATCTGCGCCTGTACCTCCGCCGGCGGATCCCGGTGCTGCAGCGCGAAGTCGTCGCACTGGTCGCGGCGCTCGCTGACCGGGCGGAGGCGGCGGATGCCGCCATCATGCCGGCGTACACGCACCTCCGGCGGGCTCAGCCGATCCTGGTGGCGCACTTTCTTCTCGCACACGCCGCGGCGTTCCGGCGCGATCATGCCCGGTTGGGTGCGGCGGTGGACGAGGCGGATGCGATGCCGCTCGGCTCCGGCGCGGTCGCCGGCGCGAGCTATGCCATCGATACCGGAGCGTTGGCCGCGCGGCTCGGTTTCTCGCGGGTCGTCGCCAACAGCGTCGACGCGGCGGCGGACCGGGACTTCGTCGCCGCCATGTTGCACGCGTCGGCCCTCGTCATGGTGCACATCAGCCGGCTGGCGGAGGATCTGATCCTGCTCACGGGGGAAGAGTTCGGCTATTTCGACCTGGACGACCGGGTGGCCACCGGCAGCAGCCTGATGCCGCAGAAGAAGAATCCCGACCCGCTCGAGTTGGCGCGCGGGAAGGCAGGCCGCACCATCGGTCGCCTCACGGGCTGGCTGGCCACCATGAAGGGCCTGCCGAGCGGCTACAACAAGGATCTGCAGGAGGACAAGGAAGCGGTCTTCGATGCCGAGGCCACCGCCTGCGGATCGCTCCGCGCCGCCGCCGCGGTGGTGTCGGGCCTGTCGGTCCGGCCGGAGCGGGCCGAGGCGGCGGCCGGCGGGATGCTGCTGGCGACGGACGTGGCGGATCTGCTGGTGGCGGCCGGCGTGCCCTTCCGGACCGCCCACGAGACGGTAGGCGGGATGGTCCGGGATCTCCTCGCCGCCGGACGCGACTTCGAGTCACTCACGCCGGAAGAGTGGCGGCGCTACGACCCCCGGTTCCCGGCTGACGCCGGCGACCGCATCACGGCGCGGGCATCGGTCGGAGGCCGCCGGACGCCGCAGTCCACCGGGCCGGCGGCGGTCCGGGCCGCGCTCGAGGAGACCCGGGCCTGGGTCGTCCGGCAGGGTTGAGCGGGGAGCCCGCGCGTGCCGTTCCCTGCGCGCCATCCGCGTTAGCCGGCTGCCGGCAGTGTAGGATCGCCCGCCATGACAGAGACGCCGTCCTCCAGCCAGACCTCCGCTTCCGACGCCGGCCCGCTTGAGGGCCTGACCGTCCTCGATCTCACCCGCGTGCTCTCCGGCCCGTACTGCACGATGATGCTGGGCGACATGGGCGCGCGCATCATCAAGGTGGAGCAGCCGGGCAAGGGCGACGACACCCGCGGTTGGGGGCCTCCGTTCGTCGAAGGCGAGTCGGCCTACTTCATGAGCATCAACCGCAACAAGGAGAGCGTGACGCTCAACCTGAAGCACCCGGAGGGCCGCCGCGTATTCGATGCCCTGCTCGAGCAGTCGGATGTCCTGGTCGAGAACTTCCGCCCCGGGACCCTCGACCGCATGGGGCTCGGCTACCGCGATCTGTCGGAGCGCCGGCCCGACCTGGTGTACTGCTCGATTTCCGGGTTCGGCCAGACCGGCCCGCGCCGCCGCGAGCCCGGTTACGACGCAGTGCTCCAGGGCGAGGGAGGCCTGATGAGCATTACCGGCGATCACGATACGCCCGCGTTTCGGCTGGGGGTGGCGATTGCCGACATCATCTCCGGGATGTTCTCGGCCTGGGGGGTTGCCGTCGCCCTGCTGGCCCGGCATCGGACGGGGCGCGGGCAACTCGTCGACGTCGGCATGCTCGACTCCGTCGCCGCGGTCCTCACCTATCAGGCGGGTATCTATTTCGCCACGGGCGAGGCGCCGGCCCGCCTCGGGAACCGGCATCCGACCATCACCCCGTACGAGACGCTCGAGGCGGCCGACGGCGATCTGGTCGTGGCGTGCGGCAACGATCAGCTCTGGGCCTCGTTCTGCAGGGTGCTCGGCCTCGACGATCTGGCGGACGACGACCGTTTCCGGACGAACAAGGACCGCGTCGCTCACCGGGCGGAACTCCGGCCGCTGTTGGTGGAACGGCTCGGGACCCGGAAGGCGGCGGAATGGCTCGCGGACCTGAAGGCGGCCGGGATCCCCTGCGGTGGCGTGCGCGACCTGCACCAGGTCTTCACCGATCCCCACGTACTCGAGCGCGCCATGGTGGTGGCGATGCAGCACCCGGTGGCGGGCGCGATCCGGCAGCTCGGCGTCCCCGTGAAGCTGGGCGACACGCCAGGGGCGGTCCGGATTCCGCCTCCCACCCTCGGCCAGCACACGGGCGCCGTCCTGGGCGAGCTGGGGATTGGCGAAACCGAGGTTGCCCGCCTGCGCGCCGCCGGCGCGATCTGACGAGCGGGCGTCCGGGCGCCCTCCTAGCGGTGGAGGACGAACCGGAGGGCGGTCAGGAGCACCGTGAGGACGTGCGCGTCGGTCAGCGTGCCGATGGCGGGATGCTCGGCAACGATCCGTTCGTCGATGACACCCTCGTCTCGGCGGACCCGCGCACTGCGGACGAGCAGGGCGGGCGGATCGCGTTTCGTGTCGAGAGCGAACTCCACGTAGTCATCGCCGGACGCCTCCGAAGACAGGCGGACGGCGTCCGGCGGCGTCGACACCGTAAAGCGGTAGCCCTCGGCGGTCAGGACGGAGGCGACGGTCCGAAAGAGGGGCGCCGCGACCCGCTTCAGCAGTTCACTCCCGATCTCTTCCGCCCGGGCGACGCTCTCGCGGCGAACAGTCGGTCCGGTAGCGTGGGCGTCGGCGATCGCCTCCCGCACGCCGCGCCGGATGTCCGACGTCTCGAGGCCCGCCGCCGGAGCCCGCGCCTCGCGGCCAGGAGTCTCGCGGCGCGGCGGCATCTGCAGCCATGGCTTCCGCCGGATCAGATCCCGGGGCAGCTCTTCGCGGGGCCGCTTCGGCTTCTCGTCCCGCGGCCCGGGCCGCGACGACTTGCCGCGCGGGGGCGGCGGGATGGGGGGAAAGCGCTCTTCGCGCGGCGCTGGCGCTCGCTCCGTCCGCCGTTCCGGGGCGTCCCGACCGGTCCGCGCGGCGCCCTGCGGTGTGTCGCGCTTCCGTCCCGGCGCCTTCCACGATGGCGATTTCCACGATGGCGGCTTTCCGCCCGGCTTGCGGCCACCCGCGCTCCCGTCGCCCGGCCGCTTCGCGCCGCCCGGCTTGCGCGCGCCGGGTTTCCCTCCGCTCGATGCCTTGGCGCCACGTGGCCCGTCGCCGCCTGGCTTCCAGCCGCCCGGCCGCTTTGCGCCGCCCGGCTTGCGTGGGCCCGGTTTCCATCCGCTCTGCGCCTTCGCGCCGCGCGGTCCGCCGCCCCCCGGCTGTCGTCCGCCCGGTTTCCGGGCGGGCGGCTTCCGGCCTGGCGGTTTCCGTCCGGGCGGCCTGCTGTTGGGCATCACTCGGTCGCGTGCGACTGGGCCGCAGCGCTTCCCGCCTCATAGATGCGCACGAGCTCGATGAGCTTGTAGCCCTTCGTCTGGTACGGGGGGATGACGCGCTCGGTCTGGAGATACTGGATCATCCCGTCGTCGGCGTAGTCGGGATCGGGCAGTTCGGGGTCCGCCACCAGCTCGTCGTCCAGTTGCGACAGCGTCAGGGCCGGTTCGGTGACGGTGCGGCTGACCGGAATGACACCGAGCAGCCGCTGGCGTTCACGGCGGTCGCGCGTCCGGAAGCGGATGTAGATCTCGTTGCTGATGAAGTTGTAGTCCACTTCGGCCCGCGTCGACGCCGAGTCCTCCACGCGAAGGAAGGCGATGTCGGTCCGCGCGGCGAGCCAATCGACCAACTGGCCCGTGAAGTCACCCTCGCCCGACCAGTGCTGCCGATCGATCGCCGCACTCTCCACCGTGGGCTCCTAGGCCGGTGCGACCAGCAGTTTCGCCGCCGCGCGCATCCCGATCGTCACCGGATGGTCCGGGTCACGCCGCACGACCACCTGATCCGCCTCGACGTCGCGCGCCTCGACGCGAATCGACTGTCCCGGTTTCAGCTCATGCTGCTCGAGGAAGCGCAGGAACGCCGAGTCCTGATCCGTCACCCGCTGCAGGACGACCGACGTGTCGAGCGGGCAGGTGAGCAGCGTCTCGTAGTCGGGGGTGGCGATGGCCCCGGTCGGATCGGGAATCGGATCGCCATGCGGATCGACCGGGGGCCGCCCGAGGTAGTCGTCGATCCGGTCGATCACCCGATCCGACACGGCGTGCTCGATCCGCTCGGCCTCGTCATGCACTTCCGCCCAGCTCATGTCGAGCACCTTCACGAGGAAGAGCTCGATCAGGCGGTGGCGGCGCAGAACGAGCGCGGCGAGCTTCTGTCCGGCGGGGGTCAGACGAACCCCGGCGTACGGTTCGTAGCGCACCAGATTCGATTCGGCGAGCGCCTTGACCATGGTGGTCGCCGTCCCCGGCACGACGCCGAGCGCCGCGGCGAGCTGGCCCATCGGCACCAGCGCCGCCGGATTGCCCTGGGCGATCTCGGCCTGGTAGATCGCCTTCAGGTAGTTCTCGACGGTGCTCGACGTCGGCATTGTGGCGGCAAGCGTACCACGCCGGACGCGCCTACTCCGATGGCCGGAACGTGGCGAAAGACGTGGGCGTTTCCCAGACCGTCACGCGGACGACGGCGAATCCGGCGTCGCGCGTTTTCTCGAAGATGAGTCGGGCGATGTGCTCGACCGTGGGGTTCTCCTCGCTCACGAAGACCGGCTCACCCAGGGCGCGCAGCGCCTCGATCAGAGGATCGTCGTGCCGCAGGATCATCTTGTGATCCAGCTCCGCGTCGATCCATCCCTTGACGATTCGCTTGATGTCGCCGAAATCGCACACCATGTTCCGCTCGTCCAGCGAGGTCGCCTGCACCTCGATTTCCGCCACCGCGTTGTGGCCGTGCGGGTGCTTGCAGTTGCCCGCGTAGTTGAGCAGCCGGTGGCCGTAGCAGAAGTCGATCCGTTTCGTAACCGTATACATGCGCTATTAATATCGCATGACGGGACGGAACGGCGGAACGGCCGTCCTCTGCTCCGGCGGTCTCGACAGTGCGGTGCTGCTGGCGCACGAGCTGGACACGGCGCCCGACGGCTGTCCGGTGCACCCTGTCTACGTGAGCGGCGGGCTCGCCTGGGAAGTGGCCGAACGCCGCCTCGTCGAGCGGCTGCTCGATACGCCTCCGTTCGCCGGCCGCGCGGCGCCGCCCGTGTTGCTCCTCTGTCCCGTCAGCGACACCTATCCGGAAACCCACTGGGCGCTCCGCGGCACGCCGCCGGCCTACGCGACAGCGGACGAAGAGGTCTACCTCGTGGGGCGGAACGTGCTGCTGCTCGCCAAGGCCGCCACGTGGTGCGCCCTGCACCGGGTCGAGCGCATCGCCGTCGGTCCGCTCGCCGGCAACCCGTTTCCCGACGCCACGCCGGCGTTCTTCGACGCGATGGCGGAGACGCTGACGCGCGGTCTCGATCACCCGATCCGGATCGCGGCGCCCTTTGCCACGCTTCACAAGGACGAGGTGATTGCGCGGGGCGCGGCGCTCGGTGTGCGGTTCGAGCTGACCCTCTCGTGCATGAGCCCGGCGGACGACATCCACTGCGGCCGGTGCAGCAAGTGCCGTGAACGCCTGCAGGCGTTCGACGAGGCGGGCGTCGACGACCCGGCGCCCTACGCCCGGCGCCCCGCGAACCTTCTCACCGGCGTGTAGGCGGGCTCCTGCGGGCCGCCCTCGCGGCCTCTCCGGCGCGCCCCTTACGGACCCGCGCGGGCCTGTCGCTCGAGTTCGGCCAGCAGTTCCCGGCGGCGGTGAAACAGGGCCTTCCGCTCGCGTCTCCCGTGCTCCGCGCCGGCGGCGTATTCGCAGAACAGCGGAAACGCGATCGTAGTGTCGGCGTAGACCGTTACCGTGTCCGGCAGCACTCCCGGGTTCACCTTGCCCCAGCTCACCGCCTCGGCCGGCGTGGCGCCCGACAGCCCGCCCCAGACCACCTGATCCGTCGTGATCTGGATGAAGTAGTCGTTGCCTCCCTTCTGGATTCCGTAGATCTCCCAGAGCGTCGGCTGCCCCTGCAGGTAGAAGTTCTTCGGCGACCCGCCGCCCAGGATGACGCAGCCGTTCTTTTCTGCCGCCAGGATGATCGCGCACACCTCGTTGACGTCCAGGCTCGGGTCCAGAACGAGATCGCTCTCGCCAATCAGCCGGTGCCACGCGACGTTCATCCCGATCGAGCTGTCGCCCGGCGACGAGGTGTAGACCGGAACGCCATGCAGGGACGCCGCCGCCACCATCGAGTACTCCTCGCATCCGGGTTGCCGTTCGCGCAGGTCGCAGCCCAGCCGATAGTGCAGCTCTGCCGTCGCCACCGGCCCGTCGAGCCCGGAACCGGCAAGGAACTCGCGCAGGTAGGCGTCGGTCTCGAGCAGCACGGTGGCCGGGAACAGCACGTCGTAGATGCGGATGACGCCGTCCTCGTACAGCTCGACGTCGTCCGCGAAGGGAGAGCCGCGATGCAGGGTGAAGTTCAGGGCGTAGTGCAGGTCGTGGTACAGGTTCGCGCCGGTGCTGATGACGAAGTCGACGAGGCCGCGTTCCATCAGATCGATCACGCAGCCTCCCAGGCCGGCCGGCGTCAGCGCGCCCGCCATCGTCAGGCCGATGGTCGTGTCGTGCTCCGGGTCGAGCATCTTCCCGGTGAAGACCTGGCACGCTTCCGCGAGCCGCCCGGCGTTGAACGCCTGGAAACCGTCGTCGATCAGCGCGCGGATGCCGGCGTCGCCGCGCGGCCGGTAGTAGCGGATCGGCTTCCCGCCGAGGTGCCGCGACGCGCGATTCTCGGGCGAGCCGGGCGATCGATGGGGCATCGCGGCGGGATCGTAGCACCCGCCACCGGCACGGGGTGCCGCGCCCTATTCCACCCAGTCAGCGCGGCGACCGGTCAGGGCGGTGTGGATCAGCGCGATGCCGGTTGCGACGGCGATGAGCGCCAACCCGTCGGTGATCCAGGATTCCCAGGGCGCGTCGATCGACATCAGCCACACGGCGGGCGCGGCGGTCACGACACCCAGGAAGAAGGCGGTGCGGCGCCGCAGCGTCGCCCGCAGCAGGCGGCCGCGCAGGCGTGGAATCAAACGCACTGGGGTGTCTCCGGAGCTCGCGACAGGGAACTTCCGCACTTCCGACACGCCCGTCCGGGCGCGCGGCTACATCCCGGTAGCGTGGTAGCCGCCATCCACCATCACGACGTCGCCCGTGATTCCACGGCTACCGGGACCGAGGAGGGCGACGGCGGCGTCGGCCACCTCGTCGGCGTCGACCGTTCGTCCGAGCGGCGACTGCGCGCGGTAGTGATCGAGGATGCGGCTGAAACCGGAGATGCCGGACGCGGCAAGCGTCTTGATGGGCCCGGCCGACAGGGCGTTCACCCGAATGTTGCGCGGACCGAGGTCGCTTGCCAGATAGCGAACCGTCGCTTCGAGCGCCGCCTTGGCCACACCCATCACGTTGTAGTGGGGAAAGACCCGTTCGCTTCCGAGATAGGTGAGGGTCAGGATGCTGCCGCCGCCCCGCCGCTCCATCAGCGGCGCCGCGCCGCGCGCGAGGGGAACGAGGGAATAGGCCGAAATGTCCAGCGCCTGCGCGAAGTCCGCGCGCGTCGTCTCAAGGAACGGTTCCGAGATAGCCTCGCGCGAGGCGTACGCGACGGCGTGCACCAGGAAATCCAGCCCGCCGTGCGCCTCGTCAACCGCGCGGAGCAGTGCGGCAATCGCCTCGTCGTCGGTGACGTCGCACGGCACGAGTTGCGCCGGCCGCTCGAGGGTATCGGCCAGCTTGCGCGCCTTGGCCTCGAACCGCTCGGTGGCGTAGCTGAGGGTCAGCGTCGCGCCGGCGGCGTCGGCCGCCTTCGCGATCGCCCACGCGAGCGATCGCTGGTTGGCTACACCGACGACCAGACCATGTCGACCCGAAAGAAGACCCATGCCGCGGGCCTACCGCGAGCGGCCGCGGTTGCGGCGTGAGCGATTTCGGCCGTGGCTCCGGCCTTCACGGTTCCCGGCAACGTTGCCGTTGGGATGGGCATTGCCGTTGTCCGCCTGGCCACCACGGAAGCGGTTGCGGCGACGGGACTTCCCACCCTGTTTCGGGCCCGCCTTGCGGGCAGGTTGGGGGGTGGGAGGCGGATCCCACGTGTTGCCGAAGTTGTCCGGCAGGTCGGCGGGGTCGGCCGGGGTCCGGCCGGTCCGCTGATGCATCGTGAAGACCGGCGGCTGCCGGGTCGCCTGAAGCGGCGTGCCGTCAGGCGCCGGCAGGCTGGCCCGGATCAGCGGGCGTCGGACCGGCCCGTCGCTGCCATCGCTACCGTTGGGTTCCGCCACGGGTTGCCGGGCGGTCTCGCTTTCGTTCTCGTTTACGTACGCGTCCGCAGTGTCCGCCTCACGGGTTTGGCGTTCCGCCATCCAGTGTCTCCCGAACTCGTCAGAACTACGCGTGTGCAGGCGGATCTAAAAGGAACCAGGGAAAGGTACGCGCCTGCGTGCAGAGGTTGGAGCATAACAGAGGGTGCACGCGGTGGCAAGGGCGGGCGCCACATGGGGTAGGATCAAGGGTTCATGGACGACCATGCGTTGCGTGTGTACGACTCGATCCTGGGTCTCCTTTCGGGGGCCGAGAATCCGACGCCGCTCGTCCGCCTGAACCGGGTGACGCCGTACCGGCAAACCGCCGTCTACGCCAAGCTGGAGTGGTACAACCCCTTTGGAGCGGTCAAGGACCGTGTCGCCGCGAACCTGCTGGAGGACGGCGAGAAGCGCCACACCGTCGCGGAGCGCCAGAAGCTGGTCGAGCCGACGTCGGGCAATACCGGCATGGCGCTCGCGATGCTCGCGAACGCACGCGGCTATTCCCTCACCACCCCGATGTCGAGCGAGGTCCCGCTCGAAAAACGCACGATGCTCCGCCTGTTCGGCGCCGACGTGATGGAACTGCAGGATACTCTCTGCCCGGCGCCCGGTGCGCCGGAGGGAGCGATCGCCCGGGCGGCGGAGATCGGCGACCGCCCCGACTTCCACATGCTGAACCAGTACGCCAACGAGGCGAACCCGGAGGCGCACTACAAGACGACCGGTCCGGAAATCTGGCGGCAGACCGAGGGAACGGTGACCCATTTCGTCGCCGGGTTGGGCACCTGCGGGACGATCACCGGGACCGGGCGTTTCCTGAAAGGGCAGCGTGCCGGCGTGGAGGTGCTCGGCGTCTATCCGCAGGAAGGACACGATATCCCGGGAGTGCGGAGCCTGCGGCAACTGCAGCAGACGAAGCTCTTCTTCCCCGACGAGTACGACGGAGTGGTGGAGGTGTCGAACCAGGCGGCCTTCGATCTCTGCCTGCGGCTGAACCGGGAGGAGAGCATCATCGCCGGCCCCAGTTCCGCGATGGCGCTGCAGGGGGCATTCGAGCTCGTGCCGGACGCTCCGGGGAACGTCGTCGTGGTGATCTTTCCCGACAACGCGTTCAAGTACGCCTCGTCGGTGGTGAAGCATCTGCCGGGGCTGCTCCCGGTCGGAGCGAAGCCCGCGGCGGCCCGGAAGGACCCGCTGCTCGAGACGATGCGGGAACATGTCCGCAACAACCCGGACCTGACCATCAGTGTCGATGCGGCCCGGCGAGAGCTGGAAGCCGGCCGGCCGTTCGTCGTCGATGTCCGGCCGGCGGGTCAGTACCGCGAGGCGCATCTGCCGGGAGCGGTCAGCATGCCGCTGGCCGAGATGGACGAGCATAGGCACGAGCTGCCGCAGGATCGCGCCACGCCGATCCTGAGCGTTTGTCAGCGAGGGAATGCGTCGCTCTCCGGGCTGCTGTTCCTGAAGTCGCTCGGGTATCGCAATGTGCGCAGCATGACCGGCGGGACGCTCGCCTGGCGCCAGAAGGGGTACGCCCTCGAGTCCGAGCCCGAGCCGGCTGCGGCGGCGACCGCCGACTGAGCGTCACCACCACCAGCGTCCAAGCGAAGGTGAGACATTCAATGCTGACGTTGCGCGCCGGGGCGGAAACCGACATTCGCCGGCACGGGCAGGAAACCTACCCGCATGAATGCTGCGGGGCGTTGATTGGCCGCGGCGGCGTCGTGGAAGAGGCGCTTGCCCTGCCGAATACCTCCGAGGAAGGCACCCGTCGGCGTTTCCGGATTCGTCCCGCGGACTATCGGGCGGCCGAACGGCGCGCGGCGGCGCGCGGCGGCGATCTGGTCGGCTTCTACCATTCACACCCCGATCATCCGGCGCGTCCGTCACGGTATGACCTCGACCACGCCTGGCCGGTCTTCGCCTACGTGATTGTCTCGGTGGAGGATGGCGAACCGTCGGCAATGACGTCATGGCGCCTGCGGGAGGACCGGTCGGCGTTCGAAGAGGAACCGCTCTCGGTCGGATAGAGAACAGCAGGACGGGAAACGCGAGCGAGCTATGCCAACGAAGATTCTGATCCCGACGCCGCTGCGCGGCTTTGTGGGTGGCAACGACGAGGTGGAAGCGGAAGGGGCGACGGTCGGCGAAGTGCTTACCAACATGACGGCGGAACATGCCGGGTTGCGCAAGCACCTGTACGGCGAGGACGGCAGCCTGCGGAAGTTCGTCGCGATCTATGTGAACGACGATGACATCCGTTTTCTCGAGAAGGAGGCGACGCCGGTGAAGGCGGGCGACACCGTGAGCATCATCCCCTCCGTGGCGGGAGGGGCCGCATGACGACGACCGCTCCGCCAATGGTCCTCTCGCCGCAGGAACTGGCTCGCTACGACCGCCATCTGATCATGCCCGAGGTGGGCATGGAAGGGCAGTTGCGCCTCAAGGCGGCGAGCGTCCTCTGCATCGGCGCCGGCGGGCTGGGTTCGCCGGTCGCGATGTATCTCGCGGCGGCCGGTGTCGGACGGATCGGGATTGTCGATTTCGATGTCGTCGATTACAGCAACCTGCAGCGGCAGGTGATTCACGGAACGCCGGATGTCGGCCGTTCGAAGCTGGAGTCGGCCCGCGACACGCTGTCGGCCATCAATCCGGAGGTGCATCTCGACCTCCACGACATCGCGCTCTCGTCGAAGAACGCCCTCGACGTGCTGCGCGACTACGACATCGTCATCGATGGAACCGACAACTTCCCGACCCGCTACCTCGTGAACGACGCGTGCGTCCTGCTGGGCAAGCCGAACTGTTACGGCAGCATCTTCCGCTTCGAGGGGCAGGCGTCGGTCTTCGCGGCGAAAGACGGGCCGTGCTACCGCTGCCTCTACCCGGAGCCGCCGCCGCCGGGGCTGGTGCCGAGTTGCGCGGAGGGGGGCGTGCTGGGGATCCTGCCGGGGGTCGTCGGGACCATTCAGGCGACCGAGGCGGTCAAGCTGATCGTCGGCACGGGGGAGCCGCTGATCGGCCGCTTCGTGATCTACGACGCGCTCAAGATGCGTTTCCGCGAGATGAGGCTGCAGCGCGATCCGGAGTGCCCGGTGTGCGGCGATCATCCGACGGTGACCGAGTTGATCGACTACGAGCAGTTCTGCGGAATCCGTCCCGCGCCGGTTCAGCCGGCGCAGGACGACGTGACCGTCGAGCAGCTCAAGGCGCGCATCGACGCCAATGACGACATCTTCATCCTCGACGTGCGCAAGCCGCACGAGTACGACATCTGTTCGATTCCCGGATCCACGCTGATTCCGCTCGATGAGCTCGAGCACCGCCTGGACGAGCTCCGCAACAAGCCGGAACTGATCGTCCACTGCAAGTCGGGCGCCCGCAGCGCCAAGGCGGTCAAGCTCCTCCGGGAGCGTGGAATGGAGAACGCCCACAACCTCAAGGGCGGCATCCTTCGCTGGATCGACGTTGTCGATCCCTCGCTGCAGAAGTACTAGCGCGTCCGGGACGGGCGGACTAGAATGGCCCTGTTGCGGCGAGCCCAGGGGGGAGCCGATGCTGCGATTCTCCAAGAAAGCGGATTACGCGCTGATCGCGCTCGCGGATCTCGCGTCGCGTCCGGATGGCGCGTCGTCGAGCGCGCGGGAGATCGCCGAACGCTACAACATCCCGGTCGAGTTGATGGCGAAGGTGCTGCAGCGGCTCGTCCGCATGGGGATGGTTGCCTCGCATCAGGGGACGCGCGGCGGCTATCACCTGGCGCGTGACGCCGCGCAGATTTCGGTCGCCGACGTCATTCAGGGTATCGACGGGCCGGTGCTGGTCACCGCCTGTTCCGACGAGGACGAGAGTTGCGATCAGTACGCCACGTGCAACGTGCGCGATCCGCTCTGGCGCCTGAAAGACAGTATCGTGCAGTTGCTTGCCACCTTTACGGTGAACGAGCTGGTGACGGACGATGGGACGGAGCCGCTGCCGGTGACGATCACGATGCGGCGTCCGGACGAAACGGTCGGCGGCGCCGCTGCCGACCGCGTGCCCTGACGGGCGCGCCTTCGTCGGGCGCCGGGTCCGTACGCGCTTCGGCCTCCCGATGGACGCGCCCGTCCTGATGATGCGAACACCTCCGATCTACCTCGACCATCACGCAACCACGCCGGTGGACCCGCGCGTCGTCGAGGCAATGCTGCCGTTCTTTTCCGAGAGGTTCGGCAACGCGTCAAGCCGGCATCATTCGTTCGGCTGGGAAGCCCGCGACGCCGTGGCGGCGGCTCGGAAGCAGGTCGCCAGGCTCATCGGGGCCGACCCGCGCGAGATCGTCTTCACGAGTGGTGCGACGGAATCCGACAACCTGGCGGTGCGCGGCGTGGTCACGGCAGACGCGCGGGGTCCCGTCCATGTCGTGACGATGACGACGGAGCACCACGCCATCCTGGATCCGTGCCGGCGCCTCGAACGCGAGGGGGTCGAGGTGACCTACGTGCCGCCCCGCCCGGACGGGCTGTGCGACCCCGCGCTGGTTGCCGCGGCGATCCGGCCGGACACGCGGCTGGTGTCCGTGATGGCGGCGAACAACGAGATTGGCGTCGCGCAGCCCATCACGGAGATCGCGGAGTTGACGAAGGCGCGCGGCATCCTGCTGCACACCGACGCGGCGCAGGCGGTCGGCAAGATCCCGATCGACGTCGGCGCGCTCGGTGTCGATCTCCTGTCGTTGACGGCCCACAAGTTCTGCGGTCCGAAGGGGATCGGGGCGCTGTACGTCCGGCGCCGGCGGCCGCGGATCGCGATCGCGCCGCTTGCCGACGGCGGCGGACAGGAAGAGGGCCTGCGGTCCGGCACGCTGAATGTCCCGGGGATCGTCGGCTTCGGAACCGCGGCCGCGATCGCCCGCGCGGAACTGGCCGACGAGGCCAGGCGGGTCGGCGCTTTGCGGGACCGGCTGCTGGCGGGTTTGCGGGACCGGCTCGACGGCGTGACCGTCAACGGCTCGCTGACCGCGCGTGTCCCCCACAATCTGAATGTCAGCTTCGACGGCATCGAAGGAGAATCGCTCCTGGTCGGCCTCGACGACATCGCGGTTTCGTCCGGCGCCGCCTGCACCACCGCCAACCCGGAGCCCTCGCACGTGCTGGCCGCGATCGGCGTCCCGGGCCGCCTCGCGCGGGCGTCGATCCGTTTCGGGCTGGGGCGGACCACCACCGCGGACGAGATCGACTACGCGATCGACAAGGTGGCCAGCCTCGTCACACGCCTGCGGCAACTCGCCCCGGTCGGCGCCAATCGACTAGACTGATGGGGCGGACGGTGGTGAGGCGTCCGGGAGAGGGATGATCGAAATTACCCCGGCGGCGGAGAAACGGATTCGCGAGGCAATGGCGACCGAGGGAGCGGCCGAGGGCGGACTGCGCGTTGGCGTTCGCGCCGGCGGCTGCTCCGGTTTCAGCTACCTGTTCGAATGGGAAACGGCGCCGCGTCCGAACGACGAGGTGTTCGAAGCCGCAGGGGGCACGCGCATTTTTGTGGACCGGAAGAGCTACAAGTACCTGCGTGGCACCGTCCTGGACTGCGACCCGAGCATGTTGGGCCAGTCACTGATCTTCCGCAACCCGAACGCGACGAGCGAGTGCGGTTGCGGGCTGTCGTTCGACGTGTAGCCGTTTTCCCGGCAGCCCCGTCAAGGGCACGCCCCGCGCGATCGACGTAACTCCGACGTGGTCGGAGCGCCCGAATGGCCCCACGAACCGTCACTATCCGCCCAGGGTCCTCGACGGAGGCCGGCGCGCTTTCCGCCGGACGTCCGGCGTCCGGCTCCTCGTCTCCCGACCAGCCGCTCGTCGTCGTCTCCAACCGCGAGCCGTACCAGCACAGTCACACGCCTGACGGCTCGATCGTGGCGTCGCCCACCACCGGCGGCGTGGCAGTCGCGCTCGACGCCCTGATGCGGGAGCGCGGCGGCGTCTGGATCGCGCACGGGTCGGGCGATGCCGACCGCGAAGTGGTGGACGAGGCGGACCGCGTCGCGGTCCCGACGGATCAGCCCGGCTACCTGCTGCGCCGTCTCTGGCTTACCGAGAGCGAGGCGCTTCAGTACTACGAGGGCTTCTCGAACGAGGGCCTCTGGCCGCTCTGCCACGAGGCCCACGTCCGTCCGATCTTCCGCACGCGGGACTGGGAGACCTACCAGCGGATTAACGAGCGGTTCGCCGAGGTCATCGAGTCGGAACTGCCGGACCCCACCGTGCCGGTCTTCATTCAGGACTACCACCTGACCCTTGTGGCCGCGAAGCTGCGCCAGCGCCAGCCGGGCGTGAAGACCGCGATCTTCTGGCATATCCCGTGGCCGAGCCCCGACCGGCTACGCATCTGCCCCTGGCGGCGCGAGCTGATCGAGGGACTGCTGGGCAACGATCTGATCGCGTTTCAACTGGATCGCGACCGTCGCAACTTCCTGACCGCGGCGCGCGAGGACTTCGGCTTCGACGTCACGCGCAACACGGTGCGGCGGGGTAACCGGATCGTCGCCGTCAAGGCGGTGCCCATCGGGGTCGACTACGACCGCATCCAGCAGATCACGCAGGATCCGACACTTGACGAGGAGACGGCTCGACTGCGTCAGGAACTGGGTCTCGACACGCCGTACATCGGGATCGGCGTCGATCGGCTCGACTACACGAAGGGTGTGCTGGAGCGCCTCGAGGCGATCGAGCGGCTGTTCGAACAGCGGACGGACCTGCGGGACTCGCTCACCTTCGTGCAGATCGGCGTCCCGTCGCGGTCGAGCCTCCGCAGCTACGTGGACGTCGTGGAGGCGATCGACCGGAAGGTGGCGGACATCAACGCGCGCTACGGAATGGGCCGCGGCGCGATCCGCTACCGCAAGTCGGCGTTCCGCATCCGCCGGCTCGTCGCGCTCTACCGGCTGGCCAATTTCTGCGTCGTCAGCTCGCTGCACGACGGCATGAACCTCGTGGCGAAGGAGTTCGTGGCGGCCCGGCAGGACGACGATGGCGCCCTGGTATTGAGCGAGATGGCGGGCGCCGCGCAGCAGTTGCACGACGCCCTGATTATCAATCCCTATGACGTCGACGGCTTCGCCACGGCGATCGGGCAGGCGATCGACATGCCGCACGCCGAGCGGCGGCGGCGGATGCGGGCGATGCGGCGGGTCGTCGCCGGCCGGAACATCTTCGGCTGGGCGTCCGACATCCTCCAGGACCTCGAGAGGCTCGACCCCCGTGCCCTCCCGCCGCACCCCGGCCGGGCCGAGGGTAACGTCGAGAGGCTGATCGCGCGGAAGGTCCGCAACCGGGACGACGCAAAGTAGGACCCGCCGGTTCACAGGATCGCGTTGGGATTGCGAGCCTTGACTTCGGCGGTCAGCGTGTCAAAGAAGGCATCGAGCGGCTGAGAGGTCGACAGGATCCCGGAGCCGCTGCCGAAGTCGACCTTCACGAGCAGAGAATCCTCTACCGCGCCGGTGGTCCAGGAGGGTCGCCGCCGGCCGGAGAGGGACGACAGGCGGGACTCGAACAGGTCGAACCACGAGGCGCCATGTTTCTGTGAGAAGGCGTCGCCTTCGATGTTGAAGATCATGATGTAGCCGATCACTATCTCAGGCGAATGGAGTTGGGCATTCGCGACTTCGCCTATCAAGTCATCGATCCGGTTGGGCACCGTTCCGCCGAGGTTCTTCAGCAGCGACTTCAGGGAGATCGCCAGCCGGTACTTCCCGTCGTAGCGCCAAGCGACGTCCCATAGCTTCTCGCGGCCTGCGCCCGGAATGGAGGCTTCTTTCTCGACCTCTTTCAGGCCGCGTCTGGCCAACTCCTGAACGCAGAGATCGGCCAGTGTGTCCAGCCGCTTCGTTGATGTCGACTTGGCGTCCGTGACGGCAATGCGGTAGAGCTCGTCTACTGCGGCCTGGAGAGGGATCATCAGACCGTTGACGTCGCCGGGCGGAGGTCTTCAACACCTTCAGGATCGGATGCCTCACCACTCGCCTTTGCTTCGAGGTCAGCCAGGGTGACGTCACTCGTCGTCAGCAGGTCCCCTGTCTCCGCGCGGACCCGCTTCGCCGCCATCTCGAAGTAGACCGGATCGACCTCGATGCCGATGCTGTTGCGTCCGCCCGTTGCGGCGGCGACTTGCGTGGTAGCGGTGCCCATGAAGGGATCGAGGATGGTGTCGCCAACGAAGCTGAACATCCGAATCAGACGATCAGCGAGTGCTACCGGAAACGGGGCCGGATGGTCACGTGTCGACGCGCCCGTGACATCCGTCCAGACCTGGCGGAACAACAGTCGGAAGTCCCGCTCCGACAGAAGGCTGAGCGTGCGCGCGGCCAGGCTGGGGTTGCGGTAGCCGCCCGCTTTTCGCTGCATCAGGATGAACTCGATGTCGTTCTTGATGACAGTATTGGGCTCGTACGGCTTGCCCAGGAATCCGCCACCGCCTCCCCGATCGACTTCGTGTGCCGCATTGGCGATCTTGTTCCAGATGATCGGAGCGAGGTTGTCGTAGCCGAGAGCCCGACACCGTTCCTGGATCGACGCATGGAGTGGAACGACCGTGTGCCGTCCGCTGTTTTTCCGGCGTGACAGGCAGACGTCACCCACTACGCAAACAAGGCGGCCACCCGGTACGAGGGCCGTGTGGCAGGCGCGCCAGACATCATCGAGTTGATCGAGAAACTGCTCGTAGTCCGCGACCCACCCCAACTGCCCCTCGCAACGGCGGTACTGCTTGAGCGTCCAGTAGGGTGGCGAAGTCAACACCAGGTGAACCGATTCGGGCGCGAGGGTCGCGTGTCTGGCGTCACCGAGCAAGAGTTGATGGTGCGTTGACACCTGACGGACCGCCGAGTGAATCAGCGCCATGGCCGCCGGATCCTTGGCCAAGCGAGGCAGATCGCGGGCCGGATCCGACAGGTTCCGGAAGGGTGCGGGAACGATGGAATCGAGAGCGGTATCCCGCATCGGCGCGGCTGTCACCATCTTAGCCCGCCCGCCTCGGAGCTTCAACCGCCTGCGGGGGGACACCGGATCACCGTGCTAGACTCCGGCTGTGGCGTCCGGGGGTTTCACGGCGTTGCTGTCGCACAGCATGCGCGCCTACTATCTGCCGCTTGCGGCGGGCATAGTTCTCGCCATGAGCGCGTTCATGCCGTGGATGCTGATCGGCGACCAGGGTCTCGGCGGGGTGCCCAGCGTCGCCGGCTTCTGGGTGCTCGCCCTCGGAATCCTGTCGGCGGTCCTCGCGACGCTCAGTGTCATCACCCGGAAGAACTCGCGGCATCCGCTGCTCGTCGTCGGCCTTGCCGCGTTCGCCATCGTCCTGCTGAGCGAGCAATGGATGGAGCGCACCACCGCGGATCAGGTGTGGGCGCGGTCCCAGGCTCAAGCCATCGTAGCGGGCACCAACGCCACGGTGACGCTGCCCGCGCCGACGATGGCTCCCGGTGCCTACCTGGCCCTCGGCGCCGCGACCGTGATCGTGCTGTTCGGCATGACGATCGTCGTCCGTCGCGCCTCGACTCCGTACGCGGTTGCGGAGGACGACGACGTCTGACATCCCAGAGGCAGTTGCGGGGTTTGCATAGGCGGTGCGGGAAAGACTGAACGCCGTTGGCCTGGACAGGGTCGCGGACAAGCTCGATGCCGGTGAACGGCTGACGCTGGACGACGGCGTCCGGCTGTTCGCGGCGCCCGATCTCTTCGCGGTCGGCTGGCTCGCCAACCGCGAGCGCGAGCGGCGGCACGGCGCCCGTACCTACTTCAACCACAACATCCGCCTCGAGGCGACCAACGTCTGCGTCGCGAGCTGTCTCTTCTGCGCCTTCGCGCGGCTCCAGCCCGGTGACGAGGGCGCCTACACGATGAGCCTGGAGCAGGCGTGGGACAAGCTGCGCGATCGGTCGGATCAGGCGCTGACGGAGGTGCACGTCGTCAACGGCCTGCATCCCGATCTGCCTTGGGACTACTACCTGGAGCTGCTGCGCGGTTTCAAGCGGATCCGGCCGGATATCCACCTGAAGTGCTTCACGGCGATCGAGATCGCCTTCTTCTCGGAGCTCTACGGCAAGACCGACGAGGAAGTGCTGCGTGAATTGATGGCGGCGGGGCTCGACTCGCTGCCGGGGGGCGGGGCGGAGGTCTTCGCCGAGCGGGTCCGCCGCAAGATCTGCCACGACAAGGCGGACGCCGACCGCTACCTGGCGATCCATCGGCTGGCGCACCGCCTCGGGATGCGTTCGAATGTCACCATGCTCTACGGCCACATCGAAACCGATGAAGAGCGGGTCGATCACATGCTGCGGACGCGCGCGCTGCAGGACGAAACCGGCGGCGTGCAGGCGTTCATCCCGCTCGCGTTCCATCCCGACAACAACCAGATGCGCAAGCTGCCGGCGCCGACCGCGGCCGACACGCTGCGGGTGCATGCGGTCGCGCGGCTCATGCTCGACAACGTCCCCCACGTCAAGGCGTTCTGGATCGCCACGGGCGTCGAAGTGGCCCAGACCGCGCTCTGGTTCGGCGTGGACGACCTCGACGGCACGGTGCAGGAGGAGCGGATCTACCACATGGCGGGAGCCCACACGCCCGAGGCGATGACGCCCGATCAGATAGGCCACCTGATCCGCACGGCAGGCCGCGAGCCGGTGGAGCGCGACACCCTTTACAACGTCGTCCGTCGCCCGCAAACCGCGCCCCTGTTGTCTTTGACGTGATACGCTAGATTTCGTTGAGCGCGGGCCGTTCCGCGCTTTTTTGTTGTCCGCTGCTTGAGAAAAATTTCACAAGCTGGAGGATTGGCGGGATGGACGTAGCGCTACTGACGGAATTCGAGAAGACGCAAATCGGCGAGCGGCAGCCGCTGCCGGACCGCTACCTCGGCCTGTCCGACGACGAGATGGCGGAGCGCATCGCGCGTGCGAAGACAGAGCTGGGCTCGCGGCTCCTCATCCTGGGCCACCACTACCAGCGCGACGAAGTGATCCGGTTCGCCGACTGCACCGGCGACTCGTTCCGCCTGGCGGGACAGGCGGCCGAGCGCAGCGAGGCCGACTACATCGTTTTCTGCGGCGTCCACTTCATGGCCGAGAGCGCCGATGTCCTGAGCGCCGCCCACCAGCAGGTGATCCTCCCCGACCTGGCGGCGGGCTGCTCGCTGGCGGACATGGCGACGGCGGACGAGGTGGAGGTCTGCTGGGACGAGTTGACGGCGATGGGCGCGACCGACGTCGTGCCGGTGACCTATATCAATTCCGCGGCATCCATCAAGGCCTTCTGCGGCGAGCGGAGGGGCGTCGTCTGCACGTCCGGCAACGCTCGGCCCACGCTCGAATGGGCGTGGGCGCGCGGCCGGCAGGTCCTCTTCCTCCCGGATCAGCACCTCGGGCGCAACACGGCCTATGCCATGGGCGTCCCGCTCGATCAGATGGTGGTCTGGGATCCGGAGCTGCCGAACGGCGGCGTCGATCCCGACGCGCTGCGCGCGGCACGGCTGATTCTGTGGAAGGGGCACTGCTCGGTGCACGAGCGCTTCACCGTCGCCCAGGTGGAGCAGGTGCGGCGCCGGCATCCCGGCGTGCGCGTGATCGTCCATCCGGAATGCTCGTGGGACGTCGTGCAGGCGGCGGACGAGAGCGGCTCGACGGAGCGGATCATCCGGACGATCAACGCGAGTCCGCCGGGGTCGATCTGGGCGGTGGGCACCGAGGTCCACCTGGTCAACCGCCTCGCGGCGGAGCTCGCGCCGGACCGGGCCGTGTTGACCCTCGATCCCATCGGCTGCCTCTGTTCGACGATGTTCCGCGTCTCTCCCAACCACCTGCTCTGGGTGCTCGAGGGGCTGGGCGACGGCGTTGTCCACAACCGCATCACGGTGCCCGATACGGAAGCGCGCTGGGCGCGCGTGGCTCTCGACCGGATGCTGGAGATCCACTAGGATCTACGGTTCAACCGTCAGTCACGCAACCCGCTCGGGAGACCACCGGACCCGACACGAGAGTCAAGGAGCACGAACGTCATGGCCCACGAACTGCCCGCGTTGCCTTACGACTACAGCGCGCTCGAGCCGCATATCGACGCGCGCACGATGGAGATCCATCACACCAAGCACCACAACACTTATGTCACCAAGCTGAACGGCGCGATCGCCGCGCACGCCGGCCTGGCCGGCAAGGGAGTCGACGAGCTGATTGCCGACCTCGCGGCGCTGCCGGAGGCGATCCGGACCGCGGTCCGCAACAACGGCGGCGGCCACTCCAATCACACGATGTTCTGGCAGGTGATGGGGCCCAACGGCGGCGGCGCGCCGACCGGCAACGTGGCGAACGCCATCGACGCGGCGTTCGGGTCGTTCGACACCTTCAAGGAGCAATTCGGTGCGGCGGGCGCCGGCCGGTTCGGCAGCGGCTGGGTCTGGCTGATCAACAACGGCGGCTCGCTCAGCATCGAGAGCACGCCGAACCAGGACAGCCCCGTGATGGAAGGGAAGTCGGCCGTTCTCGGCCTCGACGTCTGGGAGCACGCCTACTACCTGAAGTACCAGAACCGCCGGCCCGACTACATCAACGCCTGGTTCAACACGGTCAACTGGGACGAGGTGAACCGGAGACTCGGCTAGCAGCCGGTGGCGAAACCCCCGCTGCATTCAAGCCGCTGACATTCCGGGGGCGGGATGGCTTCGGTCCTCTTTCTGTTTCTCGCCCACCTCGGCATCGGCATCGCGGCCTCGCTGCTCCTCGTCGCGCGCGAGGCGGGGGTGCAGTTCTTCCGGTTCAACGCCGGTCTGGCGTCGGTCCTGCTGCTGATTGCGCTTGCCTTCCGGCCGGAAGCGCCGGTGGGTGCGCCGCTGGCGGTGCTCGGCGGTGTGCCTCTGGCGTCGATCGGCCTGGCGGTGCTGACGGTGGCGACGGGCGCGCTGCTGATCTACTGGGCCAGCATCGGGCGCGCGCTCGCCGCCCTGCGGACCCCGCTGCTCTGGACCACGCTGATCGGCGGCGCGCTCGCGCTGGTCATCCAGGCCATCGAATGGGCGGCGGTCGAGGCGGGGCCGCCCGCCCTGCTCACCGCGGTCAGTTTCGCGACGTCGGCGGCGCTCCTGGGGGGAAGCTGCACGGCGATGATCCTGGGCCACTGGTACCTGGTGCTGCCGTCGATGGATGTGGAGTTGCTGAAGGGAATCGTGAAGTTCCACATCGGATCGACGCTCGCGCGCATCGCGGTCGTCGGAGTCGTGGTCGCCGTCGCCCTCGCCACCTGGCAGGCGCCGTCCGGCGCCGGCTTCGATCGTTACGTGCTGTCGCTGGAGGGGGTCTTCTTCTGGCAGCGCGTGCTGTTCGGACTGCTCGGTCCGCTCGTGCTGGCGTATCTCACCTGGGAGACGGCCAAGATTCAGTCGACGCAGTCCGCCACCGGCATCCTCTATGTCGACTTCTTCACCGTCATCGTCGGTGAGGTGCTGGCCAAGTATCTGCTCGTGTCGCAGCGGGTCCCGCTATGAAGATCACGGTCGTCTGCCCCGACTGCGAGGGCCATCTCCCGGTGGCGGCCGCCGAGGCGCCCACCGCGATTCGGTGCGGCAAGTGCGAGCGCGTCATCGCCCTCAACGTGACGGACACCCTCCGCAGCGGCGAAGGCGTGGATCGGTGCCCCGTCTGCGGAGGCTCCGACTTCTACCGGCGGAAGGACTTCGACCCCAAGCTGGGTCTCGCCGTCATCATCACCGGCGCTCTCATCAGCGCCGGCTTCTACTGGTTCGGCCTCGACCTGATCGCCTACGGCGTGCTGGGTGCGGCCGCCCTCCTCGACCTGATCGTCTACGGCCGCCTGAAGGACATCACCGTCTGCTACCGGTGCCACGCCGAGTTCCGCGGAAAGCGCGCTCCCACCGCGGACATCTTCGACCTGCACACCGCCGACGTGCTGGAGCTTGAATGGGCTCGACGCCTCGGAAAGCGGTAGCGGGGGAAATGGCGCGCCCTGCAGGATTCGAACCTGCGGCCTCCTGGTTCGTAGCCAGACGCTCTATCCAGCTGAGCTAAGGGCGCGAGCGGATTCCAAATAGGATACACCGGGACCACCGGCCGCCGCGGGGTGGCCGCAACGCCGTATGTCGACGACCCGATTCGTTCTGTTGCTTGTCAGCACGCTGGCCGTCGCAGGAGCGCCGCTCAGCTATCGAACGGGCCTGCTGCCGGCCGGCGCGGCGCTGGGGCTGCTGGCCGTTGGCCTGCTGCCGTTGCTCTGGCTGCTGGTCGCGGGCCTGCTGGGGCTGGTGCGCCGCGGCCCCGGACAGCTCGATCGGCGGACCGGTGTGGCCCTCGTGCTGGCGGCGGCCGTCTGCGCGGTGCCGCTCGCCACGGTCGTCCCGTCCATCGGCGCCCCGCCGATCCACGACATCACCACGGACGTCGAGGATCCGCCGCGCTTCGACGCTGTCGTCGCAGCGCGCGGCGCTGGATCGAATCCGGTGGAGTACCGGGGACCGGAGCTCGCAGCGACCCAGCGCGCAGCGTACCCCGACATTCAACCCGTGCGCCTGGAACGTGATCCAGGCGACCTCGCGGACCTTGCCCTTGCCGTGGCGGAAGACCTGGGCTGGCAGGTTGTCGCGGTAGAGTCCGACCCGTCCCGCGGCGTACTGATCGAGGCGACGGACACGACCTTCTGGTTCGGCTTTCAGGACGACGTGGCGGTACGGTTGCGAAGCGCCCGCGACCTGTCTGGCGGCACAACCGTGGACGTACGGTCGATTTCGCGCATCGGCGTCGGCGACCTCGGCGCCAACGCGGCGCGCATACAGGAGTTTGTGGTTCGGCTCCGGGCCGCCGCCCGTCGACGGTAGGCGACCCGTGCGCCGGGCAGGTCCTCGAGGCGAGGCCCTGTCGCGCGTGATGGGCGCGCCCTGCAGGACTCGAACCTGCGGCCTTCTGGTTCGAAGCCAGACGCTCTATCCAACTGAGCTAAGGGCGCGCATCCGAACCGGCCAATCGTAAGAGTACTGCGGACCCGGTCTCCGGCGTCAACCCCCGCGGCAGGGGCCACGGGACGGTGCGAACTGGCAGCATGGCGCGGTGGGGCGAGGGGACGGGTCCCTGGGGCGGTCCGAGTCGGCCGGCGCCGGTCAGAACAGCGTCACGTCGACCAACTCGCCCGGGTCGACCGCGCCGACGCCGACCGGGATCTCGATGTAGCCGTCCGCCTGCGACATGCTGGTGATGTCGCCCGACGCCTTGAACGCGCCGACCGCGGCGCCGTCCACGAGTCGCACCGTGTAGAACTGATGCCGGTTCGCCGGCGACGCAAACCGATGCGCGGCGGGGGCGCGTACGGTTCGCATCTCGTGCGGCGGCAGGCGCGCGACGCGTCGCAGGAATGGCAGGAGCAGCAGGTAGGCGTTCGACAGGCACGAGGTGGGATAGCCGGGCATCCCGAAGACCGGCGTCGCGCCGATCCGTCCGAACGCCGTCGGCTTCCCCGGCTTGACCGCGATGCCGTGGAACAGCACCTCTCCGCGCTCGCGCATCACGTCGAGCGTCAGGTCACGCTCGCCCACCGAGCTGCCGCCGGAAAAGACGAGGATGTCGGCGCCGCCCTCGATGATCGCCTCGACCGCCGCACCGAGCACGGCGACCGAATCGCCCGCGATCGGATGTCTCGTCGCCGTGCCGCCGTGCGCCGCAATCACCGACGCCATCGTGAAGCGGTTGACGTCATAGATCTGCCCCGGCGCGAGCGGCACGCCGGGCTCGACGATCTCGTCGCCGGTCGAGAGCAGGCCGACGCGCGGCCGGTCGTAGACGTCAATGTCGGCGAGCCCCAGGGCAGCGATCGATCCGACCCGGCTGGGCGTCAGAAGGTCGCCCGGCTGAAGAAGCACCTCACCCGATCGAATGTCCGCGCCCCGGCGGCCGACATGCTGCCGCGGCTCGACGGCCGCGTAGACGCGGACCGTTTCGCCGCTCCGTTCGGTTTCCTCCACGATGACGACCGCGTCGGCGCCATCGGGCATCGGCGCGCCGGTCGCGATTTCGGTGCAGCCCCCCGCGGTGACTTCCCGGGAAGGCATGCGTCCGGTGTGGACGGTTTCGAGCAGGCGGAACGTGACCGGGTCGTCGGCCCCGGCCCCGGCCGTGTCCGCGGCACGCACCGCGTAGCCATCCATCGCCGCGCGATCGAACGGCGGAACATCGCGGCCGGACACCACCGCCGAGGCCAGGACGCGTCCGGAAGCTTCGGCGAGGCCGACGCGCTCCGTCCGCTCGATGGGTCGCGCCGCTTCCTCGACGATCGCGAGCGCCTCATCGATCGAAATAGTCGACCGAATCGGCCGCATCTTCGTCCCGCGGCCGCCTCCTCTCACCGCCGCGCCTCACGCACCAGGTGTCCCAGCTCCGGCACGATGAGCTTCGTCATCGCGAGCTGCACGGCGTTCGGCGACCCCGGGATGCTCAGCACGATAGTCCGCCCGGCGAGGCCGCCGGTTGCGCGGGACAGCATCGCCGCCGGCCCGATCTCCTCATAACTGAGCGCGCGGAACAGCTCGCCGAAGCCGTCCAGACGCTTGTCGAGCAGCGCCGTCACCACCTCGTAGGTCCCGTCGCGCTGGGTGATGCCGGTGCCGCCGGTCGTGATGGCCACGTCGACGTCGGGCGCGTCGATCGCCGCGCGCAGCGCGTCGCGCACGCGGTCCGGCTCGTCCGGCACGATCGTCCGCCCGGCCACCATGTGACCGCCCGCGCTCAGCAACTCCACGATCATGTCGCCGCCGCGGTCCGTCTCCGGCGTCCGGGTGTCGCTCACTGTCAGCACGAAACAGCGCGTCGTGCTCGGTGACTCAGCGCGGTGTTCGGTGTGGCTCATGTCGGCGATTATAGCGACCGCCGCCGGTTGCCCGACCCGCACGTTCCTGCGTACGATGCCAACGTGATCGAACGAACACTGATTCCGGCGGGGCTGGCCGTAGTCGTGGTGCTGGTTCTCTCCGCCTGGACACTCGGCGCACAGGAAGAGGGTCTGGACGCGGACGCCCGGCGCTGGGTCGACGAGACGCTCGCCGCGATGACGCTCGACGAGAAGGTGGGCCAGCTCGTCGTCCCCACGTTCCTGTCGAGCTACACCAGCAGCGACAGCGAGACCTACGACGACCTCGTGTCGCTCATCCATGAAGAACACGTCGGCGGCATTCACGTTTTCGGGGCACGGACCGCGGTGCCTGACGTCCTCCTCAACCCCACCTACGCGCGGACCGCGCTCGGCCAGCCGCTCGACGCCGCATCGCTGCTGAACCGGCTGCAGGCGATCTCGCCGCTGCCGCTGCTGGTGAGCGCCGATTTCGAGACGGGCGCCGGCTTCCGCCTGGAGGGCGCCACCAACTTCCCGAGCGCGATGGCGTTCGGCGCCGCCGACGACCCCGAACTTGCGCGCGAGGCGGCGCGGATCACGGCCGTCGAGTCGCGCGCCATCGGCGTCCACGTCAACTTCGCGCCGGTGGTCGACGTCAACAACAACCCGCGCAACCCGGTGATCAACATCCGATCGTTCGGGGAGGACCCGGACGCGGTAGCCAAACTCGCCGCGGCCTACATAGAGGGGCTTGCCGACGGCGGCATGATCGCCACCCTCAAGCACTTCCCCGGCCACGGCGACACCGATATCGACTCGCACCGCGCCCTGCCGGTGCTTCGCCATCCGCGCGCGCGCCTCGACGCGGTGGAACTGCCGCCGTTCCGGGCCGGCATCGCGGCGGGGGCTGGCGCCGTGATGACCGGACACATGGCGCTGCCCGCCATCCACCCCGACGACACGACGCCGGCGACGCTCAGCCGCCCGATCGTCACCGGCCTGCTGCGCGAGGAGATCGGTTTCGACGGACTGGTGTTCACCGACTCGATGCGGATGCGGGGAATCACGAGGATGGCGGCGACGGAGGATGCGGCCGGCGGCGCGGTCGCGGCCGGCCACGACCTCGTCCTGCACGCTCCGAACGACCGCGAGGCGGCGGCCGGCGTGCGCGCCGCAATCGACGAAGGCCGCGTCAGCCCGGCCGCCCTGGATCGTTCCGTCCGGCGGATCCTGGAAGCCAAGGCGCGCCTCGGCCTGCACCGCCGGCGGCGGGTCGAGCTCGACACCCTGCCGACCATCGTCGGCACGCGCGCGCACCGCGCCGTCGCGCGCGAAGTCAGCGAAAGGTCGATTACGCTGATCCGCGACGCACGGAACAGCGTTCCGCTCCGCACGTCACGTGACGGCTCGATCCTGTACCTGTCGGTCCTCGACCGCACCTCCGGCTGGGGCATCGGCGCCCCGAGCCGCATAGTCGTCCCCGAGCTGCGCGATCGCTGGGAAGAAGTGACGGCGGTGGAGCTGTCCGATCAGTCGACGCCGGCCGACGCGGAACTGGTCCGTCGCATGGCCGAACGCTACGACGCGGTGGTCGCCGGCATCTTCGTCCGGTCGTCATCGTTCAACGACGAACTGGACCTGGCGACGCACGTCATCGCGGCGTTGGAGGAAGTGGCCACGGAGGCGGCCGGCCGCGGGCAACCGTTCGTCGCCCTCTTCTTCGGGAATCCCTACCCTGCGGCGGCGCTGCCCGAACTACCGGCCGCTCTCCTCACCTACGACTATCGCGGCCTCTCGGAGGAAACCGCCGTCCGCGCCCTGGCCGGCGAGATCCCGATTCGCGGCCGGCTCCCGGTTACCCTGGCCGACGATCTCCCGCGCGGCCACGGCCTCACGCGGTAGCTCAGCGGCGGAACAGCACGAACGCCATGTCGATCCGGGCGAGGAAGCGGACGGAGTAGTCGAAGTCGCCATCGACGGCGTGGAAGCGGAGGGAGCCTTCGAGAGAGACGCCCTCGGCTTCGTGGAAGGCCCGCGCCACGCCCGCCTCCCGGTAGTGGCGCGCCGCGCGGGAGACCGATCCGTCCTGCAGGCGCGAGCCGTAGTTCAGGTCGCCTTCGTCCTTCAGCCAGATGCAGCCGTTCCAGAAGATGAAGTGGCCGCGCCAGCCGTTCTTCACGGCGGCGGCCCGGAAGAACACGCCGTGGCCATGCTCGTTCGGGTCGTCCGGGACCGCGCGATCCTCGATGTGCTGCGACCAGAGTACGTAGGTGTCGATGGTCACCGCGTCGAGTCCGCGGACGGACGGCTCGAGGATCACCCCCGGCCCGCCCGCGAGACTGTCGCGCACCGGGCCGACGTCGAAGAGCTGCCCCCCCTCGTGGGTATAGTGCGTCTGGTAACCGAGCGCGATCGGCAGATCGCCGAAGGGCACGCGGCCGCGTATGCCGACGTCGAACCGCTCCCGGTGCATGGGGGTATTCAGCCGTTGCCAGTTGATCCAGGCGTCCTGTTCGATCCGCTCCGAGTTCACCTGCCACTGCAGTCCTCCCTCGTTGGGGCGGGTGAAGGCGAGCGTCTCGACCTGCAGCGGCGGGAGCAGGCCGTGCGGGCCGGTAAGGTCGGGAGCCGGGGCGCCATCGTCGGGGACGGTGTCGAGCGTGCCCATCGTGAAGGTCGACGCGCCGCTCCGGACGCTCAGACTGATCACCGGCCGCCACTGCTCGGCGAAGTGCTCCGAGCCGAAGCGGTGATTGAGGAACAGCCCGCCGCGAAAGGTGGCGTAGTCGCTCAGGGGCAGTTCCACGGCGAACGTGCCCGCCGCGCCGAACACCGTTCCGCCGTCACGGAAGGGATTGAAGAACTCGGTGTTGTCCCCGTACAACAGGATGTCGGTAACGAGGGTCGCTGCCGGTTGGGGCTCATCGTCCTGCGGCTCCTGTGCGCCGGCCGCGGCGGGGAACAGCATCCAGGCGATCAGGGGGACGATGGCGCCGGCAGCGCGGCGAAGAGCCATCGGATGGGAGTGAAACCGCCGCATTCGCGGGCGAATTATAGCGTTGCGGTAGTATCGACGGAGGATGTCGGTCCGTGTCGCCGGGAAGTTCCTGCAGGTCGGAGGCGAGCGTTTCCTGATTCGAGGGGTCGCTTACGGCACCTTCGCTCCCGATCCCTCGAGTTCCGGGGATCAGTTTCCGCCGCCGGACCGTGTCGCGTCGGACTTCGCGGCGATGGCGGGCGCCGGCATCAACACGGTCCGCACCTATACCGCGCCGCGCGACCACCTGCTCGATCAGGCGGCGGAGGCCGACCTGCATCTCTTCGCCGGCGTTCCCTGGGCGCAGCATGTCGCTTTCCTCGACGACCGGAAGCTGGCGCGCGCCGCGCGGCAGGAGATCGTCCGCTCTGTCCGCCGCCTCGCCCGCCATCCGGCCACCCTGCTGATCGCCATCGGCAACGAGATCCCGGCCGGTGTCGTTCGCTGGCACGGTGCGGCGCGGATCGAGCAGTTCCTCCGCGAGGCGTACGACGAGGCGAAGGCGGCCGTCCCCGACGCGCTGCTTGCCTATGTCAACTACCCGCCCACCGACTATCTCGACCTCGGCTGCTTCGACGTCTGTGCGTTCAACGTCTACCTCCATCGCGAGACGGATCTGCGCGCCTATCTCGCTCACCTGCAACTGGTGGCGGGGGGACGGCCGCTCCTGTTGGCCGAGGCGGGCGCGGACAGTCTGCGCGAGGGCCGCGACGGCCAGGCGTCGCTTGCCGGCATGCAGGTGCGGACGGCATTCGAGGAAGGTGCGGCCGGCGTCGTCGTCTTCTCGTGGACCGACGAGTGGTGGCGCGGCGGCGCCGTGGTGGACGACTGGCAATTCGGCCTGACCGATGCCGGGCGGGCGCCGAAACCGGCGCTGGCTGCGGTCGGGCACGCTTATGCGGACGCGGGCTTTCCGGCCTCCGGACGCCGTTCCTGGCCGCGCGTCACGGTGGCGGTCTGCGCCCGGAATGCCGCGGACACGCTTGACGCATGCCTCCGGTCCATCCGCGCCCTCGACTATCCCGACTGCGAGGTGATCGTGGTCAACGACGGGTCGACTGATGCGACCGGGGCGATCGCGCGGGAGCATCCGGGCGTCAGCGTCATCGACACGCCGCATGGCGGGCTGAGCGCCGCCCGCAACGCAGCGCTGCACGCCGCCACGGGCGCCCTCATCGCTTACACCGACGCCGACGTCGAAGTGGATCCGGCATGGCTCACGTACCTCGTGCAGCCGTTCCTCCGTTCGGACGCGGCGGGCGCCGGCGGTCCGAACGTGGTGCCGGAGGACGATCCGTGGCTGGCGCAGTGCGTCGCGCGCGCGCCGGGCGGACCGACGCATGTACTGATCGACGAACGGACGGCGGAACATGTCCCCGGCTGCAACATGGCTTATCGCCGCGAGGCGCTGCGGGCGATCGGCGGTTTCGATCCGGCCTATCACGCGGCGGGAGACGACGTCGACGTCTGCTGGCGGCTGCAGGCGCGCGGCCAGCGGATCGGCTTCGCGCCGTCGGCGCTCGTCTGGCACCGCCACCGCCGGAGCGTCCGCGCCTACTGGCGGCAGCAGGTGGGATACGGCGAGGCGGAAACGCAACTGATGGGCAACCACCCGGAGCGTTTCCTGAACGGCCATGCCGTCTGGAAGGGGCGGATCTACTCGCCGCTGCCGTTCGTCCGCGCCATCTCGCGCGTCCGGGTCAATGCCGGCGTCTGGGGGACGGCGGCGTTCCCGTCCGTCTACAGCGCGCATATCCCGTCAATGACCTACGTGCCGCACCTGATGGAGTGGCAGGTGGGATCGGTCGTGCTGGGGATTGCGGCGGTCGGGTGTTTCTGGGCCGGCCAGTCGGCCCTCGGCGCCGTGGCGGCGTTGGCGTCGGTCAGCGGGATCGCCATGACGGCCTGGAAGTGCATCGGTTACGGCTGGCGGACCGAGCTGCGCGGCCTGCCGCGGATCGGACCGTGGGGCCGCCGCGCGAGCCGCGGGATCTACCGTGCGACGATCGCCTGGCTGCATGTCGTCCAGCCGGTGGCGCGCGGCTGGGGCCGGTTGCGCGGACGGTTGTGGCCGCCCGAAGTGGCGGCGCGCCGGACCGGCGAGCGGCCGTCGCCGCGGGTCGACTGGCCGCGCGATGCGATGCGTGCGCTTCGCCTGATGAGCCGCGGGCGGGTCGGGCTCCGCTTCTGGAGCGAGCAGTGGGTGGACCGCGCGGATCTGCTGACCCGGATCGCGCGGCGTCTCGAAACCGCGTCCGTGGGCCGGGCGATTGACGCGCACGACACCTGGCAGCAGGAACGCGACCTCGCCGTCGCCACCGGCCGCTGGGGCTGGCTCGATCTAAGGACCCTGCTCGAGGAGCATGGCCAGGGACGGTGCCTGTTCCGGGTCACAGCGCGTCACCGGCTGACGCCGTTCGGAGCAACCGTCGGCGCAGTGGTCGCCGTGGGGATCGGGGCCAGCCTCGTGGCCGGTTCGCTAGCGGTGGCGGCGGCCTTCGGCGCCGCCGGTCTTGTGGCGGCGGCGCGGATGGGGCTTCAGATCGTGCAGGTGGACGCCGGCGTTCGCGCCGCCATTGCGCAGGTGGCCCGCGAACGGGAAATGCAGGCGATGGCCGGGGCTCCCGCGCCGGCGGCCGCGGCGGCCGCCGCTGGCGCGTCGGGCCACGAGGCGATCCGCACCAGCCTGGACGCGCCCGCCTCCGGTGCGCCGGCCGTCAGCCGGCAGCGGTAGCCGCGCCGCCGGCGTTCAGCCGCGGTTGGCGTACAGGCGATCGTGGAACGCGCGGAACGCCTCGCTCTGCTCCTTGATCGGGCGCCACCATGCCTCATTCCGGACGTACCAATCGACGGTGGCGCGCAACCCGTCATCGAATTCCACCTGCGGCTCCCAGCCCAGCGCGCGCAGCTTCGTGGTGTCGAGGGCATAGCGGCGGTCGTGGCCGGGACGGTCCGCTACCGGCTTGATCAGCGACTCCGGACGGTCGGCCAGCACGAGCAACTGTCGCGTCAGATGGATGTTGGCCACTTCGTTCCCGCCGCCGATGTTGTAGGTCTCGCCCCGCTCGCCGCGCGTGATCAGCAGGTCGAGGGCGCGGCAGTGATCGTCGACGTGCAGCCAGTCGCGGACGTTCAGACCATCGCCGTAGAGCGGCACGTCCCGGCGGTCGATGGCGTTGGTGATGAACAGCGGGATCACCTTCTCGGGGTACTGCCGCGACCCGTAGTTGTTCGAGGCGCGCGTCACCACCACCGGCACCCCGTGCGTTGCCCAGTAGCTGTACGCCAGCCGGTCGGCGCCCGCCTTGCTTGCCGCGTACGGATTGCGCGGGCGTAGCTCGTCGGTCTCGCGGCTCAGGCCGTCGGTAACGCTGCCGTACACCTCGTCCGTCGAGATCTGCACGAAGCAGCGGAGGTTGGGCGCGGCGCGGGCGGCGTCGAGGAGGACGAACGTCCCGTGGACGTCGGTCCGAATGAATGCGCCGGCGGCCTCGACGGAGCGGTCGACGTGCGTCTCGGCGGCAAAGTGGACGACGATCTCGGCGTTGTGGACCAGCGGGGCGGCGACCGCCGCGTCGGCGATGTCGCCCCGCACGAAGCGGTGGCGCGGGTTGCCGTCGACGGCGGCGAGGTTCTCGAGCCGTCCCGCGTAGGTCAGCTTGTCGAGCGTCGTGACGCGCCAGTCGGGATGGGCGTCAAGCGCGTACTCCACGAAGTGGCTGCCGATGAAACCGGCGCCTCCGGTGACGAGCACGTCGACCATCGATGGGATTCTCCCGCCCGGATTCCTAACCGTCCTTGCGCGACCAGTCGTACGGCAGCACGCCGTGCGGCTCGATTCGGTACTCGTCCGGATCGTCGTAGCGGTACGGCTCGGTCGGGATATTCACGACCAGCGACGGCTCCGTGCCGATGCACTTCCAGCCGTGGTAGACCAGGTTCGGGATCTGCACCAGCATCGGCTGCTGCGTGCCGATGAAGAACTCGTTGATCCGGTCCTTCGTCGGCGAATCCTCGCGCGTGTCGAACAGCACCAGCTTGATCATGCCGGCGATGCAGGCGAAGTGGTCCACCTGCTTCTCGTGGTAGTGCCACGCCTTGACGACGCCCGGATAGGTAGCGGAGACGTACACCTGCCCGAACTTCCGGAACAGCTCGTCGTCCGCGCGGAGGATCTCCAGCACCCAGCCGCGCTCGTCCGGGATTTGCCGGAGCCGTTTGGCGCGGACGCCGTCAATCAGGTTGTCCGGCGCCGTTTCCGGTGCTGTCGCGTACTTCAGCGGTGTTGTCACGGTCTGTCCATTCCTGGCGATTATCCGACGATCAGCAGATGCCTACTTCCGACCGGTCGCCCAACATGAATCGTAGCGCCGCCGGCTTGCTCACCTGCCGGGCGATGGTGACGTTGCGCCCGATCAGACTGTCCGTGACGCGGGTCTCGAGGTCGGTCAGGCGGCTCCCCTCCATGACGATGCTGTGCTCGATCTCCGACGCGCGAATCTCGACATCGCGCATGATCGCGGTGAACGGTCCGACATAGGCGTCGTGGATCCGGGCCCCGCTCCCGATGATCACCGGGCCGCGGACGGTCGAATTCACGATCGCCGCGCCCGCTTCCACCACCACCTTGCCGTCCAGGCTGGAGACGTCATCGACCTCGCCGTCGATCCGCCGCTCGAACGTCTCGAGGATCAGGCGATTTGCTTCCAGCATGTCCTCCAGATGACCGGTGTCCTTCCACCAGCCGTCGACGATGTGCTTGCGGACGTCGAGGCCGCGGTCGATCAGATCCTGAATCGCGTCCGTGATTTCCAGCTCGTTCCGGAAGCTGGGCTTGATCCGCTTGACCGAATCGAACACCTCGGGGCCGAACATGTAGACGCCGACCAGCGCCAGATCGCTCTTCGGGACTTTCGGCTTCTCGACCAGGCGGACCACCCGGTCGCCGTCGGTCTCGGCGACACCGTACTGCTCGGGGTTCCTGACCCGGGTCAGCAGGATCTGCGCGGCCGGCTCCGTTGCCGCGAACTCCTTGACGAACGGGACGATTCCCTTGGCGAGCAGGTTGTCCCCCAGGTACATCACGAACGGTTCGCGGCCGATGAACTCCTCGGCGATCAGCACGGCGTGCGCCAGCCCCCGAGGGGCATCCTGCGGGATGTAGGTGACGTTGACGCCCCAGGCGGAGCCGTCTCCCACCGCGGCCTCGATTTCCGTGCGCGTCTCGCCGACGACGATCCCCAGCTCGCGCACGCCGGCGGCGGCGAGAGTCTCGATGCCGTAGAAGAGAACGGGCTTGTTCGCGACCGGCACGAGCTGTTTCGCGCTGGTAAAGGTCAACGGCCGCAGCCGCGTTCCCCGCCCGCCGCTCAGGATCAGTCCTTTCATTACCCTCCGTCCGGAACGTTTTCGGGGAGAATAAACGATCCCGTTCGGCACGGGCCGGATCGAGCCTCCACGCCGGCGTGCAGCGAGGGTCTGAACTGATGGATCACGAGGCGGCGATGCGCGAGGCGCTGAACGAGGCCCGGCACGCCCTGGCGGCCGGCGAGGTCCCGGTCGGAGCCGTCGTCGTCGGAGCAGCCGGCGCCGCAGCTACGGCTGGCGCTGCCGGCCCGTCCCGCGCCGTGATAGGCCGTGGCCACAACTGCCCGATCGGCGCCGCGGACCCGACCGCGCACGCCGAGATCGTCGCGTTGCGGGATGCGGCGGCCCGAACCGGGAATTATCGTCTCCCCGGCGCTACCCTCTACGTGACCATCGAACCGTGCCAGATGTGCGCCGGCGCGCTGGTTCACGCAAGGATTGCTACCCTCGTCTACGGTGCCGCCGAACCGAAGGCGGGTGCCGTCCGCTCGACAATGCAGACGCTGGATCACCCTGCCCTCAACCACCGCGTCGACGTCGTGGCCGGCGTTCTCGCGGATGAGTGCCGAGCCCTGTTGCAGGAGTTCTTCGCCAGTCGCCGCCGCGCTCGAGTTGGCTCCGTCACAACCGGGGGAGCGTAACTGAACGAACCAGGAGTCCGCCATGCACGAAGCGCCGGAAATGACTCTCTTCCTGCTTGCGCTCGCCGCCGTCCTGGTGGCCGCCAAGATGGGGGGCGAGCTGGTCGAGCGTCTGAACCAGCCGGCGGTTCTGGGGGAGCTGATCGTCGGGATCGTCCTGGGCAATCTCGTCCTGGTCGGCATCGGAGTCTTCGAACCGTTGAAGACCGCTCCCTTCCTGCCGATTGCAGCCGAAATCGGCGTGATCCTGCTGCTGTTCCAGGTCGGGCTCGAGAGCGAACTCGACGAACTGCTCGCCGTGGGCGGCACGGCTATCGCCGTAGCGGTGCTGGGTGTCGTCGCCCCGATCACGCTCGGCTACGCCCTTTCGTCCGTCTTCATGCCAGGCGGTGGAGCCTGGTATGTGCACTTGTTTGTCGGGGCGGCGCTGGCGGCCACGAGCGTGGGTCTCACCGCCCGGGTTCTCAAGGACATGGGAGTGATGGAGGCGATCGAGTCGCAGATCATCCTGGCCGCCGCGGTCGTCGACGATGTCCTTGGCCTGATCATGCTGGCGATCGTCGTGGGACTGGTGCAGTCGGTCAACGCCGGTGGTGCGGTCGAGCTCTCTGTCGTGCCGATCGCGGTGACCGCCCTGACGGCGTTCGGCTTCCTGGTCGGATCGATCATCGTCGGCCGGCTGATCATCCTGCCGCTCATGCGGCTCGTGCGTCTGGCCCGATCGACGTCGCTGCCGGTCGTTCTCGCCGTCGCCTACTGTTTTCTGATGGCTGCGCTGGCCGAGGTGGTGGGCCTCGCGGACATCGTGGGCGCTTTCACGGCCGGACTGGTGGTGAACCATGAGATGGGCCGTTTCTTCGGGGAGAAGAAGGACCTGTACCGAATCGACACGTCAATAGCGCCGCTGCTCACCATCTTCGTTCCGGTGTTCTTCGTTTCCATGGGTCTGCGCGTCGAACTGGCAGCGTTCTTCTCGTTCGACGTTCTCGTCTTCGCCGGACTCCTGAGCGTCGTCGCGCTCGTGAGCAAACAGGTCTGCTCGCTGGTCGTGTTCCGGTCAGGACTCAACCGATGGGCGATCGGCGTCGGGATGATCCCCCGCGGCGAGGTTGGCCTGATCTTCGCCGGAATCGGCCACACGCTGGTTGTGGCGGGGATGCCGGTTCTCGGCGATGAGGCGTTTGCCGCCATCATCGCCATGGTCATGCTGACTACCCTCGTGACCCCACCCCTGCTGAAGGCGGTTTTCAAGTCGTCCACGCCGCGTGCAACAACTCCCGGCCGGCCGAGTGCTTCCGTCACCTGATCTTCTGAAACTACCCGGCGTAGCGAGTTTGGACTACTCCATTTTTTGGATTGACACTGGGGATTGGAGGCATGTAGTGTCGTGCGCCGGCGCGGTGGCAGCGTGGTAGCGGCACCTCGTTAGGGTTCCGCCAGCGGCTGGTTGCTATTGGGTTTCCGGCCGTCGCCACCGTTGCTCGACAGGGGTCACGGGAACGGGTTATCCGTGGCTTTGGGGTAGTACTTCGTTTCGCAGAGGAGGATGACATGAATCGATCGATTTCAATCCTGGCGGTCCTGGCAATCGTTCTCGCCATGGGCGCATCAAGCGCTTCCGCGCAGGATACCTGGACCGGCAGATGGGAAGTACAGGTGACGAACCTGACGACCAATCAGGTCATGACGCCGTTCCTGCTGGTCACGCACTCACATGATGCGATGCTGTTCACGCCGGGCATGCCCGCGTCGGAGGGAGTCGAAGCCATCGCCGAGGGAGGCGACACCATGCCGCTGAAGATGGCGCTGGAGGGGATGGCCTCCGTAATGTCGATCGAGACCGGCATGGCCATGACGCCTGCGGGCCACCGGGCGACCTTCCAGATCAACGGCAGCGGCTCGCACCGCTACCTGAGCCTGATCTCGATGGTGGTTCCGACGAACGACGCTTTTGTTGCGGCTACGATCGAACTGCCGACCATGCCCGGAGCGACGATGACCTATGCGAACGCATGGGATGCCGGCACCGAGATGAACGACGAGAGTTGCGAGTCGATCCCCGGTGCTCCGATGTGGTCGGAGTGCGAGGATGCGAGCACTCCGGCATCGATGCACATGGGCGAGGGCTTCGTCACCATCCACAACGGCATCACGGGTATTGGGGACTTCGGCCCCAATCGCGACTGGAAGAACCCGGTGGCGATGATCCGGGTCACCCGCATCCAGTAGTTTCTCCTTTCGGGCCGGGAGCGCGGCGGCGTCTTGGCGCCGCCACGCTCCCGACCGTCTTCCCTCCACTCCGAATCGTTCAGCCGCTCATCACCCGCTTCAGGCGCGTGGAGCGCCGGGCATCACGACCACTCCTCCCGCCCGGCGCGGCAGCCCGCGAGATTCCCCGCAACTGCTAGACTGCATTCTGGCTGCGACCGCGAGAGGTTCCACCATGGCGCGCAGCGGCGTCCATCGGCGCACGGCATCGGTAGCGGCCGCGGGGATCGCCGCGCTTCTGATCCTGGCTCCGGCTGAGGTTCTGTCGGCCCGGGCTCAGGAACCGACGCTCTGGAGCGTAATGGTCCGCGCGACCGCATACGTCGAGGAGCTCCACGCGCGACTCGCCGGCGTGGTGATGGAGGAACGCTACGAACAGCGTGCCATGCCGCTGCCGACGTTTCACGTGATCGGGAATGAGGAGCGCCGGGTCACCCTGCTGTCGGACTACCTGCTCGTGCGGCCGGACGGGTCGGAACGGTACTTCGGCTTCCGGGACGTCTTCGAGGCGAACGGCAGCCGGATACGTGACCGCGAGGAGCGGTTAGCCCGGCTCTTCCTGGACGGGGCGACATCGCTGGACCGGCGGGTCCGGGCCATCGTGTCCGAGAGCGCGCGGTACAACGTCGGCGATGTCCACCGCACCATGAATACGCCGACGCTGCCGTTGCTCTTTCTGCGCCGGGTGTACCGGGGACGGTTCGATTTCGATCGGATATCGGACCGAATGCCGAGCCTGGGCGTGGCGGAGCCGGACACCTCCGACGACATCTGGGTGATCGCGTACACGGAGACACATTCCGCCACCGTGATCCGGCGGCGCGACGGGACTCGCTTGCCGGCGCGCGGCCGGTACTGGATAGAGCCGGAGACGGGCCGCGTTCTCGTCACCGAGATCGTCATCGAGGATCCGGATGTCGACGCGCTGATTACGGTCCGCTATGACGTACCCGCCGAACTCGATCATCTCGTGCCCGTCGAGATGCGCGAGCGCTACCAGAATCACCTGACCCACTCGCGGGTGGAGGGGACGGCCACCTACAGCCGCTTCCGGCGCTTCCGCGTGGTAGTCGAGGAGTCCGATGCGCTCCGCGACTGAACCGAGAAGGTGGCGGAGAGAGTGGGATTCGAACCCACGGTAGGAGGATTACCCCTACACACGCTTTCCAAGCGTGCTCCTTCAGCCACTCGGACATCTCTCCGCGTGCCGGGTGGGTCGCCTCAGTCTAGCAGAGCGGCGACGGCGGCTCAGGGTTCGCGACGACGGGAATAGACGATGACGTGGAGGGCGTGCATGTCGCGCCGCTTCACCAGGCGGGGAGGATAGGCCAGGTTGTACGGTTGCAGCAGGTAAGCGCCTGGCGTCTTCTTCACGAGGCGGATCGAACGCTCGCCCGACGTGAGTTGGGCATAGACCTCGTCGCCATCTTCGAACCTGCGTCGCGGGGCAACGATCGCAATGGTCCTCGGAGGGTGGGCCGGAACCATGGCGTCGGTCCGGACCTCCACGCCGTACGCGTCGGGATCGTCGACATCGCCAGGCCGGGGCAGCCGTAGCACGATCTCCGGTGGCGTCGGCTGCGCGCCGCGCCACCTGACGGGGACGGGCGCCGCGTCACCCTCGGCCACCACCGGAATGTCCGCCTCGGCTCCTCCCAGCAGATCGACCCGGGTGGCGACGTCACCCGGGGAGGCGATGGTCGCCTCGCGAACCCGGTCGTAGTCGGGATCGACGCCGGTCAGCAGGTGGTCCACTGAACATTGGAGCGCCTTCGCCAGGCGAAGCAGCGTGCCGGTTTCCAGGACGGTGTACCGGTCGTTTTCCCAGTCCGAAACCTGCGGTTGCGGTACGCCGAGCCGATCCGCAAGCTCGCGCTGCGTTCGAACCCCGGCAGCCGAGCGGAGCCGCCTGATGTTACTGCCGAACGACACGGCGGGAAGCGTACACGTCGCAGCGCGGCCCCTGCAAACCGTTACATCAATAGAATCAAGCACTTATGGTCCGTTGGTAACGCTTATGCACGAGTTACGCGTTAACACGTATAGTCTGTACACTATGTGCAGCAGGGCGTTTGTTTTCGGCCGGACGCCGTGCGAGGTCAACGTTCGTCCGGTCGCTCGGACCTCGGAGGGGCGCGACGCGTGGGTCGCCACCGTCGCTCCGCAGGGGGAGTGCTCCCGCCGGACGCACTTCCGCGCGGCAACCTGCCGCGAGGCTCTCGCCTTCGCCGCACTACATCTGGAACAGCGCTTCGGTCCCCTCCGTGAAGGGCCGCCGCCGCGCCAGCCGCGCGTCGGTGCTGGTATGCTCAAGCAGTAGACGGAGAGGTACCGAAGTGGTCGTAACGGGGGCGCCTCGAAAGCGTCTTGTCGGGTAACCGGCACGTGGGTTCGAATCCCACCCTCTCCGCCAGATACCCCCTGGTCAAGCGGTGGCTCGGCGCCGTTCATCATCAGTTCTTGTTGGAAAGACTCCCCTGTACGCTATGGATATGGTCAAGTTCCACGCTCACCGCGTTGTCGCTGCCGCTCGGCGCGTATTGGTCGCGGCCACGATCGCTGCGATCGGCCTGACGCCCGTTTCCGTTCCGGTGCATGCCGCCGCCAACGACGAAGACCTGGCGCGTGTCGAGGAGGCCGCCATCGTTCTGGAGGAGATCGCCGAAGCTCCCGACCGCATGATCCCGCGGGCGATTCTCGACAGGTCCGTCGGCGTCGCGATCTTCCCGTCCACCGTGAGGGCGGGTTTCTTCCTCGGCGGCCAGCGTGGCCGTGGCGTAATCGTCGCGAAGGACGAAGCGACCGGCGAGTGGTCGATGCCGGCCTTCCTGACGTTGACGGGGGGCAGCATCGGCCTGCAGGTCGGCGCCCAGTCCGTCGACGTCATCCTGCTCATCCAGAACCGGCGGGGCCTGAACCGCCTGCTCGCCAACGAGTTCAAGCTGGGCGGGGACGTGTCGGCGGTGGTGGGCCCGGTGGGTCGGAGCCTGGAAGCTTCGACGGACATCCAGATGACCGCTGAGATCCTCAGCTACTCGCGGACGCGCGGCGTCTTTGCGGGGGCGACGCTCGGCGGGGCGACGGTGCGGGCGGATCGTGACGCGAATGAACGCGTGTACGGCGAGCGCTTCCAGTCGGAGGAAATCGTGCTGGCCGAGATGGCGGTCGCCGACCCGACGGAGGAAACGACCGGGTTGTGGCGGGCACTCGAAGGCCTTGCGGCCGCGGATGACGACGAGTCGAAATAGTGGGCGGGGGTCGCGAGGGCTGGTCGCCGCAACTTCTTGATCGGCGCCACCCCGGCACGTACACTGAATGGCCGCACGGCGGGGCGGGTCGCGCCGCGGCTCGGAACCTGTGCAATTTCAGCCTACGAACCGCGTCAGGGCCGGAAGGCAGCAGCGCTAAGTAGCCACTGACATGTGCCGCAGGTCTTCCGGGTCGCGGCGGGGTTCGCCGCTCCGGCAGGGCACGCATCCCGGTTGACGTCCCGCCATGGCCTATCAGGTTCTCGCGCGCAAGTACCGCCCCCAGAAGTTCGGCGACGTTGTCGGGCAGCGGGGCGTGACGCAGACGCTGCGCAACGCGCTGTCCGCCGGCCGCCTCGCGCAGGCGTTCGTCTTCGCGGGGCCCCGCGGCGTCGGCAAGACCACGACCGCCCGAATCCTGGCCCGTGCCCTGAATTGCACATCCGGGCCGACGCCGGATCCCTGCGGGACCTGCGACGCCTGCAAAGAGATTGCCGAGGGACGCGACATCGACGTCCTGGAGATCGACGCGGCGACGCACACGCAGGTCGAGAACATCCGGGAGGTCGTGATCGCGGGACTGGCGATGGCGCCGGTCCGCGACCGCTACAAGGTGTTCATCATCGACGAGGTGCACCAGCTCTCGAGCCACTCGTTCAATGCGTTGCTCAAGTCGATAGAGGAGCCGCCGCCCCACGTCATCTTCATGATGGCCACGACCCAGCTCGAGAAGATCCCCGACACGATACTGTCGCGGTCGCAGGTGCACGAGCTCCGGACCATCGGCGCGCGCCAGATCACCGAACAGTTGCGCTCCATCGCCGATGCGGAGTCCATCCGGATTGACGATGCGGCGCTCGCCCTGATCGCACGCGCCGCCGAAGGCAGCATGCGTGACGCGCAGAGCGCTTTCGATCAGGTGATCGCCTTCGCCGGCGAGTCGATAGCCGTCGAGGATGTTTCGACCGTGCTCGGCTTGATTGGGCGCGACCCGGTGCTGGACGCCGTCACCGTCGTGGCGGACGAGGATCCGGGGGCGGTGTTCGACCTGGCGGGACGTTTCGTCGAGGCCGGGTACGACCTGCGGCAGGCGTGCCGTGAGCTGTCGCGCGCGGTGCGGGATCTACTGGTGCTGTCGGTCGATCCCGCCCGGGCCGACGACCCGGAGATCGCCGGCGAGGGCGAGCGGGACCGGTTGCTGGAACTGGCGGGAAGGTTCTCGCGAGAGGATCTGCTGCGCGCGTTCGATCTGCTGTCGCGGGCAGAGGCGGACGTGCGGAGCGCGTCACAGCCCCGGCATCACTTCGAGATGGCGCTGCTGCGCTGGATGCACTTGCGGAAACTGACGCCGCTGGCGGATCTGTTGCAGGGCAGGGGTGCGCCCGCGCCTGGCGGCGGCGGGGCAGATCGCAGAGCACGTGGGGACAGAGCGGCTGCAAGCGGGTCGCGCCGGGTGGCGACGCCGGCGCCGGCATCGCAGCGGCGGGCCACGGGATCCGGCGGCGGCGGCGCGGAGGCGTCGTCGGGGCCAGGCCCCGCCGCGAAGGAGACCGTTGCGGATGCTGGCGACCGCGAAGATGAAGGTGTGCAGGCGCTGCGCGCGAAGGTGGAGGACAATGCCGCGGTGAAGGCGATGCTGGAGGTGTTTCCGGCGGAGATCACCCGCGTCGAGAAGATCTCATGAACATTCAACAGGCACAGCAGATGATGAAGCAGGCGCAGCAGATGCAGGAGCGTCTGCAGCGCGAACTGGCCGAGGCCCGGGTGGAGGCGACCGCGGGCGGCGGCATGGTGACGGTCGTCATGAATGGCATGAAGCAGGTCCGCTCGATCACCATCGATCCGGAGGTGGTTTCGAAGGACGACGTCGAGATGCTGCAGGATCTCATCGTCGCCGCCATCAGTGATGCGCAACGGAAAGTGGACGAGGAAGTGGGCGGCCGGATGCGCGGGATGATGGGGGGGCTCGGCATCCCTGGACTGACCGGATGACCGAGGTCCGTCCGCTGCGCGAGTTGATTGAACAACTGCAGCGGTTGCCGGGAATCGGCGCCAAGGGCGCGCAGCGCCTCGCATTCCATCTCCTTCGCCAGGCATCGTCCGACGTCGAGGAGCTGGTCGAGGCGATCCGCAACGTCAAGGAGCAGATCACCTACTGCTCGGTCTGCAACTACATCACCGACATCGACCCCTGCTACTACTGCACCCACGACGGCCGGGACCGGAAGGTGATCTGCGTTGTCGAGGAGCCGCACAACGTCAGCGCGGTCGAGCGGACGCGAGAATTCAACGGTTCCTACCACGTGCTGATGGGAGCGCTGTCGCCGCTGCAGGGCACAGGTCCGGACGAGTTGCGCATCAAGGGCCTGCTCGACCGCGTCCGCAACGGTGACGTCGAGGAAGTGATCATCGCCACGAATCCCAACGTCGAAGGAGAGGCGACCGCCATCTATCTGGCAAAGCTGCTCAAGCCGATCGGCCTGCGCGTGACACGTATCGCCATGGGACTTCCGGTCGGTGGCGACCTCGAATATGCCGACGACGTCACCATCCACAAGGCGATGGAAGGCCGCCGCGATCTCTGACCGCGTGCAGGCGACTATCAGGCGCCGGCGCGGCGCAGCGCGGAGAGGGCGGTGGCGGTAGCCGGCGCCGAGGCGTCACGTTCGAGGTCGCGCTCCAGGCGGGCCAGCCCCGCGGCGTCGTCGACGTCGTACCACGGCGGCGCCTGAGTCACCGCTACGCGCGCATTCGCGGCCGCGCGCATCGTGTCGTCGAAGGCGTCCGCGGTGCCCCAGCGGACGCCGGTGAAGAGGTCGGGCAGCTCGCCCCCGGGCGGCGGCGCGGCCAGACCGATCAGGTAGTAGCCGCCGTCTTCGGCCCGGCCCAGCACGGCGGTGGTGTCGCGGAGCGCTCGCGCCGCGTCGGCGACATGCGAAGCCGGGAGCGTCGGCAGGTCGGATCCGATCACGACGACGGCGCCGAATCCCTCGGCGAACAGGTCGTCGAACAGCGCGCGCTCGCGCGCACCCAGGTCGTCCCCCCGCTGGGCGATCAGCTCGGAGTCATCGACGCCCGCCGTCGCGAACCCGTCGCGCCCGCCCTCGGGCGCGTAGGCCACCCAGAGGCTGATCCCGTCGAGCGTCCGGCACGCGGCCACCGTATCGGCCAGGAACGCGGCGTACAGGCGGCGCCGGTCCGCTTCGTTCGGTACGGCGTCACGCAACCGCTCCTTGGGCGCGCGGGAGCCATCCGGCGAGCGCGCCATGATCGCGACGGCTACGCTGTCCCGTCCCCGTGTCGCCACTGCGCCCAACTGCGCGATCGACAACCCGCGCCGCACCAGTACGGCGATGCCGACCGCAGCCCAGACGAGCATCCGGCCCTTCCGGACGATGGCGACGGTGACGCCTGCCGCCGTGCCGAACGCCAGCAGTTCCGCCAGCATCCCGGTTCCTGCTTCATCGACGCCGAACCGCAACGGTACGAACTTGAAGACGACGTTGATGAAACGGTTGGCCGCTTCGAAGACGAAGGCTTCGACGACAGTCGGCGGCCGGCCGACAATCGACAGCACCACCCAAACCTCGATCATCGACAGCAGGGGAAAGCTCACCTCGAGAATCCCGAGTACCACGACGCGCCGCCAGTCGCGCGGATAGTCGCGATGCAGGTGCGATTCCAGGCGCCCAATGCGGCGTGCGAGCCGCCCCAGCGTTCCGGTCCCGGTGTCGAGGCCAAGCAGGCGGAGCGCGCCACTCGCAACCGGAATTCGCCGCCAGAGGATCCAGTGGGCGGCCGCGACTCCGGCGGTGAGTAGCGCCACGACCGCCACGCCGGCGCCCCAGTCGGAGTCCGGGGGGCGCACGATGAGCAACAGGGCTGCCGCGCCCGTAATCAGCAGCACGACGATGGACAGCGTGTAGAAGAGGGTCTCGACGGCGAGGGCCGGAAGGGTGCGGTTGATCGGCGCGCGGTCCGCGAGGCAGGCGGACTTGGCCGGCTCGCCGACGACGACGCCGAAGGGAGCCAGGTTCCCCACCGCGTCCCCCGCGATGAAGGCCGGCAGGACGTCGCGCAGGCGCAGGCCGTGACCGGGCGGCATGCAGCGCATCCAGGCGATGGAACGGAGGGCAAACCGCAGTCCCGAGAGCAGCAGCACGATGCCGAACGCCCAGCCAAGGTTGCGGACACCGGCCGTGATGTCGCTGATGCCCGCCTGCTGGACGAAATACCAGAACAGCGCGACACCACCCACCGCGGTAAGCAGACCGACCACCAGGCGATAGCGGCGTGCTGCGGCGGGCGGGGATGGTGTCGTCACTGGCGGATCGGCGGTCAGCCGCAGGGAACGCGCGAGGCGGTGGCTGTCATAATCAGCCGATCATGTCGTCGGTGTCGCTCCAGCTGCCCGTGGCCGTCATTCTACTTGGCGGCGGGCTGGTGGCGACTTTCGCCGGCTACCGGCTGCTGCGGGCTTTGCTCGCGCTGTACGGCTTCGTGGCCGGCATCATCCTTACGCCGCTCGTCGCCGGTGACCTCGGGACATGGGAACTGATCGCCGCGACCGTCGCCGGCGGCCTCGTGGGCGCCGGACTGGCGATTGGCTTCTACCTGGCCGGTGTTGCGCTGCTCGGCGCGGGGCTCGCCGCGTTCATCCTGAATCTGGCGATGGAGGGGGACCCCGATGTCCGCCTGCTCCTCGGGACGAGCGTCGGCGGCGCACTCGTGATGCTGCTGGTGCGGCACTACGTTCTCATCGCCGCCACCGCGTTTCTTGGCGGCTGGACGGCCATCGTGGGCGGAATGGCGATCGCCGGGCACGAGGCGGCAGTCGCTGCCGCCACCGGTGACGTGACCCAACTGTTCCCGATGGTGCCGGTCGACGGCCAGACGCCGTTCGCCATCGGCTGGCTGATCCTGGGCCTCTGCGGGGCGCTCGTCCAGTTGCGCGCGCGGAGCCGTTTGAGGGCGCGCAAGAGCGGCCAGCGCTAACGAGGTCCAGTCATCGCCGCCGCCGCGTCCGGCCGGCGGCTCATGCTATGATCCGTTGCTTGTGGCGCCCACGGCGCCCCGCACTGGGTGTTCCTCAGTAGCTCAATTGGCAGAGCATCCGGCTGTTAACCGGAGGGTTGCTGGTTCGAGTCCAGCCTGAGGAGCCAATTCTCTCGCAAGAAGCCGTCGCAGAAGGGCTCCTTCCGGTCGCTACCAGCCGTACTGCCCTTTCGACACCCTCTCGAACGACTCTCGAACCAGCTCGCGGAGTACGGCTAGGTCAATGTCCTCCAGCTTCTTGATGTAGAGGCACGACCTGCCGGTCTTGTAGCGGCCGAGCCTTTTCATCAGCGCCTCGTGCCGTTCGAAGCCGGTCATGATGTAGACCGTGAGGCTCTGCTTGCGCGGCGACACCCCGGTCGCCATCCAGTCGCCCTCGCGACCGGTCGGATACTGGTAGTGGTAGCTGCCGAAGCCGATGATGCTGTTGCCCCACATGGCGGGCGCCTCGCCCGTGACATCGACCATCAGGTCGACGACGGCGCGGCAGTCCTGACGGCGCTTCTCGTTCTGGATACCGTCGAGGAAGGCCCCGACATCCGCATCGTTCTTCTTCGTCTTGAGTTCGGCCATGCCTCCCGTGCCTCCTGTTGGCCCGGCGGGGAATGTCGTGTCAACGCTGCGGCGGGGTACCGGGCCCGTCGCGTTCCAGCCGTTCGGCTTCACCCAGGTGACGCTGGGCGCCGGCCAGGTCACCCAGCTCCTCGAGGGCGACGGCCAGGTTGCGGTGCGCCAGGGCGCCGGCGGGATCGAGACGGATCGACTCCCGAAACGCGTCGGCCGCTTCGGTCATGCGGCCCTGGGAGCCGAGCGCCATGCCCAGGTTGTTCAGCGCCTCGGCGTCCTCCGGCCAGGCGGCGAGTGCGTGGCGGAACTGTTCTTCGGCTTCGTCGAACCGGCCGAGGGTCAGCAGGGCGTTTCCGAAGTTGAACCGATAGTCTCCGCGCCCGTCATCGTTTGCCAGCGCCTGCTCGTAGTGAACGACGGCTTCGGCGGGGTCGCCGCCGCCGGCAAGCGCGCTCCCCAGATTGCTGTGCGCCTGCGCATACGCCGGATCCAGGGTGAGAGCGCGCCGGTACAGATCGATGGCGCTCCCGAAGTCGCCTCGCTCGCGGTACGCCGTGGCCAGGTTGTTGTAGCTCGCTGCGCGCATGCCCGTCGTCGAAAGCAGCGGCCAGTTCGCCGCGACCGCGGTGACGAGGACGGCGGCGGCGACGAGGGGCGCCCGCGGCACCGCTGCCCGGCCTCTCACCACCTGGACCAGGTGATCCACACCCGCCACCGCGAACAGGATGGCGAACGGCGCCAGCGGATAGCGGTAGCGCGCAAAGACATAGAACGCCACGACGCTGACGGCGTAGAAGCCCGCCATCAGGTAGAGCGGCAGCAGCCGGCGCCGCGCCGGCCAGGTTAGGGCGAGGCCCAGGGCGGCCAGGGGGACGAGGACGCCGAAGTGCGTCAGCCAGCCGATCACGGCGAGCGGCGCCGAGTACTCGGCGTGCGCGTACTGACTCTCGGTGTCGATCACCTCGACGGCGTTGACGGTCAGCGCCGCCTTGCGGCCGAGGAGCCCGATCCAGCGTCCCGGCGCGGTTGCCACATCTTCCGCAACACGTCCGACCCAATAACCGGACACCTCGCCCGGCGTCAGGCGGCGGCCGAGCGCCGCCTCGGCCAGTTGCGTCGCGTCGTCCCGCTCGAAGAGCGGATCACCCCGGCCGTACCGGAGGGGCCGGTAGGTGCCGTCCGATTCCGCGTTGTTCCCGATGTACAGGTTGGGCCCAAGCTGCGACGTCGTCAGGTGCCATTCGCCTCCGACGTACGCGTTGCGCGCCGCGACCGGCACCAGCATCGCGGCGACGCCCGCCCCGATCAGGGCGGCGGAGCGGATCCAGTCGCGCCGTTCGCTTCTTTGCAGCCAGAGCCACGGAACCAGCGCCGCGATCAGCACAAGAGCGTTCTCCCGCGTCAGGCAGAGCGCGCCGAGCCAAAGACCGATTCCCAGCCAGACGCGTCCGGACGGTTGCCCGTCGAGCGTCCGGCTGACGAGCCAGAGCGCCCCGGCCAGCAGGAAGACATCGACCACTGACTTCTGCACCGTCGCGTCGACGAAGATCGCCGGCGCATAGAACGCGAGCACCAACCCGGCGGCGACGCCGACACGCGGGTTGAAAAACCGTCCGGCGGCAGCGGCCAGCAGGACGCACGAGCCGGCGCCGAGGGCCGCCTGGCAGATCCGGACCATCGTGACGTCGGGGCCGAACAGGGAGTAAACGACGCCGAGCAGGTACGGATAGAGCGGCGCCTGGTAGAAGATGTCCGCACCCAGCCAGTCGCCTCCGGCGATCTCTCGCGCCCATCGGTCGTAGCCTGCCGAATCGCCCATCAACAGGTCTGCGAAGGGTGACGCGCCGAGCTGCCAGACATGGACCAGGCGGATGGCGAGCGCGGCGGCGAAGATGGCGGCGAGTGTCGGGAATCCTGGCGCCTGCGGCCCCGCCGGGCCGGATAACGATGGCCGGAGGGGCCCTGGCCGGCCGGGCGTCTTCTCGACGCCCCTGGCGCGGCGGCGGCTCCTTCTGCCCATCGCAGGGGTACGGTAGCATGGCAGTTCCGTCCGGTTTGCGATCCGCAGGGAGTCAGAGATGCACATGCGCCGCGTTGGCTACGCCGCCGTTCTGGTCGCGCCGCTGGCGTTGCTGCCGCCGGCGCCTGCCGCTGCCGAGCCCACCGAGCCCACGTTCGCGCGTGACGTCGCGCCGATACTCTTTGAGCACTGCGCAAGCTGCCACCGGCCGGGCGACATCGCGCCGATGGCCCTGCTCTCGTATGAAGAGGTGCGGCCCTGGGCGCGCTCCATCCGGGACAAGGTCGTGTCGCGGGAGATGCCGCCGTGGCACGCGGGTCCGGACGGTGTGGCGATCCGGAATGTCCGTGCGCTCAGCCAGGAGGCGATCGACACGGTCGCGGCGTGGGTGGACGCCGGCGCCCCCCGCGGAGACGCGGCGGACCTGCCGCCGCTGCCCGTCTTCACCGGGAACGAGTGGCACCATCCGAGCGGCCGCCCGCCGGACATCATCCTGGATCTGCCGGTGGTCATGGAGATACCGGCCGTCGGCGAGGTGCCGTACTACAACATCTATTCGAAGATCCCGTTCGAGGAGGACGTCTTCGCGGAAGCGGTGGAGATGCTGCCGGGCAACCGGTCGGTCGTCCACCACATGAGCGCGCACGTCACGTCCCTCCCGGCGGGAACCGAGTTGCGGGACGGGGCGCCGTATCTGGACGGCAGGCCGTTGACCGACGAAGAGATCCGGGCGGCGAGCACGCGGGAGTCGAACGTCCTGGGGGCTGGAGCCGCGAAGCTGATCTGCTTCGTGCCGGGGCGCGGCTTCGAGATGTTCCACGACGGCGTCGCCAAACGGGTGCCGGGCGGCCAGTACCTCCGCTGGAGCCTTCACTACAACGTGACGGGGCGCCCGGAGACCGACCACTCGCGCATCGGCATCTGGACGGCGAAGGGCGAAGTCACGCACGAGATGCTGTCGCGCACGATCGGCAGCCCCCTGCCGACGACACCCGACCGGCGGCTTCCGGTCATCGTCAACGGGGAGGAGGTGCCGGGACGCCGGGTGCCGCCGATTCCGCCGCACGCCGACGACTGGCACATCCTGATGCAGACGGACGTGACGGAACCGATCACCTTCTACGCGATCTCGCCGCACATGCATCTCCGCGGGAAGGACATGCGGTTCACGCTGGTCCGGCCCGACGGGCGGGAGGAGCTCCTGCTCGACGTGCCGCGTTACGACTTCAACTGGCAGACCGAGTTCGAGCTGGTGGAGCCGCTCCGGATCCCGGCCGGCAGCCGGCTCATCGTCGAGGGGCACTACGACAACTCCCGCCGGAACCGCTTCAATCCTGCGCCCCACCGCGAGGTCTACTGGGGCGAGCAGAGTTGGGACGAGATGTTCGAGGGCTGGGTCAAGTACTCGATAGACAGCCAGGATCTTTCAGCGAGTGCGACACCGTAGCCAGGGTGGCCGGGACGAACGGCCGATCGGGATGAAGAGGACGAGTCGATCCACGCCGCGTCCGGCCGCCTGCTTCCTGCGCGCCGGTGTCTTTCTGGCCGCCCTCCTGCTGGGGCTCCACGCAGCGCCCGCCACGGCACAATCCCGCCTCTATGTGCATGCGTTCGAGCAGGCATCCGGCGCGCTGGTGACCGACCTGGATAGGGCGGAGGTAATCGTCCGGGAAGACGGCGTCATGCGGCCGGTGGTCGATGTCCGGTTGGCGAACCTGCCGGCCAGGATCGTGATTCTGGTGGACAACAGCCGCCGGGCGCGACGCGCGATCGACCGGGTGCGAGAGGGCCTGCGGCACTTCGTCGATCGCCTGCCGCCCTATCAGGAGGTGTCGCTCGCGGTTGTGTCCTCGCGCCCGCGATGGATCTTTCAGGGCGAGATCGACCCGGACGTGATACGCGAAGGGATCGGACGGCTCGACCATGGCGGCCGGTCGGCACGCCTGCTGGACGGTCTCGTCATGGCGACCGAATGGCTTGCCGACGACATGGGGCCGTTTCGAGGAGAGGTGGTGGTCGTATCCGCCGGCGGGACCGATCGGAGCCGCTCGGCGACCGAGGAGTTCCGGGAGATGGTCGAGCAGGCGCGTCGCGACGACACCACGGTCCACACGCTGCTGATGCAGACGTTCGACCGGAACGCGCTGCGTCGCAGAGGCTCGCTGGCCGAGACGGTTGGCCGCGACCTCGAGACCTACACCGAAGGGTCCTTCGGACGGGTCACGCTCGGTTCCGACCTGCGGGAACCGCTGGGCGAGATCGCCGATCGGATCCTGGAGCGCAACCGCGAGCTGGCCCGGCAGCACCTGGTCCGGTACGAGAGACCGCCGGATGCGGCGGACGGCATGGTCCACGTGACCGTCACCCGGTTCGGTGTCCGGTACGTGGTATCGACCGACGGGAAGGCTACCCGGTAGCTTCCGGAGGAACGGGATCGTGAGAACGACGACGGGATGCGTCTCGGTCGGCGTCGCAGCATTCCTGGCGGTGGCGTTCGCGATCACGGCGAGTGCGGTTGGCGCGCAGTCGGGCGTCGAGGGCGAGGTGGCGGAGGCGGTGCGCGACGACGCCGACATCGACGGTCTCGTGGTGACGGTTGCGGGCACGGAAGCGACACTGGCCGGCCGTGCGGAGACCCTGTGGGAGAAGACGCGGGCGATAGAGGCCGCGCTCGATCACGACGCCATCGAGACCGTCGCCAGCGAGTTGACGGTCCCCGAGGTCGAGGACGACGACGCCGTGGCGGCGGAGGTGGCCCGCGCCATCCGGCGCTACGTCCACATGACGGTCTGGGACTATATCGGCGGCCGTGTGAATGCGGGCGTGGTGACGCTGGTCGGCAGCGTCTCGCCCGAGCGGGACAAGGTGGGCGACCTGTTCGAACGGATCGCCAGGGTCCGCGGCGTACAGGAGATCGACATGCAGGTCGCTGTCCAGTCCGCCACGCGCCGTGACACGGATCTCCGGTCCACGATTGCGTTCCGGGCGCTGCGGCACCCGACGCTGTCCCACTACGCCCAACTGGAGGTCGTCCCACCCTTCCGCATCCTCGTGGACAACGGGGTGGTGACGCTGGTCGGCGTCGTCCGGAGCGCCGTGGAGAGCCGGCTGATCGAGTCGATCGCCCGCCAGGCGTTCGAGACCAGGGAGGTCGTGAACCTCCTGCAGGTGGGCTGATCCGCTCGATCTAGAACGCGACGCGGATCCCCGCGAACGCGCTGCGCGGCGGACCCGGCGAGACGAACCGCGGATCGCTCGCGTCCGGCACTTCGCGCAGGCGCACCTCGAGTTCGGCGAGGACGCCGGCGGTGGAATAGAGGGCGCCGAACAGGTTGTCGACCCGGCCGAACAGCTCTATGCCCGCACTGATCCGGTAGGCCGAGAGGAACGTGAAGACGCCGTAGCCGTCGAGCGTCACCTGGTCGTTCCCCTCGTCTCCCACAAAGAAGCGGCTCGACGCCGTCACCGTCTCCAGCGCGACGTCCCAGTCATCGGTCACGGCCTGGCGGACCCCAGCTTTCAGGCTGTAGCGCGGGATGCCCGGGAGGCGATCGCCCGGCTCCACCGGCAGGCCGTCGTCGTCCGCGGCGTCGTTGACTTCCTCGTCCCCCGGCAGCAGCAGCGGCGACTCGAACGTCGCATCCACCAGGCCGACGCTGGCGTACCAGGAAGTCCGTTCGACCCGGCCGCTCAATTCGACGTCGAAACCGAGCCGCGCCGTGTCGCCGGCGTTCTGGAAATAGCCGGTGCCGATCAGCTCGGGCGATGCGATGAAGAGAATGTCGTCGTTGATGCGGGTGCGGTACGAGGTGATGGACCATTCCCCGCTTCCCCACCGGCCCCGCACGCCCGCTTCGAACGACCGGGCGACGGTCTGATCGAGTGGCGGGTCGGAGACGAACGCGTTCGGCACGCGGCACGGCTCGGCGGGGTCGGCGCAACTCAACTCGGCCGCTGTCGGTGCGCGGCTCGACTCGGAATACCGCGCAAAGAGGGAGGTCCCGTCTCCCGTGTCGATCACGACGCCGGCGGACGGGTTGAAGCGCCCGAAGGTGTGGGAGCCGTCGAGCGAGCTCCCCAGGAGATCGACGATGTCGATCTGGGCCCGGTTGTAGCGCCCCGAGACGGTCAGGTGGACGCGGTCGGTCGGCGAGAGCGTGTTGCTCAGGTACAGGCCGACCAGGTTGTTCGTGCTCTCGAGCCCGGTGTTGAAGATGTCGTCGCCTCCCAGCCCATGCAGGCTCGCGAAGAGTCCGGAGCCGGTGACGCCCCGGTCTTCCGTCAGCGAGCCCGCCTCGCTGCTGGTCGAGAAGTCGATGTCGGCGAGGTCGGCGGACAGGCCGGCCACGAAGACGTTGTCGGTGCCGCCGACCGTCGTCCGGGCAGTCGCCTGGATGCTCGTGCCGTAGCCGCGCGTGCGCGTGAAGGTGCGGTTGATCGCGCCGTCCCCGGCCGCGTCGAGCGCGGTGATGAAGCGGCTCGTCGCCTGATCGATCAACGGAATGGCGAAGAACCCGTGATCGTCGTGGGCATGGTCGTCGTCGTCGAGGTCGTCGTCGTCGAGGTCGTCGTGGTCGTGTTCGCCCTCGTCATCATCGTCGTCGTCTTCGCCGAAGCAAAGCGCTCCCTCGGGCGCGCCGGGGGGCAGCAGGTCGTCGTCGCACTCCTCGAATTCCGCCTCGTCGCCGTTCAGCGTGCGACGGTCGAGGTCGCGGTAGTAGCCGGTCACCTGCACCGACCAGGCGGGAGTGAACGTGATGTTCGTGCGGGCCTGCACGAAGCCGAGCCGGTTGTCCGTGACGTCGGGATAGGTGAAGACGGCGTTGCGGTCGATGTCGAGCAGCTCCACCGGCGCGGGCGCGTTGCCGGTCAGGCTGGTGTCGGCGTACGTGACGTTGATTCCGCCGGTCGCCCGCTCGCCCCGGTAGCCGACGTCCGCGAAGAGTTGCGTCACATCGGACGGCGACGCAACGCGCCAGCCGGTTTCCTCGAAGCGGGTGGCGCCGCCGTAGAAAGCCCAGCGGCCGTTGTTCGTGCCGTACTCGGCGGTTGTCGTGGTGCGGCCGAACGACCCGCCGGAGAATTCGCCCCGGAAGCCCGGGTTATCGAAGCCGTTCTTGAGCCGGAGCGAGAGCGCGCCGCCGAGCGCGTTCAGCCCGAATGTCGGGTTGGCGCCGGCGCTCAGCTCTACCTGATCGATGGCGAACTGCGGCATCAGGTCGAACTGCACCGTGTCGCCGAACGGCTCGTTGATGCGGACGCCGTTCTGGTAGACCGCGATGCCCTGCGGCAGGCCGAGCAGCGGGGAGGCGGTGAAGCCGCGGAAGCGGAGGGTCGGCTGGAACGGGTTAGTCGTCGTACCTTCCAGCGTTACCGATCCGAGCCTCTCGTGAAGCGTGTCGGCGAACGAGGCGGAGCCGCGGGCCAGCAGTTCGTCCGTCTCGACCACGGACACGGTTCCGGCCACCCGGTCGCGTTCGATTCCGACTCCGAGGACCGGCGTCAGGCCGACCACGTCCACCTGTTCCGCCAGCGCCGCTACCTGCAGCGTCACGTCCAGGTTGCGCGTCGCCCCGGCCGCGAGCATCACCCCGGTGCGGCGTTCGGGTGCGAAGCCGCTGACGTCGAAGGCGATCGCGTAGGTGCCGGCCGGCAACGTGAGACTGTACTGACCGCCGGAATCCGTCACCGCGGTCATCGGCGAGGCGAGCGCCGGCGACTCGGCGCTCACCGTCACGCCGGGGACCGCGCCTCCCTGCGCGTCGCTTACCTGTCCACTCAGGGTGGCCTGGGCGTTCTGCGCCGCCGCGACATCGGCGGCCCCGAGGAGCAGGGACAGGACGCACGCCCACGCTCCGAGGCGCGACCGGCTGCCGAGCCGTCGCACATCTGCTTGAGAGTACTCCCACATACCGGCGATCCTAACTGACGTTATAGACTGCTGCGTCATGCCAGCCGCTGCACGCCGGGCCGCCGGGCCGCTCCTGCTCGCCCTGACCCTCGTTGCCGCCAGCGCCTCGGGCCAGACGTCGAGACTCGACCGGGTGGGCATCGTGTCGTTCGAAGCGTCGGCACTGGCCGCTGCGGGCGAGCGGCTCGTCGCCGCCCAGGGGCCGATCGTCCAGATCGTCGATCTCGCCGATCCCGCGGCGCCACGCCTGCTGGGACGGCACGAGTTCGCGGAGCCGGCGTTCGATCTGGTCGTCGCGCCGGATGGCGGCGCCGCGTACGTCGCCAACAGCCACGACGGTCTCCGGCGGATCGACCTGTCCGATCCCTCCGCGCCGGCCGTTACCGGCACGTCTTCCACCCGCGGCCAGGCAGTCGGGGTGGCGGCCGCCGGGTCGCACCTGTTCGTCGGCGACAATTCGCTCGGGTTCGACATCGTCGGGGGGGGGGGCGCCGGCGCCATCGCGCGCGTCGGCGAGTACCTGGGCGACGGGTTCCCGCGCGGCATCGCCGCCGGCGGCTCGCTGGTGTTCGTGGCCGATCAGCCGATGGGGCTGATCGTGGTCGACGTTTCGGATCCGGCGGCGCCCGAACCGGTCGGCGTCCTGTCGTTCGGACGCGAGCCGGTGGGCCGGGTGATTGCGCCGGACGGGCGGTCGCTCGATGACGCGGCCCCGGCCATCGTTGCCATCGTCAGCGGCCGGGCGGGTCTGCAACTCGTGGACGTTTCGGATCCCGCGGCGCCGCGCGTGACGGCGCCGGTGCCGGTTGGCGGCAACGCCGCGGGCGCGGCGATCTGGGGCGACCGCCTGTATGTCGCGAGTGGCGAGACGCTCGAAGTATTCGACGTGAGCGATGCCGGGGCTCCGGCCCGTGTCGCCTCGGCGGCCCTGGACGGTCGCGGCGGCGCGCTGGCGGTGGACGAGGACCACGTATTCGTAGCGGTGGAGGGGAACATTGTCATCTATCGGCGATAGGGCATTGGTTGTCGCGCTGGGCCTGTTGATGCCCGGGCTCGCGCTGTGCAGTCCGGAATCGGTTGCGGCTCAGGAAGCGGCGTGGGGACGGTTCCGGGGACCGGAGGGGACCGGTGTCGTCGCCGACAATCCGAACCTGCCGGAACGGTGGAGCCGGACCGAGAATGTCGCATGGCGGACCGAGGTCCCCGGGCTGGGATGGAGTTCGCCGGTCGTGGCGGGCGGCGCCGTCTTCCTCACGACCGTCGTGAGCGACGGCGACGTGGAAGCGCCCGAGACCGGGTGGTACCGCAACGGCGAGCGCGACACGCCGCAGGAGGTCCATCACTGGCGGGTCCATGCGCTCGACCTCGAGACCGGCGCGGCCCGCTGGGAGGTGGAACTGCACACCGGCGTTCCCCGCTCGTCCCACCATCTGAAGAACACGTTCGCGTCCGAAACGCCGGTGACCGACGGCGAAACGCTTTACGTGCTGTTCGGCAACGTCGGCCTGTATGCGCTCGACGTCGATGACGGCACGCTCCTCTGGTCGCGCGAGCTGCAGCCGACGCGAACCCGCAACGGGTGGGGAACGGCGGCCTCGCCGGTGCTGCACGCGGGGCGGATCTACCTGGTAGTCGACAACGATGAGCAGTCGTACGTCACGGCCCTCAGTGCCGAGACCGGCGCGGAACTGTGGCGCACGGATCGCGACGAGGGAACCAACTGGGCGACGCCGTTCGTCTGGGAGAACCCGGAGCGGACCGAGCTGGTGACGCCGGGCACCGACCGCATCCGGTCCTACGACCTGGACGGCAACCTGCTCTGGGAACTGGCGGGGATGTCGAGCATCGTCGTTCCGACGCCGGTCGCTGCGCACGGCCTGCTCTATCTGGAGTCGGGCTATATCGGCGACTTCTTCCGGCCCGTTTACGCGATCCGTCCGGGCGCCTCCGGCGACATCTCGCTCGCCGAGGGGGAGACATCGAACGCGTTCGTGGCGTGGTCGCTGGAGCAGGGAGGCAGCTACCATCCGTCGCCGCTCATCTACGGCGACTACTACTACACGCTGCTCGACCGGGGCCTGATGACTTCCCACGACGCGCGGACCGGTGCGGAGGTATACGGCCGCCAGCGGGTCGACGTCGGCCAGGCCTTCACCGCGTCGCCGTGGGCCTACAACGGCTGGATCTTCGCGTTGAGCGAGCAGGGAACGACCTACGTGATCGAGGCGGGGCCGGAGTTCCGGATCGTGGCGGAGAATCCGCTCGACGAGTTCACGATGGCGACGCCGGCGATCCTGGACGACAGCCTGATCATCCGGACGGCCGAGGCGGTCTACCGAATCGCGGAGTAGGGCGGCGCCGGCCGGCCGCAGCCTGTTGCACGGCGGTCATGGGGCAAGTAAAATTGCCCCCAAGGTACGCAGGAGGTGGTTTGTCAATGAGACGCGAGATCAGCATTCTGGCCTTGATTCTGGGCGTTGCGGCGCTGGCGTTTCCGGGCCCGGCCGTAGCGGCCGAGGATGAGGTGCCCACGTTCACGAAGGATGTCGCGCCGATCTTCCAGGCGAAGTGCCAGGCGTGCCACCGCCCGGGCTACATCGCGCCGATGTCGCTCATCACCTACGAGGAGTCGCGGCCGTGGGCCCGCTCCATCAAGACCCGGGTCGAGACCCGGCAGATGCCGCCGTGGCACATTGACAAGTCGGTCGGCATTCAGCACTTCGAGAACGACCGTTCGCTGAACGACGCCGAGATCGACACCATCGTCCGCTGGGTGGACGGCGGGGCGCCGCGCGGCAATCCGGACGACATGCCGTCGCCGGTCGAGTTCGTCGATGACGATGTCTGGAACTTCGCCGGCCTGTTCGGCGGACCGCCCGACCTGATCATCTACTCCGAACCGTACACGGTGCCGGCGGTGGCGCAGGATCGCTGGTGGAAGCCGGAAGTGCCGACCGGCCTGACCGAGGATCGCTGGATCCGCGCCATCGAGATCCGCCCGTCGTCGGTCGATGGTCGTCGCATCACGCATCACGCGCTGGCGCGGCTGCAGCAGGAAGAGGATCCGGATTCGCTCGGCGCCGCCTCCGATGTCGGCCCCGGCCTCCTGATGGAGTGGGCCGTCGGCAAGCAGGGCGAGATCATGCGGCCGAACAGCGGCAAGCTGATCAAGGCCGGTTCGAGCATCCTCTGGGACATCCACTACCACGCGGTCGGCGAGGAGATCACCGACACGGTGGAGCTCGGCCTCTACCTGTATCCGAAGGGCGAGGAGCCGAAGCACCGGCAGGTGCTGTCGGCGTTCAGCACGATCGAGGGTGGCAGCGATCACCTGTCGATTCCGCCCAACCAGGTGACGGTGACCGAGCGGTTCCACGTGCTCAAGCAGAATGGCCGGGTGGAGAACTACCAGCCTCATATGCATCTGCGCGGCAAGGGGATGCAGATGACGGCGATTCTGCCGGACGGCACGACGGAGGTTCTGAGCCGCGTCAGCGACTTCAACTTCAACTGGCACCTCAACTACGTGTACGCCGACCACGCGGCGCCGCTGCTGCCGAAGGGGACGGTGCTCCACCTGAAGTCGTGGTACGACAACACGTCGGCGAACCGCGCCAATCCCGATCCCAACCAATGGGTCGGTTACGGCGACCGGACGGTGGACGAGATGGGCCACGCGTGGGTCAACGTCACCTATCTGGATGACGAAGACTTCGAAGCGGCCCTGGCCGAGCGCGAGTCGCTCACGAACAACGACAACTAGCCTTGAGCGGAAGGTGGATCGCGGGAGTCGCGCTGCTCGCCCTGGTGGTTGCGGCGGCGCCGGCGGGAGCGCAGACCCCGCGCACGCTCGTCGAGTTCGGGGCGCCCGTCTATCCTGCCTACGAAGGGTGGTACGAGAACCCGGACGGTACCATCACGCTGCTGGCGGGGTACTTCAACTCGAACACCGAGGAAGTGGTCGACGTCCCGGTAGGAGAGAACAACTACCTCGAGCCGGGACCGCAGGATCAGGGGCAGCCCACCCGCTTCGTGCCGGGGCGAGCCTGGGGCGTCTTCACGGTTCAGATTCCGGGCAACGACCGAAACCTGAACATCACCTGGCACCTGACGGTGAACGGCGAAACGACGTCGGTGCCCATGCATCTCGATTCCCAGTGGATCATCGAGCCGCTGAGGGACGCGGCCAACGGCAACGAGCCGCCGACCATCCGCTTCGACTCGGGCGGCGAGGGGTTCACCGGCCCGCCGATCGGAATCGCGCGGGAAATGACCGCGACGGTCGGTACGCCGCTGGACCTCGCCGTCTGGACGACGGACGTGAAGCCGGAGGTCGAGGTGAGACCGTTCGCGGCACGGCGGCGCCGTCCCGCCCTCATCCTGCGGTGGCACGTGCTGCGCGGCCCCGGCGACGTTGAATTCGCCGAGCCGGTCCAGGAATACGAGGAGTCGTCGGATCAGAATCCAACGACGACCGCCACGTTCGGCGAGGCGGGCGACTACGTCCTGCGGGTCGAGGCGCTCGACGAGACGGGCGACGGAGGCAGCGGCTTCCAGTGTTGCTGGACATCCGCCCTCGTCAAGGTGACGGTCTCCGAGTAGTGCGCGGCGGGTTGGAAGTTCCGCTGGCGCGGGACTTCTAACGGCGCAAGCTCCCGGCCGCGGCGATTGCCCCGGACGTCAGTTGCGCACGTTGACGACGACCCGGTAGGTCGACTCCATCTCGGAGTCGCTTGCCCACAGTTCGAGTTCGTAGCGGCCCGGCGCGTCGAACGTCGCCAGCGAGCGGGGCTCGTCCGGCGCGCTGAACTCGACCGCTCCGTCGCCGCTGACGACACGCCACTCGGAGGTCAGGGCGCCCGCGCGTGGCAGGCCCTCGTCACGGACGCTGCCGAACAGCTTCAGTTCGTCGCCCACCGCGACGCTCACCTCGGGCGGCTCGCCGTCCGGGCCGTTGCGCAACCCGAGCAGGCGCACGATCGGCGAGCGGTTGAGGCAGACGCCGCGCGGTGCGTTCTCGACATCAACGTCGCGCAGCAGCAGCCGTAGCGAACGGTCCTCGAGCTCCCAGTTGTACTGGAGCATGTCCTCGCTGGTGGACGTGGTGGTGTCGTCGTACGTAAGCGCCCACGGCAGGCCGCCGGCGAAGCCGGGGTCGAACACCATGATGCACTGGAAGCGGTGGTGGCCCGGCAGGAACGTCGTCGTCTGCCCCCGGTCGGCCGGCTCCACCTCGAACCGATTGTCCGGCCCCGGCGGAATCGTCACCGGGTCGAAGTTGTGGTTGAAGTAGGCGTACGCGATCACGTAGGCGCCGGATTCCGTCACGTGGAAGCCGTCATAGACCGGGTAGACGGGCTGGAGGGTCTGGGCGGCGGCAGGCGAAGCCAGAAGGGTCGCCAGCAGCAGCAGGGAACGGCTTTCGGGTCTCGCCATCGGGGATGAAATTTGCCCTGACAGGGTGTAGACTGACCCGAACAGCTTGAGATTTCAAGCGGGGGTCTTGCTATGCGCAATGTCTGGCAGTTCGTGGCGGTGGCGGCAGTTGTCGGCCTCCTGGGGGCCACGGGCGCCGCATCGGACGCGTTCGCCGCCCAGGCACAGGGGCAGGATCAGCAACCGGAAGACGCCCCGACCTACACCAAGGATGTCCTCCCGATCCTCCAGCAGTCGTGCCAGCGATGCCACCGGCCCGGATCCGGGGCGCCGATGTCGCTCCTCACCTACGAGGAGACGCGGCCTTGGGCGCGCGCCATCAAGGACCGCGTCGTGCAGCGGCAGATGCCGCCCTGGCACCTCGACCAGAGCATCGGCGAGTACACCGCCGACCCCTCGCTGAGCGACGAACAGATCGCCACCGTCGCGGCCTGGGTGGATGCGGGTGCGCCGCGCGGCAACCCGGCCGACGCCCCGCCGCCGCTCAACCTCGCCGATCTGAACAAGTGGACCTACGGTGAACCCGACCTGGTGGTTCAGATGGAGAAGGGGTTCGAGATCCCGGCCGAGGGGCCCGACTTCTACCCGTCGGAAGTCGTCGATCCGGGCCTGACCGAGGACCGCTACGTCAAGTGGGTGCAGATCATCCCGGAGGCGTGGTGCTGCGTTCACCACTCACACGTCTACGTCAGCGTTCCCGAGACGGCCGAGGACCTCGAGGAGTTCCGCCTCGGGATGGGATCGAACACCGACGAGATCGACCTCATCGAGTACGCAATGGGCAGCAGCGGCCAGTACTACCCCGAGGGGACCGGCCGGAAGCTCCCGGCGGGCGGACTGTTCCGCTTCGCTCCGCACTACCACCCGTGGGGCGAGGAGACGATCGACCGCCAGAAGGTGGGGATCAAGTTCTACCCGAAAGGGGAGGTGCCCGAGCTGATCGTCACCGCCCACCGGATTCGGACCGGCATCGGCCATGACTGGGAGCTGAACCGCGAAGCGGTCGAGGACCGGCTGCTGCGCGCCGGATTCGATCTCGACCTGCATGCCGAGCGGATGCCGCCCGGCGCGCTCATCGACGACAACACGCTGAACGGCGTGGCGCTGATGAGCATCCCGCCGAATACGGTCGCCCGTCACGAGCGGTTCTGGCCTCTGCCCCAGGCGGCGATGATTCTGAGCTTCCAGCCGCACATGCACTTCCGCGGCGCGCGGATGCTGCTCGAGGCGATCCACCTCGACGGCCGGCGCGAGGTGCTGGTCGACGTGGTCAACTACGAGCAGACGTGGCAGATCGTCTATCCCTTCAAGGAAGCGCACCTGTTTCCGAAGGGGACGATTCTCCACACCGTCTCGTGGCACGACAATACCGCCAACAACCGGCACAATCCCGACCCGTCGGCCTGGATCGGCTGGGGCAGCCGGACGATGGACGAGATGGGTCACGGCTGGACCGACATCGCGTTCATGACCGACGAACAGTACGAGCGCCGCGTCCGGGAACGGGAAGCCCGCGCGACCAACGACGAGTAGACGAACAGCAGTTCGAACGCAACGGAGGAGCTGAGAACATGTCACGCAGCAATACGTTTCGGTTCGGTGTGGCGGTGGTCGCCGTCGCCGCCTTCGGCCTCGTCGCCTTGCCGGCGGGCGCCGCGGCTCAGGACGAGGTGACCTTCACGAAGGATGTCGTCCCGATCCTGCAGCGCTCCTGCCAGGAGTGCCACCGCACCGGGTCGATTGCCCCGATGTCGCTCCTCACGTACGAGGAAGCGCGTCCGTGGGCCCGTTCGATCCGCGAGAAGGTGGTGACCCGCTCGATGCCGCCGTGGTACGTCGACCGCAACATCGGCATCCAGGGGTTCAAGTACGACTACTCCCTGACCGACGACGAGATCGCCACCGTCGCCGCCTGGGTGGACGCCGGCGCGCCGCGCGGCAATCCGGCCGACGCCCCGCCGCCGAAGGAGTTCCGCGACATCGCGGAATGGAAGATCGGCGAGCCGGACTGGATCGTCGAGATTCCGGAGCCGTTTGTCGTCGCGGCCGAGGCGCCCAACTGGTGGGGCGACCTCATTTCGGATTCCGGCCTGACCGAGGATCGCTGGGTGAAGGCGGTCGAGACGAAGCCGTCCATCGAGGGTTTCCCGGTGGTGCACCATGCGGTGACCAGCATGTCGGACCCCGAGTCGGATGACGACGACTACAGCTTCCTGAACGAGTACGCGCTCGGCAAGAACGGCGACATCTTCCCCGACGGGACCGGCCGCATGATCAAGGCGGGCGCGCAGATCAAGTTCAACATGCACTACGCGGCGATCGGCGTCGAGACGACCGACCGGACGCGCGTCGGCCTCCAGTTCTATCCGAAGGGTGTGGAGCCGGACCGGGAGTTGATCTCGGCCCACGTCGGCGACGACGAGGACATCGACATCCCCGCCGGGGAGTCGAACGTGCGCCACGACGGTTACTACCGTCTGGACGACAACGTTCAGATCACGGCGTTCCAGGCGCACCTCCACAATCTCGGCAAGCGGCAGTGCCTGGAGGCGATCTACCCGGACAACCGGAAGCAGATCCTGAGTTGCGCCGACTGGGACTTCGGCTGGCACATCGTCTACAACTACGAGGACGACGTGGCGCCGCTGCTCCCGAAGGGGACAACGCTGCATGTCACGAGCTGGCATGACAATTCGGACGCCAACCGCTGGAACGACGACCCGACCAACTGGGCCGGCTTCGGGCAGCGGTCGAGCGACGAGATGAGCTTCGCCTGGGTGAGCTGGTTCGCCATGGAAGACGAAGAGTTCGAGGCGGCGGTGGAAGCTCGCGAAGCCGAGCAGGCCAACAACAACGACTAGCGGGCGATCGGCTGGCCGGCTGCCTATTGGAGTGGAGAGCCATGAAGAGTGAGGGTCGCGCGGGAGTGCGCGCGGCGGCGGCGGCCGCCATCGTGCTGGCGGTGGTCGCGGTCGCGCTGCCGGCGCCGGCAGCGGCGCAGGAGCGCTGGAACCGGGGGCAGAACGTCCAGCCGGTCTTCGAGGGCTGGGAGCGGAACGACGACGGGTCGTTCACGATGGTCTTCGGCTATATGAACCGGAACTACGAGGAGCAGCCGATCATCCCGGTCGGACCGAACAACCACTTCTCGCCGGGTCCCGAGGATCGCGGGCAGCCGACGCACTTCTACAACCGGCGCCAGCAGTTCGTCCTGGAGGTGCAGGTGCCGGCGGACTGGGGCGAGCAGGATCTCGTCTGGTCGGTGACGCACAACGGAAAGACAGACTACGCCTACGGCCACCTCTGGCCGGTCTGGGAAATCGACGACGGCGTCCGGCGGCTCAACCGGGGGACCAACACCGCCCAGGGTTTCAGCGATAACCAGGAGCCGTTCATCAGTGTGGAAGGAAGCGACACGCTGGAAGTGACGCTGCCGGACACGCTGGAGGTGGCGGTCATCGCCGGCGACGACGGCGTTCCGCCGCCCAACGAACGCCTGGCGGAGCGGAACTTCCGCCGCGGGCCGAAATCGCAGGCGGTGGTCGACGTGCGGAAGGCGGCGGCGACCGGTCTGGCCGTCACCTGGCTCCATTGGCGCGGCCCGGGTGAGGTGACCTTCGATCCCGTGGTACCGGAGATCGGCGAGGGAGGACGCGCCGTGACGCAGGTCAGTTTCGCCGAGCCTGGCGACTACGTCCTGCAGGCGGTCGTGGACGACACGGTCTACACCATCCCGGTCAACGTTTCGGTAACGGTCCATCCGCCGGCGTCAGCGCCCTGACGCTGACATTCCGGTGGAAGGGAGGCGCGGAATGCGATTCCTGACTGGAGTCCCGGCGGTCGCCACGGTCCTTCTGTCCGCGTCCCTTCTGGCCGGATGCGCGGCGGGGACGGCGGACGATGTCGCTTCCGGCGCGGCGGAAGCGCCCATCGCCATCGTCGATACCCCGACTCGCGCCCGGGCCGCCGACGGGTCGTACATCTCCTGGCGCGAGCACATCATCGACGGCCTGGAGATTGGCGGCGTCGCCATCGGGGGCAGCGATGGCCTGGAGATGGCGGATCTCGACCGGGACGGCCACCTCGACATCGTCTCCGTCCACGAATCGGATGTCACCTACGACGGCGTGCCGGACGGTCATGTCCGGATCGCCTACGGATCGGACGACCCGGACGTCTGGGATCTCTACACGCTGGCCGAGGGTGAGGAGGCGGGCGCGGCGGAAGACGTGGCCATCGGCGACATGAACGGCGACGGCTATCCCGATGTCGTAGTCGCGTGCGAGCTGGCGCATCTGATCTATTTCGAGAACCCCGGCGCGGCGGGTCGGGCCGAGCGCTGGGAACGCGTGATCCCGTCCGTCACGGACGACCGGGGGTCGTATATCCGGGTTTTCCTGGGCGACCTCGATGCGGATGGACGTCCCGAGGTGCTGGCGCCGAACAAGGGCGGGCAGAACCCGCCGGCCGGCACGACGGAGAAACACCCGGTGTCGTGGTTCGCCCTTCCCGACGACCCACTCGACGGCGACGCCTGGGTGGAGCACGAGATGTCGCGCGTCATCGTCCCGATGAACTCGCAGCCGTTCGATCTGGACGAAGACGGTGACCTGGACGTGATCGCCGGCTCCCGCATGGAGCGCCGGATCTTCTGGTTCGAGAACGTCACCACCGCGGGCGGCCCGATCGCGTTCGAGGAACACCGGATCGAGATCACGCCCGAAGCGGTCGTTACCGGCTTCAACATGGACTACGCCGACCTGAGCGGCGACGGCCTGATCGACATCGTCGTCGTCGACAACCAGCGGGGCGTGATCTGGCTGGAACAGCCGGCGGGCGGGGCGGCATCGGGCGAACCCTGGACGACGCACGAGATCGGCGGCCTCCTGCCCGACCGGCTGGTCGGCCTCGTCCTCGCCGACATCAACGGCAACGGCCGACTCGACCTCTTTTCCGGCGCCTATAGCGGCGATCCGCGCGACCACGACCTGGCCGATCCGCCTCCCGATCACCGCGCGGGGCGGTTGAGCTGGTTCGAGCAGGGAGACGACCCGGCGGGGGCCTGGGTGCGCCACGACGTCTCGCGGCGGATCCGCGGGATGTTCGACAAGTTCATTGCCCGCGACATGGATGGCGACGGTGACGTCGACTTCGTCGGCACGCGCGGCAACTCGATTCCCTACGACGGCGTCTTCTGGCTGGAGCAGGTTCGTTCCGACGAGCCGCTGCCCGCCTTCGATCAGGCACGCGAGTCGGAAAGCCGGCAACTCCCCCTGCCGGAGTAGTCCGTATACTCGTCGCGTGCCTGAACCCGAGAACGCCAGCGCCCCCGTTCTGATCGTTTCCTGTTCCCTCAATCCGTCGAGCCGGTCGCACCGGCTGGCGCTCGCCGCGGACGCCGTGCTCGACGCCCTCGGCGCGCCGCGCGAAGTGGTCGATCTCCGCGACTGGAACCTGCCCATCTGCGACGGGGCGGACTGCTACAACCACCCGTCGATAGGCCCTATCACCGAGAAGGTGAAGGGGGCCGCGGCGGTGCTCATCGCTGCACCGGTGTACAACTACGATCTGAACGCCGCGGCGAAGAACCTGGTGGAGCTGACGGGCAGCGCGTGGGCGGAGAAGCCGGTCGGCTTCCTCTGCGCGGCCGGCGGCCACCGGAGCTACATGGCGCCGATCGGATTGGCGAACAGCCTGATGTTCGACTTCCGGAGCCACATCCTTCCGCGCTTCGTCTACGCGGGGCGCGACGACTTCACGCCGGAGCGCGAGCCGACGCCGGAGCTCGCCGGCCGTATCGAGCAGTTGGCCCGCGCCGCGGTGGATCTGGCGGCCGCGCTCCGCTGGGTGCGGGCGCGCTGAACATGTCGCCTTCCGGTTCACCGCCACCCTCTCCTTCCCGCACCGCGGACTTCGACCTGACGACCGAGCAGCGGCAGGTGCGCGCCGCCGTCCGCGAATTCGCCGAGCGCGAGATCCTGCCGTTCGTCGAGGAACACGAACGCGAGGCGCGCTATCCGTCCGGGCTGATCCGGAAGCTCGTCCCGCTCGGCTACCTGGCGCCCGTGCTGCCGGAGCGATTCGGCGGCGGCGGCTCCGACGTCGTCACCTACGGCCTCATCTGCGAGGAGCTGGCGCGCGTCGACTGGGTGGTTGCGTCCGTCGTCTCGGTCACCAATTCCCTGGTGGCGGGTTCCATCGTGCGGTTCGGCACGCCGGCCCAGCAGGAGCGGTGGCTCCCCGGGATCTGCGACGGCTCGATCCTGACTTCCGCGTGCCTGACCGAGCCGGACGGCGGAAGCGACCTCGCGGCGGTGCGAACCCGCGCGACCCGCACTGCCGCCGGCTGGTCGATCAGCGGCGCGAAGGTGTTCATCTCGCACGCCGCGCACGCCGGCCTGCTCCTCGTCGCGGCGACCGTGGATCCCGGGAAGCGTCATCGCGGGGTCACCGTCTTCCTGGTCGATCCGGCAGCCGACGGCGTCGCCATCAGCGACCTGCCGATGCGGACGCTCCGGCGCGACAACCTGGCCGAGATCCACTTCGACGGAACCGTGGTGCCCGACGACGCCGTACTCGGCGAAGTGGGCGGCGGCTTCCCGATCCTGGGCGCCGCGCTGGACATGGGGCGCTTCTCGGTGGCGGCCCGCTGCGTCGGTCAGGCGCAGCGGGCGATCGATCTCAGCACGCCGTATGCCGCCGAGCGCAAGGCGTTCGGCCAGCCCATCGGCCAGTTCCAGATGGTCCAGCAGAAGATCGCCGACATGTGCGTCCGGACCGAAGCGGCGCGCGCGCTCGTATACCGCCTGGGCCGCATGAAGGACGCCGGCGTCGAGCGGTGTTCGCTCGAAGCGTCGATGGCGAAACTGGCCGCGAGCGAGGCGGCGACCGCCAACGCGCTCGACGCGATTCAGATCCATGGCGGCTATGGCTTCTCCGCCGACTACGAAGTGGGTCGCCTGCTGCTCGAGGCGAAGACACTCGAGGTGGGCGAGGGGACGAGCGAGCTTCACCGGAAGCTGATCGCGGAGCACGCCCTCGGCCTGCGGCGGTGAACCTTGCCCAAGGCAACTGCGTATCAACTGACAGTGGGCGGGAACGAAGGCCCGCGATAGGAGGACGCGGGTGCGGCGCGTGGCAGGGATGGTGCTGGCCGGCGTTGCGGTGCTAGCCCTCGTGGTTGCCGGCGGTGTGGCGCTGGCCCCGTACCTGCTGTCGCAGTTCCTGGCCCTGTTGAACGCGGCTGCCTCCGGGCTGGCCTGGCTGGTGCAGGCGCTCCAGGAGGGACGCGGCTTCTGGGAGGTGACTATGACCGCGGTAAGGACCATCGGATCGGCCATGGCGTCGCCCAGCGTTATCGGAGTCATCGTCGCGGTCGAAATACTCGGCCTGGCGGCCCTCTACGGGCTCGATCGGATGCTCTCGGCCGAGAGGCGCGGTCACGAGCCGACCGACGAAGACGAAGCCTCGGAGCAGGGCATGGAGAAGAAGTGATGGCTACCCACCGCAACCAGGCGGCGCTCGCCCTCGTAATCCTGACTGCCCTCCCGCTGGCCGTACCGGCCGCGGTTGGCGCCCAGTCCGGACAGCCGGATCCTCCGGCGCCCTCGTTCCCGCCAGCTCCGCCGCCAGCTCCGCCGCCGGCGGTGGAGGAGGAAGACCGGGAGGAACGGCGCCGGGGCTCCAGACGGGGCTCACGGGGTGAGGTTGTTCGTTTCGGAACTCCGGTGAGGATTGGTCCCGGCGAAACGGTGGAAGGCAACCTCGTGGTGTTCGGCGCCCCCGTCAGGGTGCTTGGAACGGTGACCGGCGATGCCGTGGCGTTCGGCGGTCCCCTGACCGTCAACGGCGAAGTGGAGCAGAACGTGGTCGCGATCGGTGGTCCGATACGGCTCGGGCCGGAGGCGATCGTCGGCGGCGACACCGTGAACATCGGCGGGTCGCTGCGTCGCGCACCCACCGCCAGCGTCGACGGCGCCGTTGTCAACATGGCGGACCTGGACTTCGATCTGAGCGGGTTGCGGCCGGACATCTGGCCGTTCGAGTCGACCCGCTCGCGGTTGGCGCGGACGTGGGATCTGGCGGGGACCATGGTCCGCGTGATCTTCCTCGCCCTGGTCGCGGCGATAGCCCTGCTGGCGATGCGCGGAACGGTGGAACGCGTGGCCGAGCGCGCCAGCGCGGAGCCCCTCAAGTCGGGCCTGGTGGGCTTCCTGGCGCAGATGATCATCGTCCCGGTATCGGTCCTGACCGTCATCCTGCTGCTGATATCGATCATCGGCATCCCGTTGCTGCTGCTCGCGCCGTTCGTGATCCTGGCCCTCGTCTGCGTCTCGATCGTCGGCTTCACCGGCGCCGTCCTGGGGGTCGGGCACGCGGTCCGCAGCCGGATGGGCGCGATTGGCCCGGTGACCTATACCACCGTCTGGGCCGGTATCGTGCTGCTCATCATCCCGACCATCTTGGGGGAGACGATGGAAGTCGCCGGCGGCTTGTTCCGGGCGTTCGGCCTGATGTTCCTGCTGCTCGGCGTGCTGGTCGAGTACGCGGCGTGGACGACGGGTCTGGGCGCGCTGATCCTGAACGGCATGGGCGCGCCGTTCAGCCGGCAGCCGGCCCCCGCAGCGCCGGCCGCGCCGCCGCCGTCTTCCGACACCCTGGTGCCGCCGCCGCCCGGGTCGCCGGCATCCGCGGCGCCGCCGCCCCCGCCGGAGCCACCCGCGGGCCCCGATCCGAAGCTCTAGCTGCTAGGAGCCCGGCGGTCGGCTCCGGTTAGAATGGACGCCATGTCGATGCGTGCGGCCGCGGTTGCGTTGCTGACCTGCCTGGTTCTCGTGGCCCCGGCGGTGGCCCAGGACGCGCCGCGCTACGAGCTCGATCGGGAGTGGCCGCAACTGCCGCTGGGAGACCAGTGGATCACCGGCGGCCTCGGCGGCATGTGCGTCGACGGGCGCGATCATGTCTGGGTGCTGAACCGGCAGAACATCGTCACCGCCGACCTCGACGGAGCGCGCCTGGCGCCTCCCGTCATCCAGTTCGATCCTTCCGGCGCGGTCGTGCGGTCGTGGGGCGATCCGGAGCGCCTCGGCGACCGATTGCACGACTGCCATGTGGACGCCGACGGCAACATATGGATCGTGGCGGCCGGCACCGGCGTCCTGCGGCAGTACTCCGCCGACGGCGAGCTGCTGCGGCAGATCGGCGAAACCGGCCGCTACGACTCGTCCGACGGCACGCGGGACGGCCGTCCGCTCAACTCCGACCGGGCGCAGTTCTTTCTGCCGGCGAGCGTCGACATCGATCTGTCAACCGGGGAAATCTATGTCGCCGACGGCGAACTGGCCGGTGGCAACTCTCGCGTCGCGGTCCTCGATCGCGACGGGACGTTTCTCCGGCAGTGGCCGCTTCACCGCGCCCCGGGGGAGGAGACCACGCCGCTGCCGCACTGCCTCCGCGTTTCGAACGACGGCTTGGTGTACGTCTGCGACCGGCAGGCGGACCGCATTCAGGTCTTCGATCGCATGGGTGTCTTCCAGCGGAACATCGACGTGCCGTTCACGCCGGTGACGCCGCGAACGCCCGATCAAACCGGGACCCGAGGCACCGCCGTGGTGCTCGACTTCTCCCCGGATCCGGAACAGCGCTGGATCTTCGCCCTGAACCAGAACAGCGTGATGGTGGACGTGATCGACCGCCAGAGCGGCGAGGTAGTGACCAGCTTCGGTGGCGGCCCCGGCCGTTACCCGGGGCAGTTCACCCTGCCGCACGGCATCGGCGTCGATTCGAACGGAAACGTCTACGTGGCGGAGCAGGAAGGCCGCCGCCTGCAGCGCTTCATTCGATCCGGAGCGACTCGAGCAGGGCGATGAACCGGTCTTCCCACGTGCGCACGGTCTGCTCGGGTCCGGTGAGCCTGAAGAAGTACGGACCGGCGGGCGTTTCCACGACGGACGCCTTCAGCCGGTACCCCCGCTTGTAGTAACGCATCCCGGATCCGGGCACCACTTCGGCGGCGTAGATTCCCGGCACGTCGAGCAGCGTGACGGCGAGTTCCCCCACCATGAAACTGGTCGTGGTCGCTACCTCTTCGGAGGGACTGTTATCCGGCTGCAGCATCTGGTTCGTCCACCGTTCCAGATTGGCTTCGACGGTTCCGCCGCCCCCGCCAAAGTAGAACACGGTCAGTTCGGCGTCTTCGGAGTCGCCCTCCGTCCGCGGCAGCGTGAACTGGGCGAGACGCATCGGCGAAGAGACGGGTTCGACGATCCACTCCTCGGGCGGATCGAAAGCGAGGCTGCCTTCTTGCGCGGCAACGCCCCGGCCGAGGCCGGCCAGGGTCGCCAGGATGAGCAGCGCCACGCCGGTGGCCGATAGTAGCGTCGGCCGAAAACGCAGGCCCCCGTACCGTCTCCGCACGCCCGAATTGTAACCCGCGGCTGGCCGGCGGTCCCGGCCGTGCCGTTACAATGGCGCGTTTCCACGGCGCCCATGGTTCAGACCATCACCCACGATCTGCGGACGTCCGGACAGGGCGACATGCACGACCTCTCGGAGGCGGTGGCGTCGGTCGTGGCGGCATCCGGCCTGTCGGACGGCATCGTGACCGTCTGCGTGATCGGTTCGACGGCCGGCGTCACCACGATCGAGTTCGAACCGGGCGCGGTCGCCGACTTCGACCGCGTGCTCGAGCAGATCGCCCCGCGCCGCGGCGCCTACGCCCACCATGAACGCTGGGGCGACGACAACGGGTCGAGCCACGTTCGGGCGGCGATGATCGGACCGTCGCTCACGCTGCCGTTCACCGGCGGACAGGTGCGCCTCGGCACGTGGCAGCAGATCGTCCTGGCGGAATTCGATACCCGCCCGCGGGACCGGCAGGTCGTCATGCAGGTGGTGGGGGAATAGCCGTGACAGGTCGCGGCGCGGCGGAGATTCCGCACGTGAAGGTGACGCTCGACAACGGCCTCGACGTGATCGTGCACGAGGACCGTCACTGCCCGATTGTCGCCGTCAACCTCTGGTACCACGTCGGCTCGAAGAACGAGCGGCCCGGCCGGACCGGGTTCGCGCACCTCTTCGAGCACCTGATGTTCGAGGGTTCCGCCCACCACCCGGACGGCTACTTCCGGCCGCTGCAGGAGGCCGGGGCGGCCCTGAACGGATCGACCAGCACCGACCGGACGAACTACTGGGAAGTCGTGCCGCGGGGCGCGCTGGAGCGGGCGCTCTGGATGGAATCGGATCGGATGGGGCACCTGTTGCCGGCCCTGACGCAGGAGAAACTGGACAACCAGCGTGACGTCGTGCTGAACGAGCGGCGGCAGCGCTACGAGAATCAGCCGTACGGAATGGTTTCTCTGGTGCTGGACGCAGCCCACTTCCCGCCGGACCATCCCTACCACTGGCCGGTCATCGGCTCGGTCGAAGACCTGCACGCGGCGGATCTGGACCACGTGCGCGAGTTCTTCGCCACCTACTACCATCCCGCCAACGCTTCTCTGGCCATCGCCGGCGATGTGGGCGTAGACGAGGCGGTCAACCTGGCCCAAGCGTATTTCGGAGCCATCCCGGCGGGCGGCGCGCCGCCTCCGGTCGTCCCCCCGGCGGTCGATGCGCGCGAACGCGCGGCATCCCTGCTGCTGGCCGATCGCGTCGAGCTTCCCCGGCTCTACCTGACCTGGACGTCACCGGCGCTCTACGCCGAAGACGACGCCGAACTGGACCTGGCGTCCGAGATCCTCGGCGGCGGGAAGTCGTCGCGGCTGTATCGCGCGTTGCTGCACGACCGGCAGTGGGCGACGGACGTGTCGGTGCATCAATACTCGCAGGAGCTGTGCGGCATGTTCAGCGTCATCGCCACCGCGGCGCCCGGCCGCCGGTTGGACGATCTCGACCGCGTGGTCGCCGACGAACTGGCGCGTCTGGCGGCGGACGGTCCCTCCCACGACGAACTGCGACGCGCCCGGAACCGGCTTGAAGCGGATTTCGCGGCCCGGCGTGAATCGGTGGGCGGTTTCGGCGGCCGCTCCGACCTGCTGAACAACTACAACGTCATGGCGGGCCGGCCCGACTATCTCGCCGAGGATCTGGCGCGCTACGCCGGGGCGACACCTGCGGGCATCGCCGCCGCGGTAGGCCGGCGGCTCGATCCGGCGGCGCGGGTTGCCCTGAGCGTTGCGCCCGCCGGTGCGGCGGATCGCGCGCTCACGGGCGCGACGCCTGTGGAGGCGTCGTGACCGCGGTCGACCGCAGCCAACTGCCGCCGGTCACCGGCAGTGCGCCCGCCACGTTTCCCGCGATCCGGCGTGTGGTCGGCGCCGGCGGTCTTCAAATCTGGACGGTCCCGCACCGCCGGACCGAGCTCGTAACCCTGGCGCTGCTCCTCCCCGCCGGCGCCGCCGCGGATCCGGCCGGATCCGCGGGGCTGGCCGGATTCACGGCCGATCTGCTGGACGACGGCACGCGGGCGCGGAACGGTATCGAGCTGCATGAGGCGCTCGGACGACTCGGCGCGCGTTTCGGCGGGGACGTGTCGAGCGACGCGACGGTGCTCTCCGTCTCGGCCCTCCCGCGCCACGCGGGCGACGTGCTGGCGCTGCTGCTGGAACTGGCGACCGAACCCCGGTTCGACGGCGCGGACATCGATCGGGTCCGCGCGCTGCGGCTCAACCGGATCGCCCAGCTACGCCACGCCGCCGGCGTGGTGGCCGACCGCGCCTGGCGGCGCGTGCTCTATGGGGAGCATCCCTACGGCCACTCCGCGCTGGGCGAGACCGAGACGCTGGGTCCGCTCGGCGGCGACGACGTCCGCGCGTTCCATGCCGCGCACTACCGGCTGGACCGCGCGACGTTGATCATCGCGGGAGACGACGCGGCCCTGGAAGCGGCCGTGCAGCGGGCAGGGGGCGGCGGGACGGTTGACCGAGCGCCGCTGCCGCTTCCCGATCCGCCGGCCGATCCGGCGCCGCCATCCGCACGGCTGACGTTCGTCCCGCGCGAAGGGGCGGTGCAATCGGAAATCCGGGTCGGCCACCTCGGCATCGCCCGAAGTGCGGACGACTTCCACGCGGTCCGGGTAATGGACATGGTGCTGGGCGGACAGTTCACGAGCCGCCTGAACATGAACCTGCGCGAGGCGAAGGGCTATACCTACGGCGTTCGTTCGACGTTCGATGCGCGGCGCGGCCGGGGGCCGTTCGACGTCGCAACGGCGGTCGATGCAGCGGTCACCGCCGATGCCGTCCGCGAGACGATCGACGAGCTGCGGGCCATCCGGGACTCACGGCCGATTACCGGCGAGGAGCTCGCGATCGCGAAGCCGGCCCTCACGCTCGGTTTTCCCCGCGCCTTCGAGACCTCGGGGCAGGTGGCGCGGGGGGCTCTGCGCCTCGCGCTGTTCGACCTGCCGGACGACGAGTACACGAAGTTCGTTCCCCGCGTGGAGGCGGTCGATGCGGCGGCCGCCACTGCCGCCGCGCGGCGGCGCCTCGACCCGGACGCGCTCGCGGTGGTCGTCGTGGGGCCGCCGGAAGTCCGTGCATCGCTCGGCGCGCTCGGCCTCGGTGAGGCGGTGGAAGCGACTCCGGACGGCGCCGAAGCGGTCAGGCCCTGACCTCCTGGCGTTACGCGGGGTTTCACCCCGGGCTGCCAGCGAAGGTCGTACGACTCCCGCGGAGATTCGCCTACAGGGATCGACGCAGGAACTGCACGAGCGCCCATCCGTCCATCCAGGCGAACGGGGCGATCCCCGTGCTGTAGTGCCCGCACGGGAGGACGAACACCTCCGGATCGACGGCCTCGGCGCGGAACCGATCCACGAGCTGCCGTGAAAGCCGCACCGGGAACGACAGGTCGTAGCGCGCGTACACCAGCAGCGTCCGGGTTCCCCGCATCCGATGGACGAACGGCGCGGGGCTGATCGGCAGCCAGCAGTCGCGCAGCAGCGGCAGGTCGATCGACCCGTCGAGTCCTTCCCGTACATGCGCGGTCGAAAGCCCTTCCCACACCACGTCGGCGAACCACGGCGAGATGTGGTTGAGCGCCGCGGCCCGGATGCGCTGGTCGTGCGCCGCCGTCAGCATCGCGAGGCACGATCCGAGGCTGGTTCCCAGGATGCCGATCCGCTCGTAGCCCTGCGCGACCAGCCAGTCGACGGTGCGGCGCGCATCGAGCACGGCCTGCCGGCAGACCTGCGCGGTCCTCCCGACGTTGGCGCTCACGATGTAGTCGGCCCGGTGCAGCTCTGGCGGCATCCGTTGGTCGTGGTACGGGAGGCTGAGCCGGACCGCGCTGATTCCGACGCGCGCGATGATCTTCGCCAGCGCGACGTGCGCGTCGAAGCCGGCGTTCCACTGCGGGAGGATCACGACCGCGCGCTTCGAGGCGTAGCCGTTGTTCCGCGTCACGGCCGGGAAATACCGTGCGCGAACCGTGTTGTTGTCGGGATGCGGCGTGGCGAACGCGCTCTGGAACGAGAGGTTGAACCCGTCGAAGGCGAAGTCGCCGGCCGGCGGGGCGGCGTAGAACTGGTCGCTGACCGCGGCCTGCCCGGCCGCCCAGTCGCGAAGGGCGCTGCCCGGGTCGCCGACGGGCGGCGTCTCGAACACCCAGTCGAGCCCCCACTCGAACGGGCGCACGACGCGATCCGTCGTGCGTGACACGAGCCAGTTCTCCCAGCGGTGAAATAACGGAGCAATCACGAGTGCGGATGCTACTATTCCGCGCATGAGCGTGACACAAGTGGACGTGAGACAGGCGCAGGCGCTGCGGGCGGACGAGGACTACACCTACGTCGACGTGCGGTCGGTCCCGGAGTACGACGCCGGCCATCCGGCTGGCGCCCACAACGTGCCGTTGCTGCACCGGGACCCGGCGACCGGCATGATGCAGCCGAACGTGCAGTTCCTCCAGGTGATGCAGGCGAACTACGCGAAGGACGCCAAGTTGCTGGTCGGCTGCCAGATGGGCGGCCGCTCCTCGCAGGCGGCGCAGATCCTGCTGAGCGCCGGTTACACGAACGTCTGCAACGTCCTGGGCGGCTTCGGCGGCGCGCGCGACCGCTTCACCGGCCAGGTCCTCAACGAGGGCTGGGCCGACGCCGGCCTCCCGGTCGACACGGAGCCGACCGCCGGCGGCAGCTACAGCGACCTGTCGGACGGCTAGCGCGCCCTGACGGGCGCACCGCCAGGTCCTAACCTCGTATCGCGTCTTCCAGCGCCGCCGCGAGCGCCAGCAGTTCGTCCGTCCCGCCGCGGCGGCCGACCAGTTGCAGGCCCACCGGCACGCCCCCCGCGTCGCCGCACGGAATCGAAATCGCCGGATGCCCCGTAACGTCGAAGAGTTGCGTCAACCGCAGCATGAGCGGGCGGACGGGTTGATCGCGGCCATGCAGTTCGACCGTCTCGGCGCCGATTAACGGCGGGAGGATCGGGAGCGTCGGCAGCAGCAGGGCATTGCAGCCGGCCAGAGCGTCGTCCACCGCCGCCGTCAGCACCCTGCGTCCCTCCTGAGCGCGGGCGTAGTCCTCGTCCGTTACCTCGCGGCCGGACTCGATCCGCTTCCGGACACCCGGGGAAAGATCCGCGGCGTGCTGATCGAGCAGCGTGGCGTGACACCGGAACGCTTCCGGGCGCTGGGTGGCGGCATACACTGCCGGCGTTTCCTCGGCCCCCGCGATGTCGGCCTGGCCGATCGGAACGCCTCCTGCCTGCAGGCGGGCGACGGCGGCGTCGAAGGCAGCCTGCACCGCCGGGTCGACAAGGTCGAGGAAATAGCGCCGCGGAATCCCGAGGCGAGGCTGCAGAGGTGGAGCCGGGAGGATGGCATCGTCGCCCGCGTCCCGGATGACACGGAAGACGGTCGCGGCATCCTCGACCGTCCGCGTGATCGGCCCGGCGTGGTCGAGGGACGGCGCGAGCGGTACGATGCCCTCCAGGCTCACCTCGCCATGGGTCGGCTTCAGGCCGACGACGCCGCAGGCGGAGGCGGGAATCCGGATCGAGCCGCCGGTGTCGGTTCCGATCGCGGCGACGGCCATGCCGGTCGCGACCGCGATGGCGGAGCCGCTGCTCGAACCGCCGGCGCTTCGGTCCGGCGCGACCGGATTGCGTGTCATGCCGAACGCCGATTCCTCCCCGGTCGTGCCGAAGGCCAGCTCGTGCAGGTTGCACTTGCCGACGATCACCGCGTCGGCGTCGCGCAGGCGCGTCACGATGGGTGCGTCGGCGCGCGCCACGTTCCCGAAGAGTGGCCGGGAGGCGGCGGTGGTGGGAACGCCCTCGAGGTCGATCAGGTCTTTCAGCGCGATCGGAATCCCCTGCAGCGGGCCGCGATCCTCCCCGTCGGCCAGCCCCTCGTCGGCGCCGCGCGCTTCCGCTCGCGCTTCCGCCTCGCGCACCAGGACGAAGGCGTTCAGCTCGCCGTTCCGGCGGGCGATGGCGGCGAGGCAGTCGTCCACCAGCGTGCCGGCTGTTTTCCGCCCGGCGCGAAGGGCGGCGCCGAGGTCCGCAATCGTCTCGCGGTGCATCCTCAGATCATCGCATCGTCGTGGAACGCCTCGCCCCGCTCGAACCGTGCCGGGTCGAACGGCGTGAGGTCGATGCGCTTCGACGCTCCGGTCGTCAGCAGGTCGGCCATCGCCGCGCCGACGGCGGGCGACATCATCAGGCCATGGCCGCTGAAGCCGTTCGCGAGATAGAAACCCGCGATGTCCGGATGCGGGCCGATCAGCGGGTTGTGGTCCGGCGTCATCTCGTACAGCCCGGCCCAGCCTTCGACAAGCTCCGCCGCCTCCAGCGCCGGGAGGCGCCCGACCAGCGGCGGCCGGAAGTCGCTCTCCCAGCGCGAGAGGTCGCAGTCGAAGTTCTCGCCGGTCGGCTCGTCCAGTTTCGTCTTCGCGACGACGATCCGATCCTCTCCGTCCGGCGTCGCCGGATCGTCGTGCCGCCAGTGGACGCCGGTCGGGTCGACCACGACCGGAAAGCGGTACGGCCAGCGGTGGGGCAGGGCGCAGCGGAACAGGTGCTGGCGGACCGGCGTCACCGGCAGGTCGACGCCGGCCATCGCCGCGAGCCGCGCGGCGAACGGGCCGGCCGCGTTCACGAGGGCGTCGGCGGGAACGGTCGTGACGTCGTCCAGGATGACGGCCTGCACGCGCCCGCCCGCAACCGTCACGCGGGTCACCGACCCGGTGACATAGGTCGCGCCCGCGGCTTCCGCCGCCCGGCGGAATCCGGCCAGCACCTCGCGCGGGTTGGCGTAGCCGTCGTCCGGGCCGAACAGGCCGAAGCGGATGTCATCGAGCCGAAGGTCCGGCGCGCGGGTGCGGATCGCCTCGACGCTCAGCCGCTCGACGTGCGCGCCCAGCGATCGTTGCGTCGCATAGCGGCGTTCGAACCGCTCGGCCATCGCGTCGTTGACGAGGAAGAGGTAGCCGCGTTGCCGGAGCCAGGCGCGGGGCCGCGCGCCCGGCGCGCCCATCGTCTCGTCGAACTGCCGGTAGAAGCGGACGCTGTGCTGTGCGAGCCGGATATTGGCGGCGGAGCTGAACTGCTGCCGGACGCCCCCCATCGCCAGGAATGACGACGCGCGGCGATAGGTGGGATCGCGCTCGACGACGGTGACGTCGACCTCGGACGCGCCGGTCCGAAGGTGCCAGGCGATGGACGATCCCATGACGCCCCCGCCCACGATGACAACGCGCCGTCTCGCCATGCTGCGCGCGCGCCGCTTCCCCTCGTGCCGCTAGCGCCGGCGCGGCGGGACGCCCTGCGGGGGGAGGCGCGGCATGGCGCCATCCTCGAGGTATCGCTTCAGCGCTTCGAGCGACGACTCCCAACCCGTCTGCATCAGCGCGCCGTAGTGCTGCCACCGCTGCCCCTCGCCCATCGCGTGCTGCCGCACCCGCAGCCGCGTCGCCGGCCCGTCGACACGGCACGTAATCTCCAGCGCCATCGGTCCTATCGGATCGCTCTCCGGCGGCAGCCAGTAGACATCGGCGAGGAAGAACTCGCGCCCGTTCTGGAACTCCATGACCGTGCCATGGAGGACGCCTCCGAGACTGCCGAGCACGGCGTCCGTGAACGGCGTGGACTCCCACTCGACCGCGTAGATTCCGAACGGCCGCGGTGTCGTTACGGATCCGATCGTGTTCCACCAGGCGGCCAGTGCGGTGGCGTTGAAGAAGGCCGCAATCACGCGCGTGGGCGCGGCGGTGATCCGTATCGTCAGATCGACGCTGAACGCGGGGGCTCGGGCCATGGCGGAAGGGGGTGGAGCAGTTGGCGGAACGGCGCTACCCGGTAACCGCGGCGGCGCGGGCCCGCCGGATCTGATCGGCGTGGTCGTGTGCGTGGGCCGCGTAGATCCGGAGCCATTCCTCCACCCCGTAGCTGTCGTGCTCCGGGTGATCGCCGGGCCGGGTCCAGTCGTCGTCGTTCAACCGGTCGAGCAGTTCCGCCGTCGATTCGCGCGCCGCGCGGAACGCCGCCAGCGACGCGGCGAGCGGCCGGTCGTAGTGCAGCCGCCGGGCGAACTCGTCCTGATCGTAGTTGCCGATCGCGGGGCGATCGTGGGCCAGCATCAGCCGCACCCGGATGGCGCTGGTCATCTCGCTGTCGGCCAGGTGATGGACAATCTGACGCGCCGACCACTTGCCGGGCGCCGGATGCGAGTCCAGTTCGGTGTCGGTAGCGCCCTCCAGCGCATCGACCACCGCCTGGTACCCGGCCTTGTATCTTGCCACCAGGGCTTGCCTTTCCTCCGTGTTCATCAGTCCTCCCGAGTCGTTCATTGGTCCTGCCAGATCTAGTACAACAGATAGCGCTCCCGAACGGGAGCGAACGACGCGACGGCTTCGCTCCACTCGTCCGCCATCTCCTCCAGCGGGCGCCCCCGCGCGATGTCGCGGCGAAGCGCATCCGACCCGGAAAGGATGTCAATCGGCATTTTCTCCGTCTCGTACTCGTAGGGCGGCTCGCGCCAGCGGAATTGTTCTCCCAGTGCGTCGCGGCAGGCGGCGATCAGGGCGACGGCGGTTCGGATCGGACGGAACGCGCGGCGATCGGTGACGTGGAGCTGGCAGCCGCCGCAGACCGCGCCGGCATGTTTCTGGAACGTCGGCTCGAACGTCGCCGGCCGGACGTGCACGCCGGGCAGGCCGATCCCGTTCAGGCGGCCGGCGAGCGCGTCCGGATCGACGCCGGGCGCGCCGGCCAGCTCGAACGGCCGCGCGGTGCCGCGTCCCTCCGACAGCATCGTGCCCTCCACGAGCACCATGCCGGGGTACACGATTGCGCTGTCGAGCGTGGGCAGGTTGGGCGACGGGATCACCCAGGGCGCGCCGGTCTCGTCGTGGTACAGGGCGCGCGACCAGCCTTCCATGGCTGCCACGCGCAGGTCGGCGCCGATGCCGAACTCTGCGTTGAACAGCCGCGCCAGCTCGCCGATCGTCATCCCGTGCCGGAGGGGAATGGGCAACTGGCCGACGAACGACGCGAACGCCGGGTCGAGCACCGGTCCCTCGACCGCCGCGCCGCCGATCGGGTTCGGCCGGTCACAGACCACCACCGGGACCCCGTGGCGTGCGGCGGCGCGCAGGCAGTTGGCCATCGTCCAGATGTAGGTGTAGACGCGCGTACCCACGTCCTGCAGATCGATCAGCAGCAGATCGATCCCTTCCAGCATCCCCGCGGTCGGCTCGCGTGTGTCGCTGTAGAGCGAATGGACCGGCACACCGAGGCGCGGGTGATGGGCGTGGCCGGTTTCCACCATGTTGTCCTGGGCGTCGGCGTGAAAACCGTGCTGCGGTCCGAACAGCGCGGCCAGCGTGACGGCCGGCTGCGCGGCAACGCGATCGGCAACGTGGCGGAACTGCCGGTCCACCGACGCCGGATTCGACACGACCCCGACCCGCGCGCCGTCGAGCGCGCCGTCGCGAAGCAACCGTTCCGATCCCAGGGTGATCGCCATCGCCATCAGGCCGCGATGTTCGTGATGACGTATTCCATCACGCCGCTCCGCCCGGTTCCGCTCGAGTTGATCGCGCGCCGCGCCGGCACGCGGTGCGCCTGGATGCCGGCGCGTTCGGCGTCGCGGTTGCCGTCGTAGAGTTGCTGCACCTCCGCCGCCGTCGAGTTGCTGAGCAGCACGAAGCACCCGCGGCCCGCCAGCTCCATCACGACCTGTTGCAGGCGGCGCTGATCGGCGCTCGAGAAGCCGCCGGCCGTATAGGACGTGAAGTGCGCCGTCCGGCTGAGTGGCGCGTAGGGAGGATCGAGATAGATGAAGTCCTCCGCCTGCGCGTGCCGGAGCAATGCGTCGTACGGCGCGTAGTCGATCGTGGCGCCGGCGGCGTCGAACGCCGCCGCCACCGCCCGCAGATTGCCCTCGTCACAGACGCGCGGGTTGGCGTATCGGCCCCGGGGCACGTTGAAGGCGCCCTTCGCGTTCAGGCGGAAGAGCCCGTTGTAGCCGGTCCGGTTCAGGTAGATGAGCATCGCGGCCAGCTCCGGCGTATACGCGTCCGGTCGCGGCGCCGAGCCGTTCATGATCGCGGCCCGCCCCGGATTGAATTCCCGATCGCGCACGCGGTAGTAGTGCGCCTCCGGATCACGCCGCCGGGCCGTATCCAGACGCCGCAGTGCCGCCACCACCCCGTCCACCGTGTCGCGCAGCCGCAGGCAGCAACCGATCAGGTCGGCGTTCATGTCCGTCAGGCGCACGCGTTCCGCCGGCAGCCGGCCCTGGTTCATCAGATCGAAGAAGACCGCCCCGCTTCCCAGGAACGGCTCGTGGTAACCGCGGAACCGGGGCGGATAGAAGCGGCGGAGTACCGGCAGCAGTTGGCGCTTGCCGCCGGCCCACTTCAGGAACGGCCGGACGGTTGCGGCGCTGGTCACTCTGCTTGGAACGCGTTGCGATAGTCGATGCACGCCGCCTCCAGTGAGGATGGCGCCGGCGGCCGCAACTGGTTCGTGCGGCACATTTCCACCAGCGCGTCTACGTGTGGCCGGCAATCGCCTGGCCTCCGCAACCGCTGGTAGATGTCAGTTTCAGTTACGTCTTCACCGCCGAGATAGGACAACCACGTCTCGATGTTGCGCGTGGGAATGGCAATAAGAACCCTGTCGCCGCGCTTTGGTGGATCGACATCGGCGGCCGCACAGGACTCGTGCAATTGTCGGCGACGTCCTTCAATTCCGATGTTGTCCCCGTCGATGACAACCACGAGCACGGAGGTAACAGCCTTCGTCCGCTGAGCTTTCAATTCACCCGGGAAGTTGTCGCGCACGAATTGTTCGCCTGAGCCCCGACCACATGGCATCGGCACTGTCCGGAACAAGTCCTTGCCACGCAGCTTGCTGAGTACTCTCCTGATGAGTACTTCCTGCTGTTTGTCTTCACACAGTAGGATGACTTGCGCGCGCCTCACGGCGCCCAGCCTCGTGCGTGCAATTCCGAAAGGCGAAGCCCTGTGTCGTTTGCGAAGTCCACGATGCGCGTCTGCCCTTCTGACTCACGCGCCAGCCAAACGGCCTTGTCAGAGAGGAAGTCAATAGCTTCCGGGTGGTGAGAAATGATGATCGTCTGCGGCAATTCAACACCGCAACCATCCTCCAGCGCGGCGAGCCACGGCTGCAACTCCGGCAGAGTGACGTAGTTGTCCGGTTCATCCAGAAGGAGCGTCCGCGGGATGTCGGCCGGTTCGTCGGTAAAGGTCAGCATGTACAGAACAATGAGTGCGCGTTGGCCATCCGATAATCTGTCGAAACGGTAAGACCGAACGGCAGTCTCGCCGGGCGGGCCGAACCGGGCGAGCAACTCTCGGTGGTCACCACTGCGTTCCGACAGGTGCAGACCGGCGAAACCCGGGAGCACATCCTGGAGTCGTGACACTGCGCGTTGCACGTGCTCAGGATTCTCCTGCAAACGGCCTCGATACCAGGAAGCGAAATTCTCACCCGTGTGAGCAAGAACATCGCTCTCACCTTCAGAAACGCCAGAGATGCGCGTCGGGCACAAGGACAGGGACTGAAAACGCCTGAGTGAATCGCGGAACCGGCATAGCTTCCTATTGTCAGGGCGGTCGCCGACTAACGCGAGGCCGGACTGGGTCCAATCATAACTGTACGTTGGACCTGCGCTGTGATCGTCACGATAGAGCTGTACCTTGCCCAAGTCAAAAGAGAACAGCGGCTTGCCGTTAGCGCTCAGGCGTTCGGTCTTAACTCGACCGGTCTTCTTGTCCGCGTGATGTTCGATATTCAACGCATATGTGAGTACGTCATCCTTATCAGAGATCTCCAACTCGAAGGAGTGTTCGCTTCTCGTAGTCCAACTCGTAAGGTCGACGGCCGAGAACAGGCGATGGACGCGACTCTCTCCGCGAAGGAATTCGCGCAACTTATTGACTACCTCGAACACGGCGGACTTACCGCAACCGTTGCCGCCTACCAATAGTGTTAGTTCCGATAGGCGGAGGTCAAAGTTCGTCAGACACTTGTAATTGTCGACGTGAATGCGCGTGAGCATCGCTGGTCCAGTATAGCAGAGGTGTGTGGGGCGGAATCGTGCCGGAAACTTGGCGCGCGGGTTGCGTTTGTTGTCCGGCAGAAGCAACAATACCGGGGAATCGCACCAAGGAGGTAACGTGGCGGTTGCGGAAGTTGAACTCCACCAGGATCTGCGAAGCGCGGTAGGCGAGCTGTGCCGGCGGTTTCCGGACACCTATTGGCGGGAACTCGACCGGGAGGAAGCGTACCCGGAGGAGTTCGTCCGGACCCTGACGGATGCCGGCTACCTGGCCGCGCTGATTCCGGAGGAATACGGCGGCGCCGGGCTCGGGATCGCCGAAGCGTCGGTCATTCTCGAAGAGGTGAACCACTCGGGCGGCAATGCCGCCGCATGCCACGCGCAGATGTACATCATGGGCACGCTGCTGCGGCACGGCTCCGAGGAGCAGAAGCGCGAATACCTGCCGAAGATCGCTTCCGGGGAGCTCCGGCTGCAGGCGTTCGGCGTGACCGAGCCGACCACCGGCACCGACACGACGCAGCTCAAGACGATGGCGGTGCGCGACGGCGACCGCTACATCGTCAACGGGCAGAAGGTGTGGATCTCGCGCGCCGAGTACTCCGACCTGATGCTCCTGATCGCCCGCACGACGCCGCTCGACCAGATAAAGAAGAAGACCGACGGGCTGTCCGTCTTTCTGATCGACCTGCGCACCGCGGTGGGCAACGGCGTCACCATCAACCCGCTCCGGACGATGATGAACCACGCGACGACCGAGGTCTTCTTCGACAACCTGGAGGTGCCCGCGTCGCAACTCATCGGCGAGGAGGGGCGGGGCTTCCGCTACCTGATCGACGGGCTGAACGCCGAGCGGATCCTGATCGCGGCCGAGTGCGTCGGCGACGGCCGCTGGTTCATCGAGCGGTCGGTCGCGTACGCCAACGAGCGGATCGTCTTCAACCGGCCGACCGGCAAGAACCAGGGAGTCCAGTTCCCGATCGCCCGCACGCACGTCAACATCGAGGCGGCCGACCTGATGCGCAAGCGGGCGTCCGAGCTGTTCGATGCAGGGCAGCCGTGCGGCGCCGAGGCGAACATGGCGAAACTCCTGGCCGCCGACGCGTCGTGGGAAGCGGCCAACGTCGCCGTGCAGACGTTCGGCGGATTCGGATTCGCCGAGGACTACGACATCGAACGGAAGTTCCGCGAGACCCGCCTCTACCAGGTGGCGCCGATCTCGACGAACCTGATCCTCTCCTACATCGCCGAGCATGTCCTCGGCCTGCCCCGTTCGTTCTGATGGGCGCCCGTCCCCTCGACGGGGTGACGGTGGTTACCCTCGAACAGGCGGTCGCCGCGCCGTTCGCCACGCGTCAACTCGCCGACCTGGGGGCGCGCGTCATCAAGGTGGAACGCCCCGGCGTGGGCGACTTCGCCCGCGCGTACGACGCGACGGTGCAGGGGCTGTCGAGCCACTTCGTCTGGCTGAACCGGTCGAAGGAATCGCTCACCCTCGACCTGAAGCGCCCGGAAGGACGCGAGGTAATGGAGCGGCTCATCGACCGCGTCGACGTCTTCGTCCAGAACCTGGCCCCGGGCGCGGCAGGACGGCTGGGCTTCGATGCCGCGACGCTCCGCGAGCGCCGGCCGCGTCTCATCGTCTGCAACATCTCCGGTTATGGCGAAACGGGTCCGTACCGCGACAAGAAGGCGTATGACCTGCTCGTGCAGGCGGAGGCGGGGCTCGTGTCGATCACGGGCACGGAGGACGAGGTCGTGAAGTCGGCCATTTCGGTCGCCGACATCGCCGCCGGCATGTACGCCTACGCGGGCGTCCTGACCGCGCTGCTCCGTCGCACCCGGACCGGGGAAGGGGCGGCCATCGAAGTGTCGATGCTGGAGGCGCTCGGCGAGTGGATGGGCTTCCCGCTTTATTACACCCTCGGCCGCGGCTCACCACCGCCCCGGAGCGGTGCGCGCCATGCCGCCATAGCGCCGTACGGCCCGTTTGCCGGTGCGGACGGCGAGACTTTCCTGCTGGCGGTCCAGAACGAGCGGGAGTGGGTCCGTTTCTGCGAGGTGGTGCTGGAGCGGCCGGGGCTGGCCCGCGATTCCCGCTTCGACGCCAATGCCAGGCGCGTGGCGCACCGCGACGAACTGGATGTGCTGATCCACGAGGTGTTCGGCGCGCTGACGGCCGAAGCGATCGTCGAGCGGCTCGAGCGGGCCGGCATCGCCAATGCGCGGATGCGTTCGGTGGCCCAGTTCGCCGCTCACCCGCAGCTCGATACCCGCGACCGGTGGCGCGATACGCCGTCGCCGGCCGGACCTGTCCGGATGACCATCCCGCCCGCGACGATCGACGGGGTCGAGCCGCGGATGGACGCGATCCCGGACGTCGGCGAGCAGACCGACGCGATTCTGGCGGAACTGGGCTACGCGCCCGCTACCGTCGCCGGCTGGCGGGACGCCGGCATCGTCTAATCGTTGATTTACAATCGTCCGTTGCGGCGACGGCAAGTCGTTCGCGTTGGCGACGGACCCCGGAGAGGAAAGCGATGGCGGTGAAAGAAGGCTGGACGGGACGGGTTTTCGAGGACTTCAAGGTGGGGGACGTCTACCGGCATCCGCTCGGCCGGACGGTGCTCGAATCGGACAATGTCTGGTTCACGCTGCTCTCGCAGAACGTCAACAAGATCCACTTCGACTACGCCTACGCGGAGAAGACCGAGTTCGGCCGGCCGCTGGTCGATTCCACGTTCACGCTGGCCCTCGTCACCGGGCAGTCGACGATGGACCTGTCGGTCAACACGATGGCCAACCTCGGCTGGGACGAGGTGCGGCTGCCGGCGCCCGTCTTCCACGGCGACACGATCTACTCGGAGAGCGAGGTGCTGGCGACGCGCGAGTCGAAGTCGCGGCCGAACGTCGGGATCGTCACCGTCCGGACCCGCGGGTTCAACCAGGACGGGACGGTCGTGATTACCTACAAGCGGACCTTCATGGTCTACCGGCGGGGGCACGTGCCGGCGTACGCGAACGAGCGACCCGAGGTAAAGGAGTGATGATCCAGCCGCGCTGGCGCCGGAGCCGGCGTCGAGGCCGGCATGCCGGCCGGCGCGCCGCCGGGTCGTTGGCCGCGCTGGGCATGGCCGTCGGAGCGCTTGCCGCCTGCGGCGGCGGAGACCCGCCCACCATCGTGGACGGGGACCTCGCGTTCGTCGGCGTCAACGTCCTCCCAATGGATCGCGACCGGGTGATCGAGAACCAGACGGTCGTGATCGCCGATGGGCGCATTGCGGTAATGGATGCCGCCGACCGCCTCGAACTCGCCGACGGCGTCGACGTGGTCGCGGGGGATGGCCGGTACCTGATGCCGGGCCTGACCGAGATGCATGGACATCTTCCCGACTCGCGCGAGAGCGACGAGGACATCCGCAACCTCCTCTTCCTCTATCTCTCCAACGGCGTCACCACCGTCCGCGGCATGCAGGGCGAGCCCTCGCAGCTCGGCCTGCGCCAGTCGATCGAGCGGGGCCTGCTGCTCGGACCGAATCTCTACCTCGGCAGCGTCTCGATGAACCAGCAGGTGCAGACGCCGGACGAGGCGGATCGTCTGGCGCGTGGCTACAAGGTGGATGGCTACGACCTGATCAAGACCCACGAAGGGATGAGCCTGGAGGCGTTCGACGCCATGGCGGCGGCGGCGAACGAGGTGGGAATCCCCTTCGGCGGGCATGTTTCCGACTTCGTCGGGCTGCGCCATGCCCTCGAGTCCGGACAGGTGTCGATCGACCACCTCGACAACTACGTCGAGGCGCTCGTCGACGAGGACACTCGGCCGGACGACGCGCGCGGCCTGCGCGAAGTGGGTCTGCTGATCGACGAGGTGGACGAGTCGCGCATCCCGGAACTGGTGCAGGCGACGGTCGATGCGGGCGCCTGGGTGGTGCCCACGATGGTCCTTTGGGAGACCGCCTTCTACAACGACCGGGGTTCCGTCGACGTGCTGCCCGAACGGCCGGAGGTGCGCTACATGCCGCCCGAGACGGTCGATCGGTGGCGCCAGGCGGTTGACACCCGGCTCGGCGCGAGCGACGTCGAGGTGAACCGGCGGGTCGCCGACCTGCGCCGCCGGATCCTCCGCGCCCTCTTCCTCGGCGGCGCCAACATCGCGCTCGGCACCGACTCGCCGCAGATATTCAGCGTTCCCGGCTTCGCCATGCACCACGAGATGGCGCTCTATGTCGACATCGGGATGACCCCGTACGACGTGCTGGAGATCGGCACGCGCCGCCCCGCGGAGTACTTCGGCGCCGAGGACGAGTTCGGCACCATCACCGTCGGCCTGCGCGCCGACCTGATTCTGCTGGACGAGAATCCGATCGAAGACATCGCGAACGTCCGCGATCCGGCCGGCGTGATGATTCGCGGCCGCTGGATTCCGCGCGACGAGATCTCCGAGCGGCTCACCGCAATCGCCCGTTTCTACGGCAACTGATCAGGAGCCTGCCGATGCCAGCGCCGACCGCCACCTCATCCGCCGCCCAACCGCCTGCGGCGCCGGCCGCGTCCGCCGGCGCGGTTGGCCGATTCGCCGCGTTCATCGCCACCGACGAGCCGCCTTCCGAGGCGCGGGCGGCGGCCCGCGACGCGGTGCAGGACACCGTGGGGGTCGCCCTCGCCGGGTCGGTCGAGCCGTCGGCCCATATCGTGCAGCAGGTGGCCCGCCGCGACGGCAGCGTCGCCGGGCCTTCCTTCATCCTCGGGACCAGCGAGACGGCCGGTCCCGGCTGGGCGGCGCTGGCCAACGGAACGGCGGCGCACGCCCTCGACTTCGACGACATGTGCTGGGTGACCCTGGCGCATCCGAGCACGCCGCTCGTGGCGGCGGCCCTCGCCGCGGCGGAGGCGGAGAACGCGACAGGGCGGACGCTGCTCGACGCCTATGTCGTCGGCTTCGAAGTGGAAGCGGTGCTGGGCCGCGTCATGAACCGGAAGCACTACGAGCAGGGCTGGCACTGCACGGCGACCATCGGAACGATCGGGGCGGCCGCCGCCGCGGCGCGCGTCTACGGCCTGGATGCCGAGGCGACGGGCCGGGCGCTGGCGATCGCCGCCTCCGAGGCGTCGGGCCTGAAGGAGAACTTCGGCACGATGGTGAAGCCGCTGCAGGCAGGGCTCGCGGCGCGCAACGGCGTGCTGGCGGCGCTCTTCGCGCGCGAGGGCCTGACCGCGTCGGACCGCGCGCTGGACGGGCCGCAGGGCTTCCTGGTGGCCATGCAGAGCGCCGGAGGCGATCTGGCGGGTGGCCTGGACCGGTTGGGCCGCGACTGGGAGATCGTCGACGGCGGGATCACGGTCAAGCTCTATCCGTCATGCGCGGCGACGCATCCGACCATCGACACGCTGCTCGACCTGCGCCGCGAGGCGGGCATCGGCCCCGCCGAGGTCGAGGCGGTCGAGATAGACGTCGATCCCGTCGTCCCGACGGTGCTGATCCACGACCGGCCGGCGACCGGCCTCGAAGGGAAGTTCTCGCTCCACTACTGCGCGGCCGCCGCGCTGGCCTTCGGCCATGTCGACATCGACACGTTCGAGCCGCCCGCGATGCAATCGCCCGATGTCGCGGGGCTCGTCCCGCGGGTGACGATGCGGGCGGACGAACGGCTCGGCCGTGACGCGCCGCCGCTCACCGAGGCGCGGATCACGCTTCGCCTGACCGGCGGCCGGACGCTGGAGCGGGCGGTGCGGGGCGCCCGCGGCTACCCGGAGCGTCCCGCGTCCGCGGCGGAGCTGGACGACAAGTTCCTGGCGTGCGCGCAGCGCGCGGTTCCGCCCGAGGCGGCGGAAGCGGCGCTGGACTGGCTGCGGACACTCGACGAGGCGCCCACCGCCCGGTCGCTCGCCTGTCACCTGGCAACGCGCGCCGGCGTCGGTGCGCCGGCCGAACATTCCGCCTGATCCTGCTTTCGACCATGGCGCCGCCGTTCCGGGTTCGCCGCAGCCTGCTGTTCGTTCCCGCGGTCCGTCCGGACCGGTATCCCAAGGCGCTCGCCACCGGCGCCGACGCGGTCTGCATCGACCTGGAGGACGGCGTCTCGTTCGCGGCGAAGGACGACGCGCGCGAGAAGGCCATCGCGCTGTTCACCGATCGCGCTTCCGTCCGGGCGGAAGTGAGCCTGCGCATCAACGATCCGGCGACGGAGTTGGGCTTGCGCGACCTCCACGCCATCCGCGCGGCGGGCATCCGTCCCGATGCGCTCATGCTGCCGAAGTGCGGCGGCGCCGAGCCGATTCGAACGGCGGCGGACGCGCTCGCGGAATCCGCGCCCGGGGTGCCGGTCATCGCCCAGATCGAGACGGCGCGCGGCGTCCATGCGGCGGACGAGATCGCGGCCGCCACGCCCGACGTCTCGGCGCTCTTCTTCGGCGCCGTCGACTACGCGGCCGATGTCGGCTGCCGGATCGAATGGGACGCGCTGCTCTACGCGCGCTCGCGCGTCGTCGCGGCCGCGGCGATTGTCGGCGTGAGCGCGCTCGACACGCCGTTCATGGATGTGCCGGCGCTCGACGCCCTCGCGGGCGAGAGCCTCCGCACCCGGGCCCTCGGCTTCACCGGCCGGGCGGCCATCCACCCCACCCAGGTGGCCGTCATCCAGGCCGCCTACTCGCCGGATGACGACGAAGTGGCATGGGCGCGGCGCATCGTCGCCGCCTACGAGCAGCAGTCGGGCGGCGTCCTGCTCGTGGACGGCAAGCTCATCGAACGCCCCGTGATCGCCGCGGCGCAACGGACGCTCGCCATCGCCGACGCGGTCGCCGCGACCGACGCGTAGCAGGCGCGCCGCTCAGACGAGCTGGGACAGGAGGGTCCGGGCCGGGACCACCAGCGGGGGGCCGGGCGCCGCAAAGCAGTCCGCCTCGACGTAGTCGGCGTCCAGAACGACCTGAAACGCGAACGGTGCGCCGAGTTGCCGCTGAAAATGGGCGAGCGACGGACTCAGCGACGTGTCGCGATGCTTCACCTCGGCGAGAAACCACGGCTCCCCCTCGCGCGCGATCAGAAAGTCCACCTCCCGCTTCTCCTTGTCGCGCAGATACCCGAGTTCGAACCGGCCGAGCCCCATGTCGTTCCAGCCCTCGATCGCCTTCAGCAGGTGGCACGCCACGAACGTCTCCGATCGGGAACCGGTGTCCTCGATGTCGGCCCAGTCGCGGAGGTACCACTTCGGTTCCTTCCGCAGTGCACGCGAGACGTTGCGGTACCACGGCCGGACCAGGAACCCCAGGTGGAAGTCGCACAGGGCGCCGATCCAGCGGCGGACCGTGTCCACCGCGACCCGTGTCTCGCGCGCGAGCGTGTCGTAGACCAACTGACGCCCGGAGCCGCGCGACAACTGCCGGACCAGAACCTCCATCTGATCGATCTGCTGAACCCGCGTCAGATCGCGGACATCCTCCCGGACCAGTTGGGTCAGGCGCAGCGACTGCCAGCGCCGGCTGAATCTCGGGTCACGCTTGAGGAACGGCTCCGGATAGCCGCCGTGCGTCCAGAGCGCATCGAACTCGGTTGAGTCCACCGGCTGTGGAGAACGAACGATCCGATTCGAATCCGGCAGGTCCTGCCTGATCGTCTCGGCGACCGAGAACGGATGCATCCGGTAGGCGAAGTACCTCCCCATCAGGCTGTCGCCACCGCGCCGATAGATGTCCAGGCGGCTGCTGCCGGTGACGATGATCTGCAGCCGATGGGAGTACGTGTCGTACATCCCCTTCAGGAACGGCTTCCAGTGCGGGAACTTGTGCAACTCGTCGAAGAGTGCCACTGGGCGCGCTGCCGACAGCCGGTCGACACCGAGCCTGGCGGCGAGGTGAACTGGCCCCCGCAAGACCAGTTCGCGGTCGTCGAGGTTGTCCCAGTTGCAGTACCCGTTCGCGTGTCGCCGGCATGTGGTGGTCTTGCCGACCTGGCGCGGCCCGCTGACGAACGCCATCTGCCGGTTGTGCGCGAGGTGGTCGGCCAGAAGTGCGTCATAGACGCGACCGCGTGTCCCCATGCTGACCATTATCTATACAATCGTATTTTGGTCGCGACTATTGTGCGATGGCGCCACCACTTCCGCCTGCGCTTGTTCGAGGGGTTCTGCGCCCTCAAGGCGTCACGTCCCAAGGCCGCTCCCATGGGCGGAGCGGACGCTGGCGGGCGATGAGCGGCAGGTCCTGGCGCTGCAGCTCCAGGAGGATGCGAACCTTCTCCTTCAGCGGCGCCGTGGCTTGCTCCCGGTGCCACGCGCGCTTGCGTTCAAGAAGATCCGCTTCGTCGCCCGCGTGACGGTCAGGCATCGTCCGCCTACGCGGCCGAGAACGCCGATGCGCCGACCACGCCGGTGGTGCGTTCCTTGCGCATGGATTCCAGCCGCTCGCGCGCAATCAGGTTCTGGATGAGGGGCAGGTAGAACGCGCCGTCGCCGAGGATCCGGATCTCCCGGTCCTCGACGCGCACCCAGTCGAGTTCGGCCAGCACACTCCAGATCGCGCGGTAGTCCGCCACCACGTCGCGCCCCGTGAGCGTCCGGAACCGGGCGCCGTCGACGGCGAGTCCCTGCATCTCCTGGAAGAGCAGATGGAGGTGCAGATCCTCGGGGGTGTAGTGGAAGCCGCGCATCACCGGGAAGCGACCCGCGTCGAGGTCGCGGAAATAGTCGTCAACCCGGACGTGGTTCAGGTAGGCCCAGCCGGGCGAATCGGGCGCCCCGAAGAAGAACGAGATCCCCGCGAATCCCCATCCCCACGCGTCGTAGCCGACCAGCGCGCCGCGACCGAAGCCGCCGCCACTGCCGTTGCCGGTGCCGATGCCGTTGTGGCCATTGGCGCCGGCATGCCCGTTGTTGTCACCCAGGCGGAAGGGCTGGCGGAACAGTTCCTCGTAGAGATACGCGCTCGGGACGGGGCCGGCGCGTTCGAAGTCGTACGGCGTCGTCTGGCGGAAACCTTCCGAAACCAGGTAGTCGCGCCCGATCCGGTACATCTCCAGGTTCTGCTCCGGCGTCGGCAGTTCGTGGCGCCGGTTGCGGGAGAAGTCGGTGCGGCCGGCGACGTTCAGTTCGTAGTTGGTGATGTGAGTGATGCCGGTGTCGACCAGGGCGCGCAGGTCGCTCAGCATGTGATCGACGGTCTGGTTCGGCCAGCCGAAGATCAGGTCGATGCTGAGAGGCAGTCCCAGGTCGCGGCAGTCGTCGACGGTATCGAACACCTGCGCCGCCGTCTGGCGCCGGCCGCTCGCCTTGATCAGCTCGTCGTCGAGCTGCTGCACGCCCATGCTGATCCGGTTGATGCCGGCCGCCTGCATCGCCTCCAGCTTCTCGCGGCTGAAGGTCTGCGGAATCCCCTCCAGGGTTACCTCGATATCCGGGGGAATGTCGAACACCTCGCGGACGATCCCCATGAGCGGCGCGTACTGATCCGCCCGGTAAAGATTGGACGTCCCGCCGCCGAAATAGATACTGGCGAGTTCCGCGCCCCCGAGATAGGGCCGGAACAGCTCCCCTTCGCGGCGGAGGTAGTCGAGATACGTGTCGAGCTGCTGCCGGTTCTGGTAGACCTCGCTCGGGAAGAGGCAGAAACCGCACCGATCCGGCTGCGTCGGCAGACAGTACGGCGTGCCGACGTACAGGTTGATCTTCTTGCGCATCGTCTCCGCCGCCGCGCGGCGGTTCGCCATCACGTCGGGGATCGGGACGTCGCGGTCGAGCCAGAACATGGGCGACGGATGCCCATGCAGCACCTTGTTGCTCTGCCGCCGCTGGCGGTGTGCCTCGATCCAGGCACGGATCTCCGGTGACTCGGGCATTATCAGTGGCGATTACGACCCGGAACCCCGCTCCAGTGGTACCGGCGCTGCTACACGGCTATACGGCGGGGTGGCTGCGCAACGATGATTGTCCGTTCTCGGTGTCGGGACTGTCAAGGCAGGAGCCATCGCCACCCCGGGCGTTACGCGAGGTGTCGCCACGCGCCCGGTTCACCGCACGCGCGCCAGCACGCCGTGGTGCCAATTGAACTCGACGTCGTCGGGCTCGGCGGGTAGCGGTATCTCCACCGTCACTTCCGGCTGGTCGATCCAGATACGCCGCAGCAGGGGCGGCCGGTCTTCGAACGTCACGCGGATCGGCACCGGCATCCGGAAGCCGGCCGGCACTTCCTCCTGGCGGACCGTCCCCCGGAGGACGAACGGCGCGTCGCGCAGGGCGGCGTCACGCAGCTCGCTCGCCGCCGGATCGCCCCGTGTCGCGCCCCCCGCCCGGGCAGCCTCCGCCGCCGCGCGGCGGGCATCCATGACGTCGAGGTCGGGGTGGTATTCGGGGACGTCGATGCCATAGACCCACTGGTCGAAGAACCAGTCCATCGGTTCACCGAACGCCTCGTCCACCGCCGCCTCGAACGACCGCGTGCTGGCGACTCCGCCGACGTGATCGCTCATGAACCGGCGCATCATCGCGCGGAACCGCTCGTCGTCCCCGGTTTCCAGATCCATCAGGAGCATCCGGAGCATATGGAGGATGAACGCCCCCTTCTCGTACACGATCAGGCGGTAATCGGCCGGCGTGTCCGTCGTGCGCAGCCGGATGCCGGCCACCAGCGGCCCCGACTCGTGGGCGTCGCTCCTCTGGATGATCTGCGGGAGGAAGCCGTAGCGCTTGAGGCCGAGTCCCTGGCCGACGCTCGGTATGCCGAGGACGTCCAGGCGCCACGCATCGATCATCTCCAGGAACTGATCCTCCTCGTCGAGCCCTTCGAGCGCGTAGAGCGCGGCGGCGTAGTGCGCGAACCCCTCCGAGATCCACTGATCGCGGTAGCTCTCCCAGTCAACCCCCGCGCCCCACCACTGGTGCGCCACTTCGTGCGAGCGGAACAGTTCCTGCTCGCCGGTGTGCAGGGAGCCGAATGCCTGAAACGTAAGGAGCACGAGGCCCGGGAACGCCTGCGCGCCGTACTCGCGCGTCTCCGTCACGAGGAGCGAATCGAAGGGATAGGGACCGAAGTAGTCGGTGTAGGTCCGGATCGACCCGACCAGGTCCTCGAGGGTCTTCTCCCGGTTGCCGGGCGCGAAGCCGAGGTGATGGCGGTCGGCATAGACCGAGATCGTCGGCAGGTCGATACCCTCCGAGGCGAGCGCGTCGGCCGGCACTTCGTCGATCTCGAACCGTCCCATGTGGAACGACATCGTGTTGCGGACCGGCGGTGTCGTGATCCATCGCATGATCCGGGTGTCGTCCTCCACCCGCTCGTCCGCCAGGAGGCCGCCGCTGGCGATCCGGTAGCGCTCCGGCGTGCGGAACGTCAGATGGAAGCTGCGCCGCCGGTTGTCGGGATGCCGCGGAATCCAGTAGACGGAGTCCTTCAGCACATAGCCCATCGAGTCGCGCAGCCGCTCGATCAGCTCTCCCTCGTAAGCAATCTCCAGGATGAACCGCTCGCCGGCGGCGACCGCACGCGGCAGCAGGACGATCAGGTTCGGCTCGTACAGGTCCTCGTTCATGCGCCGGTCGTGCTTCTCCTGGACGAAGTGGATCGGCTCACCGAGGAGCGGGGCAGGCTCGTCGGGTTCGGGCGGCTCGCCGCCGCCGGGGTCCTCGCCGCCGGTTGAGCCGGACCCGGCGGAATCCAGCAGCGCCACCGTGTGCGCGTCCTCGACGTTCTCCGGCAGCGTGGTCCGCCAGCGGACGTCGGTCACGTCGGCGAACGGCGAAACCCGCACGCGGAGCGTGGCGAGATCGACGAGGGGTTCCACGACCAGCGCGACGGTCGCCTCCACGTCGCCGTTCCTCTCGATGGCCAGGTCGACATCGGTGCGCGGCACCTTCACCCGGGGATGCCACGGGTCGTCGTCCGGCGCGAGGACCCGGGGCGACAACCCGTAGTCGGCAGCCGTCCAGTCGTCATCGTCGTCCCGCTCGGCGTCGGGATCGAACGGGCCTTCGGCCTCCGGATCGCGCGGAAAGCGGCCGATGGTCGGCCCCACTTCCGCCGCGTCGAAGTCGTCCACGGCGTGTGCGCCCATCCAGACATCGACCATCCGGTGGCCCCCGTCGTAGCGCGTGACGCCGACTTCCTCGGGGTCGTGCGGCTCGATCTCGACCGTGAACCAGTCATGCTCGCGTCCGTCGATCTCGAAGAAGACGAAGGCGCGTTCGTCGTCGGGCAGCGGCGGCTCGACAGAGGCCCGCCAAAGCGAACGGGCGACCCGCGCATCGGGATTGAGCAGACGGTCCTCGCGCAGATCCTCACGCCGGTCTTCCAGCAGGTCCGCGGCCCGGCCGACGTTGCCCGCCGGTGCGCCGGCATCCGCGAGGGCCCGCAGCCGCGCACCCAGGTCGCCGGTGAACCAGACGATGAACCGCTCGAATTCCTCTTCGATCCGATCCGCCTCGATCAGCTTCTGAAGCTGCTGCAGCTCGACCCCGTCCGGCGGATACGCGTGGAACGTCCCGCGACCCTGGTAGATGGCGAGCGTGTCGCGGCCGTCTATCGGCGGAAGGAGGAACAGGTCGCCCCCGTCGAAGGCGAGTTCGAAGCGGTCTACCTGCAGGCGGGCGCCGGCGGCTATCCGGCCGGCCGGCTCCAGTTCGGCTTCACGAAGCTCGGTGTAGACGGGGGGCGGTCCGAGGCTGGGGTCGTCATCGTCGTCCGCCGCCGGAGCGCCGGCCTGGGTCGTGGCGCCGCTACCAGGGCCCAGCGCCAGGGCGGCCAGGAAGGCGCCGGTCCGCCAGGGTGTCAGGCGCATGCCCTTCCCCGGAGAGAAGGGTGACAGATTGGTGCGGAAGGGGGGATTTGAACCCCCACGAGCCATTGGCTCACCAGCCCCTCAAGCTGGCGCGTCTGCCGTTCCGCCACTTCCGCGGTGGCTCCTCTGCCGCGCGCCCGGCGGCACGCGGCAATCAAGCTGTTGTGGACGGCCTCTACTGCGGCGCCGGAGGCGTTTCGGCGTCGCTGCTCTCGTCCGCCGCCGCATCGTCCTCTTCGTCCGCTGCGAGGGGGGCCTCGGCTACCGTCTCCGTCCCGACCGGCGCCCCGTCGATGCCGCCGACGACGGAACTCGGTCCGCGCTGGCCGACGATCGCGAGGATGAACGCTCCCAGCATGAACAGCGCGCCGAGGACGGTGGTGGCGCGTGTCAGGAGTGTCGCGCCGGCGCGTGCGCCGAACGCCGCCTGGGACCCGCCCCCACCGAACGCCGCGGCGATGTCGCCACCCTTTCCCTGCTGCAGCAGGACGACCACGAGCAGCAGGAGGCAACAGACAACGTACACGCCGGAGAGCAGCATGCTCAGCATCCGGAAAGTATACCAGTCGAGGTCATTGCGACGCCTCCGCCTGCCGGGCCTTGAGCAGAATCTTGTTCGCCCGCTTCAATTCTCGATTCTCGGTGAAGCGGCCTCGTGCTAGACCGTGGGTTTTGTCCGCTCTATTATGTTAAAAATTCACAGATAATGCGAATATTCGCAGTTATGATATACTTTCTCGTCACTGAGGGTGCGCCCGAGTGACCCGATTCCGGGTCTTCGACGCACCGTAACACTCATGAGCCCACCGACCACCGTCCCCAAGGGCCGTCGCCGGCTCGCCGCCGTCATTCGGCGAGCGGGCGATATCGTCCGTATCGCCGACGCGGAACGAGCGCTCGAGGTGAGCCGCTCCGACGCGGCAAAGCTGCTCTCCCGTTGGGCCGGGCAGGGTTGGCTGCGGCGTGTTGGGCCGGGGGCCTACGCACCGGTCGGCCTCGACTCCCTGACAAGCGAGTTGGTTCTCGATGATCCCTGGGTGATGGTGCCCGTGCTCTACGGCCCGGCCTACGTCGGTGGTCGCACGGCAGCCGAATACTGGGATCTGACGGAACAGATATTCCGCGATATCGTCGTGATGACCGGACGGCCGGTGCGCGAGAAGGTTCAACGGCGCCATGGCGCCGACTTCGCCCTGAAGCACATTCGGGAGGACCTGATCTTTGGCACGAAGGCGGTCTGGCGCGGAAGTACGCGGATCGCCGTCTCGGACGTTCACCGCACTATCGTCGACATGCTCAACGACATGCAGCTCGGCGCCGGCGTCCAGCACGTTTCGGATTGCCTGGCGGCGTACCTCGATCGCGGGGACCGGGACTTCGACAAGTTGTTGGCCTACGCAGAGCGCGTTGGTAATGGCGCGGTGTTCAAACGGCTCGGCTTTCTGGCTGAACGCGGCGCCGGTGATGTTCCAGACCTCGTCGAGGCTTGCCGCAAGCGCCTGAGCCAAGGCAACGCGAAACTCGACCCGCGTCTTCATTGCCGTCGCATCGTTTCTCGGTGGCGCCTCCTGATGCCTGAGAGCTGGGCGGCGTCATCCACCGGGCGCGGCGGGCGGACGAGCACTTAGCGTGCGGCCGCGACGATTTGGACGAAACTCTCCGGGTCGAGGCTGGCGCCGCCGACGAGCGCGCCGTCGACGTCGGGTTGCGCAGCCAGCTCGGCCGCGTTCCCCGGCTTGACGCTCCCGCCGTAGAGTAGCCGGCACCGGCCGGCCGCGGCGTCATCCGCCAGGCCGGCGAGGCGGCCTCGGATATGCGCATGCGCCGCCTGGGCCTGCTCCGGGGTCGCGGTGCGCCCGGTGCCAATCGCCCAGACCGGTTCGTAGGCGACGATGAGGGTCCCGATCTGCGCCGCGTCGAGTCCGGCCAGGCTGCCGGCGATCTGCCGGTCGAGCACGGCCTCGGTTTCGCCCGCCTCGCGTTGATCGAGCGTCTCGCCGACACAGACGATCGGGATGAGCCCCCCCGCCAGCGCCGCCAGCGCCTTCCGGTTCACGGTCCCGTCCGTCTCGCCGAAGAGCTGCCGGCGCTCGGAATGGCCGATGATCACATGGCTTGCGCCCGCCTCGGCGAGCATGGCGACGCTCACCTCGCCGGTGAACGCGCCGTGATCCTCCCAGTGGACATCCTGGCCGGCCGCGGCGACGTTCGACCCGTGGCAGGCGGCGGCGACGGCGGCGAGCGCCGTGAACGGCGGCGCGACCACGATCTCCGCGTGGTCGGCGTCCGCCGCCAGCGGCAGAAACGCCTCGGTGAAAGCGACCGCCTCGGCGATCGTCTTGTGCATCTTCCAGTTGGCGGCCAGAACCGGTGTGCGGGTCATCTTGTGTCTCTCGCTACGGAGTCTTGGAGTCGTTAATTAAAATAAATTGCCAATAACTTAATATGGGCGCCCGGTGGTAGCCATGCATATTAACAGTACACGGTTTAATATTAATTGACGTCAGGGAGCGCCGCGACGCCCGGCAGCGTCCGGCCGCCCAGGAACTCGAGCGAGGCGCCGCCGCCGGTGGAGATGTGCGAGATGCGGTCGCTGACTCCCGCGTGGGCCACGGCGGCGACCGAGTCCCCGCCGCCGATCACGGTCGTCCCGGCGCAGTCGGCGACGGCGCGGGCGACGGCGACGGTGCCGCCGCTGAACGGCTCCACTTCGAATACGCCCATCGGCCCGTTCCAGATGACGGTCCGGGCGCCCGCGATGATCTCCGCGTAGGCCGTGCGCGTGGCCGGGCCGATGTCGACGCCCATGCGATCGCTGATGGCGATGTCGTCCACGGCCAGGCACTCGTGCGCCGCCGACGCCTCGAGGCTCCCGGCGACGACGTGGTCCGCCGGCAGCTCCAGGCGCACGCCGCGCGCCGCCGCCGCCGCTTCTATGCGGCGCGTCTCGCTGACCAGGAGAGGCTCCACCAGCGACCGTCCGGTCGGCAGCCCCCGCGCCAGGAAGAAGGTGTAGGCCATCGCGCCGCCGATCAGCAGCGCGTCGACCCGCGGCAGCAGGTTCTCGATCACCTCCAGCTTGCCCGAGACCTTCGCGCCGCCCAGGATCGCGACGAACGGCCGCTCCGGCGCGGCGAGCAGGGCGCCGAGATAGTCCAGCTCCCGCGCGAGCAGCAGGCCCGCCGCGGCGTCGGCCACCTGCGCCACGATGCCGGCCGTCGACGCGTGCGCGCGGTGCGCCGATCCGAACGCGTCGTTCACATAGGCGTCGGCCAGCCGGGCGAGCGCCGCCGCGAACGCCGCATCGTTCGCTTCTTCCTCCGGGTGGAAGCGCAGGTTCTCGAGCAGCGTCACGCCGCCCGCGCCGGCCTCGGCGACGGCGCGCTCGGCCACCTCGCCGACGCAGTCCTCCGCGAACGTCACCGGCCGGCCGAGCAGTTCGGACAGCCGCGCCGCGACCGGCCGCAGGCTCAGTTCGGGCGCGACCCGCCCCTTTGGCCGGCCGAGATGGGATGCCAGCACGAGCGAGGCGCCCTGGCCGAGGGCGTACTCGATGGTCGGCAGAGCGGCGCGGATCCGGGTGTCGTCGGCTACCCGGCCGCCGTCGAGCGGCACGTTGAAGTCGACGCGGACGAACAGGCGCCGCCCGTCGAGCGCGAGGTCACGGATGGAACGCGTCGCCACTTGGCGCCTGTTGCCTGTCGTGCGCGGCCTAGCCGACGCCCCTGGCCGCGATCAGCTTCACCAGGTCGACGCAGCGCGACGAATAGCCCCACTCGTTGTCGTACCACGACAGCACCTTGACGAAGTCCCCCTCCATCACCTTCGTGTACGAGGCGTCGACGATGGACGAATGCGGGTCTCCCTTGAAGTCGACCGAGACGAGCGGCTTCTTCGACAGTTCGAGGATGCCGCTGAGCGGTCCGCTGGCCGCCGCGTCGAACGCCGCGTTCACGTCCTCGGCGCTCGCCGGCTTCTCCACGTCGGCCACCAGGTCGACCACGGAGACGTTCGGGGTCGGGACGCGCATGGCGATTCCGTCCAGTTTCCCCTTCAGGTCGGGCAGCACTTCGCCTACCGCGACGGCGGCGCCGGTCGTCGTCGGGATCATCGACACGCCGGCCGCGCGCGCACGGCGCAGGTCCTTGTGCGGCAGGTCGAGCAGCTTCTGATCGTTGGTGTACGAGTGGATCGTCGTCATCCAGCCGCGGCGCAGGCCGAAGGTCTCGTGCAGCACCTTGGCGACCGGCGCGAGGCAGTTGGTCGTGCATGACGCGTTCGAGATGATCGCGTGCTGCGCGGGGTCGTACTCGTCGTCGTTGACGCCGAGCACCAGCGTGAGGTCGGGCTGCTTCGCGGGGGCCGAGATGATCACCTTCTTCGCGCCCGCCGCGAGGTGCTTGGCGGCGTCGGCGCGCTTCGTGAACAGGCCGGTCGATTCGACCACCACGTCGACGCCCAGCTCGCCCCACGGCAGGGCGGCCGGGTCGCGCTCCGAGAAGACCTTGAAGTGCGTATCGCCGACCCGCAGGCCGTCGCCGTCCACCGCGACCTCGGCGTCGAGATTGCCGAGCACCGAGTCGTACTTGAAGAGATGGGCCAGCGTGTCCGGGTCGGTGATGTCGTTGACCGCGACGAAGTCGATGGCCCCGTCGGCCTGCTCCATCGCGGCGCGCATGATGTTCCGCCCGATCCGTCCGAACCCGTTGATGCCGACCTTCGTGCCCATCTATTCAATCCTCCTGGAGTGTCCGTCGCGCGCGGCCATTCCCGCGCGGCGGCTCTCCGTAACGCTGACTGGGATACCCGCGGCGCGACGCCGGGGCGCCCGCCGCGAGCGAACAGGATGGGAAGATTGTACCAGACCGGACGGGCCGCAGCGGGGCGCTCAGCGCCAGCGGCGGTGCATCCACAGCCAGAGGTGCGGCTCCGCGCGGATGCGCGCCTCCAGCCGTTCGGTGCAGCGTCGCGTGCAGGTGCGGACGGGGTCGGGGTCGTCGTCGGCGGGAGGCTCGATCGGCGCCTCGTACACCATGCGGTACCGCCCATCGGGCTGGGGCAGGGCGAATACCGGGATGATCGGCGCGTCGAAGCGGAGCGCAAAGGAGGCGATGGCGGTGGTGGTGGCGGCCGGCCGGCCGAGGAAGTCGATCCGGATGGCGCTCCGGTCCGAGATGTGCTGATCGATCATCATGCCGACCGACTCGCCCTCGCGCAGCGACCGCAGCAGGCCCCGCGTCGCTCCCAGGCGCGGCAGCACGCGGGTGCCGACGCGCGTCCGGATCCGTTCGATCAGCCGCTCCAGCAGCGGGTTATCGAGCCTGCGCGCAATCATCGTGATCGGCGCGTAGTGCAGGGCGTGGACGATGATCTGCAGCTCCCAACTGCCGTAGTGGCCGGCGAAGTACATGACGCCCCGCCCCTCCGCCCGGGCGCGCTCGACATGCTCGCCTCCCTCCATGTCGATCAGCGGCATCATCTGTTCGCGCGACATCGCGTCGAAGTTGAGGAAGTCGATCACGTGGCGGCCGATCTGGCGGAACGTGGCGCGCAGGATGGCGCGGCGCTCCGACTCCGTCATCTCCGGGAACGTGGCGCGCAGGTTGTCGGCGCCTACCTCCCGGCGCGACGCGTGGAGCCGGTGGAACAGCGCGCCCAGGGCCGCACCGATGGCCAGGCTGATGCGCCGCGGGACGACGCGGACCAGACCTCGGAACGCCTGCACGATGGCGTACTCCACGCGGTGCCGGGGCTTGACGGTCATGCCCCGCCTCCGGCCGCGACGCGCTCGAGCAGCCACGCGCGGAACCGGTCGGCCGGCTCCACCGCAACCCTGAGCGGCACGGCGGCGAAGGTGACCGGAAACGGCGCCAGCGCCTCCAGGCGGACGGCGTCCTTCTCGGTCGTCAGGACACCGCCGGCATGGGCGGCGCGCGCTGTCTCCGCCAGCTTCTGCACGTCGCGCGCCGTGAAGCGGTGGTGATCGGCGAACGTCACCGTCTCGACGACGTCATACCCGGCCTCGCGCAACATGGTCGCGAAGCGTCTCGGCGCGGCGATGCCGGCGGTGGCGACGACGCGCTCCCCGGATCCCGGGACCGTCACCGGGGGAGAGCCGTTGCCCGCCGCCACCAACCGGGGCGGGCCGATGGACCGCGCGAGGCGGAACCAGGTGTTGGCGCCGAGCCGTTCCGCGACGGCCGACGCGGTCGGATCGTCCTCGGTGTCGACAATGAGCGCGTCGGCGCACCGCGCGGCGTCGGGCCGTTCGCGCAACGGTCCGTACGGCAACGTTTGCCGGTCCGGATCGGCCGGGTCGATCAGCAGCAGATCGACGGTGCGGGCAAGGTGCAGGTGCTGAAACCCGTCGTCGAGGACGTGGACGGTCGCGCCGAGCTTCGTTTCGGCGAGGCGGCCGGCGAGGAAGCGGTCTTCGCTCACCAGCACCACCGCATCGACCTGTTCGGCCAGCATGCGCGGTTCGTCGCCGGCGGTGTCGACGGTAGCCGAAACCCCGGCCGCGCCACGGACCACGACGACGCCGTCGCGCCGCGTCCGCCGGGCGTAACCCCGGCTCAGGATCGCGGGGCGCTCGCCTGCCGCGCGGAGCAGTTGCGCCACGAGCGCCGCCACCGGCGTCTTCCCGCGCCCGCCGGCCGCGAGGGCGCCGATGCTGACGACAGGCCGTTCGAGCCGCCGCAACGCGCCGGGATGCGCCTGATAGTGGGACCGGCGCCGCGCCGCTATGGCGCCGTAGATCGCGCTCAGCATGGCAGCAGCTCCGTTGCCGCCGCCAGCGTCCGGTCGGTCGCGCCGCGGTTCGCGTCGACCACCTGCCGGGCCGCCGCCCCCAACGCATCGCGTCGCGCGCCGTCCCCCACGAGTTCGGTCAACATGCTCGCCAGTTCCGTCGCGTCACGCACTTGCAGCAGGCCGCCGGCCGCCAGCAACTGCCTCGCTACCTCCGGAAAGTTCTCCATGTGCGGCCCGACGACTATGGCGCGGCCCGCCGCGGCCGGCTCCAGCACATTGTGACCGCCCGCCGGGACCAGGCTGCCGCCGACGAAGACGACCGACGCCAGGGGGAAGAGCCGCGGCAACTCGCCCATCGTGTCGAGGACGATGACGCTGGCGCCGGGAGCAGCGCCGGGAGCAGCGCCGGACACAGCGCCGGGTGCAACGCCGGACACAACGCCGGGTGCAACGCCGGGCGCCAGGGTGCTGCGGCGCGCGACGGCGAAACCTGCCCGTTCGGCCTGCGTCCGTGCGTCGTCAAAGCGCTCCGGATGGCGCGGCGCCACGATCAGGAGCGCGTCCGGCGCGCGGTCGCGGATGGCGGCGAAGGCGCGGAGGACCCGGCTCCTCCTCGCCGGCCAGCGTGCTGGCCGCAATCACCACGGGGCGGTTGCGGGCGAAGGCGAACGCCGCCAGCACGGGATCTTCAGCGTCCGCCGGCGCGCCCTGAGCCGGGGCCGCGGTCGCCGCGTCGAACTTGAGGTTGCCGGTCACCGTCACCCGCTCCGGATCGGCGCCGATGCCGATGAAACGCTCCCGCCAGTCCTCGCTCTGCGCGCAGATGCGGTCGACGTCCCCCAGAACGCGCCGCATGAAGCCGCGGACGCGGCGGTAGCGTCCGTACGATCTATCGGAAATCCGTCCGTTCACCACCAGCGTCCGGACGCCGCGTTGCCGGCAGGCCCGCAGCAGCGTCGGCCACAACTCGGTGTCCACCAGCACCAGCAGGGCCGGCGCAATTCGGTCGAGGGCGCGCGCAACCGCTCCCGGCAGGTCGAACGGCGCATAGATCACCGCATCCACCTCGCCGTCGCCCGCGAAGCGCTGCGCCACGGCCTGGCCGGTCACCGTCGTCGTCGACAGGATCAGGCGATGCGATGGGCAGGCGCGCCGGAACGCCCGGGCCAGCGGCCGCGCCGCCAGCGTCTCGCCCACCGACACGGCGTGGATCCAGATGGCGGGCTGGCCCTCGGGGTTCACCGAGGCGGGCAGCCGGCCGAAGCGCTGGCCGACATCGCCCGTCCGTTTGCCGCGCCGCCACGCCGCGTAAACCATCGGCGGCAGCCGGAACAGCGCGTAGAGGACGAGCAGCGCGGTATAGACGAAGTACATGCTGGAACGGAGCGCCGGTCCGCTGCGCCGGACTTCGGGCCGGCAACCACCAGCGGCAGCCGTCAACACTCTACGCTACACTCCGGCCATAAAGTGAACGTCGGATGGAATCCTGCGTACTCGTTGCTCCTGTCTGCTGATGCCGCGGCGATCTAGGATCCAATCTCCGTGAGTCCAGCAGCAGGCGTCCCACCGCTTCGATCCGATGCGGACCTGCCCTCCCGGCTGATCGAGCTGGCCGAGCGGTTCACGGGCCGCCGCGTGGCCGTGGTCGGCGACGTCATCTGCGACCGCTTCCTTTACGGCGACCCGTCGCGCATCTCCCGCGAGTCGCCGGTGCTGATCCTCGACTATGCGGGCGACAAGATCGTCCCCGGCGGCGCCGCGAACGCCGCCTGCAACGTCGGCGCCCTCGGGGGCGAAGCGCGCCTCGTCGGCCTCGTGGGCCGCGGCGACCGCGACCGCCGGCTGTTCCGCGCCCTCGGCCCGCGCGTCGACCGCAGGCGCCTGGTCCGGCCGGCCGGCTATCGCGCCCCGGTCAAGACCCGCATCCTCGCGGGCAGTCCGCACACCGCGCGGCAGCAGGTGGTCCGGATCGACCACCCCCCCGATCTGCGCGACCCGGAGGCGGCCGCGCGGGAGCTCGAACAGGCGGCGCTGGCCGCGCTCGCGGACTGCGACGCCGTGCTCGTCTCGGACTACGGCTCCGGCCTCGTCACGCCCGCGCTCTTCGAGAAGATCACCGGCGCGGTGGGCCGCCGTGGCCGGCGCCGCGCCATCCCCGTCCTGATCGACTCGCGCCACAACCTCGCCGCCTTTCGCGGCGCGACCGCCTGCACGCCGAACGAGTCGGAAGCCGAACGACTCGCCGGCTGCGCCATCGGGGACGACGAGGCGGCGCTCGAGCGGGCGGGCCGCGCGATTCTCCGGAAGACGGCCGCGCGGGGCGTCGTCCTGACGCGCGGCAGCCGCGGCATGGCGCTCTTCGCCCGGGGGCGGCGGACGGATCACGTGCCGATCTACGGCACGGACGAAGTGACCGACGTCACCGGCGCCGGCGACACGGTCATAGCGACCCTGACGCTCGCCCTCGCCGCCGGGGCCTCGCTTTACGAAGGGTCGCGGCTCGCCAACACCGCGGCCGGCCTGGTCGTCATGAAGCGTGGCACGGCCACCGTGACGGGCGACGAACTGATCGCCGCGATCCGCGCCGACTGAGATGGGCAAGGTGGTGAGCCCGGACCAACTGGAGGCGATCGTCGGCGCCGAGCGCGCCGAGGGACGGTCCATCGCGCTCGCGAACGGCTGCTTCGACCTCCTGCACGTCGGCCATGTCCGCTACCTGGCCGGCGCCGCGGCGGAAGCGGACCGGCTGGTGGTCGCCGTCAACGACGACGACTCGGTGCGCGCCCTCAAGGGCGACGGCCGGCCGCTCCATCCCGAGGACGAACGCGCGGAACTCATCGCCGCGCTGGAGGTCGTCGACTACGTCGTCCTCTTCTCGGGCCCGACGGTGGCGCCGGTGATCGAGCGCATCCGCCCCGACGTCCACTGCAAGGGCACCGACTACACGGCCGAGACGGTGCCGGAGCGGGACGTGGTGGCGGCGGCCGGCGGGCGGACGGCGATCGTGGGCGATCCGAAGGACCATTCGACGCGCGACCTGCTCGACCGGGTACGCGCCGTGGCGGCGCGCGCAGAGACCGGGCGCGGCGCGGGGTGACGCACCCTCCATGCGGCTGCTGATCGTCCGCCTGGGCGCGGTCGGCGACATCATCCACACGTTGCCGCTGGCCGCGGCGCTGCGCCGGCAGTTTCCCGACGCGACCATCGACTGGGCCGTCGACGAGCGCTACGCCGAACTGCTCGAGCTGACCCCGGTGGTCGACCGGCCTATCGTGCTGGCGTCGCGCAGCCGGCCGGCAGCCGCCGCGTGGCTCGCGTTCCGGCGCGAGCTGCGGGACGGCGGGTACGACGTTGCTCTCGACGTGCAGGGGCTCGGCAAGTCGGCCGCCGCGGTCTGGCTGAGCGGCGCCACCCGCCGCGTCGGCTTCGCGCCGCCCTTCCTGCGCGAGCGCTGGGCGCGCTGGGGCTACGACGAAACCATCCATCCCGGGAATCCCCGGCACGTCATCGATCGCAACCTGGGCATCCTGGCCGCGGTGGGGGAGTCGGAACCGGGCGCCGTCGCCTGGTCGTTTCCGCTGGAGGTGCCGCCGTCCGGGCTTGTCGACGAGGTGCGCGCTGGTTTCGAGCCCTCGTCCGAGCGCTACGCCGTCCTCAATCCCAACGCGGCGTGGCCGACGAAACGGTGGCCGCCGGAGCGATTCGCCGCCATCGCCACGCACCTCCGCGAAGCGCACGGCCTGCCGTCGGTCGTCGTCTGGGGACCGGGTGACGGAGAGTCGTCCGGCGCGGTGGTCGAGGCCGCGGCCGGCGCGGCGATGCATGCACCGGAGACCAGCCTCGCGGAGCTGGCGGCGCTGCTGCGGGAAGCCGCGGTCGTCGTCTCCGGCGACACCGGGCCGCTCCATCTGGCGGCGGCGCTCGGCGTCCCCGTCGTCGGCCTGTATGGACCGAGCGATCCGGCGCGCAACGGGCCGTGGGCGGAGGCCGACCTCGTCGTCGCCACGGAGTGCGACTGCTACCGCCGGCGTGCCCGCTCCGGCGCGGAGGGGCGGATGGCGCGCCACTGCACGGCGGCGTCGTGGTGTCTCGACCGCCTGGAAGTCGCGCAGGTGTGCGGCGCCATCGATCGCCGGCTGGCGGAGGGGCGACCGGAGCAGCAGGCCGATGCTTGATCTCGACCGCGACCACGGGCTGCGGCGCCTGTTTCTCCTGGCCCGCCGGCGCGTCGTCATGGGGTTCGTGGTGGCGGCGGTCGCGTTCACCCTGGCCACGCCGACCTGGACGACCCTCGTGGCCGGCACCGCCATAGCGCTGGCCGGCGAAGCGCTGCGCCTCTGGGCGGCGGGGCACCTCGTGAAGGGGCGCGAAGTGACCGCGTCCGGGCCGTACCGCTGGATGCAGCATCCGCTCTACGTCGGATCCGGCATCCTCGGCGTCGGCTTCTCGGTCATTGCCGCCAACTGGGTGGTCGCCGTCGTCGTCCTCGGCTACGTCGGGGTGATGACCGCGGCGGCAATCCGCCTGGAGACGGCGACCCTGCGGGACGCCTTCGGCGAGGACTACGCGCGCTACGTCGCGGGCGAGGCGGCGCCGGCCGCCGGCGCGCGCCGCTTCAGCCTTCGGCGGGCCATCGACAACCGGGAACACAACGCCGTCGCGGGGCTCCTCGGCACGGTCGCCGTCATGGCCGTCAAGGCGTGGTTCGCTGCTCCCTGACGGGTTGTGGCGCGGCAGCACCACGACTGGTGGCGCTGGCGGAACGGCGGGAAGACCTAAAGGAGAAAGTGGCGGGGCCGACGAGACTCGAACTCGCGACCTCTGGCGTGACAGGCCAGCGTTCTAACCATCTGAACTACGACCCCGCACAGGTCGGTCCGCGCGAACGGTACGCAGACAAGAAATGATAGCGCATTCGCGCGCCGTTGCCCGTGTGCGGCCGTGGCGGGAGCGTAGGAGTGGGTGTGGCGGGCACCAGTGTGGATAGCCGGGCGGTAGCGTAGGTGGCGGGCGCTGGTGTGAATGGTGGGCGGTACAGGATTTGAACCTGTGACAGCCGGCGTGTAAAACCGGTGCTCTACCCCTGAGCTAACCGCCCGCAGCGTTAGCCGGCGCCCGATTATACGTCCGGCTGTACCATCTGCCGGGGTGGGAAAACTGAGCCGGCAACGTCGAATCACGGCTCTCCTTCTGGCGAGTTCTCTCGCGTACATCAGCCAAACGTCCGGCTACCTGAACTTCGAGCGGTTGCGCATCGGGGTCGTAAGGGGCGCGCAGGCGGCGTCCGGAGGCTCCGTCACAACGACGTTGCCGGATCTGTCGCCACTCGCGGGACAACCCGTTGCCTTCGTCTTGCGCCTCTTGAATGAGGGATCGGCGCCCCGGACCGTCCGCATCGCCGTCGACGACGAAGCCCTGGCGACGGTCGCACTCGAGCCGGACCGAGAGGTCCGGGTCGATCTGAGCCTGCCGGACGGCAGCGCGCTGACGGCGGGGGACCTGTTCGAGATCACGAGTGACGGCGATGAATGGTCGCTCGCGTTCCTCGAAGTAGCCAATGTGCATGGGTTCTCACGCGGGGCGTTTGAATTCATGGTCGTGCCGGCGGCCGGCTCGTCCACCGGCGACATGCCGATCCTGCTGACTGTCGCGCTGTTCGTTCTCGTGCTGCTGTTTCCCGGATACTCCGCCGACGCTGTCAGACACCGGGTCTTCCGCGCCGCTTACCTGATCGTGGCGGGGCTTGCCTGCCTGTTTCTGGCCGCGGTGGGACTGGCGCCATGGGTTTCCGGCTTCGCCGTTCTGCTGTCCTGGCACACGTTCGCAGGCCTGCTGGTACTGCTTTACTACCCGACGATCGAGGTTGGCTTCCTGAAGTACCGGCGGGCGGTCGTCGCGGGGGGCATCTCGCTCGTCATCTCGTTCGTCCATGCGCTGCCCCGGGTCCGGACCGCCATATGGGCACGGCGCATCCCGCTGCTCTATCTGGGGGCGTTGGTTCTGTTCGTCGTCGGCGTCGCCGGATTCTACGAGTCTGAGGTCGGCTTCACCCGGTTCATTCGCTTCAACGCCTTGAGGGAAGCTCGGGTGGTCCCGGCTCTGCGCGACGTTCCGCGCAGCACTGCATCGCGCGGCTATGACGGTCAGTTCTATGCCCAGTTGGCGGTCGATCCGCTATTGCTCGAACCGTCGACCGTGGAGGCGCTGGACAACCCGTTCTATCGGGCGCGTCGGGTTCTTTCTGCCGGGACGGCTTTCCTCTTTGGGCTCGGACAGCCGCGCTGGATCGTCCACGCGTACGCGATTCAGAACGTTGCGTTCTGGATCCTGTTGGCGCTGCTCCTGACGCGCTGGTTGCCGCCGAAGGACTTTCGGAGCTTCTGCCTCTGGTTCGGCTGCCTGTTCGGCAACGGAGTCATCGTCTCGGTCGTTCGGGCCTTGCCTGATTTGCCGAGTCTGTTGCTGCTCGCGCTGACGGTACTCGCGATCGAGCGACGTCGGACCACCGGCGGTGCGGCGCTGGTCGGCTTGGCCGGCCTTGCGAAGGAGACCAACCTGGTATGGAGCACGGTCCTGTGCGACCCCGCCGATCTGCGCACGCAAGGTTGGCGGAAACTCGCGGCGCTGGCGCTTCTGGGCGCGGGTCCGCTCGCGCTGTGGGTGTTGTATTTGTGGGCTGCGGACGTCACATCAGGGAGGATCGTGGGCGCCCGGAACTTCGCCGCTCCCTTCACGGCATACCTCACGCAGTGGGGCGGGGTGCTGAGCGCGTTGCGGGAGGGCGTTTTGCCCTACACGTGGCTGCAACTGTTTACTCTGATCAGTCTGACGACGCAGGCGGTCGTTCTGGTCGCGTTGCGTGGCTGGGCCAACGCGTGGTGGCGCGCCGGGATTGCGTCGTGTGTGTTGATGGTTGTCCTCGGGACGGCCGTCTGGGGCGGTTACCCGGCCGCGTCGACCCGCGTGCTTCTGCCCATGACAGTGGCGTTCAACATCCTGCTGCCGCCCGGCCGTTGGTTCTGGCCTGCCTTCCTGCTCGGCAACCTGACGATCATCAATGGTCTGGAAAGCCTGCGGCTCCTGAATTGGCCAGCCCTGCTCCGAAGCCTGGACGCCGTGGCTGTCGCCGCCTGGCTGACCATCACCGGTGGAACAGGGTGAGATTGCAGAGCCTCAGGACTCCCCGCCGGGAGGCCTACTCGTTCACCAACTCGACCACCGCGAACGCGATCCCCAGCGTCCGACTGTCCTCCATGACCGGGACGTGCGTACCGCTCACGAGATCGATTTCGATGGTGTCGCCGCGGACCGGGCATCGGTCGAACGGGAACGTGGCGGACCAGCCGGGCTCCGCGATCCCGCGATACAGCATGCATCCGTTGACGTCGATCTGCAGCGCCTTGGCTACGCGCGTCCCCGTCATGCTTACCTCAATGTGGAGCGCGCCCGGCGGCGACCACCGATCGATCGGCGCCGTGATTCGCCCGTTGCCGGCGGTCCATCGGACGGGGGCGATTCCGCGACCACTCCTGGACGTAGAAACCGGACGTGGTGACGCCGAACGCCTCGGTCATCTCCTCCAGGATCAGGTTGGTCGGCGCGGCGCCCGGGTCCATCTGGTAGGCCGTGTCCAGAACGATCGCCCCGGTGTCGTCTTCGCGAATGGCAAACACCTCTACCGTGTTGGCGCCAGGAGTGAAACGTCGCGGATCGACGATCGATTCCCACAGGGCGGGACGTCCGCTCGTCCGAAACGTATAGGGCTGCGTTACGTCGGCGACAACGCCATTGACGGCGATCGCGAGTGCCGGCGGATTGGTCGAGACGTCCGCCTCCGGCAGGATCACGATGCCGGCGAGTTGCGCGGGAATGAAATCGGCATCCGGGCGCACATCGGCCAGCAGGCCGGGCGCGTCGAGCGTCGCCTCGAACGGCGCCCGCCGCCGGGACGTGAAGGTGGTGGCGGACTGGCCGAGCAGCCGGTCGAATCCCAGGCCGGTGCGCGGCGGATCGAAGGGACTGCCGTGCTCGAAGACGGCGAACTTGCGCGCCACCGTATCCGCAAGCTCGGCGGAAAGGTCGGCCGGCAATTCGTCCACCCGCTCGGCGTCGAACAGGTGCATCCGCTTCACGGGCCGCGCCTGCCGCCGCACCGCCAGGACGTCGGCGCCGTCCGCTTCCCACGGCAGTCCCGCCCCGACCGCGCCGGCAATGGTCGGGAGGATGTCGATGGTCTCGACGTTCGCCCGGTTCACGGCACCGGCCCGTTGCCCCGGCAACTTCACCAGCAGCGGCACCGAAGCGACGTCCGCCCGTGTGCTGGCGTTCGGCAGGCGCAGTGCGAAGCCGGGGCGGAAACTGGCGCCATGGTCGGCGGTGACGACGACCAGCGCGTCGTCCCAGGTTCCCGTCTCGCGCATCCGCGCAACGATCTCGCCGAGGATCGTGTCGACGTAGCCGACCTGCAACAGGTGGCGCTGATAGTTGCGCGCCACCGGCCGCGGGTCGGGAGTCCAGTTGCTGTTGCGCGACAGGCCGGGGACATGGGGGCGGAACGTGAAGCGCTGGCCGGTCGGCAGGTACTGCCACGGCTCGTGGGGCAGCAGCACGTGCAGGAAGTGGAGCGTCGGCTGCCCGCCGCCGCCGCCGAGCCCCTCGATGAACCGGTCCACGAGCCGACGGCGATCGTCGCGCCGCTGTTCACGCCAGTTGTCCTGAAACGTCGGCTCCTCCACCGTCGCGAAGTCGGCCCACGTCTGCGTCACCGGCGGGAGCGACCCGGTCAGATCGTCCGGCAGGACGACCTGAAGCCACACAATGCGCAGATCGCGCAGCACGGCGCCGAGCCACGTCAGGACACCGGGGCGTTCGACCGGGCAGAGCGACGCGGGGCAGAGATTCGTGAGCGGTTCGATCACCTCGAGGCGGTAACGCGACCCGAACAGCCGGAAGAGATTGCCCGGATGGTCCTCCACCGTCGGCAGCGTTCCGCGCCGCGGGTAGCGGCCGGTGAGAATGGCGGGCATCGCCAGGCTGGTGGCGGGGCTGACCGTGCTGGCGTTCGGGAACCACGTCGCCTCGTCCGCCAGGGCCGCGAAGTGGGGATAGAGCGTCCGGTCGATCGCGCCGTCGCGGTCGAGAAGCGAGGCGAGCGGCAGTTGATCGAACACCACCAGGACCACTGGCGGCGTCGTATCGAACGTGACGCCCTCTATCGCGTCGCGGTCCTCCTCCGGCGACGCAAGCAGTGGGGCGATGGCCGGGTTGAACAGGAAGGCGGCAGGGACCACGAGTGCCGCCGCCGACAGGAATGTGGCGAACAGCCGGACCGGCGCCGCGCGGACGTAGGCGTATCCTGCGGCAACGGCCACCCCGGCGGCGACGGCGAGTGTCGGCTCGCCGCCCAGGTCGCTCCAGGCGCGGACGGCGGCGAGGGCAATCGCTCCGCCAAGCGTCCCGACCGCGACGCCGAGCACGGCGGCGTGCCACCGCGGGCCCAGGCGGCGGGCGGCGGCCATCGGCAGGAGGCAGGCGGCCGGACCGATCAGGCCGAGCGCCAGGACCAGGGCGACGAGATCCATCGGCCGTGCGTCGTGCGCGACGAAGAACTCGGGGCTGCGGCTGACGACATCGTAGAGCGGCTGCGCCACCGCCACCGCCCAGAGGCCGGCGACGTGCAGCGCGGCGACCGTCAGCCCCGGAGCGCGTTCAGCTTCGGTTCCCATCGCGCCTGCGCATCACTGGCCGCCGCCGTGCCTCGGCCGGCAGTGGTAGAGGGTCCGCCGGCCGGCGGCGACCGTCTCGTCGGTCACGACATCGAAGCAGCGCGCGAGCGCCGCGCGGACCGCCTCGGCGGAATAGACGACGGTCTGATCGCCCCGGTTGCGGAGCAGCCGCTCCACCATCGGATCGTCGCGGTGGACATACTCCAGGACCACTTCCGCGTCGAAATCGGCGAGCCAGGCCACGAAGTCGTCGAGCGGCACGTTCCGGCCGATGACCACGTGGTGCATCAGCGCCAGACAGAGGATGAGGTCCGGCCGCGCGCGGTCCGCCAGCGGCCGCCGCTCGGCGCCGCGCCACCCGAGTCCGGGTGACGGGTCGGCGACGTCCGCGATCAGCGGGAGGATGTTCCGGCAGCCCTCGTCCTGCTTCAGGGCGGCGTACAGCCGGTCGATCACCAGGTGGTCGGCGTCGAGCGCGAGCACGGTGCCGGCGTGCTCCGCCGCGATGCGCGAGTAGACGCCGGTGTTGCAGCCGATGTCCCACGCCAGCGCCCGTCGTCGCGCCGACGCCACGCGCCGCACGAACGCCTGCTTGCGTTCGACCTCCGCGTCGTCGTAACTCAGCTCGTCCTGATAGCCGGACCAGGTCGATCGGGCCGGCCCCCACGCCAGCCGTTCCACCGTGCTCCGCAGCCGCGCGACGTTGTTCCGGATCAGCGCGGCGCCGAAGCCCGCATCCCGCAGTTCGCCCCGGACGTCGCCGTCGGTCCGCTCGTAGCGCGCCTGCGCCTTCGCCTGCAGGACGACGTGCGCCAGGACGCCGGGCCGGAGCCAGTCGCGCAACGACAGGCAGCCGCGGCACTGCTCGGCCGTGATTCCCTCCAGGCGGCCGCGCAGCCACGGATGGAACGGCACGTTGCGATAGGCCTGAAGGAACAGCGGATAGAGGAACGTCTCGCAGAACTGCCGGTACCCGGCCCACGGATCACCGGGCGTGTAGGCGGTGAACGATCCGACGTCGATGAATGTCGGACGCGTGCCGATCCACTGCACGTTGAACGGCGTGGCGTCCTTCAGGGTCATCTCTTCGTCGAGGGCGGCGAGGGTCAGGTCGAGCTGCAGCAGCGCGGCGTCGCGCAACATGCCGAACGACCATTCGTAGGGGTACGAGACGACCGGCACGCGCTCGTGTTCGAGGACGGCGGCCCATCCGTCCGCCGCCGCCGGCGGCACGGGAAGCGCGTCACCGCCCGCGTCAACCTGGCGTGTCGGAATCAGATGCCCCGCGTCGGAGAAGCGGGCGAAAAACGGGTGGCGGCGAGTTGGGTCCAGTCGGCGAGCGCCCGTTCGGTCAGGCCGCGGAGTATCGCGCCGTCACGCTGGAAGACACGGGTGTCGGGATCGCGGAACGACCCCGGTTCGACCAGTGGCGTGACAGCCGGACCCACGGGGCTACCGCCCGTCGGGATCCTGTCGCTTTCGGCCGAAGAGCGCGCTGAACCGGTGCCAGTACAATTTGACCGCGACGCCGACCGCCGCGAATCCGCCCAGCAGCACCTGGAGCAGCATACTCCCGCTGCCAGGGTCGAGATAGGCGGCGGCGGGCCGCTCGAAGACGAGCAGCAGCAGGCCGACAAGCGAGGCCGACGCGAGCGTTTTCTTCATGCGGCTTGAGTGTAACAGAACGGAAATGCCAACGTAACAGAACGCCCGCAGCCGGAGGCTTCGGCGACGTGCGGTAGCGGCGAACCAGGGAAGGGCAGCGCGCGAATGAGACCGGCGGTTTTTCTCGATCGAGACGGCACGCTGAACGAGGATGTCGGCTATCTGGAGCGGCTCGATCGCTTCGAGCTGTATCCCTGGGCGCTCGACGCCGTCCGGCTGATGCGCCGCGCCGGCTACGCCGTGGTCATCGTCACCAACCAGGTCGGCATCGCGCGCGGCATGCAGGACGAGGCGATCGTCGACGCGGTGCGCGACGTCATCGACAGCCGGCTGCGCGCGATCGGCGAGCGGCTCGACGGCCACTACCACTGCCCGCACGACCCGCACGCCCCGATCGCGGCCTACCGGTGCGTATGCGACTGCCGCAAGCCGAAGCCGGGGATGGTCGAGCAGGCGGCGCGCGACCTGGACCTCGACGTCGCCCGGTCCGTGGTCATCGGCGACAAGTGGGGCGAGGTCCGCCTGGCGCGCAACGTTGGTGCGCGCGCCATCCTCGTCCGGACCGGCTACGGCCGCACGCAGGAGCAGATGCCGCGGGCCGGCCTCGCCGCGGACGCCGTCGTCGACACGCTGATGGACGCCGCGAGCTGGATTCTCCGCCAGGATGCGGCGGCCGCCGCGGCGGTCTCCCGGCGGGACTGACCCCGCCCCCCGTGTGGTAAATTGCGAAGACCGTGCCCTTCCGCGACATCGCCGGTCACCGGGGGGTTACCACCCGCATTGCCCGGGCCATTGCCCGCGACACGTTCCCGCCCAGCGTCCTGCTGAGCGGCCCCGAAGGGGTCGGCAAGCGCCTCGCCGCCATCGCCATCGCCGAGGCGGTCAACTGCCTGCAGCCGCGCAAGGGCGACGGCGACTTCGCCATCGACGGCTGCGGGACCTGTGCGGTCTGCCGCCGGATCGGCCGCGGCATCTTCCCCGACGTGGTCGTCGTGGAACCGCCGGACAGCGCGTCGGGCGCGATCACCGTCGATCAGGTGCGCGAGGTGGTGGAGCAGGCGGCCTACCGGCCGTTCGAGGCGCGCCGCCGAATCGTCATCGTCGACGACGCGGATGCGATGGCGCCCCAGGCCCAGAATGCGCTGCTCAAGACGCTGGAGGAACCACCCTCCTCGACGCAGTTCATCCTCGTCGCCGAACGTCCCGGCCTGCTGCTCGACACGGTCCGGTCGCGATGCCCGCAGCTCCGCTTCGGGTTGGTGACCGTCCCCGTGATCGTCGATCTCCTGACGTCGCGGCACGGAATCGAACCGCGCCTCGCCCGCGCCTCGGCCGCCTCGGCCGGCGGAAGCATCGGGCGCGCGCTCCGCTCCGCGTCCGGTGAGCTGGCCGCTTCGCGCGACGTGGCGGTCCACCTGCTCGAGTCCGTAGCCTCGGCGCGCGACGTCCGCGGGCGGCTGGAGGGCGCCAGGGCGTTCACGGCCGGATCGGGGTCCAAACGGGCTCCGGCGGCCGGCCGGGCGGAAGTGCGCCGCCGCCTCCGACTGGTCGCCACCCTGCTGCGCGACGCCGAGGTCGCGGCGGCCAAGGCGGACGCGCCGCTCGCCAACGCCGACCTCGACGAGCGCGTCCGCACGTTGTCGGCGACGTACGGCGGCAAACGGGGCCTGCGGGCCTTCCGCGCCGTGAACGAGGCGATGGACGCCCTGGATCGCAACGTCAGCCCGAAGACGGTGGCGGATTGGGTGGCGTGCCGCCTGTGACAGACTGAGGGTGGGATGACGGACGAGACGCCGCAGGCCAACGAGTTGCCGCCGGGCGAACCGGAGCCGCAGGCGGGTGACGCGCCGCGCGAGGCGCCGCCCTGCGTCAGCGTCAAGTTCGAGCCCGTCGGCCGCGTGCACCGTTTTCTCCTCGAGGGCGTGGAGTTCGAGGCGCCGCTCCAGCCGGGCGACGATGTCGTGGTGAGCCACGGCGGCGCGCGCGCGTATGCTCGCGTCGTTCGCCCCATACCGCAGTTGGCGGAACGGCAGACACCCCCTCCCGACGGAGACCGCGTGATCCGCCGCGCCACGGAAGGCGACATCACGGCTCGCTTCCGGCATCAGCATCGCGAGCGCGCCGCGCACCAGTTCTGCGACCTGAAGATCCGCGAGCATCGCCTGCCGATGAAACTCGTTCGCACGGAGCTGCAGATCGACGAGCCGTACCTGACGTTCTATTTCACCTCGGACAGCCGCGTCGATTTCCGCGACCTGATCCGCGCGCTCGCCGCCGAGTTCCATTGCCGCATCGAGATGCGGCAGATCGGCGTCCGCGACGAGGCGAAGCTGCTGGGCGGCTACGGCGTCTGCGGCCGGCCGCTCTGCTGCACCACGTGGTTGCCCCGCTTCGAACCCATCTCGATCAAGATGGCGAAGCAGCAGAGCCTCAACCTCAATCCGTCGCGCCTGTCGGGTGTCTGCGGCCGCCTCAAGTGCTGCCTCCGCTACGAGCTGCCGAACGCCGCGGGCGAACAGTACGCCGGTTGCGCCCACGAGGGTTCCTGCTCGCGCGCCGAGGGCGGCGGCTGCGGCGGCGGGGGGGCGTCGGGCGGTTGCGGCACTTGCAGCGGCGGTTGCGGCAGTGCCTGATTCCGTGCGCGTCGCAATAACCACCGGCGACCCGGCCGGCATCGGTCCGGAGATCGCCTCGCTCGTGGCGGCCGACCCTTCCGTCCGGTCTGTCTGCACGCCCGTGCTCTACGGTCCCGACGCCATCGAGGCCAGCCGCCGCTTCGCCCCGGGCATCCTCTCCGCCGCCGCCGGCCGCACCGCCTACGACGCGGTCGTCGCCGCCGTGCGCGACGCCCGGGCGGGCCGGGTCGACGCCATCGCCACCGCGCCGATCAACAAGGCGGCCTGGGCCGAGGCCGGCCTGAACTGGCGCGGCCACACGGACCTGCTGGCCCACCTGACCGGCGCCGGCGACGTCCGCATGATGTTCCACGCGGAGCGCCTGAACGTCGTTCTCGCCACCGTGCATGTTCCGCTCGCCGAGGTTCCCGCGCTGCTGACGGCGGAGCGCCTCGACACGACGATCCGCCTGGCCCACGCGGAGCTTCCCCGCTTCGGCGTCGCGCGCCCGCGTCTCGCCCTCGCCGGCCTCAACCCGCACGCGGGCGAAGAGGGCCTGATCGGCGGCGAGGAACGCCGGACCCTCGCCCCGGCGGTCGAACGCTGCCGCGCCTCCGGCATCGACGTCACCGGCCCCCTCCCCGGCGACGCGGTCTTCCGCCGCGCCGCCAACGGCGAGTTCGACGCCGTGATCGCCTGCTACCACGATCAGGGACTCATCCCCGTCAAGCTGATCGCGTTCGGCGAAGCGGTCAACGTCACCCTCGGCCTGCCGATCGTCCGCACGTCGGTCGACCACGGCACCGGTTTCGACATCGCGGGGCAGGGCGTGGCCGACCCGTCGGGCCTGATTGCCGCCGTCCGGCTGGCCGCCAGGCTCGCGGCCACGTCCGCAGGCGCCCCGGCGTCGGCGTAAGCTGAATAGGGGAATCCACCAATGGTGACGGCAACGGCGGCGCCGGCCGCGAGCGAACGGCTCATCGCGGACAACCGGAAGGCGCGCCACGACTACCACATCTCGGACGTCTACGAGGCGGGCATCGTCCTGCTCGGCACCGAGGTGAAGGCGATCCGCGAGGGGCGCGTCAACCTGCGCGACAGCTACGGGCGGATCGAGGGGGGCGAGGTCTTTCTGCACGGCCTGCACGTCAGCCCCTACAGCCACCGCGGCTACGCCGAGCACGAGCCGCTGCGCCGGCGCAAGCTGCTGCTGACCAAACGGGAGATCCACAAGCTGACTGGCAAGGCGGTGGAACGCGGCTTCACCCTCGTGCCGGTCCGCATGTACTTCAAGCGCGGCATGGTGAAGGTGGCCCTCGGCGTCGCCAAGGGCAAGAAGTCGCACGACAAGCGCGAGACCATTCGCCGTCGCGAGGTCGATCGCGAGACGCGCGCCGCCATGAAGGAGCGTTCCCGATGAAGGTGGTCGTGACCGGCGCGGCGGGCCGCCTCGGACCGGCGCTCCTGCGCGCCGCCGCCGCGCCCTACGGCGACGACGCGGTCGTCGGATTGCCGCGCGCCGCGCTCGACGTTTCGGACAACGCCGCCGTGCGGGCAATGATCGGGGGACTCCGGCCCGACGCCATCCTGAACGCCGCGGCCTACACCGACGTCGACGGCGCCGAGGACAACGCCGAGACCGCGCTGGCCGTGAACGCGTTCGGCGTCCGCGCGCTCGCGGAGACCGCGGTCGAGTTCGGCGCGACCCTCGTCCACTACAGCACCGACTTCGTCTTCGACGGGACGAAGGACGCGCCCTACGTCGAAACCGACGACCCGAACCCGCTGGCCGTCTATGCCGCGTCCAAGCTGCTGGGCGAGTGGTTCGCGGAGATCCCGCGCAGCTACGTGCTCCGGGTCGAGAGCCTCTTCGGCGGCGCTCGGGGCGGCACCATCGATCGGATGGCTGACGCGCTGCTCGCCGGCCGGAAAGTGCACGCCTTCACCGACCGCATCGTGTCGCCCACCTACGTCGAGGACGTCGCCGCCGCGACCATCGCGTTGCTCCAGTCACCGCCGGCGCCCGGGGTCTACCATTGCGCCTCGACCGGCCACGCCACGTGGATCGCGGTCGCGGAAGAGCTCGCGCGGCAGCTCAACGTGGCCGCTCCGGACATCCGTCCCACCACGCTGGAGAAGATGGCCCTCAAGGCGCCCCGCCCCCAGTACTGCGCCCTCGATTCCGGAAAGCTCGCCGCCGCCGGCATCGCCATGCCCACTTGGCAGGACGCCGTCGCCCGCTACGCGCGGTCGCGGCTCAGCACCTGAATCGGTGCGCCGGCCTCCACGCCGGCCTGTTGATCGACCTGCACGGCTTCGTCCCGGTTGACGCATGGCCTGCCCCTGGCTATGGTAGAAAGTAGTAGAAAGAGGTAGGAATTATGGTTTTCAAGATCCGTGGCACCTCGTTCTCGATCGCGGCGGACGATGTCCTGAATGCGACGCGCGACATTTCACCGATGCCGACTGACGGTCGAAACAAGTACTTCGTCACCCTTCACGATCGGCAGTACCCCATCAAGCAAGTTGTCCGGCTGGTCACTCGCTTGCCGCCGGTAGGGTTCACTGCGCAGGACGCGCACAGGATTCTCGCCCGATTAGGGTTCGGCATCAAGGAGAAGCCCGTGGATGACATGCAATCGCAAGTCGTGACTCTCCCTGCCAAGAAAAGCGGCGGGGCAGCAACGTTGGCGGAGCCCGGAGCTACCGACGGAGAAGCCGAAGTGCTGCGGCTGTTGGTCGTGTTCGAAGCAGATGAAGACCAGTGGGTCGTGGCAAGCTGTCCAACGCTGCCGGGGTGCCATAGCCAGGGCCGGACGAAGATCGAAGCACTCGACAATATCCGAGAGGCCATCCGCGGCTACCTGGCCAGCATGCGCGAACATGGCGCCGTAATGCCGAGATCGTCGGACTTCCAGGTGGTCGAGGTGCAACTCTAAGGTGGCGCGGCTGCCGGTAATTTCAGGAGACCAGTTCCTGATGGCGGTCGCACTGGTGGGATTCCGACTTGATCGCACGGCGGGCGGCCACATGATTCTCGTCGGGCCGACCGGCCGGAGGCTCTCCGTTCCAAGACATCGAGAGTTGGCCCGAGGCCTCCTGAGAGCGCTGATCCGGGACGCCGGCTTGACGCGAGAGGAATTCGTCAGTCTTCTGCGCCAACGAACTCACTGAACACGGACTGACTACGACCGCAGCGCGTCGTCGACGAGATCGGCCACCCGTTCCGCGATCGTCAGGCACGCCGTCAGTCCCGGCGAATCGATGGCGGCGGCATGCACGAGCCGAGGGACGTTGGCGTCCCGGTGGATCCGGCTTGACGCATAAACCGCTGGTGCGTCGGCCTCCACGCCGGCCTGTTGAACCGGATCAGTTGAACCGGCCGACGCCCTTGAAGATCGCCCGAGCTATTGCTCCGGCGTGGCGTTCGGGATCAACCGGCGCCTCTACCGGTGGACCAGAACGCAGTGATCCCTAAACAGGCCAACCACGATACGGCCTTCGCTTGACCCGGCGAGGCCTTCCGATGGCTGCTCATACAGGAAGTGAATCCGATCTACATGCGGTCGCAGCTTTACATGCCACCAGAACACCTTGTCGATACTGCGATGGCGCCGAGTGCGGTCTCGTCTTGCCGGAGCAAACTGTCTGGTAGCGCCATCCTCATCCGAGACTTCCGCCCCGACCCTGGCCGACAAGACACCCGCCAGTTGGCGCGGATCGCCGGTCCGAAACTCGTTGAAGCAAGCCGCGCCGTGGTCGTTGAGGCCGCCCAGAAGGAGGACGAGTTCTTCTCGGACTTCAATATATGGGCGGCTGAAATCTCGGAGGCCGCGCCAGACATTGTCGGCCCACTCGAGTGCCGGAAAGGCAGACTGCGCCACACTTTCGAACGTCGCCCGATCGGCGTTCTCCAAGGTGATGATCGACCGAAAGAAGTCGACGTGCTCTGTTTCTGTGGCTACGAAAAAAATCTCCAAGGTATCGTTGCCTACAGTCACCGGTATCTTCCCAACCGGCGCCTCACCGAGCGGCAGATGGAAAACTGCGACCTGAACCCCATCAAGGCACGAAGTGTGTGCCCACGCCACGCCAGGAGCGAATCGAACCGTTCCGTCGATTACGGCATCGTATTGGGTTAGCTGAGAATCATTGAAATTCTCGGTCCGGTCGAGGGCCACGTACAGCCTTTGTTTGAGATCATGATCAACGTGCACGGGACAGTCTCGCTCGAACAGCACAGAGTAAAGCTGAACGCCGTCACCAAGATCGGTCCGGTAGTAGTCCGGATGCTTGACGACACCCTCGCCGCGATTGCGAGCCACGTCAAGCCGATCGAGCAACTGCCCGATCGCGTCAGCGAGCGCGCCGGCTGGTTCGGTTACAGTCGCCCCATCCCACGAGGACTCGTCGAGTACGAAGCGCACGTTCACGAATTCGAACTCCGCCGAGCGGCCAGAGTCGCCAGGTCAATCTGAGTCTGGTCGAAGAATCCGGCAGGCCAGTCTGAGAGTTGGCCGGTTTGCCGTATCTCCATCGACTCAACGTCATCGCCGCCATCATCCTCGGCTCGGAAGAAGTGAACCAAAGCCTGATCCTCGCGAAGCGCTGCGCGGCCTCCGGCGACCGCTACCCGGATGCCATTCAAGACGTGATCGCTGTGCGTCTCGAGGAAGACCTGCACGCCGTCTGCCGCAATTTGCGCGAGGAAACCACCAATGGCGGACTGACCGGCCGGGTGCAAATGAGCCTCCGGATTCTCCACGAGAAGCATTCCCCCGACCTCCGCGCGAAGCGCCGCGACGATGACCGGCAGCGCATACGAGATCCCGAAACCGGCGTTGGGGGCGCGCGTCCAATCGGCGCGAACGCCTGGACTCTTGAAACGCAGGCGGGTGACGGACGTGCCCGGAAACCACTCCACATCGATTTGCGTCGGACGAACAATCCTGGTCATCCAGCTCTCGGTCTGATGCAGCAGACCATGAAGGGGCTTCTCCGTCGCGTCGTCGCCGACCGCCATCCGGCCTGCTCTGACGTGCGACCGTTCAAATGAGGCCAGGACCTGCGCTACGAACTCGCCGCGCGACCCGACTCCGAGTTCGACGACATCGGCAGCACTGGCGCTGAGCACGTCACGCGGTCCCAGCCGCTCTGCGCACAAGTACGTAAACACGGGCGGAGGTTCTGCGATTGCCCCCACGTAGTCAACTGGTCTTTCCACCACGGCCGCATTCAGCGTCCGGCTGTCCGCCGGGGCGCCGAACGACCAGCGCCAATGCTTGCCCTGGGTATCAATTACTTCGATAATCGCGTGCTCGTCGCTGGCCTCGCGATGGATTACGTCCTCCGCACTACCCAACTCCAGAGTGTCGATACCGTTCAATTCGACGTAATTCCGGGCCGGCTGCCTCGCGATCTGGCGAGCCAGCAGAAGCGAATGCAGGACCGAGGTCTTGCCGGCGCCATTGGCTCCGGTCAAGACCGTCAGGTCGGTGGTCCTCAGACTCAAGTCACGAAACCGCTTGAAATTCTGAAGGTGGATATCGGTTATCACACGAGCACCTCCTGCACCGCGTTGCGTACACTGCCAAAGCGGGTGCGGACGTTACGAACATCGCCAGTGCTACTGCTAATGGCTTCGACGAAATCGGCGTCGTTCGTCATCATCTCCCGCGCGCGCGTGACCAACTCCACAGCTCCGGCCCGGACCGCGGTCTCGTCATAATCAGCCAGCACGGTCCCCCAGCTCTCGAACAACGCCCGGTTGATCGGATTACGCCGGTCCGTGTCCCATGGCCATTTTCGAAAAGCATGCTCGCCAAACACCGCATGGCTGTTGGTCATGCCTCGCACGAAGTCGACACGAAGTTGTTCAAGGCTCTGGTGGTCCAAATCATTATCGAGTCCTTTTGTAACGACTCCGAGGAATTCGTCGAAGTTACCGTATCTGGCGTACTCATCAGGTGTATAAAGCCGAAAGCCGACGAATCGCAGCGCCACCTCCAGGTCAGCCATTCGCGGGTGATGGTTGAGGGCCCCTCCCGTGGCGGTCGAGAAACTCCTGTCATTTGCCAATTCCCGGAGAAAGGCACGCGACTTGGCATCACTCATGCAATGGCGGATTTCCTGGGCGCTCAGCGGAGTTCCGCCGGTATTTATTCGACGGAAAATTTCGAACTTCACACCGTACGGCGTCTGCGGATCGATAACGTGGGCGACGAACTGCACGCTGTTGAGCCGGCGGCGAAACATCGCCGCCAGATCGTCGAATCCCTGACCCTCCAGATCGTGGAGGTAGGTCACGGGGCCCAGTTTGAAGCCACCGTTCACGTACTCGGAGATCGTCGTCAGGCGCTGCACGCCATCGACCACCTGCAGCAGGCCCGACACGGTCTCGTTGAAGTAGAACGAAGGCAGCGGGATTCCCAGCAGGAGTGATTCGATGAGACTCCAACGCTGCCGACGGTTCCACACGTAGTGACGTTGAAAATCCGGGGCCAAATCGATGTCACTATCACGGATCATGTCGACCAATTGCCGTAATGAGTAGTGCTTCGTATGAATCCGAATCTTTTCCGGATTCCAAGGCTTCGGCTCGTCTGATGGTTCGACTTCGACGCCCGTTGCCTGACTTTCGAAGTACTCCTCATGCACTTCGCTCTCTGTTCCGCTGGTCATCATCGATCTGGCTCCGTCCGCATCTGGCTTTGCCTCACAATCATGCCGAGCCGCACAGCGTTGGACAGCCGGGACGATGACGAGGGTAACCTTGATTATCGTTGCTGATTGAGGCGCGGCTTCGAACGCGCGAGGACTCTCTTCTCGGTCGCTCTAGCCTCGCGGATGCTCGGTTTCTGTTCGATCTGGACCTTCGCTCCGGTTATTCGCTTGCTGCGAATGTGCTCCCGGATTCGCTCCTGCACGCGACCACGGTGCGCGATCCCGACGTAGTTGGTTCTGTTGCCTTCCGTCTTGATCCGATAAACGACGGGCTTGTCGTTCGGAAGCTGTGCCGCACCGTGTTCGTTGAACTTGACTGTCTTCGTTGCCACGCGTCTGCCTCAGAGGTTCGCTTTCCCCACGTTGCCAGCCAGCCTACAACTTGATGGTAGCGCACTCGTGGGGCGCGCACCATCCGTGCGGTCGTCTGGCGGGTGTGATCGCTTAGCGGGCCCTGCCGCCGGCTACGACCGCAGCGTGTCGTCGACCAGATCGGCGACCCGTTCCGCGATGGCCAGACACGCCGTCAGTCCCGGCGAATCGATGGCGGCGGCGTGCACGAGCCGCGGGACGTTGGCGTCCCGGTGAAGGCGAAAGTCCGAGAAGGGCTGGTCGGCCGGCGCGCCACGCGCGCGGATGCCGCTGCCGCCCGGTCGGAGCTGATTAAGCCGGAGCGCCGGAACCATCCGCCGCGCCGCCTCGTGGAAGCTCTCCAGGCCCTCCCGGTCCGACTCATAGTCGTCCTTGGCTGCCTGGTAGCGCGCGGTTGGCCCGAGTGTGACGCTGCCCCAGGTGGTGCGGGTCAGATGGACGCCGAGGCCGTGCCCACTCGGGAACGGTAGCGGGTAGACCAGGTGACGCACGAGCGCTCGCGCCGACGGGACGAGTTCCGCGTAGTCACCCCGCACGGGGTAGATGGTGAACGCCTCGCCGCCCAGCCGCGCCGACACCTCGTCGGCATACAGGCCAGCCGCGTTGACGACGGCCCGGGCGCGGATCGTCTCGCGCGGCGTCCGGATCGTGACGGCGTCATCGTCGGCCGTCGCCGCCTCCACGCCGGATCCGGGTAGCAGCGCGACGTCGCGCTCACCGGCGACCCGCGCCAGCGCCCGGACCAGCGCCTCCGCCTCGATGATGCCGGTCGACGGCGACCAGAGCGCGGCCACGGCCTCGACATGCGGCTCGCGCCTCCGCACGAACGCCCGGTCGACCAGCTCGACATCGTCCACGCCGTTGCCGCGCGCCCGCTCCGCCAGCGCCTCCAGCCGCGACAACTCCGACGCGTCGGCCGCCACCACCAGCTTGCCGCACCGCTCCGCCGGCACGCCCTGCTCCGCGCACAGCGCGTACAGCCGCTCGCGTCCTTCGACGCACAGCGTCGCCTTCAGCGATCCGGCGGGGTAGTAGAGGCCGGCGTGGATGACACCGCTGTTGTGCGTGCTTGCCTCCAGGCCGAAGCGGGGAAGGCGTTCCAGAACGCACGTACCGTGCCCGCGGCCTGCCACCGTGCAGGCGGCGGCGAGGCCGACGACACCGCCGCCGACAACCGCTACATCTATGTTTGCGGGTTGGCCCATCGCGAGACGTTGGGCCATACTCTACGCGCTCAGATGGCCCGGCGGGCGCGTCCCCGCCGGACTCGGGTTTCCAGACGTGTCAAAGCGGGCAATCATCACCGGAATCACGGGGCAGGACGGCTCGTACCTGGCGGAGCTGCTGCTCGACCAGGGCTACGAAGTGGTCGGCATCACCCGCCGCCTCAGCGCGCCGAACCACTGGCGCATCGAGCATCTCCTCGATCGCATCACGCTGCGGCCCGCCGACCTGCTCGATCAGCTCTCGCTGATCCGCGTCATCAACGACGTGCAGCCGCACGAGATCTACAACCTCGCGGCGATGTCATTCGTCCCCGCGTCGTGGGATCAGCCCATGCTGACGGGCGAGTACAACGCGCAGGGGGTGACCCGCATGCTGGAGGCGATCCGGCAGGTGGACACCTCCATCAAGCTCTACCAGGCGTCGTCGAGCGAGATGTTCGGGAAGGTGCGCGAGACGCCGCAGACCGAGCAGACGCCCTTCTATCCGCGCAGCCCCTACGGCGTCTCCAAGGTCTTCGCCCACTACATCACGGTCAACTACCGTGAGAGCTACGACCTGTTCGCCGTCTCCGGCATCCTCTTCAACCACGAGTCGCCGCGCCGCGGCCTGGAGTTCGTCACCCGCAAGGTGACCCACGGCGTGGCGCGCATCAAGCTCGGCCTGGCGGACTCGCTCAGCCTCGGCAACCTGGACGCCCACCGCGACTGGGGCTTCGCCGGCGACTACGTCCGCGCCATGTGGCTGATGCTGCAGCAGGATCGCGCGGAGGACTACGTCATCGCCACCGGCATCAGCCACTCCGTCCGCGACCTCGTCGAGATCGCCTTCGGCCACGCCGGCCTCGACTGGCGGGAGCATGTCCGGACCGATCCCGCCTTTCTGCGTCCCGCCGAAGTGGACCACCTGATCGGCAACCCCGCCAAGGCGAAAGCGGACCTGGACTGGGAGCCGACCATCGACTTCGCCGGGCTCGTCCGGATGATGGTCGACGCCGACGTCGAGCGGCTGGCAACCCGCGGTTGACGCCCGTCCGGCCCAGTAGCCACGACGGAGGCGACGGCAACTGGTGTTACCGCGACGATGGCCTGACAAGCGGATTCCGGCGGCGGATCGACGGGAAACGGTCGAAGTCGCGGTCGGCCGTGAGCAGTTCCCGCACGCCGTGCCCGATGCAGATCGCCGCCACGCGAGCGTCGTGCACGACCGGTCCCTGCACGTGCCCGTCCAGCAGTTGCTGACGGAGGATCGACCAATGGTCGTGCGGTTCGCCGAGCAAGGTGAGTGACGGCGACTCCATCCAGGCCTCTACCTGATCGAGAGCCTCCTCAACGGACGACGGTGGATTGAAGATGCGAGGATGTGTCACCGTCGCGACGAACTCGTGCAGGCAGGGCCATGGGATCGCCCAGTCCGCTCGCCCTTCTGCCAGTGCGCGCAGACAGGCGGCCGCACGGCCATGCCATTCCGAGTCGGCGCGATGCGCGTAGACGAGGATGTTGGTATCGACCGCGGTCAAGCGCCTCGACCCTCGTAGATGGCCTTCCGCACCGCAGGCCAGCCAGCGTCACTGAACTCGGGCTGGAGGCCGGATCCCTTGACGGCGGCGTCACGCAGCCGAAAGGCGGATCGCGTCTGCTCGGCGCGGAGCTTCATCCGGATGCCGTCTTCAATGACGGAGCGGAGCGTCACGTGGTGGCGGGCTGCATAGTGTCGTGCATCCGTTGCCAAGTCGTCAGCCAGTTCGATGGTGGTCTTCATCCTGTTGCCCATACTACCTGATCTGTCTATATGGGTAACTGTATACTTCGATTCGTGACGCAGTGCTGGTGCCTATCGACCAGTGGCGATGTTTGAAGCAACTCGCGACGCCGGACCGCAAGGACCTGATGCTCAGCCCGGGTGCCCGTACCGACGCGCTCACACCGTCGCGCAAGGGCCATCGGCGACGGACACCGCGGCGCTTCGAGGCTGCACCCGCGCTGTTCGGCGTGTTGTCGACTGGCGGGGGCATGTTCGGACGGATCCCGCCTTTCTGCGCCCCGCCGAAGTGGACCACCTGATCGGCAATCCCGCCAAGGCGAAGGCAGACCTGGACTGGGAGCCGACCATCGACTTCGCCGGGCTCGTCAGGATGATGGTCGACGCCGACGTCGAGCGGCTGGCAACCCGCGGTTGACGCCCGTCCGGCCCGCGTAGCCGGCATGGATCTTGCTTCGGTATAGAGCGTCCCGAATTGCCGGGATCTGGATTACCTGGATGCCACGATTCGGTAGACTGGGGGGAGCGACGGGTCCGCATGACTGATCTTGGATGGATCATTGGTACGATCATTACGGCGACGCTAATGCTCGCCGGCATGCAACTTACGTTGTGGAGCTTCACGGACGCCGCTATCCGGGAAAACCGTTCCGCGATCGCCGATGTTCGCACCGACGTCTCGGAACTCGCGCAGCGGGTCGCGAGCATCGAAGGATTCCTTGAAGGCCGTGCCGGACGACGTGGCGGCCTGAAAGAAGCTGCCGCGTCGTCACCCACCGGGGAGGCGCGCAGCGGTCCACAAGGCACAGTCGCCGCCCAGTAGCCAGCACGACTGAGACGACGGCAAGCTGATGTTGCAGCAGGATCGCGCGGAGGACTACGTCATCGCCACCGGCATCAGCCACTCCGTCCGTGACCTCGTCGAGATCGCCTTCGGCCACGCCGACCATCGACTTCGCCGGGCTCATCCGGATAATGGTCGACGCCGACGTCAAACGGCTGGCTGTGTAGCGCCCAATTCGATGTCACGACAGAAGGCAAGATGATGGCGGATGAATCGAGAAAACTGATTGAGCGGGCTTTCGAAAAGGCGCGCGAGTCCGGGCGCCCGGATTGGTATCGCATGACTGTGGCCGTTCTCAAGAACCGCCTCCTTGATTTGACGGACCGGAATTTCAAAGAGTCGGACTATGGCGTCGAGACGTTTCGGGAGTTTGTCGAGAAACATGAAGATATCCTGGGTCTCGACGAAACAACAACGCCGGCGGTCACGATCCTCAAGGGAATCCCCTGCCGTGAAGACCACACATCGCATTCACGAATCCGACCGGACTTGTGGAAAGCGGTCTTGGATTTCACTAGTGGTTACGAGTACTTCTGGGATACTGTAGAGAAGAAAGCAGTAGTTGCCACCAGCAATACAGCGTCTGGTCCAAAGATCGCAACGATTACTGCCGAAGCGTTCAACGAATGGAAAGAGGGCTTCGCCGCGAGCTTGGATAGTGTGGAACGACAGGACCGCGTTGCCGAGTGGGTTGGCAACAGGCGTCCGGCAACTTTTCTTCCGTCAGAACTCCGGCACCGATGGAACGGCTACCTGAAGGAAAGAGTAGCGCAGTATCTTCTGTCGTGGTTCGAGCGAGAGAACTGCGAACCGCCGGCGGACCTGTTGGAACCGCGAAATGTGGGTGGCAGGACGACGCGGAATGAGGAATTGAGGAAAAGACTTATCAATTGCCTGCGGACAATGACGGGTGAGGAGTTGGAGCGCGTACAGATTCCAGCATCGGTCCTTCTTCGGCTAAAGTAGGGGTGTCAGGTGGATCTTAAGGTCTGGGTTGTGTTCCCGGACATCATGCGGTCAGCTACATCCGAGGTTCGAACGCTACTAAGGAGAGCGTGCCACAATAGGGGCTGGTCAGTCCAGGAGAAGAAGAGTCATACCAAGCGCGTTAACGGGCGACCTATTGAATTCCTGACGGCCGACGATGCCACTAACCTTTACCGATTGGCGCATCGAGTCAAGGTGGCGGTATTCTTTTTTGGTAAACCGTTCGTTCCACTATCCCCTGGCGCTCAATCCGGGCGCGATAAGAGGATGGAACTCAGTCGTTTTGTGCGATACAAGGCACATTCGCAGCGACTCCCCGCGGGGTTGACAGACGTCGCGCCCCACCTGGCGTCGTGTGAGGCGTGGCAACATCGTGTAGGCTGCGAGGGTCGGCACGATCCGCGGTGTTTTCCGTTGCAGTTGTTCAGCACGAAGTGCGCGGAATTGGACAGTCAGAAGCAAAGAACGAGGTTCGACGAGGTGCACGGCGCCACCAACCGGAGAATTGATGACCGGGGCTTGACGTGGCGACTGGACCCGCACAGTTTTCATGGAAGGGATGTGCTTCACGTTGCGGGCTGCGAACTCCCGCGAGGGTTTCACTGGGATGTTTCGGTCGGTCATAGCCCAAAGGTGGTCGCGACTGCCAAGGAGCGTTGGCGAGTGCAAGATTATATCAACGTAGCGCCGGATGCTCAGTTGCGCGGCCGTGCACCTTTTGCGAAGAAGCTGAATGGCTGATCGGAGGTTTGAGGAGCGCCGTACATAGGAAAAGCTCGGATATCCGAGCTTTTCAGCCGTGGGGTTCTACACGAAACTTCGACAGCATCGATGTGCGGAACTCGGCCCAGGCATGGAATCGTTACGATTCCTCCCCCACACAACGCGCGGACCGAGCGCTCGACACGTAAGCGTTGTCGAAGCTGGGCTCACAGGCAGCTACCCTGTTGCCCCCCTCGGAAGGAACTGGCCCCCAGAGATCAAGTTGAGCCTACACCAGGGTATGTCTGGGAGGCAAGCGCCGATTGAACGGACCTGATTGCATGTAATCACTTCCGTGCAAACGGCCTGGATGCCACGATTCGGTAAACTGGAGTTCCCGTGAGCGATTGCTGGCAGGTTCAGGACGCGAAGGCGCGGTTCAGCGAATTCCTCGAGACGAGCCTGACCGACGGGCCCCAGATCGTCACCAAACGGGGTGTGGAGACCGCGGTGCTGGTACCTATCGACCAATGGCGACGATTGAACCAACTCGCGACGCCGGACCTCAAGGACCTGCTGCTCAGCCCGGGCGCCCGCACCGACGCGCTCACACCGTCGCGCAAGGGCCATCGGCGACGGACGCAGTAGTCACTCCCTTTCCCAGAGCTCCAGTTCGTGAAACGACCAATAGAACGTCGGCGTGCTGCCGGTCTGGCGCAGGCGGATGAGACGCGACGTGTTGGGGGGAAGCGGGAAGTCCATGAAGGAGAAGCGGTCCACGGGGAGGGCGCCGAGCAGTAGCCGCTCGAAGCTACTCCCGCTGTACAGCGTGTTCCACGTCCGGCCATCCGCGGTCGAATCGATGACCAGGTGTCTGGGATAGTCGCGGTGGCTCGAACGGCCAGCCGTGAGTCGGAGGTGGGAGACGTCGGTCGGCTGGTCCAGGTGGATGAGGATTTCCTCATTACCTCTCTGCGGTTGATTGCTGAGCCAGCGCGTTCCAAGATCGTCGTCGAACGCGTACACCAACTCGCCCGGGTTGTGCGACGCTGTGCCGGAGAGCCCGCCTCCGATCGCCGGCCGTTCCGGGGGGGTGGCGGGAGGCGGGTTGTCCCACGGCGAGAGCTCGAACACGGTCACTCCGCCGAAGTCGCGGGTCATCACAATCTGCTCCGGCTGGCCGCGGATGGCGCGCAGGGTGGCGCGGCCTTTCTCCGCGTCCGCGAGGGCCGGGTCCGTCTGCACGATCAAGTAGCGCACACCCAAGGCCCGAAGGCCGCGCAGCACGTCGCCATAGTCGTGGTCATCGAAATTCTCCAGTGCTCCGCTCGCTGTGAAGAACCAGTACAGGGGCGGCACGAAACTGGAGGTCCCATTCACCACGGGATGCCCGTGGGCCAACGCTCCGTACTTGGCGCGCATGTCGCTGTCCCAGTTGCCTCCTTGGAGGTGTCCTATTGCGGGCAGACTCAGCACCGCGCCCGGCGGACGGTCGCGCAACCACTGCTGGGCCGCCTGCAGCGAGGGTGGCGTCTCGAACGGCACCAGCGGGACCGGACGGTAGTTCTCGCCCTCGATGATGGTGAAGCCGCAGAGGAAAAGAGCCAGCGCTTGTGCGGGACGACTCGGTAGACGTTCGATTAGGAACCGCACGCCGAAGGCAGCGAGTACCGTGAGGCCGAGCAGTGTGATGATGATGGCGCGACGGGGTACGCGTAGCCCGTCGAGGCCGGGTACGATTTCGCGCAACCAGTCGTACGGCCCGGACGCCATCAGCCGCACGCCGTTCACCGTCGGTTCCGGACCGAGCGCGAAGGCGATGCCGGTCACCGCGACCAGGGTGTACATGACGACGACACGGCGGTCGCTGCGAACCGCGTCCCGATTCGGGCCTCGACGGAGCGCAGCCGCCAGAAGTCCCAGTAGAGCGAGCGCGGCCAAGCAGAATCCGGGATCCAGCCACGCCACCGTGTTTGCCGCGTAGGAGATGATTTCCTGCCGCGACCGCTGCATGCCGTAGAGCTCGCGCGCGGTCAGGTATCCCGACATCACTGGCAGCACTGCGGCAAACATGATGGCTGCGGCGACTGGCAGTTCGATCAGCATGCGCGGCCGTGACCTCACTCGGAAGATCACCTCGATTCCCGCCACGATCGTGACGACCGGCGCGAAGAAAAAGAAAAAGTGGCCGTTGGACAGTCCAGCAAGCAGAAAGGCGGCGGCGAAGCCGGCCAGTGCGGTGAGCCCGCCGGTTGCGAAGTACCGATGAAGCGCCCACAGCCCGATCGGCATCCAGCCGTACATCAGCGACTGCAGGGCTGCCGCCTCCTGGGCGCGGAACGGTATGAAGACGAACAGCACGCCGGCTACAGCAGCGGCGATTCGGCTTCTCGTCAACGATCGTGCCAGCAGGTACATCCCGCCGCCCGCAAGGACGTACGTGGCCAGGTAGGCGAGGTTGTGGACGACGACCGGGTTTCCAGTCAACCAGTGAAAGGGTGCCGTGAAGACGGCGATGCCGAGCAGGGTCTCGGAGAACGCGAGACCGTACTGGTAGGGATGGAAGACCGGGAGATCCCACCAGCCTTGCAGGCCATGCAAGAGACGGTCGGCGTCCCAGGCAAGGACCAGAGTATTGAGCAGTGGCGCGCCGGAGAGCCTGATCGGCAGGGCGTCCCCGAGGTGCAGGATCAGCGGTCGCGTCGCAACGATTGCGATCGCGCTGAACGCGCCGATGACAGCGAGCGCTTCCCGCGTGGAAGGCCGGGACACCGCTCAGGTCCCGATGACGCCTTGGAGGGGGCTGCTGGCCGTCGCGTAGAGCTTGCGCGGGATCCGGCCGGCGCACCACGCGAGGCGGCCTGCGTCGACGGCCAGCTTCATCGCTGTCGCCATCGCCACCGGGTCGTCGGCGCCCGCGATGCCGGTATTCATCAGGACGCCGTCGACGCCCAGTTCCATGGCCAGCGTGGCGTCCGAGGCCGTGCCGACGCCGGCGTCGACGATCACCGGCACCGACGCGAACTCCCGGATGATCCGGATGTTGTTTGGGTTCTGAATCCCGAGGCCGGAGCCGATGGGCGCCCCGAGCGGCATCACGGCGGCGGCGCCGGCGTCCTCCAGCTTGCGGCAGGTGACCGGATCGTCATTCGTGTAGGGGAGGACGACGAAGCCCTCCTTCACCAGAACCGTGGTTGCTTCCACCAGCGCCGCGTTATCGGGGAAGAGCGTCCGCTCGTCGCCGATAACCTCCAGCTTCACCCACTCCGAGAGTCCCGCCTCGCGGCCGAGCCGCGCCGTGCGAATCGCGTCGTCCGCCGTGTAGCAGCCGGCCGTGTTGGGCAGCAGCATGTACCGGTCGGTGTCGATGTGTTCAATGATCGCCTGCTGCGATTCGTCTGCGGGACGGCCCGGCAACTGCACGCGGCGGACGGCGACGGTGATCATCTCGGCGCCTGAGGCGTCGTGGGCGGCGACCATCACCTCCGGGGTGGGGTACTTGCCGGTGCCGACGATGAGCCGCGACCGGAACGCGCGCCCGGCGATGGTGAGGGATGTATCCATAGGTGATGCGCCAGCCTCCAGGCCGGCAAGCCTGATGTCGCCCGAGCTTAACCAACCTGGTTTGGCTAACCGCCGCCGACGAAGTTGACCACCTCGACCTCGTCGCCCTCCGAGACGACCGTCGAGCCGTAAGCGGCCTTTTTGACGACCAGCCGGTTGTGCTCCACCGCCACACGCCGCGGGTCGATGTCGAGCGTTTCGAGGAGTTGGCTGACGCTTATCGGCCTGGACACCTCATGCGGCTCGCCGTTGAGCTGAATGGTCATCGCGGCGAGGGTACCGCCGCCCCATTGCATCGTCAAGACTCACTCTCGCCGTGATGGAACTCGCCAAGTCGTTCGTCAGCGCTCGTTGGCGGGCAGCTATGATGTTGGCGCTTCATGATCTACCACCATGACCTGCCCGACCGCCGTCAACTACGGACACTTCCGCGACGGCTGGTGGAATGCGCATTCCATCCGGGAGGAAGGTAATACGATAGCCCGGGCTGAGGAGGTGGAGTGATGGCAGAGAAGAACGACCGCGCCGCGGACGGGCGGGACGACTTTGCACGGGCACTCGATCAGGCCGAGCAGCTCCCCTTCCTGGTGGAGTTGTGGCAGTTCCTGCGCGACAACAAGAAGTGGTGGCTCGGCCCCATCGTCATCGTCCTCCTGCTGTTGGGCGGCCTCATCGCGCTATCCGGCACCGTCGCCGCGCCGTTCATCTATACGCTCTTCTGATGGCCGCGGTGCTCGGCGTCTCGGCCTTCTACCACGATGCGGCGGCGGCGGTGGTTGTGGATGGCGAGATTGTCGCGGCGGCCCAGGAGGAACGCTTCACCCGCGTGAAACACGACGCGTCGTTCCCGTCGAACGCCATCGGCTACTGCCTCGCCGAAGCGGGCCTCGCGCCGGACGACCTCGACGCCGTGGGCTTCTACGAGAAGCCCTTGTTGAAGCTCGACCGTCTGCTCGAAACCTATCTCGCCTACGCGCCCCGCGGGTTCCGGCAGTTCGTCCGGTTCGCACCCGCCTGGACACGCGAGAAGCTGCGCCTGCCGCGCGAGATCGCGCGGGGCCTGGGTGGGCGCTATCGCAAGCCGATCGTGTTCACGGAGCATCACGAATCCCATGCCGCCAGCGCGTTCTTCCCATCCCCGTTCGACGAGGCGGCGATCGTGACGCTGGACGGCGTGGGTGAGTGGGCCACGACCACCTGGGGCACCGGGCGCGGCAGCCGCATCGAACTGACGCACGAGATCCGCTTTCCCCACTCGCTCGGCCTCCTCTATTCGGCGTTCACGTACTTCGCTGGGTTCCGCGTCAACTCGGGCGAGTACAAGCTGATGGGGCTGGCGCCGTACGGCGAGCCGCGCTACGCCGCCCGGATCCGGGAGCACTTGATCGACCTGAAGGACGACGGATCGTTCCGTCTCGACCTGTCGTACTTCCGCTACTGCGAGGGCCTCCAAATGACGTCGCCGAAGTTCGACGCGCTCTTCGGCGGACCCCCGCGCAAGCCGGAGACGCCCATCACCCAGCGCGAGATGGACATCGCGGCGTCGATCCAGGCGGTGACCGAGGAGGCGATGCTCCGGACGGCACGCCACGTGCATGCGCAGACCGGGATGCGGAATCTCTGCTTGGCCGGAGGCGTCGCCCTCAACTGCGTCGGCAACGGACGCATCCTGCGGGAGGGACCGTTCGACGACATCTGGATTCAGCCGGCGGCGGGCGACGCGGGCGGCGCGCTCGGGGTGGCGCTGTTCATCTGGCACCAACTGCTTGGCCACCCGCGCACCGTTCGCCCGCACGACGCGCAGCAGGGTTCGTTACTCGGTCCGCACTGGAGCGACGACGAGATCCGGACGTTCCTCGACGGCCTGGTCGCACCGCGCGACGACTATGCCGACGATCAGACGCTCTGCGCGGCGGTGGCGGAGCTGATCGCGGCGGGGCAGGTGGTCGGCTGGTTCCAGGGGCGCATGGAGTTCGGACCGCGTGCGCTTGGCTCGCGCAGTATCCTCGGCGATCCCCGCGATCCGGGGATGCAGTCGCGGATGAACGTTCAGATCAAGTTCCGCGAGTCGTTCCGCCCCTTCGCGCCGGCCGTGTTGCGCGACCGCGGCAGCGACTACTTCGTGCTGCGTCCCGATGACGACCGGCCCTACATGTCGATCGTCGCGCCGGTCGCGGAGGCGCGGCGCCACCCGGTGGACGGCGACGGCCGGCAGGGTTTCGACCGTCTGCGCGCCGTCCGCTCGGACGTGTCGGCGGTGACGCATGTCGACGACTCCGCGCGGTTGCAGACGGTGGATGCCGAGCGCCACGGTCGCTTCGCCGCCCTGCTGCGGACCTTCGAGGCGAAAACGGGCTGTCCGGTCCTGATCAACACCAGTTTCAACGTGCGGGGCGAGCCGATCGTCCGGACGCCCGACGATGCGTGGCGTTGCTTCATGGCGACGGGGATGGACGCCCTGGTGCTCGGCCGGTCCGTCCTGCTGAAGGAACGGCAGCCGGAAGGCGCGCGGGTGGACGCGGCGGCGCACCTCGCCCGGTTCGAGATGGACTGAAGGTCATGTCGCACTTCCGCGTCAATCGCCAGCCGTCGCCGCGCGACCTGCGATGGTTCGGCCTCTTGCTGCCGGTCTTCGTCGCATTGGTCGGCGCCTTTGTGCGCTGGCAGTTCGGCGCCCCGGCCGCGGCACTCGTCATCTGGTCGGTCGGCGGCGCGCTCGCTGCCGTCTACTGGCTGGCGCCGCCGCTCCGCCGCCCCATTCTGGTTGGCTGGATGTATGCGGCGCTGCCCATCGGCTGGACCGTCTCGCACTTGATGATGGGCGTCGTGTACTTCGTGGTCGTGACGCCGATTGGGCTCTTGTCGCGGCTCGTCCGTGGCGATACGCTGTACCGCAGGCCCGACTGGGACGCGCCCAGCTACTGGATCAAGCGTCCGCAACGCAGTGGCATGGACCGCTACCTGCGTCAGTTCTGACGACGCCACGCCGTCGGCTCGTCGCCCTCGGAGACGACCGTCGAGCCGTAGGCGGCCTTCTTGACGACCAGCCGGTTATGCTCCACCGCCACGCGCCGCGGGTCGATGGCGGCCAGCTATGATGTTGGCGCTTCATGCTCCATCACCACGACCTGCCCGACCGCCGCTACGACTGTTACGTGATCGGGGCCGGTCCGGCCGGCCTCACACTGGCCCTGGAGCTTGCCAAGACGAACCACTCGGTTCTGGTGTTCGAGACGGGAGGCTTGACCGAGCCGCGTAGCGACCTGCCGAACGCCGTCAACTACGGGCACTTCCGCGACGGCTGGTGGAATGCGCACTCCATCCGGATCCTGGGCGGCACGTCGAGGGTCTGGTCCGGCTGGTGCGCCACTCTCATGGACGTGGACTTCGCCAACCCGGCGGCCGGAGTTCAGTGGCCGATCGCCAAGTCCGATCTGGCGCCCTACTACCGGCGCGCCGCTCGCGTACTCGACCGTGAACCATCCATTCTCGACGTACAGACGCCGCTGGCGCCGGGATTCGCCTATCGGCCATTCTCGACGGGCAGCCCTACGCGCTTCGGGCCCAAGTACCAGGACGCTTTGAGCGTCTCCTCGCTGGTGGATGTTGCGCTCGGAACGTCGGTTGTCGGCCTGGACGCGAATGCGTCACGCAGCGCCGTTAGCCAGCTAACCTGCTTTCGGCATGATGCCGGCGTCAGAGAGACAGTTCACCTCGATGCCGCACAGAACGTCGTTCTTGCCGGTGGCGGCATCGGCAACGCGCACTTGTTCCTGCAGCCTCGTGCAGACGGCGGGGTGCCGGTCGGAAACGAGAGCGGACTGACCGGCAAGTATCTGATGGAGCACCCGCATCTCTTCTCGGCGGGAGAGGTGGTGCTCGACGAAGACATCGATCAGCAGTCACGGCCGGCGGACTTTGGCGGCGCTGTACACGTGCTGGTCCCGGACGATCAGCAGATGCGGCGGCATGGACTACTGGCCTGTAGCGTGGAGTGCAGTAGGCGTACTACCGAACATCCAATGGCCGACCATCTTGCCGGCCAGTACCGTAGAACCTTCCATCACTACACTTGCAACACTCGGTCCGAGATGGCCCCGTCAGCCACCAACGAGGTTTTCCTGACCGGCGAGCGCGACGCCGCCGGACTGTTTCGCCCCGCCGTGCGTTGCGCCATCGGCGCCGGGGACGTGTTCAACGTCGAAACCACGCTACGGCTTCTGGGAGAGTCACTGAACGAGTCGGGCAAGGGCCGCGTCCGCATCAACAACCAACGGCTATACGGGCGGGCCACTGGCGGCGGCCACATCATGGGTACGACCCGCATGGGCACGAGCCGGTCGAATTCCGTCGTGGACGCGGATTGCCGGCTCCACGGATACGACAACCTGTTCGTGGCCGGGTCGTCCGTATTTCCCACCGGCGGCTACGCGAACCCGACGCTGACGATTGTCGCGCTCTCGCTGCGGCTGGCCGATACGCTCGCAGGGGCGGGGTGATCATGCCCGGGACGCACGGTTTCTCGCGTCGGACGTTTCTCCTCGGCGTGGGTGGCGGCGCCGCGTCCCTGTCCATCGTGTGGGGTGTGTCGGAGCTGGGGCTTCCGTTCGTCGGATCCGGTGACGAATCTCTGGTCGCGCCGCCGCTCGACGCGCTCGCGGAATATGACGGCTGGCTGGTTCCGGCGGAGGACAAGGCGCGGATGGTTCTGGTCGAGTTCGCGGATGGCTGGTACCGCCGGGAGACGAACGCCGGATCGTCCTGGCGTTGGACGCAGCAGACGGCGACGTTGTCGTTCCCGAACCCGCGGACGGGTGTCGTGCTGCATCTCGACTACGGAGCCCGCGCCGACCTGTTCGAGGACGCTCCCAGAACCCTCACCATCACCGTCGGTGATCAGGTGGCGCACTCCGTCGTGCCTGCCGCCGGCCGGCAACAGGCCGACGTCCCGCTTCCCGCGGCATTGCTGGGGGAGCAAGACCCTGTTGACATCCGGATCGCCGTGGACCGGCCGTTCGTTCCGGCGGACGCGACCGAGGGATCGGGCGACACCCGCGAACTCGGGATTCAGGTCTATCGGGCGACGGTTGAACGGTCATCCGAACCGGCACGTTCGCCCTGAGCGACTGGGCGCTCAATCCGCGACTTCGTCGTAGAACTTCTTCTCGTACGGCAGCGTCCAATGTCGAATCCGGCGTCGAATGAACACCGGGAGTGCGTAGTACGCGCGTATCAGCAATCTCCGTGCAGTTATGTTCTTGTTGGTTTGAAAGACGAGCTCGCCAAAGTTGAAGCGGGCGGACGCCACAAGCGCCTCCCCCTGCTTCTTGCGCGGGCGCGGCTTGACTCGGTACTTGTAGAATCCGAAGCTCACCAGAGCAATCGGATCGAAGCGTCTGTCGATCTGGAACAGACGCCGAATCTCCCGGTGATTGGGAATATGACCAATCCAGCAGCTACCGATCCCGATGGAGTGCGCGAGCAACGAGAACGTCGTGATAAACGCCGCGCCGGACTGCACATGGTCGCGGTACTTCACGTTGTCCGATCGATTGTTGTAAAGCAAGAGAAAGGCCTGCCTGGTTTTTCTCAGGAATGCGGCGGAGCCGCGCTGATAGAGATCTTCCAGCGTTGCCGGATCGTCGATGTAGATGATCTTCCAGCGTTGCTCGTTACATGCTGACGGTGCGTGCGCCGCCAGGTTCACGATCGACTCGAAAAGTTCGAACGGCACCGGTTCCTTGGCGTAGTTGCGCGATGTTCGGCGCGTGATCACAGCGTCCAGCAGTGACATGTCAGGGTTCGGGGCGTCGACCAGGGAGCCGGGAACCAGATACTTGCCGTCGAAGGCAACCGACGACTGAGTCTCGATCGTGCGGGTTCGCAGAATCTCGATGGTTGACGACGCGTCAATCATGCGACACCACTGGTTTCCGGGCATAAAAGAATTGGCGGATGCCCAGGTCCGATAGTCCAATCGCGTTGAGTGGGCGTTCGACGATCGCATCGAGCCACTGGAGGCTCTCGAAGGGGACGAAGAGTGTCCCTCGGTGGTCAAGCAAATCGAAGCCTGCGCGCGCTAGCAGGCGCTTCACTTCGCGAGACGGGGGGAATCGATGCGGACCCTCGCCGTGGTTGAAAGCAAAGAACTCGTAGACGCGTAGCACCAATTCGGCAAACGCGGGCGGACAACTCAATACAAGGGTGCCGCCAGGGCGAAGTACGCGGTAGAGCTCGGTCACGAAGCGAAACGGGTTGGGACAGTGTTCCAAGGTCTCCAGGGACAGTACCAAATCAACCGAGTCGCTGCGAACCGGTAGATCAGTAAGGTCCGTCTGGATCGAGTGTTTGCCGCGTCCACGAGCCACTGCGCGCCGGATCAGCGGCATCGACACTTCAAGGTTGACCAGCAGGGCCTCGACGCCCCGCTGGCGCAGGAACTCTACGGCCTCGCCGGTTCGTGACCAGACGTTCAGCACGACTCTCGGCTTCGAGCGCGAGAAATAGCGAAAACTCTCACGATAGCGTTGATCGTGCACGACCCGGACGTTGTCGTTCGCGCGGTCGTAGATCCTGGCAACACCGTCCCAGAACTGCCGTACGTCGGCCGATGAGAAGTTGTTGCGTGGATCGCCGGTCACTGTCACGGCTTACTCCGGCGGAGATACGACCAGACGAGGAACAGCAACACCATCGTTGCGACTACGCGCAGGGGGACCTGCGGGAGCGCGTAGCGCGGCAGGAAATGCGATACTGCTGCATAGGTCGTGTGAGCGTAGAGAGCCGGCAAGAAGACGAGCACGGCTTCGGGTTGTCCGCGCCCTAACCAGAGCCAAAGCGGAACCACCAGCAGGACGAGCAGGCCAACGAGATTGACCAGTGTCGCAGCCTTGGCGTCCCACATGAGACGCCAGCGTGGCCAGGCAGGGTGACCGTGCAGGTCAGCCAGGCGAACAGCCATCGGATTGCCGGAGAACCCCACGCCACCTTCAACGAACGTTCCACGCCAAGCCAGAAGCAACCCCACCTTGAGATGCCGCAATGGATCCGCGAGCAGACTATCGATGGATTGCGTCGCCATCTCGTCGTTCTCCTGTCGGCCAATGGATCGCACGGCGTTTGCCCTGAAGCCTGTGGTTCGGCGTTGTTCGAACCGCTCGAACGACTCCCGAGGGAAACTCTCCAGCCAAGGGCTTTCTCCGGTCGGCGGAAGGTAGTAGGCAAATCCTGCCGCCCACTCGTCGTTCCGCATCGCGTTGTAGTGTGTACGCAGGGTCAGCACCCGATACGTTCGCGACTCGACGATTGAAAAATTCTCGGCTACCAGGTAGTTCCGCGTCATCCAGGCGCCGACTGGAATACCTTGAACAACTACCATCGTTCCGATTAGTCCCGCAGTAGTCCAATTGATCCGTCGCCGCAAGAGATCCGTTGCAGCTAGCGCCAGAGCGATCGGAATCCACAGGTACGTGAATATCACCTTGGTCAGCACGAGTGCTGCCAGCGCCAAGCCCAGCAGCGTTGCGTAAACGAGTCGTCGTGTGGTTGCAGTGGCCCATGCCAGACCGCCGACCGAAACCATCAGGGTTGCGGCATGTACCTCCGTGTAGAAGGAGTCGGCGCTTGCCAGCAGGGCCGCGCTCTGCGCTGTAAGCAGGAAACCGAGATAGGCCAGTGTTCGGCTGCTCGTCAACCGGAACACCAGCCAGAACACGCCAACGGCTCCGAGCACGAGCAGGATGAGATTCGTTACCTTGTAAGGGACGTACTGACGCTTGCACCGCTCGCTGCCGGTCTCATCGCTAACGCATTCTATAGAAACGGCTCCGAAGCCGAGTGCCTTGGATACAAGATCAGTAGCCGCTATCAGGGCCGGAGCGAAGGGTTCGCGCACATGCTCATCACGCTGCCAGTCATACCGCCTGTACGTACCATCATGGGACAACCTGACGCCCAGACGGAGAAAGTCCAAGCCATCTACATCCGCACGGTACAACGACAGATTGCCAAAGCCGTACACCAGCATTGCCAGGCAGAGCACGGTCAACACGGCGGCATCAACGGCGGCACGCCGCCGCCTGAAGATGAGAACGACAGCACCCAGCGCACCCGCGGCAAAGAAAATGCTGGCTGCGAGCTTCAGACGGTCGACAATGGTTGCCAACCGCAGCAGGTCTGGTTCAGGCGCATCCGGAAACAGGTGGCCCGTTCGGAGCGGTAGCGGGTACGCGTGCCCCGATGCTTCGTAAAACTCGAGGCCGGATTCACCGGCGTACTGTTGGAAGACGATTTGCAATTCGTGGACGCCAGCGTCCAGTCTCACAGCCCGCGCCGCTGCGGAACTTCGACCAAACACCAGCTCCCCGTCGATCCAGACGTCGGCGTAGTCGTCCGCTTGAACGTGCAGTATGAACTGCTGACGGCTCGAGACGTACCAGTAACCGTGCCACCGGGCGCTGATGAACTCACGGGGCAGCCTTGAGTCGTCGTCCAGAAATCTCAGCGTGGCCGCGTCAGCGACGTCATCAATGACCGGGCGGCCCTGGAAGTCGTTCTCCAGCCACACCTGTCGGCGCAGGCCTGTCTGTTCCGCCAGTTGCTGACCGAGAACGAGCCATCCCGTGGTTGACGCGAACGTCACCACAAGATACGCGGCGATCCACCAACCTCTCGCGCCAGGAGTGAATCGCATTCGGGCGAATAGTACATGCTGCGGTGGCACTCCGTCGTGTCTGCCGCCAGCCGCTCGCGGGTTGACTGGTTGAGACCCTGTCAGATGTCGCCGCGGAGCATCAGCCCCCAGGACTCGCCTGTTGCGTCGTCCCGGGCAGGACTTGTCAGCAACTCGATGCAGAACGGGCTATCTTCGGACCGCGGCTCGACCGGATAGGAGAGCGTGTACCACGCGTCGTCCGCCAGTACGCGTTGGTCGACGATGTCGCCGTCGATCCGAACGGTGACGGTCTGGGTGGTGGCCATGGCCGGCATCCTGCGGACATCGAACGCAACGCGCGAGTCTTCGGCCACCGCATAAAACACCGCGTATCCGTCGGTCCGGTAGGTGCGGGCGCCAGCTTCGTCCGCTGTGCCATGCGGATCTGCGAACAGTCCGATCTGGTTCTCCCGGCGTTGCGCCGCACGATCATCCGTCGGCTCGAATACCGTCCGGTGATAGCTCCAGGCGTCCGGATCGTCGATCCTTCCGTCAACGTCGAACACGTAAAGGACATCGAGGAAAGGATCCGGTCGGGTTTTCGGATCCTGGTGTGCGTACATGCGCTGCCGAGGCTCTGCAGGATCGATCCGCAATACGGAAGCGCCGCGTCCCAGCGCGTTGGGGAGACCCACGAGGTCGAGCAGAGTGGCGGGCACGTCGGTAATCGCGGTGGGTGCGTAAGAGGTCTGCAACGGACCATGGGACGCGAAGGGCTTCACCAGGAGTAGAGGGGTGGCGCGAGACTCGACCCCGGGGAGAGTCATACGGGCGGGCGTTTCTATTCCGCGTAAGGGATGCTCTTCTTCGGGTTGGATGTACGTCGGCTCGATTCCATGGTCGGACGTGACGATGATGGCGCTTCGATCGTAGAGGTCAAGGTCCCGCAGTCGATCAAGCAACAGCCGGACGGATGACAAGGCGCACTGTGCCTGGTTCGCGAAGTGCTCTGAGACGGGCATCGACCGAACCGCGTACGTGCAGTCCGCGTTGTTGACTAGCGGGAGGTGCGGCGTATACACGTGGATGAGCGTGTACGCGGGCGCTTCGTCGCCCGGTGTGAGCCGACTGGCGAACTCACGCAGAAACATGGTGTCTCCATAGGGCCGCCTGGCTGTCGCCGCTGCCGCGCTCCGGTCTTGCAGGAACCAACGCCCGCCGCGGTAGATGTCGGGCTTGAAGGTTTGCGGCGCGTGCCGAAACAGCGATAGGTCCAGCAATTTCGCCGACGCGATATCGACATAGTCACGGTAGCTGCCGTAAGGTGACGGAATGCTGTAGAGGATCGCGTCGTCGACTCCGGGGAACGCCGGATTCGGATGGTTGAAAACGTGGGAGGTCACCGATCGAAGCTGATACCCCTGCTGTCCGAGCGTGTGGAAGACGGATGGATGGCGAGCGACGAACTCGCGGAACGGCAGTTCGTTGCGATAGGGGATGCCCGAGAGCATCGCGATCATGGCGGCGTTCGTGTTTCGGTGCGCGCCGAGGTGATCGGCGAAGAACGTGAAACCGGACCAGTCGTGATCGAAGGCGGGCCGGTCGGTGTTCAGGATGTTGACGAACGTGCGTGCCGGGAAGCCATCGAGCACGATGTGGATGAGGTTGCGTGTGGTCGAGAGTTCATAGATCTCTGGCGGCGGCACCTGCCAGCCGGTTTCGGCGCCTGGTGTCGAGGGTGCGTCGGCGTTTACCATTCTGGCGACCGGGACCACGAGGACGGTTGCCTGCAGCGTCACGAGCGCTGCGCACGCGATGGGCGCTACAGGAGCGAACCTGTTGGCGAATACCACGGCGAGCAGGAACACGCAGACCCACAAGCCGGCTTCGAACGGCGTTCGCCACGCGTGTGATGCCAGGTCGAGCCCGCCGCCGTCCAGTAGTCCGTAGTCTGCGAGTAGCAGATTCCCCTGCGCCCAGAGCAGCACGCCGACCGCGCAGAGCGCTGCTACGTACCGTGGAAACCACCGGGCCGGCATGAGGATGCTGAGTCCCGCCAGGACGCCGACGATGGGCCCAAGTAGCCAGACCCAGCCTGGCGCCAGTTCCCAGAACCCCACGAGGAACTCGGTCCGGTTGGTCTCGTGCACCGTCCATGGGCCGAAGAGCAGAAGCTGGCTGGGGCCGAGCAAGGCGGGAAACAGGGCGGTACGCACGCGTCGCCAACGCTCGGCCGGGCTCATGCTCGCGACGCTCCGATAGAACGCTCGGCCGGAGAGCAGGAGCTGGCTGAGGAGGCGGTTCCCATGCTCGGCCGGGCTCAGGTTCGTGACCCTCCAGTAGGACGCTCGGCCGATCGTCAGTCCTACCAGCGCCGCAATGCCTGTCGTCCACATCCACAGGATGAGGACGGGGAATCGCACGGCGGCGAATCGCAGCCAGTAGCCGAGTACGCCGGGATCCTCCGGGAATAGACGAGTGGGGCCCAGGAGCGCCGGGGGGCCGCCGGCGTGGCCCCATTGCACATTCAGGCTCCGCCCGCCGCCGTCTTGCCAGTGTTCGATTTCCAGCCGATGCGCTCCCGCCCCGAGTTCCACGGTCCGGGCCACCGTGTGCATGCCCACCGCCGGACTGCGTTCCAGGACGGTGTCACCGTCCACTCGAATGGTGACACCGTCGTCGGCCCCCGCATAAAAGTCAACCCGTTCGGCTCGCGGCGAGAACCACACACCTTCCCAGCGAACCTCGTAGTTCCGGGTTGGCCGGTATCGCTCGTCAATGAACGCAAGATCGATGGCCGTGATGCGTTCCTCGATGATCGGTTCGGTCGAGGCTTCGACCGGATACCAATAGCTGCGGGTGAGCCCGGCTTCAGGCGCCAGACCGAGCGCGGCCAGCCAGAGCAACGGCAGCGAAACTGCTGCCAGCGAGTACCAGAAACCGATGCGGTACGCGCTGGGATACTGATTGCGCCAGGCACGAAGCCGAGAGCTGTACAGCAGGAGTCGATCCATCGTCGTGACGCGGAGGCAGCGTATCCTATTCGCTCTGATGCTGTTGTCGGCCTCGACGCGTGGGTGGATGGTAGCGTACCTGGCGGTGGCCCTGGCATGCACGATCACCTGGCTTCTGCTCGATCAACGGTTGGCGGAACAGACGGGTCTTCGTCGGCAGGTCTGGCTAACCGGAGACTCTGAGGGTGCGCCGTTCATCAACGACGTGAGCTCCGGCGCCACCCTCGACTTCCTGGACGACTACGCCGCCATGTGGATTGACGGCGAGCTTCGGTTGAACGAGCACCCGAACCGATCCGCTGACCCGCCATCAGTCCATCCAGGCCCCCGCTCGTAGCCGTTCCAGCGCCTTCCGATCGACCACACCCGTACCGATCAGCGCCAAGGGAAACGTGGCCAGTAGGCCCACGCGGACGATCAGCGCCTCCGCCGAGACATCTGCGGGCGCGAAGCCGGCGGCGGCGTAGACCACAAGGCCGACAAGCGCGGTGCGGAGAAGACGACCCGCCTCGTAGGGGATGTGGTAGAGGCGCTGCGCCGCGACCGTCATCACGATGACGCGCGCTGCCTGACCCGCCGCGGTGGCGCTGGCCGCGCCCAGGAGCCCGAACTGCGGGATCAGTGTTACGTGGCCCGCCACCGTGACAGTGGCGGCGACAGCGGCGGCGACGGGCAGCGCGCGGGTCCGCTTCGCCACATTGAGCGACGTCGTCAGGAAGATGGTGGCCCCGTGTAGCGCGACGCTCAGGACCAGGAGGGGCACGACCGCAGCGGCGCCATGGAACGTCGGTGGCGTCATGACCTGCACGACCGGTCCGGCGAGGATGGCGATGCCCAGCGTCCCGAACACCAGGAGCGCAAAGGCAACCGTCGCGAGCCGGGCGAACTGCCGCGGCGCGTCCGGCTGATCCATCTTTTCGAACGCGAACGGCATCCAGGCGCGGCGGAACGCTTCCGGATAAATGCGCAGGACGTTGGCGATCGTGCCGCCCAACTGGTAGATGCCCACGTCCGAGAGCGGGCGAGCAAGTCGCAGGAAGAACCGGTCGGACATCATCGTGACCTGCTGCAGCAACGTCGTCGGCACCAACGGCAGGCTGAAACGCAGCATCTCCCGGGCCCGCTGCCACGAGAACCGCCCGAGGGGCCGCTCGACCACGCGGGAGAGGCCGGCGACCAGCACGATCGACACCAGCAGGTCGGCCAGCATGATGCCGAACACGCCCATCCGGAAGCCGACCACCAGCAGCAGGCGCCCCGCCGTGGCTCCGAGGCCGCCGCCTATCGTCCAGCGGGCGAACCGCGCCGGCTCGTTCCGGATCCGGAGCAGGCCGTGGGGGACACACAGGAACGCCTGCAGGAAGCCGTTCAGGGCGAGCAGGCGGAGTGTCCAGGCATGCTCGGCCGAGCCAAAGAGCAAGCGGCTGACCGTGGGTGCTCCGGCAAGCAGCACGGTAAGCACCAACCCGCTCGCCAGGCCGATTGCGACCAGGGTGGTGCTGGTCAACGTCCGCCGCGCCGCGTCGTCGTCGCAGTCGTAGTAAAAGCGCAGGAACGACTCGTCCAGCCCAAGCTGATTCAGCGGTCGCAGAAAAGCACGGAGCAGCAGGAGCAATCCGAGCACACCGTACTCCGCCGGCGTCAGGACGCGCGTGTAGACTGGGACCAGCAGAAAGCCGATGCCGAAGAGGAGGATCTCGCCCGATCCGTAGACCGCCAGGTGCGAAAAGACCCGGCGGACGTTGGCGAGCATCGGGGGATGATAATGGTACCAAGGTCATCAACCGTCGTGGACCCTGGCGTACCGTCGATGCGGTCGAACTTGCCACGCTCGACCGGGGTCACGTAATTCAGTCTCTGGAAAACCCGGTACGGTTCAACCTGACAAATGTTGGCTGCTCACAGTTCATGCTTGGGCCCATCCCGTGAGGTGTCACGCGCACGCAAGGTAGACTCTTGGCCGTGAGTTATGCGGGCCGACTGGTCGCTTGGTTCGAGCGGCATCCCACATTGAGCTTCGTGGCCATCGGCCTGCTCTTCGCCGTGGCCTATGTGACGGCACACGTCTGGTTTCCCAAGCCACCCGGACGTATCATCGACGGTGATGCGCTCAAGTACTACGCGTGGCTGCGGTCCGTCTTCTTCGACGGCGACATCGACTTCTCGAACGACTACCGCTTGCTCACGACGGAGCTGTCTGAAGACTCGGCTGACCTGACTCCATTGGCGACTGGGTTCGTACCGAATAGCGCCCCTCCCGGTTCGGCGCTCCTGTGGGCGCCTCTCTTCCTCGCCGTTGCCGCCGTGATCGCCGTGCTGAACCTGCTCGGGGCGCATATCCTCTTCGATGGGCTCGCCGTGCCGTTCAAGCTCTCTGCCGGCGTGGCCGGAATCGGGTACGCGACCGCGGGAGCCTGGCTCTGCTACGACCTGGCGCGCCGGGTCTACTCTGCAGCAGCCGCTTTCTGGGCAACGCTCACCCTCTGGTTAGGCGGCTCCCTGCTCTACTACTCGCTGGTGTCGCCCACCTACTCCCATGCCATGTCGCTCTTCGCGGTCGCGCTTTTTACCCACGCCTGGTATCGAACCCGCGACCGGGACGACCTACCACGGTTTGCCCTGTTGGGCGCACTGGCTGGACTCGCGGGATTGGTCCGGTCGCAGGACCTGATCATTCTCGTCATCCCCGGACTCGAACTGCTGGCCGGACTATGGGAGCGGCGCTGGTCACTGCCAACCGCTTGCGGTCGACTCGCCGTACTGTGCATCTCGTGTGTTGCGGTGTTCTCGCCACAGCTATGGGCGTGGCAGACGATCTATGGGACACCAGTGGTGAATCCTCATGGGGAAGCGGTTTCCTTTCGGTGGGCGGAGCCGGCGATTCTCGAGACGCTCTTCTCGACGCGCCAGGGGCTCATCTCTTGGACCCCGATAGTGCTGTTTGGGGCCATCGGGCTACCTTGGCTGTTTCGGCGCGACCGGCTGTTGGCTTGGACTGCCGTCGTCACGCTCCTGCTGGCGCTCTACGTCAATGCGTCGAACATCCGTTGGTGGGCCGGTGCGGGGTTCGGCGGACGCCGTTTCGTCAGCTATCTGCCGTTCCTCGTGCTCGGGCTTTCGGCCCTCCTTGCATCCCGACCGATGGCGTCTCGTCCGACAGTCGCGCGTCTCACTTGCCTCTTCCTCATCGGCAGCAACGTGCTCTTCCTGTTGCAGTACCAGTTGTTCATGCGGGGATTCACGAACATCGTCGCGGAATACCCCGACGGTCTCTGGGCCGTCTTCATCGAGCGGTTCCTGGTGCCCTTCAAGCTCCTCAGCGCCTGGATCAACTCATAGATATTCGTCGACCTGTCAGCACGCATGTTCGCCGCAGGAGTGCCCGGTAAGGACGATCTTGCAGAGTGCGGGGGGCTGGGTGCCCCCTGGAGCGCGTGCTACGATCCTCTCGTCATTGCCCATTATGTTGGGGTTGTGCTCGCCGTGATCGCCCACCACGGAGCAACACTGGACGACAGCCTTGCCGTCCGTAGAGGCACCGGATGCGATTCCCCCGAATGCGATTCTCTTCAGGCACGAGCCGCTGGTGGATAACCGCGTACCTCGCAGTGACGTTGGTATGCACCACGGGATGGCTCATTCTGGGTCAGAGGCTGGCGGAACAAACGGGGCTACGTCGGCAGGTGTGGTTGGCGAACGACTTCCGGGGCACTCCGGTCATCGACGACATCGCCCGTGAGCCAGCGCTCGACTTTCTGGACGACGACCCACGGCTGCCACGCAGGTTCATCAGCGCCCGGTGGCGCGGGTACTGGTACGTTCCGAGCCATCGGTCGTTCACACTGCATGTCGAAGCGGACGATTACGCCGACATCTGGATCGACCGGGAACGACGGTTTACTCGCAGTATCGCGGCGGCGCAGGCGGTAGAACTAGATGCCGGCGTCCACGAGGTGCAGATTGTCTTCCAACAGTACGCTGGCGCCATCCATCTCTCTCTGGAAGCTCAGAGGATGGGCGTGCGTGCGCTATCCCTCTGGCCAGGCCACCTGTTTCCCGAACGGCCCGAACGGAACCTGCTGCGGTTGGCGAGTATTGTCGACCGACTGACACTCGCTGTTGGCGTCCTTTGGGTTGCGGGTGCGTTGGGCGCCGCCGTCTTCATCCTCGGTCTGGGCCGCCGGTATCGGATACCCCGCCGCCTTTGGGAGGCCCAGGCGGGGCTCGATTCCGGATCGCAGGAAGACCGCGCGTGGGAGCGGGGATGGCGCGTCACTGCCGTCGTGGCAACGTCGGCGATTGCAGCCCGGGCGGTCTGGGCGCGTCTGCCTGGTTGGAATCCCGATTCGCTCGTGCACGACGATCTCGTGTACGGCGCCATCATCCGGGCGGACCTGTGGAGCATGCTGACGGTGCCGATCCATGTGGCGCCGGGACTCTTCGTCATCTGGCGCGGGTTTTACGAGCTGTTCCCGGATCCAGAGTGGTCGTTGCAGATCTTGCCATTTACCTGCGGCATCGCGGCCATCCCGGTCATGTATCACGTCGTGTGCAAGTTGACGGGCGACCGTGGTTTGGGACTTCTCGCTGCCGCCGTCACCGCGCTCAATCCGCCGTTGGCGAGGTTCACGGCAGCCGTTCACCAATACGCGTTTGATTTTCTCGTGACCGCCCTCTTCCTGCTGGCGGCGGTAACGCTCTTCGACAACAGGTTACGCGTCGATCCGCGGCGATTCGCCAAGGTCGCGTTGGCGGCCGGCGTAGCCCCACTCTTTTCGGTGCCGTCGGTGTTCATTAGCTTTCCGATCATGCACTTGGGCGCCTTGGGCGCCATTCGCGACTGGCGCCTCGATCGTTCGCGAGCGCTGCGCGTGTTGGGTGCGACGGTAGCCTACGACCTCGCGGTGCTCGTCTGCTACTTGCTCCTACGAAATCGCGCTAACGAGATGATTCGCGGGTTTCATTTCGCCTCCGGCTTCATGCCGGTGGATTCTCTCTCAGAGGCTGGGAGTTTTCTCGTCACGAATGGCCAACGACTGCTGGAAATGGGGATGGGCGAGGTCTGGCTGCCCTTTATCGTGGGACTGGGGGGGCTCTGGCTGGTGGCGCGCCGACCGTGGCGAATGCTGGGGCTGGTCGTCGTCGGCTTCTATGCCGCGTTTCTTCTGGCGAGCGCGCTGGAAGTGTACCCACTGGGAAGGGGTCGTACGGACATCTTCGCTTTTCCGGTGAGCATCCTGCTCTTGGCTAGTGGCGCCCACTTGGTTACTGCAGCCTTCCCAGCGGTGCGGTTGCTTCGCTTGGCCATCGCGGCCTTGGTGGTTACGGTGGTCTTGGTCTCGCCGTTTCGAGTCGGCTACCGCAGGGATGAGGGGTACGACAGAACGATGCTGATCGAGGCACTTGCCGCGAACGAGCGTCCGGACGACGGTGTCATCATGACATGGTCGGCGGGCTTCTTGACTGCGTTCTACGGTCAATGGCCGTTCGAGATTACTGCCTACGGGCAAGTGGCCAATGCAACGCAGGCGAAGATCAGTCGGGCCAACACTCTGCATCTGCCGGTCGGCGACGGCGAGGCTGCCGAACCTGTCGAACCTGTCGAACCCGAGGAAGCCCACGGCCAGCTCGTGCGGCGATTCCTGGCGACATTCGATGGTCGCCGCGTGTGGTTCCTCGGTGGGAGGTCCGAGGTTACGGAAGCACTTGAGGATAGTGGATACGCCGTCAACGAAATGGTCAAGTCAATCAGAGGCGACACACTGTTCTTGGCTGTGCGCCGCGAGGGGGCGGGACCATAGCGAGACAACTGTCCGAAAACCTCGATAGAACCACTCTCGTTGACCTTGCGTACAGTCCCAAGGACAGTGACGTGAAGTAGCAACGATGTTCTATGGACGCCCAGCCTACTGAGTGTGAGCCGACGAGCCAGGATTCACTGCCAAATACAGCGCCCCTAGCGTCGCATCCTGCACCCTCTCCACGCGGTAACCGTCATCGACAAGAACACTCAGGATATTTGGAACCCAATCCCGGTCGTTAAATGTATGGGTGTGCCAGGCCAGCAACCAGATTCGCGCAGGTCGTTGTCCCTCGAGGAAGTTCCGGACCACGCGTCGATGTTCCTCGTCAGCAAGTTGTTCCCGGTTTTCATCGGGAGTATTGTAATCAAGGCGTAAAGGCAGGTGCAGCACCTTGTCGTGAACTATCGTCGCAACAAATCCCGCGCTCCTCGTGTCGTGCGGAATCAGATCGACATCCCACGGACCGTAGAATGCGGCAAGATAGCCTGCGAAAAACGACAACATAATATAATCCTCGGACTGGACACTGCCGGCGAGCTGCTCGACCAGACGCGCATCGTTCCGGTCCCGATACGAGACAGGAACTGGCCGGGAGATTACCAGTGCGACCGCCGTCATTGCGGCGAGTAATCGGAGTGCCGAGCGACGCGGCAGTACGTCCGTGACGCACCAGACGCCAGCCGTGAAGAGCAGGATCCCGACCGGGAAGGTGAAGATGTCCGTACGACCAACACCCAGCGGATAGAGTTCCAGGCCGGACGCGACTACGACCGCGGAGTAGATGCCGCCAAGTGCCAGACCGACGAATCGAGATTGCCGACGCGCCAGCAGCCATGTTAATCCAACCGCCATTAGCGGTAAGGGCCACGAAACCGTCTCCGGCAAACTGAAATTAGGAGCGGCCTGCCCGGTCCAGTTCGGCATGCTCATCTCGACGGCCTTGCGACCCGCGGTCGCCAGGAATTCCAGGGCTGTGGTCGGTGAGTCAAGTGGCATGAATCCGCCCGCAAAGTCCTCCTTTACTGTCGCATTGACCCGACGCTGCATGAACAGCACGGCAGCGACGGCCATGGCGTCGTACGCAGCCGACCAAAACAGCACCTTCAAGGTTCCGTAATGTTGGAGTCGCCTATCCGATGCAACGGCGAACAGTGCGCCCAAATGCACGATTGGGAAGCTCACAAGCAGTGAGGCGGCGGAGAAGAACGCGGCCACGCCACCGCCCACCGCGAGCCATCCGAACCGCCACGGATAGACACCGTTCAGCACACTGCGGCTGAGTGCCACGGCGCCCAGCAAGAGCAACGCTGTCAGAAGGAATTCAAACGAATACCCGTGGACGATTACCGTGTAATAGGCCAAGAGCGGATTGAGGGCTGTCAGCGCGCCGGCAAGTACTCCGAGAGCTGCGTTGCCCGTCAGGCGCCTTCCCAGAAGCGCCATGACCGGAATCGCTGCAATGCCGCAGGCGAATGGCAGAATCTGGAGCGACCATTCCGGGTCAGGAAAAACTTCGTAGAAAGCCCGCCATACCGGAAACAGGCCGGGCGCGGAATGAATTGGAGTGGTGATCAGACTGTACAGGTCCGGACCTCGGATAAGGGAACCGTAAAAGACGTCATCGTCCCAGAGCGATTCTGGATTCCACCCAGGGAGACGGGCGATCGCGGCGCTCAGCGACATCAAGCCAACGACGCACGCGAAGGCCACGTTGGTCCGACGAGTGCGGCACCAGTCATAGGCGGAACGCGCAGAGATACGCGCCACGAGCGGTCTCGCCAGGATGACCAGGGCAATCCCCAATGGAAACAGCCAAAGGACGGGAACGACACTGCGGAGCACGGCTGTCTGTCGTGCGAGTTGGAGTTCGCGATCATCCGGGGGTTGTGGAAACAACATGGCAGCGGGGAGGGGGCGCGGTTCTCCCGCTACGGGCGACCACTCCACCTGCAGGTTGAACACGCCGCCGCGCTGCTCGTACTCCGCGCGGAGTTCGTGAACTCCCGCGTCGAGCCGCACCCGCCGAACCAGCGGGGGCATGTCCGCCACCGGCGGCCACCGGATCACCAGTTCGCCGTCCAGCCACACGTCGAGGCGGTCGTCGCCCACACCGTGGAGTTCGAATTCACCGGCCTCAGGGAGGTACCAGTAGCCGGTCCAGAGCACGCTGAAGAAACGCCTCGGGAGCAAGGGATCGTCATCCAGAAAGTCGAGAGCGATGTCGGCAGCGACGTCGCTGAGAACCGGGACGCCACGGAAGCCCACAGCAGGAAAGACCTGTCGCCGCAGGCCCGTCCGTTCCGTTGCCATTGGGCCGACAACGAACAGCACAGCGGTCAACGTGACGGGCAATGCGACGGAGGCGAAGGCCAGGAGTAGCGCCCAGGTGGGAAAGCCCCGGCGGACGTTGGCGAGCATCGGGGGGATGATAACGGCTAGCCGCTATACTCACGCCCGATGACGACGGCACGCGGCAGCCGGTCCTTCCTGGGCCACAGCCGGCAGTGGATGGTGCCGGTCCTGCTGTTCGTTCTCGCCCTGCCGGCGATCACGCCGCGCCTGTACGCGTCCGACGAGGTGGGCTACTTCGCCAACCTGCGGTCCCTCTGGTTCGATCACGACGTTTCGTTCGACAACGAGTACCGCTACTTCTATGACCGCGGCATCGCCGTCGCCTGGACCTTCTACGAGAGCTATCTGGTGCGGGAGACCGCGACCGGGCTCCGCTACAGCTACTGGACGGTGGGCCCGGCGATTCTCTGGTCGCCGTTCTATGCCGTCGCCGACGTCACGACGCGCATCCGGCGCGCGTTCGGATCGGAGGTGCCGGCCGACGGCTACTCGCGGCCCTACCTGCGCGCCGTCACGTTCGGCTCCGCGTTCTACGGCTTCCTGGCCATTTGCATCGCCATCGTCACCGCGCGCCGCCTGATGGGGGAGGCGCATCCCGCCGGACTCGCCATCTGGTTGGGCACGCCGCTCCTTCACTACATGTACATCGCTCCCGGCTTCAGCCACGCCTGCGGCGCGTTCGCGGCGGCGCTGTTCGTCGCGGTCTGGCTGCGCGTACGCGAGACGTGGTCGCTCGGCGGCCTGTTGGGGCTGGGCGCCGTTTGCGCGCTGATGGTGATGGTGCGCGAGCAGGCAGTGTTCTTCGTCGTCGGACCGGCCATCGATTACCTCTGGTCGATCGCCAGCGCGGCCCGGTCCGCCGATTGGGTGCGCGTCCGGACGCTCGTCGTGCGGGTCACGGCGGGAGCGGCGTTCTCGCTGCTCTGCTACTCGCCGCAGTTGCTGATCTACCAGACCCTCTACGGCCAGTTCACCACGCCCTACACCCTCGACGACCGGATGCTGTGGCACGCGCCGCGCTTCTTCCACGTCCTGTTCCACCCGAACCACGGCTTCTTCTTCTGGACCCCGCTGGCGTTGGTGGCGGTGGGCGGGCTCGCCTGGTTCGCCTGGTCGGGCGATGGCCGGGGCGACGCCCGGGCCCGGCGCATCGGCATCTGCCTGCTCGCGATGTTCGCCTCGCAGGCCTACATCGCAGGCGCCATCCTGCGGTGGGAGTTGTCGGGGACCTACGGCCAGCGGCGCTTCATCGGGACCACGATCATCCTGGTGATCGGCCTCGCTGCCCTCTTCAAGCTGGCCCAACGCCCCGTCTGGCGGCGGGCGGTGGCGGCGCTGGCCGTCGCCGGCGTCATCTGGAACGTCGGCCTGATGGCGCAGTACGGCGCCCAGTTGATGGACCGGGGGCGCGTAGAGCTGGCCCGCAACGCCTACACTACGGCGTTCGTCCTGCCGCGCGTCCTGCCGGCGCTCGCCTACCGCTATCTCTTCGACCGCCGCTCGTTCTACCTGGACCCGGAACGCTACGACGAGCCGTCCGGCGCACAGTGAACATCCTGTACGCTGCCGACATTCGCTTTCCGCTGGAACGGGCCAACGGTGTCCACACGATGGAGACGTGCGCCGCGCTGGCAGCCCGGGGTCACACGGTTCATATGCTGGTGCGACCCGACACGGCGTCTCCACCCCGCGATCCGCTGGCGTACTACGGCGTTCCGCCGTCCGCACGTATCACCATCGACCGAGCGCCCGTCTTCGGCCCGCCGACGGTGCGGCGCGCCGGGTACCTGACGCGGCTTTCGCGGCGCGTGCTGCAGCGCCGGCGCTGGGACGTGGTCTATACGCCGGAGTTGATTCTGGCGAGCACGGCGCTCCGTTGCCCGGCCGCGCTCCGGCCGCCCGTGGTCTACGAATCCCACAACTTCCGGCCGGCATTTGCCGCGAACCTGCCGGAACTGGTCACCGGACTCCCCGCTGCCGGTCGGCTGAAGCTCCAGCGGCTGTGGCGCCGGGAACGTCGCGTCTGGCGCAGCGCGGAGGGCTACGTGACGACGACGCAGGCCCTTGCCAGTGAACTGGAGGCGCGCTTCGGCCCCCGGCCGCGTGCCATCACCGCGCCGAACGGGGTCCGTCTCGATCCGGGTCGCCGCTACGAAGCGCGCGACCGGGGAGGCGAGTCGCCGGTGGTTGCTTACGCGGGGCATTTCTATCCCTACAATGGCGCCCACCTGTTGATCGAAGCGCTGGCCCTTCTGCCCGGTGTCCGCGGGTTGATCATCGGCGGTCACCCCAGAGATGCGGCGGACGGTGAACGCCTCCGGGCGTTGGCGGTGGCCCGCGGGCTGACCGAGCGCATCACGTTTACCGGCCTCGTGCCGCCGGATCAGGTGCTGCCACGCCTGCGGGAAGCGGACGTGCTGGTGCAACCGCTTATCGACGCGCCCTACACCAGGTACGCGTCGGCCATGAAGCTGTTCGACTACATGGCGGCGGGCCGGCCGATCGTGGCTTTCGATCTCGCGTCGACACGGGAGGTGGTGGCTGACGGCCAAACCGCCCGCCTCGTCGAGCCGGGCAATGTCGAGGCTCTTGCGGCCGGGATTCGCGAGGTTCTGGGCGATCCGGCGCTGGCGGATCGACTGGCGCAGGCCGCGTTCGACGAGGTGGCCAACTACACCTGGGCGCGAAGGACGGAAAGAATAGAAGCCCTGCTCACCGAGGTCGTGGAGCCGTCATGAGCCCGCCGGCGCGCGGCTACTGCACCTGCACGCGGTCGAGCATCACTCCCAGCTCGCGCTGGTCCGGGATGCCGAGCACTTGCAGCGGAACCCAGGGCACGGTCTCGAGCCGCAGCTCGGCTGCCGCCGGATCGGCGGCGATTGCCTCCGCGAGTGCGGGTGGGATGGCCAGGGTGTATTCCTGAAACCGGTCGTCGGCCACGGTGATGGTGCCGAGCGGCTGGTCGGCGAGAGACACGTCCACCGCGGCCACGCCGGCCGCCTCCGGCCGGCCTCCGTTGCTGAGGTAGAAGGTGACTTCGTGCGCTTCCGGTAGCGTTCCGGCCACCCACACGACCGATGCCGCGGTGGTCCAGCGGTAGGTCACGCCACGTTCGTTCAGCGCCCGCGGGTGCATTCCCAGCACCTGCAGATCGTCGTCGCCGCCGACATCGAGATCGAAGGGGCCGGTTGGCAGCGGATCGACCAGAAGGTCGTAGATGCCGTAGTCGAACTCCCAGTTGATGGACCCGTTGGGATACGCGTTCAGCGTCCGGTCGTAGTGCGGGATCTGGGCGTGTTCGCGGCTCACCAGGTCGGCGCCGGTGACGGAGGAGTGGAGCGCGGTGGCGCTTCCGATGAAGAAGACGCGCGCGTAGCGCGTGCCGGCCCAGTCGAGAAACTGCCGCAGGAGCTGCGGGTCCGGCTCCCACTCGCGGAGCGACAGCACGTTACGTGCATACACGTAGGCCAGCGGAAGGGCGAACGCCTGCGCGTCGCTGACGCCGCGGTTTCCGAACAGCAGGAGGTCGTCCGGGGAGAACCGCCCGGCCAGCCCCTCAACGGTCGGGATCACGCCTGCGTGCTCGACATGGCGCAGGATCGGCCGGGTGGCCTGCACATATTGCCAGCCGAGCGCGGCGATCAGCACGACACCGACGGCCAGGCGCAGGCGCGCGGCGGCAGTGCCGCGGGTCCAGGCCAGCCAGCGCCACTCGGGCAACGGTGCCGGCGTGAACGCGGCGGCGCCAATGAGCAGCAGGGAGGCCGGCAGGATGACCGACACGTAGCGTCGCCCCGCCCAGAAGTGGTCGGGCGTGATGCGCGGGTCGTAGAAGAAGAAGACGGCAAACGCGGCCGCGAGGGCGAAGAAGCCCCAGGACGGCCAGAATCGCCGCTGCGAAACGACCGCCCACCCGGTGAGCGCCGCGGCCAGCCCCAGCGGTTGCAGGTAATAGAACGTGAAGCTGTAGAGACCCTCCGGGTGGAGCGCCGCGGCGTCGTGTGTCGCCGGGATCCCTCCCTTGACCCGGATGAAGAGCGCATAGAAGGCCAGGACCCAGAGCACGGCGGTGGCCGCTGGTGGCAGCCAGCGCCTGACCTGTGCCGCGAACGCCGGACGGCTGGCCGCGAACGCCAGAACGACTACCGCAAGGGCACCGGCGATTGCGACGACATGCTCCGGCCGGAGCGCGCGGATGTACCAGAAGGGTACGTACGCCACCATCATGGTCAGGTAGTACAGCACCGCAAGGCCGGCAGCCGCCGCTAGCGGCAGCACGAACGAGGCCCGGACGGGCTGGCCCCCATAGCGGCCCAGGAGAGCGGCAAGGCCGAGGGCGCCGACGGCTACGACGCCCGTGATGTGCAGAAAGGGGGTCAATCCAAACAGGATCGCCGCAATCGGCGCAAAGAACCGGTCGCCGTCCGCGTGCGCGCGAGTGTAGGCAAGCACTCCGCTGAACGCCAGCGCCTGAAAGAGCATCTCGGTGCAGAAGTAGCGGGCGAACCACACTTGGGCGACGCTAGCTGCCAAAAGAACGGCGCCCGCGAAGGCGGCGCGGCGCCCAAACAATCTGACCCCGGTCAGGTAGACGGCGAGCACGCCGAGCAACCCCCAGAGTCCGTGCACGTAGCGGGCCCCGGTAAGGCCGTACGTCTCGTAGGCGATCGCGATCCACACGGGATACAAGTGCGGGAACTGGCCAACTACGGTCCCGGCGTCCTGGTCGAGGACGTAGAACCCGAGGAACCTCGACGTGTCGAACGGTGCTTCGTGGGGCGTCCAGAAGAGCTCGCGGTACTCGGGCGGCACGGATCGGACCATGGGGTCGTCGATGTAGAACGAGCCGTTCCGGGCCAACTGGATCCCCGAGTTGACGTAAACCGCCGGATCCCGGTCGCTGTTGATGTACTCCGCGGGCGGGACGAAAAAAAAGATCCCGGCGGCCAGCAGCACCAGAGCAACCGGGGCGGCGGCGGTCCGGGTTGGTCGCGGCGCGTCTCCGGCGAAGCGCAGTCTCGTCCGCCAGAGCAGCCCGATGGCGAGGCTGATCCCGCCGTTGATCAGGAGGAGGCGTTCGAGCTGGAACCAACCGATCGCAGCGAGCGTGAACGCAATGACGGAAGAAAGCGCCAGGCTGATGGCGACCGCCCAGAACCCGCGCTCCTCGGCGGAGAGTGCGGCCCGGCGCGAGCGGCCGGCGCCGGGCAACCGGAAGATCAACGCGCCCGGAAGGTACGCTAACAATAGGGCGATGAGCGTCGCGCGGACCATCACGGCAGCGTACCACGCCCGTAGATGCCGGCGATGCGTCACGCCTCCGGCCTTGTAGGATGTGGGGCATCATCGCGAACGGAGATGATGGTGTCCAAAGGCGCCCCGCCAGCCGGTCACGACACGCGTCGTGGGCTGCCACGCGGCGCTACGAAGAACCCGCCGGGACGTTTCGAGGTCCTGCACGTCGAGCCCGATCCGGACGCCGGCGACCCCGCCGGGGATCTGGACGCTCACGCCGACCCGGAAGACACCGGGCTCCCGCACGGCGAGCCGACGCTCTACTTTCACGACGCCTCGCGGTCGATCATCACGTCGAACGACAGTCCCGACGTGCCGTTCGACCGGAGCGTCAATCCCTATCGCGGCTGCGAGCACGGCTGCATCTACTGCTATGCGCGGCCCACGCACGAGTACCTCGGCCTGTCCGCCGGGCTCGATTTCGAGACGCGTATCTTCGTAAAGCCGCGCGCGCCGGAGTTGCTGCGGGCCGAGCTGTCGCGCCGCTCCTGGAAGCCCCGACTGCTCGCCATGAGCGGCGTGACCGACCCGTATCAGCCGGTCGAGCGGCGGCTTCAGATCACACGGCGGTGCCTGGAAGTGCTCGCCGAATTCCGCAACCCGGTGGGCGTCATCACCAAGAGCGCGCTCGTCACCCGCGACCTTGATGTCCTGACCGAGCTGGCGGCGCACCGCGCTGTCAGCGTCACCCTCTCGATCACGACGCTCGACGAAGGCGTGCGCCGCGCGATGGAGCCGCGGGCGGCGACGGCCGAGCGGCGCTTCGAAGCGATCTCACGCCTCCGCGACCGGGGCATTCCCGCCGGCGTCAGCATCGCCCCCATCGTGCCCGGCCTCACCGACCACGAGATGGCGCCCATCCTCGCCCGGGCCGCACAGGCCGGCGCGCAGTACGCGCACTTCATCCTGCTACGGCTGCCCTACGGCGTGAAGGACCTCTTCGAGGCCTGGCTCGACCAGCACTTCCCCGACCGCAAGCAGAAAGTGCTGAACCGGATCCGGGACCTGCGCGGCGGGAAGCTCAGCGCCCCCGCGTTCGGCGAGCGGATGCGCGGCGCCGGCGTCTGGGCGGACGCCATCGCCGACATGTTTCACGCAGCCCGCAAGGGGGCCGGCATCCCGTCCCGCCATCCCGAGCTCTCGACCGCGGCGTTCAGGAAGGCGACCGGGCAGCCCGGTTTGTTCGATAGCTGAATCACTCGCTCGGCGAGTCGCTGCGGCGGGTTGTGCCAGCGAGAACGACTTCGAGCCGTGCGGGGCGCTTGTCGTGGCGTGGGCCGACATATCTTTTCGTCCACCCTGCTAGACTAGTCTGACTAACTCGTGGAACGCGATATAGCCAAGTCGGCGAGCGTCGGAACGTTCGAAGCGAAGACGCATCTTTCGGCGCTGCTCGAGCGCGTCGCTCGCGGCGAGACGATCACCATCACGAAGAATGGCGTCCCGGTCGCCAGACTGGCGCCCCTGACCAACCAGGACCAGCTACCCCGGCTGAGTTATGAGGACGTGGTGAAGGAAATGCGCAAGCTGCGCAAGCAGACCAGGGGCGGCCCCTTTTGGGTCAGAGACATGATTGACGAGCATCGGGGCCATTGACCGGCGTCGTCATCGATGCGGGGGTCGCCCTCGCCTGGATCTATCCCGACAAGGACAGCGCCGCGGCCGACGCCATCCTGGCGTCCCTGGAATACGAGACCGTGGTGGTGCCCGCGAACTGGTCGGTGGAGGTCGCTGACGCACTCGCGGCGGGCCTGCAGTTGGGCAACCTCACCGCGGCCGGAGTACAAAGGTTTGTGAAGTTGCTGGAGAGGCTCGACATCGTGGAGTACGCCTGCGAACCGATGGCCGCCGTCAGCAGGCGCGTGTCGCTGTGCGCGGATCACGCCCTTACCGGCCAGGACGCCGCGTATCTCGATATCGCCATGCGCGAGAAACTGCCGCTGGCGACCTTCGAGAGGACCTTGCGCCATGCTGCCGGGAACACGGGCGTGAAGCTGTTCGCTCCGCCGGACGACGCGTGACCATTCTCTACGTCGCCACCGATCAGCAGGTGCCAGGCCGCGTGGGCGGATCGGTGCACGTGACCGCTGTCGCGCGCGGTCTCGCGGCCCTCGGGCACGACGTGCATGTCGCGGTGACGCAGGGCGACGGCCCTTTCCCGGACGACGGCGCCACGTGGATCAACGTGCGTCCCCCTTTGGGCGCCCGCCGTCTGCGCTGGGCGCTCGCCTCGCGCGTCCGCGCGCTGGCGGAACGGATCCGGCCCGATGTCGTGATCGAGCGCTACTTCAACTTCGGCGGCGAGGGCGTGCGCGCGGCGCAGGCAGTCGACGCCCTGACGCTGCTGGAAGTGAACGCGCCGGTGATCGACCATCCCGGTTCCGCGAAGCGCCGGATCGACCGGGCGCTGCTCGTCGAGCCGATGCGCCGCTGGCGCGACTGGCAGTGCCGGCACGCCGACCTCTTCGTCACACCGCAGACCGACATCCTGCCGGCGTGGGTGCCGCCGGAGCGTATCGTGCGCCTGGAGTGGGGCGCCGACACGGCGCGGTTCACGCCGGAGGCGGCGGGCGACGTACCGTTCGAGCGGCGACCGGACCGCACGCTGGCAGTCTTCGCCGGAGCATTCCGGGCGTGGCATGGCGCGCAGCTTCTGGTCGACGCGATGCGCCGCCTGCGTGAGCATGGCCGCGACGACGTCGACGCGGTGCTGATTGGCGATGGGCCGGAGCTCCCGGCGGTGCGCCAGGCAGCGGAGCTAGTCGACGGCGTGACGTGTATCGGCCCCGTCGCCCACGACGCGATGCCGGCCTGTCTCGCCGCCGCCGACATCGGCGTGGCGCCGTTCGATGTCGGCCGGCACCCGCCGCTGGCGCTCGGCTTCTTCTGGTCGCCGCTGAAGCTGTTCGAATACATGGCGTCGGGGTTGCCGGTGGTGGCCCCGGCCATCGAACGGATCACCCAACTGGTGGGGGACGGAGAAGAGGGCGTCCTGTACGATGCGGGTGAACCCGCCGCCCTCGCCGGCGCCATCGAGCGGCTTTGCGATCCGGCACTGCGCCGGCGACTCGGGGCGGCGGCGCGCGCGCGGGCGGTGCGCGACTACGGCTGGGACCGCCACTGCGAACGGCTCGCGGCGGCGATCGAAGCGGCGCGAGAACGCCGTCGGAAGGCCTGAAGACAAGATGCGCCTGCTGCTTGCGACCGATGTCTTTCCGCCTAGATGCGGTGGGAGCGGCTGGAGCGCCTACGAGCTGGCGCGCGGCCTGCGCGCGCATGGGCACGAGCTGAAGATCGTTCGGCCGCGGTTCGGTGAGAAGCCGAAAGACGATCCGGGAGGATTCGATGGTTTCTGGCCGATCGAGTTCCACGCCTCGGCGCCCGCCGTGCCGTTTATCCGGAACCTCGCGCGCAACGAATGGTTCTATCCGCGCTTCGCTCACTGGCTCCAGGAAACTATTCGTGAACATCGGATCGAGCTGGTGCATGCGCAGCATCTGCTGACAGCGCCCGCGAGCGTCATGGCGGCCCGGGCGGAGGGCGTACCGGTCGTCTGCACGATCCGTGACTACTGGCCGCTCTGCTATTGGACCGACCTGATGCTCAATCCGGCGGCGGGGGCCGTCTGCCCCCGTTGCACGCCGCGCCAGATGAGCTATTGCGTACGCCCCCGGGCCGGTGTGGCGTGGCCGCTCGCGACGCCGTTCATTCCGTACATGCGGGCGAACCTCCGACGGAAGCGGCAGGCGCTGGCCGGGGCGGACGCCCTGATTGCGATCAGTCACGCAGTGGCGAAGACGCTGCACGATCGGCTGGAGGAACCGGAGGCCACGGACATCACGACCATCCCGAATCCGGTGGACGCACCGGCAATCCGCGCTGAGACCGACCAGTCAGCGCCGCCGGACTGCGGGCCGTATGTCCTCTTCGCGGGCAAGCTGGCCGCCAACAAGGGGGCCTCCGCGCTGCTGCCGGTGACCGCCGACCTCGGCCTGCCGCTGGTGGTGGCCGGCGACGGTCCTGCACGTCCAGACGTGGAGGAGGAGGCCCACGCGGCCCGCCGCGACGTTCGGTTCCTCGGTTGGCTGGAGCGGCCGGAGTTGCTGCGCTGGATGCGTCACGCCGCAATGCTGGTCTTCCCGTCGACCTGGCCGGAGCCGCTGGGGCGCGTGCTGATCGAGGCAAGCGCGCTGGGGTGTCCGATCGTCGCGATGGATACCGGCGGCGTCAGTGATGTCGTCGTCGATGGCGAGACGGGATTGCTGGCCCGAACGGAGGACGAGTTGCGCGCGCACGCGAGGCGCCTGCGGCACGATCCGGACCTGGCGGCGCGGCTCGGCGCGGCGGCGCGCCGGCGAGCGGATGCGGTCTTCGACACCGAGGTGGTGACGGAGCGGCATGAGGCGCTGTACGTGTCGCTGGTCGAGCGCGGCGCCCCGGCGGCCGGGGAGCCCGCGTGAACCCGGAACGGCTGCGGGTAGTCCTGTTGTCGCGGGCGGTGGCGCCCTGGCACGGCGTCGGGGGCCTGGAACGGCACGTCGCCGACATGACGCGGCACCTCGTGCGGCGCGGCGTCCGCGTAACGCTGGTCACCCCGCCGCCGGCCCGGCTGGCAGGAGCGAGGGCGGAGGACGCCACCCTGCTCCCCGGGCTGGACGACGCTCACGCGGACGGGCGGTTCGAGACGCGGTTCGTTCCCTACGTCACCTTTCCGTTCGCCGGACGACGCGGTACGACCATTCTCGATCGCATAACTGCTTACCCGTACTTCGGGTGCCGTGCCGGACGGTTGGCGCAACGGCTGGTCGAGGACGGAGGCGTGCAGATTGTCCACGGACTCGGCGCGAGCGCGCTGGGTTATGCGCGGCAGCGAGCCCGGGATCGAATTGGAACGGTTCCTTTCGTCTTCAATCCCCAGGGGCTGGAGGAGTTCGGTGGCACGGATCCGTCACGCGCGCGGCTGAAGACGCTGGCCTACTGGCCGCTGCGGGTGGCCGTGCGAGCGTGTTCCGATGCGGCCGACCGGGTGATTGCGACCGATGAAGTGCTGGCCCCGGTGGTGCGGACGCATCTCGGGGTCGGCGACAATCGGCTGTGCGTGATCCCGAACGCAGTCGATCTCGATGTCATCGACGCGCTGGCATCCGCCGGAAGCCGGAACGCAGACGGATCGGGAACAGGCGCCAACGGGAGTGTGCGCGCGCCGCACGGTGAGGATGGCGCGTTGCTGCTCGCGGTGGGTCGCCTGGAAGCCAACAAGGGCTTTCATGTGCTGATCGAGGCATTGGCGCGGCTGTCGGCGGGGCCGCGCGCGCCAGCGTGGCAGCTCGTGCTCGTCGGGGACGGGCCGCGGCGCGGCGCGCTGGAGCGGCAGGCGCAGGAAGCGGGTCTGGGCGACCGGATCCGTTTCGTCGGACGGCTGGCGGACGAGGCCGTGCATCGGTGGTACGCCGCCGCAACGCTATTCGTCCATCCCACGCTCTACGAGGGCAGCTCGCTCGTCACGCTCGAGGCGATGGCGCACCGGTGCGCAGTCGTCGCCAGCGCCGCGGGGGGCATTCCCGACAAGGTAGAGCAAGGTGTCACGGGTTGGCTGGTACCGCCTGGTGACGCCGGCGCGCTCGCCCGCGCCATTGCCGGCGCTCTGTCGAATCGCGGGCGTCTCCCTGCGATGGGTGAAGCGGGCCGCGTCCTCGTGGAACGGAAGTTCTCGTGGCCGGCCGTCACCGACCGGCTGCTGGATCTCTATGACGAGATCCTCGTCGAGGCGTGAATTGCTCTACCTGACCGCCTTCGCGTCGGCGTTCCTTGCGGCGACCGTCCTGCCGCTCGTGGCAGATGCGGCGCTGGCGGGGGCTATCGCGGGAGGCGCGGCGTGGCCCGGGCTGGTGGTGGCAGCGACGCTGGGCAGTACGCTCGGCGCCGTACTCTTCTGGTGGTTCGGCCACTTCATCGAACGGTTCCGTGAGCGCCGCTGGTTCCCGGCCAGTCCGCGGCAGCTCGACCGGGCACAGAACTGGTTTCAGCGCTACGGCGTCTGGTCGCTGCTTCTCACCTGGATTCCCGGTCTCGGCGACGGACTCACTGTCGCGGCCGGCGTGATGCGAGTTGGGCTTGTCCCGTTCTGCATCCTCGTGGCGATCGGGCGCGGCCTGCGCTACACCGCCATCATTCTCGCCCTGGACGGTGTCGTTCTCCCCTGGTTGGTGGACTAGATCGGGTGTGCCCGCGGGGCACGTGCCGTCCGACCCTACGTAGAGTCGGTTGCGTCATCCACTGGGGCGCCGGTAGCGAGATGGCTCCGGCGAATCACCAGCAGGTACCAGAGCCGCAGCACGTCGAAGCCCACCCGGACCACGCGCGCCAGGTTGAAGAACTGCGAGACGCCGTAGGCGCGATGGAAGTGGTGGACGGGTACCTCCGCGATCCGGAAACCGGCGTCCTGCACCTTCTTCATCATCTCGAGGCAAATGACGCCGCTGTTCTTCGTCAGGGTCACCCGCTCGAAGATCGCGCGGCGCATCAGGCGGAAGTCGCAGTCGACGTCGCGCAGCCGGAGGCCGAACATCAGGCGCACGGTGTGGTGATAGAGGCGGCCGATCACGATGCGGTGCCACGCGTCGGATCGGCTGATCTTGTAGCCGTTGACGACATCGAGTTCCGGCTCGTCCATGAGGCGGCGCCACAAGAGCGTCAGTTCACGAGGGTCGTACTGCGCGTCGCCATCGGTGTAGAACACGAGCGGCTTCGTTGCCGCCCGGAAGCCGGAGCGGAGCGCCGCGCCATAGCCGCCGTTCTGCTCGTGCGTCACGACACGCAGGCGGGGATAGACGCGGGTCAGCTCCTCCAGCACTTGCGCCGTCCAGTCGCGGCTGGCGTCGTTGACCACGATGACTTCGTAGTCTTCCGTCAGTTCGCGGGCGGTCAGCTCCGCCGCGACCACCATACTGGCGATGGTGCCGGCATCGTTGTAGGCCGGAAAGAAGATGCTGAGGCCGGGCGGTGGACTCATGGTGACCACATTATCTTCGGGCTATCAGGCGCCGGGCGGCAGCGACGACGGTGCCGGATTCCACACCGGTGAGGCAGTCGGGGGCTCCGTGGGTGCACCGCGTGGGCGGACGCCGCAGTTGGCCGCACGGGCGGCACCAGAGATCGGCGTGCACGACTTCCGCGTGCGGCGTCAGCGGCTGGTAGCGGTTCGGATCGGTTGGCCCGAAGATCGTGACGACCGGCGTGTCGATGGCGGCCGCCAGGTGGGCCGGGCCGGTGTCGCCGGTGATGAGGACGGACAGCCGTGCCAACACCGCGGCCAGGTCGACGAGTGGCGCTTGGCCGACGAGATCGATCAACGCGATGCCGGGCGGTAGCGCCCGACGGACGCCTTCCGCCTGCTGGCGGTCACCCTCGGCTCCGAGAAGGACAACGGTGGCGCCGTCATCCGCCGCGAATGTCGCGGCGACTGCGGCAAACCGCTCCGGCGGCCATTCCTTGATGAGACGGCCGGCTCCCGGATTGATGCCGACCAGTGGTCCGTTGCCGTCGTGGGCGGCCAGCAAGTGTGTCGCCGCCTCATGTGCCGTACGCGGAATCCGCAGTGGATTTCGGTTTGACGCTTCTGCGGCAGACGAATAACGCTCGACCGGCAACGCCCGGTCTACCAGGCGTTGCGCGTTTGCCGCCGAGTGGATGGATCGGTCGTAGTCGAGCGCGTCAGTCAGCAAGTCGCCGCCACCGCCGCTCGTGTAGCCGACGCGCCGCCGCGCGCCGCTGGCCGCGAGCAGGGCATTGCTCCGGATATCCGGTTCGAAGTTGATCGCGAGGTCGAAGTCGCGGCGCCGCCAGGCGGCTGACTGGGTGGCGGCAGTCTTGAGCGTCGATCCGGGCCGTTCGCGGGAGAGCCAAGGCACGTCGAACGTCTCGACCGCATCGATAGCCGGCATGCAGTGCGCCAGCGGCGCGTTCCAGCTTCCGACCACCAGCCGAAGCTCGGCCTCGGGGAGCCGCGCCCGAATGGCGTCGATGGCGCCGAACGTCATCAACAGGTCGCCGATCCGTTCCAGGCGGAACAGCAGCACGCGCCCGGGCGGCGGTTCGAGGTCCGTGGCGGGCTGACGCCAGGCGTTGATCTCTGCCCAAGGCGTAAGCATCAGGTCGGCGGCGCCCACCAGGCGGCGTTCGAGCCGGTCGTCGATCTGCAGATGCTCGAACACGTCAATCTGCGTCAGCGGACTACCACGCGGTCGAGTCGAATCCCCAACGTGCGGTCGTCGGGCAAGCCCAGCAGGCGGCTCGGCACCCACGGCTCGGTCTCGATGCGCAACTCTGACGCCTCGTTGCGCTCGGCCATCTCGAGCGCAAGGTCAGGAGGAATCGGTACGGTGTAGCGTTGGTAACCGTCGGCTGGCGACAGTGTGGCGAGGAGCCGATCGTTCAGCACGATCTGCACTGGCGCGATGCCGGCCTGTTCCAGCCTTCCCGACATGGTCAGGACCAGCTCACTGGCCTCCGGGTGCGTACCGACAATCCAGACGGTAGATCGCGCGCGGGTCCAGCGGAACGATCGTCCCTCGCTCGACGTCCCTTTCGCGTTCATGTTGTCGACGTAGAGGTCGAAGCCCGACCCGATGTCGATCTCGACAGGTCCGGGCGGGATTGGCTCCGGCAGCAGTTCGAAGATGCCGAAGTCGAACTCCCAGGAATCGACCGCCTGGGGGTACGATCGCAGCGCCCGGTCATAGAACGGCACACTGAACCGCTCCGTGCTGATCAGCTTCGGTGTCATCTGGCGAGTAAGCACAGTGCTGCTCCCATCCCCCATGAACAAGACGCGGTCATAACGCTGGCGAGCCCAACCGAGAAAGGCGGCGAATACCTCGGGATCGGGATCGTTGAAGCGCAGGGCCAGGACATTTCGGTCGTAGAGGTAGCCAAGTGGCAAGGCGAGGGTCTGCGCGTCCGACGCGTTGCGACCTGAGGTCACGAGGAGATCGTCCGGCCCGATGCGCTGCGCAAGCGATGCGACGGCGGGAATCATCCCGGCATGCTCCGTGTGGCGGAGGATTGGGCGGGTGGCGGCGCCGTACTGCACGGCCAGCACGAACAACACGAGGCCGCCCGCGACGGCGCGCACCGCAGTGGCTCGCGGCGCGGAACACCACGCCAGCCAACGGCGCGCAGTCGCTCCGACCGTCATGAACGCGGCGGCGCCGGCCAGTAGCAGCGCACCCGGTAGAAGCACCGGGACATAGCGCCGTGCTGCCCAGAAGTGGTCGGGAGTGATGCGCGGGTCATAGAACAGGAACAGCCCGTAGGCCCCCACGACGGCAAGGAAGGGCAACGCGCGGCCGAACCGTGCCCCCGAGACCATTGCCCAGCCAGCAAGCGCCGCTGCCAGGCCGAGCGGTTGCAGGTAATAGAGGGTGAAGGTGACGATGCCTTCTTCTTCGAGCGGGGGGTACTGCGTCCAGATGCTTCGCGCTTCCCGGAAAAAGAGAGCGTAGACGACCAGCGTCAGAACCGCGCCGAGGGTGAGCGGAGGCAGCCAGTGATTCAGTAGACGGGCGATACGCGGGCCTGCGGTGCGGACGAACGCGATCCCGGCGATCAATGCGGTGACGGTCACCGCAAGGACCAGGATTGGTTGCCGCCCGGAAGCGGCCCGGATGGGTTCGGCCATCGCGTAGTGCGGCAAGACGGTTGCGTAGTAGAGGATGGCGCCAGCACTGACGGTGAACAACGGGAGGAGAAAGGAAAGCCGCAGGGTGCCGCCCAGGAGTCGTGCGGCGATGGCTGCTGCCGCCAGGGCCGCAATCCCGACGGTGGCGGTCAGGTTGACGAGCACGGTCAGGCCGGCCAGGCTCCCAGCGATCGGGCCAAAGAACTGCGGCTGCCTGTCCTGCGACCGGACGAACGCCAGCAGGGCGGCGAAGATGAGTGCTTGCAGGAACGGCTCACTGATGAAGTAGCGGGCGAACCATATCTGCGCGACGTTAAGTGTGAGCAGTCCTGCCGCAGCGAACGCGGCGCGGCGGCCGAACAGCGTCGCGCCGAGAAAGTAGACCGCCAGGACACCTCCGATCGCCCAGAAGCCATGTACGTAGCGAGCTCCGGTCAAGCCGGTCAACTCGTACGCCATAGCGACCCAGACGGCGTAGAAATGAGGGAACTGCCCTACGACGATGCCCCGGTCCATGTCGGCGATGATGAAGCCAAGGAACCGCAGGTCGTAGGCGATGTCCGGCAGCCTGACCGGGATGAAGAACTCGTCGCGAAACTCGGGTGGCAGGTCGCGGACAAGCGGGTCTTCCGAGAAGAACGATCCCGTTCTCGACAGTTGGACACCCTCGGCGATATAAACGGCCGGGTCGCGCCCTCCGTTGATGTACTCGGCGGGTGGCACGAAGAAGAAGATGCCGGCAGCGAGCAGCAGAAGGACGACCGGCGCGGCGGCGGCGCGCGTGACCGGCGCGGCCTCGGGGCCGAGGCGGAGGTTGCCGCGCGCCCCGATGGTCAGCAGGATGCAGATTGTCAGGTTGACCAGAAGGACACGGTCGAGGCTGTACGCTCCCGCCCACGACAGAGCCAGGGCCACAACGGACGTAACGGTGGCGCCCAGTACTACCGCCCAGAACAGCCGTTCTTCCGCGGGCAGCGCAGCGCGAAGCGCGCGGTTCCCGTGGGGCAACCGGTAGAGCAGGAAGCCCGGCAGCCAGAGCAGCAGCGGCAGGGCGAGGGCGAGGCGCCACATGCTGCGCTAGCGTAGTGGATCGACCACGGTCAGGAACGGGAACCGGTGAAAATCCGCGTCGCGGGTACAGATGCGGCTGATTCCGTGCTCGCGCATGAGCGCGGCGGTGTGCAGGTCGTGTGCGAGATTACCGCTGGCGTCGGGATGTTCTGCGATGGTCTGCGCGAGCACCGCAGAGTGACGCGATGTTGCGGTCAGCACCTGGAATCCTGGTGACGCGATCAGCATTTCGAGGTAGCTCCAGGCCTCAGGCAGTGTCCAAGGAGCCATTGGGGCGCGAGCGTGTGTCGTTACCCGGAGGAATTCGTAGCAAATGCTCCAAGTGAGAAACGCTGGCGATGCATCGCTGCGGGCGCGAGATACGCGTTCACGGCACGGCTCGTGGAAGGGTGAATCTTCGTCAACTGCATAGACGAGGACGTTGGTGTCGAATAGAAGCACCTAGTCGTCTTCCATGACGCCGTACAGGGCGTCTCGGTCGGCAATGTCAACCCGGAAACCTCCGCTTCGCCAGGTCGGCAGGGGTGGCAGGTCTGGCGGTGCGTTACCTGCCGCCTGCGTTGGGGCAAGTACTTGACGCAGGCCGGCTTCGACCAAAGCAGACATCGTGGTTCCGCGGCGCGCCGCCTCTTCACGAAGACGCTGCATCACGGAATCGTCGATGTTGAGCGTGGTTTTCATATGGAAAACCATATCACGAGGATGACAGCGTAGCGCGATGCTCGGCGGCAAGCGCGTAGGCCTGCTCGAAGCGCTCGGCGACCCGCGCCCAGGTCTGCTGGGTCTGCATCCTGCGGCGGGCCGTCTTGCCGATCCGATCACCCAGCGTCGGGTCCCGCACGATAGTCTCGATCGCGCTGGCGAGCGCCGGGACATCCCGTTCCGGGACGATCAGCGCGGTCTCGCCGTCGACCGCCACGGCCCCGATGCCGCCGGCCAGAGTGGCTACCACCGGTGTGGCTGACGCGAGCGCTTCGAGCACGGTGTTGGGCAGGCCATCGACGTTGCCGGCGTCGTCGACCACCGATGGCGCGGCAGAGATGTCCGCGGCAGCCAGCCAGTCGGCGACTTCGCCGTGGGGCACCGAACCGAGGAAAGTGACGTGGTCGCTCACACCGCCAGCCGCGGCCCGCGTGCGCAGTTCGGCGTCGAGGTCGCCCCCGCCCGCGATGACCAGCCGCAGCCGCGGATGACGCTGCGCCAGTGAGGCGACGGCGTCGATCAGGTACTCGAACCCTTTCTTGCGGACCAGGCGTCCCACCGCGAAAACGACCGGATCATCCGCGCCGATGCCCTGCTCGGCGCGCACGCGCGCCCGCGTATCGGCGTTCGGCGTGAACCGGCTGGCGTCGACGCCGTGCAGCAGGGTTTCCGCTCGGTCGTCGTCGGCGCCGAGCGCCACCGCGCGGTCGCGCAGGTCGGTGCTGCAACCGGTGACGCGATCGGCCCGCAGGAACGCGCGGCGCGCCGCGTATCGTGCCAGCCCGTTACGTTCCGCCACGAAGATATCCGAGCCGTGCAGGCTGATGACCAGAGGCAGGTCACCCGCGGCGGTCGCCGCAATCACGCCGCTCGGGATGGCCCAGTGGGCGTGGATCAGCGTCGCGCGGTGCTCGCGCACGACGCGGCGGACCATGCGCACGCCGGCGACGACTGCGAACGGCGCCGCCGCATAGGCTGCCCACTTCATGGAGACGTCCGCCCGTAGCGCGCCGGCATAGCCGAACACGTTCAGCGCCGAAACCGGTGCGTAGCGATAGAAGTGGTAGTGGATGCCATCTTCCACGTCGCCGCGTCGCACCAGGGGATGCCACGGCGCGACGACGTGCACCGTGTGGCCACGCGCCGCGATGCCGCGCGCAATCGGCTCGACTGCGGTACCGGTCAGATCGCCCGGAAAGCGCGGATAGGAAGAGGTGGCGATGACGACGGTGTGGCGCGCCGGCTCGGTCATTTGCCGGTGTCGTCGTCATCCGCTCGCGCGGAACCGCACGCGGACGACAGCTCCAGCGACCGGACACGGTACAACAGCTCCTCGGTGAGTTTTCGGTTGGCTGCAATGACGTCGGCCACCAGGCCGATCAGCACCACCTGAAATCCGACGATCATCAGGACCGCGGCCAGGATCAGCGACTGCACGCGTCCGGTTCCTCCGTCCTCGAAGTAATAGAGGACGAACCGGATGGAGATCGCGAACCCCACCGCGAAGATCAACGTTCCGGCGACGGAGAAGACCTTCATCGGTTCGTACTGGGTGTAGATCCGGACGATAGTGGCAGCCGACTTCTTGATGTACGTGAAGGTGCTGTCGAAGAGGCGCGACGGCCGGGTCTTGCGGTTGGTCGCCACCTCGACGTGGGCGATCGCCATCCGTTTCTTGCCGGCCTGAATGATCGTCTCGATCGTGTACGAGAAGTCCGAAACCACCGTCTGGCGCAGCGCCGCCTCGCGTGTATAGGCGCGGAATCCGCTCGTGGTATCGGGGATACGCGTATCCGACACCTGCCGCACCACCCAACTGCCGATGCGCTGCAGCCAGCGCCGGACCAGTGGCATATGGCGGATCTCGCGGATGTTGCGGTCGCCGATCACCACGTCCGCCCTCCCGTCGAGGAGCGGCTGCAGCAGTTTCGGGATGTCGGCCCCGGCGTACTGATTGTCGGCGTCGGTGTTGACGATGTAGTCGGCGCCGGCCCGAACGGCGGCGTCGAGCCCCGCCATGAACGCGGCGGCGAGTCCCTTGTGGGCCCGGAAGCGGACGACGTGATGAACGCCCTGCGCGCGCGCCACCTCGGCCGTCCCGTCGGAAGAGCCGTCGTCGATCACCAGCCATTCGATCGTGTCGATTCCCGGGATGGACTGCGGCAGATCGGTGAGGGTTTCCGGCAGGGTCTCCGCCTCGTTCAGGCAGGGGATCTGAATGATCAGCTTCGCCAACGCTACGAGCTCCTGCGAGCGATGGCTTCGGCGAGGAGGCCGAAGAAGCCCGTGTTGAGGCCGAACATCGCCAGTCCGAGCACCAGGTTGACGTGTTCCACGGGACGCTCGGCATTCCCGGCGGCCCACATGCCCAATTCGACCGCGCCGATCAGCGTGCCTGCGCCGAGGAAAATCGCCGCGAGCGGCAGGAAGATCTTGAGGGGGCGGACCACTACCATCAGCACCAGGATTTGCGACAGGACCCGGAAGGGGTACTGGAGGGAGATGAACGACTCGCCGCTCCGCCGCCGGCGGAACGCAATGGGGGCCTGCTCGAACCGCATTCCCTTGAGGTACGAGTCGAGCAGCACCTGCTGCGTGTAGTTGTAGTCGCCGGGGATGAACGAGATGGCCAGGTACGCGGCGTTGACGGCGAACATCCCCGGTTGCGAATCCTCGATGTCCCACCCGGTAAGCCAGCGCATCAGGCCGCGGAACACCGCGTTGCCGGCGCGCCGGTAGAGGGGCATGCGGTAGTCAATCTGCGGGAACCGGTTCCCGTACACGACGTCGGCCCGGCCGTCGAGGATCGGACGGATCAGCGCCGGGATGTCGCCGGGGTCGTGCTGCCCGTCGCCGTCCAGCTTCACCGCCATGCCGAAGCCGCGCGTGCGCGCGTAGATGAGGCCGGTCCGGACTGCCGCGCCGACACCCATGTTGCGCGCATGCCGCAGCACGTGATCGGCTCCAGCCTTGCGCGCGGCGGCGCCGGTCCCGTCGGTCGAGCCATCGTCGATGACGCAGATCGACAGGCCAAGGCCCCTCTTCTCGAGCGGCGCTGCGCACCGGCGCGCCGCCGCCACAACGTCGCCGATGGACGCTGCCTCGTTCAGGGCCGGGATCACCACTAACACGGACAACGCCGTTGCCGGGGAACTCCCGGGCAGGCTCGCCGACACGGCCGATACCGATTCCGCCGTTGCCATGCGCACCATTGTGCCAGAATTGTCTGATGCCTCTTCACCGAGTCCGGCGCGGATTGCGCCTGCCCATCACGGGAGCGCCGTCCAACCGCGTAGACGACGGACCGCCGCCACGACGCGTCGCGCTGGTCGCCGCCGACTACGTGGGGCTGCGCCCCACGATGCATGTCGCCCCGGGCGACACCGTCGCGCGCGGCCAGTTGTGTTTCGAGGACAAGACGATGCCGGGCGTGCGTTACACGGCGCCCGCCGCCGGCACCGTCGTCGCCGTCAACCGGGGTGACCGCCGGGCGCTGCAGTCGGTGGTTATCGACGTGAGCCGCGCCGAGCGCGAAGGACGCGCGCCGGAAACCGCCTCGTTCAGCGCGTTCTCGGGCCGGCATCCATCGGGCATGACGGGCGACGAAGTGCGCGCCCTGCTCGTCGAGTCGGGCCAGTGGACGGCGTTGCGCGCGCGCCCCTTCGGACGCGTCGCCGATCCCGCCGCGCGGCCGCATTCCATCTTCGTCACGGCGATGGACACGAACCCGCTCGGGCCGTCCGTCCCGGCCATCGTGGCGGGCTGCGATGCTCCGTTCGAGCGCGGGCTGACGGCGCTGTCCCGCCTGACCGACGGCCCGGTCTTCGTCTGCACCGGACCGGATTCGGCGCTGTCCATCCTGGAAGGCGATCGGATCCGACACGAAGTGTTCGATGGCATCCATCCCGCCGGCACGGTTGGCTTCCATATCCATACGCTCGATGCCGTCGACCGGAACAAGGTGGCGTGGCACCTGGGCGTTCAGGACGCGGTCGCCATCGGCCGGTTGTTCGAGACGGGCGTGGTGGATGTCGCGCGCACGGTCGCGCTGGGCGGCCCGCCGGTGTCGGATCCTCGGCTCCTCCGGTCGCGGATCGGAGCGTCGACCGATGAGCTGGTCGCGGGGAACCTCGCAAGCGCTGGCATTCCCGGCGCCGGTTCCGGCGCCACGCCGGGAGACAATGGGCAGCCCGAGCCGCGTGTCATCTCCGGCTCCGTCCTTTCCGGCCGGGCCGCCGCCGGCGATATCCACGGCTACCTCGGGCGTTACCACCAGCAGGTGTCGGTGCTGGCGGAGGGTCGCGAGCGGGATCTCCTCGGGTGGCTCGGTCCGGGGCTCAACCTTTTCTCGACCATTCCGACGTTCGTTTCCGCCCTGATGCCGGGACGCCGCTTCGACATGACGACCTCCACGCACGGCTCGCCGCGCGCGATCGTCCCCATCGGCATGTACGAGCGCGTCATGCCGATGGACCTGCTGCCGACGCCCATGCTCCGGGCGCTGGTGATGGGCGATGTCGAACGGGCGGAAGAGTTGGGCTGCCTGGAACTGGACGAGGAAGACGTTGCCCTCTGTACCTTCGTCGACCCGGGGAAGACAGATTTCGGTTCCCACCTGCGCCGCGTTCTCGACACCCTCCGTGCCGAAGGCTGACGGCGTGTCGGTTCCATGACCAAACGCACGGTCGCTCCCGACGATCTCAAGCGTCTGTACAACGAACGTCAGGCGGCGGATCAGGCGTACAACGACGCGCTCACCGCGCTCGCGGAAGCACTGCAGCAGCTTCGTGACCTGCCGCACCCGCCCCCGCCATACGACGACACGCAGGTCGCCACCCTCCACGCGCTGTCGGATCCTCTGGCGGACGCTCCGGACGCTCCGGACGCCGGCGCCGGCTGGCGCGGCCGGCTGCGCGCGCGGGTGCGGGGAATGGTGGCCCCGATGTTCGAACGCCAGAAGGCGTTCAACGCCGCGCTTGTGGATCACATCGACCGCAACGCGGCGACGCATCGGGAGGCGCCGCTGGCGGTGGCCAGCGCCATCGAGCTGATCCGCGAGGAACTGGAACGCCTGGTCCGTTTTCAGAGCCGTCTCGTGCAGTTCGCCGAGGAGATTACGCCCTACGTGGACACGAAGGACCGCGAGGTGAGCGGCCTGATGCGGCGAATCAACGAGGACAATGCCGAGTTCTCCGCCGATCTCGCCACACGCGTCCTGCCCCGGCTTGACCGGCTGGCGGACGAAATCGACACGTGGCAGCATGTGATCGCGGCCCTCAAGCGCGACATGGCGTTGCGGCCGGCGGGCGTCGCGCCGCCGTCCGCCGACGCGCGTGGCGCTCGCGAACCCGCGCCCGCCGGAAGCACGATGCCGGAGGCGCCGCGATCGCCTGACCCGCCAGCGGCCGCCCCGCTTGGTGCCGAGGATCAGGATTACCGCTACGTGGCCTTCGAGAACCGTTTCCGCGGGTCGATGGATGAGATCCGCGGCCGTGTCGCCGCCTACCTGCCGTACTTCGAGGACGCGAGCGACGTGCTGGACGTCGGCTGCGGGCGCGGCGAGTTCCTCGACCTGCTCCGCGAACGCGGCATCAGCGCGAGTGGCGTCGACATCAACAGCGACATGGTGGAACTGTGCCGCGCGCGCGGCCTGGAAGTCGTTCAGGGCGACGCGCTGGACCACCTGGAACAGCTCGACGACGGCGCGCTGGGCGGGTTGTTTGCCGCCCAGGTGGTCGAGCATCTCGAGCCGGCGCGCCTGCTTGCGTTCATCGATACGGCCCACCGCAAGCTGCGGCCCGGTGCGCCGCTGGCGCTGGAGACCATCAACGTCGCCTCCTGGTCGGCCTTCTTCCGGAGCTACATCCGCGATATAACGCACGCGCGCCCGGTGCACCCGGAGACGCTGCAGTTCCTTGTCAGCACCGCCGGCTTCCGCAAAGCGCGGATCGTCTACCGCTCGCCCTACCCGGAAGAGGAGCGGCTTCGCCAGGTAGACGAACTACGAGCCGGCGCACCGACCGGTGGGGAAGATCTTCGACCGGCCGCGGCGTCCGACCGGGCAGGAGATCCCACGGAGGATCTCGCCCGCATGGCCACCGTCCACAATCGGAACGTCGAGACGCTCAACCGGCTGCTGTTCGCCGAGCAGGACTACGCCGTCGTCGCTGAGCGGGCGTGACCGCCGACCACAGCGAGCCGTCCCACAATTCCCTCTTGGCAACGGCGGTCAGTTCCCTCGCGCCGGATCCATCAAGAGGCCAAGATACAACTGCCCCGCCGGTATATGGAGCGCTTCCTCGACCGCATACCCTTCCCCTCGAATCGCCTCGATCACCGCATCTTGGCGCGTGGGGCGACGCGTGCGATAGGCCATGTACCAGACCCGATCCGGTGGCGCCGCGTCGAGGAACTGCCGGACAAGGCGCGCCTGTCTCTGAGGCCCGCTCATCGGCAGATGAAGCGTGTGGTCGCGAACCAGCCGCACTACGCTCCCTTGGGTAGTGTCTGGCGCCGCCAAGAGGGTAACTGGCCAGGATCCGTAGAACGCCGTCAGATACGTGCCACCCTCGGACAGCACCACGGCGTCGCTCGGGCGCGCGGCGGCGGACAGGTACTGGACTAGCGGCCTATCAGCCACATTGAAGTACGACGCGCCCACGGGGCCGACAATCGCGAACCAGACGAAGATCGCAGCAACCGCAAGCCGCGCGACGGCCGACCTCGTAAACGATGCCGTAGCGGCTTGAACACTGGCCGCGAAGAGGCAGATCGCGACAGGGACCGTGAAGATTTCCACGCGGTCGTAACCCAGGGGATAGACCCACAAGGCGCTCGCGACGATGCGAGCGGAGTAGAAACCCAGGATGACCAAACCCAGGAAACGCGTCGCTTGGCGCGACAGAAGCCATGCCAGCCCCAAGCCGAATACCGGCATCCACACGGCGCCCCAGCCCGGCAGGCTCAGTTCTGCCAGGTGCCGGCCGTTGTTCGCCAGGAAGACCAGCCCCTGCCCGACTGACTCGGTCGGCATCCAGTGGCCCACGAACTCCGCCCGCATGGCGGGACTGGAGCGCTCCCGCAGCAGCAAGTAGGCGACGAACACCAACACGTTGTATAGGGCGGCGGCGGACAGCGTCGTCTGCAGGCGTCTTGCGTCTCGAGACCAGTGGCGAATGGCGTATGCGGCAGCCAGGTTCACGAGGGGAAAGCTGATGAACACCGACGTCACGGAGAACCAGGGCGCCAGGCCGGCCGCAAGGGTCAGGCTGGCGAACTGCCGGGAATTGAGATCCGACTCGCGTCCCGAATAAAGACGGGCGCCGACGAGTAGAAAGAACGCCGTCAGCACGAACTCGACGGTGTACTGATGAACGTACACGCTGTAGTTGGCGACAAGCGGGTTGAGAGCGGTCGCCGCCGCCGCGAGCAAAGCAAGCCCATCGTCGCCGGTCAGGCGTCGCACGACGAGCGCCATGAGGGGGATGGCCGCGATGCCGCAGACGAACGGAAGCAACTGAAGCGACCACTCCGGGTCAGGAAACACGGCGTACAGCCCTCGCCAGACAACCAACAGCCCCGGACTGACGTGTAGTGGGACGGTCAGCATGCTCCAGAAATCCGTTCGGACCGCAGAAGCGATGATGAGATCGTCGTACCAAAGCGACGCGGGGTCCAACCCGGGGAGACGCGCGACTATCGCCCTCATGGTCAGAACAACCACGGCTAGTACCAGCGCGCCCCGTACGGTCGCATTCCAACGCAGACGGAAACCCGTCCGGGACCCTATGCTCGAGAGGATGGCCCGGAACCTTCCCGTCAGAAGCATCGCCGCGATGGGAACCGGCGCGGCCCAGATCAAGGCGACGAGTATCTTGAGCCACGCCGCCACGGACGCCATTCGGACGTCCCATGCTCCTGGTGGTTCCCGGAAAAGCTGTTGGCCGGTGAAGCTGCGCACTCGGGAGCCATACGGCTGCCATGCCACCCGCATGTTGTAGATGCCGCCGCGCTGCGCGTACTCCACCCGCAACTCGTGAGAACCTGCGCCCAGGTCGATTCCGCGACTCGCCGTGTGCATATCAGCCGGTGGACTGCGTGAGATCACCAACTCGCCATCGATCCAGACGTCCAGATGATCGTCACCGGCTCCGTGCAGGACGAATTGGCCAGCCTCGGGCAAGTACCAGAACCCGTGCCACCGGGCACTGAAGAATCGCCGCGGCAGCTCCGGGTCAGCCTCCAGAAAGTCAAGCGTCACGTCGCGCGTGATGCGATCGACCAGCGGTTCTCCGGCAAAGTCCGGCCCCGAGTACACCTGGAGGCGCATGCCGGTCCGTTCCGCTGCCAGGGTGCCTGTGACCAGCAGGAGTGCTGATAGCGTCACCGCTATCAGGGCGTAGCCTGCCGCGAAGTGCTTCAGTCTCACCACAGTGTCTGGGAGCGGGACCACTCTATGTCGTCGGCGCCAGGCGCGTATGGCGTCCCTGCATTGTGGCAGCGTGCTTCCGCGCCACCGCGAACAGCGACACGCCAAACGGAAGATTCGTGAAGCGCAGCATTTGCTTCTCGATCCGTAGCAGGCCCAACAGCAGCATATTGAAGGGCTCCGGGGTGGGGCGGACGTCCGAAACGGCGCGGGTGGGCGCCAGCGCGCGCTGCAACTGCCGCAGCAGCACGATCGGTGGAAACAGCAGCGTGTTCAGGTAGGTGATCCGGAGCGGTTCGAACCCGGCCTCCTCCAGGCACCGCCTGACGTCAGGTTCCGTAAACCGGTGGCGGACGTCGACGGCGAGGTCGTGCGATCCTCGCGCTATTGGCATCGCGGGTTCACGGAACGCGAGCACGCCGCCCGGCGCCAGTGCGGCGCCGACGTGCTCAAGCACCGCCGGAAACTGATCGCGGCCCAGGTGCGTCGCCACGTCGAAGAACGTGATCAGATCGACCGAAGCCGGCGGCGTGTCGAAATCGAGCATGTTGCCGAGGCTGCAGTCCAGACCTCGGCGGCGCGTGTAGTCGACGCACAGTGGATCGAGGTCCAGGCCCCGGGCGTGCCCCAGCCGGTCCAACTCGGCCAGGTTGCCGCCCGTGCCGCAGCCGATGTCGAGGATGTGAAGCGGTCGGCGACCCGCGATGTGCGGCTGCAGTAGCCCGAGACAGATTTCCCGGGTGCCCACGTACCACCAGTGGGACGCCTCGACCGCCGCCATCTTGTGGACTTCGTCGGCGTTCATTGGGCGAAACTCCCTGGCGACGCTTGCCCAGGACAGACCGGCATCATCATTTTGGCCAGATACTACCGAAGAAAGCCAAAGCCTGCTGATCGTCTAGACTCCTTTCGCCATGCAGTTCTCCGCAAGCACGAGACGTTGGTTGGGATCGGCGTGCGTTGCCGTGACGTTACTCTGCACTGCGGGATGGCTCATTCTTGGCCAGCGGCTGGCGGAACAGACCGGCCTTCGTCGACAGGTGTGGCTGGCGAACGACTTCCAGGGCCCTCCGGTCATCAACGACGTCGTCAGCGAGCCGGCGCTCGATTTTCTGTACGACGACAGCCGCCTGCCGCGACGCTTCTTTAGTGCGCGCTGGAGCGGCTTCTGGTACCTACCCGACGAGACCGAAATCGAGTTGCGCGGCGACGGCGATGACCGCCTTGATGTCTGGATCGATGATGTGCTCGTGATCCGGCGGGCCTCCCCGGCCGCCATCGGTATCGAGGTCGTCACTCTCAGACTCCCGGCCGGTGTCCACGAGATCCGTGTGGAGTACCAGCAGTACGGAGGCGGCTACAATCTGCTATTGCAATGGGCTCCTCATGGTGGCCACGCTGGCCCCCTTCCGCAGCATTACCTGTTCGCCGAGCGGCCAGACGACAACGACATCCGATTGGCCGAGCTTACCGTCTTGCTTCAGCAGATCGTCCAGATCGCCTGGGCGGCGTTGGTCTTTCTTGCTGTCCTCTGGATCACAACGAGAGCCTCGGCGCGGCGCCGGATTAGCGTCTCATATGCCTATATCCTTGACAACCCGAGCGTTGCTCTGACCACCATCGTCTACGGATTCGCCGCCTGGGTGTTTCTCAAGAATGCCTGGGTGCATGAAGATGCCTACATCATCTTTCGGAGCGTAGAGCAGGTTTTTGCAGGAAACGGCCCCGTCTGGAATCCCCACGAACGGGTCCAGGCGTTCACCAGCCCGTTGTGGTTCGGGGTGCTGGTTCTATCGCGGTTCTTCTCCGCCAATCTCTATCTGAACGCGATTGGCATCTCTTTGGCGCTCTGGCTGTTTGCCCTCCGCAACATTCAGCGACTAGCTCCCAACAGCCTGGCGTTTGCTATTGCCGTCCTGCTGTGCGCGGCGTCGACGGCAATCTACGATTACACGAGTTCCGGTCTGGAGAACGTTGTTGCTTACGCCCTGATTACATACTTCCTACTCCAACTAACGCTCCTCCCTCGTGACGTCTTGTCACCTGGCGCCACGTTTCCTCCACTCATCCGCCTGTGCCTGGCGTTCGGACTGATCGCCGTCACCCGGCATGACCTGGTCCCGCTCATGGTCGTACCCACTGGCTTTGTTCTCTGGCGACACCGGCGCTTGCCGTCTCACCGACAATGGTGGATTCTCGCTGCTGTGACCCTTCTTCCGTTAGTGGCCTGGACCCTATTCTCGCTCGTCTATTATGGGTTCCCGTGGCCCAACACCGCATACGCCAAGCTGAATACCGGCGTAGACCGCGCGGACCTCTTGGCCGAAGGCCTCATTTACCTGCGGATGACCATCCTGCATGATGCCATCACTCCGGCGATTATAGTTACGTCCTTGCTTGTTGTTTGCTATTGCGGCAGTACGGTCTACAGATTCGCAGGCCTGGGGATTCTCCTGAACGTAGCATATGTTGTGTGGATCGGCGGCGACTACATGCTCGGACGTTTCTTGTCGTATGCATGCCTCGTTGCGGTGTGCCTCCTGATTCTGCAACTCCCGACCATAGCATCTTCTTTTTCGCGACGAGAGAGCCACTGGCAGGGCCGGACGGGAATAGCACTGCGACCATGGGCCCTGGATGCAATAGTCATCGCTGTTGTCGCTATCTATGCCGTGTCGTACCACCATACCCCCGTGAATTGCCGCCGTGCAGATCCTGCACACGGCACGTCCACCCTCGGCCTCGATTCCGCACGCGCCGTTTGGGCAGACATGGCCCTTGCCAATTATCTCTCTGCTGGCCCCGAGGTCGGCATCTGGCCCAATAACGGGCTCGCGCGCGAGGGGCTTCGGATCCGAGAGAGCTCAGACCCGGTGTACCGGCAACGTGGCATCGGTATAAGAGGTTACATGGCGGGAACGGAAAAGATAATTGTCGACGTCATGGGGCTCGGGGACCCGTTTCTCGCCAGGTTACCGCTCCGTAATTCCGAAGTCTGGTACAGTGGACACTTCCGTCGAATTCTCCCGGCCGGCTACGAGGGGCTTCTCGAAGCCATGTGGCGATATGAGAAAAGACTAGAAGCTCGCGGGCTACTCGAATCGTCGGGTAGGCTGGAGCGGCTCGAACAACTCAACCGACGGTATCCGATCGAATCCCCGGCACTCAATGACTTCTATAGGTGGCTCGCGATCGTCACCCAAGCTGAGGATTTATGGTCCGTACGACGTTTAAAGACGATCCTGCAGTTCAATCTTGGAGCCTATGATCATCTGGTAGACCCATAGCAGCCCGTGGCGGTGCGCCGTGACGGGGCGCCATTCCTCAGCGGGTGCGAATCCCCGCGAAACGGGTAATGCGGAAGCCGACCCGCCTGAGTAACGGGGAAGGCTGCCAGCGGTCGGGAAGCGAGCGACGCGAGCACCGACCGGAATCCTCCGTTGTACTATCGCGCCGTGGGACCGTACAGCCGCTGGGTACTGTGGGGGATTGGTGCGTACGCGGGGGTTGCCCTGGCGTGCATGGTGGCATGGCTGGTGGTCGGACCGCAGGCGGCGGCACGGACGGGGCTGCAGCGGCAGCTCTTTCTGGTGGACCGCTTTGCCGGGCCGCCGCTCCGCACCGAGGTGAGCGATGGCATCTCGCTCGACTTTCTGGAAGAGGACGAGCGCTTTCCGCGGCGGAATTTCAGCGTCCGGTGGCGAGGCTACTGGTACGTTCCGGACGGCGGCTCGATCCAGATCCACGGCGTTGGCGACGACTCGCTGAGTGTCCACATCGACGGCGAGTTGGTGCTGCGGCGCTATCCGCCGGACCAGATGCACCGGCTTGCTGAGACCGTCGAACTCGATGCCGGCGCGCACGCGCTGCTCATCGAGTACGAGCAGGAGGAGGGCGCCTACGAGCTGGACTTGCGCTGGTCGCGGCCGTCCGACCGGCTCCGGCCGTTCGCGGAGCATCGGCTGTTTCAGCGCCCGCCGTCGTTGGACGATGTGCGACTGGCACAATGGGCCGCATGGTTGGGCTGGTCGGTCGCGCTGCTTTGGGTGGCGCCGCTCCTGACGGTGGCCGGCGTCGGGGTGCGGCGCGCGTGGCTGGCAAGGGACCGCTGCGGACTGGCGCCGTGGCGATACGCAATCAGAGGCCTCCGGGTTGCAACCGTATCGGCGGTCGCGGTGATCGCGGCGCAAGCCGCTATCGCGCGACTGCCGGGTTGGAATCCCGAGTCACTTTGGGCAGACGACCTCGTCTACGCCGCCATCGTTCGGAGTGAGGACGTGTGGAGCATGCTTACCGCTCCGATCCACGTCGCCCCGGGACCCTTCCTTATCTGGCGGGGACTCCACGCCCTGTTTCCGGATCCGGAATGGTCGCTTCAGCTTCTTCCGTTCGCCTGCGGGATCGTCTCCATTCCGGTGATGGCGCTGGTCGTTCATTCAGTGACACGTGACTATGGACTGGCGATCCTGGCTGCCGCGCTCACCGCGCTCAACCCCCTGTTGGCGCATTACACGGTATTCGTCCACCAGTATCCGTTCGTCTTCCTGGTGACCGCGCTGTTCCTGCTCGCGGCTGCACACCTCTTGCGAAACCCGGATGCCACCAGCCCGCGGTTGTTCGGGTGGGTGGCCGTCGGAGGCGGAGTTGCCGCGTTCTTTTCGGTGGCGTCCGTCTTCTTGAGTTTCCCGACCGTCAACCTCGGTGCGGCGCTCGCCTTGCGCGGCTGGCGTCGCGACCGGCCGCGGACGATCAGGATCCTGTTGAGCGCCGTCGCGTACAACACCGCCGTACTGGTCGCCTATCTGTTCCTGAGCGCCCGGTCGAACACGATCGTGCGAAGCGACTTCGCGACCGGGTTCATGCCACTGGAGTCGGCGGGCGTCGCCTGGGGCTTCCTTGCCCAAAACGGACGCCGCATGCTGGAACTGGGGCTGCCGAGCTGGGGGCAGGGCGAACTGACGAATCCGGTCACGTTTTCCTGGCCGCTGCCGTTCCTGGCCCTCGGCGTCGTCTGGTTGTGGGCGCGGCGCCGCACCCGGTTCCTGGGGCTCGCCATTCTGGGCTTCTACGCAGCGTTCGTAACTGCGAGCGCCCTGCAGGTCTACCCGATGGGAACGGGGCGCACGGACATCTTCGCGTTTCCGCTGTCGATTTGTCTGTTTGCAGTTGGCGTGCACCTTGCCACGCAGGCGCTGCCGGTGCGCCGGCTCATCCGGCTGGCGGTGGCGATCCTGGTCATGGTCGTCGCCGTGACGCGCCCATTGCCGGTGGATTACTTCGACGTTGACGACGTGCACCTGGTGGAGCATCTCTCGGCGAACCTGCAGCCGGGTGATGGCCTGATCCTCTCACCGACCGGCGCCTTCCTGGTCGCGTTCTACGGCGACTGGCCGGTCACGATCACGGCGTCCGACCGGCATAGCCACGGCACGATAGCGACAATTGGGCGTAGCCGGACGCACTACTTGTTCCGGGGACCTTCGGAGGTGCCGTCGGTCGAACGGTTTATGGCAGAGTCGAGACTGGAACGTGTCTGGTACGTCGGTTTCCGCACCGGGAATACCGAAGCGCAGGTAGTCGAGGTAATCCAGGCCCACGGATGCTCGGCACACGCCGTCAGGGAAACCCGGCGCGGCAGGCTGTACCGCGCCGAATGCCGATGACCGGCGGGTTTCCATCGATTGATCCGTGGCTGTAGGAATTCGTTTTCCCCGGCTCGACGGCCAGAGGCTTCGCCGCTTGGGCGGGGCTTGCCTCGGCGCGGCCGCGGGGCTGACGGTCCTTATTGTTTTCCTCAACCTGAATGTCGAGGACCGGACAGGCCTCCGGCGACAGGTGTTTCCCGAAGTCGGTTTCAACGGCGCACCGCTCCTCGACGACGTCGGCAACGCAGTCGACCTTGAGTTCCTGAACGACGATCCCGATCTGCCGCGCCGGTTCTTCAGCGCGCGCTGGACCGGCTTCTGGTACCTGCCCGATGCCGGCGAGATCGAACTCCACGCGGCGGGTGACGATCGCCTCGACGTCTGGCTGGACGGCGAGCTGGTGATTCGGCGGACGCCGCCGGCCGACATGCATACGCTGGTCCGCACGTTGCGGTTGGATGGAGGAGTCCACGAGCTCCGCGTCGACTATGAGCAGCACCGTGGTGCGTTCAACCTGCGGATGGAGTGGGCGCCGCCGGGTGGGCGCCCGCGTCCTCTCCCGGCGTATCGCCTGTTTCACGAAGCACCCGATACCGTTGACGTCCGGTTGGCGTACGGGTTGGCATGGCTCGAGTCCATTACCGCGACGCTCTGGATTGCGGGCATCGGTCTCGCGCTCGCGTGGCTGGCAACGCTGGCCTGGATGCGTGTCGGGCCGCGCTCGACCTACGGCCCCTATTGGGCGCGTGCCTATCGGTCACGGACCCCCATCACCGTAGCCGTCCTGCTCGCACTGTTCACAGGGCACGTGGGCGTCTTTGGCTGGCGCTCGATCACCTTCGACCGTCGGGTCACCGGCGACTCGATGAACTACCTCGATGTCGCCCGCAACCTGTCCGCCGGGGAGGGGTTGGTTCAGAGTGCCGCGGGCTTCAATCAGCCCACGTTCTGGGCGGAGGACTTCTCGCCGGACTTTCCGGACAAGACGCGGGCCGGCCACAATCCCGGGTACTCGGTGCTGATTGCCGCAGTCGCCGAACTGATCGGACTGGAGCACGCCGACGCGGCGTTTCTCATCGGCCCCGCGGCCTACGCCGCCGCTCTGGCGTCCGCCTTCCTGTTCGCCTCCCGGCTCCTGGGGCCTGCCGCCGGCCTGTTGGCTGCCGCGTTCGTCGCCCACCAGATTCGCTGGGTGTTCCTGCGCACGTGGACCGAACCCGTGGTGATCGCCCTGCTCCTCGTCCTGCTGGCGGTCTTTGCGCGCGGCGCGACTCCCCGGCGGGCGGTTGTCGGGGGGGTGGTTGCGGGCGTCGCGCTGCTTGTGCGGAGCGGCTTCGTACCGATACTGGCGTTGGGCGGACTGGCCTGCCTGTTCGGCCACGGCTCCAAGGCGCGCCACTTGCTGCTGTTTGCCGCCGGGGCCGGCATCGCGGTGGCTGGTCCGTTCCTCGGCGAGGGGCAGGCCTATCCGCCGCAAGTCACAGTCGCCGCCAGTTGGTTTCCGGACATCTCGCTGGGTGAACTGCCGGCGGAGTTTCTCGACGGCGCCGGATGGACCCTTGCCGTGCCGGCCGGCCTCGGCGCGTGCGCGTGGTGGTGGGCTGTTCGCGAGGGCCAGCCGATTCTTCCCGATCGCGCGCGGTGCGGCTGTGTTCTGATTATCGCGTGGATGGTTGGGTGGCCGGCGTTCCTGATGGCGGCTCGGGTGGTCGCGCTTACCGATAGGTTCAACGACCGGATGCTGGCGCCGCTCGTGGCGGTGACGGCCATCGCCAGCGCAGTCCTCGTTTGGCGCCTGTGTCCCGAACGCCGGCGGCTTCCCGTTGCCGTTGCCGTCTTCGCCGCGACGATGGCGTTGGCGACGGCAGGTGACGCTATCGTACAAGCCGACGCCGGCACGGCTCAGCGCCTATACGGGTCGGCGGCCCGGGTGCTTGTCGGCCGGAACATGACGGCTCGGATCCTGCCGGCGGATGGCGATCGATCAGACTACGCCTTCCGGATTGCGACGTCTGCCCGCAGACTCTGGGTCAGCCGCAATGTCACGGCGCGCGATCTTGTCGTCAGTACCGGTGCAATGGACCTTCCCTATTTCTTCCGGCAACAGGTGCCGGCCACCGTCTCGTTTTCGCCCCAGCCGTACTTCCCGGAGATCTCCGGCGCGAAGTTCAACGCAGTCTTTCTCGCCCGCTGCGACCGCTACGACAACCTGTACCTGATCCTCAGCAAGCTTCCCCGGAGGTGGGGCCGATTCGCGCTCGACCTTCTGGCCGGAAGCCCTACCGAACCAGGGACGCCGGCCGCGAACTTCGCGAGGGTGATCGACCTGCCCGACAGTGTCGTCTTCCGCTTCACGGCGTGTGAAGGGTAGGCCTGGGACGCGATCAAAGACGGAAGATGTGTGTCCCCTCGACGCCGCGCAGGACGTTGCGTGTGTCGACGACCAGCGGCGAACGGCGCGCCACCTCGGCGTAGTCGATCCCATCGTGGGCGGTCGTGATGACCGCGCAATCGATGCCAGCCTCAAGGACCGCGGCCGGCGTGGTCGCCTCCAGCGAGACTGACCTCTCGCTGATCGACGTGACGAATGGGTCGCTGAACGACACGATGGCGCCGCGCCGTTGCAGTAAGTCCGCGATGTCCAGGGCTGGGGACTCGCGCGTGTCGCCTACGTTCGCCTTGTACGCCATCCCGAACAAGTGGACGCGGGCGCCGCGCAGTGCCTGGGACCGTGTGTTGAGCGCCTCGGCGATACGCTCGACGACGTAGCGCGGCATCGCGCCGTTGACTTGACCCGCGAGCTCAATGAAACGTGGCTCGAAGCCGTGCTGCCGCGCCTTCCAACTGAGATAGAACGGATCGACCGGGATGCAATGGCCGCCCAGGCCGGGCCCCGGGTAAAACGGCATGAAGCCGAACGGCTTGGTTCGCGCGGCGTCGATCACCTCCCACACATCGACATCGAGGCCGCGGCACATCAGGGCCAGTTCGTTCACCATGCCGATGTTGACGGCGCGGAACGTATTCTCGAGCAGCTTGACCATCTCTGCCACGCGCGGCGAAGAAACCGGAACTACCGTCTCCACGATGTTCTCGTAGAGGGCGGCTGCCGCCTCGGTCGACTGGGCGTCGATCCCGCCCACTACCCTCGGGATGTTGCGCGTCGTCCACTCACGATTACCAGGGTCGATACGCTCCGGCGAGAAGGCGAGGTAGAAGTCCCTGCCCGCGCGCAGGCCGCCCGCTTCAAGGCGAGGTCGGACCACCTCGTCCACCGTTCCGGGATAGGTCGTCGACTCGAGAACCACCAACTTCCCGGGGCGCAGGTGCGCCGCCACCTGATCCACCGCGGCGATGACATGCGACAGGTCGGGATCGCGCGTCTTGCGAAGGGGCGTCGGTACACAGACATTGATGGTGTCGACGCCCGCAAGCTCCGCGAAGTCGGTGGTGGCGGAGAGCGTCAACCCTTCAACCACGGCGCGGAGATCGTCCGACTTCACGTCCGGAACGTAGGAGTTGCCCCTCGCGATGGCCTCCGTCCGTTCCGCGTCGATGTCGAAGCCGATGGTCGCCACGCCGGACCGGGCGAACTCGACCGCGAGGGGTAGACCGACGTAGCCGAGACCGATCACGCCCGCTCTTGCCCGCTTCGTCCGAATCCGATCGAGCAGCGTGTCAGGTGTCATCACGTCCGCCGAGGCCGAGCCTGAGCGTGGCGATCTGATCCGAGACGAGGCCGATCAGGAAGACCAGAACGCCCGTGACGGTTAGTACGACAGACGTGTTGGTAACGTTGAGCTCTGTCGCGATCGTCCATAGCGCATAGCCGATGCCCCCCGCCAGCAGGATCAGGCTGATCGGAACGAAGATCCGGAGAGGGCTGTAGATGGTGACGACACGCAGCAGGATCAACCAGAACTTGAAGCCGTCTCGCGCGAACCGAATGCTTGACCTTCCGGTGCGCGTCCGCGCGTCGATCGGCTCGAACGCGACGCTGTAGCCGGCGCGAATGTACGCCAGGGTGATCGTTGTCGCCGCCGAGAATCCATTTGGCAGCATGTGAAGGAACTCTCGGAGTTGCGCCGTCCGCGCGGCGCGGAAACCCGACGTCAAGTCGTTCACCGGGTGCTGCGCCAAGCGGGTTGCCAGACGGTTGAGGAGCGCATTGCCGAGCCTTCGTCCGATCGTGGCCTGAGTTGACGGCGAACGGGCGCCCACGACCAGCTCATAGTTGCCCAGACGAGCCACCAGGCGGGGAGCGTCTTCCGGGCGGTGCTGACCGTCGCCGTCGAGGATGACCAGATGCTTTCCGCTGGCGGCGCGGACACCTTGCTTGATAGCGGCGCCGAGGCCCTTGTTGTAGGGCTGACGGATGACGCGTGCGCCGGCGGCGCGCGCGCGGTCCGCCGTGGCGTCAACGGAGCCGTCGTCGATCACGAGGATTTCCTGCCAGGACCCGGTGGCTCTCACACCTGCGACTACGTCAGCAATGACATCCTGTTCGTTGAAAGCAGGAATGATGACGGTGGTGGTGGATGGATCAGCCACGCTCGCTCCTGACGCCAGCCGTCGACATGCGGCCAATTGTGACAGAACACCGAAGCTTGGCTACACTGGCGTCCGGGCCGGCAACACCCATCCCGCTGCCCTCCAATTGACGGGGACGTTGCGCCGCTTGCGGCGGCCTGCTCACGCCGCCTCGTCGCCGAAGCGGCGCGGCACCTCGTTGACCTCGATTCTCTCCCTTGGATCGCGCAGGCGTGGGGACTGCGCGATGTCCAGGTTCATCGCTTGCAACAGGAGGAGGAAGCCCATCAGAAAGGGTAGCAGCGCGGCAACTACGGTGCCTGTTGTCGCGGGGATCTCCGTTTGAATCGACCGCCACCAGTGATAGGCGCCGAAGACAGTGCCGAAGCCGCTCAGGAGCGTACCCAGGGCGGCATAGAGCGCCACCGGCGACGTGTCGTAGACAACGTACTTGTACAACAGCCGGCGGAGGAACATCCAGGCAAGCCGCGGCGGAAAACTGACGGCGACCCGGCTCACCCGCAGGCTGGACCGCTCGTTCCCGTACACCGCTGGGATCGGAACGTCGGCGACCGGACGGTCTTCCAGGTTGAGGAACGCGAGGACCGAATTCTCGAACGAGTACCCGCGATCGAGCCGGTCAAGAGGGAGCGATTCAAGGGCTTGGCGCGAAATCGCAGTAAAACCGTTCTGTACATCGAGGATTCGCCAGTACCCGGACACGAGCTTGGTCACGAAGGTCAGAACGATGTTGCCGATCAGCCTCACCAGCGGCATGCGCTCGAGGTCCTGCACGTGGCGAAAGCGGTTGCCCTTGGCGTAGTCTGCGCGACCCTCCAGAAGGGGCTGCAGAAGGCAGGGAAGCTGTGCGCTGTCCATCTGGCCGTCGCCGTCCATCTTTACGATGAAGTCCGCCCCGCCCTGGAGAGCCGCCCGGTAGCCGGTGACCATCGCGGCCCCGACACCACCATTCCGATTGCGCAGTATCACGCTCAGCCTGGGGTCCTCGGCAGCCAGTTGCCCGAGTACGGTCGCCGTACCGTCCGTACTCCCATCGTCGACCGCGATAATCGACGCCACCCAGGAGGGCAATCCCCGGATGACGCCGGCGATTTCCTTCTCGACGTTGAAGCAGGGTACGACAACCGCAAGGACTAGTCGCCGCATTGCTTCCGGACCTACCTTTCACACGCCGTGAAGCGGAAGACGACATTGTCAGGCAAGTCGGCTGCTCTGGAGAAACTCGCCGCCGGTGTGCCCGGATCTGTAGGGGTTCCGGCCAGGAGGTCGAGCGCGAATCGGCCCCACCTCCGGCGAAACTTGCTGAGGATCAGGTACAGGTTGTCGTAGCGGTCGCAGCGGGCGAGAAAGACTGCGTTGAACTTCGCGCCGGAGATCTCCGGGGAGTACGGCTGGGGCGAGAACGAGACGGTGGCCGGCACCTGTTGCCGGAAGAAATAAGGGAAATCCATCATGTCCGTGCCGACGAGGAGATCGTGCGGCGTAACATTCTGGCTGACCCAGAGTCTGCGAGGGGATCCCGCGATCCGGCGCGTGTAGTCAGACCGATCGCCATCCGCCGGCAGGATCCGCGCCGTCATGTTCCGTCCGACAAGAACCCGGGCGGAGGACGCATATATGCGTTGGGCCGTGCCCGTGTGGCCTTGCACGATCGCGTCGCCTGCCGTCGCTAGCGCCATGGTCGCAGCGAAGACGACAATCGCCACGGAGAGCCGCCGGCGTTCGGGACACAGGCGCCAGACGAGAAGTGCGCTGATGACTGCTGTCACCGTGCGGGCTGGCGCCAGCAGGCGGTCGCCAATCGGGTCGATCGGGGTCAGCAGTTGAGCCGCAGAGAGAAAGACACACGATCCGGCAACGTAGGCGGCGGCCAGAAGGCACGCGGTCCTTGCCCGAGTGGGGACGATCGGTCGACCGTCGCGTGCCGCACGCCACCCCGCGTAACCCACAAGCAGAACGAGACCCGCGATATCCCAGCGTGACTGGCGAAACAGTTCACCAAGCACACTGCTCAATTCTCGGCGCGGAAACTCGCCGGCTTCGATGACTTGCGGCGGATAGGCTTGCCCCTCCCCCAGCAACAGGCCGGCCAGTGCGATGCTTGCACCGCCGGCAAACAGCAGCAGCCGGCGCACCCGGGAGCCGTCGCCGAGCACGCAGGCGAGTCCGCCCAGCGCCAATATCGGTACGAAGCCGCTCCGCACAAGCAGCGCGACGCCCGCAACCAACCCCCCGACAACTGCCCGCCGGGGAGTCGCGCCGCGCGCAAGGACCGCCAGCAGGACGAGGAGCAGGGCGATCACCACGGGTTCGGTCCACGTGCGCAGAAAGATCCAGCGGACCTGATGGGCGACGAACGCCGCCGCCAACAGGCCGGCGGCAGGCCCCAAAAGCCGAGAGGCGAACAGGAAGGCGGACGCCAGGGCCACGGCGTAGGCTGCCGGGCCGATGAGAAACGCCGCGTCGGCGTGCTCCAGCCCAGTCACCGCGGCGACTGCGGCAATCAGCACCGAGTACCCGGGATTGTGGCCGGCGCGCGTCTTGTCCGGGAAGTCCGGCGAGAAGTCCTCCGCCCAGAACGTGGGCTGATTGAAGCCCGCGGCACTCTGCACCAACCCCTCGCCGGCCGACAGGTTGCGGGCGACATCGATGTAGTTCATCGAGTCGCCGGTGACCCGGCGGTCGAAGGTGATCGAGCGCCAGCCGAAGACGCCCACATGCCCCACGAACAGCAGTGCGAGCAGAACGGCGATGGCGATCCTGATTCTCGGTCTTTCCAGGCGGGTAGGCGCCGCCAGGATGAAGAAGACCGCGCCGGCCAACGCACCTGCAGCCCAAAGGATGCCTACGGTGAGTGTCAGTCGGTCGACAATACCCGCCAGGCGCAGCAGGTTCGGTTCCGGTTCATCGGGAAACAGGTAGCCTGTTCGAAGCGGTAGCTGGTACGCATCCCCTGCTCCTCCGGTGAACGCGAGATTGGTGGCGCCAGCGTACTGTTGGTAGGCAATCTGCAGCTCGTGTACGCCAGCGTCCAGTCGTACTGCCCGCTCCGCCGCAGAACTCCGAGCAAACCGTTGTTCCCCGTCGATCCAGAGGTCCGCGTAGTCGTCCGCTTCAACATGCAGTATGAACGACCGACTGCTCGGAAGGTACCAGTACCCGCGCCACCGGGCGCTGATGAACTCGCGTGGCAGCCGCGGGTCGTTGACCAGAAAGTCGAGCGCCGGCTCGCTGGCGATGTCGTTGATGACCGGAGGGCCCAGGAAGTCGTTCGCCAGCCACACCTGTCGACGAAGGCCGGTCTGTTCCGCCAGCCGCTGACCGAGAATGAGCCATCCCGTGGTGCATACCAACGTCGCCGCAAGGTACGCTGCTATCCACCAACGGCTCGCCCCTGAGAAGAACCGCACTCGGCGAATCGTATACTGCGCCGCGACATTGGCAGCACTTCGTCCCCGAGATCGGCGACCAGCAGGAGCGACGCAGAATCTCGTACAGGGCCGCGCGAGCGGGCAAGCTATAGAATTGCTCGACGCGGACGTGTCAGGACAAGGCCGAAATCGTCGCCCCGACGATCCGCCGCGCGATCTCGTCGTCAAGCGCGCCGACTACGCCGAGTTGGTTGGGTGGGCTCTCGGGTGATTCGGCTGATTAAGGACGTGACGTCGCAAACGGTAACTCCCGAACAGTGTGCCACGATTCACGTTGTCGTCCCCGCCTATAACGAGGCGGCACTGGTCGGGTCCGTCGTGATGGAACTGCGTAAGCAGTACGCCCATGTCGTAGTGGTCGACGACGGCTCCTCCGACAACACCGCAGAGGCCGCAAGTCGAGCCGGTGCCGTTACGCTGCGCCACTGTATCAATCGAGGCCAGGGCGCCGCGCTACAAACCGGTCTTCGCTACTGTCTCCAGTGTGGGGCTCAATGTATCGTGACATTCGATGCTGATGGTCAACACGACCGCCGCGATATCGAGGCACTGACCCGTCCGATCCTGGCCGGCGAGGTTGACGTCACGCTCGGCTCTCGCTTTCTGCGCTCTGGCTCCGCGGAGGGCATGGCGTGGCACAGACGGCTTCTGCTGCAGACCGCGGTGCTGTTCACTCGAATCGTGTCGCGCGCAAGGGTGACGGATGCCCACAACGGTCTTCGTGCGTTCTCGCGGAGGGCCGCCGCACGAATCGAGATCACCGTCGATCGGATGGGACATGCGAGCGAGATTGTTGATCAGGTCGTGGCGATGAGATTGCCGTACACAGAGGTGCCTGTGCACATTAGATATACCGCGTATTCGCGGTCGAAGGGGCAGACCGGTCTGGCGGCGGTTGGCGTCCTGGCCGAATACCTCCTCGGGAGGTTGCGCCGGTGAACGCGTTCCAGATCGCGGGATTGACGCTCGCTGCGGTGATGGTAACCGTCATCCTGCTCGGCCTGCTTCGTCATCGACAACAGCGGCGCATGCGGCTCGCGCTGGTCTTCGCCTGGTTGACCGCCGTCGTCGCCATCCTGGTTCCTGACCTGACCATGAGTGCAGCGGCGGCCGTCGGTATCGGTCGTGGCGCAGACCTCCTGCTCTATGCCGCCGTCCTGGTGGCGCTTGTGGTGTTGTTGGTCATCTATCTTCGATTCGCGGCTTTGGAGAACCAGATTACGGAGCTGGTTCGACAGCTCGCGCTAGCCCGGGTTCGACGCTCTCAGTCCAACGAGTCCGATTCCGGAAGCGAGTAGGACCTCCGAATGTTGTACGTCGTTGGGTCCGGTCCGGCGGGCCTCTCGTCCGCGCGCGCCCTTCTGGCCAGCGGGTACGAGGTGACGATGCTCGACGCAGGCAAGGAGCTCGAGCCCGGCCCCCGCGAAATCGTGCGGCGTCTGGCGGCCTCCGCGCCGGACGACTGGAATGCGCCGGATCTCGAGCACCTGCGAGCCGGATCGAATCCGTCGTTGGGAGGGGTTCCGTTAAAGCGCACCTATGGCTCGGACTTTCCGTATCGGCCGGCGGGCGTCCACCGGCTCATCGAGCGGTCGCCCGATGTCGGGATTCGGCCATCGTACGCCCGCGGAGGTTTCTCGAACGTCTGGGGCGCCGGCGTGTTGCCTTACGCCGAGAACGAGCTGGTTGATTGGCCTGTCTCGCGGACCGACTTGGCGCCCCATTTCAGAGCCGTACTCGATGTCATGCCGCTGGCGGGCCGCCATGACCGTCTGGCAGAGCGCTTTCCCCTTTATACCGACCGGTTGAGCATCCTCCGAATGAGCCAGCAGGCAGAGTCGTTCCTCGCGGATCTCGAACGTCACTCGACGGAGCTAGCGCAACGCGGATTCGCTTTCGGCCGGTCGCGCCTCGCGGTTCGTTCGCATGCCCTGGGAGACGCCACCGAATGCGTTCATTGCGGGCTCTGCCTTCACGGCTGTCCGTACGGCCTCATTTACAACACGGCATCGACGCTCCGATCGTTGATCTCCGACGACCCGAAGTTCCACTATGTGTCGGGAGTTATCGTTCACAGAGTAAGACAGACGAGTGACGGAGTTGCCATCGAGTGCGCGGATCTCGAAGGGAACCCGCGTTCGTTCGTCGGTTCACGTGTCTTTCTGGCCTGCGGCGCTCTTTCCACGACCCGTATCGTCCTGGAGTCATTGGGTATCTACGACGTTCCGCTGCTGCTCAGAGACAGTCAGTACTTCCTCTTGCCATTCTTGCGATACCGCGCCGCCCCGATGGTGGCGTCAGAGAAGCTGCACACGCTATGCCAGGTTTTTCTCCGGCTGCAGCGGCCGGAGTTGGGCGACCATGCGGTCCATTTGTCCGTTTACACGTACAACGAACTCTACCGCGGCGCGGCGCTGTTCGGATCAGGGGTTTCCAACGCACACCGTATGACCAATCCCCTCTTCGGCCGCCTTCTGGTCATCCAGGGGCATCTGCCCTGCCGTCAGTCGTCGCGTATCCGCGCGAGTTTGGTTGCAGGAGGGCGCGGGGGCGTTTCCACCCTTCGACTCTCGGCCAGCGACACCGATCGGGCGCGGCGCACCATTGGGGCGGTTCGGAAAGAACTGTTTCGGGCGCGGCGCTTCCTGGGGGCCGTACCCGTGCCCGCGATGACACGGGTCGGGAAGGCGGGAAGCGGATTCTACGCGGGCGGCAGTTTCCCCATGCGGCGAGACCCAGGCCGGCTCGAAACCGACGCGCTCGGCCGACTGACCGGCTTCCAGCGGATGCATCTGGTTGATGCCAGCGTGTTTCCGTCGATCGCCGGTACGCCGGTCACCTTCACGGTGATGGCGAACGCTCACCGTATTGCTTCGGAGGCCGCCCGGCACCTTGATGTGGGGGGCGATGGCGAGAGGTTGGGGATCTAGCCCACCCCATTGGTGGATGAGTAAACCGAGTTCGCGCCGGGTAATCGTGACCGGGTCGACCGGTTACCTTGGAGCCGTTCTGGTGTCGCATCTCAGATCACGCGGGTGGCTGGTGCGGGAGATGCGCCGACCCGGCGCGGCACGACGGCAGGAAGCCATCCTGTACCGGCTCGATTCACCGATCGATCCGCAGTGGTTTCAAGGAGTTGACGGGCTGGTGCACTGCGCCTATGACTTCACCCTTACGGATCCCGCTGACATCCGGCGGGTTAACGTGGACGGCAGCGTCCGTCTGTTTGAAGCTGCCAGGTCCGCACGCGTGCCGAAGAGGATTCTGCTCTCGACCATGAGCGCGTTCGAAGGCTGCCCCTCGGACTACGGTCGGGCGAAGTTGGAGATTGAAAAAAGAACGGCCGCCATCGGTACGGCGATCATCCGCCCTGGACTCGTGTGGGGCGGATCCGGTGGTGGGTTATTCGGGGCGCTGGAGCGCGTCGCCGTCAGGCTCCCGTTAGTGCCGCTGGTCGCTGCGGACAGGCGCGTACTGTATCCCGCCCATATCGACGACCTGAGCAGCCTTGTTCAGTCTGTCTTGTCCGGCGACATCGACCACGGGACGAAACCGATCATCGCCGCGACGGCCAACCCCATCTCCTTGCGACAGTTGGTCGGCCATCTGGCATCCGAAGCAGGCCGGAAGCCGCTCATCCTGCCCGTGTCGAGCAACGTTGTCGAGTTCGGCCTGCGATGCTGCGAGTCTCTCGGTATGCGACTACCCTTCCGCAGTGACAGTCTGCGAAGCCTGGTCGGCCTGGACGCCGAGCGGATGTTTGTCGGGACGGTGCCGGAGACACAGCGGTTTCGTCCCTTTCTTTCCGGTTGAAGCCGCGACTACTGATGGCGGTGCCGCGCCTGATATGGCAGGATGAACTCATGCCAGTCACGAGCCCGGCGACGGCGGCGTCACTTGCGTCGCAGGACGCCGTGGAGGCCCTCCTCCGTGAAGTGTTGCCACCCCAGGGGGCGTGGAGCGACGAGGAGTACTTGTGGCTCACCGATCGTCTGCGCCGCCAGATCGAGCTTGCCGACGGTCGCATCGAGCTATTGCCGATGCCGACCCGTGCGCATCAGATCCTGTTGCTGTTCCTGTATCGGGTGTTCCACGCCCACGTGCAGCAAGCCCCGCGCCACGGTATCGTCATCACGTCGGGACTGCGCATGCGCGTGCGCGCGGGCAAGTTCCGGGAGCCGGATCTCCTGCTGCTGCGCGACCGTGCCGATCCACGTAATCAGGACCGTTTCTGGCTGGGCGCCGATCTCGTGGCCGAAGTGGTCAGCCCCGATGATCCGTCTCGCGATCTGGTCATCAAGCGCGCCGACTATGCCGAGGCCGGTATCACCGAGTACTGGATCGTGGATCCCCGCGTCGAGACGGTCACCGTCCTCAAGCTCGCCGGGAGCGACTACGTGGAGTACGGTGTGTTCCGCCGGGGCGACACGGCGACCTCGGCGCTGCTGGACGGCGTCTCGGTCGACGTGACGTCGCTCTTCGACGAAGCCGCGGAATAGCGGCCGCGCGAGTCCGGACGATGTCGCCCATGTTCGCTACGCGGCGTCGCCGATCGTGCGCAGAATCTCGTGCAGGGCTTCGCAGACGCGACTCTGCTCGGCGTCGGTCAGCGAGGGATACATCGGGAGTGAGAAGATCTCCCGCGCGGCCTGTTCGGTCTCGGGCAGGGATCCTTCAGGGTAGTCCGCGTGCGCGTAGGCGGGCATCGTGTGGATGGGCCAGCGGTAGCTGACATTGACGAGGATGTCGCGGACGGCCAGCTCGCGGAGGATGGCGTCGCGGGCCGGGTGCCGGACGACGTAGAGATAGTAGACGTGGCAGTTGCCGGGCGCGGTAACCGGCAGTTGCAGGCCGGAATCCGCGAGCGCCGCGTCGTAGCGGCGGGCGAGCGCGCGGCGGCGTTCGATGTAAGCGTCCAGGCGCCGGAGCTTCCGCCGGAGTATCTCCGCGTGCAGTTCGTCGAGCCGCGAGTTGTAACCGTGCTCGTCCGCGAAGTAGCGCCCGTCGGTGCCGTACATGCGCAACCGGCGCACGCGGGCGGCGAGCGCCTCGTCGGAGGTGACCACCATGCCGCCGTCGCCGTACCCGCCGAGGACCTTGGTGGGGTAGAACGAGAACGCCGCGACGTCTGACAGCGCGCCGGCGCGGCGTCCGGCCTGCTCCGCCCCGGTCGCCTGGGCACAGTCCTCCAGCACGGCGATCCCGCGGCGATCGGCGACCTCCCGCACGCCGTCCATCGCGACGCACTGGCCGAACAGGTGCACGGGGATGATGCACCGTGTCCGTTCGGTAATGGCCGCGTCGAGCTGCGACACGTCCATCAGGCAGGTGTCGCGTTCAATGTCCACGTACCGGGGGGTTCCTCCCGCCGTGACGATGGCCGATACGGTGGGAATGGCGGTATTCGAGGTCGTGATCGCCTCGTCACCGGGCTGAATGCCGAGCGCCCGCAGCGCCAGAACCAGCGCCTCGGTGCCACTGCCGACGCCGACGCCGTGGCCGGCGCCGCAGTACGCGGCCAGCTCGCGCTCGAAGCCTCGGACGCTCTCGCCCAGGATCAGGCGTCCCGAGCGCGCCACCTGATCGACGGCGGCCAGGAGGTCTTCCCGTTCCGCCTCGTACTCCGCCCGATAGTCCCAGACCTGGATCGCCATGGTCCTACTCGACTCCGGCCGCGTGGCGCAGGCGCGCGAGGAGCGCCGCGTCTTCCAGCAGGGCCCGTTCGAACGCCGCGAAGTCGCGCCGTTCCATCGCGTCGAGGAACGCTCCGAGAAAGAGTGCGAACGCGTCGCCCGGCGCCACCGGCACGGTGCGTTCGTCGTACCCCTCGCGGATACGCAGCGTGCAGGCCAGGTCCGGCGGCGTCGTGAACAGGCGGTCGGCGTCGATGGTCCGGGAGCGCGTGACCACCGACAGCCGGTTCTGGTACGCCGTGACGAAGCCGAAGTGACCGGCCAACGAACCGCCGTCGGCGTGCGTCATCAGCACGCTGAACGACGTGTCGACGCCGGGGTCCCGCGAGGCGTCGCGCGACAACACGGTGCAGTGCACGCTCTCCGGCGGGGCGCCGAACAGCAGCCGGTTCGTGGCGGCGGCGTAGGGTCCGAGGTCGTACAGGCTTCCGCCCCCGCAGTCGGTGCGGTAGCGGAAGTCGTCCGGCGGCAACGGCGGGAAAGAAAACGTGGCCGTGGCGCGAACGGTACCCGTTTCGGCAGGGTCCAGAAGCGCGCGCAGCGCCGCCGCCTGCGAATGGAACGAGGAGACCGTCGCCTCGGCGATGCCCCGGTTCTTCGCCCGGGCGAGGCGTACCGCTGCTTCGGCGCTCTCCGGATTCAGGAACGCCGGCTTGTCCACGAGGACGTGGCAGCCGTGGTGCAGGGCGCGCATCACCCACTCCGTGTGGACGGCGTTGGCGCCAGATACGTAGACCACGTCGGCGGCGGCAGAGGCGAGCGCTTCTTCGTAGTCCGAATACCAACCGTCGACGGCGCCGTTCCTGCCACCGCCCGCGGCCGCTCCGTCACGTCCCTGGCTGCGCGAGGCGACGGAGATGCGCTGGATCGCGGCGAGCGCCCGCGCCGCCGGCAGAACGCGCCGCCGGACGATGCTGGAATAACCGAGGAACAGCAGGTGCACGACGCGGTCAGCCCTGGACGTCGAGACAGGCGAGCACGCTGCGGGCCTCGATGTTGAGATGGTTGCCGTAGCGGATCAGCGTGTTGAGCTGGCCGAGGGTCACCCACGTGTAGTTGGGCGGCGCCGGCCGGTCGTCGGCCGGGTCGAGTTCGACGACGAGGTTCTCCGTGGCGTACTGGTAGAAGCGCCCGCCTTCCTCGCACTGCGTCGAGCGGTGCCGGACGACGCCCGCGCCGCCGGTCTTGACCTCCTCCAGGAGGAAGGGCGCCTGGTCTTCGTCCGTCGGCACGCCCGGCAGCCATTGCACGGTCGGCGCAAGCTCGATCAGGTTCCAGACCCCCGGCTCCATGCGCGCCTGCACCAGGAAGTGCAGCAGGCCGCCGATGCGCTTCGTCACGAAGGCGGCGATGCCGGCCTCCACCGGCTGGACCATCGGCTGTGTCCAGCCGGACACCTCGCGGGCGTCGGATTCCACTTCGACGCCGAAGATCCGGAAGTACCGTCCGTCGCGCCGGCGCAGCTCGTGCGCGTCGCGTTCCCATCCCGGCACGTCGTTCAGCGCGCACGGCTGGCTGTCGATCTCGGCGCAGGCGCGTATCTCGGTGAGCCAACTGAGCACCGCTTCTATAGGCTGGCAGCCTTCGTCCCGGGCCAGCGTGGACGCGATGAGCGCCTCGCCGAAGCTGCCCGCGGCGGGGTGGGACGGGCTGCCGGCGGCCAGCGCCTCGCCTCCGCCGGCCACCAGCGGAACCGCCGCGATCACGGTGCGGGTATCCATGTTGACGGTGTGCGGCTCCTGCATCAGCGTCTTGATCTGGCCGAGGGTCAGCCAGTGGAAGTCGTCGTGCAGGGGCACGTCCTCGCGGGTCTCCACGATGATGTTCCGGTTCCGCTTGCGCAGGAAGAAAACCCCCTGCTCGGACTGAAGCTGGTCCACCAGCACGCGGTTTACGCCGCGCTGCAGGAAGAAGTCGAGATAGCGCGGGCGCTTGCCGCCGTGCACGCGGGTGTAGTTGCTGCGCGTTGCCTGGACGGTCGGCGACAACTGGACCAGATCGATGTTGCCCGGCTCCATCTTGGCCTGCAGCAGGAAGTGCAGGACGCCGTCGAAGCGCTTGGCCAGGATGCCGAGGACGCCGATCTCGGGCTGGTTGACGATCGGCTGCTCGAAGCGGAGCGAGGCCGGGAAGTCGCACCGGGCGCGGACGCCCTGCACCCGGAAGAAATGCCCCGAGTCGTGCGTCAGGTCGCCCGTGTCCGGTTCGAAGCGCCATCCGCGCAGCTTCGAGAACGGGATCCGCTCGACCTGGCAACGCTGCGCGCGGCGCCGCTCGTCCAGCCAGCGGCGGGCGAAAACTCCATCGGAGAAGCGGCCCTCCGCGGAAAGGGCCGAGGCCAGAAACCCGGGCCGGTCCGCGCTCTCGATCGGCTGCGCCCCGCTCATCGGGTGGGTGTCATCTCCTGCATCAGCCGGCAGTATTCGTCCCACGATCGGACGACATGCGCGGGATTGTAGACCGTATCGCAGAGGGCCAGCGCCACCGTCCCGGGCAGGAAGTCGCGCAGGTGCGCCCAGGTCATGACAGGCAGATAGAGGGCGCGGTTCGGGTCGTCCAGCACGTAGGTGGCGGTGGCCGCGCCGTCCGACAGGTCCACCGTGAAGGCGCCCGCCACCGCGATCAGGCACTGCTGCGTATAGCGGTGCGCATGCGCGCCGCGCTCGCCGCCCGGCGGCACGCCGTGCATGTAGAAGATGCGCCGGACCGGAAACGGCAGCTCGTCGCCTTCCAGCGCGGTCAGCGTGCCGCGCGCGTCGTCGTTGTGGCGGATGTCGATCCAGCGCGCTTCCGTCAGGCTCATCGGGTCTTCGGTAGCATTCGGGCAGCCGGCGAGATGTCCGTCAATGGTTCGGTGGTCTGCGTATCTCTCGTTGATAGTCCCAGGCGTCCCCGTCGGTGACGTGTCCGTTGACCGAAAAAACGTCGAGGGCGTCGTAGTAAGGATTCGCTCTATACTGCCGATTGGAATGCATATACGTCCGCTGTCGGGACACTACCGGATCTATTCGCAATACTGAAGCGCCACTTCCCAGAGTACCCGGTAGGTCTGCAAGGTCGAGCCGGGTGGCAGGTATGTCAACTATGGAGGTCGGTGCGTGCGAGATCTGGAGCGGACCTTCGGCCGCGAACGGTTTGACGAGCAACAAAGGCGTGGCGTACGGCACGATCGAGGCCAATTCCCCGGCCGGCGTATGTCTTCCGTACAGGGCCCGCCCACCTTGCGTTGGAATCAAGGACAGATCATTTCCGGTGTCGGACGTGACGACGATGGCGCTTCGGTCGTAGAGGTCGAACTCGCGGAGCCGACTGAGCAGTGCTCTGACTCCCGATAGAGCACACCGCGCCTGGTTCCTGAAATCTCCGCCGTGCGGCTGGCGCTTGGGCGCGTAACGGCAATCCGCGTCCGTGACAATCGGTGGATGCGGCGTGAGCAGATGCACAAACGTGTAGACGGGTGCAGCGTCGCCCCGCACGATCCGATTCGTGAACTCGCGAAGAAACACAACGTCTCCGAAGGGCTCGTCCTCGGGCCCTCCGGTATTGGCCTGCCGTTGGAAGAACCACCGCTGATCGCGATAGATACTGGGCTTGAAGGCGTGCGGCGCGTGCCGAAACAGAGACAGATCCAGCAATTGGGCGGCCGCGGCATCGACATAATTGCGGTAGCTGCCGTAAGGCGTCGGAATGTCATAGCGGATCGCCGCATCGACTCCGGGGAACGCCCGATTTACGTGCAGGCGCGAGTGGGAGTTGAGCAGTCGAAGTCGATATCCGTGCTGTCCGAGCACGTTGAAGACCGATGGATGGCGAGCGAGGAACTCCGGGAAGGGCCTCTCGTTACGGAAGAAGACCCCCGAGAGCATCGCAGGCATCGAGGTTGACGTGTGCCGGTAGGCGCCGAGGTGATTGGCGAACAACGTGAAGCCGGACCAGTCCCGCTCGAAGGCGGGATGATCCGCCTCCAGGATGTCGACGAACGCGCGTGACGGCAACGCGTCGAGGACGATGTGGATGAGATTGTGCGTGCTGGAGAGTTCATAGATCTCTGGCGGAGGCCACTGCCACGTGGCCTCGGCGGAGCGGGCGTGGTCGCCGGTAATTCCCGTGACCGTTGCCTCTCGGTTCATCGGGACCAGGAGGACGATCGCCTGCAGAGCCACCAGCATTCCGCTCGCCACGGGCGCGATGCGAGTTGCCGCGCCGGCGAATACAACGGCCAGGATGACCACGCCGACCCACAAGCCTGCTTCGAACGGTGTTCGCCACGCGTGAGCTGCCAGCTCGAGACCACCACCATCCAGTAGCCCGTAGTCGGCGAGCAGCAGGTTGCCCTGCATCCAGAGCAGCATGCCGACCGCGAGGAGTCCCGCCACGTAGCGCGGGAACCATCGAGCCGGCAGGATGAGTCCGAGTACCGCCAACGCGCCAACGATCGGCCCAAGAAGCCAGACCAGGCCGGGTGCGACTTCCCAGAACCCCACGAGGAACTCGGTCCGGTTGGTATCGTGCGCTGTCCAGGGCCCGAAGAGAAGGAGTTGACTGGGGCCGAGCGCGGCGGGCAACACCCCCGTCCTCAGGCGGCGCCACGACTCGTCCGGCCCCAGGTCCGTGGCCCTCCGGTAGACGGTTAGCCCCAGGAGCGCCGCAAGGCCGGTTACCCACACCAGCGCGACGAGGCCGGGCAATCGCGCTGCGGCGAAGCGGAGCCAATAGCCCAGTGGGCCGGGATCCTCCGCGAACAGGCGGGTGGGACTCAGGTGCGCAATGGTGCCGCCGACGGGCGCCCAGCGCAGATTCAGACTCCGCTCGCCACCCTGTTGCCAGTGGACGATCTCCAGTTGATGCGCTCCAGCGGCGAGGTCCACGGTACGCCCCGTCGTATGCATGCCCACCGCAGGATTGCGTTCCAGGATGGTCTCTCCGGCAATCCGGAGAATGACGCCGTCGTCGGACCCGGCGTAGAAGTCGACGCGCTCGGCCCGCGGCGAGTACCAGACGCCTTCCCAACGAACCCGGTAGTTGCGGCTGGAACGGTTGCGCTCGTCGATGAAGGCGAGATCGAGGCTCGTGATTCGTTCGTCAACCAACGGTTCGGGCGAGGCGTCGACGGGATGCCAATAGCTGCGGGTGAGTCCGTTGTCGGGCGCCAGTCCGGCGGCCGCCAGTAACACCAGGGTCAGCGAGGTCGCCCCGAACAGGCACCAGGAACCGGCGCGGAAGGTTCGAAGGTTCCAGGGGCGCCAAGGAGTCACTGCGGCTTAGTTTACTGTCGGCACTACGTCCGTCAGCGGAAGGCACCGTTCACATCGTACCCCACGATCTCGTCCGCGTTTCTCGTGTCGAGATCGGGTAATGCGGCGCAACGGTCCGAGATCTCAACAATCGCGTCTCGCATTGGATCGGACGACTCTTCGGCCGCGCGCGTGCACGAGTGCAAGTTGTTCGGCTTGAGTGTTCTTGGTGCTCAGCGGCATCGGTACATCCAGGAAGCCTCAGGGGTAGAGTAGATCATCGCCAGAGCCGGGCGAAGGGCAGGGCTGTGACGGAACGGCCGAGTGGCCCGTCGCTGTAATTTTGCATTTGGAATGCAAAATTGCAAGGCCAGCGCGGCATGCACAGGTCGCCTGAGGGTACGCTACGATCCTGAGGAAAGGGGCAGCCGAAAACCGTCGGCCTTGCGTCGCCGGTCTTTTTTCGGCCCGAGCTTGATACTTTTTTCACAAGGCAACGCGCGCCCAGCGACGCCCCGCCGCTGCCGGCCGCGATCCACGCGATGAAATGGCTGCGGCGCCTGCTCGATGCGCAGGCGCACCACTTCGAGAAGGGCGGGCGGCTCGAGAAGCTGTACCCGCTCTGGGAAGCGCAGGACACCTTTCTCTACACCCCCGGGATGGTCACCGCCGGGCCATCCCATGTCCGCGACGGGCTCGACCTGAAGCGGCTGATGATGACGGTGGTCATCGCCCTCGCCGGTTGCGTCTACATGGCGTTCCACAACACCGGCTACCAGGCGAACCTGGCCATCGCGCGCGGGGCCGCGCCGCTCGACAACTGGCAGACGGCGGCGATGGAGATGCTGGGCCTCGGCTTCGCGCCGGAGAGCCTCATAAGCTGCCTGGCGCACGGCGGCCTCTATTACCTGCCGATCCTGGTCGTCACCTTCGCGGTGGGCGGTTTCTGGGAGGCGGTGTTCGCGATCGTCCGCAAGCACGAACTGAACGAGGGCTTCCTCGTCACCGGCATGCTCTTTCCCCTGGTGCTGCCGCCGACGGTGCCGCTCTGGCAGGTCGCCCTCGGCATCTCGTTCGGCATCGTCGTCGGCAAGGAGATCTTCGGCGGTACCGGCATGAACGTGCTGAACCCGGCGCTCGTCGCGCGCGCGTTCGTCTTCTTCGCCTATCCGGCGGAGTTGTCCGGCGACGCGGTGTGGATTGCCGCGGATACGTCGACCGACGCGGTGAGTGGCGCCACCATCCTGGCCGACGCGACGCTGGGCGGGACGGCGGCGGTCGCGGCGGCGGGATTCGACCCGTGGAACGCGTTCATCGGCTTCGTTCCCGGCTCGATGGGCGAGACGTCGATGCTGGCCTGCCTCGCCGGGGCCGCGCTGCTGATAGTCACCGGCGTCGGGTCGTGGCGCATCATGGTGAGCGTGCTCGCGGGCACGGTCCTCACCGCGATGGCCCTCAACGCCGTCGGCTCGACGACCAATCCGTTCTTCGACGTCGGCCCGGTGTGGCACCTGCTGGCGGGCGGCTGGGCGTTCGGCACCGTCTACATGGCGACGGACCCGGTCTCGGCGCCGTCGGCCCTCCGCGGGCACTGGGTGTATGGTTTCCTGATCGGGTTCCTGTGTGTGCTGATCCGGGTGGTAAACCCGGCGTATCCTGAGGGGATGATGCTGGCGATCCTCTTCATGAACCTGTTCGCGCCGCTGATCGACTACTTCGCGATCCGCGCGAACCTCCGCCGGCGGAAGGCGCGCTATGCAGGGTAGCGTCGTCTACAACCTCGTCTTCGCCGCGATCATCTGCGTCGCGTGCGCCATCGTGGTGTCTTCGTCCGCGGTGACGCTGCGCGACCGGCAGCACGAGAACCAGATGCTCGACATGCAGCGGAACGTGCTGGTCGCGGCGGGTCTGGCCGGCGCTGACGAGTCGCTCACGGCGGAGGCGATCGCCGATCGGTTCGCGCCGATCCGCCAGGTCGTGGTCGACCGCCGGTCGGGCGAGGAATCGGCCACCGACCCGCTCGGCTTCGACGGGCGCCTCGCGGCGGCCGACCCCGACACCAGCGAGGCGGCGCCGGAGAACAACGCCGGATTGATGCGCGTGGCGGACGAGGCGCTGGTCTACGAACTGGCCGGGGCGGACGGCGAGCTGGACCTCGTGGTGCTGCCCGTCCACGGCCTCGGCCTCTGGGGCATCCTGTACGGCTTCGTCGCGATCGACGCCGACCTCGAGACCATCCGCGGGCTCACCTACTACGAGCACAAGGAGACGCCCGGCCTCGGCGGCGAGGTGGACAACCCGCGCTGGAAGGCGCTCTGGGACGGGCGCAAGGTATTCGGCCCCGACGGCGAGCCGGAGATCGAAGTCATCAAGGGGCTGGCCGGCCCGCCGGCCGACGATCCCTACCGGGTGGACGGCCTGGCGGGAGCCACCATGACCAGCCGCGGCGTCACCAACATGCTGCGCTTCTGGCTGGATGAGCAAGGCTTCGGCCCGTATCTCGAGCGCCTGCGCCGCGAGGGGGTGGCGGGATGACGAAGCCGCGCGACGCCCTGATCGATCCGCTCTTCAACAACAACCCGATCGCCTTGCAGGTGCTCGGCATCTGCTCGGCCCTCGCGGTGACGACGCAGATGGACACCGCGCTGGTGATGAGCGCGGCCGTCGTCGCCGTGCTGCTCGGGTCGAACTTCTTCGTCAGCGCGCTCCGGGAGCAGATCCCGACCAACATCCGGATCATCGTGCAGCTCACGATCATCGCGTCGCTCGTGATCGTGGTGGACCAGGTGCTGAAGGCGTACCTGTTCGAGCTGTCGAAACAGCTCTCGGTCTTCGTCGGGCTCATCATCACCAACTGCATCATCATGGGGCGGGCCGAGGCGTTCGCGATGCAGAACCCGCCCCGCCTCAGCCTGATCGACGGTCTGGGAAACGGCCTCGGTTACGGGTTGATCCTGATGGTGACGGCGCTCATCCGCGAGCTGTTCGGCTCCGGCTCGGTCTTCGGCGCGACGGTGCTGCCGCTCGCCAGCGAGGGCGGCTGGTATACGCCGAACGGGCTGATGGTGCTGTCGCCGGCCGCGTTCTTCATCATCGGCTTCCTCATCTGGGCCATCCGGGCCTGGAAGCCGGAGCAGGTGGAAGCGGACTAGGAGCGCGGGAAGATGCTGGAGCACTACCTCAGCCTGGCCATCCGGTCGATGTTCGTCGAGAACATGGCCCTCGCCTTCTTCCTGGGGATGTGCTCGTTCCTCGCCGTATCGCGCCAGGTGACGACCGCCATCGGCCTCGGCGGCGCCGTGATCTTCGTCCTGACGATCACGGTGCCGATGAACAACCTCATCTACGCCTACATGTTGAGTCCGGGCGCGATGGCGTGGCTGCATCCGTCGCTGGCCGCCTACGACCTGTCGTTCCTCGGTTTCCTCGCCTATATCGGGACCATCGCGGCGATGGTGCAGATTGTGGAGATGGTGCTCGACCGTTTCGCGCCGCCGCTCCATGCCGCCCTCGGCATCTTCCTGCCGCTGATCGCCGTCAACTGCGCCATCCTGGGCGCGTCGCTGTTCATGGTGGAGCGGAGCTACACGCTGGCCGAGAGCACGGTCTTCGGCCTCGGCTCCGGCATCGGCTGGGCGCTGGCCGTCGTCGCGCTCGCCGGCATCCGCGAGCGGCTGCGCTACTCGAACCCGCCCGCCGGCCTGCGCGGCCTCGGGCTGACCTTCATGCTGGTGGGGCTGATGGCCATCGGCTTCATGGCGTTCGCAGGAGTCCAGCTCTAGGGGCGCGCCATGGTCACCATCACCCTCGGCGTCGCGATGTTCACGCTGGTCATCGTGTCGCTGGTCGGCCTGCTGATGATGGCGCGGCGGCAGCTCGTCGCGACGGGCGAAGTGACCATCACCGTCAACGGCGATCCCGACAAGGCGCTGCACACGGCGGCGGGCGGCACGCTGCTCGGAACGCTGGCCGACAACAAGCTGTTCGTGCCGTCGGCGTGCGGCGGAAAGGGAAGCTGCGGCGTCTGCAAGGTGACGGTCTGCGACGGGGGCGGCGCCGTGCTGCCGACCGAACGGAGCCATCTGAGCCGAGGGGAGGAGCGCGGCGGCGTGCGGCTCTCCTGCCAGGTGAAGGTGAAGCAGGACATGGCGATCGAGATCCCGCCGGAGGTCTTCGACGTCCGGCAGTGGACCTGCAAGGTGCGCTCGAACCACAACGTCGCGACGTTCATCAAGGAGCTGATCCTGGAGCTGCCGAAGGGCGAGGACGTCCCGTTCCGGGCCGGCGGCTACATCCAGATAGAAGCGCCGCAGGGGGCGTACGACTACGGCGACTACGACGTCGAGGAGGAGTACCGCGACGACTGGGACAAGTTCAACCTGTGGCGCTACACGGCGGTGGTCGACGAGCCGGTGACGCGCGCCTACTCGATGGCGAACTACCCGGAGGAGAAGGGCGTCATCATGCTCAACATCCGGATCGCGTCGCCGCCGCCGCGGGCGCCGGAGGGGACCCCGCCGGGCAAGATGACCGGCTACATTTTCAGCCTGAAGCCGGGCGACGACGTGACCATCGCCGGTCCGTTCGGCGAGTTCTTCGCGAAGGACACCGACGCCGAGATGGTCTTCATTGGCGGCGGCGCGGGCATGGCGCCGATGCGGTCGCACATCTTCGACCAGTTCCGGCGGATCCATACGAACCGCAAGATCAGCTTCTGGTACGGCGCGCGCAGCCTGCGGGAAGCGTTCTACGTCGACGACTTCAACCGGATCGCGGCGGAGCACGACAACTTCGAGTGGCACCTCGCGCTGTCCGACGCACTACCCGAAGACAACTGGGACGGCCTCACCGGCTTCATCCACCAGGTTCTCTACGACAACTACCTCAAGGACCATCCCGCGCCGGAGGACGTCGAGTACTACATCTGCGGGCCGCCCATGATGCTGACGGCGTGCATGGGCATGCTCGATAGCCTCGGCGTGGAGCGCGACAACATCCTGTTCGACGACTTCGGTTAGTCCTCGGCTGAGTGAATCACGGCGCCGGTGCAGGGGCGCGGCGCCGCCCTATCCTGCGCTGAACGGCGCCCAGGCGGGTGTGGCGCGTTCCTCCAGTTCGCCGTCCGGGAGGCGTAACAGGAAGAGCGCGGGCCAGTCCTCTTCAACCGCCAGGGCGTAGCCGTCGTCCGGGCCGAGGACCATCAACGCCGTCGCGAGGGCGTCCGCCCGGACGCACAGCGGATCGATGACGCTGACGGATGCCAGTGCGTGCGTCACGGGGCGCCCGGTGCGTGGGTCGATCGTGTGCGAGACGCGCTGGCCGTCGAGCACGTAGGTGTTGCGGTAGTCGCCGGACGTAGCGAGGGCGTAGCCGTCGAGGGGGATGGTTCGGTAGACGGCGGGCGGCCCGGCGGACGGGCGTTCGATGCCGACGCGCCACTCGTTACCGAGCGTGCTGCGGCCGGCGGCGCGCACTTCGCCGCCCACTTCCACCAGATAGTTGGTGAAGCCCTCGCGCTCCAGCAGTTCGGCTACCTGATCGACGGCATAGCCCTTGGCGAGGGCCGAGAGGTCAGCCGATACCGCCGGCGCGCGCTTCCGGATGGTGGAGGCGGCGGCGTCCACCTCGAGTTGTTGCCACCCGATCTGCATGAGGAGGCGCGCGAGATCGGTGTCGGCCGGGGCGGCGGGAGGATGCCCCGGCGGGCCGAATCCCCACGCATCGACCAGCGGGCCGACGGTGACATCGAACGCGCCGCCGGTCAGGTTGCTGATGGCGAGGGCGTGTTGGATGACGGTGACCGTGTGGGCAGAAACCGGGAAAGGATCGGTCGTTTCGGCGTGGTTGAAGCGACTGAGCTCGGACTCGGGCTGCCAGGTCGACATGGCCGCTTCGACGCGTGTGAGGGTCGACGCAATCGCCAGACGAAGGCGCACGTCGTCGATGTCGTCCGAGACGACGGTCACCGCGTAGGTAGTGCCCATGGTGGGGCCGCGGAAACCCATCGCCCCGGGTGCGAACAGATCGGACCGGTCGAACGGTACCGAGGTGCAGGCGGCGAGAAAGCAGAGGAGGGTTGCCGCGGAGAGGAGTCGGGTCACGGCCTGCATGGATTGTAGGTGATGGAGATGTGGGTGTGTGGGGTTTGCCGGCCTCGACGCCGGCGCACCGCCCGGCGCACCGGTCCGCGCCGCGTGACGGGTGTAGGATGGGAGGAGTGGGTCTGTTCCTGCTGACCGTCGCGGTAATCGCCGCCATCATGCTGGCGATGGGGGTCGGCCTGCTCTTCCGCTACCCCTGTCTGCGCGGCTCGTGCGGCGGCGAGGATCCGCTGGACGCGAACGGCGAGTCGCTCCGCTGCGCGGCGTGTCCGAAGCGGCGCGCGACGACCGACGTTCACGCCTGAGCCCCGCCTACTGTTCGGCGAGATCCAGTAGCGCTGCGGCCAGCGCGTCGTCCTGCTCGGACAGGACGGTCCGGAGGTCCAGCCAGAGGGCGTTGTCGGCGACCCGGCCGATGATGGGCGGCTGGTTGGTGCGCAGCGCGGCGGCGAGTTCGTGCGCCGAGCGGCCGGTCACCGAGACGACGAGCGCGCGGCTCTCCAGGGTGACGCCCGGCGTGCTCCCGCCGCCGATGGCCGCTTCGCAGGCCTCCGTGGAGACTTGCAGATCGGCTGCGCCGCTCAGTCGTGCGCACAGGGCGTCGGCGCGCGCCGCCAGCGCATCGACCGGCGTGGCGATCATCCGGGTGACCGGGACGGTGCGGTCCGCCCGCTTCGCCGCATGTTCGATGAGCGTGGCTTCGAGAGCGGCGAGGGTCAGCTTGTCGACCCGCAGGGCCCGCATGAGCGGATGCCGCCGGATGCGGTCGAGCAGCGCCCGCCGCCCGACGACGATTCCCGCCTGCGGTCCGCCGAGCAGCTTGTCTCCGCTGAACGTGCAGACGCTGACGCCGGCGTCGATGCTGGCGCCCACGGTGGGCTCGTCGCCGACCGCGCCCTCGGCCGCGCCCCCGGCCAGCAGCCCGCTGCCGAGATCCTCCACCAGCGGGACGTTGAACCGCGCGCCCAACTGCGCCAGCTCCGCGAGCGCCGGCCGCTCGGTGAAGCCCTCGATGCGGAAGTTGGACGGGTGAACCCGGAGGATCAGCGCCGTCCGTTCGCCAATGGCGGCGGTGTAGTCCGCCGCGCGCGTCCGGTTGGTGGTGCCGACCTCGCGCAGGATCGCGCCGGACTGCCGCATCACGTCGGGGATCCGGAAGCCGCCGCCGATTTCCACCAGCTCGCCGCGGGAGATGATCGCTTCGCGGCCGTCCGCCAGCGCGGCCAGCACCAGCAGCACCGCGGCGGCGTTGTTGTTGACGACGACCGCCGCCTCCGCGCCGGTCAGTTGCGCCAGCAGCTTCGCCGCATGGACCGTGCGCGAGCCGCGCTCGCCCGCCGCGAGGTCGTATTCCAGGTTGGCGTAGCCGGACGCCACGTCCGCGATGCGGTCGAGGGCCGGCCGGGCAAGCGGCGCGCGCCCGAGGTTGGTATGGACGATGACGCCCGTGGCGTTGATGGCGGGCTGGAGGGACGGGGCGAGGGCGGCGCGCACCCGCGCTTCGAGCCCGGCCAGAATGACGGCGGCGGCGGCCGCGGGATCGGCCGGCGCGGCGCCGGACGGATCGGCGAGCAGCCGCTCGCGCAACGCCGCGCTCTCGTGGCGCAGCGCCGCCAGCGTCGCGTCGCGCCCGTAGCGCGTCTCGAGGTTGCGGACTTCGTCCCGCTGCCGGAGTTGGTCTATCGACGGAATGACGCGTGCGTGAGAGGGCATGTCGATTATCGGGGTCCGATGGGTATGGTACGATCCCGGACCCCGCGATGAGCGACAGCCGGATTCCCGACAAACGCCCACCGCTGGACGAACGGCCCACCCAGCGTCCCAGCGAGTCGTTCTGGCCGTACGCCGAGCTCGCCGAGCGCCCGACCGACGAGGAAATGGCAGCGCTCGATCCCGACCTCGCCGAGATGCTGTTCGGCCGGAAGAAACGGCCGTTTTCCATCACGCTCAGCTTCGCGCCGTTCGAGGGTGACGACTACGCCCGGGCGGTGGAGATGGCGAAAGCGTCGGCGGAGTATCGGAGCGTCGGCGAAGGCGATCGCCTGCGTCATCGCGCGCGTTTCCATCCATCCGATGTCGACGCCCTGCATGCCCTCTATGGACTGGTTGGCATGCGGGAAGATTGCGCCGTGCTGATCGACGACCGGCCGGTGCCGTTCGCGCGCGAGCTATGGCTGCCGCTCATCTGGCTGCTGCGGACGCGCCGGAACCACACCTGGGTCACGGGAGCCTGACCGGAATATGCGTGCACTGCTGAGTGTTTCTGACAAGACGGATCTGATCGACTTCGCCCGTGGCCTGATCGACCGGGGCGTGGAACTGGTTTCCACCGGCGGGACGGCGCGCGCGCTGGCCGAGGCGGGGCTCGCGGTGACGGGCGTTTCCGACGTGACCGGCTTCCCGGAGATGATGGACGGCCGCGTGAAGACGCTCCACCCGGCGGTGCATGGCGGCATCCTCGCCCGCCGCGGCCGGCCGGACGACCTGGCGGCCATCGCCGGGCAGGGGATCACGCCGATCGATCTGGTGGTCGTGAACCTGTACCCGTTCGCGCAGACCGCGGCGTCGGACGCGCCGGTCGGCGACCTGATCGAACAGATCGACATCGGCGGCCCCAGCATGGTGCGCGCGGCCGCCAAGAACTACGAGGATGTCCTGATCGTGGTGGACCCGGGCGACTACGGCCGTGTGCTCGCCCTGCTCGACCGTAAGGACGCGAGCGGCGGCGTGGGGGGCGGCGGTCCGGCCGGTGATGGGGACGGCCGGCGTTTCCGCTTCGAGCTGGCGCGCAAGGCGTTTGCGCACACGGCCGATTACGACGCCACGATCGCCGCCGCGCTCGACGCGGTGGAAACAGGCGGCGCGTCGTTCGAGCGTTCGGCGCTGACCCTGGACGGCGTGACCCCGGACCTTCTGCACGTCCGCGCGGCCAAGCTGCGCGACCTGCGCTACGGCGAGAACCCGCACCAGCCCGCCGCGCTCTACGCCGACCGGGACTGGGGTTTCGGCAGTGCGCGGATCCTGCAGGGGAAGGCGCTGTCGTTCACCAACCTGCTGGACCTGGACGCCGCCGCGCGGCTGGCGCTGGAGTTCGACGAGCCCGCCGCCGCCGTGATCAAGCACACCAACCCGTGCGGGGTGGCGACGGCGGGAAGCCTGCGCGACGCTTACGTCACGGCGCGCGAGGTGGATCCGCTGTCGGCGTTCGGCGGCATCGTCGGGCTGAACCGGCCGCTCGACGGCGCGACCGCGACGGCCATCGCGGAGACGTTCATCGAATGTGTCGTCGCCCCGGCCGTCGACGACGAGGCGCGCGCGGTACTGGCGAAGAAGAAGAACCTCCGCTTGGTCGTGGCCGACTTCGGTGGCGGCGACGATGCGGCGCGGCGGGACGTCCGCTCCATCCTGGGCGCCTGGCTGGTGCAGGAGCGGGAGAGCGTCGTCGAGTGCGCCGCGCCCTGGAGCGACGGCGTCGAGGTGGTGCCGGGCGAGCCGATCCGGGTCGTCACGAAGCGCGCGCCGACGGACGAGGAGTGGGAGGCGCTCCGGTTCGCGTGGCGGGTCTGCGCGCACGTCAAGTCGAACACGGTCATCTTCGCGCGCGCTGGCCGCGCCGCGGCGGTGGGGGCGGGGCAGATGAGCCGCGTCGACGCAGTGAACGTCGCCACGATGAAGGCGGCGGCGCAGGCGGGCGCCGACCTGCGGGGGACGGTTGCGGCCTCGGATGCGTTCTTCCCGTTCCGGGACGGGCTCGACGCCATCGCTCAGGCCGGCGCGACGGCGGTCGCCCAGCCCGGCGGCTCGAAGCGCGATGCCGACGTGATCGCGGCGGCGGACGAGCAGAACCTCGCGATGGTCTTCACGGGGCGGCGGCACTTCCGCCACTGACGTCGACCGGGAGAGTTCGACGCAGGCGGCTTGATCAGGACATGTCATCCTTCCGTCGTCTGTTGAGTCGGTTGCTCCGCCGCTGGGAGCACACCGTCACCGAAGACGACATCTACTACTGCTACCGCCTGTTCCTCCGCCGTCCACCGGACCCCGCCGGCTTCGCCCACCATCGGCGCGAAATGGAGCGCGGCATGTCGCTCGACGAGCTGGTCGCCAGCTTCATCAATTCGGACGAAGCGCGCAGCGTCGCCCGGAGCGGCCCGACCGGCGTCGATCTTGGCGGTTACCAGGTGTGCATCAACGAGGAGATGGAGACCGAACCTTTCCTGCGCCGGATTCTCACCACGCGCGAGTACGAACCCCATGTGCGGCAGGCGCTACGCGAGCGCATACGGGAAGGGGATGTGGTCGTCGATGTCGGCGCCAACGTTGGCTGCATCGCCCTGCTGGCGGCAACACTGGTGGGTGATGAGGGACTGGTGGTTGCCGTCGAGCCCAACCTCGCCAATGTCCAGTTGCTATATGCCGGCATGGTGTTGAACGAAGCCGACAACGTGCGGGTGCTGCCCTACGCCGCGTCCGACCGGCCAGGCCTGGTATCACTCACCGGCGGCTCCAACGCGCACCTGGTCGACGTCCAACAACCGAGCGCGTCGGCGGCCTATGCACAGGCGGTCGTCCTCGACGACGCGCTTTCGTGGCTGCCCCGCCTCGATCTCCTGAAGATGGACGTGGAGGGTCACGAGGCGCTCGCCTTCGAGGGTTGTCGCGAGCTGATCGAGCGGCACCGCCCCACGCTCATTGTGGAATTCAGCCCCGTCTACCTGATCAACCACGGCCACAACCATCCGGCACAGCTTCTAGACCGGATCCTCGCGCTCTACCCGGCCATACGGGCTACCAGCGATCACGGCGACGACGCCACTTTTGATCGGTCGGCGGATCTGATGGCCTATTGGGAGCGGCGGAATTCGGAATTGACGACTTCGGGCGTCGTTGCCGACGACGCGTTCCACTTCGATCTGATCGCCGAACGTACGCCAGAATAGTGTGCAAGAGTTCGTGTGGCGAGCGGACATGAAGAACATCACCTTGAGCGCCAGCGACATCGGCCGCAAGCAGCAGGCCGCCGAAGCGGTGCACGTAATGCGCGAGCTGCAAGGCAGATTGTATGTAGGCCGGAAGTTGACGAGAGAAGAAATGCATGAGCGTTGAGGTGGTGCCGGGCGAGCCGACCCGGGTCGTCACGTAGCGCGCCGGCCGCGTAGCGGCGGACGAGCAGAACCTCGCGATGGTCGTCACGAGGCGGCGGCACTTCCGCCACCAGACACCGGTTCGGAAGTCACTCCGAGCCCCCAGCAAGCACCGGAGTGAATCGTGATAGCGTTGGATGTGGGGTGCGTTGCGCCTCCACGGTTTCCCAGCGGAGGATCATGGGTACCGTTTCGTCATCCGCAAGCACGATCTCGGACCAAATCATGGACGCCCTTGATGATCCCCGGTGGGATTGGCGTACCGTTGATGGCATCAATCACGACACCGGAATCCCGTCTGCCGAGATCTGGAGCTTCCTGTCCCGCTCGGGTGACCGGGTAGTGAGATCCGTGGCGCGTGACCGACTGGGACGCGTACTCTTTACGAGCCGCCGACGCTATCGCGAGAGCCATTCGTTGATGGAGCGCCTGCTGGACCACTACCGCAGTACCTACAGCTGACGTCGACCATGGGCGGTTGGGAGACGTTCGCCTTCGGATGTCTGGGTGTAATGCTATTGAATTGCGTTCAGGGTCTTGAGACCTATAGAACGCCTCAGGTACAACGCCCAGCGGATTTCGGCGAGAGACCATATTGGGTCGACTTCTTCGGTCGTGCGGTCGTCGGCGGCGTGCTTGCTTGGGTCTACTGGTACACCGGTGAAGGCGTAGGGCCCATACTGGCCATGAATATCGGCATTAGCGCGCCGCTAATGTTGAAGGCGATGGCGAAGACCGTTTCGGTCGAGACTCCGAAAAACACCGACTGACGCGTCAGTTGTTCTGTGCGCCGTCGTTGATCCACTGCTTGATGATGTCGATCTGGTCGGTCGTGAGCAGCCCGGCAGGTGGCATGCGGTTGCCCACGATACTCGCGCGATCTTCAAGCTTGTGGATCAGGTAGCTGTTCTCCGCGTCACCGGGCGCCACCCGATCGAGTGACGGCACCTGAAAGCTGGGCATGTTCACGAGTTGGGCGTACGACATGCCGTCCGAGAGATCGAGATCCCCTTCGATAGCGTGGCCGCCGTGGTGTTCGATGCACGACTCGTTGAAGATCACGGTCTGGATGCTGGACAGCGTGGGCATCAACTCTTCGGGATTCGTGGTCGGCGGCGTGGTCGCCGGCGGCGGGGTTGGCGCAGTGGGCGAATCGCTCCCGCAGGCGGCGAGCCCCAGGACGACGAGAAACACAGGGAAGAGAACGTGCGTCTTCATCCGGCTACGCTACAGGTACAGGTGTAGCTGGGCAAGCAGCGTCCGGACCCCCAGGCCGTTGAACTGGAACGCTACGGCGCGGGCGACACGGTCAGTTCCTGTACCTCCAGTCCAAGTCGCTCCTGCGCGTCGGGATCCCGGTGGACACGACGGTTGACGATCCAAAGCGATGTTCGATCGGTCAGAGCGCGTGTAGGAACCGGCACCGTCGTCGTTCTCCATTCGTTGGCCTGGAGGTTGGCGCAAAGATCGGGTGATCGCCAATTGGCGAGCTCAAGACGGCAGGATTGGGATGGCCAACGTGACCGGAGGTCCAGTGTGATGGTCGAGTTTCGCGTGCGGATCAGAGCGATAGCCTCTGCGTCGTACGGGAGCCGTGCGACGCGCGTCCGCACCGTACCGTCGGTCACTTCGTAGCGCGGGTCCTGCTCGACGAGGGCGCGGACTTCCGGCGCATACGCGAGTGTGGCAGGCAAGTCGTAGACCGTTACTTCTGGATTGAGCGGGATATAGATCTGTTCTCGATAGCCTGCAAAAACCCGATGCACCTGCATCAGGTCCATGGCCCAGGAAGGTGCGTGGAGCGCGAAGTCTGGCCCGACGACGATGCGGTCGTAGCCATCGAGAAACAGTCGTCTCGGATCCGCCAACTGATCCGTGCGCGCCACCGACATGCCATTGGCTCGAAACCGGGGTGGTAGCTGCAGGCTTGCGGCGATGATGGTTTCCTGCTGGGGATCGTTAGTCTCTGCCAGCCACGCGGTGACCAGATGTCGGCTCTCTGGTGTGGTCCCTGTGTGTAGCCACACGTCGACGGCCATCACGGCCGGTTGACTGATCAGGAGCATCACCAACGCCGGGATGGTGGCGCGGCTCCTTCCGAGTGTCCGCGACCACGCGGAAAGGTACGTCGCCAGTTGTTCAGCCGTCCACGCCGCGGCCACAGCGAAGAAGGGAACCAGTACGAGCATGTTTCGGCTGTAGTAGACCCGCTGGCCGAACATCAACATTCCGTATGCCACTGCGAAGGCGAGTACCACGATTGCCGTACGACGATATTTCTGCATGCACACCATCGGTACTGCCCCAGCGACAGCGGTAAGCGTCGCAGTCGCGCCCAGGGCGGAACCGAACATCCAGAGAAGGAACCGCCGCGCTTGCGGCCAGCCAGGATCGGCGGTCCCATCTCTTGCGTAGAGGCCGTAGTGGCTGACCTGCTCCGCAAGGCCGTTGAGCAGGCTGGCGGGATAGAGCAGACCGTACGGCGTCCCGGCGAAGAACCCGACCGCCGGAAGACCCAGAACTGCTGCCAACATACCGGGCGTACAGCGGGCCGAGAGCAGGCAAGCCAGGACGGGTACAGCCACGATCGGCATGGCGTTGTACTTGCTCGATACGGAAAGACCTGCCGCGAGTCCTGCGAGCGCTGCCCGCCCCACGCTTGGTTGCTCCATCGTGCGCAACGACAGCCACACGGTCACGAGGCACATTGCGGCCATCACCGTGTCGACACCGATCTTGTCCGAGTCCTCAATCAGTGGCGCCGAGCATGCGACGAGCACTCCCGCCACAACCGCCGCCCAGGGGGAGGCAGTTAGCCTGCGTGCGATTCCCACCGTCGAAACAACCATCAGCAGGCTGAAGAACAACGTGACTGACCTTACCCACATGACTACGTGTGGGTGCGATGCCGTTCTTGCGATTCCGTCGGGCACGTTATCGTCGGTTCTGACAATGTCGTGAATGGAACGGATGTCGCCCTCGCGCGCCGTCCACAGAAAGCCGCCCGCCAGCGCCGGCATTCGGAGGTAAAGGTGTAGCGACGGATAATAGAAGAAGTAAGGGTGATAGTCGTTGGTCTGGACCATCCGCACCAGGCGGTTGAAAGACGTCGTCTCGTCAGCGTCGTAGAAGTAGGGCAAGTTCTCAGAGATCTGTGGCGCCCGCAGCCAAAGACCGACGAGAAGTACCGCGCCAAGGGCGACGACGTGAGTACGGTTCATGGGTGTCACTGACGGAAGTTACAGATACAGGTGCAACTGGGCAAGCAGCGTCCGGACCCCCAGATCGTGGAACTGCAGGCGGTCGCGGTAGTACGACACGTTGACGTGCCAGTGGGTCCGTGGATAGAAGTCCAGGCCGTAGACCATGCGGCGGATCTCGCCGCGCGGGTCGCCGTCCTCCCAATAGACCTGGGGTGATACCCGGAGCCAGAGGCCGCGCAGCGCCTCGACGGAGGTCTGGTTGGCGACGATGTACGAACGGACGCCCTCCCCGAGCCTCGTGTGCTGGAGATCGGCGTGCGTCCAGGTAGTCAGCCACGCGGCCGGGGCGTAGCCGAACGAGAGTCCGGCGCCGGAGCTGCCGGGATTCGTCGTCGACGCGCCGCGGTACAGGACGGATCCCGCGACCACGGTGCGCGGGCTCAGGTCGAACTGGAATCGGCCGGTCGACGTGAACGCGCCGCGCCCCTCGCCGTCGAGCAGCGACTCGGCGCGTCCCGGACCGGCCGCCACCTGCAGCAGCGCGCGGTCCGTCGACACTCCCACCTCGACACCGTAGATCTGGCCGTCCTGCGCGAGATCGAGGCGCTCGCGCGTGAACGACGTGTGGTCGGCGAAGCGCACGCCGTAGGCGGGCAGGAAGCGTCCGCCGCGTACGGTCACACGGTCCGTGGCCTGATAGGCGACCCAGTGCTCGTACGACACGAGCCGGGCGCCGCCGGCGCGGGGCTGGCGTCCGACGGTGCCGTAGGCGGTCCACCGGTCGCGCCGCCAGGCCGCCTGCAGATCGAGGACCATGAGGAAGTTGCGGTCGTCCAGGGTCCGGCCGGACGTGCTGACGCGCAGATTCGAGGGCCGGATGTCGAAGCCGAGCTGCAGCGGGCTCTCGTTCCCGAGGAGGCCGAAGAGGGCTCCTTCCTCGCCGGCGGGCGCCTGCGGGTCCAGGCCGGCGCCCTGCCGGCCGAACGTGGAGATCTCTTCCCGCGACAGCGAACGTCCGTACGGTGTCAGCAGGCCGCCTCCGGACTCCGAGTAGTGGCAGGCGGTGCAGCGCGGATACTGCTTGGAAAGGAAGGTCGGCTCGGCGGACGCCGGCCCGGCCCCCCACGCCGCGATCAGGCACGCCGCAAGGAGCGCGAGACGCACCGCCGGACGACGGCTTCCGGACCCGGTCATGGCGTTCCACCGAGCGGGTTGTCCGCCGGCGCCGCATCGAACGTTACCGTCACTTCCACGTTGTCCCGGACGCCGACGCCGAGGTACCGCGGGGGCGGGATGTCGAACGCCTCCAGGCTCACGGAAAACGTCGCCGTCCCGCGCAGGCCCGTCTCGCGCTGGCGCAGCTCGACTTCGCCTTCGATCGGGCGATCCACGCCGTGCAGTGACAGGGTCGCCGTGAACGCCGTGTCGTGGCGGTCGGCGCCGGCCGGTAACGGGTCGTCGAGGACTATGTCCGAGAGCACGGCGTTCTGGAAGGCCGGCCCGCGTTCCAGCTCCAGGTAGGTGTCGCGGAGGTGGGAGTTTCGCAGCTCGATGCCGCTGTCGAGCGTTGCCAGATCGACGCGCAGCTCGCCCGCGTAGTCCGCCTCGTCCGGCGCCGCCCGCTGGAGCGTTCCGGAGACGGCGGACGTAACGATGTTGAAGCTGCCGCCGACGGTGAGGCGGCAGCGGACCTCCACTTCGCCCGAGGAAATGCTCCACGACTCCGCGGCTTCCGCAGCGTGCGTGCTGGCAAGGGCAAGGGTGGCCAGAGCGACCAGCAACATACGCAAGTGGGCGCGACGTGCGATGCGCGCACCTCCCGGCCGGCGAGCGGCAGCTCGTCCATGGTATGAACTTGAGGTCATGGCAGCACCGGTACCAGGTTGAAGTAGTCAACCAGGAGATCGGCGCCCGGTGTGGCGGCGACCCGGAACTCGACATCGTCCAGCGGCTCAGCGGCGTCGAACCTGACCGTGACCGTTGTGTAACTGCCATCGGTCGGCAGTCGGTCGGATGCGATCGGGACGCTGACCAGGACGTTCCGCCCCCGCGATGCCGTCACGTCCAACCGCCCGGCAACTTCGACTTCGGTGGGTTCGGCGAGACGCAGGGTCGCCTCGACGCGATACCGGCCAGGGTCGAGGTGCAGGAACGGGCCGAAAACTACGAACCGGCCCGGATTGTCAGGAGCTGCAGTGGTGTCCCGAGCGAGACCATCGCTGGCGTTCGGGTCCTCGCGCGTAGACTGGGAAGCCGTCCGCATCGGCGTCATGCGTTCCGCTTCGAAGCGTCGTGAAAAAGTGCTGCCTATCGAAGACACCAACTGCGCATGAAGCGCGTCGTCGTGCGGTGCGGCCCGGTCTGCCGTGGGTTCTACCGGCAGCAGCAAGGCGGCGACGGCGATGCCGCCGACCCAGGCGGGGCGCAGGAGACGCCGCCCTTCCTCGCGCCACATCCATCCGGTGACGATCATCAGGACGGTCGCCGTCACCCAGATCAAGTTCGGCGGGTACTCCAGGTACCGGACGACCCACCAGCCGTCTCCGGCGCGGAGATAGAAGTGGGGAAGGGCGTAGCGCACTTGCAGCGGGAACAGTGAATCGCGCGCCCAGACCAGGCTGGAGTACGGACCCAGGAAAAGGTCCGTCGGACTTGGAATCCAGCGCAACGCCAGTATCGCCTGGTACGCGAGCGCTGCCAGCAACACCGGACGGACGTATCGGGAAAGGCTGTTTCGTTCCGCCCCCATCCACCAGCCGATTGGCAGGAGCCAGAGCCACATGCCGCTCCAGTTCAGCCGTCCAAGCGGTATGCCAGCCCATTCGTCCAGCAGAGCGGGCGGCACCATCAGCGCGCCATAGAGCAGCAGCCAGGGCATGGTGAACCGGTGCCGCACCCGGATCATCCAGCCCAGCGCGATGAGGCCGAACAGCAACAGAGGCTGGTACCAGAAGAGGCCCTGCGCCTGATCGAGGTGGTTGCCGATCAGAAACTCGAGGCCGCGCAGGTACGGCGTCCTGGACACCTGGCTTCCCAGGCCGGCCAGCGGCCGGCCATGGGTCGACATCTGATAGGCGAGGAACGTGGCCGGGCCGATCAGGAGAAAAGCGCCCGCCGAGGCGTATCCCCACCAGGGGCTGCGTGAACTCGGGTGGCGCCACGGCCGTTCAATCCAAATCTGCCAGGCCGCGAACAGGCCGAACAGCGCGGTGACAGCCAGGTACTTCATGTGCAGCCAGGGCAGGAAACCGGCGACCACGCCGAAGAGCATCCACGCTACGGGCGATCGTCGTTGTGGGGCGCCTCCGTCATCTCGACCTGCTCGGTTCCACAACCAGACGGCCAGGGCCAGGAGCACGACGCCGGCCAGCAGGTCGCTGTAGACCTGCCCTGAGCCCAGCAGTATCACCGGGCAGAGCAGCAGGCCGGCGACGGCGAGTGCGATGTCTCGTGGGGGCGCCCGTCCGTCGAGCCAGCGCCAGCAGGCCCAGCCAAAGATCGGAATGATCAGGAGACAGAGCAGGAGTCGCCCGGCGAGTGTCCCGCCGATGGCGAAGGGCAGGACGAGAAGCACGCTCAGGCCGGGTGCATGATTCGAGTACTCCCGGCCGTTGTAGGTCTGAACGTGCCGCCCTCCAATCGGACCGTAGATCTCACCCGTGGCCGCGTCCTCGTCGAAGTTGTTCCGCACGTCGACGTCGCCGTCGCGCAGGAGGCTGGCGGCCGTGATGAAGTAGTGGGGCTCATCACCCGTGAGTCGGTAACGCTCCGACGTGCTCCACCAGACGGCCAACGTGCAGGCAAGCAGCGTTACCCCGGCGCAGACCGCGACGACTGCCGTGCGCGCCTTCATCAGCGCTCACCGTATTCCAGGTCGAGGTAGTCGATCTCGAAGCCCCGGAACGCGCGGACCCGGAATTCGACGTCGTGCGTCGTGCGGGCTATGTCGAACTGGAAAGCCAGCGATGACCAGTCAGGCGCCGGGATCAGACGGAAGTTGTGGCGCATGACGTGCACGCGGCCCCGGTTGGCCATCACATCGATGACTCCATCGCCTGGTGATGCGTCCAGACCCTGATGCACTACCGCCGTGAGCCGGTACCGACCCGGCTCCAGCGTGATGAAGGGCCCGGCCGTCGCGACCGCGTTGTCCGCGTCCTGTTGGCAACTCTGGCCGTTGCTGGCGGCGCCGCGGGGCTGCACGGTGCACCGCGCCGGCGTGTCTTCGGCTTCGTATCGACGAGCCACCGACGAGGAGCGGTCCAGCGGGTCTTCGGCCGGCAACAGAAAGACGCCGAGGACGATAGTCGCCACCAGCGGGAGATATCGCAGTTTCGCCCGCCGCCACCAACCCGCGGCAAGCAGCGACAGCACGCCAAGTGTCCAGACGACGTTGGGAGGATAGCCGGGGTCGGCGTGCGGACCGAGCTTCGGGAGCGACAGCATCACGCCGTGGGCGAATAGCGACGGCTGCCAGGTGTCCACCGGGAACAACCCGTTGAACAACCGTTGCGGTACGGGCGCCCACTGGAAGGCGAGCACCGCCTGATAGGCGACGCCGGCCAGCACGGTCAACCGTACGGCTCGCGAGAACGACGTGCGATCCCGGTGTTCGCGGATGGCGATGCAGACGGGAACGAGCCACAGCCACGCTGCCGCCCAGCCGTACCGTCCCGCCGGTGCGACATGACCGCCATACGGTATGTGCTGCAGGGCGTTGGGCGCGATCAGCGAGCCGTACAGGACGAGCCAGGGAAGCGTCAGCCGGTGCCGCCGCCGGATCATCCAGCCCAGCGCGACGAGGCCGGGCAGCAGGATCGGCTGGTGGACGAACAGGCCGTGAACCTGATCGATGTGCAGGCCCAGGAAGAGCTCCAGCACCGTGGGGAGGTCGACGTTCAATTCCCCGCTGCCCCTTCCGCCCATGATGTTTCCGAATCTGGGGAGGGAGAACGCCCAGAACAGGGCCGGGCCCGCCAGGAGGAGACCGCCGAACGTCAGGTACGTCGCGCGCGTGAAACGGGCATCGGCATCGCGCCGGAGCTGCCAGGCGCCAAGGGCCGCCAGAACCCCGGTCGGCGCGTAGTACTTCACGTGCAGCCAGCAGAACAACCCGGCGATGGCCCAGTAGATGCACCATCCGAGGTAGCTCCGACGTTCGCTGCCCCAGAGCCAGCCCAGCAGCGCCAGAACCGTGGCTCCCACAAGGAGGTCCGGATAGATCTGCGACGCCCCGAAGAGAACCGGACTGCACGCCAGCACGCCGACCGACGCCACCGTCGCGTCGAGCGGACCCAAACCGGTTCGGCTCCATCGATAAACGGCGGCGGCAAGCAACGGAATGATGATCAGCGGGAGCGCCGCGCGAGCCCCCAACGCGCCGCCGAGACCGAACGGGACCGCGAGCAGCACGCTGAGGCCCGGCATGCGCTGGGGCCACAGGTGGGTTTCCTGGCGCAGGGCGTGCGGCGCGAGGTCGGCAGGGAATACCTCGTGGGCGGTGTTTTCGTACTCGTAGTTGTTGCTGACGTCCAGATCCCCGTCCCGCACCACGCTCGCCGCCGTGATCAGATAGTGCGGTTCGTCGCCGATGATCGGCAGATCCCCGGATGCCGTCCATCGCACGGCCAGAAACGTGCTCGCCGCGACCAGCAAGGCGAAGGGCAGGCAAACGAGGGCGGCCTTATTCAGCCGCTGCGTGACCGTTGGCAGGATGCCGGCGGGACGCGACGTCATGGCAGCACCGGGATCAGGTCGATGTAGTCCACCAGCAGGTCGACACCCGGAGAGGCTCCGATCCTGAACTCGAGGTCGCGGAGCGGTTCGACCGCGTCGACCGACACGCCCAAGACCGTGTAACTGCCGCCCGCCGGCAGGCGCGAGGCGGGAATGTCGACACGGCCATGTGCGACCCGCCCGCGTTCGGACCGGACATCCAGCCACGCGGCCGGTGCGGCCTCGGAGGGCGTCCGGAGCCGCATCGCCGCCTCGATGCGGTAACGTCCGGCGTCGAGGCTGAGGTACGGACCGAACGTAATCAGGCCGTCGGATCGTTCGCCGTCGGCGGCGCGCGCCCGTCCGCCGCTCGCCTGGCCGTCCAGACGGGTGGTGCGTTCCGCCGTCTGCATCGGTGTCATGCGTTCGGCTTCGAACCGGCGTGGGAACGTGCTCCGGATCGACCGGATCATCGGGTCGTGGAGTCCGTCGTCGTACGGCGATTCGTGGTCCGCGGTGGGCTCGACCGGCAGCAGGAGCGCGGCAACGGCGACGCCCCCGATCCAGACCGGCCGCAGACGCCGCCGTCCCTCCGCGCTCCACATCCATCCGGTCACGAGCAGCAACGCGCCGGCCACCACCCAGATCAGGTTCGGCAGGTATTCCAGGTAGCGCAGCACCCGCCAGCCGTCGCCGGCGTCCAGGTAGAAGTGGGGAAGGATGTAGCGCGCGGCGAGCGGGAAAAGGGAGTCGCGCGCCCACACGAGAGAATCTTCGTAGAAGAAGAGCCGCGTCGGGTCGGGCGCCCAGCGGAGAGCGAGGATTGCCTGATACACGAATGCCGCCAGGACGGCCGGGCGGACGTACCGGCCGAGGCTGGCGCGTTCCGCGTGCAGCCACACGCCGATCGGAACGAGCCAGAGCCACATCCCGCCCCAGTTGAACCGGCCAGACGGGATGCCGCCCCAGCGGCCGGTTACGGCGGGCGGCACGATCAGCGAGGCGTATAGCAGCAGCCACGGGATCGTGAGGGGATGGCGCCGACGGATCATCCACCCGAGCGCGATGAGCCCGGGGAAGAACAGCGGCTGCTGCCAGAAGAGGCCGTGCGACTGATCGAGATGCCGGCCGATCAGCATCTCCACGGAGCGAAGGTACGGGGTTCCCGACACGACGTGGCCCTGGCCGGCGAGAAGCATGCCGTGGGTCACCGACTCGTACACGAGGAACGTGGCCGGACCGAGAAGCAACAGCGCGGCGGCGGCCGCGTACCCCCACCGGACGCGGGCGTCGGGTGCGCGCCACGATCCATCGCGCCAGATCTGCCACGCCGCGAACAGGCCGAACAGGGCGGTGGTGGCGAGGTTCTTGATGTGCAACCAGGGGAGGAGACCGGCCGCAAGGCCGAAGAGCGCCCAGGCGACGGGCGATTGCGCTTTCCGGGAAACCGGCGCGGATGGCGGTGCGGACGCCGGCGCCCCTCTCGGGTCCACGCCACTCCAGAGCCAGACGGCAAGCGCCAGGATGACGGCTCCTGACAGCAGATCGGCATAGACTTGCCCGGCGCCCATCAGTGCCGGCGGGCAGAGGAGCACGCCGGCGACGGCCAGCGCGGCATCGCGTGGCGGCGCGCGCCCGTCCAGCCAGCGCCAGCAGGCCCAGCCGAGGATCGGGATGATCAGAAGGCAGAGCATCAGGCGTGCGCCCAACCCGCCGGCCAGCGCGAAGGCGGGAACGAGCAGTGCGCTGAGCCCCGGTGGAACAGACGGCCACTCCCGCCCGTCGCGTCCAACGGTGCGCCGCACCGAAACCGGCCCATAGATCTCGGCGGTGCGGGCGTCCTCCGCATAGTTGTTCACCATGTCGAGGTCGCCGTCCCGCAGAAGGCTTGCGGTGAGGATCAGGTAGTGCGGCTCGTCGCCGGTCAGGCCGATTCGGTCGGACGTGCTCCACCAGAGCGCGAGGAGGGCGGCGAGCAGCGTCACGCCGGCGCAGACTGCCGCTGTTGCTGTGCGTCCGCGCCCCGCGCTGGCCAGGGATGTCACGGCAATACCGGAATCAGGTCGATGTAGTCGACCACCAGGTCCACGCCGGAATAGGCTCCGACGACAAACTCCAGGTCGCCAAGCGGTTCCGCCGCCTCGATGGCAAGGCTTATGGTCGTGTAGCTTCCATCGGCTGGTAAGCGTGAGGCCGCGATGTCGATACGGCCGTGCGAGACGCGGCCGCGGTCGGTTGTGGCATTGAGCCAGGCGGCCGGCTCGGCATCCGACGGTCTCTCGAGGCGCATCGCCGCCTCGATCCGGTAACGCCCCGCGTCGACACCGAGGTAGGGGCCGAAGGTGATCACTCCATCTGGCCGGTCGGGGTCCGCAGCCCGCGCGCGTCCGTTGCTAGCCCCATCATCAAGGCGTGTTGTCCGGTCCGCGGTTTCCGTCGGGAACATCCGTTCGGCTTCGAACCGCCGGGCGAAGGTGCTCCGGAGCGAACGCATCATCGGGTCGTGGAGACCGTCGTCACGCGGTGCTTCCCGGTCGGCCGTCGGCTCGACGGGCAGCAGGAATGCAGCGATGACGAATCCGCCGATCCAGACGGGACGCAGACGGCGCCGTCCCTCGGCGCTCCAAAGGAGGCCCGTCGCGATCAGCAGGGCTGTTGCGAGTACCCAGACCAGGTTGGGCAGATACTCCAGGTAGCGCACGATCCACCAACCATCGCCCGCATCGCCATAGAAGTGGGGGAGCACGTAGCGGACCGGCAGTGGGAAGAGAGAGTCGCGCGCCCAGACCAGTTGCGACGACGCATAGTCGAACAGGCGCGTCGGATCCGGAATCCAGCGTAACGCGAGGATTGCCTGGTAGGCGATCGCGGTCAGCACGATTGGACGGACGTACCGTCCAATGGCGCTCCGCTCAGACTGGATCCAGTAGCCGATCGGGATGAGCCAGAGCCAGAAGGCGCCCCAGTTGAACCGGCCGAGTGGAACGCCGCCCCACGCCCCCCGCAGTGCGGGGGGGAGCATCAGGGAAGCGTAGAGGAGCAACCAGGGGATGGTGAGCGGGTGACGCGTGCGGATCATCCAGCCGAGCGCGACAAGACCGGCGAAGAAGAGCGGTTGGTGCCAGAAGAGACCGTGCGACTGATCAAGATGTTCACCGATCAGGAACTCGGCGGCCCGCAGGTATGGAGTGTCGGTCATCTGGTTTCCCAGGCCGGCGAGGGGTTGGCCATGGGTTGCCATCTGATAGGCAAGAAAGGCGGTGGCGCCGACCACGAGGAGCGTGCCAGCCGCGAGGCAACCCCACCAGGGCCGGAGTCCACGGCTATCTGGCCGCGATCCCTCGCGCCGGACCTGCCAGGCGGCGAACAGGCCGAACAGCGCGGTGGTGCCGAGGTACTTCATGTGGAGCCAGGGGAGAATGCCGGCAACGAGGCCGAAGAGCGTCCACGCGATCGGCGACCTTGCGCCGGAGGCCGGCGCCGATTCGGTTACTTCCCGCCGACCGTCACCGTCCCACAGCCAGACGGCAAGCGCCACGATGAGGACGCCCGCCAGAAGGTCGGTGTAGACCTGCCCCGAACCGAGCAGGATCACGGGGCACAGCAGGACGCCGGCGACGGCGAGCGCCACGTCGCCCGGCGGGGCCCGGTCGTTGAGGCAGCGCCAGCACGCCCAGCCCAGGATCGGTGTGATCAACAGGCACAGCAGCAGCCGGCCTGCGAGCGGTCCGCCAAGCGCAAACGGAAGGACCAGCAGAGTACCCAGTCCGGGTGCGTGGAGGGAGTACTGCCGGCCGTCGCGTTCGCGAACATGACGACTCCGGAGGTCCGGGAACGAACCATAGATCTCGCCGGTGGCCACGTCCTCGTCGAAATTGTTGCGGACGTCGACATCGCCATCGCGCAGGAGACTGGCGGCGAGGATGAAGTAGTGGGGCTCGTCGCCGGTCAGCCGGTACCGGTTCGTCGTGCTCCACCAGAACGCGAGGGTTGCGGCGAGGAGCGTGACGCCGGCGCAGACGGCTATCGTTCTCCGCCGTTCGCGCACGCGCGTCGGATCGCTCATCCTCCAGGCCGGATGGTACCTATTCCCCGGTCGTCGTGCGGCACGATGCGATAGACGAGATCCCGGCCCAGCCGCGCCTGCAACCAGACTCCCGGTTGGACGTCGGCCGCGGCCAGGAGCCGTTGGTAATGGAAGGTGCGTAGCCGCCGGCCGTGCACGATCACGGTCTGGATGCCGACGGACCGCAGGTAATCGATGGAGTCGTCGGAGGGGAAGGTCGAGAGGCGCCGGACCGCCTCCGCGTAGCTCGCCGGATAGAACCCGCCGCCGAAGCCATTGACGATGGGCCGCCAGTGCTGCGTCGACGCCAGCAGGTAACGCGCGTTCTCGTGGAAGAACACGGTGCGCGGCACCGGCAACTCGGCGATCGGGCCGGGCGGCGCCGCCTCGAGCATCCCGTAGATCGGCGGATACCACTCGTCGCGGGTCAGTTCCCGGTAGGGGATTGGCGCATGCAGGCTCTCGAGGGTTGCCAGCGCCAGCACGCTTGCCGCGGCGGCGGTTTGCCAGCGCGGGTTCAGGCGTTCGCGCAGGGCGCTCCAGCCGATGCCGGCGAGGGCGGCAAGGGCGAAGATGGCCAGCATGGCGAAGCGGGACGGCGCGCGCAGCCCGAGGAGCGGCGGCACGATGGTCGCGACCCAGCCGTAGACCGGCGTCAGCATGCCGAAGGAGAGGACGACACCGGCCGCGCCGATTCCGGCCAGCATGCGGCGGACACCGCGCGGCGCGTAGCGGCGGCGCGTGGCGAACGCGGCGCCCGCGAGGGCGAGCGTGACGATACCGGGGAACATCGCGCTTGGCGCAAATCCAGCCCAGAATTGCTCGCTCCAGAGTGCGTAGTGGAGGTCGGCGGCGGTTCTCAGGAACGCCAGCAGCGATTCACCGATGCTGCCGGCGTCGACGACGAGGCCGTGCCGCAGCTCCGACCCCAGGTAGGGCCGCATCAGCAGAACGAGCACGGCTCCCGTCACCGCGGCGGCGGCGCCGAGCCGCGCGGCGATGCCGGCCGCTTGGCGCCCCCACCAGTCGCCGGCCCGCATGACGAAGGCGACGCCGAGGGTCACCACGACGAGCACGGCGAGATACCCCGATGTCAGCGCCGCTACCGTCACCCAGACGCCGACCCACGCCGCGTCGCGCGCGCGCCCGCCGGTCAGCAGCCGATCGAGGGCGAGCAGGGCGAGCGGGAAGGCATAGAAGTGCAGGAACTGGATGTGGGCGACGCGCGTCGCCATCGCGGTGCCGAAGGTCAGCAAGGCGCCCGCCAGGATGCCGCTCCAGAAGTCGCCGGTCCAGTGAACCACCAGCCGGTGCATCGCCAGCGCGGTGAGCAGGAAACCGGCGAGGACGAGCAGGTTGTGCGTCAGGAGGGGCGAGGCGCCGAGCCAGTAGAACGGGGCGCCGATGAGTCCGGGGACGACGAGCGGCTCGGTGTACCGCATCGCCTGGTCGGCCGGATAGAACATGTTCGCGTCGAACAGGTCGAGCGGCGCGCGCGGCAACTGGTGCGCGATCCAGGAGACCGCCCACGCGTTGAGCCACTCGTCGTCGTGAATGCGTGACATCCGGCCCGGGTCGCTGGCGAGCGGCCAGGTATGGACGACGGTGAGCGCCAGGAAGATCGCTGCCGCGAGAGCGTGACGGTGGCGCATGGCGCTATTGCGAGGTTGCCGCGGCCGGGAGCGTTATGAGGACGAGAAAGAGGAGGAGAAACTCGGAATCGCCGAAGTTGTATTCGAACTGGCCGGCCACGAGCATGGCGGCCACCGCGGCGAGGCCGGCGGCGGCGAGCGTGCGCGTCTCCGGCCGCCGGAAACGCCGGGCGAGGTCGAGCACGAGCGCGACGACGAACCAGCCCCAGAGCGCCAGTGCCGGCAGCCCCCGTTCGGCGGCGATCTGCATCGGTACGTTGTGCAGGTGCGGGTTGACGTCGTTCACCGCGTTGTCCGGGCGGTACTCGGCGTAGCGCCGCAGCACCATTTCCGGGCCGACGCCGGTAAGGGGATGGTCGCGCACCATGCCCGCGCCTACCGTGAACATCGCCACCCGGTCGCGGTTCGTCGGGTTCGACGGATCGAAGATCGACAGCGCGCGATCGGTGACGATAGCCGGGGCCAGGAGGTAGACGACGAGCACGGCCACCGGCGCGATGAGCAGCAGGCGCCGGTCGCGCAGCACCAGCAGCAGGCCGATGGCGGCGAGGGCGCCAATCCACGCGCCGCGGGTCAGCGTCACCGCGAGCGCGGCGACGAGCGCCGGCAGCATCAGGGCGGCCCAGAGGCGGTCGCGCGCGCCGAACGTGACGCGCGACACGGCGACGCCGAGAGCGAGCATCAGCAGCCCGGCGTAGGTCATGTAGTGGCCCATCAAGCCGCTCGGCCGGCGCCCGAGGTTGTCGAACTCGAGGACGCCGTACTGCACGATGCCGATCGCCGCGGTGAGGGCGCCCGCGGTGAGCACTACGTTGGTCATCGACCAGGCCCGTCCGCCCCGGGCGAGACGGTAGACCACCGGTATGGTCAGGTAGAGCAGCACCTCGCGCGATTCGATCAGGCTGGCGACCGCGTCGCTCGAAAAAGGAACGGTTACGAGCGTCCAGCCCGCATACGCGGCGAGCGGCCAGAAGAAGGGCGGGACGGCGGGACGCTCGCCCGTCGTGACGAGCAGGCCGGCCCAGACCGCGAGGAGCGCGGTGAGGAGGATGCCGGAGGCGGCGACCGAGAGCGGCAGCGCGAATACGAAGAGCGGCAGGAGCCACCAGGCGGCGGTCTCGAAGCGCCCCGGCCACGGCGCGCCGGCATCCCGTCGGCCGGGGGACGCCGCCGCCGCGACGCCGCTGTGCGTCGTCATGACTCCGGGGTGTCGTCGGTTGCCTGATCGGCGGGATCCGCCGGCGCGCCGTCGATGGTCGCCTCGTCGACGAGCATCACGGGGATGTCGTCCTCGATCGGAAAGACGAGGTGGCACTTGGCGCAACGGAGCCCCGAGCCGTTCGCCGTGAGGGCGACCGGCGCCCGACAGGCGGGGCAAGCGAGGATTGCCAGCAGTTCAGGGTCGACGGCCATCGACGCCGTCCATTGTAACCGCGATGGACTCCGCCGCCTTACCTGTGGAACAATCGATCCTCCATGCGGTGGCCGATCTGCGCCTTGTTCGGCGTCGCGCTGCTGTTCGCCCCGGCGGCCGGGTTGTGCGCCGCGGCGCAGACCGCTTCCGCGCCCGAAGCAACGGCGGGCGATCTCGCCGAGGCGTACCGCCTCTTCATGCTGGGCCGCCACCTCGAGGGCGAAGGCAACACTGACGGCGCCGTCCAGGCGTTACGGGATGCGGCGCGACTCGACCCGCAGTCGGGCGAGCCGCTGGCGGAGCTCGCCGGGCTGTACGCCCGCGCCGGCCAGGAGACCGAATCGATCGCGGCGGCGAACGAGGCGATCGAGCGCGAGCCCGCCAATGTGAGCGCCCACCGGGTGCTCGGAATGAACCATGCGTCGGCCGCGATGTCGCGCGAGGCGACGCGCGAGGATGTGGACCAGGCCATCACGCACCTGGAGCAGGCGCGCGACACGGTGGTCCCGGATCTCCAGGTGGAGCTGACGCTGGCTCGCCTGTACCTCCAGGCGCGCCAGAACGACGAGGCGATCGACCTGCTGGAGGCGCTCGCCAAGGACCAGCTTGGCTACCAGCCGTCGCGCCTGCTGCTGTCCCAGGCCTACGAGCAGGCGGGCCGCGGCGAGGAAGCGCTGGCGACGCTGGAGGAGGCGGTCGCCACCGGGCGCCCGACGTACCAGGCGCTCGCGCGCCTCGGCGAGATGTACGAGCGGCGCCGCCGGTGGAGCGACGCCTCCGCCGCCTACGAGCGGGCCGCCGCCCTCAATCCGCGCAACGCCAGCGTCCGGCAGCGCCTGGCGGGGACGCTCATCGAGGCGGACCAGCCGGCGCGCGCCCGGTCCGTTATCGAGGATCTCATCGAGATGCGTCCGCGCGACGCCCTGGCCTGGCGGCTGCTGGCGGAAGTCGAGCTGGAGACCAACAACTTCGACGCGGCGGAAACGGCCGCGGCGCGGCTGATCGAGCTGGAGCCGGAGGGATTGCGCGGGCCGTCGGTCCTGGCGCGCGTCTTCGAGCGGCGGCGCGAGTACCAGCGGATCGTCGACACGCTGGCGCCGGTGCTGGCGCGCGCCCTGTCGCAGGAGGTGCGCCCCGAGCGGCTGGTCACGCTGTTCGACCGGCTCGGATTCGCCTACGAAGCGCTCGATGACAGCGAGGGGGCGGTCCGCGTGTACGAGGGAGCGGTTGCGCTGATGCCGTCCGACGTGCGGTTCCTGGCCCGGCTGGCCCAGGCCTACGTCGACGCGGACCGCGACGAGGATGCGCGCGACGCCCTGCGCCGGGCTCGCATCAGCAATCCGGCGAACCTGTCGATCGAGATGATCGGGGCGAACCTGCTGGCCCGCGGCGGCGACGTGGACGCAGGCGGGCAGGCGCTCCGCACGGTGCTGGAGGAGAACCCCGACGATGTCCGCGCGCACCTGGCGCTGGCGGGCTACTACGGCCAGCACGACCGTCACGCCGAGGCGATCCCGGTGCTTCAGGAGGCGCGCGAGCGGTTCCCGGCGGTGACGTCCGTCCCGTTCCAGTTGGGCGCCGTGTTCGAGCAGACCGGCCGCTTCGCGGAAGCGGAGGAGATGTTCCGGGTGGTGATCGATCAGGAGCCGGACCACGCGCCCGCCCTCAACTACCTGGGCTACATGCTGGCCGAGCGGGGGGAACGGCTGAACGAGTCGGTCGAACTCATCGAGCGGGCGCTCGAGACCGATCCGCACAACGGGTCGTACCTCGACAGCCTCGGCTGGGCGTACTTCAAGCTGGATCGGCTGGACCTCGCCGAGCCGCCGCTGGTCGCGGCGGGCGAACAATTGCAGACGAACTCGGTCGTGCAGGACCACCTGGGCGATCTGTTCGAGCGCCTGGGTCGGGTCGACGAGGCGATCGCGGCATGGGAACGCGCGCTGAACGGCGACCGTGACGGTGTCGATCCCGACGTGATCCAGCGGAAGATTGACGACGCCCGCCAGCGCTGACGCGCAACCGCAGGTCGGCCACCGATCGGTGCGCCACCTTCGACGCTCCCTGCTTTTTCTGATGTTGCTGGCCGTCGCCGGCGCCTGCGCGCCGGCGCGCCGGGGCATCGAGTTGCCGTCCGGCGCGGGCGTGCCGGTACCGGATCACGCGGCGATCCGGGAGGCGGCGACGGAGCCGTGCCGCAGCGTCCGATCGATGGAGTTCACGTTGTCGATCGGCGGTCGGGCGCACGGCGCGCCGCTGCGCCGCACGCGGATGCGCGGGGCGGTGGAGGGAGGCGCCCTGCGGCTGGAAGCGCTCGCGCCGTTCGGCGCCGCGCTGTTCATCCTGGTGGCCCCCGACGATCGAACCGCGACGCTTCTGCTGCCGCGCGACCGGCAGGTGATTACCGGCGCCGCTCCGGCGGTCCTGCTCGATGCGCTGGCGGGCCTGGAACTGGGTCCGGGTGACGTGGAGGCGCTCCTGACCGGATGCTTGGCGCCGGGGGCGGCAACCCTCGCGGGACGCCGCGTCGGCGACTGGACGGTCATCGATCTGGAGGGGGACGTGACCGTCTACCTGCGCGACGCGCCGGCCGGCGGGGAGGCTGCCGGGCTCGTCGTCGCGGCGGCCCGGCAGGGCCGGCTGACGGTGGCCTACAGCGACCACGTGCGCGGTCTGCCCCGCGGGTTCCGGGTGGAGGTGGCGGCGGCAACCGGCCCGGCGGGCGCGGCCGGCGCGCCCGAGGCGACGGACCTGAACGCGGCGCTGACGCGGGTGAATATCAACACGACGCTGAACCCGGCGGTATTCCGGATAGACGTGCCGGCCGGCTATGCGCCGATCACGGTCGATCAGTTGCGGGGCGCATCGCCGCTCGAATCACCCGCGCCACCGCCGGAGGCGCCGCCACCGGCCGCGTCCGAGGGGCGCGGGGCGGCCGACGCCCGATGAGCGGCCCGCGGCTGCGCGTGCGCGCCCCGGCGAAGATCAACCTGCAACTGGAGGTGCTCCGGCTGCGCGACGACGGCTACCACGAAGTGCGGACGATCCTGCAGTCGGTCGCGCTCGCCGATACGCTCACGGTTGCGGCGCGCCCCGGGCCGTTCACGGTGCGCAGCCGCGCCGCGTCCATGCCGCGCGACCGGGACAACCTGGTGTGGCGCGCCGCGGCCGCGCTGTGGAGCGCGTTGGGACGGAGCGGCGAGCCGTCCGGCGTCGCGGTGACGGTCCGGAAAGTGGTGCCGGCGGGCGCCGGGCTCGGCGGGGCCAGCAGCGACGCGGCCTCGGCCCTGCGGGCGCTGCGGCAACTCTGGGCGCCGCGCGCGCCGGAGCGGCTGCTCCGCGAGGTGGCGGCGGGCATCGGATCCGACGTGCCGTTCTTTTTGAAGGGCGGAACGGTGCTGGCGACCGGGCGGGGAGAACGGTTGCGGCGGTCGGCGCCGCTGGATCCGTGTGCGGTGGTGATCGCGTCGCCGGGGTTCGGCGTGTCGACGCCGGAAGCGTATCGGTGGTGGGACGAGGAGGCGGCGGCGGACGGAATGCCGGACCGAGTGCCGGACCGAGTGCCGGACCGAGTGCCGGACCGAGTGCCGGTCTGGAGACCGGCGGACCCAGTAGGGGGTTGCGGAACGACCGGCGGGCGGAGTGCCGGTCTGGAGACCGGCGGACCCAGTGGGGGGTTGGGACCTGGTGGGCGGTTGCGGAACGACCTGGAAGCGCCGGTGTCGCGCCGCCATCCGGCGATTGCCGAGATGGTGCGGCGGCTGCTGGCGTCGGGCGCGGACCGCGCCGGAATGACGGGCAGCGGATCGGCGGTCATCGGCCTGTACGCCTCGGACGCAGCGGCGGAGCGGGCCCGCCGGTCGGTGCGGCGGAAAGGGTGGCGGACCCTGCAGACCCGGACGACCGATGCGGGGGAACATGGCCGTCTCACCGCCGTTGCCCGACTCCGCTGATCCGATCTAGACTCTGCGGTTGCGCGATGGTCGCGGGCGCCCCCACACGGGTGGCCGGCGCGACCGGCGCGCAGCGGCGGGGTGGGCATCGATTCGGAAGGCAGGCTGCTTCCGTTGGGGCGTGGCCAAGCGGTAAGGCTCCGGGTTTTGGTCCCGGGATCGAGGGTTCGAATCCTTCCGCCCCAACCATCTGACTGACGGTTTCACGGAAGCGGGTTGCTCCGAACGGACAGGTGGCGGGAAGAACATGCCGACGCATAACGGGGACTTGAAGATCTTCTCGGGAAGCGCCCATCCGGCGCTGGCGGAGTCGATTGCCCAGGGCATCGGCGTCGGCATCGGGCGCGCCGTGCTCCGGCGATTCTCGGACACGGAGGTTTCGTTCCAGATCGACGAGAACATCCGTGGGACCGACGTGTTCGTCGTGCAGCCGACCTGCACGCCGGTCGATCAGCACCTGGTGGAGCTGTGCGTGATGATCGACGCGTTCCGCCGCTCGTCGGCGGCGCGGATCACGGCCGTGATGCCGTACTACGGTTATGCGCGGCAGGACCGGAAGGACAAGCCGCGCGTGCCGATCTCGGCCAAGCTGGTGGCCAACCTGGTGAGCGCCGCGGGCGCCAACCGGGTGCTGACGATGGACCTGCACAAGGCGCAGATCCAGGGTTTCTTCGACATTCCGGTCGATCACCTGTTTGCCACTCCGGTCTTCATCGAGCATCTGTCGAGCGCCCGGTCGAACGACAGCGTCACCATCGTCTCGCCCGACGCCGGCGGCGTGGAGCGGGCGCGCGCCTACGCGAAGCGGCTCCATGCGGACCTCGCGATAATCGACAAGCGGCGCTCGGGGGACGGGCACGCGGAAGTCATGAACGTCGTCGGCGAGGTGGAGGGCCGTACCTGCATCCTGCTCGATGACATCGTCGACACCGCCGGGACGCTGGCGCAGTCGGCGGGCGCCCTGCAGCGGAACGGCGCCGCGAGCGTGATCGCCTGCGCCGTGCACGGCGTCCTCTCGGGCCCGGCGCTGCAGCGGATCGAGAGTGCGGAGCTCGAGGCCCTGATCGTGACCGACACGATTCCGCTCCGCCCGGAGTTCGAGGCGTGCCCCAAGATCCGGACGCTGTCGGTCGCCCGGCTGCTGGGCAAGGCGATCGAGAGCATCCACCAGGAAACGTCGGTTTCGTCGCTGTTCGTGTAGGCGCAGGCAGGAGCCAGAATCACCATGGAGTTGACATTGACGGCCGCCACCCGGACGACGCGCGGCAAGAACGAGGCGCGCCGAATGCGCCGCGCCGGCCAGGTGCCGGGGGTGGTCTACGGCGGGACGGACGGCGATACCGCGGTGGTGATCGATCCGAAGCCGCTGCTCCGGCTCCTGCATTCCGAGTCGGGGTTCAATACCATCTTCGACCTCGAGGTGGACGGTGGCCAAGGCAGCGCCGTGCTCGTGAAGGACGTGCAGCTCAGCCCGCTCAACGACGAACTGCTGCATGTCGACTTCCTGCGGGTGGCGCTCGACAAGGCGATCACGGTGACGGTGCCGGTGCACCTGTCCGGCGAGGCGGCCGGGGTCAAGCAGCAGGGCGGCCTGGTCGACTTCGTGACGCGCGACGTGCAGGTGGAGTGCCTGCCGACGGCGATCCCGGAAAACATCCCGGTGGACGTCACGCCGTTGCACATCGGAGACGGCGTCCGCCTGCGGGACGTGGCGGAGGACGTTTCGTGGACGCCGGTGAGCGACCTCGACACGCTGCTGGTGCACGTGGTGCCGCCGAAGGTGGAACTCGAGACGGCGGAGGAAGACGAGGAAGTCGCCGCGGAGGAAGGTGCGGCGGAGGCCGAGGGCGAGACGAAGGAGGAGAAGGCCGAGGGCGGCGGAAGCTGAAGCTGACCGCGGCGCGCCGCTCGCTGAGGCGGACGGCGCGGCCGGCGGGGCGCGGAGCATGCCGTGTATCTGATTGTCGGACTGGGAAACCCGGGGCGGCAGTACGAGGGCACGCGGCACAACGTCGGGTTCGGCGTCGTGGACCTGTTGGCCGGGCGGCTCGGCCTGGCTTACGAAGGCGCTCCGGCGGATGCGGTGATGGCGCGCCAGCGGGGACCGGAAGCGAAGGTCATGCTGGCGAAGCCGCTCACGTACATGAACCGGAGCGGCTGGGCGGTGCAGGAACTGCAGCACTACTACCGGATCGAGCCGGAGGCGCTGCTGGTGGTGGCGGACGACGTCAACCTGCCGCTCGGCAAGATCCGGGCGCGGCCGGGCGGCTCGGACGGCGGGCACAACGGGCTCTCGTCGATCATCGCGTCGCTCGGCACCGTCGGGTTCGCGCGGCTGCGGCTCGGCGTCGGTCGGGGAGACGAACGGCGGGATTTGGCGAACCACGTGCTGGCGCGGTTCGAACGGGACGAGATGGAGACGGTGGAGGAGATGATCGAGCGCGCGGCCGACGCGGTGGAGACGTTCATCGCGGACGGCATCGAGACAACGATGAATCGGTTCAACTGACGCGCTTCCTTGCCGCCGGGAGGCCGGCGGCCGTTCAGTCCGAGAGGAGCAGCATGAGCGAAGCACACCGACAGTACGAATTGGCCTACGTCGTGAGTCCGACGGTAACGGACGACGGCGTGAACGAACTGCACGAACGGATTTCCGAGATCGTCGGGCAGTTGGGCGGAACGGTAGACAATACCGATATCTGGGGCCGCCGCCGCCTCGCCTACGAGATCAACCGCCACCGCGAAGGGACGTACGTGATCGTCCTCATCAGCGGTCCGGGCGGCATGGTGACCGAGCTGGAACGGCGCCTCCGCGTCATGGAGCAATTGCTGCGCCACCTCGTGATCCGGGTGGACGAGGTGATGCGGAAGGCGGCGCACAAGCGTTCGCGGCGGCAGGGAAAGCAGGAGCGCCGGCGGGCTGCGAAGGGAGCGCCGGCCAGCGTGGCGGCCGCGGCGGCCACGGAGCCAGCGGCCGAAGCCAGCCCGGCCGCGCCGGCTGCCGCGGCGGAGGAGCCACCGGCAGCGGCGGAGGAATCCACGCCCGCGGCGGAAGAGTCGTCGGCAGCGGTGGAGAAAGCGCCTTCCGCTGAGGCAGCAGCGCCGCCCGCGGAGGAAGCGCCGGCCGTGGCGGAGGAACCGCCGTCCACGACGGACGAACCGCAGGCAGCAGCGGACGAAACGTCGTCCGCGGCGAGCGAGGCTGAGCCGGAAGCAGCGGCGCAGGCGGAAGCGGCCGCACAGCCCGATGAAGCGCCGGTCAAGACGGCGGACGAGGAGCAGCAGTCATGAGCGAAGAACGTGACGGTCGCCGCGGCGGACGGGGCGGAGCGGGCAAGGGCGGCGGTGGACGCCGGCCTGGCGGTGGGCGCCGGCGCAAGGTGTGCCGCTTCTGCGTCGAGAAGATCGATTACATCGATTACAAGGATGTCCGGATGCTGATGATGGCGCTGGGCGACCGGGGCAAGATCCAGCCGCGACGGATCTCCGGCACCTGCGCGAGGTGTCAACGGGGATTGACGAGGGCCATCAAGCGGGCGCGGCAGCTCGCGCTGATCCCCTACGTCATCGACTGATCGGCGCGGCCGGATCGGTCTAATCCACAGAGGACAATGATGGAAGTCATCCTGAGGAACCATGTCGAGCATCTCGGCCGGCGCGGCGATGTCGTGACGGTCGCGAACGGCTATGCGCGCAACTACCTGCTGCCGCAGAAGCTGGCGTTGCAGGTGACCGAGGCGAGCAAGCGCCAGGTGGAACGGGAGCGGGCGCTGGCCGAGGCGCGCGAGGCGGAGGAGCGCGTGGCCGCCGAGGCGGTCGCGAGCCGGATGGCGGGGCTCGAATGCACGATCGTTCGGCGCGTTGGCCAGACCGGCACGCTGTACGGTTCGGTCACGGCGGCGGATATCGCCGAGGCGTTCGAAGGCGCCGAGGTGGAGATCACCAGGAAGCAGATCCGCCTGCGCGAGGCGATCAAGTCGCTGGGCGCGTTCCCCGTCCCGGTCAGGCTGCACCACGACGTGACCGCGGAGGTCGTGGTGAACGTCGTGGGGGAAGGCTACGAGAGCCAGCCGGCGGAACCGCAGGCCGTCGAGGCGACGGCCGACGAGGCAACCGCCGGCGGGGTGACGGCCGGCGAGGCGTCCGGTGGCGACCAGCCGGAGACTCCGGAATCGGAAACGGAATCGGATTCGGACGCCGGGACCGACGAATCCTGAGTAGCCCGCGCGCGGGCCCGACCGGCCGCGCCGCGGGTATTACTATCGTGCCTGGGAGCCCTGCGGTGTCGCCATGGGCTCCTGAGGAGGAACGATGGCGCCGACTGCGGCCGGACAGGCCGAACGGGTGCTCCCGCACAACCTGGAGGCGGAGCGAAGCGTTCTCGGCGCCATCCTGGTCCACAACGCCGCGCTCGACATTGCGGCGGAGCTTATCGACGCGGACGATTTCTTCCGCGACGCCCACCGCCGCGTCTTCGACGCGATGGTCGCTCTCTCCGAGCGGGGCGATCCGATCGACCTGGTCACCCTCCGCGCGGCACTGACGCGCGGCAACCTGCTCGAGCAGGTCGGCGGCGCGGCCTACATCTCGTCCCTCGCCGACGGCGTGCCGCGGTCGACGAACGTCCAGCACTACGCCCGCATCGTCAAGGAACATGCGACCCTTCGCGCGCTGATCAACTCGGCCAACCGCATCGCCTCCACCGCTTACGCCTCGGACGAGTCGGCGGACGACGTTCTCGACCGCGCGGGACAGGAGATCTTCGAGATCGCGGAGGGGCGTATCTCCAGCGGCTTCGTCTCGATGGCGAAGCTGGTGGAAGCGGGTGGCGACACGGTCGAGCGGCTGCAGTCGCAGCAGAGCTTCGTCACCGGCGTGGCGACGGGCTTCGAGGACATCGACGAGATGACGGCGGGTCTGCAGCCCGCCGATCTCGTCATCCTGGCCGCCCGTCCCTCGATGGGGAAGACCGCGTTCGCGCTCAACATCGGCCGCAACGTGGCGTTGCGGAACGGCAGGACGGTCGGCATCTTCAGCCTGGAGATGGCGAAGGAGCAGCTCTTCATGCGCCTGCTCACGTCCGAGGCGCAGGTCGATTCGCACCGGTTCCGGACCGGCCTGCTGACCCAGAAGGACTACGGCGCGCTGACCAACGCCATGGGCCGGCTGGCCGAGATGCGGATGCACATCGACGACACGGCCGGTATCGGCGTGCTGGAGATGCGGGCGAAGTCGCGCCGCCTCAAGGCGGAGCACGGTCTCGACCTGGTGGTCATCGACTACATCCAGTTGATGCAGGGGCGCGGCCGGTTCGAGAACCGGACGCAGGAGCTCTCGGCCATCTCGCGCGCCCTGAAGCAACTGGCGAAGGAGCTCAACGTGCCGGTCATCGCGCTCTCGCAGCTCAGCCGCGCGCCGGAGTCGCGCGCGCGGACGGACCGGCGGCCGCAGCTCTCGGACCTGCGGGAGTCGGGCGCGCTGGAGCAGGACGCCGACGTCGTGATGTTCATCTACCGGGACGAGATGTACGAGCGGACGCCGGAGAACGAAGGGATTGCCGAGATCATCATCGGCAAGCAGCGGAACGGCCCGACCGGCATGGTGAAGCTCGCCTTCGTGAAGGAGCAGACGCGTTTCGAGCTGCTCGCGCGGCCGGGGGCGTCGCCGGACTACGCGCGGGACGACGTGGAGCCGCCGCCGGACGATCTCGACTCGGGGTCGGATGACGACTTGGGGCCGGATCCCCTGTCGGACCCCCTGTCCGATCCCCTGGACGACGAGTAGCGGTTCGAGTCCGGTGATCCGTCCGACCCACGCCACCGTCGACCTCGACGCTCTCGTCCACAACTACCGCGCCATCCTGCGCCACCTGGCCGGCGGCGACGCGGCGGGACGTTCCGTCCCCCCCGGCGTCATTGCGGTCGTCAAGGCGAACGCGTACGGCCATGGCGCGGCGCCGGTCGCGCTGGCCCTCGAACGGGCCGCGGCGGAAAGCGGCGCCCCGGCGTCGTCGATGCCGCTGCTCGCCTGCGCCGACATCGAGGAGGGGATCGAACTGCGTGGGGCCGGCGTGTCCGCCCCGATCCTCGTGTTCGGCGCCCTGAGCGTCAGCGACCTGGCGGGACTCTTCGAGCACGACCTGACCCCGACCGTGTCGTCGCCCGGCGCGGCGCGGGCGCTGGCCGAGGCGGCGCGCGCGCGCGGCACGCGGCTGCACGTGCATCTGAAGATAGACACCGGCATGCATCGGTTCGGCTTCCGCGACGACAACCTGCGCGACACGCTTCCGGACGTCGTCGAATCGCCGCACCTGGTGGTGGACGCGGTCTACACGCATTTCGCCACCGCCGAGAGGTCCGGCCACCCGCTGTTCGCGGAGCAGCGCCAGCGGTTCGAGGCGGTGCGCGCGGCTTCCGGAGATTTCGGGCTGGACGGCGTCCGGTGGCACGCCGCGAACAGCGCCGCGCTCCTGCGCGATCGGCGCACCTGGTACGACGCGGTCCGTCCCGGCCTCCTGCTGTACGGCATCGCGCCGCCGCCGCTCGAAACCGGCCTCAACCTCCGGCCGGTGATGTCGCTCCGAAGCCGCATCGTCGCCGTCAAGGGAATGTGGCCGGGCGAGTCGGCGGGCTACGGCGCGCGTTTCGTCGCGGACCGGCCGATGCGGGTCGCGATCATCCCCGCCGGTTACGCCGATGGGCTCGACCTGCGTCTTGCGGCCCGCGGGTCGGTGCTGATTGGCGGCGCGCGCGCCGACGTCGTGACCGTCGCGATGGACTCGCTGACGGTCGACGTGACGGCGGTGCGAGCCAATCCGGGCGACGACGTCGTGATCCTGGGCGAGCAGGCGGGCGCGCGGATCGGCGCCAACGAGGTCGCCCGGGCGATTGGCACGGTGCCGCACGAGGTGCTCTGCCGCGTCGGGGCGCGGATAGGGCGGACGTATAATCGCTGAGCTTCCCCCTCAACCACAGATGGCAAAGGCGAAGACCGGCGGGCGGACGGTGTTCGTCTGCCAGTCATGCGGCAGCCAGTCGCGGAAGTGGACCGGCCAGTGCGGCGAGTGCGGCGCCTGGAACACGATGGTCGAGGAGCCGGAGACGCCTGCCGCCGGCGCCGATCCCGGACGTTACGGCGGCGCCGCGGCGGCGGAGGCGGCGGAAGTGCGCCGCTACGCCGACGTGGACCTGGAACAGGCGGCCCGCTTCACGAGCGGCTTCGGCGAGTTCGATCGGGTGCTCGGCGGCGGCGTCGTCGCCGGCTCGGTGGTGCTCGTGGGAGGCGAGCCGGGCATCGGCAAGTCGACGCTCCTGCTGCAGTCCGCGGGCGCGGTGGCGGGCGCGGTCGGCCCGGTGCTCTACGCGTCCGGCGAGGAATCCGAGCGGCAGGTGAAGGAGCGGGGGCGGCGGCTCGGCATCAGCGAGTCGGCGCCGCTGTATCTGCTGGCCGAGACCTGTCTGGAGCGGCTTCTGGATGCGGTCGAGCGGGTGTCGCCGGCGCTTCTCGTGGTCGACTCCATCCAGACCATCTACTCGCTGCAACTCACCTCCGCGCCGGGCAGCGTCGGCCAGGTGCGCGAGGCGGCGACGCACCTGATGTTCAATGCGAAGCGGCGCAACCTGCCCACCCTGCTCGTCGGGCACGTGACGAAGGATGGCAGCCTGGCCGGGCCGAAGGTGCTGGAACATGTCGTCGACACGGTGCTCTACTTCGAGGGGGAGCGGCATCATGCCCACCGGATCGTCCGGGCCGTGAAGAACCGCTTCGGCGCGGCAAGCGAGCTGGGCGTGTTCGAGATGACGGGGACCGGCCTGGTGCCGGTGCCGAACCCGTCGCGGCTGTTCCTGTCGGAGCGTCCGGCCAGCGTGCCGGGCTCGGTCGTCCTCTGCTCGGCGGAGGGGACGCGGCCCATCCTGGTCGAGGTGCAGGCCCTGGTCGCGGCCGGCGCCTACGGGACGGCGCGCCGGATGGCGAGCGGGATCGATCACGGCCGGCTGTCGCTGTTGCTCGCGGTGCTGGAGAAGCGCGCCGGCCTGAGCCTCGCCGGCGAGGATGTCTTCGTCAACGTGGCAGGCGGGCTGGAGGTGAACGAGCCGGCCGCCGACCTGGGCGTGATCGCGGCGGTGGCGTCGAGCCTGCGGAACCGGGGCGTGCGGCCGGGGACCGCGATCTTCGGCGAGGTGGGCCTGGGAGGCGAGGTGCGGGGGACGACCCAGGCGGACCTGCGGGTGAAGGAGGCGGTGCAACTCGGCTTCCGGCGCTGCGTGCTGCCGGCGGCGAACGCCGACGCGGCGACGGAGGCAACGGCGTCGGACGCGCGGTGCGAGCTGGTGGGCGTCCGCTCGGTGGAGGAGGCGCTGGAGGCGCTCGCCTGACGGATGCGGATGCCGCCGTTTCACTGGTGGCGGACGGTCTTCTGGCTGATCCCCGCCATCTCGGTCTACACCATCGTCCTGGGAACGCTGTCGCTCGCCTCGATGCTGATCGATCGGCGCGGACGGCTCGCGCATGGCTGCGCGCGGGCGTGGTCGCGCTGGATCCTGGGGACGACCGGCGTCCGGGTCGATGCGCGCGGCCTGGATCGCGTCGACGGCGACCGGTCGTACGTCTTCGTCTCGAACCACCAGAGCATCTACGACATTCCGGTGCTGTTCGCCTCCATTCCGGCGCAGCTCCGGATCATCTCGAAGGCGTCGCTCGGGGCTTTTCCGGTGCTCGGCTGGCATCTGCGCTGGACCGGCCACCTGCTCGTCGACCGGAAGCGGGCCGGTGCCGGCACGCTCGGCCAGGTGGCCGCGATGATCCGCCGCGGCGACTCGCTGATCGTCTTCCCGGAGGGGACGCGCAGCCGTGACGGCCAGGTGGCGCGGTTCAAGCGGGGGCTGTTCCTCCTCGCGATCGAGGCGGGTGTCGCCGTGGTGCCGGTCGCCGTCGGCGGAACGCGCCACGTCATGCTGAAGGGGCGGCTGATGACCTGCCCGGGCGACGTATCCGTAGTCGTGCACGACCCGATTTCCACGGACGGCCTGACCCGCGACGACGCGAGGCGGCTGGCGGAGCAGGCGCAGGGCGTGGTTGCGGCGACGGTGGCGGAACTGGAGGGGCAATGAGCGATACTCCCGCGACCGGCGCCGTGACCGGCGTTGCCGGCGCTGGCGCCGCCGCCCGCGTATCCGTCGCGGCCGACCTGCACGGCGTGGTGCGCCTCGGCGTGCTGCGGTTCGAGGGGGTGTCGGTCCACGCGACGGCGGACGACCCGGCGCCGGAGGCGCGCGGTCCCGCCGGGCTGGGAGTATCCGCCGAGGCCGAGGCGCGCGTGGCCCTGGTCCGCGCGATGTACCGGCGGTTCGGGATCGATCCGACGCGCACCCGGCCGTCGTCCGAGGCGCTGTGGCGGCGGGTCCGCCGCGGCTTGCCCTGGCCCCGGATCAACACGCTGGTGGACGCCTGCAACGCCTGCTCGCTCGTGACGCAGTTGCCGTTCGGCCTGTACGACCTCGACCGGATCGCGGGCCCGATCGAGTTGCGGCGCGGCGGCGAAGGCGACGAGTACGCCGGGATCGGCAAGCCGATGGTGCACGTCGGCGGACGGCCGGCGCTGTACGACGGGGCGGGACCGTTCGGGAATCCGACCTCCGATTCGGCGCGCACGATGATCACGCCGGACGCGGTGCGGGCGCTCCTCGTGGTGTATGCTCCGCGCCCCGTGCCCGTGGGGGACCTGGAGGGCGTGCTGGAGCTGAGCGCGGCGCGGGTGCTGGAGACGTCAGGAGGCGCAGAGACAGGCCGATGGATCATTCCGTCCGGGTAGCCGCGGTGATTGCCGCGGGAGGGCGCGGCGTCCGTTCGGGCGGCGACGTGCCGAAGCAGTTCCGTCGCGCCGGCGGCCGGACGCTGCTGGAGCATGGCGTCGCGCCGTTCGATCGGCACGACCGCGTCGCGGAACTGGTCGTCGTGCTCCCGGCGGACGCCGCGGGAGCGCCGCCGGCCGGACTGGCGGCCTGTGCATCGCCGGTCCGCGTCGTCGCGGGCGGCGGGCGGCGGCAGGATTCCGTGGCGGCGGGCGTCGACGCGGTGGCCGAGGGCACCGACATCGTCCTCGTGCACGATGCGGCCCGTCCGTTCTGCAGCGCCGCCCTGATCGATCGCGTCATCGAGGCCGCCGCGGAGAGCGGGGCGGCGGTGCCCGCCCTGCGGGCGACCGATACCGTCAAGGAAGCAGCCGGGACGACGGAACCCGTGACGGTGGCGGCGACGCTGCCGCGCGACCGCATCTGGCTGGCCCAGACGCCGCAGGGCTTCCGCCTGGACGTCCTGCGGGAAGCCGTCGCCCTGGGACGGAGCGGCATCGAGGCGACGGACGAGGCGCTGCTTGCGGAGCGCGCCGGCCACCCGGTCCGGCTGGTGGAGGGAGACCCGGTGAACGTCAAGGTGACGACGGCGGAGGATGTGGACGACGCGGTGGCCCGTCTCGGTGCGGGTGGCGGCGCGGTCCGGATGGGCATCGGCTACGACTCGCATCGCACGGAGGCGGGACGCCCCCTGATCCTCGGCGGCGTCGAGATTCCGCATGACGTCGGCCTGGCCGGGCACTCCGACGCGGACGCGGTCTGCCATGCGGTGACGGACGCGCTCCTCGGAGCGGCGGCGGCGGGCGACATCGGCCGGCACTTCCCCGACACCGATCCGCGGTGGAAGGACGCGTCGAGCATCGAGCTGCTGCGGGGCGCGGTGGCCATCGTGCGCGGCCACGGCTTCGCCCCCGGCAACGTCGATGTCGTCGTCATCGCCCAGCGGCCGAAGTTGGGGCCGCACGTCGAGGCGATGCGGGAGCGCCTCGCCGATCCGCTGGGCATCCCGCCCGCGGCGATCAGCATCAAGGCGAAGACGGCCGAAGGGATGGACGCCGTGGGCCGCGGCGAGGGCATGGTCGTCCACGCGGTCGCGACCGTCGTGCCGATCCCGTAGGTCCTGGGAGCCCTGGGGCCAGGCCCGCGATGGAGATCTACGGCGTCAACCCGGTGCTCGAGGCGCTCCGTGGCGGACGGGTGACCGCCCTCACCGTGAGCGTGCGCCGGCAGGCCCGTCTCGCCGAGCTGCTCCGCGAGGCCGACCGGCGGCACGTGCGCGTCCGGCGCGCCGAGCCGGACGAGTTGAATCGCCTGGCGTCGGGCGGCGCGCACCAGGGCGTGGTGGCGACGATTCGTCCCCCCGAACCGCGGGCGGTTCGCGATCTTGTCGAAGCCGGGGCGCCGGCGCTGATCGTGGTGCTGGACGGCATCGAGGATCCGCACAACCTGGGCGCCATCGCGCGGGCGGCGGAGGCGGCCGGCGCTTCCGGCCTGGTCGTGCCGACGCGGCGCGCGGCGCCGCTGACGGCGGCGGCGGTCAAGGCCTCGGCCGGCGCGCTGGCCCACCTCCCGGTGGCGCCGGTGGTGAACGTCGCGCGCGCCCTCGCCGAGCTCCGGTCGGCGGGAGTCTGGACGGTCGGCCTCGACCCGGAGGCCCCGCGGACGATCTACGAGGTCGACCTTCGTGTGCCGGTGGCGCTCGTCGCGGGCAGCGAGGGGCGGGGTCTCCGGCGCCTGGTCCGGGAGAGTTGCGACTGGCTCGCCGCCCTTCCCCTGGCGGGGCGCGTGGGCAGCCTGAACGCCTCGGTCGCGGCGGGAATCGCCCTGTTCGAAGCGGTCCGGCAACGGTCGGGCGGCCGAGAGAGCGACGATGAGTAGAGGCTGCTCCAGCGCCACGGCGGAACCCGTTCAGGCTCATGTCTCATCGGTGGCGACGGGTTCTTGCTGGAGCCGTTTAGCCTGTGCTAAGATGCAGGGTTCGTCCTGCTGGCGTAGCTCAGTCAGGCAGAGCAGCTGATTTGTAATCAGCGGGTCGGGGGTTCGAATCCCTTCGCCAGCTCCATCAGGCAGCGAACGCGAAGCAGTAGCAGCAGAAGAGTTCGGCGAGGTTGCGGAGCGGTCAAACGCAACAGACTGTAAATCTGTCGCCCTAGCGGCTTCGGAGGTTCGAATCCTCCCCTCGCCACCAGGTTGCAGATTCGGGGGGCGCGGGGAACGAAGCGGGAGTAACTCAGTGGTAGAGTCACAGCCTTCCAAGCTGTTGGTCGCGGGTTCGATCCCCGTCTCCCGCTCCAGCATTTTCCCGGACCAGGCACGGAGGGCGGCTCGAGCCGATGTAGCTCAGCGGTAGAGCGCGTCCTTGGTAAGGACGAGGTCACCGGTTCAAGCCCGGTCATCGGCTCCACACACGTTGACGGAACGGCTCACTCAAGAGGAAGGAAAGGACTGGCATGGCGAAGGAAAAGTTCGATCGATCCAAGCCGCACGTGAACATCGGCACGATCGGTCACATCGACCACGGCAAGACGACGCTGACGGCGGCGATCACGTCCGTCATGGCCAAGAACGATCCGACCAACGAGGTGCGGGCGTTCGACGAGATCGACAACGCGCCGGAGGAAAAGGAGCGGGGAATCACCATCGCCACCGCCCACGTCGAGTACACCACCGCCAACCGTCACTACGCGCACGTCGACTGCCCGGGTCATGCCGACTACATCAAGAACATGATCACCGGCGCGGCGCAGATGGACGGTGCGATCCTGGTGGTGGCGGCTACCGACGGCGTCATGCCGCAGACGCGGGAGCACATCCTTCTCGCGCGGCAGGTCGGCGTTCCGTCGCTCGTGGTCTTCCTCAACAAGGTGGACGCCGTCGACGACCCCGAGCTGCTCGAGCTGGTCGAGCTGGAGGTGCGCGAGCTCCTCAGCAGCTACGAGTTCCCGGGCGACGACGTGCCGGTGATTCTGGGCTCGGCCCTGCAGGCCCTCGAGGGGGATGCGGACGGCGAGAAGGCGATCGAGGCGCTGATGGACGCGGTTGACGACTACGTGCCGCTGCCGGAGCGCGACGTCGACAAGCCGTTCCTGATGCCGATCGAGGACGTGTTCTCGATCTCGGGCCGCGGCACGGTCGTGACCGGCCGCGTCGAGCGCGGCAAGGTTCTTACCAGCGAAGAGGTCGAGATCGTCGGATTCGCGGAGACGCAGAAGAAGGTGGTGACCGGAGTCGAGATGTTCCGGAAGCTGCTCGACGAGGGCGTCGCCGGCGACAACATCGGCGTCCTGCTGCGCGGCACCGAGAAGGACGACGTGGAGCGGGGCCAGGTCCTGGCGAAGCCGAAGTCGATTACGCCGCACACGAAGTTCAAGGGCGAGGTTTACGTCCTGACCAAGGAGGAGGGGGGACGGCACACCCCGTTCTTCAAGGGGTACCGGCCGCAGTTCTACCTCCGGACGACCGACGTCACCGGCGTGGCGGAATTGCCGGACGGCGTGGAAATGGTGATGCCCGGTGACAACGTGTCGATCACCGTGGAGTTGATCACGCCGGTCGCGCTCGAGAAGGGTCTGCGCTTCGCGATCCGTGAGGGCGGCCGGACGGTCGGCTCGGGCACGATCACCGAAATCGTCGAGTAGGTGCGCGGAACGGACGGGGAGGCGGCGTCATGCGCAGCATCGTGATTCTGGCGTGCACGGAGTGCAAACGGCGGACGTACACGACCACGAAGAACAAGCGGACGACGCCCGACCGGCTGGAAATGAAGAAGTACTGCCGCTGGTGCCGCGCTCACAAGCCGCACCGGGAGACGAAGTAGTGCGCTGGCGCGGAATACCGCGTCACGCGCCGGGGATAAGCAGGCCAGTAGCTCAATTGGTAGAGCACCGGTCTCCAAAACCGGGGGCTGGGGGTTCGAGCCCCTCCTGGCCTGCCAGTTGCCGTTGAGGATCTGGAGAACACGACGTGAAGCCCGCGAGGACGAAGACCGCGCGCGAGGTGACGCCGTACGCGGCGGGGGTGTTCGGCTGGTGGGGCCGGTCGCGCACCTTTCTGGCGCAGGTGCGCAACGAGATGGAGCGCGTCACCTGGCCTACCTGGCGGGAGGTGCAGGCGACGACCATCGTCGTGATCCTGGTCTCGATCGCGTTCGGTCTGTACCTGTGGGGTATCGACCTGGTGCTCGACCGGGTGGCCCGCGGGATCTTCCAGGCCTTCGGCGTTTAGGCGAGTGAATACGAATGACTGACGTGGCGACCCGGCGCTGGTACATCGTGCACACCTATTCCGGCTTCGAGAAGAAGGTGGAGGACTCGCTGAAGCAGCGCGTGCAGGCCTACGGCATGCAGGACGAGATCGGCGAGGTGCTCGTGCCGACGGAGGACGTGGTCGAGATGCGGAACGGCCGGAAGGTGATTACCTCGAAGCGGTTCTTTCCTGGCTACATCCTGGTCGAGATGCAGATGTCCGATCAGGCCTGGCACGTCGTGAAGAACACGCCGAAGGTGACCGGGTTCGTCGGCGCGGGCGCGAAGCCGACCCCGCTGACGCGCGAGGAAGTGGACCAGATCCTCCATCAGGTGACGGTGGCGGCCGAGCAGCCCAAGCCGAAGTACACCTTCGACAAGGGCGACCAGGTGCGGATCAACGAGGGGCCGTTCGCCAGCTTCAACGGCACCGTGGACGACGTGAACGTCGACCGCAACACGCTGCGGGTGATGGTGACCATCTTCGGACGGTCGACCCCCGTGGAGCTCGACTTCCTGCAGGTGGAGAAGATCTGACGCAGTCATGGCAAAGAAGATCATCGGACAGGTGAAGCTGCAGATCGCCGCCGGGAAGGCGACGCCGGCGCCGCCGGTCGGAACCGCGCTGGGTCCGCACGGCGTCAACATCATGGACTTCTGCAAGGCGTTCAATGCGAAGACGGCCAGCCAGGAAGGGCTGATCATCCCGGCCGTGGTCACCGTCTACGCCGACCGCTCGTACAGCTTCATCACCAAGACGCCGCCCGCCGCGGTGCTGCTGAAGCGGGCCGCCAACATCGCCAAGGGGTCGGGTGAACCGAACCGCACCAAGGTGGGCCTGGTGACGATGGAGCAGGTGCACGAGATCGCCCGGACGAAGATGCCCGACCTGAACGCCAACTCGATCGAGGCGGCGGCCGAGATCGTGGCGGGCACGGCGCGGTCCATGGGGATCGAGGTAGAGGGCAGGACCGAGCAATGAAGAAGAGCGGCAAGCAGTTCGCGGCGGCGGAGGCGAAGGTCGACCGGCGTCCGTACACGCTCGACGAGGCGCTTCCGCTGGTCAAGAGCCTGACGTTCGCCAAGTTCGACGAGACGGTGGAGATAGCGATGCGCCTCGGCGTCAACCCCCGGCACGCGGATCAGATGGTGCGCGGCACGGTCGTGCTGCCGCACGGCCTGGGACGGAGCAAGAGCGTGGTGGTGATTGCCGGTCCGGACCGGCAGGCGGAGGCGCAGGAGGCAGGCGCGGACGTCGTCGGCGGCGAGGAACTGGTGGAGAAGATTGCCGGCGGCTGGCTGGATTTCGACGCGGTCGTCGCCACGCCCGACATGATGCGCGTGGTCGGCCGGCTCGGGCGCGTGCTCGGTCCCCGCGGCCTGATGCCGAACCCGAAGACCGGCACGGTGACCCTGGACGTGAGCCGGGCGGTCGGGGAGATCAAGGCCGGCAAGGTGGAATACCGCGTCGACAAGGCGGGCGTCGTGCACGCGCCGATCGGCAAGGTGTCGTTCGACGTGTCGAAGCTGCTCGAGAACGCGATGGCTCTCGCGGCGAGCGTGATCAAGGCCAAGCCGGCCGCCGCGAAGGGCCGCTACGTCCGGAGCATCGCCGTCGCGTCGACGATGGGCCCGGGCGTGCCGATCGACACCGCGAGCGTGGAGGCGGCCGCGAAGGCCTGACGGACGGGGCGCAGACGGGATACAGGCAGCACGATGGCACTCAGCAGGGCAGCGAAGGAATCTCGACTGGAGGATCTCCGGTCGGAACTGGGTGGCGCCGAGAGCGTCATTCTGGTCGACTTCAAGGGACTCGACGTTCCCACCGTCACCGATCTGCGCCGGAAGGTGCGGGGCGCGGAGGGCAGTTACCGCGTCGTGAAGAACTCCCTCGCGCGCCGCGCGCTGGAGGGAACGTCGTTCGAGGCGCTGCGCGAGCGGCTGGAAGGCACGATCGCCCTCGCCTACAGCAGCGACGACCCGGTAGCGCTGGCGAAGGCGCTGGTGGATTTCGCCAAGGATGAGCCGGATCTCACCTTGCGGGGCGCGGTCGTGCAGGGCCAGACGATCGAAGCCGAGGGCGTGAAGGGCCTGTCCGCACTGCCCGGCAAGCCCGAGTTGCAGGCGAAGCTCCTGATGGTTTTCAACGCGCCGGCGACGAATTTCCTGCGGCTGCTGAATGCCGCACCGAGCAACTTGCTGGCGGTGTTGAAGCAGGTTGAAGAGAAGAAGGCGAAGGAGGAAGGCTAGACATGGCTGAAGTGACTCAGGATCAGGTGGTCGACTACATCAAGGGAATGTCGGTGCTCGAGCTGTCGGAGCTCGTCAAGCGGCTCGAAGACGAGCTCGGCGTCTCGGCCGCGGCGGCGATGCCGGTTGCGGTCGGGGGCGCGGTCGCCGCGGGCGGAGCCGCCGAGGCGGAGGAAGAGCAGACCGAGTTCACCGTGACGCTGACCGAGATCGGGGCGCAGAAGATCAAGGTGATCAAGGTGGTGCGCGAGGTGACCAGCCTCGGCCTCAAGGAAGCGAAGGACCTGGTCGAGGGTGCGCCGAACGCGGTCAAGGAGCAGATCCCCAAGGACGAAGCGGAGGCGATTGCCAAGAAGTTCGAGGAAGTAGGCGCGAAGACCGAGATCAAGTAAACCCGTCGACACGCGAAGGAGTTCAGCCGTGCAGCAGATTCTGCCCAGGAACGTCTATCGCGAGCGCCGGGACTTTTCGAAGATCCCTACGGCCGTTCCGATCCCGAACCTCATCGAAATCCAGAAGAAGTCGTACGAGCGCTTCCTGCAGATGAACCGGATGCCCGACGAACGGGAAGATGCCGGTCTGCAGTCGGTGTTCAAGTCGGTCTTCCCGATCAGCGACTTCCGCGAGAACTCGCAGCTCGAGTTCGTCGACTATTCCATCGGCGACTGGGAGCCGGCCGCTGACGTGCCGGGCGTGCGCTACCACGTGGTGCGCGACTTCGGCGATCAGCGACTCGGCCTCAAGCTGAAGTACGACGTCGAGGAATGCCAGGAGCGGGGCATGACCTATGCCGTTCCGCTCAAGGTGACGATCCGGCTCGGGGTCTACAACAAGGATCCCGAGACCGGCGTGCGCCAGCTCCGCGACATCAAGGAGCAGGAGGTCTACTTCGGCGAGATCCCGCTGATGACGGACAACGGCACGTTCATCATCAACGGCACGGAGCGGGTGATCGTCTCGCAGTTGCACCGCTCTCCCGGCGTGTTCTTCCACTCCGAGGACAAGTCGGTGTTCGTCGCGCAGATCATCCCGTACCGCGGCTCGTGGGTGGAATTCGAGCTGGACGCCAAGAACCTGCTGCAGGTCCGGATTGACCGCAAGCGGAAGATCCTCGCGACCGTCTTCCTGCGCGCCCTCGGCCTCCAGAGCGTCGACGAGATCATCCGCACCTTCTATGACGTGGCGCGGGTGAACGTCGGGCGCGAAAAGGTCGAGTGGGAAATCAGCGAGCGGCTGCAGGGACGCCGCGTCGGCGTCGACATCGAGTTGCCGGAGCGTGACACGGCGATCAAGAAGGGCCGCAAGTTGAGCCGCACCGCTATCGAGCAGCTGCTTGCCGCGGGCTCCACGCATGTCGAACTGGCGCCCGAAGAGCTCGAAGGCGCCTGCGCGGTGACAGACATCGTCGACCCCGAGACGGGCGAGGTGATGCTGGAGGCGAACGAAGAGGTCACTCCCCGGATCGTCTCGATGCTCCAGGAGCGGGGGATCGGCGATGTCGAGCTGTTCTTCCCGGAAACGGACGAAGTCGGCGCGGCGCTTTCCAACACGCTGCGGAAGGACCTGACCAAGACGCACGAGGAGGCGTTGATCGAGATCTACCGGCGGATGCGGCCGGGCGATCCTCCGACCCTCGACAGCTCGCGGACGCTGTTCGAGACGCTGTTCTTCAACCCGCAGAAGTACGACTTCTCGCGGGTCGGGCGGCTGAAGCTGAACACGAAGCTGGGCCTCGACACGTCGCTCGACGAGCGCGTCCTCGGTCAGTCCGACTTCGTTTCGGTGATCCGGTACCTGCTGACGCTGCGCCGCAACCCCCAGAACGTCGACGACATCGACCACCTGGGCAACCGGCGGGTCCGGTCGGTCGGCGAGCTGCTCGAGAACCAGTTCCGCATCGGGCTGGTGCGGATGGAGCGGGCCATCAAGGAGAAGATGTCGGTCTACCAGGAAATGGCGACCGCCATGCCGCACGACCTGATCAACGCGAAGCCGGTGATGGCCGCGATCCGTGAGTTCTTCGGTTCGTCGCAGCTTTCGCAGTTCATGGATCAGACGAACCCGCTGTCGGAGATCACGCACAAGCGGAGGCTGTCGGCGCTCGGCCCGGGCGGGCTGTCGCGCGAACGGGCCGGGTTCGAGGTGCGCGACGTCCATCCGACGCACTACGGCCGCATCTGCCCCATCGAGACGCCGGAGGGTCCGAACATCGGGCTGATCTCATCGCTCTCGTGCTATGCGCGGATCAACGAGTTCGGCTTCATCGAGTCGCCGTACCGGAAGGTGAAGGACGGCCGGACGGTCGACTACGTGCGTGTCGTCGACCCGGGCGACACGAAGTTCAAGCCGGGCGACATCGTGGAGGCGACGCAGGCCGAGGCCGCGAACGCGGGTCTGCGGGCCAACCGGCAGCCCGCGCTGGTGCAACCCCACTCGTTCTACCTCTCGGCGTGGGAGGAGGACAAGTACGTCATCGCGCAGGCGAACGCGCGCCTCGATGCCGAGGGACGGCTGCTCGACGAGCGGATCAACGCCCGCCAGGCGGGCAACTTCAAGCTCGAGCCGCGCGCGAAGATCGAGTACATCGATGTTTCGCCGAAGCAGCTCGTCTCGGTGGCGGCGTCCCTCATCCCCTTCCTCGAGAACGACGACGCGAACCGGGCGCTGATGGGGTCGAACATGCAGCGCCAGGCGGTGCCGCTGCTCCGGGCGCGTGCGCCGTACGTCGGGACCGGCATGGAGCACATCACCGCGCGCGATTCCGGCGCGGTGGTCACGGCTCGGCGCGCCGGCGTGGTCGACCTGGTCGATTCACAGCGGATCGTCGTCCGCGTCGAGGCGGACTCGACCGACGAGCAGCCGTCGACCGAGATGGGGGCGGACATCTACACCCTGACGAAGTTCCGCCGCTCGAACCAGAACACCTGCATCAACCAGAAGCCGATCGTCGAGGTGGGCCAGCACGTCGAGCGCGGCCAGGTTCTGGCCGACGGGCCCTGCACGGAACTGGGCGAGCTGGCCCTCGGGCGCAACGTGCTGGTCGCGTTCATGCCCTGGCGCGGCTACAACTTCGAGGACGCCATCCTCGTCTCGGAGCGCCTCGTCAAGGACGACTACTACACGTCCATCCACATCGAGGAGTTCGAGATCGAATCGCGTGACACGAAGCTCGGGCCGGAGGAAATCACGCGGGACATCCCGAACGTCTCCGAGGGCTTCCTGAACGACCTCGACGAGAGCGGCATCATCCGGATCGGCGCCTACGTCAAGCCGAACGACATCCTGGTCGGCAAGGTGACCCCGAAGGGCGAGACCCAGTTGACGCCGGAAGAGAAGCTGCTGCGCGCCATCTTCGGCGAGAAGGCGGGCGACGTTCGCGATGCGTCGCTGGTCTGCCCGCCCGGCATCGAGGGGATCGTCGTCGGCGTCCGGATCTTCTCGCGCAAGGGGACGGAGAAGGACGAGCGCGCCCGGGCGATCGAGGGCGAAGAACTCGAGATGATGGAGACGAACCTGCACGATGAGGTTCGCATCCTCCACGACGAGGTGAAGAAGCGGCTGTTGCCGATGCTTCAGGGCCGGACCCTCAGCAGCGATCTGCGCGACATCGAGACCGGCGACACGCTGCTCGCCAAGCGCACCAAGCTGACCGAAGAGGCGATCCACGGCCTCGACTACTCGGACCTGCTGCGCGTCAAGCTCAGCGGGCTGAGCGCGCAGGTGAAGGCGGAAGTCCAGGCGATCCGGAACCGGACCGCACAACAGGAGGACCTGATCCGGCAGCGCTTCGAGGAGAAGAAGGAGAAGGTCCGACTGGGCGACGAGCTGCCGCCCGGCGTGATCAAGATGGTGAAGGTCTACGTCGCCATGAAGCGGAAGCTGTCGGTCGGCGACAAGATGGCGGGCCGCCATGGCAACAAGGGGGTCATTGCGCGGATCCTGCCGGAAGAGGACATGCCGCGGCTGCCCGACGGCACGCCGGTCGAGATTGTCCTCAATCCCCTCGGGGTGCCGTCCCGCATGAACGTGGGCCAGATTCTCGAGACCCACCTGGGGTGGGCGGCGCAGGCGCTCGGCCTCTACTTCGCCACGCCCGTCTTCGACGGCGCGCGCGAGACGGAGATCAAGAACCTGCTGGAGGAGGCGGGCCTCCCGCGCGACGGGAAGACGACCCTGTACGACGGGATGACCGGCGAGCCGTTCGAGCAGAAGGTCACCGTCGGCTACATCTACATGCTGAAGCTGTCGCACCTGGTGGACGACAAGATCCACGCCCGGTCGATTGGACCGTACTCGCTGATCACGCAACAGCCGCTCGGCGGCAAGGCGCAGTTCGGCGGACAGCGGTTCGGCGAGATGGAGGTGTGGGCACTCGAGGCCTACGGCGCCGCGCACATCCTGCAGGAGCTGCTGACCGCCAAGTCGGACGACGTGACCGGCCGCTCCAAGATCTACGAGGCGATCGTCAAGGGCGACGCCTCGTTCGCGCCTGGCCTGCCGGAGTCGTTCAACGTGCTGATCCGGGAACTGCAGGCGCTCTGCCTGGATGTCGACCTGATCAAGACGCGGCGGCCGCCGTCCGCATCCGACCTCGAGGACGCCGTCGCGGAGGATGGCGCGGAGAACGCGGCGGAGGACGAAGCGGCCGTTGCGGCGGCCGCCGGACTGGAGAGCGAGGTATAGCCGATGCAGCACATCTATGCGGACCGCGGTGCCCTGACGGTTGACTTCGACGCCATCCGGATCACCCTCGCGTCGCCGGAGAAGATCCGATCCTGGTCGCACGGCGAGGTGACCAAGTCGGAGACCATCAACTACCGGACTTTCAAGCCGGAACGCGACGGTCTCTTCTGCGCCAAGATCTTCGGCCCGGTCAACGACTGGGAGTGCCTCTGCGGCAAGTACAAGCGGATGAAGCACCGCGGCGTCATCTGCGACAAGTGCGGCGTGGAGGTGACCCAGTCGAAAGTGCGCCGTGAGCGTCTCGGGCACATAACGCTGGCCACACCGGTGAGCCACGTCTGGTTCTTCAAGGGACTGCCCAGCCGGATCGGTCACCTGCTGGACATCTCGCTGCGCGATCTCGAGCGCGTGCTCTACTTCGAGGCCTACGTCGTCATCGATCCCGGCGATACGACGCTCAAGCAGAACCAGCTCCTGACGGAGGAGGAGTACCGGAAGGCGCTCGAGGAGCATGGCCTCGGATCTTTCGATGCGCAGATGGGCGCCGAGGCGATCCGGACCCTGCTGTCGGAGGTCGAGATCGAGGATCTTGCGGTCGAGCTGCGCCAGAAGATGCGCACCGAGACCTCGGCGCAGAAGACGCAGAAGTTCGCCAAGCGGCTGAAGGTGGTCGATTCGTTCCGGCGCTCGACCAACAAGCCGGAGTGGATGATCCTGACCGAAGTGCCGGTGATCCCGCCCGAGCTGCGCCCGCTGGTGCCGCTCGACGGCGGCCGGTTCGCCACGTCCGACCTGAACGACCTCTACCGGCGTGTCATCAACCGGAACAACCGGTTGAAGAAGCTGATGGAGCTGAAGGCGCCCGACGTCATCATCCGGAACGAGAAGCGGATGCTGCAGGAGGCGGTCGACGCGCTCTTCGACAACGGGCGGCGAGGCCGCGTGCTGCGCGGCGCGAACAACCGCGCGCTCAAGTCGCTGTCGGACACGCTGAAGGGGAAGCAGGGACGTTTCCGCCAGAACCTGCTTGGCAAGCGGGTCGACTACTCGGGCCGCTCGGTCATCGTCGTCGGGCCGGAACTGAAGCTGCATCAGTGCGGGCTGCCGAAGAAGATGGCCCTCGAGCTGTTCAAGCCGTTCATCTACAACAAGCTCGAGCAGCGCGAGATGGTCTCGACCATCAAGCAGGCGCGCGAGATGGTCGATCAGCAGGAGCCGGAGGTCTGGGACATTCTCGAGGAGGTGATCCGCGAGCATCCGGTGCTGCTCAACCGGGCGCCGACCCTGCATCGTCTGGGTATCCAGGCGTTCGAGCCGGTCCTCGTCGAAGGGAAGGCGATCCGGATCCACCCGCTGGTCTGCACGGCGTTCAACGCCGACTTCGACGGCGATCAGATGGCGGTCCACGTGCCGCTGTCGCCGGAGGCGCAGATCGAGGCGTCGGTGCTCATGATGTCGTCGAACAACATCATGTCGCCGTCGAGCGGGACGCCCATCGCCGTCCCGTCGCAGGACATCGTGCTCGGCTGCTACTACCTGACGAAGTCGAAACCGGGCGCGAAGGGGCGGGGCCGAATCTACGGCACCCGGGAGGGGGCCGCCGGCAACGGAGTCGAACCGCTCCGGAAGGACGACGAGTTGCCGGTCTTCCTGAACGCCGACGATGTGCTGCTGGCCCTCGAGGCAGGCGCCATCGAGACCCTCAGCGACATCCGGCTGCGGCTGACCGGGCCCTTCATGGACCTGACGGCCAACCGGGACGATCAGGACGTGCTCCACACCCCGGTGCAGGATCTCGACAAGGAGATTGTTTCCACTACGGTGGGCCGCGTCGTGTTCAACAGCGCGCTGCCGGACGAAATCCCGTTCGTCAACGGGCTGCTCAAGAAGAAGGGGCTGCAGCAGCTCGTGCAGTACTGCTACCTGCGGCACGGGATCGAGCTGACCGTGCGCATGCTCGATCACTTGAAGGATCTCGGGTTCCTGTACGCCACCAAGTCGGGTCTTTCCATCGGTATCGACGATCTCGTGATCCCGGAGGAGAAGCCGAGTCTCGTCACCAACGCGCGGCAGGAGGTGATCACCGTGGAGGACCAGTACCTCCAGGGCGCCATCACCGACCGCGAGCGCAAGAACAAGGTGATCGACATCTGGTCCGGGGTCACCGAGCAGGTCGCGGACGAGATGTTCGTCGGCATGGAGAACGTCGACGGCGAGTCGCAGGCGCAGGAGTTCAACCCGGTTTTCGTCATGGCCGATTCCGGCGCGCGGGGCAGCAAGCAGCAGATCCGCCAGCTCGCGGGGATGCGCGGCCTGATGGCGAAGCCGTCCGGCGAGATCATCGAAACGCCGATCACGTCGAACTTCCGCGAGGGGCTGACCGTCCTGCAGTACTTCATCTCGACCCACGGCGCCCGGAAGGGACTGGCGGACACCGCGCTCAAGACCGCCGACTCCGGCTATCTGACGCGCCGTCTGGTCGACGTGGCGCAGGACGTGATCATTTCGGAAATCGACTGCGACCCGGAAATCGACGGCGACACCGAGGAGGGGATCATCGCGGAGGCCATCGTCGACAGCGGCGAGATCATCGAGCCGCTGCGCGATCGGATTATCGGTCGGGTCACCGCAGAGGAAGTGGCTGTCGTCGTTCAGAAGAACCGCAAGGTGCTGGCGTCCGCCAACACCCTGGTCGACGAGGATCTCGCGTCCGAAATCCAGGAATCGGGCATCGAGAGCGTCCGGATCCGGTCGGTGCTGACCTGCAAGTCGCCGCGCGGCGTCTGCGCCTGTTGCTACGGCCGCGACCTGGCGACGGGCAAGCTGGTCGAACGCGGACTGGCGGTGGGTGTCATCGCGGCGCAGTCGATCGGCGAGCCGGGAACGCAGCTCACGATGCGGACCTTCCACATCGGGGGTGCGGCGTCAGGGTCCGAGCAGTCGACGCACATTTGCAAGCACGAGGGCGTCGTCGAGCTCATCGGCGTGCAGGCGGTCTGGTTTGATGCCGCCGGTAGTCCGGTGCCCGCCGACAGTCAGGAAGCGCGTGAGGCGATAGTGATGAACCGCACCGGCGAGCTGATCGTGCGCGACGCCGAGGGACGCGGGCGCGAGCACTATGAGCTGGTCTACGGCGCGCGCCTGAAAGTCCGCGACAAGGAGACGACGGAGATTGGCGAGACGCTCGTCGAGTGGGATCCCTACACGCGGCCGATCCTGACGGAGAAGCCGGGACGCATCCGCTTCCACGACATCGACGAGGAGACGATGCACGAGGAGACGGACGAAGTGACCGGCCTGATGCGCCGCATCATCATCGATCCGCCGACCGCGACGACCGACGACAAGCGGCCGGATGCCAGGCGGAAGGAGAGGGCCGGCAAGGAAGCCAAGGAAAAGAAGCACAAGCAGCCGCGCATCGACGTCGTCGACGAGAGGAACCGGGTGGTGTTCCACCGCGACCTCCCGGCGCGCGCCCACCTGATGGTGAACAACGGGGACATGGTGAACGCCACCGACGTCCTGGCGAAGATGCCGCGCGACACGACCAAGACGAAGGACATCACGGGCGGTCTGCCGCGCGTCGTCGAGCTGTTCGAGGCCCGGAAGCCGAAGGAGCCGGCGATCATCAGCGAGATCGACGGCACCGCCAAGCACGCCGGCGTCGTCAAGGGCATGCGGAAGATCGTCATCGTGCCGGACGACGCCGACGCGGACCCGCGCGAGTACACGCTGCCGCGCAGCGTGCACGTCAACGTGCAGGATGGCGACCGCGTGCGCGCGGGCGATCCGCTGATGGAAGGGCCGCGCAACCCGCATGACATCCTGGACGTGTTGGGCGAGCAGAAGCTGTACAGCTACCTCGTGAACGAGATCCAGGAGGTGTACCGGCTGCAGGGCGTCGCCATCAACGACAAGCACATCGAGGTGATGGTCCGGCAGATGATGCGCTGGATGAAGATCGAGGAGGTGGGCGACACCGAGTTCCTCGTCGACGAGCAGGTGGACAAGTTCCGCTTCCATTCGGAGAACGAGCGCGTCCTGGCCGAGGGGGGGGAGCCGGCGACGGGCCGTCCGCTGCTGCTCGGGATCACGAAGGCCTCGCTCTCGACGGAGTCGTTCATCTCGGCCGCGTCGTTCCAGGAAACGACCCGGGTCCTGACCGAGGCGTCGATCTCCGGCAAGGTGGATCACCTGCGCGGACTGAAGGAGAACGTCACCATGGGCCGGCTGATCCCGGCCGGCACCGGGTTCGACTACTACCGGCGGGTCCGGATCGAGCCGGACGAGCCGCCGCCGCCGCCGATCTCGCCGGAGGATTCGGAGATGGAGGACTTCGTCTTCGAAACCGACGAGATGGGCAGCCCGGTCGGATCGCTGCGGACGGTCATGTCGTACGACCCGGCGGCGGAAGATCCGGAGCCGCCGGCGGGCGACGCGGAAGCGTAGCCCCCGCGCGATGCGCCTCCGGCGCTTGCACGCAGAAGTTCCGCTCTAGCGGAACTTCCAACTCGCCCGCAAGGGCGAGCGGTTGCACGCGCGGCGGGCTGGTGGTACAATCCACCGTTTGTGTCGGGTCCGGGATACCCTATCTGGATCCGATCCGTCCGGAAGGGACCGCGGCGTTCGGTTAGGCGGTTTCTTTCGCGCACTGGTTTCTCGCGGGCGCCGTCGGGCGCTCCGGGCCGCCTGCACGACGAGCAAAAGTCATAGGGTCAACCGGTCGGGGTGCCAAGCGGCTGCCGGGACGGGCAGTCGCTTCCAGGCTCCGGCCACAGACGGGTCGCGGATCGGCCGCGTCGCCGAGTCCCCTTTGGGTGGCGGCGCGCCGGGCGAGGGAGCAGACGTGCCGACGATCAGTCAACTGGTGCGCAAGGGACGCGAGCGGGTCATCAACAAGACCAAGAGTCCGGCGCTGCAGAGTTGCCCGCAGAAGCGCGGCGTCTGCGTCCGCGTGTTCACGCAGACGCCGAAGAAGCCGAACTCGGCGCTGCGCAAGGTGGCGCGCGTCCGGCTCACCAACAGCATCGAGGTGACCAGTTACATCCCCGGCGAGGGGCACAACCTGCAGGAGCACTCGCTCGCTCTCATTCGGGGCGGCCGGGTGAAGGATCTGCCGGGCGTGCGTTACCACGTCGTGCGCGGCACGCTCGACACCGTGGGGGTGGCCGGCCGCAAGCAGAGCCGGTCGAAGTACGGGGCGAAGCGGCCGAAGGCGTAGAGGCCGCGGCCCGAGAGACCCGGATCAGGAGAGAGTCAGGAAAGACCGATGCCACGCAGACGCGACGTTCCGAAGCGCGAAGTGCCGCCGGATCCCGTGTACGACAGCACGCTGGTGACGAAGTTCGTCCGGATGATCATGAAGAGCGGCAAGCGAAGCGTCGCGGAAGGAATCGTTTACGGCAGCCTCGACATCATTCGCGATCGGACCGGCGACGAGCCGCTCAAGGTCTTCCGCAAGGCGGTCGACAACGTGAAGCCAAGCCTCGAAGTGAAGTCGCGGCGGGTGGGCGGCTCGAACTACCAGGTGCCGGTCGAGGTGTCCCAGAACCGGCGGCTCTCGCTCAGCATCCGCTGGCTGACGTCGTACGCGCGGGATCGCGGCGACGGCAAGACGATGCGGGAGAAGCTGGCCAACGAACTGATCGATGCGGCCAACCTGCGCGGCGGGTCGGTCAAGAAGCGCGAGGACACGCATCGGATGGCGGAGGCGAACAAGGCGTTCGCCCATTACCGGTGGTAGGAATGGGCACGGTGGCGGCATCGCGGTCCACTCCGCGTACGGCGGGACGAACAGAACGGAACATGTCCAGGACGGTGGCGCTCGGTCGGACGCGGAACATCGGCATCATGGCTCACATCGATGCCGGCAAGACGACGACCACCGAGCGCATCCTTTTCTATACCGGGATCACCTACAAGCTGGGCGAGGTCCATGACGGCACCGCGGTCATGGACTGGATGGAGCAGGAGCAGGAGCGCGGCATCACCATCACCTCCGCCGCGACGACCTGCTTCTGGCGGGAGCACCGCATCAACATCATCGACACGCCGGGTCACGTCGACTTCACCGCCGAGGTGGAGCGGTCGTTGCGCGTGCTGGACGCATCGGTCGCCGTGTTCGATGCGGTAGCGGGCGTCGAGCCGCAGTCGGAGACGGTCTGGCGGCAGGCCGACAAGTACCGTGTTCCGCGCCTCTGTTTCGTCAACAAGATGGATCGGGTCGGCGCCGACTTCGACCGGACGATCGACCAGATCCAGACCAAGCTGGGCGCCAATCCGGTCGCGGTGCAGTTGCCGCTGTTCGAAGGCGAAGAGTTCGTCGGCGTGATCGACCTCGTCGACATGCAGGCGATTCGCTACGCGGACGACACGCTGGGCGCGCAGCCGATCGTCTCGGCGATTCCGGAGGCGATGCGCGACGCGGCGATGGCGGCCCGCGAGCACCTGGTCGAGAAGGTGAGCGAGGTCGACGACGACCTGCTCGAGCTCTACCTGCATGGCGAGCCCCTGCCGGCGGACGGGATCCGCGAGGCGCTGCGGCGGCGCACGGTCGAGTCGGTTCGCGGCGGCGACCCGCCGTTCGTCGTCGTGCTGTGCGGTTCGGCTTTCAAGAACAAGGGTGTGCAGCCGCTGCTCGACGCGGTGGTCGACTACCTGCCGTCGCCGGAAGACGTGCCGGGGATCACCGGCGTCAACCCGTTGCGGCCCGAAGGCGCCGACGACCACCTGGTGGAGCGGTCGGCCGACGACGATGCGCCGTTCTCGGCGCTCGCGTTCAAGGTGATGACCGACTCCTACGTCGGTCAGCTCACGTTCATCCGGGTCTACTCCGGCGTGATGCAGACCGGGGCGATGATTTCCAATCCCGGCCGCGAACGGAAGGAGCGGGTCGGCCGCCTCCTGAAGATGCACGCGAACAAGCGGGAGGAGATCCGGCAGGTCTATGCCGGCGACATCGCCGCCGCGGTCGGCCTGAAGAGCGTCGCGACGGGCGACACGATTTGCGACCCGCAGCGCCCAGTGCTGCTCGAGTCGATGCAGTTCCCGGAGCCGGTCATCAGCCTGGCGATCGAGCCGAAGACGAAGGCGGATCAGGAGAAGCTGACGCTGGGAATGGCGAAGCTGACGGCCGAGGATCCCACGTTCCAGGTCCGGACCGACGAAGAGACCGCGCAGGTCGTGATCTCCGGGATGGGCGAATTGCACCTGGAGATCCTCGTCGACCGGTTGAAGCGGGAGTTCGGCGTCGAGGCCAGGGTCGGCCGCCCCCAGGTGGCCTACAAGGAGACCCTGACCCGCCCGACCGACGCGGAAGGACGCTACGTCCGGCAGACCGGCGGCCGCGGCCAGTACGGCCATGTGAAGATCCGCGTCGCGCCGGGCCAGGCCGGCGAGGGACTCGAGTTCGTCAACGACATCGTCGGCGGCGCCGTGCCGCGCGAGTACATCAAGCCGGTCGAAATGGGCATCCGCGACGCGATGACCACCGGCGTGCTCGCCGGCTACCCGATCGAGGATGTCCGGGTGTCGCTTTACGACGGCTCGCACCACGACGTGGACTCGTCCGAGGGCGCCTTCCGCGTGGCGGGTGCGATGGCGTTCCGCGAGGCGGCGCGCCGGGCCGGCGCGGTGCTGCTCGAGCCGATGATGCGGATCGAGGTCGTGGTGCCCGAGGAATACATGGGGGATGTCATCGCCGACCTGAACGCGCGGCGGGGCAAGGTCCGATCGATGGAGGCGCGCGGCGGCACGCAGATCATCAGCGCACGCGCCCCGCTCGCGGAGATGTTCGGATATGCGACGGAACTGCGGTCGCGGACGCAGGGACGCGCCACCTACTCGATGCACTTCGACCGGTACGAGCCGGCCCCGGAGAGCGTGACCGACGTGATCGTGGCGCGGATACGGGGCGAATAGCGGGTACCACCGATGGCGAACTTCAGCGACAAGATCCGGATCCGGCTCATGGCCTACGACCACCGCCTGCTCGACCAGTCGACGACGGAGATCGTCGATACGGCGAAGCGGACCGGCGCGCGGCTGGCGGGGCCGATCCCGCTGCCGACTTCCACCCGGAAATGGACCGTGCTGCGCTCTCCCCACGTCGACAAGAAGTCGCGGGAGCAGTTCGAGATCCGGACGCACAAGCGGCTCATCGACATCTTCGAGCCGACGTCGCAGACGGTGGATGCGCTGATGAAGCTGGACCTGCCGGCCGGCGTCGACGTGGAGATCCGGGCCGACAGCCGGGATCAGGGATAGCAGGCCGGGGATAGCGAGCCAGAGACATGGTGACCGGGATCATCGGACGGAAGATCGGGATGACGCAGGTGTTCGCGCCCGACGGCGCGGCGCGGCCGGTTACCGTGCTCAAGGCGGGGCCGTGCGTCGTCATCCGCCGCAAGGAGGCGGAGCGTGACGGCTACGACGCGGTGCAGCTCGGGCTGGTCGAGGACCGCCAGGCGCGCGTCACGAAGCCGGTAGCCGGTCTCTACGCCAAGGCCAACGTGCCGCCTACGCGCATCCGGCGCGAGGTGGGACTCAGCGGCGAGGACGATCCCCCCAACGAGGGCGATCAGGTGGACGTGTCGCTCTTCGCGGCGGGCGATCAGGTGGACGTGACCTCTGTGAGCCGGGGCCGGGGATTCCAGGGCGTCATCAAGCGCCATGGCTTCGCCGGCGGCCGCGCGACGCACGGGTCGATGTTCCACCGCGCGCCCGGATCGATCGGCCAGTCGTCGTACCCGTCGCGCGTCCTGAAAGGGATGCGCGCGCCGGGCCGCATGGGAGGCGACCGGGTCACCGTCCGCAACCTGCGCGTGGTCGATGTCGACGCGGAACAGAATCGCCTGGTGGTGACCGGGGCGGTGCCGGGTGCGCCCGGCGCCTGCGTGATGATCCGCAAGGCGGTGGCGCCGCGTCGCGAGCCGGTGGTTCCGGCGGCCGACACCGCCGGTGGGAAGAAGAGGCGATGACGCTCGACGTCGTGAACGGGCAGAACGAGAAGGTCGACTCGCTCGAGTTGAGCGACGAGACCTTCGGCGGGGCGCCGGCCCTGGGGCTGGTCTGGGAGGCGGTGGTGCACGAGCAGGCGAAGCAGCGCCGCGGCACCCACGCCACGAAGACACGCGCCCAGGTAAGCGGCACGGGTCGGAAGCCGTGGCGGCAGAAGGGAACCGGCCGCGCGCGCGTCGGCTCGGCGCGCAACCCGATCTGGCGAACCGGCGGCGTCGTTTTCGGCCCGCAGCCGCGCGATTACGGTTATCGGCTGCCGCGTAAGGTGGCCCGCGGCGCGTTGCGCGCGGCGCTGCAGTCGAAGCTCGCCGAGGGATCGGTGATCGTCATCTCCGCCTTCGATCTGGCCGAGCCGCGGACCCGGCTCGGCAACGAGCTGCTCGAAGCGCTGGAGGTGCCGGGGAAGGCGCTGCTCGTCGACGTGACGCCGAATGAGACGCTCGACCGCGCGATGCGCAACCTGCCGGGTGTGGCGGTGACCGTGTCGAGCCTGGTGACTCCCCGGGATCTGATCGACGCGGAGCAGGTGGTGGTCACCAAGGCGGCGATGGAGCACCTGGCGCGGGCGGTGACCGGATCGGGGCCCTTGCGACGCACGGAATCGCCAGAGGTGGCAGAGGCGGTCGAGACGGAAGAGCCGGCTGACACAGCGCCGGCCGACGCGGAGGTGTCGGCGGACGCAGCGTCGGCTGACACGGAGGCGTCCGAGTCATGAAACGCACCGATGTGATTCGCCGCGCGATCGTGACGGAAAAGACGACCATCCTGCGCGAGACGGGATCGCGCGAGGAGGGTCAGGTGCTGGCCTTCGAGGTAGCCCTTGGGGCGACCAAGGTCGACATCAGGCAGGCGGTCGAAGATCTGCTGGGCGCGAAGGTGGCCGCGGTGCGGACCGCGATCGCGCACGGCAAGGAGAAACGGCAGGGCCGGTTCGTCGGTCGCCGGCCCGACTGGAAGAAGGCGTACGTCCGGCTGCGGCCGGGTGAAGCGGTGCCGGAGTTCCTCGAGGGCGCATAGACAGATGGCGATTCGCAAGCACAAGCCCACCTCGTCGGGCCGGCGCTTTCAGAGCGTCCAGACGTTCGACGAGATCACGACGACGAAGCCGCACCGGCCGCTGCTGCGCCCGCTGAAGAAGTCGGGCGGAAGGAACAACACCGGTGCGATCACGATCTGGTGGCGCGGCGGCGGCCACAAGCGCGCCTATCGGATCATCGATTTCAAGCGGGACAAGTTGGGGCGCGACAACCAGGGCGTGCCGGGCCGAGTGGCGACGATCGAGTACGACCCGAACCGGTCCGCCCGCATCGCGCTGGTCGTCTACGCGGACGGCGAGAAGCGCTACATCCTGCATCCGCTCGGCGTGAAGGTGGGCGACACGGTGGTTTCGGGCGAGCAGGTAGACATCGTGCCGGGAAACGCCCTGCCGCTCCGGAACATTCCGCTCGGCACGCAGGTGCACAACGTGGAGCTGCGTCCCGGCAAGGGCGGGCAGATGGCGCGCAGCGCCGGCGCGTCGGTGCAGGTGGTGGCGAAGGACGGCAAGTACGTCACCGTGCGGCTGCCGTCGGGGGAGACCCGGCTCGTGCAGCCGGACTGCCGCGCCACGGTGGGCCAGGTGGGGAACGTTCAGCACGAGAACGTCCGGATCGGCAAGGCGGGTCGGCAGCGCTGGCGTGGCCGGCGGCCGCATGTCTGCGGCAACTCGATGAACCCGGTCGACCATCCGCTCGGCGGCGGCGAAGGCCACGCGGCGGGTGGACGCCACCCGGTGTCGCCCTGGGGCGTGCCGGCCAAGGGATTCAAGACCCGCGGGAAGAAGCCGACCGACAAGTTCATTATTTCGCGCAAGAAGAAGCGGTAGGCAAGGACCAGACATGAGCCGTTCGCTGAGGAAAGGACCGTTCGTCGATCTCCCGCTCCTCGAGAAGATCGAGGTGATGAACCGGGGGGGTGACAAGCGGGTCGTCAAGACCTGGTCGCGCCGGTCGACGATCGTGCCGGAGATGGTGGGCCACACCGTGGCGGTCCACAACGGCAAGAAGTTCGTGCCGGTCTACATCACCGAGAACATGGTGGGTCACAAGTTCGGCGAGTTCGCGCCGACGCGGCTCTTCCGGGGGCATCCGATGAAGAGCGAGAAGTCGGCGGCGAGGGGCGGACGGTGATTGCCGGCCGCGCCACCGCGCGCTACGTCCGGACGTCGCCGCAGAAGGCGCGGCTCGTGCTCGACCTGATTCGCGGTCTCGATGTCGACCGCGCAATGGCGACGTTGCGGTACACGCGCAAGGGCGTGGCGCGGGACGTGGAGAAGGTGCTCCGGTCGGCGGTTGCCAACGCGCAGCAGCAGGAGGGAGCCGGCGAGCCGGACCAGTTGTTCGTGCGTGACTGTCATGCCGACGACGGGCCGTCGCTCAAGCGGATCCGGCCGCAGCCGATGGGGCGGGCGTTCCGCATTCAGAAACGGACCGCGCATCTGACGATCACGGTGGAGGAGCGGCCGATGAAGCTCGTACTGTCGGCCGAGGCGCCGGCCGGGAAGGACACGGACAGCTAGGAAGTTCTGAACATGGGACAGAAGGTTCATCCGTACGGTTTCCGTCTGGGCTTCAACAAGACGTGGCAGTCGCGTTGGTACGCGGGCCGCGACTACGCGAAGTGGCTGCATGAGGACCTCGCGCTGAAGCGTGAGCTGAAGCAGCGCTTCTCGCACGCCGGCGTCTCGAAGATCGAGATCGAGCGGGCGGCGAACAAGCTGAAGCTGGACATTCACACCTCGCGTCCCGGCATCATCATCGGCCGGAAGGGCACCGAGGTCGACAAGCTGAAGACGGAGATCCAGAAGCGGACGAACCGCGAGGTCTTCATCAATATTCAGGAGATTCAGAAGCCGGAGCTCGAGGCGCAGCTCATTGCCGAGAACGTCGCGCTGCAGCTCGAGAAGCGGGTCGCGTTCCGGCGCGCCATGCGCAAGGCGGTCGAGGCGGCGCTCCGGTTCGGGGCGCGCGGCATCAAGGTGCGGGTGGGCGGCCGGCTGAACGGCGCCGAGATTGCCCGTTCCGAGTGGTACCTGCACGGGCAGCTTCCGCTCCAGACGCTCCGCGCCAACATCGACTACGGCTTCGGCCAGGCCCGGACGACCTACGGCGTCATCGGTGTGAAGGTGTGGCTCTACAAGGGTGAGCGCCTCGAGCCGCTCGTGGGCCGCGAGGAGGAATACCGGATGCCGCGCCGGCGCGCCGCGCGCGTGTAGGGGGTAGACGGCAGGAGTCACGCCATGTTGCAGCCGAAGAAGGTCAAGCACCGGAAACAGCACCGCGGACGGATGACGGGCAAGGCGTGGCGCGGCTCGACCGTGTCGTTTGGCGATTACGGTCTCCGGGCGATGGAGGCATGCTGGATTACGGATCGGCAGATCGAGGCGGCCCGGGTGGCCATGACCCGTTTCGTCAAGCGCGGAGGCAAGATCTGGGTCCGGGTTTTCCCGGACAAGCCGATCACCAAGAAACCGCAGGAGACGCGCATGGGCAAGGGCAAGGGCGCGCCCGAGCAGTGGGTGGCGGTGGTCCGCCCGGGACGGATCCTCTTCGAGATGGAAGGGGTCAGCGCCGCCGATGCGAAGCGGGCCATGGAACTGGCCGCCGCGAAGCTGCCCATCCACGCGCGCTTCACGGCACGCTTTGGCCAGTCGGAGAACTAGTGCGATGAAGGCGTCCGAGTTCCGGGAGCTGGGAACCCAGGAGATCGAGCAGCGGGTGCGCGACCTGGACGACCAGGTGTTCCGCGCGCGGCTGCAGAAGTCGATGGGATCGGTGGACGCGGCGAACAAGATGCGGAGCCTGCGGCGGGACCGGGCGCGGGCCATGACCGTGCTGCGCGAGCGGCGGCCGGATGAGGTGGCGTCGGCGGGTGACGAAGCTTCCCGGGAGGAAGCGTCCGCCGAATAGCGTCGGATGAGTGAGTGAACGATGGGCAAACAGCGTGAAGTGGTCGGCGTGGTGGTCCGGGACAAGATGGACAAGGGGGTCACCGTAGCGGTGGAACGCCGGGTCAGTCACGAGATCTACAAGAAGGTCCGCCGCCGCACGCAGACCTTCATGGCCCACGACGAAGAGAACGCCGCCCAGGTGGGCGACCGCGTGGCCATGGTGGAGTCGCGTCCGTTGAGCCGCCGGAAGCGGTTCGTCGTGACCCGCGTCATCGAGCGCGCGGAGAGGGTGTAGGAGCGCCGGAACGATGATTCAGATGCAGTCCGTGCTCGATGTCGCGGACAACTCGGGCGCGCGGCGGATCGCCGTGATCAACGCGTTGGGCGGAGCGACCGGCCGCTACGCCAGGCTTGGCGATGTCGTGACCGCTTCCGTCAAGGAAGCCGCGCCCGACGCGACCGTCAAGAAGGGACAGGTGGTCAAGGCGGTCATCGTCCGGACGCACAAGGAACAGCGGCGCCGCGACGGCACGTATATCCGGTTCGACCGGAACGCGGCGGTGCTCATCAACGATCAGAACGAACCGGTCGGCACGCGCGTGTTCGGGCCGGTGGCGCGGGAGTTGCGCGAGCGGAAGTTCATGAAGATCGTCTCGCTCGCGCCGGAAGTGCTGTAGGTCGAGGAATCAACGATGTCGCAACTGCGCACCCCGGTCCGGAAGAACGACAGCGTGATTGTCGTCACGGGCAAGGACCGTGGCAAGAAGGGGCGCGTGCTGAAGGTGTTCCCGAAGCGCAACCGGGTAGTCATCGAGGGGGTGAACTTCGTCAAGCGGCACACCCGCCCCAACCCGCGCGCCAACATCAAGGGCGGCATCGTCGAGCGCGAGGCGTCGGTGCACGCCTCCAACGTGCAGATAGTCTGCCCGGAATGCGGCGACCCGGCGCGGATCGGCCGCCAGATTCTGGGCGATGGCCGCAAGGTGCGGGTCTGCCGGAAGTGTGACGGAGCCGTGGACAAATGAGTCGTTTGCGCGAGCGTTACCAGACGGAGGTGGTGTCGGCTCTCACCAAGGAGTTCGGCTACACCAACGTGATGGCGGTGCCGAAGCTGGAGCGCATCGTGGTCAACATGGGCCTCGGTGGGGCGACCCAGAACTCGAAGCTGATCGATGTGGGCACGCGGGAGCTGACCCTGATCACCGGACAGAAACCGGTGGTCCGGCGCGCGCGCAAGTCGGTGGCGCAGTTCAAGGTGCGCAAGGGAATGCCGATCGGCGCCATGGTGACGCTGCGCGGCCCGCGCATGTACGAGTTCCTCGACCGGCTGGGTGTCAATCGCGCTGCCGCGCGTCCGGGACTTCCGGGGTGTCTCGACCAACGGTTTCGATGGCCGCGGCAACTACACGCTGGGTCTGAGGGATCAGTTGATCTTCCTCGAGATCGACTACATGCAGGTAGACCACGCGCGCGGCATGAACGTCTGCATGGTGACGACGGCGTCGACCGACGAAGAGGGGCGCCGGCTGCTGCAGTTGTTGGGGATGCCGTTCAGACGCAACTAGTCGAGGGACGAGGAGCACTATGGCGACGCGCGCGAAGATCGCGAAGGAACGGAAGCCGGGGAAGTTCAAGGTGCGGCGGCGGAACCGCTGCAAGCTCTGCGGCCGGCCCCGCGGGTACCTCCGGAAGTTCGAGCTCTGCCGGCTCTGCTTCCGCGAGCTGGCGCTGCAGGGCGAGATCGCGGGCGTCACCAAGAGCAGTTGGTAACCGGGCAGTTCCGAGGAGTCACTGGTAGACGATGGCCGATCAGATTGCCGACATGTTGACGCGCGTCCGGAATGCGACGCGAAGCCGCCGGTCTCGAGTGGACATTCCCGCTTCGCGGCTCAAGGCGGACATCGCGCGGATCCTGAAGAGCGAGGGCTACATTTCGGGATTCCGGCAGATCGAACTGAAGAATCCGCGCGGCACCCATCCGTTGCCGACGCTGCGGCTGTACCTGAAGTACGGCCCGCACGGCGAACGGGTTCTGACCGGTCTCGAGCGCGTGAGCCGCCCCGGACGCCGGGTTTACTACGGCCGCGACAAGGCGCCGCCGGTGCTGGCCGGTCTCGGCACGAGCATCCTGACGACGTCGCGCGGAGTGATGACGGGACGGGACGCCGCCAAGGCGGGCGTCGGCGGCGAGGTGCTGTGCAATGTCTGGTAGGGGGCCCGCATGTCGCGCGTAGGCAAGCGCCCGATCCCGGTTCCGGGCGGTGTGAACGTGTCGATCCGCGACGACGCCGTCGAGGTCAGGGGACCGAAGGGCACGATGACGCAGGCGTTGCCACCCGGCGTCCGGATCGAGCAGGCGGACGGCGTGCTGCTGGCCCAGCCGCTCAGCGACGCGCCCGCGCTCCAGAAGTTCCGGGGCCTGGCGCGGAGCCTCGTGGCCAACGCCGTGCAGGGCGTGGCGGTGGGCTTCAAGAAGGAGCTCGACATCGTAGGCATCGGTTATCGCGCCGAGCTGTCGGGCCGGCAGGTGGTGTTCCAGTTGGGGTACTCGCACGCGATCCACTTCGACCTCCCGGAGGGAATCGAAGTGGCGATTGACAAGCAGACGCACATCACTGTGAGCGGCATCGATCGCCAGCGCGTGGGACAGGTGGCGGCGGACATCCGGGCGCTGCGGAAGCCGGATCCCTACAAGCAGAAGGGGATCCGCTACACCGGCGAAGTGCTGAAGAAGAAGGTGGGCAAGACCGGCGCCTAGGCGCCGTCCGGAGCTGGACGAGAGCGACACGCGATGCGAGTCAAGACGAGAAAGGATCGGCGGACCCGGGTGCGGTTGCGCCAGCGTCAGCGAATCAGCGGGACGCCGGAGCGGCCCCGCCTCGCCGTGAACCGGAGCCTGGCGCACATCTCCGCGCAGGTGATCGACGACCTGGCGGGGCGGACGCTGGCCGCGGCCTCGAGCACCGAGCCGGAGATCAGGAGCCGGTTCACCAACGGCGCGCGCGGCGGCAACAAGGCGGGAGCCGACATCGTGGGTGCGGTCATCGCCGAGCGGGCGCGCAAGGAGGGGGTGACCCGGGTGGTGTTCGATCGCGGCGGATTCCTGTATCACGGCCGCGTGCGGTCGGTGGCGGATGCAGCGCGCAAGGGCGGGCTGGAGTTTTAGGAGACCCATGGCCGACGAACACGTCAAGATCGATCCGAGCACGCTCGACCTGAAGGATTCGGTCGTCTCGATCAACCGCGTTACGAAGGTAGTGAAGGGGGGCAAGAACCTCAGCTTCAGCGCCCTCGTGGTGGTGGGCGACGGCGCCGGGCATTGCGGCTACGCGGTCGGCAAGGCGAAGGAGGTTCCCTCCGCCATCAAGAAGGGGATCGAGGCGGCGAAGAAGGCGTTGATCCGGGTGCCGCTGCAGGCGACATCGATTCCCCACCCGATCCTCGGCCGCTTCGGCGCCGGCCGCGTGCTGCTGAAGCCGGCTCCGGAAGGGACCGGCATCATCGCCGGCGGCGCGGTCCGCGCGGTGGTGGAACTGGCTGGCGTGCACGACATCCTGACGAAGTCCCTCGGGTCGGACAACCCGCAGAACGTCGTTCGCGCGACATTCGCGGGACTGGCCGCGCTCAAGGATCCGGTGCAGGTGGCGCGTCTCCGCGGGCGGTCCCTCGACGACCTGGAGGCCGAAACCGCGCGCGTGACGCACGCGACGCCGGCCGACGTGGAAGCCGAGGCGGATGCGGCCGTGGCGGCGGCGACGGCGGCCGCCGAAGAGCCCGCCGGGGAGACGGCCGAGGAGACGGCAGAGGCCGAACCGGTGGCAGCGGCGCCGGAAGTCGCCGCGGCGCCAGCGGTTACGGAACCGCAGGAAGGAACCGAGGGATGAGGCCGCCGGCGCAGCGGAACGAAACGTCGCCGCGCGTGCGGGTGACGCTCGTCAAGAGCTGGATTGGGTACGAGAAGCGCCACGAGCAGATCGTGCGCGGGCTGGGTCTCCGCCGGATCGGGCACTCGGTAGAGGTCGTGGACAATCCGTCGGTGCGGGGAATGATCCGCGCCGTGCGTCACCTCGTGAAGACGGCGGAAACAACGGAACGGTAGAACCATGGCGACGTCCGACCGATCGAACAACCTGAGCAACCTGCGGCCGCCCGCCGGCGCGAAACGCAACCGCAAGCGCGTGGGCCGGGGCGAGGGCTCCGGCACCGGGGTGACGGCCGGCCGGGGGCACAAGGGCCAGCAGTCGCGGTCGGGGTATTCGCGCAAGCGGGGCTTCGAGGGCGGGCAGATGCCGATCCACCGCCGCCTGCCCAAGCGGGGGTTCCACAACCCGTTCCGGATCGCGTACGACGTGGTGAACCTGGACGCGCTGGAGGCGCGTTTTGAAGCGGGGGCCGAGGTGACGCCCGACACGTTGCGCGCGCAGGGCCTTGTCGGCAAGCGGGCCTTCGTCAAGGTGCTGGGGCGCGGAGAGCTTACGAAGGCGCTCACCGTGACGGCGCACCGTTTCAGCGCGAAGGCGAGCGCGGCGATCGCCGCCGCCGGCGGCCGGGCGGAGCTGGCGCCGGACGCACCTCGGCTGAAGGAGAAGAAGCAGGGAACGACGCCGGCCGCAGAAACCGGGCGGCAGGCGTAGACAGGCGCAGGAAGACACGGAATGCTCGACAGCATCAAGAACGTCTTCGCGATTCCGGATCTGCGCAAGCGTGTGCTCTTCACGCTGGGCATTCTGGCCGTGTATCGCGTCGGCAGCGTCATTCCGACGCCCGGCGTCAACACCGAGGCGCTTCAGATCCTGGTCGAACAGGCCGGCAACACCATGTTCGGCCTGTACAACATGTTTTCGGGCGGCAATCTCGCGCAGGCGACGATCTTCGCGCTCGGCATCATGCCCTACATCAGCGCGTCGATCATCCTGCAGTTGCTCACCGTGGTCTGGCCGTATCTTGAGCGGCTGTCGAAGGAAGGCGAGCTGGGCCGTCGCAAGATCACGCAGTACACGCGGTACGGCACCATCGTGCTCTGCGTCATCCAGTCAATGGCAATCGCCATCTTCCTGGAGCGCCAGACCAATATCGCCGGCGGATTGCCGCTGGTGTACGAGCCCGGCTGGTCGTTCCGCCTGATGACCGTATTGACGCTCACCACCGGTACGGCCTTCATCATGTGGCTGGGCGAGCAGATCACCGAGCGGGGAATCGGCAACGGCATGTCGCTCATCATCTTCGCCGGCATCGTCGTCGGTCTGCCGACCGCGGTGCTGACGACGCTCGATCAGATGCGGAGCGGCGCGATCGGCCTGTTCACCCTCATCACCCTGGTCATCGTGATGGTGGTGGTCATCGGCGCCGTGGTCTTCATCGAGCGGGGTCACCGGCGGGTCACGGTGCAGTACGCCAGGCGGGTCGTGGGCCGCCGCATGTACGGCGGAACCAGCACCCATATCCCGCTGAAGGTCAACACCGGCGGGGTGATCCCGGTGATCTTCGCCTCGTCGATCCTGGCGTTTCCGGCGACCGCCGCCACCGCGTTTCCGGTCGGCGGCTGGATGCAGCAGGTGACCGATCAGTTGACCAACGGGATGCCGGGTTACTACCTGCTGTTCGTCGCCGGGATCATCTTCTTCGCCTACTTCTACACGGCGATCATCTTCAACCCGGACGACGTGGCGGAGAACATGCGGAAGCACGGCGGGTTCATTCCGGGCATCCGGCCCGGGAAGCGCACCGCCGAGTACATCGACACCATACTGACCCGGATCACGTTCGTCGGCTCGATCTATCTGGCCCTCGTGGCGGTCATGCCCGACCTGATGATCACGGGGTTCCGGGCGGACGCCGTTCCGTTCATCGGGGATCAACTGGACGTGATGCTGCCCGGCTTCATCACGAACGGCCTGGGCGTGACGTTCTATTTCGGTGGCACATCGCTGCTGATCATCGTCGGCGTTTCGATGGATACCGTGCAGCAGGTGGAGTCGCAGTTGATCATGCGGCACTACGACGGCTTCATGAAGAAGACGCGGATACGGGGGCGTCGCGCCTGACGCACTGGGCGGATGGACGATCGACCGATGCAACTCAATCTCGTGTTGTTGGGCCCCCCGGGGGCCGGCAAGGGAACCCAGGCGGTCCGGCTCGCCGCGGCGTGGGGAATCCCCCATGTCTCGACCGGGGACATGCTGCGCGAGGCGGTTCGCGCCGGCACCGAGTTGGGCCGGAGGGCCCAGGCGATCATCGACGCGGGCCGGCTGGTGAATGACGAGATCATGATTGGCATCGTCGGGGAACGGATTGCGCGGCCGGATGCGCAGGGCGGCTTCGTCCTCGATGGCTTTCCGCGCACCCTGCCGCAGGCCGAGTCGCTCGACACGTTGATGAACGGTCGCGACGATCTGGTCGTGATTGACCTGGCGGTGCCGGACGCGGAACTGATCCGGCGGCTGTCGAAGCGGCGGCTCTGCACCAGTTGCGGGCTGATTGTCGGCGCAACCCAGGGCGATCCTCCGACCGTCTGCGACGAGTGCGGCGGGGTGCTGTATCAGCGCAACGACGACCGCGAGGAGGTGGTCCGCGAGCGGCTTCGCGTGTACCGCCGGAACACCCAGCCGCTGCTCGACTATTACGGCGGGCGGACGACGTTTCGCGCGGTGGACGGGGCGCAGCCCCCCGACAGTGTGGCGGCGGCAGCCGCCGACGCGGTGGAGGCGCTGGCGCCGGTGCGGCGGAGCGCCTAGGACGATACGGGAATGATTGCCTGCAAGACGCCCGCGGAGGTGCAGCGGATGCGGCTGGCGAATGCGCTGGTAGCCGACATCCTTGGCGAGCTGCGGACCATCGTCGCTGACGGCGTGACGACGCAGGAGCTGGACGCGATCGCGGAGGAACGGGTACAGGCGGCGGGGGCGGTCCCGGCCTTCAAGGGCTATCACGGCTATCCCGCGACGCTGTGCACGTCGATCAACGACGAAGTGGTCCACGGCATTCCGTCGAGCCGGCGGCTCCACGACGGCGACGTCGTCTCGATCGACCTGGGAGTCGTGCTGGAGGACTACTACGGAGACGCGGCGGTGACCGTTCCCGTCGGCGCCATCGATGGCCCGATCAACGAGCTGCTGCGGGTGACCGAGGAATCGCTGCACCACGCCATCGATCAGGCGCGGCCGGGAGGCCGGGTGTCGGACCTTGGCCATGCGGTGCAGCGCCATGTCGAGTCGCACGGTTACTCGGTGGTGCGGGAATTCGTCGGGCACGGCATCGGTCGAAGCCTGCATGAGGAGCCGCAGGTTCCGAACTACGGAAAGCCCGGCCACGGCCCCCGGCTCGACATCGGCATGGTGCTCGCCATCGAGCCGATGGTGGCGATGGGCAAACCCGAGGTGCGGGTGCTGAACGACGGCTGGACGGCGGTTACGCGGGACGGCAGCACGGCGGCTCACTTCGAGCACACCGTGGCGATTACCGCCGAGGGGCCGATGGTGCTGAGCCGCCCCCTGGAGGCGTCCGACGCCGCTGCCGGCGCAGGCAATGGCGCCGGCGCGACGGATATGGCGGTCGACGGCGTCTGATCGGGGAAGCGAGGGAATCCCATGAAGGTGAGATCATCGGTTCGGCGCATGTGCAGCAAGTGCAAGATCATTCGTCGCCGCGGAGTGGTTCGGGTCATCTGCGTCAACCCGAAGTGCAAGCAGCGGCAGGGATAGTTCCCGGCAGGGCAGAGGAGAGGGCCTATGGCACGAATCGTCGGAGTCGACCTGCCGCAGTCGAAGCGGATCGAGGTGGGACTCACCTACATCTTCGGGGTTGGACCGAAGCGCTCGGCCGATATTCTGGCCGCGGCGGGCGTCAGCCCCGATCTTCGGGTAAAGGACCTGAGTGAGGACGACGTGCGGAATATCGCCCGCGCGGTCGAGGATGCGGGGCGCGTGGAAGGGGATCTCCGGAAGGAAATCTCGCTGAACATCAAGCGCCTGCTGGAGATTGGCTGCTACCGCGGGCTGCGTCACCGGCGCAACCTTCCGGTGCGCGGCCAGCGGACCAACACGAACGCGCGGACCCGGAAGGGCCCGCGGCGCGGCGCGGTCGCCAAGAAGAAGAAGACGTAGATCATGGCCAAATCCGACAGTTCCGGATCGCAGAAGGGACGCCCGAAGAAGCGGAAGAAGGTGTTCAAGAAGCGGGGCGAGAAGCGCGTGGTGCCGCATGCGGTGGTGCACATTCAGGCCTCCTTCAACAACACCATCATCACGATCGCCGACGCCGACGGAGCAACGCTTTCGTGGTCGAGCGCCGGTGGCATCGGTTTCAAGGGGTCGCGGAAGGGAACGCCGTTCGCCGCGACCCAGGCGGCGACGACCGCGGGGCACGCCGCGAAGGCGTTCGGCGTTCGGACGGTGGATGTCCTGGTGAAGGGCCCCGGGGCGGGGCGCGAGTCCGCCATTCGGGCCCTCCAGCAGGCGGCGGGGCTCGAGGTGAAGTCGATCCGCGACGTGACCCCGATTCCGCACAACGGGTGCCGGCCGCCGAAGCGGCGGCGCGTGTGAGTCGACGAGGGAACTAAGGGAGGTTCGGAAGAGATGGCACGCTATGTCGGTTCCGTCTGCCGGTTGTGCCGGCGCGAGGGAATGAAGCTGTTCCTCAAAGGGGAACGCTGTTACCAGCAGAAGTGCGCCATCGAACGGCGCAACGTTCCGCCCGGGCATCACGGCAAGGGGCGGAAGGCCAAGTTGCAGGGCTACGGTCTGCAGCTTCGCGAGAAGCAGCGGGTCAAGCGGATGTACGGCGTGCTCGAGCGGCAGTTCCGGCGCTACTTCCACGAAGCGGATCGCCGGCGGGGAATTACCGGCGAGACGTTGCTGCAACTGCTCGAGAGCCGTCTCGACAACGTCGTGTACCGGCTCGGGTTCGCGGTATCGCGGCCGCAGGCGCGCCAGATGGTCCGGCACGGGCACTTCCTGGTGAACGACCGCCGGGCGGACATTCCGTCGTACGGTCTCCGCGTGGGCGATACGGTGCGCATCAAGCCGGCGAGCGGCAAGAACCCGGCGATCGCCTATGCGCAGGAGGAAGTGAAGGGCCGCGGTATTCCGGAATGGCTCGAGCTGGACGCCGACGGCACGTCGGGGCGGCTCGCGGCGGTTCCGACGCGTGAGCAACTGAACCTGCCGGTGCAGGAGCAGTTGATCGTGGAGCTGTACTCGAAGTAAACGGGCGTCACGCCTGAAAGGACTGCACCGCAATGTGGAAGGATTTTCAGCGGCCGAAGGCTCTGGAGTGCGATGAAGACACCGGGCGGTATGGGGAATTCCATGCCCAGCCGTTCGAACGTGGCTTCGGGACCACCATCGGTAATGCGCTGCGGCGCGTGCTGCTCTCGTCGATCGAGGGCGCCGCGGTCACCGCGGTGAAGATCGACGGCGTGCTCCACGAGTTTTCGCCGATCCGGGGAGTGGTGGAGGATGCGACCGACATCATCCTCAACCTGAAGCAGTTGCCGATCAAGCTGCACTCCGACGGCGTCAAGACGCTGACGCTGAAGGCCAGCGGTCCGCGCAAGCTGACGGCGAGCGATATCAAGACCGATCAGGACGTGGAGGTTCTCGACAAGAAGATCCACATCGCCACGGTGGAGCGCGGCGGCTCGCTCAACATGGAGTTGCGGATCAAGCGGGGCCGGGGCTACGTTTCCGCCGAGCGGAATCTGGATGAAGACCTCGGAATCGGCTGGATCCCGGTCGACTCGGTGCATTCGCCCATCAAGAAGGTGAACTACGTGGTGGAGGCGGCCCGTCTCGGCCAGACGACCGACTACGACAAGCTGACGCTCAAGGTCTGGACCGATGGCACCGTCAGCGCCCGCGACGCCGTGTCGTTCGGCGCCACCCTCGTACGGGACCATCTCGACATCTTCATCGATCAGGACAATCCGCCCGCCGTCGACGACGACGCGGCGGAGGCTGCCGCAAGCCAGGCCGCGCCGATGGAGAACGAACACCTGGACAAGAGTGTCGAAGAGCTGGAACTCTCGGCGCGGTCCTACAATTGCCTGCGGAACGCCAACATCCAGACGGTTCGCGAGCTGGTGGTGAAGACGGAGAGCGAGTTGCTGGCGACCAAGAACTTCGGCCAGAAGTCGCTCTCGGAGATCGTCGACATTCTGGCCACCATGGGTCTCGAGCTCGGGATGACACTCGACGAGCCGACGGCGGCCGCCTCGGCGTAGGCGACCGCCTTGGAAGCAGCAGGAGTCAAGCAGAACCATGCGTCATCGCGTCGCGCACCGGAAACTGGGCCGGGTGACGGAGCACCGGATCGCGCTGCTTCGCAACCAGGCGACGGCGCTGCTGCGCCACGAACGGATCACCACGACGGTGACCAAGGCGAAGGAGTTGCGTCCGTTCGTGGAGCGGCTGATCACGGTGGCCAAGCGAGGGCTGGCCGACGGGACGGACACGCCCCGCGCGATCCACGCCCGGCGGCTGGTCCGGCGGGACGTCGCCGACACCGAGGTGGCGGCCAAGCTGTTCGAGACGCTCGCGCCCCGCTTCGCCGAGCGTCCCGGCGGCTACACGCGCGTGCTGCGTATCGGGCACCGCGTGGGGGATGACGCCGAGGTGGCGCAGATCGAGCTGATCGGCAGCGAGTACGACCCGGAGCAGGACGAGCCGCAGGCAGACGATCAGAAGCAGGAAGCCGCGTCGTCGGACGAGGGCGGCGGTCGCCTGCGGCGCGTCGCCCGCCGTTTCCGGGGCCGGGAAGCGGGAGAGGCCGGGCCTGCCCGCGAGGGCGGCGCCAAGACCCACACGAAGCGGACCCGCAAGAAGATCTAGCTGGGCCGGCCGTTAATCCTCGGCTCCGGAGTCGTCCCCCCGGTCCGCCTTCGCATCGGCGACGATCTTGGAATGGAGGTGCGTCGGCACTTCCTCGTAGTGCGAGAACTCCATGTGGTAGCTGCCCCGGCCGCCGGTGGCGGACGTGAGCTGCTGCTCGTAGGTGAGCATCTCGGCCATCGGCACCTGCGCCTTGATCAGGGTTGAGGCGCCCCGTGTCTCCATGCCGCCGATCCGGCCGCGCCTGCCGTTCAGGTCGCCCATCAGGTCGCCGGCGAAGTCGTTCGGCGCGTACACCTCGACGTTCATCACTGGCTCGAGCAGCGTGGGTCTCGCGCGCTCCATGGCGTCGCGGAAGGCGAGGCGTCCTGCCATCTTGAACGACATCTCGTTCGAGTCGACGGAGTGGAACTGCCCGTCGGTCAGCGTCACCTTGAAGTCGACCATCGGGTAGCCGGCGAGGTAGCCCTTTCCACGCGCCTCCTGGATTCCCTTCTCGACCGCCGGGCGGAACTGCTGCGGGATCGAGCCGCCGAAGATCTCGTCGACGAAAATGAAGTCGTCCCCGCGCGGGAGCGGCTCCACCTTGATCCGGCAATCGCCGAACTGGCCGTGGCCGCCCGACTGCTTCTTGTGGCGGCCGTGCGCAGCGGTCGCCGCCGTGATCGTCTCGCGGTAGGGGATGCGCGGCAGTTTGACGTTGACCTCGACGCCGAACCGGCTCTTGAGCTTGGCGACGGTCACCTCGATGTGCAATTGCCCCTGGCCGGCGAGCAGCAACTGGCGCGTCTGGGGGTCGCGGGTGAACTGGATGGTCGGATCTTCTTCGTTCAACCGCTGGAGGGCGCCGCTGATCTTCTCTTCATCGCCCCGGCTCTTCGGCTCGATGGCGTAGGAAAGGACCGGATCGGCGAAGGCAATCGGCCGGAAACGGAGTGAACTCCCCTTGATGGCGAGCGTGTCGCTCGTCTCCGTCACCTTCAGCTTCGCCACCGCGCCCAGGTCGCCGGCCCGGAGTTCCGACACGCCGGTCTGGGTGGCCCCCTGCCGAACGCCGACCGCACCGAGCCGTTCGGTTGTGTCCTGCGTCACGTTGTGAATGGCGGAGTCGGACTTGATCGTCCCGGCCGCCACGCGGAACAGCGTGATCCGTCCAGCGTGCCGGTCCGCAACTGTCTTCCAGACGAACAGCGCGGGAGACGCGCTCTCGCTCGCGTCGTAAGCGGCCGGGTCGCCTCCCTCCTCCGCCGGCGCCGCCGGCAGCGGATGCTCGCTCGCCGGCGGCACGAAGGCGTGGATGGCGTCGAGGAGCAGCGGAATGCCGATGTTCGCCTGCGCGGACGTGCAGACCAGCGGGAAGATCCGCCGGGTTCGTACCGCGTCGCGCAAGCCGGCTTCGATGTCGTCCTGACCGAGCGTTCCCTCCTCGAAGAACTTCTCCATCAGCGCTTCGTCCGCCTCGGCCACCATCTCGATGAGCGTCTCGCGGGCGGCTTCCGCGGCGTCGGTCATGCCGGCCGGGACGTCCGCGTCCGACGCGAGGCCGTTACCGTCCGGCGCAAAGGTGCAGGCGCGCATGCGGATCAGGTCCACGACGCCGCTGAAGTCCTTCTCCGAGCCGATCGGCAACTGCACCGGCACCACCTCCCGGCCGAACGATTCGTGGAGCGATCCCAGGGCCCGGTCCAGGCTGGCGCGTTCGCGATCGAGCAGGTTGAGCACCACGAGGCAGGGGAGGTCGAACTCTGCGGCCAGGGACCAGACCTTCTCGGTCTGGACCTCCACGCCCGCCACGGCGTCCACCACGACGACGACGGCGTCCGCCACGCGGAGCGCGGCGCGCGTGTCGCTCAGGAAGTTGCCGATTCCGGGTGTGTCAATCAGGTTGATCTTCGTGCCGTTCCACTCGACGAACGCCGTGGCGGACGAGAGCGTATGTTTGCGGGCAACCTCTTCTTCGTCGAAGTCGGTAACCGTATTGCCCTCGTCGACCGAACCGAGGCGGTTCACCGCCTTCGCGTCGAACAGCATCGCCGAGACGAGCTGGGTCTTTCCGGAGCCGCTGTGCCCCGCCACGGCGACGTTGCGGATGTCCGATCCGCCGTAGACTTTCATCGCTGCTGTTCCTCCTGCCTGCCGCGCCCCTGGAAGCGGGCGAAACGGCGATCGTACCCGATTTTCCGGTGCGGGGCGCCGGGCGCGCCGTCCGGGCGGCTACTCGTAACGGAGCGCCTCGATCGGGTCGAGGCCGGAGGCCCGAACCGCCGGTACGATGCCGAAGACAATCCCGACCGTCGCGGAGAAGCTGATGCCCAGGGCGAACGACCACCAGGGGAGGGCCACCGGGAAACCGGTGGCGTAGTTCACGCTGATCCCGATGCCGCTGCCGAAGACGATGCCCAGCACGCCGCCGATGGCGGTCAGGAATACCGCCTCGAGAAGGAACTGCCAGAGGATCTCCCGCCGCCGGGCGCCAATCGCCTTCCGGGTGCCGATCTCGCGCGTCCGTTCCTTGACCGAGATGGTCATTATCGCCATCACCCCGATCCCGCCCACCATCAGCGCGATGGACGAGATCGCGACGAGGGCGAGGAAGACGGCGCTGCTCACCTGCTCCCAGAGCCGCAGGGCCGCATCCTGCGTGATGAGATCGAAGTCGTTCGGCTCGTCCAGACGCAGGCCGTGCCGGATCCGCATCACCTCGGTCACATCGCGCATCGCCGCCTCGCGTGATACGCCGTCACGCGGAATGACCGCGATCAGCATGTTCTGCAGCCGGCCCCGCCGGGACCGCTCGAGGCGAACGCCGTACTGCTGCTGATACGCGGGGTAGGGGATGATGGCGAGATCGTCCTGGCCCGCGTCCATGCCGCCGAAGGAGGCGCGGGGCCCGAGGATGCCGATCACGGTGTAGGGCTGGTTCTCGATCCGGATCGTCTTGCCCAGGGGATCCACGTTCGGAAAGAGCGCTTCGTAGGGGCCCTGGCCCAGCACGACGACGCGGCGCCGGTGGCTGACTTCTCCCTCCGTGAAGAAGCGCCCGGTGTCGACGGTCAGACTGAACACGTCCGGATAGTCGTTCGAAGCGCCGATAATGGTCAGGGGAAGCGTCTGCTCCCCGTCGTACGAAACCCGCGAGCGGACCGACCCCGGTCCCCCTTCGCCTACCGCGATGGTGACGCGGTCGACGGTCTCGGGCGCCAGGCGCTCGATGGCGCGGGCGTCGGCGGGCGTCAGCGTCGGCCGTTCGAGCAGTTCCTGGAACTCGGCGCCGGACATCACGCTCAGCCCGGAGAACTGGGCCACGAAGATGGTGTCGGGTCCCAGTTCGCGGATGCTGTCGCGCAGCGTCTCGTCGAAGCCGAGCACGAGCGACGTCATGCCGACCATGGACGTGATGCCGATGACGATCCCGAGAATCGTGAGCCCGGATCGCATCTTCTGCGCCCGAATCGTTCCCGCCGCCATCAGGACGATCTCGTTCAGGAGCGAGGTGCGCATCGTCGGTCTCTGGTGGCTTGCGCCGTGGCGTCAGTCGGAGCGGCCGAGCGCGTCGATCGGGTCGAGGGCGGCGGCTCGCGCGGCGGGATACATCCCGAAGAAGAGCCCCACCACGCCGGTAAGCGTGATGGCCAGCAGCACGGACCAGGGATGCACGATGGCGGGCACCGGCGCGAACCGGTCGATCGCGATAGCCGCGACGGCGCCGAGCGCGGTGCCGGCCACGCCGCCGGCGAGGGCGAGAACCACCGACTCGGACAGCATCTGGAGCATGATGTCGCGCCGGCGGGCGCCGAGCGCCTTCCGCAGGCCGATTTCCTTCGTCCGTTCGGAAACCGCCATCAGCATGATGTTCATGATGACGATGCCGGCGACCACCATGGCCAGGCCCACGACCCCCACGAGGACCGAGAAGATGCCGGTGGTCGCCTGCTGAAAGAGCCCGAGGGCGGTGTCCGAGGTGAAGATCCCGAAGTTGTCTTCTTCGTCCGGCCGGAGCCGCCGCTCGATCCGCAGCGCGACGGTGGCCTCGCCGATGGCCGTGTCGATCCGGTTGGGGTCGGCGGGTTGCACCCGGATGCCCAGGGACGACCGGGTGCCGAACAGGCGCTGAAAGGCGCCGAGAGGAATGATCGCGAACTCGTCCTGCGACACGCCGAATGTCGAGCCGATGGGACGGCTGACCCCGACGACGCGAAACGGCACCCCCTGGATGCGGATCTCACGGTCGATCGGGTCGAGCGTCTCGAACAGCCGTTCCGCCGTTTCGGCGCCGAGCACGGCGACATTCCGTCTGCGCTGGACTTCGGATGGCGTCATCAGGCGGCCGTACTCGGCGTTGAAGGTGGAGAAGTAGATGAAGTCGTCGGTCACGCCCTGAACGGAGACCTGCTCGAGCAGCCGATGACGGTACCGGACTTCGCCGTTCCGCTGCGCCTGGACCATCACCGCGGTGACCTCGCTGGCGAAGCGGCGGATCGCGTCAGCGTCGTCCATCGTGATGCGCGGGTTGTTCCGCGCCCTTTCGAATTGCTCCTGGCTCCGGATGATGCCGCGCCGGTCGACCATGAAGGAGTCCGCGCCCACTTCCGACAGGATGACGTCGGTCACTTCCTCGGTAATCCCCTGGATGAGGGATACGAGGGTGATGATGGACGAGATGGCGACGATGTTTCCGAGAACTGTCAGGAAGGACCGGAGTTTGTTGGCCCAGATCGCGCTCAGCGCGATCCGGATCATCTCACCGATCAGGGTCGGGCTCATTGGGCTCCACCGGATCGCCGTCTTCCAGGTTGCGCACCACCTCGAACGGCCCGGTGATCACCTCGTCGCCTTCGGCCAGACCGCTCAGCGCCTCGAAGTAGCGATCGCCCGCAATGCCGGTCTCCACCGGTATGAACGTCGCCCGCCCCTGGCGGACGGCGAAGACTCCCTCGAGTTCCTCGGTATCGGCCGCGACCCCATTGGACCCCCCGGGCATGCTCTGCCCTTCGCTGGCGAGGACGTACGGGACGCCGCCGCCGCCGCCGGCGCCTTCAGCGTCCGCCTGACGAATGATCTTGCCGTCGGCGTCGACGTCCATCTCGCGCACGGTGGTCGCCTGAATCGGCACGGCGACCGCGGCGTCGCGGGTTGCCGTGGTGATTTCCGCCGTGCAGGTGAATCCGGGCCGGACGTTGGGGATGTTCTCGTCGAGGGTGACCACTACGAGGAAGTTGGTCGCGTCCTGCGTGGCGGCGCCGCCGGCCTGCTGAATCGGGCTGTTGCCAATCTCGGTCACGGTACCCGTCCAGACCTTGTCCGGCAGGGCGTCGATGGTAATCTCGGCCCGCTGGCCCAGTTCGATGGCCGGAACATCGGTTTCGTCTACCTCGATCTCGGCTTCCAGCACCGAGAAGTCGGCAATCTCAAGCAGCACGGTGCCCGGGTTGTTCATCGTTCCGATCACGACGGTCTCGCCCTCGTCGATGTTCCGGCGCGTGACGATGCCGTTGATGGGCGACGTGATCGTCACCTGCGTCAGGTCGTAGCGCGCGCTGTCGAGCGCCGCTTCCTCCTGCCGGATCCGTTCCGTCGCCGCTTCCACTTCCACTTCGCGCTGGCGCAGTTCGGTCTCGCGCACCTGGACGTCCGCCTCGGCCTGTTCGTAGACCTCGCGCGCGACGAGGCGGAGTTCCCACAGTTCCGCCTGGCGCTGCAGGTTCTCGCGAGCCAGGTCCAGATTGACCGTCGCCGTCCGGATCGCCACCTGCGCCTGCCGGTACGCCGCGCGGGTTGCTTCCAGAGAGGCCTCCCCGCGGTCAACCAGAGCCTGCAGGTTCTCGGGATCGATCTCCAGCAGGAACTGGCCCGCGGCGACGGGATCCCCTTCGTCGACGGCCAGTTGCGTGACGCGTCCCATCGTGCTGGCCGACATCTCCACCAGCAACTGGGGCTGAATCGTCCCGGGGGCGGAGACGATGGCGGTCAGGTCGCGACGCTCGATCGTCTCGACGTCCACTTCCGCGGCACTGCTCCGCCGGTACCAGAGGTTGGCGGCAACAAGCGCGGCGGCGGTCACGATGACGACCGCCCCGATCAGGATTCGTTTTTGCATCCCAAACTTACTATTGTAATGCCTGCGACCCACCGCATCGGACCGCCGGGCGTCTACTCTGGGAGATACGCAGTCTCCGCCGGGTTGTTCCGTCCGTTCTCAGAAGCCGATGGTCGTCCGTACTACCGCGACGACGAATGCGAGCGTCGCCTGCAGCGCGTAGAGCGTTATCGCGATGCCGGTGGTGCCGCGCTGCCAGAGAACGCCGAGGCCGATCGCGAGCACCATCACCCACCAGACATGGACCAGGTCTATCGCGCTCAGCAGGTTGATCGCGAACGTGCCGGTTTCCAGCATCGGCGCGAAGGCCGCGAGTGTGGTGGGAGGGTCGGCCGCCTCCCGGAAATAGTTGAGCGGGGCGATGAACCCCTGCGCCACCGCGAAAATAACCCCGGCGTGGACCACGATGGAGAACACCTGTTGGAAGGTGGCGCGCGCGCCGAACAGGCCGTAGCCCGCGGCATACAGCACGCCCGCCAGAATCAGGCAGACGAGGGGCACCCCAATCAGCATCGAGACCACGGTGCCGATGGGCGCCCACACCAGTTGCTGTTCCATCTGCGCGTACATCTCGTCGGTCACCTCGACGCCGAATCCCTCCATTGCGGTGATCTGTTGCTCGAGGATGGCGCGCTGCATGACGTCGGTGCTCAGGAGCGCGACGGTGACAATCGTGAACAACCCGATGGTGAGCGCCAGGATCCCGACCCATCGGGAATCCTGGACCACGCGTTCGAACGTAGCCTGGGGTGAAAAGACCACGCCGAAGAACCGCGCCGCCAGTCCGATTCGCACGCGCTCGGGCTCCATTGCTCGTGCCCCTTTCCGCCAGGAAGCGTTCAACTTCACTATACCGCCGATCCCTTGACTCTCCCGGACGCGCGGCCGTAGGATGCGTGGTTTTTCGGACGGGCGATCCTGGCGCAGGTGGCTGACGCATGTCGGGTTTTGTTCCACGCGAACTTTTCTTCACGAAGGGGGTCGGCACACACCGGGAGAAGCTCACCTCGTTCGAGGCGGCGCTCCGGAACGCGGGGATTGCGGCCTGCAATCTGGTCCGGGTGTCCAGCATCTTTCCGCCCGGCTGCAGGATCATTCCCCGCGGCGAGGGAGTGAAGCGGCTGCAGCCGGGGCAGGTCACTTTCGTCGTGATGTCCGAGGCGGCGACCCGCGAAGCGCACCGCCGCGTCGCCGCCACGATCGGCGTTGCGATTCCGCGCGACCCCAAGCTGTACGGCTACCTGGCGGAACATCACAGCTACGGGGAGGACGCGGCGCAGGCGGGCGATTACGCCGAGGATCTGGCCGCGGAGATGCTCGCCACGGCGCTCGGATTGAAGTTCGATCCGGAGAAGAGCTGGGACGAGAACAAGGAAGTGTGGCGGTTCTCCGACGAGATCGTCCGGACCAGGAACATAACGCAGACCGCCGTCGGCAACCGGCAGGGGCTCTGGACCACGGTGGTCGCCGCCGCCGTGCTGGTCGGCTGAAGCGCCGGCCGCGCGGGGCATCGAATTCGCGCGGTCGGGAGCCGGCCCCGTCCCCAGGCGTTGACGCGAACCCGGCCTGCAGGTACGCTGAAAGAGCTGCTGCCTTCAAACCCCCACCCTGAAGGTTCCTGGCAGTTCCTTGTCCGACGGCCCCACGCCAACGGCGGCGATCGACGGCGACCCGACGCTCGCACTGAGCGCGCGCTACGGCGTCCCCTCGATCGACCTCGCACGGTTTGACATCGAGCCGGACGTAATCCGCGTGATTCCGCCCGATGCGGCGCGACGGTACCAGGTGGTGCCGATTCACCGCGCCGGCTCGACCCTGACGATCGCGTTGTCCGACCCGCGGAATGTCGCGGCGCTCGATGACCTCGCCTTCCTGACGGGCTGCCGGGTGGCGCCGGTCGTGGCGTCGGCGCCGGCGGTGGACGCGGCCCTCGCCCGATACTACCGCGCGCCTCCTGCGCCCCCCGCGCCTCACCCGTCTCAGCGGGAATCGGGGCCGGGTGGCGACACGGCCATCGCCGGAACCCCGGAGGAACCACCGGCCGTCCGCCTGGTGCAGGAATTGATCGAATCGGCCGTCGATCGGGGCGCAAGCGATATCCATGTCGAGCCCTACGATGGGGAGTTCCGCGTCCGGTTCCGGATCGACGGTGTTCTTCATCCGGTGATGACGCCGGACATCGGTCTGCGGGACGCCATCACTTCCCGCCTCAAGGTGATGGCAAGGCTCGACATCACGGAGAAACGGCTGCCGCAGGACGGCCGCATCCGGTTGCGCCATGGCGGCGCGAACGGCGAGGCGCCGCGCACCATCGACCTGCGGGTCTCCAGCCTGCCGACCCTGTTCGGCGAGACGATCGTGCTGCGCATTCTCGACCGGGCGCGGCTGCAGCGCGACATGACGCAGCTTGGTTTCGACGCTATGTCACTCCGGCGATTCGAGGCCAGCATCCGGAAGCCGTGGGGGATGGTGCTGGCGACCGGGCCGACCGGAAGCGGCAAGACCAGCACGCTCTATTCGGCGATTTCACAACTCAATACGCCGGACGTGAACATCGTCACCGCCGAGGATCCGGTCGAGTTCAACCTGAACGGCGTCAACCAGGTGCTGGTGCGGGACGGGATCGGCCTCAGCTTCGCCGCGGCCCTGCGCGCCTTCCTCCGGCAGGATCCCAACGTGATCCTGGTCGGCGAGATCCGCGACCTCGAGACGGCCACCATCGCGGTGAAAGCGGCGCTGACCGGTCACCTTGTGCTGTCGACGCTCCATACGAACGACGCCCCGGGCGCAATCAACAGGTTGCTCGAGATGGGGGTCGAACCGTTCCTCGTCGCCGCTTCCGTCCACCTGATCTGCGCGCAGCGTCTCGTCCGCCGCATCTGCGGGGACTGTGCGGCTCCGGCGCCGGTCAGCCGGTCGGCGCTTGTCGAACTGGGCTTCGGCGCCGACCGGGCGGCAACCGTGGAGCCACGCGCCGGCCGGGGATGCGACGCCTGCGGCGGGACCGGCTACCAGGGTCGTATCGGTCTGTTCGAGGTGATGGAGCTGAACCACGCGCTGCGGGAACTGATCCTGGAGGGAGCGTCGGCGCGCGCGCTGCGCGCGGCGGCGGTGACGGACGGGATGGTGACGCTGCGGGAGAGCGGCCTGCGCCAGATCGCCGCCGGCGCGACGACGGTCGAGGAAGTCCGGCGCGAGACGCTGACGTAAGGGAGGATGGTGATGGGCCCGACACTCGCGGACTTGTTGCGGCGGGCTGCGGCGCAGGACGGTTCGGACCTCCACCTGACGCCGGGGACGCCGCCGCGAATCCGTGTGCGGGGCGATCTCCGTCCTCAGGAGGACCTGGAACCGCTGAGCCCGGAAGACGTGAAGCGCCTGGTCTACAGCGGGCTGACGGAGGCGCAGCGGCAGGCTTTCGAGGCGGCCTCGGAACTCGACTACGCCTTCGGGGGAGGCGCGGGGGTCGATGTCGGGCCGCGGGTCCGGGCGAACGTCTATCGCCGGTGCGGCCACGTCGCCGGCGTCTACCGGCTGATCCCCGACCGGATTCCGGACTTCGCGACGCTCGGCCTGCCTCCGGCGGTCGCCGACCTGTCCGGTCGACCGCATGGCCTGGTGCTGGTAACCGGGCCCACCGGCAGCGGAAAGACCAGCACGCTGGCCGCGATGATCGATCGGATCAACCGGACACGACCGGCGCATGTGCTGACGATCGAGGATCCGATCGAGTACATCCATCCGCATCGCCGTTCGGTCGTGAATCAGCGCGAGGTGCATGCCGACACGGCCAGCTTCGCGGCAGCCCTGCGCTCCGCCCTGCGGGAGGATCCCGACGTCGTGCTGATCGGCGAGATGCGCGATCTGGAGACGTCCGAGGCCGCCCTCCGAATAGCCGAGACCGGTCATCTCACGCTTGCCACGCTGCACACGAGCTCGGCGGTGCAGGCGGTGAGCCGGATCATCGATCTCTACCCGGCCCACCGGCAGAACCTGATCCGGACGCAGCTCTGCCAGGTCCTCGAAGGGGTGGTTTGCCAGCGACTGGTGCCGGCCGCCGCCGGCGCCGCACGCGTCTGCGCGGCAGAGGTGCTGATAGCCACGCCGGCGATCAGGAACCTGATCCGGGAAGACCGCCTGCACCATGCCTACACGACGATGCAGGCGGGCGGCGCGTCGGTGGGAATGCAGACGATGACGCAGGCGCTGGCGTCGCTCTGCCGCCGAGGCGCGATCACCCGCGAAACGGCGCTTACCCAGGCGCCGCAGCGTGCCGAGCTGATGGCCCTGCTCGATCGGGGCGGCGGGCGATGAGGCTTCCGTGGCCGCGGCAGCGGAAAGTCGCGGCGACCAACCTGGCGATCGCCACCCGGCAGCTTGCCGTCATGCTGGGCGCCGGCGTGCCGCTGGCGCAATGCCTCGACCTGCTGGGTTCGGAGGAACGCGATCCGCTCCTCGCCGAGACGCTCCTTGCGCTCCGGGACGACGTCGAGAGCGGCGTGTCCCTTGCCGTCGCGCTCGCCGCCCGCCCCCGGGTCTTCGACGAGTTGTACGTCGGCATGGCGGCGGCCGGCGAAGCGGGAGGCGTTCTTCACACCATGCTGGGTCGCCTGGCGGACTGTACCGAGAAGTCGGTCGCGCTCCGGGGCCAGGTGCGCGCGGCGATGATGTATCCGGTCGCGGTTCTGTTGATCGCCGCCCTGGTGGTGGGGGTCATTCTCTGGAAGGTCATCCCGACGTTCGCCGAACTGTTCGACGGGCTGGGCGCGGTCCTGCCCCTCCCTACCCGAGTCGTAATTGCCGCCAGCGATTCGCTGCCGGTGACCGCGCCCGCCCTGCTGCTGGCCGCCGCCGGTGTCGCCTGGATCGGCAGGCGCTGGTACGCCACGCCGCGTGGTCGCCGGGTGCTCGACGGAGCGGGTTTGCGTCTGCCGGTGGTCGGGCCGCTGCTCCGCAAACTGGCGATTGCCCGCTTCTGCCGGACGCTCGCGACACTTCTTGGTGCGGGAGTGCCGATCCTGGATGGCCTGGCGATCACGGCCGGAACGGCCGGCAACGCGGTCGTCTCGGACGCCGTGGGGAAAGCGCGGAGTGCGATAGAGCAGGGGTCGCCGGTGGCGGCGCCGCTCGGGAACACCGGGGTCTTCCCGCCCATGGTGACGCAGATGGTGAGCGTGGGCGAGGCGACGGGCTCCCTCGACGCACTGCTCTCGAAGGTGGCGGACTTCTACGAGGCCGAAGTGGACCGCGCCGTAACCGGCCTGACGGCGCTCCTGGAACCGGTGCTGATCGCCCTGCTGGGAGTGATCGTCGGCGGCATTGTCGTCGCCATGTACCTGCCCGTCTTCGACCTGATCAGCCGACTGGCGGGCTAGCAGGCGCGGCGGCGGCGCATCGGGGTATAGTTGGCGTACCGATTGCTTCCGTGTCCGGCAGAGGGGGCGGCGGCGGCGCGGAATTCCCGTCCGGATCCCCTCGAGAGGGAGGCAGGAAATGACCGGAAGGCGACGGAGCACTGAACGAAGTACGGCTGGCGAGCGGGGCTTTACGCTCATCGAATTGCTGATCGTCGTGGCGATCATCGGCATCATTGCCGCCATCGCGGCGCCGGGTTTGCTGCGGGCGCGCATGGCGGGGAACGAGGCGTCGGCGATTGGGTCGCTTCGGGCGATCAACAGCGCGCAGTCGACCTATGCCGCCAGTTGCGGAAACGGCTTCTACGCGCCGACACTTGCCAATCTGGCGACTCCGCCGACGGTGGGTGGCGGCGACGGCTTTATCGGCACCGACCTGTCGGTCGATCCGTCGGTCAAGAGCGGCTACACGATTGCGATGACCGCCGGCGCGGCCGCGGTCGGCGCGCCGGTTTCCTGCAACGGCGGGGCGGTGGTCTCCACCTACTTCGTCGGCGCCGACCCGAACCCCGGAGGCGGCGCCCGCTTCTTCGGCACCAATCAGGGCGGGACGATCTACCAGGCGACGGCAACCGTGGCGGCGACGCAGAACGGCGCGCCCGCCAGCGCCACGCCGATTCAGTAACCCGTCGCCGCCGGCGCAATCCGGGTTGCCCTTCCGGGAGACGACGAGCGACGGTGACAGGCGCTGCACACCCGTCGGCAGGGGTCGGCGGCAGCCGCCGGCGGGTGTGCAACGGAGGTTGACATGACCGGACGCGCACGAACCTGGCTGTTGCTGTTTGCGGTCGCGGGACTGGGGGCATCGCTCGCTTCCACCTGGGTGCATCTGCAGATCCTCCTCGATCCGTTCTACGTCAGCGTCTGCGACGTCAACGCGACGGTCAGTTGCTCGCAGGTCTACGAGAGCCGCTACGGCAGCTTCCTCGGCGTCCCGGTCGCCCTGGGTGGCGTCATCTGGTTCGCCGGCACGCTGCTGCTCACCTGGGCGGGAGCGCGCGCGCCCGCGGAGGCGGCGGAGAACGTGGCGGGCTACCTGCTCACCTGGTCGACGATCGGCCTGGCCGTGGCGATGTACCTCGCTTATGCGTCGTTCTTCGTCCTGGGAATGGTCTGCCTCTTCTGCGTCGCGGTCTACGTCAGCGTAATCGGCGTGTTCGTGCTTGCCGGCAGCGCGCCGGCGACCCCGGCCCTCAAGCTGATCGGCGCGGTGCCGGGCGACCTGCGAATGCTGGCGCGCAGACCGGTCGGCCTCGTGCTGGCCCTCGTCTTCGCCGCCGGCGCGCTCGGGTCGACCGTCTGGTTCAACAGCCTTTCGCAGGCCGAGGCCACGGCGGCCCTCGCGGATCTGCCGGTGGAGTCCGATGGCGGCGCGGCGGCCGATCAGGCCCCCGTCCTTCTCTCGGAGGAAGAGCAGCAGAGCGAGTTCGAGCGGTACTGGTCGGCCGAACCGCGCGTGGAGATCGACCTCCCGCCGGCGGCGGCAGCGGCGGCGGACGACGCAGACGTCGTCGTACTGAAGTTCAATGACTATCAGTGCCCCGCCTGCGCCAGGGCGCACCGCCTGTACGGACCGGTGTTCGCGAAGTACGCCTCGTCCCACCCCGGACGAGTGGCGCAGGTGGTCCTCGACTTTCCGCTTGATCCGTCGTGCAACGGCGAGGCGCCTTTCGGGCAGCACCACGGCGCCTGTGCGGCGGCGGTCGCCGTCCGCATGGCGGCGGCGGAGGGAGACGATCTCCGAACCGGGATGGAGGAGTGGCTCTACAACAACCAGCCCGGCCTGACGCGGGAGGCCGTGACGGAGGCGATCGCCGATATCGCGGGGATCGATCAGGCGACCTACGACACCGCGTACGAGGAGACGGTCCGCGCGATTCAGGCAGACATCGCGGTGGGCGTGATGCTGCCCGTCGAAGCGACGCCGACGTACGTCGTCAACGGTGTCGTCATCGACGGCATGCTCGCTCCCCGCTTCTTCGACGCGGCGATCGCGTACGAGCTGGAGCGCGCCGCGGCCGACGAGTAGCGTGCTCACGGAGCCGCTTGCCGTCCCGCTGCTGGTCCTGGGGGGACTGGCGGCCGGCAGCTTCCTGACCGTCTGCATCCAGCGCCTGCCGCACGGCCTTTCGATAGTAGCTCCGCGGTCGCGCTGCCCCACCTGCCGGCGCCCCATCCGTTGGCGTGACAACATCCCGGTCCTCAGCTACCTGGTGCTGGGCGGCCGCTGCCGTGACTGCGGTGCGCGAATCAGCGCGATCTATCCCGCCGTGGAGGTCGCCACCCCGGTTCTCTTCCTGCTTCAGTACGCGCTCGTCGGTTTCGGGCCGCCACTGGCGTCGCGCCTGGTCTTTACCTGCCTGCTGATCGTGTTGTTTGTCACCGACCTCCGACACCGCCTGTTGCCGGACGCGATCACGATTCGCGGGACCGTTGCCGGCCTCGTTGCGGCGATCTGGCTGCCTCCCGGCTGGGTCGACGCCTGCATCGGGGCACTCGGCGGCCTGATCCTGCTCCTTGCCATCCGTGAGCTGTACCGGCGGGTCCGGGGGCACGAGGGGCTGGGCTACGGCGACGCCAAGATGCTCGCCCTGGTGGGCGCCTTTCTCGGCTGGCGATTGATGCTGGTGAGCATGATGGTGGCCTTCCTGCTCGGGGCGGCGGCCGGACTGGCGCTGATTGCCGCCGGCCGGGCCGGGCCGCGGACCGAACTGCCGCTCGGGTCGTTTCTCGCGGTCGCGGCGATCATCGCGATGGCCGTGGGTGATCGCATCCTCGCCTGGTATCTCGCGTTCTACTAGCAGCCCGTGCCGGCGCTACCGGGCTGGCACGTGGCTTGCAACCGTCGTCCGCATGCGGAGCGGCGAAGCAGGGCACGCGCTGGTGGAGGCGCTGGTAGCGTCGGCCGTCGTCATCACGGTGGCCGCGGGGGTCGCCCAGGTCGCGGCGATGAGCGCCGCCGCGGTGCGGATGGGGGGCGTTCAGGGAATGGCGCTCTTCCTCGGCGCGCAGAAGCTGGAACAGCTCGCCTCGCTCGCGTGGACCTACGACGCGGCGCTGCAACCGGTTTCGGACTCCACGACCAACCTGGCGTTCGATCCGCCGGCGCCGACGGGCCGGGGGCTGCTGCCGTCAGCGCCGATCGGTGGCGCCGTCACCGGCTACATCGACTACCTCGACGGTGACGGCGCCTGGCTGGGCGCGGGTTCCAACCCCCCGGCCGGCACGGCTTTCGTTCGCCGTTGGTCGGTGTCGCCGGTTCCGTCCGCCGGTCCGGACGCGCTGCTGTTGCAGGTGGCGGTGGTTGCGGCCAGCATGCGGGGCGGCGCGGGCGCCGCGCCCGTCCGGCCCGGGGACCCGGGGATCACGTGGCTCGCCACGGTGCGGGTTCGCCGGTGAGGGCACGGTGCTGATTGAACTGCTGGTCTCCACCGCCATCGTCCTGGGATTGCTGGGAGTGGTGGCCGGACTGCTCGATCCGTCGGGCGGAATTCTCGCCGTGCAGACCCAGGCGGTCGATCTGCACCAGCGGCAGCGGGCGGCCCTGGGCGAGCTGCACCGCGACCTGCTCGCGGCCGGCGGCGGCCCCCACCCCGGGACGCTCGGCACGGTGTCGCACCTGATGCCGGCGGTCGCGCCCGTGCTCCGGGGGCAGGGAGGCGGCGGAGCGGCGGGGGCGGACCGCCTGTCCGTCGTCTACGCGCGATCCGGTGAGTCGGGCGCCCGCCTGGCCGTGCCGCTGCCCGGCGCCGGGGGAACCGTCACCGTGACGCCAGATGCCGCGTGCCGCGCCATTCCGTGCGGTCTGATCCGGGACGGGGGCGGGTTGGCGATTGTCTACGACGATACCGGGCGGGCCGATCTGTACCGCGTCACGGGCCGATCCGGGGCAACCGTCGACCTGACCCGCGTTACCGGCGGTCCGCCCGGCGCGGCGTTCACGGCCGGGTCGCGGATAGCGCCGGTGCGCATCCGCGGTTACTACCACGACGCCGGCCGTCAGCAGATCCGTGTCCACAACGGCGCCGGCACCGACCGTGCGGCGATCGAGGGGGTGGTGGGCTTCACCGTCCGGTACTTCGGCACCGATCAGCCGGCGTCGCCGCCGTCGACGACGCTGCCGGCGGGGCCGCTGGTGGCGCCACCGGGCGCGCCGCCCGCCGTCCCAATCGCCCTGACGGCCCCCTGCCTGGCTGCCGCGTCGGCCGCCGCGGCGGCGCCGACATCCCGAACTGCGCCCATCGATCTGGCGGAACTGACCGATGGCCCGTGGTGCGGCGGCGGCGCCACGGTCGACGTGGACCAGTTCCGGATTCGGCGCATCCGGGTCGAGGCCACGTTCCGGGCAGTCGATGACGCGTGGCGGCGGGCGCCGCCGGGCACGCCGGGATCGCGTCGGTCGACAGCCATTCGTGATGTCACGGCGACCCTCGACGTGGCGCCGCGCAGCCTCGCGTCGTGGTGATCATGCTAGCAGCCCGTGGTGAAACCCCCGCTACATTCGAGCGGCGATGCATCCCGGCTGAACGGCGTTGCTCCTCGGTCGCATATGGCCAATATGCTCCCTCGTCGCGCCTTGTCAGCCGGGCGCCTCGCCGCTCTCGGTGTCACGCGGGGTTTCACCACGGGCTGCTAGGTGACGGAGAGCGGGGCGCGGCGCTGGTGGTCGCGTTGCTCGTGGGGCTGCTGCTGGTGGGACTCGCCGCCGCGCTGGTGCCCCTGTCGACGCTCGAGACGGAGGTGGCGGCGAATCACCGCCGCGCGGTCGAGGGACTGTACGCCGCCGAGGCGGCGATCGCGCTCGCCGCGGCGGAACTCGCCGGGCGGCCGGACTGGAACCTCGTGCTCAACGGGTCCGTGCGATCCACGCACTGGGGGGCGTCACTCGCGCCGACAATGCCGGATGGCCGGACGGTGGACCTGGCGGGAGTCGCCGGGCCTCTCAATGCACGCGGAGAGGGAGCTGACGATGCCGGCCGGGGCCTGACGTGGACGCTTCTCGCGCATGGCGATCTCGCGACGTGGGCCGGACTGCCGGCGGCCTACGGGCCGTGGCTCGTGGCGGTGTGGGTGGCGGATGACGCTGCGGACGCCGATGGCGACCCCCAGCTCGACGGCAACGGCACGATGGCGTTGCATGCCGCGGCGTACGGTCCGCGCGGCGCGAGCCGCGCCGTGCAGGCGACGGTCTGGCGCCAGGTCGTGACGCCGCCGCCGCCCGCGCCGCCGGTCACGCGGGTGCGGCTGATCTCCCAGCGGGTCATTCGCTGACACGGGCCCTTCGGGCGTGCCGCAAGCGCCTCGCACGCGCTTCGGACGCGCCTACGCCGCGGTTCCGATCGCCTGGAGCGAACGGCGAAACTGCGCCTCGGTCACGTCGCCGACTATCTCGGTCGCTCCGAGCTGGGTGGGCAGAACCACGTGGAGCCGGCCGCGGATCACCTTCTTGTCGTGTCGCATCGTCTCGACCAGCTTCTGCGCCGACAGGTCTCCGAGCGCCGGCAACGGCCCGAGTCGTGCGATCAGGCCGGCCAGCGCGGCGCGATCCGTTTCCTGGAACGAGCCGCGGCGCACCGCGAGGTCGGCCGCCGCGAGCATGCCGTAGGCGACGGCCTCGCCATGCCGGAAGCGGCGGTACCGGGTCACCGCCTCGATCGCATGCCCCGCCGTATGGCCGAAGTTCAGTATGCGGCGCAGGCCCGCCTCGCGTTCGTCCTTGGCGACCACCCGCGCCTTGACCCGGCACGACGCCGTGATGATGGGAACGACCGCGTTGGTGTCGCGGCGGACGATGGCGTCGAGGTCCCGTTCCAGCCGGTGGAAGAGACGGGTGTCGGCAATGACGCCGTACTTGATCACCTCATAGAGTCCGGCGCGGAACTCGCGTCTCGGCAGCGTGTCGAGCAGCACCGGATCAATCACGACGGTGATGGGCTGGTGGAAGGCGCCGATCAGGTTCTTGCCGAGCGGATGGTTGACGCCCACCTTGCCGCCGATTGCGGAGTCCACCTGCGCCAGCAGCGTGGTCGGCACGTGCACGAGGCGGACGCCCCGCAACCAGGTGGCGGCCGCGAATCCCGCGACGTCCCCGACGACGCCGCCCCCGACGGCAACGACGGTGGCCGACCGGTCGGCCGCCGCCCGCGCCAGCGCGTCGTGGATGAGGCCGACGGTTCGAACCGTCTTGGCCCGTTCTCCGTCGGGCATCAGGCAATGGCCGGCGAGCGGGAGGGCGGCGCTGATCGTCTCTCCGTGCGCCCGCCAGACGGTCGGGCTCGAGACGACGAAGCGAGGACCGTCACCTCCCGCCTCGGTGATCCAGTGGTCCAGTCGCGCCACCGACCCCGCGCCCACGCGAATGCGGTAGGCGCGCGACGCCGTTCCGACCCGAATCACTGCATCGCGCATGGCGCGGTTAGGATACCCCGCCATCGGTCCGCGGAACGATCTACACTGATCGGTCCCGCCGGACGGGACGGACGACACCACGGATCGCACCGACGAGGACAAGACCCAGATGGCGCCAAAGGAACAGGCATTCGTCACCGAGATCACGCCCCGGTCGGAGGATTTCTCGCGCTGGTACACCGACGTGATCCGCCGCGCCGAGCTGGCGGACTACTCGCCGGTGAAGGGCAACATGGTGATCCGGCCGTACGGCTACGCCATCTGGGAACTGCTGCAGGCGGGCCTCGACCGTCGCTTCAAGGCCACCGGCCACGTCAACGCGTACTTCCCGCTGTTCATCCCGGAGAGTCTGCTTCGGAAGGAGGCCGCGCATGTGGAAGGGTTCGCCCCGGAAGTGGCGTGGGTCACGCAGGGCGGCAACGAACCGCTCGAGGAGCGCCTGGTGGTCCGCCCCACGTCGGAGGCGATCATCGGCACGATGTATGCGAAATGGGTGCAGTCGTGGCGCGATCTGCCGATCCTGATCAACCAGTGGTCCAACGCCGTCCGCTGGGAGAAGGTGACGCGGCTGTTCCTTCGCACCACCGAGTTCCTGTGGCAGGAGGGGCACACCGCGCACGAAACCGCGGCGGAGGCGGAGGAGGAAGCCCGGCGGATGCTGGGTGTCTACAAGGAGTTTCTCGAGACCGAGCTCGCGATGCCGGTGATGGACGGGCGGAAGACCGAAAGCGAGAAGTTCGCCGGCGCCAGGCACACTTACTCGGTCGAGGCGCTCATGGGTGACGGCCGCGCGCTTCAGGCGGGCACTTCGCACAACCTGGGCCAGAACTTCGCCAAGGTGTTCGACATCACGTTCCAGGCGCGCGACAAGTCGGTGCAGTACGTCTGGCAGACGTCATGGGGCATGACGACGCGGCTGATCGGCGGCGTCGTCATGACCCACGGCGACGACAGCGGGCTGATCCTGCCGCCGCGGATCGCGCCGCACCAGGTGGTCATCGTCCCGATCCCGCGCGGCAACTGGAAGGAGACGGTGCTGCCGTCCGTCGACCGGATTGCCGCTTCCCTGCGCGAAGAGGGGATTCGCGTGTTCGTCGACGACCGGGAGGAGCACAAGCCGGGCTGGAAGTTCTCGGAATGGGAGATGCGCGGCGTGCCGCTGCGCGTCGAGATCGGCCCGCGCGACGTCGATCAGTCGCAGGTTGTAGTGGCTCGCCGCGACACGCGGGAGAAGACGTCCGCGCCGATGGAGGGGATTGGCGAGCACATAGCCGATCTGCTCGAGACGGTGCAGGCGGACCTGTTCTCGCGCGCCGTGGCGTTTCGTGACGCTCACACCGTCCGGACCGCTTCCGGCGCCGAGTTCGATCAGTTGTTCGAAGGGCGCCCCGGTTTCGTCGTCGCTCCGTGGTGCGGCGACGAGACCTGCGAGGCGCAGATCAAGACCGCCACGCAGGCGACGATCCGCAACCTGCCACTGGAACCGGTGGAGGCGTCGGGCACGTGCGTCAAGTGCAGCAAGCCCAGCGTCACCGACGCCTGGTTCGCAAAGGCCTACTGAAGGGCATCCGTGCGCCGGAGGCATTGCCCCCCGGCGCACGGCGCATTCGCGGCGGGGCTACTGCTGGAGACGGACCACCAGGGCGGCCCGCCGGTTCAGCCGTCGCGTCTCCTCGCGCGCGTTGTCGTGTTCCGGCCGCTCTTCACCGTAGGTGACCGTCTGCAACCGGCTCGCATCGATGCCGCGGCTGGTCAGGTACGACTCCACCGCATCGGCCCGCCGGTCGCCCAGCGCGAGGTTGTACTCGTTGGTGCCGATGTTGCAGGTGTGGCCTTCGATCTGGATGGTGAAGTTCTCATCCTCCATCATCGCTTCGATCACCTCGTCCAGCACTTCCAGCGCCACGGGCCGGAGCGTGTACCGGTCGAAGTCGAAGTGGACGTCCTCGAACATCCAGTCACGCTGCGGCGGCGGCGGCGCGTTCACGGTGATGTTGGCGGTGTCGGAGGCGGAGCCGCCGTTGCCGTCGCTGACCGTCACGCTGACCGGCACCGGCCCGGCGTTATCCGGCGCCTGCCAGGTGGTGGTGGCGCGGTCGGCGCCGCCGGTGAACTGGCCGGCCGGCGCATTCCACCGGTAGGTGAGCGCGTCGCCGTCCGGGTCGGAGGCGTCCGCCCGCAGGTTGACGGTCTCGTTGGTCAGCACTTCGCACGGGTCGCACGACACCGAGACGGTAGGAGGTCGATTCGGCTCCGGCGGCGGTGGCGGCGGCGGCGGCGGCGTGTAGACGCGCACGCCCGGGTGATAGGTGAGACGGAAAATCACGCCCAGCCGGTCGGCCTGCGGCAGCGTCTGATCAACCATGGACCGCGACGCGTGGCGCAGCGCCCAGGTGATGCCGCCGCCGAAGGCGACGCCGCGCCCCTGCGCCTGGATTCCCGCGACGAGGTCGAGCGGCGACGTGGCGGGAAGGGACAGGCCGCTCATGCTCCGGTCGCGCGCCATCAGCGGCGAGCGCAGCGTGATCTCGTCGCCCATCGGCATCGACGCGAGCAACTCGCCGAAGACGCGAACCCGTCCGGCGACGGGAGCGCCCACGCCGGCGCCGAAGCGGAACCCGTTCGGGACGGTGACGTTGCTGGGGTTGCCGCGGAACTGGAAGTCGCCATGCAGGGCGACTTCCGCGTTCTGGGCGGCCTTGCTCACGACGAGGCCCACGCCCCCGCCCGGCGCCCCGCCGGTCGTGCCGGAGGCCTCGCTGCCGGTCGGCAGCCGCGCCCAGCCGCGAAGCGCCACCGCGGCCGGAGCCTGAGTCCGCTCGGACATCAGGTTCACCTTGACGCCGGCGATGATGTCGCCCATGGCGCTGCCGCTGAACTCCCGGGTGGCCAGGGGATAGTCCAGATCCAGACTGCCGGCGTTGCCGGACCGGAAGAGGGGACGGATATCACGGTCGATACGCGTAACCAGGGGAATCGACGCGAAGAACTCCGCCCGCCCGCCGACACCGACCGCGAAGGTGCCCCCGCTGGTCTGAATGGCGGTGAAGCCCGCCTCGCGGTTGAACGTGGCGTGCTGGACGGAACCGGAGACGTTGCCGGCCGCCAGCACTTCGGCGGTCGGAACGAACCAGAGACCGGTGTCACCGAGAAAGGTGACGCCCGCGGGCCGCGTGTTCTCTTCCTCCTGCGCGGCGGCAGGGACGGCGAGGAGGCCGATGGCGGCAACTGTCGCGACCGCGCGTAACCACAAGCGCCCTTGACCGGAATGGTGTTTCAGCAGGTGTGTCAACAAGTTGCCCCCACGTCTTGGTACACGCCCCCGAAGGGATGTATTTCACTCCGATTCTATGGTCGCCATTGCGGCAAGTCAACGCAGCCGGGGGGTCAGTCGTCGTCTTCCGTATCCGTTTGCCGCTTCCGGAAGACCCAGGCAATGCCGATGCTCAGCACATAGAGCGCCAGCATCGGTCCCGCCATGAAGGTCATGGTCACCGGGTCGGGCGTCGGCGTGATGACCGCGGCGAAGATGAAGATCAGCAGGACCGCATACTTGAAGTTCCGCAGCAGGAATTTCGGCGAGGCCACGCCCATGCGGGCGAGAAAGAACACGACCGTCGGCAACTGAAAGACCACGCCGCAGCCGAGCACGAGCCGGACGTACAGGGAAAAGGCGGGCTGCAGCCGCGGCGTGAATTCCACGTACTCGTCCGCGGCGCCGTAACTGGCAAAGAACCCCCAGGCTACGGGGAAGAGGACGTAGTGCGCAAAAACGACTCCGCCAACGAAGAAGAAAGTGGCAAGTGCGATGAACGGAATGGCGAACTTCTTTTCGTGCGCGTACAGCCCCGGCGCGACGAACAGCCAGAATTGCGTCATCACGACCGGGGTGGAGAGCACGAGGCCCACCAGCGCCGCCATCTTCAGGCGGAGAAAGAACGCCTCGGTCGGGTCGGTATAGATGAGACCCTGGTCCGGCGGCAGAACCGCGGCGAGCGGTTCCATGATGAAGTCGAAGATCGGATCGATGAAACCGTAGCAGACCAGCACGCCGACGCCGAGGGCGATGAACGACCGGATCAGGCGGCGGCGCAACTCGTCCAGATGGTCGAGGAACGACATCTTGCCGCCCGAGCCGCCGTCGTCATCCTCGTCGGTCTCCGGTTCGGGCGGCTCTCCGGGCGGAGGAGCGCCGGGGTCGGCCGGCACCGGCGGCGCAGATGGCGCAGGGGACTCGGCCACGGCCGTTTCGGTGTTCGTCGGCGAAGCCGGCGAGGCGCCGGACGGCTCCGGCGAATCGGGCGGATCGGTCTTCGGCTGCCCGGGCGTCAGAACGTCAGCCATCGCGTGGCGGCCACCCGGGCAGCCCGTGGTGAAACGGGCTGCTAGGTGCCCACATCGGGCTCGGTCGGGTGAACGTCGGCGGGGGTCGCCGTCGCGGCGGCCGGGGTCGGCGCCGGCCCCGCCGAAGTGGCCGCCGTCCCGGTAGCTACGGTCGCGGTGGCCGCCGCCTGGGCCGCGGGCGCCGGCGTCGAGGCGCCGGACCCGGCGGGCTTGACCCGCGGCGCGGTGGGCGTCTTGCGTTCCTCGACCCGGATCTCCTCGTCAAGCGTGTTGCGCAACTCGTTGGACGCGCGCTTGAACTCGCCGAGGCTCTTGCCGAGCGAACGGCCCAGTTCCGGCAGCTTGCGCGGACCGAAGACGATCAGCGCCACCACGAGGATGATGACCATCTCCCAGACGCCGATGGGCCCCATGTTGTTGCTCCTTGGCCGTCGGTCGCGCAGGCGCACGAATCACCCGACGGCTCTTGACGAGTATATGGACCGCCGCTGAGGAGGGTCAAGGCGCACTGCCGTTGCGGGATTCCGGCGGCTCTGGTAGCATCCCATCAGGCCATGCGGACCGCGGCATCCCTTACGACCGGCGTGGTGGCTGTAGTCATGCTCGCCATCGTCGGCGGGCTGTTCGGGGGGCAGGCGCTCGCCCGTCAGGACGAGATGGCGCGGCAGTTCGACGCCTTCGCGTCCGCCGTGGCTCTCATCGAAGCGAACTACGTCGACGACGTGGACGTCGAGCAGCTCGTCTCGCGCGCCGTCGGCGGCATGCTGCAAACGCTCGATCCCCACTCGAGCTACATGGACGCCCGCTCCTACGCCCGCCTGCGCGAGCGTCAGGAGGGCCGCTATTACGGGCTCGGCATATCCATCAACGTGATCAGCGGGCGCATCACCATACAGAGTCTCTTCGAGGGCTCGCCGGCCTACCGGGCCGGCCTCCGCCGCGGTGACGTCATTGCCCGCATCGAGGGGGACAACGCGATCGGGATGAGCAGCGATCAGGCGGTGGGCCGCCTGCGCGGGCCGCGCGGCACGTCGGTCAACATCTCGATCGAGCGGCCGGGCTACGACGATCTCATCGACCTGGCGGTTGAACGGGACGAGATCAACATCGCGACGGTGGAAGCGGCGTTCATGGTGGACGACGAGACCGCGTACGTCCGCCTGGGCGACTTCTCCGAGACCAGCAACGACGAGTTGACGCGCGCATTGGCATCGCTCCGGGAAGAGGACTTCAGCCGGCTGATGCTGGACCTGCGCGGCAATCCAGGCGGTCCGCTGGATCAGGCGATCAAGGTCTCGAACCAGTTCCTGCCTAACGGCGACATGATCGTCTACACGCGGGGCCGTGTCGCCAACTCCGATCAGGACTACTTCGCCCGCGAGGCCGGCGAATACACGGAGCAGCCCCTCATCGTGCTCGTCAACCGGAACAGCGCCAGCGCATCGGAGATCGTGGCCGGCGCGGTTCAGGATCATGACCGCGGCCTGGTGGTGGGAGAGACGACGTTCGGCAAGGCGCTCGTGCAGTCGATCTTCCGCGTGAGCCACGGCGCGGGACTGGCGCTGACGACGGCGCGTTACTTCACGCCGAGCGGTCGAATGCTGCAGCGCCCGTGGGACGCGGCTTTCGACGAGTACCTCACCTACTCGCTGCGGCAGCCGGAAGCGCCCAGTCGGCTGCCGTCGGACCGGAAGCTGACTGGCGCCGGGCGGGCAGTGTACAGCGGCGGCGGCGTGGAGCCGGACCATTTCCACACCGGTCCGATCGCCGGTTTCGACCCGTCGCGGTTCGGCCGGCTGCTCTATGCACGGCGCGATTTCGTTTCGTTCGCCCAGCGCTTCTCCGCCGCCGGCGACACGAGGGTCAGTGTGGAAGGAGCGGATCGCGTCGTGGTCGACCGGGGCTTCGGCATTGACGACGCCACGCTGGCCGACTTCAAGGCGCACGTCGAGGAACGCGGCCTGACGGTCGACGAGGAGGCCTTCGCCGCGGATCTCGACTTCATCCGGGCCATGATCCACTACGAGATCGATACCGATCTGTTCGGCGAGATGGAGGCGCGCCGCCACCTGTTCGACAACGATCCGCAGGCGCAGTACGCGCTCACCCTGTTTGACGAGGCGGAGGCTCTTCTCCGCCTCAGCGACGCCGCGACGGCCGTCGCCGCCCAGTGATGCGGGCGGTGATGCACGCACCGCCGCCCCGTCATTCGTGATGCGTCTGGCCCAACTCGAAATCGACGGGTTCAAGAGTTTCCCCGAACGCGCGGCGCTGATCTTCGACGACGGTGTAACCGCCATCGTCGGTCCCAACGGCTGCGGAAAAAGCAACGTCATTGACGCCATCACCTGGGTGCTGGGCGAGCAGAGCGCGCGCAGTCTCCGGGGCGAACGGATGGAGGACGTCATCTTCAGCGGCAGCGACGTGCGCCGCCCGACGGCCGCCGCCGAGGTGCGGATTCAGCTTGCCGGCGTCACCGCGGCTCTCACCGGAGCGGCCTCGGTCCCGGCGGCCCCGAAGGAAAAGACGGGCAACGGGCGCCCGCCGGCCAGTCTCGAGCTCGACTTCGAGGAAGAGGAAGGCCCGTTCATCACCCGCGACGTCGAGGTGGGCCGCCGGCTGTACCGCTCCGGCGAGAGCGAGTACCTGATCGATGGCCGGGTCTGCCGCCTGCGTGACGTTCAGGACCTGCTGATGGACTCCGGCGTCGGCGTCAAGGCGTATGCCGTCATCGAGCAGGGGCGCATCGGTCAGATCCTGGGCGCCCGGCCCACCGAGCGGCGGCAGCTTCTGGAGGAGGCGGCAGGGGTTACGAAGTACAAGTCCCGCCGCCGCGCGGCGGAACTGAAGCTGGAAGCGGCGCACCAGAACCTGACCCGTGTCGACGACATCGTTTTCGAGGTCGAGAAGCAGCGGGGAACCCTGAAGCGGCAGGCCGCGAAGGCGCGCCGTTACCGCCGGCTGCGCGAGGAGCTGCGCCGCTGGCAGAAAGTCTTGTTCGCCCGGCGAAGCCGGACGCTCCAGCACGCCGTCGAAGAAGCGTCGCGACGCATGGAAGAGGCGTCGATTCACGTGCAGGCGGCCGAGGTCCGGCTGGCCGAGCAGGAGAACCGGCGCGAGCGGCTGCGTCTCGAGCTGGCCGAGGCCGAGGAGGCGGCCACCTCGGCTCGCGAGACGGCGCATCAGCGGGAGCTCGCCATCGACCGGCACCAGCATCAGATTGAGTTCGACGGCCGGCGTGCGGCCGAGCTCGAGACCGAGTTGGCGGAAGGGAAAACGGCCCTCGCGGCCCTGGAGCAGCGGCTCGGGCCGCTCGAAACGGAACTCCGGACACAGGGCGAGACGCGCGGGCGCATCGTGGCGGAGCGCGACGCGGTGCTGGCCCGGCTGACCGACGGGGAGCGGACGCTGGCCGAGACCCAGCAGACCATCGAGAAGCACGAGAGCGACGTGGAGGCGGCGCGCAGCGAGATGTTCGCCGCGACCAGCGCCGCCTCCGTGCTCCAGAACGTCGTGGATCAGGCGTCGGCAGGGCACACGCGGATTGCCGAAGCGCTGGCCAGGCTGGACGCCGAGGGGGCGGACATCGCCACGCAGACGGCCCGTGCGGCAGAGCGGCGGACCGAGGCCGACGCCGCGGTCGCCGGGGTGCGGGATCGGCTGGAGGCGGCGCGCGCCCGCCGCCTGGAGGTGGAAACGGGGCTTGCTTCGACCCGCCAGCGCATCGAGAAGGGGAGCGCCGACCAGCGTCGGCGCGAGCAGGAGATCGCCGGGATGCGGGCGCGGGTCGAGTCGCTGGTGGAGCTCGAGGCCGCGCGCGCCGGCTACGGCGAGGGCGCCCGCGCCGTGCTGACCGCGGGAGACGTGGTCCAACACCACGGTTCGGTGGCGGATCATCTGGAGGTCTCCGAGGCCGACGAGCGTGCCGTCGAGGCATCCCTGGCCGATCTGCTGCAGTTCGTCATCGTTCCGTCGCGTGACGCGGCGCTGGCCGGCGCGGCGCTGGCGGCATCGCAGCAGGCGGGCCGTTGCGGCTTCCTCATTGCCGGTCCCGCCGAGGACGGCGCAGCGCCGGCGGGTTCCGAGGCCGGGATGGCGGCGTCGGCGCCGCACCCGTCACTCCGCCCCTTGACGGATCTGGTGGCAGTGGCCGGTCCGGGCGCGCCGGTGGTCCGGCGCCTGCTCGCCCGCCGATGGATCGCGCCGTCGCTCGACGCGGCGACCGCCGCGGCGACCGCGACGCACGACCCCATCGTCACGCCGGAGGGCATCGTCGTGCGGGGCGCGGACCGGCTCGAGGGAGGTGGCCCTTCCGGCGCCGGCAGCCCGTTGACCACGCGGCGTCAGATCAAGGAACTGCGCAGCCGGCTGCGGACCGGCGAGGCCGCGCTGGATCGGCTCGCGGCGGAGTTGACGGAATGGGAAGCGGATTCGGGCCGGCTCGGTGAAACGCTGACGGAAGCGCAGGCCGATCAGCATGCCCTCGAGAAGGAACTGGTCGGTTGCGGGATGCAGGTCGAGCGCCTCGACGACGAGCAGGCGCAGTTGTCGGCCAGGCAACGGGCGATCGACACCGACCGGCGTCACGTGGTCGAAGAGCGGAGCGGCCTGGAGCGGAAGGAGACCGAGGCGCGCGAGTCGATTCGCCGGCTTCAGGCGGAGCAGCAGTCGGCCGACGATCGCTTCATGGCGGCGCAGGCGGATCTGCTCGGCGCGCGTGAGACTCTGGATGCCCTTACCGAGCGCGTGGCGAACGACAAGGCGGAGCATGCCGCGCTGGCCGAACGGGTCGACGCGCTGGTGGCCGATGTCCGTCGCCTTGACGATCAACTGCAGGACCTGCGCCGGCAGATCGAGGCGAGAAAGGCGGGGAACCTGCAGGCGCAGGCCGATCGGCGCCGATTGCTCGCGGGAGTCAGCCGGGCGGAGGAGGCGCGTGATGCCGATGTCCGCGCGCTCGACGGGATGCGCCGCGACATCGTGCGCCTCGATGCCTCGGTGAACGATCAGCACGCGAAGATCGCCGATTGCGAGGAGGCCGTGAAGCGGGCTCGATCGGATCTGGACGCGGCGCGGGCCGCGGTCTCCCGGGAGGAGGTGGCGCGCGCGACCGTGGATGCCGACATGTCGCACCTCGAAGAAGCGTGTCGGGAGGCGCTTGAGACGTCGTTGCCGGATGTGGTCGACGAGGTGGCCCGTCAGGAGGCGGAGGGTCCGATCGAACCGGATCGCGCGCTCCTCCGCACCCTCCCGGCATCCGGCGAGGTTGGGGAGGACGCGGCGGAGGTGGAGGAAGCCGCGGATGACGATTCCGCGCCCGACGTGGATGCCGCTGGCGTCGCGGGTGACGGGATCGATGCGGATCGAATGGTCGAGTTGCTGCGCGACAAGATCGATCGCCTCGGTCCGGTCAACATGATGGCTATCGATCAGTTCGACGAGCTCGAGGAACGGCATACGTTCCTGACCACGCAGCGCAAGGATCTGCTCGACTCCATAGAGGCCACGGGAGCCGCCATCGCCCGCATCGACGCCACGACGCGCGAGCGGTTCCGCGAGGCGTTTACCGCCATCAACGATTACTTCCAGGAGACTTTCCAGACGCTGTTCGGCGGCGGGCGGGCCGGGCTGGTATTGCTCGACGAGACCGACCTGCTGGAGAGCGGCATCGACATCATCGCGCAACCGCCGGGCAAACGGCTGCAGAGCATTCAGTTGCTGTCCGGGGGTGAGAAGGCGCTGGCGGCGATGGCGCTGATGTTCGCCATCTTCCGGTACCGTCCGAGTCCGTTCTGCCTGCTCGACGAGATCGACGCGCCGCTCGACGACGCCAATATCGGCCGGTTCGTCGAGATGCTCCGCGGGCTGCTCGACCACACGCAGTTCGTTCTGGTAACGCACAACCGGAAGACGATGGAGATCGCCGACCGGCTCTACGGCGTCACGATGGAAGAGCCCGGCGTATCGAAGCTGATCTCCGTCAAGATCTCGTGAGGCGTGAACGAGAACAAGGCCGCCCGGTACCAACGCCAGGTACGCCGCGGACGTGCGCTGGCGGTGGCCGCCCGGGCGAGTGTCCTTGTCGGCGCCATCGCGCTTGATTTTCCACCCCGCGGCCTCGCCCCGGCACTGACGCGGCTGCTTCCCGCGTCGCTCGCGGCGGAGCCGGCGGCGGAGGCCCTCGCCGCCGTGGTCATGGCGACCCTGGCCGCGGCTCTCCTCGTCGTGGCGGTGGAAACCGCGGCGCTTCCGTTCGTCTGGTGGGTGGAGTTCATTCTGGAGCGCCGCTATGGCCTCTCACGCGAGCGCTTAGGAGACTGGCTGCGTGGCCATCTCCTGCATGCTTCCGCCCGCCGGGTCGTCTGGTGGACCGTGGCGGCGGGAGCGGTGTTCCTGCTGATCGCGTACCGGCCCGACGACTGGTGGTGGTTGGCGGGCGCCGGCTTCCTGCTGGCGACGGTGGGGCGAGCCATGCTGGCGCCGCGGCTGCTGGCCCGCTGGCTGTTCGTGACGGCGCCGCTGCAGCGTCCCCTGCTGCGCCGGCGGCTGGAGTTGCTGGCGGCCCGGGCCGGCGCGCCCGGCATCGACATCCGGGAATGGCGGATCGGTGCGCGAAGCGACACGGCGAACGCCGCCATCGTCGGTGTCGGACCATCACGGCGCATCCTGGTCTCGGACACGCTGCTCCAGGACTACAGCGACCCCGAGATCGAAGTGGTGGTTGCGCACGAACTGGCGCATCACCGGCACTGTGACCTCTGGCAGTCGATCGGCCTGGATGCCGTCGTCGTGACCGCGGGTTGCCTGGCGGTCCATCTGTTGCTCACCGGATCCCTCGCCGGCGCTGACCTGCCGCGGCTGGGTGACCCGGCGGGACTGCCCCTGATGGGGTTCGTGGTGGCTGTGGTCCAGGTTGGCACGTCACCGTTGACGCGCGGCCTGTCCCGTTGGCACGAACGGCGCGCCGACCGCTATGCGATCCGGATGACCGGCAACCGCGACGCGTTCGTGTCCGGCCTCCGCCGGCTGGCGGCGCACCACCTGGCTGACGAACACCCCTCGCGCCTCGTGGAGTGGCTCTTCTACTCCCATCCCCCGCTGGGCGCCAGGATGGCCGCCGTGCGCCCCGACCGGGCGCGCTAGCGTCGCGCGGGTTCGCCCCGGTTGCCGTCGTCCCGGCGTCGGCGCGGCGGCCGGCGGCCTCCGCGGTCGGGACGGTCCGGGCGATTACCGCGGCGATCGGGACGTGGCTGGCCGTCGCCGGGCTGACCGTCTCCCGGCCGGCCGTCGGCCTGCTCCGGGCCACCCGTGAGGAGAGCCTTGCGGCTCAGGCGGACCTTGCCGCTCGGGTCGACGTTGATCACCTTGACGAGGACCTGGTCGCCCTCGTTCAGCTCGCTCCGGACATCTTCCACCCGGTAGTGGGCGATTTCCGAAACGTGCAGCAGGCCGTCGATCCCGGGCAGGATTTCGATGAAGGCGCCGAAGTCGGCGATCCGCTGCACCTTGCCCAGGTAGGTCTTGTCCACCTCGGGACTGGCGGTCAGCTCCTCGATGATCGCGATCGCCTGGTTCGCCGCTTCCTCGTCGGAGGATGCGACGTTGACGGTCCCGTCGTCCTCGACGTCGATCTTGACGCCGGTCCGCGCCGTGATGCTGCGGATGGTCTTGCCGCCCGGGCCGATGATGTCGCGGATCTTGTCGACCGGGATCTGGATCGTGATGATCCGCGGCGCGTGCGTCGATATCGACTCGCGCGGCGCCGCGATCGTCGTTTCCATCCGCTCGAGGATGTGCAGGCGGCCGGCGCGCGCCTGCTGCAGCGCCTCCTGCATGATGGCGGTCGTGATCCCCGTCACCTTGATGTCCATCTGCAGCGCGGTGATGCCTTCGCTGGTTCCCGCCACCTTGAAGTCCATGTCGCCGTAGTGGTCTTCGGCGCCGGCGATGTCCGACAGGACCGCGTGACGGCCGTTGGCCTCGTCGAGGATCAGGCCCATCGCGATGCCCGCCACGGGGCGGGTAAGCGGCACGCCGGCGTCCATCAGGGCAAGGGCGCCGCCGCAGACGCTCGCCATCGATGACGAACCGTTCGATTCCAGGATGTCGGAGACGACCCGGACCGTGTAGGGAAAGTCCTCCTCGCTGGGGAGCATCGGTGTGAGGCTCCGCTCCGCCAGATTGCCGTGGCCGATCTCGCGCCGCCCCGGCCCGCGCAGGAACTTCACCTCACCGACCGAGAAGGGCGGGAAGTTGTAGTGGAGCATGAAGCGCTTGAAGCGCTCGCCGTCCACCTGCTCCACCTTCTGCTGATCGTCCGACGTGCCGAGGGTGGCGGTAACGAGCGCCTGCGTCTCGCCGCGCGTGAAGACGGCCGATCCGTGGACCCGCGGCAGGACGCCAACTTCCGACCAGATGTCGCGCACCTGATCGAACTGGCGCCCGTCGAGACGATGTCCGCGGTCGAGAACCTCCTCGCGCAGCACCTTTTCCTTCAGGCTCTTGAACACCGCCTTCGCGTCGGCGCGGGCCTGGGGATCGTCGTCCGGGATGCCGGCCAGCAGTTCGTCCTGCACGCGGTCCACCTGGGCATAGCTCTCGAGCTTGTCGGTGACCCGCATCGCCTCGGCGAGCGGGGCGAGCGCCTTCGCTTCCACCTCGCCCGCGAGCGACGGGTCGATGGCGTGCGTTTCGATCGACGTCTTGGACTTGCCGACGGCCGTGGCCAGTTCCTCGATCGCGGCCACGAGCTGGCGGATGGCGGCATGGCCCGCCTCGAGCGCGCCCAGCATTACCTCTTCGCTCACTTCCTTGGCGCCTGCCTCCACCATGACGATGGCGTCACGACTGCCGGCGACGATCAGATCGAGCTCGCTGGTTTCCCGTTCCTGGAAGGTCGGGTTGATCAGGAACTCTCCGTCGACGCGGCCGACCCGGACCGCCGCCACGGGGTGGGCGAACGGAATGGATGAGATGGCGAGCGCGGCCGACGCGCCGGTCAGCGCCAGAACGTCCGAATCGTTCTCAGGGTCCGCCGACAGCAGCAGCGACACCACCTGGGTCTCCCGGTTCCATCCCTCGGGAAAGAGCGGACGGATTGGCCGGTCGATCAGGCGGCTCGTCAGCACCTCCTTTTCGGTCGGCTTACCCTCCCGCTTGAAGAACCCGCCCGGGATCCGGCCGGAGGCGTACGCGTACTCGCGGTAGTCGACGGTGAGCGGCAGAAAGTCGATTCCCTCCCGCGCGCTCGGCGCGGCGCAGGCGGTAACGATGACGACGGTGTCGCCGTAACGGACGGTGACCGCGCCGTCGGCCTGTTTGGCCAGCTTGCCGGTCTCGATGGTCAGTGTGGATCGGCCGACGTTCACTTGGGCCGTGTGCATGGAATTCTGCTCCTCTGTCAGTCGAACGGTCGCAGCCGTCGCGTTCGAGCGGGTTATGAGTTGGGTAGCGAGGCGGGCTGGCGATTCGGTGTCTGGAATCGCGGAGCGCAGGCGGGGAAGCGGGTCTCAATCGAGACCGGTGGCTGCCTACTTGCGGATGCCGAGGCGCTTGATCAGCGCGGAGTAGCTCTCGGAATCCTTCCCCTTGAGGTAGTCGAGGAGGCGCCGGCGACGGCCGACCATCTGCAGGAGGCCGCGACGCGAATGGTGATCCTTCGCGTGGGTCTTGAAGTGTTCGGTCAGGTAGCCGATGCGCTCGCTCAGGATCGCAATCTGCACCTGGGGAGACCCCGTGTCGCTATCATGCAGTCGGTACGAACCGATCAACTCCGTCTTCCGATCCTTCGCCAGCGCCACGTCTGCTTCGACTCCCTCGTTCTGTGGTCCGTCTCTTGTGTTTGTCCTTCTGTTCTGATCCAACGAATCCTACACTACAACGATCGTAGGGTGCAAAACGCGGGCCGCATCGCTCCGGGCGATCGCCAGGAGCCGGCCGTCGCCGTCATACAGCCGCGCCAGCGCCTTTCCCTCGGGCAGCGGCGTATCCGTCCAGGACCGGTCGGACGAGACGATGTCGGCTGCCGTCAGGTCGTTGCCGTGCCGCACCCGGGCCGCTCCGTGCGGCGTCACCGTCAGGCGGGGCGCTTCCGGCAGCAGGTTGCCGATGGGGATCAGCCGGCCGGCGCCGGCCGCGTCCGGTCGTTCGAGCTGATCCAGGGGGATCGCGTCAGCGAGGTCGAACGCCCCGTTCCGCTCCCGGCGCAGCGCCTCGAGGCAGCCTCCGCAGCCGAGCGCGGCGCCCAGATCGTGGGCAAGCGCCCGCATGTAGAAACCGGGGTCGCAGACAACGCGGCACCGGACGTGGGTCGGCGTCACCTCGAGAATGTCGAGCGCGTGAACCGTCACCTCGACCGGATCCGGCGCGACCGGCTGGTTCCGGCGCGCCAGCCGATAGGCGCGCACGCCCTTGATGCGCTTCGCGGAGTAGGGCGGGGGCCGCTGCGGGAACGCGCCGTTGAATCCTTCGGCCGCGCGGGCGACCGCATCCGTCGAGGGTGGCGGCAGGGCGCCCGACGCCATCTCGTCGCGGCGATCGCCGGTGACCGTGCCCGTCATGTCGTAGGTGTCGGTGACGACACCAAGCCGTATCAACCCGTCGTAGGTCTTCCGTGCCGGCGAGAGGAGCGACGCGAGCCGCGTCGCCTTACCGACGACGAGGGGCAGCACGCCCGTCGCCATCGGGTCCAGGGTGCCGAGGTGTCCGACGCGTCGGATGCCGAGCGCGCGCCGGACGCGCGCGACGACGTCGTGCGACGTCAAGCCTGCCGGCTTGTCGATAACCAGGACGCCGTCGGGCGCAGGTTCCCGTACGCCGCTCATGCCTCCGACCCGGCGGCGGTCGCGGCGTCGACGGCCGCGATGGTCCGCGCGATGACGACCGGTGTCTCGACGGCCGGGGACTCCAGCGAGCAGCCGGCCGCGTTGCGGTGTCCGCCGCCCCCGAACGCCGCGGCGACGGAACGGACGTCGACCGTCCCCTTCGAACGGAAGCTGACGCGCGTTACGCCGTCGAGCGTCTTGACCATGATGACGGCCTGAATGTCGCGGGACGCGAGCGGCATGTTGATCACGCCTTCCAGGTCGTCGAGGGGACAACCGGTCTCGTGGATCAACGCGTCATCCAGGTCCAGCAGGGCGACTCGGCCGTTGCCTTCCAGGCGCATCGTGTCGAGCAGGCGTCCGGTCAGGCGGATCTTGCCGGGCGAACTGCTCTGGTACACGTCCGAGGCAATGCGTGCGACGTCGACGCCGCAGGCCGCGACCCGCCGGCAGATGTCGAACGTCCGGGCCGTGATGTTCCCGTGGCGGAATCCACCCGTATCCGTCAGGATGCCGGCGTAGAGGGCGGCGCCGATCGGAGGCGTCAGCTCGACATCGAGCCTGGCGATCAGGTCATGCACCAGTTCGGCGCAGGCGGCCGCGCTCGGGTCGAACCAGTTGACGGCGCCGTACCCCGTATTGCCGACATGGTGATCGATGTTCAGCACCGGCTGTTGATCCAGTCCGGCCACCTCGGTCCGATCCAGGGTTCCGCATTCGAGAATCACCGCCGCATCGAACGGCCCGGCGCCGTCCGGCAACGCCTCCGCCGCCTCGATCCGATCGGCCCCCGGCAGAGTCGCGAGGTAGGCCGGAGGCGCGTCGCGGTTCACGATCCGGACCGACTTGCCGAGCGCGTCCAGGGCGTGCGCGAGCGCGAGCTGCGAGCCGATGGAATCGCCGTCGGGCCGGGCATGCGACGAGAGGACGAAGCGCCGGCCGCCCCGAAGGGCGTCGGCCATTTGTGCCAGCGGGTCAGGAGACATCGTTCTTCTCGTCGTCGTCGGTTTCGGCCGCCGCCGCGGCCCGTTCGCGTTCCAGCGTGTCGAAAATGCGCGCGATCCGGTCCTGCTTCTCCGCCGAGTTGTCCTGCAGAAACTGGAGATCGGGCGCGCGGCGGAGCTGCAGCCGCTCGCCCACCGCGCGCCGCAGATACGGCCGCGCCCGCCTCAGCCCGCGGGCGACGTCCCGGTGGTCCGAACCCTCCGCGAGGGTGTAGTACACGCGGGCGACCTGCAGGTCGGGAGTCATGCGGACCACGGTGATGGCGATGCCCGCCACGGCGGGATCCCGGACGGATCGGGAGAGCAGCGTGCTCAGTTCCACTCGCACGCGCTCGGCGACACGCAGCGTCCGCGTACCGTGCGCCACGGTCAGACGGTGGCGGCCACCTTCTCGACGGTGAACGACTCGATCACGTCGCCCACCTTCACGTCACCGTACTTCTCGAACGCGATACCGCACTCGAGGCCGTTCTTCACCTCGTTGACGTCATCCTTGAATCGCCGCAGGGATCCGATCCGGCCCTCGTACACCACCACGCCGTCGCGGACCAGCCGGGCCTGGGCGTCGCCCGACCGCGTGATCACGCCATCGGTCACCAGGCAGCCGGCCGCCGTGCCGAACTTGGGCACCTTGAAAGTCTGTCGCACCTCCGCCGCGCCGAGCTGCGTTTCCTTGGTGGTCGGTTCCAGCATGCCGGCCAGCGCCTTCTTCAGCTCGTCGGTCACGTCGTAGATGACCGAGTGGAGCCGCAGATCCACGCCCTCCCGCTCCACCGCAGTCGTGGCATTCCGGTCCGGCCGGACGTTGAAGCCGACGATGATGGCGTTGGATGTCGAGGCGAGCAGGACGTCCGATTCGCTGATGGCCCCGACGCCGGTGTGGATGACTCGGGTCTTGACCCTTTCGTCGCCCAGCTTCCCAAGCGAGTCGGCCAGCACCTCGGCCGAGCCCTGCACGTCCGCCTTGATGATGATCGGCAGTTCCTTGGCGGTCCCCGCTTCGAGCTGTTGCTGCAACGACTCGAGGGTCAGCCGCTGGCCCCGTCCGCCGAGCGCCTTCTCCTTGGCCTGGGCTTGGCGGAGCAGCGCGATCTGCCTTGCCTTGGACGCGTCGGCCACCGCCTGGAAGGCGTCCCCGGGCTGCGGGAGCGCCGTCAGCCCCAGCACTTCGACCGGGCTGGACGGTCCCGCGTCGCGTGTCGCCTGGCCAAGATCGTCGTGCAGCGCGCGCACCTTGCCGACGACGACGCCGGCAATGAAGTTGTCACCGACGCTGAGCGTGCCGTCCTGCACCAGAACGGTTGCGACGGGGCCGCGGCCGCGGTCCACCTTCGCTTCGAGCACGGTGCCGGTGGCGGTCCGCTTCGGATTCGCCTTGGTCTCTTCCAGCTCGGTCACCAGCAGGATCATTTCGAGCAGGCCGTCGAGATTCTGTTTCTTCTTGGCGGAAACGGGGACGGTTACCGTGGTGCCGCCCCAGTCCTCCGGTGCGAGGTCGCGTTCCGCCAGTTCCTGCTTGACACGGTCCGGGTTGGAGTCCGCCTTGTCGATCTTGTTGATGGCGACGATGATCGGGACCCCCGCGGCCCGCGCGTGATCGATGGCCTCCTGGGTCTGCGGCATCACGCCATCGTCAGCCGCCACGACGAGCACGACCACGTCGGTCACCTGCGCGCCGCGCGCGCGCATCAGCGTGAACGCCTCGTGGCCCGGCGTATCGAGGAAGACAATCCGGCGCCGGTTGATCTCGACCGCGTACGCGCCGATGTGCTGCGTGATACCGCCCGCTTCCCCCTCGGCCACCTTCGTTTCCCGGATGGCGTCGAGTAGCGTCGTCTTTCCGTGGTCGACGTGACCCATCACGGTCACGACCGGCGCGCGGGTCATCAGATCTTCGGGGTTCGCCTCCTCGGCTTCGATGACGCCCATCTCTTCCTCGAAGGTGCGCATCGTGACGTCCGCCCCGAACTCGCGGGCAATCGTCGTCGCGGTCTCCTCGTCGAGGGTCGTGTTGATGGTCATCATCACGCGCCGCTCGATCAGCTTCTTGAGGATGTCCTTGGGGGTCACCTCGAGGCGGTCGGCCAGATCCTTCACCGTCATGCCCTCGGTGACGGTGATGGTGCGCGTGATGGGCGGCGGCGGCGCCGGCGCGCTCGCGGGTGCGGCCGCGCGCGCTCGCCGGTACTGCGAACGGCGTCCGCCCGGACGGTGGTGAGGCCGCGGCGGCGGGCGATAACCGCCGACCGCCGGCCGGGGCGGCAGAGGTCGAACCGCGGGTGGCCGGACCGGCTGTGCCGGGACCGTGCGCGGGGTGCCGGCCGGCGCGGCGCTCGGCTGCACCGGAGGTCGGGCGACGCGCCGGGGTTCCTCGACCCGCAGGCGAAGCTTCGGGGGAACGGCTCGTCCGGTTGGCCGCGCCGGCTGTGCGGTCGGCGTCTGCCTGGCCGCGACGCGAGCGACCGGGACTCCTGCGGCCGCGGCGGCGACAGCCGGTGGCGCAACGACGGGTGGCGCGGCAGCCGGCGGCCCGGTCGCCGGCGCAACCGCCGCGGCGGCTGGCGTCGCGGTTTCGGGGGCGGGCGATGCCGCAACGGCGGGCGGTGCGGCAGCCGGCGTTTCGGTGGCTGGCGCCGCGGCCGGCGGAGTGGCTGCCGCGGGAGGCGTCGCCACGCGCGCCGCCGCCGCCGGTGGCTCGGCTGCCGTCGACGGTTTCGCTGCGGGCGCCGGCTCGGCTGCGGGCGGCGGTTCTGGAGCGGCGGTCACGGGGACGGCCTTCTCCGTTCTGGCGGGCTCCGGCATCGCCCCGAGCTCGGCTTCGACCTGCAGCCGGAGCCGTCCGCCTGCCGCAAAGTGCTTCTTCGGCGGGGCCTTCTTCGGGGCCTCGGCGGGCGGTGGTTCCGCCGCGGCAGGCGCCGTCGAGGCCGCCTCGGACGGCTTCGCGGCCGTGACCTCCGGGGCCGGTGCCTCCTCGTCGACCGGTTTCGGCTTGGGTACCTTGACGAGCCGCGGCTTGCCGAGGGCGGGTCGCGGCGCCGGTGCGGGCTCCGGCTTCCCCCGCGCTCCCTTGCGGCCCTTCGGTGTCGGCTTCTGCTGAAAGAGCGGGCCGTCCGGGAGGGCGATGTTCCGTTCCCTGGCGATCCGCTTGCAGAACTGCGTAGCGACGATCTCTTCCACCGTGCTCGATGCGCTCTTCGCCTCGATGCCGAGATCGCGGAGAAGATCGACCACTTCCTGGGTCTCGATGCCCAGTTCGCGCGCAATGAGGAAGAGTCGAATCATGAGTCGATGTCCGAATCAGCTCGCTGTCGTTGTTGTCGAATCGGGGGCGCCTTCGCCCACCGCCTCCGCCGCCGCCCGCTCTGCAGCGTCAACCTGTTCCCGCACGGCGGTCTGGAGTGCGCTCGCCGTCGCGCCGTCCACGCCCGCCACATCGGCCAGTCTTGAGGTCTCCACCTCCAGCAGCCGCTCGGCGGTGTCCAGTCCCGCTTCGCTCAACGCGATCAACTGAGCCTCGGTCAGCCCCGGAAGCGTCAGCGCGGCCTCGCCCTCCTCGAGGTCGTCGAACCGCGCTTCCACCTCCTGCCGCTTTTGGCTCTCGCTCTTGATGTCTATGCGCCAGCCGGTCAGCCGGGCGGCCAGTCGGACGTTCTGGCCCTTCCGGCCGATCGCGAGTGACGTCTGGGTCTCGTCCACGAGTACTTCGATGGCCGGTTCACTGCCGGCCACCACGGAAACGCGCTGCGTGCGGGCCGGACTGAGGGCGTTCGTTACGAACGTGGCCGGGTCGTCCGACCATTCGACGATGTCGATCTTCTCGCCGCGCAGCTCGCGAATGATCCCCTGCACCCGCGTTCCCTTCATGCCGACGCAGGCGCCGACGGCGTCGATGTCCCGTTCCGTGGTGTGAACCGCTACTTTCGCGCGCTCGCCGGCTTCGCGCACCGCCCCCTTGATGGCGACGATACCGTCGTAGATCTCCGGCACTTCCTGGCGGAACAACTGAACGAGCAGCGCCGGGTCGGTACGTGACAGGATGACCTGCGGCCCCTTCGTGTTCTTGTTGACCTCGCGGATGACAGCGCGGATTCGGTCGCCGACGCTGTAGTTCTCCGCGCGCGACTGCTCCCGCCGCGGGAGCAGCGCCTCGAGCCTCCCCGCCTCGACCACGATGTCGCCGTTCTCGAACCGCTTGACCACGCCGCCGATCACTTCTCCCACCTGGTCGTGGAACTCGTCGTAGATGTTGTCCCGCTCGGCGTCGCGCACCTTCTGCGTCAGCACCTGCTTGGCGGTCGAGGCGGCAATCCGGCCCAGCACGTCGGTCGGCTCGGGGAACTCGATCTCCATGTCGGCTTCCGCTTCCTCGCCGTACAGCTCCTGCGCCTCGGCGAGCGAGATCTCGTTCACGGGGTCTTCGACCGTTTCGACGATGCGCCGGACGGAGAAGAGCTCGACCACGCCGGTTTCGGGGTTGAAGCGGGTGCGCAACACCTGGTTCTCATCGAAGTGGCGGCGCGACGCGGTAAGCAGGGCGTCTTCGATCGCCGCGATGATGACGTCCGGTTCGACCCCTTTTTCTTTCGCGGCCGCCTCGATCATCTGCCGGTTCAATGTGCTCATCGTGCCGTTCCCGTTACACGTCCACTTCCAGCCGGGCGCGCGTCACAAGCGACCACGGAATCCGGTAGGTCCGCTTGCCGGCATCCACGACGACGCGAGGCTCCGGCCCGGACGCGTCCGCATCTCCCGCTCCATCCTCCGCTGCGGCGTCGCCATCCGTCTCGACACCGGCGATCCGGCCGAGAACGAACCGTTGACCCTCCACCGACTCCGACGTCACGAACCGCGCCAGGCGGCCCCGGAAGCGCCGGCAGTCGGCGACGTGCCGCAACGGGCGATCCAGACCCGGTGACGAAACCTCAAGCGTGTACGCCTCATCGAACGTGAACTCCGTGTCGAGCACGACGCTCACGTCACGGCTGACGCGCTGGCAGTCGTCCACGGTCACTCCTTCCCGTGCCGCGCCTTCCGTCCTTCCGTCCCCCGCGCCGCTCGGGGCGCCGGCCGTTTCGCCGGCTGCGTCCGGCACCCGATCGATCACGATCCGGAGCACCCAGCCGATCGCCTCGCGCCGGAACTGGACGTCGAACAACTCCAGCCCGAAGTCGCCGGCGATCCGCGCGGCCACTTCCCGCACGCGCGCCACCCGGTCCTCACGGGCCATCGCCGTGCTTCGCCTCCCGAACAGCCGCTCCATCCGTGCAAAGCCCCCCAAACGAAAAGAAGTGGGCGAAACGCCCACTTCTCGGAGGGACTTCGCTGCGTACAATCGGTGATTATATCAAAGCGGGGGTCAGGGCGTCAGCCGGTAGAGCATTCGCGGGAACGGAATGGTCTCGCGGACATGCTCGATCCCGCAGATCCAGGCGACCATCCGTTCAATCCCCATCCCGAATCCGGAATGCGGGACGGTGCCGTAACGCCGCAGGTCGAGGTACCACTCGAACGACTCCTGCGGCAGGTCGTGCGCCTGGATCCGTTCGAGCAGCAGGTCCAGATCGTCGAGCCGCTCGCCGCCGCCGACGATCTCGCCGTAGCCCTCCGGCGCGAGCAGATCAACGGAAAGGGACAGTTCCGGGCGGTCGGGGTCGGGCTTCATGTAGAAGGCCTTGATGGCGCTCGGGAACCGCTGGATGGCGACCGGTTGATCGAAGTGTTCGGCGAGCGCCGTTTCGTCCGGTCCGCCGAAGTCGCCTCCCCACTCGAACGGGAGCCCGCGGTCCTTCAGGATGGCCACCGCCTCGTCGTACGAGATCCGCGGGAATGGTGTGCGGACGCGTTCGAGCGTCGCGGTGTCGCGCTCGAGCACGTCCAGTTCCGTGCGGCGCCGGTCGAGTACGCGCGCCACCACCGACGCGACGAGCGCCTCGGCGAGGTCGGTCGCATCGTCCAGCGTCGCGTAAGCGATCTCCGGCTCCACCATCCAGAACTCGGTGAGGTGCCGCCGGGTCTTCGACTTCTCGGCGCGGAACGTCGGGCCGAAGCAGTACACCTTGCCGAGCGCCATCGCCGTCGCCTCGACGTAGAGCTGGCCGCTCTGCGTCAGGTACGCGGTGCGGTCGTCGAAGTACTGCACGGGGAAGAGGGTCGTCGTCCCTTCGCAGGCCGCCGGCGTGAAGATCGGCGTGTCGGTCAGCACGAAGCCCTGGCTGTTCAGATAGTCGCGAATCGCGTTGATGACTTCGTGCCGCACCCGGAGTATCGCCGCCTGCCGCCGGCTCCGGATCCAGAGATGCCGCCGGTCGAGCAGGTAGTCGACGCCGTGTTCCTTCGGGGTGATGGGGTAGTCGGACGAGCGGCCGACCACGTCGAGCGCCGCGACGTCGAGCTCGTAGCCGCCGGGGGCGCGGGCGTCCTCCCGGATGGCGCCAGTCACGACGATCGACGTCTCCTGCCCCAGGTGATCCGCCTGCTCGAAGGTTTCGTCTCCCACCGCCTTCTTGGACATCACCGCCTGGAGCAGGCCGGTGCCGTCGCGCACGGTGAGGAAGTGGATGCGGCCGCTCGACCGGCGGCTGTGCAGCCAGCCCCGCAGGGTGACCGTTTCACCGACGTGGTCGGCGACCCGGGCGATGGTGGTGCTCGCTGCGCTCATGATCGGATGCATTCAGTGTACTTGCAGCCGAAGACTGGTAGTAAGTTGTATCAATACCATTTATAAACAGGAATGGTATTTATACACATAATGGCATATATTATGTTTAAGTCCATATTTCGTAATAAATACCATACTCAGATGGTGCTGCCATCCCCGAGCAGCGGCATGAGCAGGTCATGAAGGCGCCGCCGGTCGGGGTCCTGTGCCAGCGCGTCGCGGGCGTATCCGATGGCGCGATGGATGGCGCCGGCGTAGCGGTGGTTCCGCCGGACGGCAATCTGGTAGCCGAACGTGCCGAGCGCCTTGAGGCTGCGCTGTACCGTCGTGCGGACGAAGCGCCGCCGCAGCGCGGCGCCGTCGATGCCGCCCATCGCCTGCCGGTAGCGATCGAGATAGCGATCGACGGCGACCGCGTCCAGATCCACGTAGGCGTCGCGGAGCAGCGACACCAGATCGTACGTGTCGGGACCCATCCGCGCATCCTGGAAGTCGATCAGATGCAGGCGCCCGGCGTGGAGCATCAGGTTGCGGCTGTGATAGTCGCGGTGGCAGAGCACCCGGGGTTCGTCCGCCATCTGCTCCGCCAGGATCCGGAACTCCGCCGCGAGCGCTTCACGCAGCGCCGGGGCCGGTTCGAGCCGCCGGTACCCGTCGAGGTAGTGCTTCAGGAAGAACTCGAGCTCCCAGGTGAGCTTCGCGGTATCGAAGGCCAGGCGGAAGGGAAGCGCGTTCGATCCGCGCATGCGCGCGCCGCCGTGCTGGAGCGCCGCAATCAGGTCGACCGCCTCTTCGTACCAGTTGTCCCGCGCCTCGGAGGATGCGGCAGGGAGGGCCGCTTCGAGTGTCGTGTCGCCCAGGTCCTCGAGGACGACGATGCCCAGTTCGCCGTCGGTTCCCAGGGTATCCGGGACCGGAACCGGCACCTCGCGGAGCAGTTCCGCTACGGTCAGGAGCGGCAGCTCGGCGGGGCGGATGGGGGCGGCGTGGATCACCAGGATGCGCGATGGCCCGTCGGGCGGCGCGACCCGGACGAAGCGACGGTCGGAGGCGTCGCCGGCGAGCTGGGCGATCGTCGTGGCGGCCGGCAGGCCGGCCCGGGCAATCCAGGTTCGCGCCCGCTTCTCCACATCGGTCCAGGCCGGGGGAGCGCCGGGTCCCTCGAGCTTCGCCTCAGGCATCGATCGGGAAAGCAACCGCGTTGCCGAGGGGTTGTCCGTCGCGCCTGCCGGACGCCGTTGCCGCCGCCGCGGTGACCACGACGCGGCGTTCGAGGTCGGCGCCCGCCGGCAGGGACACGTCGTCGGCCACGACGCACTCGTGCAGCCGGCATCCGGGGCCGATGGTCACCCGGTTCCAGACGACGCAGCGCGTCACCGACGCCGACGGATCGATGGCCGATCCGGGTCCTGCCACCGTGCGGTCGTCCGGCGCCTCCGCGAGCGACGCGGCGAGGTAGTCGGCCGGCGTGCCGATGTCGAGGAACCGTCCCGCCACGCGGTGGGTCCGGATGGCGCCGGTGGGCCGGCCGCCGCCATTCAGGAGCAGGCGGTCGTACAGCCCGCCGACCGTCGCCGCCGGCACGCCCGCCGGCAGGTCGGCGAATACCGAGGCCTCGGCGACCTGGAGGCCGATGAAGTGGTCCGACGGCGGTCCGCCGGCCCGGCTGAAGGCGAGGACGCGCCCGTCGCCGTCCGCGACAACCCCGCCGTAGCGCGCCGGATCCGGATGGGGCGCCACCGCCAGCGTTACCGCGGCGCCCGACCCGGCGTGCGCCGCCACCATGGCGGCGAGTGCGTCGGATGCGAGGTCGGCCAGCGTATCGCCGTTGACGATGAGGAAACGGGAGCCGAGCAGGGGCAGGGCCTGCCGCGGCCCGCCCGCCGACCCGAGAATCCGGGGCTCCCACGAATACCGGACGCGGATGCCGGACGCTTCGCCGAAGCCGACGGCGCCGGTGATCGTCTCGGGCCGGTGGTGCAGATTGAGCACGGCGTCGGTAACGCCCGCGCGGGCAAGGCCGTCCAGAATTCGCAGGACGATCGGCCGGCCGGCCACGGGCGCCGCCGGCTTCGCGCGCACGGAAGTAAGGGGCCGCAGGCGCGTGCCAAGCCCGGCGGTCAGGACCAGGGCAGGCGGAAGTGCGGAAGGGGACGCCATTGCTGCCGGGACGTCAGTCGAACACCATGTCGTCGACCGGACGGCCGCGCGCGCCGCAATAGTCTTCCCAGAGGCTGCGGTAGGAGGCGTTTATGTAGTCCGCGGTGCTTCGGCCCAGCGCCAGCGCGAGCGCCGTTACGCCCGCCTCGTCGCCTTCGAGTTCCACGTAGGCGCCCGCGGGCGTCTCGTCGATCGCGATGATCGTCCCGTCGCACTCGAACTCCTGCCGGTACTTCTGGTAGCGCCAGATCACCTCGAAGCCTGCCGCTTCGAGAACCGCCAGCATCTCGTCGCCGTCGCCAACGTCGGTTTCGCGTTCCTCGCGGACTTTCATGACGTCCGGTTGCGGCGGCCCCTTGAAGGTAACCGCCGCCGCGGTGGCGCTGCCGCCCGTCCCGTCCGCCCCGCCACCGCCGTCAGCCGGTGCGGCGGGCGATTCCATGCGGACCCGCAACGTCGAGCGCGCCGAGCGCAGACGGCCGTCCGGCGTGTCGAGCAGACGGTCGTCCTGCAGGCGCCGGTTGCGGAGCGGGACCGCGCCCAACGCGGCCACCGCGGCTCGCGCCGCATCCCCCGATGCGAACGACAGCTTGACTTCGCGTTCCACGCGGGTGGCGGGCGTGCTCATCGGTTCTACCGCGTGATCTTAGCTTCACGTGGCGCGCAGGCGGTACGAGCAACCGGCGAGCGGCGGACGACCCACCCCCACACCGAAGGCCATGACCTTGTGCGTGCTGCCCAGGCCGCCCGGAACGAGCAGCGTCTTGAGGGCCAGCCGGGCGCGGAGCGCGGCGACGCTACCGGCTTCGGCGGTGTCGTCCATCGCCTCGACGGCGCCCAGACCCAGGAGGAAGTAGGTCTGGTCGAGCACCCCGAGCGTCGTGGCGCCGGCCTCCTCGGCCGCCTCCCGGACCGCCGTCAGGTCGACATGGGCGGTGATGTCGCAGGAGCCCGGATCGTCCAGCCAGGGCGCCGGACCCGCTTCGCCCGCCACTCCCGCCCGGTGATTGTGGAACGTGGTCAGGGTTCCTGCGGCGTGCGTGGCGGAGTAGAGCTCGCCCGCCTCGTGGCCATAGTCGATGAGCAACAGGAAACCCTGGTCGACGGCGGCGGCGGCGCGCGCCACCCAGTCGACCGCATCGGGAGTCACCTCGGCCCGCCATCCGGGCTGGAGGGCGATGCGCCGGCTCTCGACATGCCGCCGAGCGCGAGCGGACACGGGGCCGAGGCATTCGACGAAACCGTCGCCGCCCGCCGTGATGTCGACGTGCACCTCGCGCAGCCCGTCGCCGGTCATGACGAGAACGTGCGGCGGCAGCGCGTCGAGCAGCTCGTTCGCGAAGACGACACCGCGGATGCCCGAGGGCAGATCCGGGCCGGACGAGGCGAGGCGGGCGGCGTGCCGGCCGAGCGTCGACGGCTGGGCGGCGCGGGCCGCCGGGCTCGTTTCCGCCAGGTGGAGGCGGATCGCGTCGTAGAAGGGCGGATCGTCGCGCGCGGCGGCGTCCAGCACGTCGCGCGCCAGCCGGCCGTTCCCGGCGGCGGCCTCCACCAGATCGAACGCTGCGGGTCCGGCGCCTTCCCGCGGCGCCGGAAGCAGGCGCCACATCTCCGCGAACTGGCGCGCGAGCAGGCCGCCGAACAGCGGGCCGAGGTCGACGCTCGTATAGAAGTCGCCGGCGCGGCCGGACCGCTGGTCAGCGCGGGTGTAGTAGCCGAGCCGGGGATGGTAGAGCGCCAGCGCCGCGTATTCGGCGAACGGGATCGGACCGGCTTGCCCGATCCGATCCCGGATCACCTCCGGCAGGGTCATCTCACGCCGGGCACGAACCACGGCAGGTACCGCGTCCGGCGCGCGCTATTGCCTCGCCACCTGGAGGAAGACGCGGACGTCGCCCCGCTGCACGAGCAGGAACGCGGTCCGTCCGGACTCTATCGCGTCGAGCTCGTCGACCGCCTGGCGCGCAGTCTCCACTTCCGTCCGGTTGATCCGGAGGATCACGTCGCCCTGCCGCACGTCGCTGGTTTCGGCGGGGCTCCCGCTCGCGACGTCGCTGACAACCGCGCCGGCCGTTCCTTCCGGCACGCCCAACTGTTGGGCCAGGTTCGGGGTCAGGTTCTGCAGCGTGATGCCGAAGCCTTCGCTCGTTTCCTCGCCGGTGTCCGGCGTCGTGACCGCCGCCGTCCGTTCGTCCTCGAGATCCAGCTCGCCGATGGTGACGTCGAGCGTCATCCGTTCGAGGTCGCGGATGATCTCGATCGGGACGACGGTGTCGGGCGCGGTGGCGACGACTCGCCCCTGCAGATCCTCCGTGTTGGTCACCGGTTCGCCGTCGTAGCCGACGATCACGTCACCCGGCCGCATACCCGCCTGGTCGGCCGGGCCGTCCTCGCCGACGGCGCTGACGGTCACACCGTTCGCGTCTTCCAGTCCGAGCACCTCATAACCTTCCCGCGGGACATCGGCGATCTGGACGCCGATCACGCCCCGCGTCACCTTGCCCTCGTGCAACTGATCGAGCAGGTCGCGAACCGTGTTGATGGGAACCGCAAAGCCGATCCCGACGTTGCCGATCCGGTCGCTGATGATGGCGGTGTTCACGCCCACGACCTCGCCGCGGATGTTCAGGAGCGGCCCGCCGGAGTTGCCCGGGTTGATCGCCGCGTCGGTCTGCAGCATGTCGACTTCGCGGCCCCGGACCGGGCGGATCCCCCGGCCGACGGCGGAGATGACGCCGACCGTCAACGTATGGCCGTAGCCGAACGGATTGCCGATGGCCATCACCCAGTCGCCGGGCGCCATCTGCGAGGAATCGCCGAAGGTGGCGGACGCCAGCTCCCAGTCGGGCGTCTCGACCAGCTCGAGGAGCGCGCTGTCGGACAATGGGTCCCGGCCAAGCACGCGCGCCTCGTAGAAGTCGCGCTCGTCATCGCCGTAGAAGTCGATCTCGATCCGGGTGGCGTTCTCGACCACGTGGCTGTTCGTCAGGATCAAGCCGCTGGGGTCGATGACGAAGCCGGTGCCGGCCGACCGGACGACTTCGTCGCGCGGCTCCGGTCGCTGCGGCGGGTCGCCGAAGAAACGGCGGAAGAAGTCGTCGCCGCCACGGCCGAAGAAGTCGTTCAGGTCATTCTGGGTCTGGCGCGCCGCGATCCGGATGTTGACCACCATGTCGGTCTGCGTCTCGGCGATCTCGCGGAACGTGGTGGCAGTCAGCCCGCCCGTGATCGGCGCCGTATTCACCGGGGTCTGAATCCGCTGCGCCGACGAGGCGGGCGTCAGGTTGAAGCGTGAGGCCACCACCATGCCGATCGCCATGGACGTCACGGCGATGAGCGCGGCGGAAGCAAGTGTGGTGCGCGCGGTCGACTTCATGACTATCTCCTCCAACAGCGCGGGCCGGCGCGGCCGGCGCGTGTACCCGACGCGCGCGATCCACGCCGCACCCTTACGTTAGCGCAACCGGACCCGCCCCGCCAGCATTTCGGGCTGCCCGCGCGCCCTGTCGGGCGCGTTGGAAGTTTCGCCGGGCGCGAAACTTCTACGGTGCAAGCTCCTGGCAGACCGTGCGTTCCCATCCGGGCATCACGCCAGCGGCACGACGGCATTTTGCCGCGGGCCGGTCACTTCGGCCGACTCCCGGCCGACAACCATGTTGATCTCGGTTCGGATGCCGAAATCCTCCCGGTAGATGCCCGGCTCGATGGTGAAGCCGGTGCCGGGCAGCAGCCGGCGCTCGTCGTGTGTCTCGTAGTCGTCCATGTGGACGCCGTTCCCATGCACCTCTTCCCCCAGGCTGTGGCCCGTCCGATGGGGGAAGGAAGCACCCCATCCCGCCGAATCGATCACGTCGCGGGCGGCGCGGTCGACTTCCCAGCCGGCGAGCGGCGTCCCGGTGCCGGCCCGCTCCGTCACCAGAGCCACCGCCGCATCGCGGGCATCGCGGGCCGCGGCGAACCGCTCGGCGACGGCCGGCGGGACCTCCGCCGCGGTGTAGCCCATCCAGGTGATATCGGCATAGACCGCGCCGGGGCGGTCGAGCTTTCCCCAGAGATCCAGAAGCACCACCATGTCGGCGCTGATGGGACGGTGAGAGTCGGCGGTCGGGAGGTAGTGCGGGTTGCCGCTGCTGGCCTGGGCCGCGACCACCGGCGGACAGTCGGTCACGAGGCCCGCTTCGGCGAACCATCCCACCATCGCCTGCTGCACGCCGAACTCGGTCAGGCGGCCGGAGCGCACGCCGTCACGGATGAGGGCGAAGGCGCGATCCTTGATGGTGTAGAGCTGCTCCGATGCCGCACGGTGCGTCGCGAGGGCGGCGCTGTCCCAGACCGCCTCGAAGCGCTGCGTCAGGTCGCCCGACGAGACCACCTCGGCGCCGAGGGCGCGTACGCGATCGACGGTGCCGGCATCGACGCGCGAGATGTAGGGGATGGCGCCGTTGGGCGAGTACTCCATCGCGACGCGGCGCATGCCGCGCAGCAGCGCGGCAAGGCCGGTCTCGAGTTCGCCGTGCCCGACGTAGACATGCCGGTCGCCCGGCAGATGCGCGAGGCTGTCCCGCTCGATGCCGTGGACCAGCGCGCGGGGCGCGCCGTCCGCCGGCACCAGGTAGTACCAGCGGCGAGTGGTCAATTTGGTCCGGCCGTCAAGGCGGGCGACCCGCCGGGCGATCGGGTTGGAGCCGTGAAAGTCGTACAGCAGCCATCCATCGAGCCGCTCGTCACGAAGCGCCGCCTGGATGGCGGTAAGGTCGAATGCCATGCGTAGCTTCCCGCGTCGTCAATGTTGTGACGACAGCGGGCGCTTGGTGGTTTGGCGCCGCGGAGCGTCGAGCGGCCGCCGGCCTGGCGGCGGACGAACGATAGCTACGCCGACTCGTCCGCGTCCTCGCCTTCGCCCTCTTCTTCTTCGGGCTCGGGCGGCGCCTCGATCTCGTCGAGGACCGTGGCGACGATGTCGCCGTTCTGGTGGGAGAACTCGTAGTTGCTGCGGTCCATCGTCGGGACGCGCGGCACGCGAAGCTCGATATCCCGCACCTCGCCAACCAGGATCGGTTCGCGGAAACGGACCTGATCACCCGTAACCGTGTTGCCCTCGGCGTCGAACCAGAACTCGTCCACCTGGAAGCCGGCGATGGCGTTCTCCGAGGTGTTCCGGATCCGGATGGAGGTGACGATGAACTCGCCGTCCTGGCGGGCAATCGGCTGCGTATAGCCGATGTTGGCGGTTCCGCGTTGCGTCGGCACCAGCTCCACGCCGTCGCGGAGCCGCGCCGCCAGACGATTGGCTGCCGCCACCGCCTGCGGATCCGGCGGGGCTGCCTCGACCACGGCTTCCCCCTCAGCTTCCATCTCTGCCTCGCCGCCGCCGCCACAGGCGACAGCCACCATCGACACGACGACGATACCGAACATCAGCAGGCGATTCAGACGGTCCATAGCCTCTCCTCCGAAGACGCGCCCAACACGGGACGCGGGAAACGGGATTATAGGTCTCACCGATAAAAAGCTCAACCGCAATGCGGGGTGGCCCGGCAATGCCTCGTTCTTCGGCCCGGCTACAACTCGCCGTGCCAGTCCTCGGGCTCCGGCGTGGCGGAACGGAACACCTCCAGGTGCCACTTGCCGCCTCCCCAGGGCTCGACCACTTCGGCCGCGATGACGTCGACGAGCAACTCCGCGAACGAACGCCCCTCCGGGTCTCCCTCCAGGTAATACGCAGGGTCGTCCCACGCGAAAGTGGGATAGAGCACGAGGTTGAGGAACAGGTCGTAACCGTCGTCGACGACGATCAACTGCCCGCACGGACGCTTCTGCGTCGCGTGGTAGACGAGATACTTCTCGGCGCTCTGGGCCCGGATGTAGCGCTTGATCGCGAACTCCTGCGCCACCACCTCCTCGACCGCCATCTTCTTGGTCCAGCAGGCCCGGCAGTACATGGCGGTGTCACGCGGCTCCGAAACCTCTGCCGCGCCGCACAGTGCGCAGATGGCCGTATCGGTCGATCGAGGCGACATCACGTGTAGGCTACCATGATGCCCGTGTCGACGGATCCCCCTCCGATTCGCCCCGTACACTGCGGTCTTCGCCACCTGGCGCTGCATGCGCAGGCGTACGCCGCCATGCGTGCGTTCTATATCGACGTCCTCGGTTTCGCGGTCGAATGGGAGCCCGATCCGGACAATGTCTATCTGACCTCGGGGGCAGACAACCTCGCGCTGCACCGCGCGCCGGAAGGTCATCCGGGCGCCGGCGCCCTCGATCACCTCGGCCTGATCGTCGCCGCCGCGGCCGATGTCGACCGGTGGGCGGCCTGGCTGGAGTCGCAGGGCGTGGGGCTCGACGCCGCGCCGCGGACGCACCGCGACGGAGCGCGCTCCTGTTACTTCTCGGATCCGGACGGAAACCGGATTCAGATCCTGCACCACCCGCCGATCAGCGGCGGCTGACCCGGAGCGGCCGATCGGCTCTCAGCCGCCGCCCCACTGCAGCTTCTTGCGCAGCACGCCGAAGTAGTGGCGTGACTCCGATCGCACCACCCGGAGCGGGTGCGGCGCCCGCTCGATCAGCACTGCGTCCCCCTCCTCGAGGTCGACGCTCATCTGGCCGTCGAACGTCGCCGCCGCCTCCCGGTGGTCGCTGCTCAGGTCAGGCCGGAGCGTGACCGGCGCGTCGTCCGGTATCACGACCGGCCGTTGCGTCAGCGTGTGCGGGGCGATCGGCGTGATGATCAGCGCGCCGACCGTCGGATAGACGATCGGACCGCCGACGGCCAGGTTGTAGCCCGTCGATCCGGTAGGCGTTGCCACCATGACCCCGTCGGCGCGGCACTGGGTGACCAGATGGCCCCGAACCATTATGGCGACGTAGATGATGCTCGATCGGGCGGAGCGCATCACCACGAGGTCGTTCAGCACGGTCCGATCCGCCAGATCGCGGTCGCCCCGGCGGACGCGGGCCCGCGCCATCGGCCGCAGGTCGACCTGTGCACAGCCATCCAGGGCCAGTTGCAGCGCCGAGGTCATCTCGGGACGCGTGATCTCGGTGAGGAAACCGAGGCTGCCGCAGTTGACGGCGAGGAGCGGCGTGTCCGGCGCAACCGCGGCCACGACATGGGCGATGCTCAGGAGCGTGCCGTCGCCGCCGAGCACGAGCACCAGATCGGCCACGGCGGGCAGTTCCTCGCGCGGGCAGCGTTCGCCTCCGGTGAGACCGGCGCCGTGCGCCGTCGTGTCGTCCACCACTACCCGGACGGGACGCTGGTCGAGCCAGGCGACCGCGTCGCGCACGGCCGCCGCGGCCGGCTCGGAATGCGACTTGCCGGTAATGCCGATGGTTCTGACCGGGCCGATCGATACGGCGGGCGGCGCTGCTGCTGCGGGCATGGCGTTACCGGGCGTCGCGGAGGCGGAGATGCAGGAAGATTTCCTGGTTCCCGCCGGCGCCTCGCAAGGGTGACGGCATCGCCGCCACCCGCGGCAATCCTACCGCATCGGCCGCGGCGGCAACCTCGTCGACAACCCGCGCCTGCACCGCCGGGTCGCGGACGATGCCTCCCTTGCCGACCTCGCCGCGAGTGGCCTCGAACTGCGGCTTGACCAGCGCCACCACGTCTCCCCCCGGTGCAAGCAGCGGCGGCACGGCGGGCAGGACGAGGCGGAGCGAAATGAACGCGACGTCAATCGTGACGATGTCCGCCGAACGCGCTTCGGGCGGCAGCATCAGGGGGGTGAGGTGCCGGGCGTTCACACCGTCGAGGACGATGACGCGCGGGTCGTTACGCAGCCGCCAGTCCAGTTGTCCTCGCCCCACGTCGAGCGCGACGACGCGGCCGGCGCCGCGCTGCAGCAGGACATCGGTGAAGCCTCCGGTCGAGGCGCCGATGTCCAGCGCGGTCCGCGCGGCCGCATCGATGCGGAACCGATCGAGCGCCTCGGCCAGTTTGACGCCGCCACGGCCGACGTACGGATGGTCGGGCGTGATCAGCGTGATCTCGGCGTCGGCGGCGACCGGGGTTCCCGCCTTGGAGACCACGGCGTCGTTCACTCTCACCTGTCCGGCGAGAATCAGCGAACGCGCGCGCGCCCGGGTATCGCTCAGGCCGCGTTCGACCACGAGCGCGTCGAGGCGCGTGCGGCGGGTCACCGGGTGCGGCTCAGGACCCGTTCGGCGATGGCGGGGAGATGGCCCCCGATGCGGGCGGCCTCGAGGGCGGCGCATGCCGCGTCGACGGAGCGGGCGGCGAGCCGGCGCGATTCGTCGATGCCGAACAGCGCGGGGTAGGTCGGCTTGTCGGCGGCGGCGTCCTTGCCCTGGGTCTTGCCGAGTTGCTCGGAATCGCCTTCGACATCGAGGATGTCATCGACGATCTGGAACGCGAGGCCCACATGGGTGGCGTAGGCGTCCACGGCTGCCGCCGCGTCGTCATCGGCGCCGCCGAGGATGGCGCCGGCCACCGCGGCGGCGCGGATCAGGGCGCCGGTCTTCTTCGCGTGCATGGCGCGGAGTCCGTCGGCATCCAGGGAAACCGCCCCCTTGCCGGTGGCCAGCAGATCTATCGCCTGCCCGCCGACCATTCCCTCCGCGCCAACCGCTCGCGCAACGCGGCCGATCGTCCGGAGCTTCCGGATGCGCAGGTCGTCGTCATCCGGTCCGCCGGCCGCCGGGTGGCGGGCCAGAACGCCGAACGCCTCGGTCAGCAGCGCGTCACCCGCCAGGACCGCGATGCCCTCGCCGTAGACGACGTGCGCCGTCGGCCGGCCGCGCCGGAGCGTATCGTCATCCATCGACGGCAGGTCGTCATGGATGAGCGAGTAGGTGTGGATCATCTCCATGGCGCAGGCGGCGGGGAGCACCGTGGCGTCGTCGGGCGGCATGCCGCCCGGGCGCACGCTGTCGGCCGCGGCGAGGGTCAGTAAGGGGCGTAGCCGCTTGCCGCCGGCGAAGACGCTGTAGCGGACCGCCTCGGCGATGAGCGGCGGGCAGGCCGGGGGCGCCGGCAGCAGCCGGTCGAGTTCGGCGTCGACGGCGGCGCGGGCGGTTTGCGCGTAGGTGTCGAAGCTCTCGCGCGAGGCTGCAGGCGCCATGGGTCGCTCACTCCTCGTCGTCGTTGCCGTCGCCGTTGTCGTCGCGGTTGCCGCCGTTGCCGTTGCCCTCGTCGGCGGCGCCGGCGAGGTTGTCCGGCGCGGGGCCCAGTTCGCCCCCCTCGTTCAGCAGTTCGATCCGTTTCTCCGCCGCTTCGAGGCGTTCGTGACAGTAACGGGAGAGCGTGATGCCCCGCTCGAACCGTTCGAGCGACTGCTCCAGCGTGAGCTGGCCGTCCTCCAGCGTCTGCACGATCGTCTCGAGTTCGGCCAGCGCCGATTCGAAGTCCTTGATAGTCGGGTCATCCATGTCGCGCACCCTCGCTGATTGCCTGCACGCCGCAACGCAGTTCGCCTTCGTGCAGCCTGACGCGGACGGTGTCGCCGGCGCGGACCTCGCGCGCGCGGCGGACGATCGCGCTCCGGTCGTCGTTCCAGCAGACCGCGTAACCGCGCGCCAGCACCCCGAGCGGACTGAGCGCGTCGAGCTGCGCCGCGGTCCGCTCGACGCGCCGCCGCTCCGCCGCGGCCCGGTCCCCGGCGGCGCCGGCCAGCCGCTCGTTCGCCAGGGCGAGCGCGGTGCGAACCCTGGCGAGACGGACGCCGACGTCGAGCTGATCGAGCCGCCGGCGGAGTTCCCGCACCCGCCGGTCCCGCTGCCGGATCGCCGTGCGCGCGCCGTCGCCCAACCGGTCCGTCAACTCGTCGATCTGCCGGTGGCGCAGGGTGATCCGGGCCGGCCAGGACGCCATCCCGGGGCTCGTCCGGATCCGCTCCACGAGATCGCGGCGGCGGCGGATGGCCTCGCCGGCGGCTTCGGCCAGGCGATCGGTCGCGCGCGCGATGCGTCCGTCGAGGTCCGCCTTGCGGGCAACGACGATCTCGGCCGCGGCGGAGGGGGTTGCGGCCCGGATGTCGGCGACGAAGTCGCTGATCGTGAAGTCGGTCTCGTGTCCGACGGCCGAAATGACCGGGATGGGGCAGGCGGCAATGGCGCGGGCGAGCCTCTCGTCGTTGAACTCCCAGAGGTCTTCCGCCGATCCGCCGCCCCGGCCGAGGAGGACGACATCCAGCCGCGGGACGCGCGCCACGCGGTCGAGAGCGCCCGCCAGTTGCCTCGCGGCGCCCTCGCCCTGCACGCGCGCCGGACTGATGACGACCTGCGCGGTCGGAAAGCGGCGCCCGAGCACGGTCAGGATGTCGTGCAGCGCCGCGCCGTCGAGCGACGTGACGATGCCGATTCGCCGCGGCAGCATCGGCAGGGCCCGCTTTCGCTCGGCGGCGAACAGGCCTTCCCGTTCGAGCCGCTGTCGAAGCTGATCGAACGCGAGCTGCCGCGCCCCGACCCCCGCCGGTTCGAAATGCTCCGCGACGAGTTGGTACTCGCCCTTCGGTTCGTAGACCGTGACACGCCCGCGCGCGACGACGTGCAGCCCGTCCTCGGGCTCGAACCGGAGGGTTCGGACCGCCGAGCGGAACATCACGCCGCGGATCTGCGCGTTGCCGTCCTTCAGCGTGAAGTAGACGTGACCGGTTCTCCAGTGCCGGACGTTCGACAGTTCGCCCTCCACCCAGACGGTGGGATAGGCCGATTCCAGCTTCAGGCGGATTTGGGCCGTCAATTGCGTGACAGTGAGCACCTGCCGCCGTGGCCTCGACGCCGTCCCGGGCACTCTGGAAGGCGCCGGCGCCGCCTCGCCGAACGGCAGGCGTTCGGTCATGCCCCGGTCGTCTCCAGCGCGTCGATGGCGTCGGACGAGAGGTCGACCCGTTCGATCGCCTGCGCGCGTCCCGTCTCCGGATCGGCGGTGACGAGGACGGCGTTCAGCCTCGGATTGCCGCGCGCGGTCTCGAACTTCGCCGGCATCCCGTCGAGGAAGCGCCGGATCGCGGGCCCCGTTTCGACGCCGATGATCGAGTCGTGCGGGCCGGTCATGCCGACGTCGGTCAGGTACGCGGTTCCCTTCGGCAGGATCCGTGCGTCGGCCGTCTGCACATGCGTGTGAGTCCCGACGACGGCGGTCACGTCACCGTCGAGGTGCCACGCCAGCGCCTGTTTTTCCGACGTCGTCTCGGCGTGGAAATCGACGAATACAACCTCCGCCCCCTCGGCGCGGACGGCGGCAATCTCGTCGCGGACGACCCGAAAGGGATTGTCGAGCGCGTTCATGAAGATACGGCCCATGACGTTTACCACGCCGACCCGGACGCCGGTGCGGGCGGTGGCGACGTAGCGGCCGCGGCCCGGGACGCCCTCCGGGTAGTTGGCGGGACGCAGTAGCCGGGGCTCGTCGCCGATATAGGCGATGGCTTCCTTCTTGTCCCAGATGTGGTTGCCGCTCGTCATTACGTCGATGCCGTCGTCGCGGAGCGTCTCGGCGATCTCCCGCGTGATCCCGTTGCCGCCGGCGGCGTTCTCGATATTCGCGATTACCAGGTCGACGCCGTGGCGGCCGACCAGAAGGGGCACCGCCCGATGGACGATTCGCCGTCCCGGCTTGCCGACGATATCGCCGATGAAGAGCAGTGTGGTTGTCGCCATGCGCGCCACATGATCGCACATTGCCTTGCGGACCGGCCGCGGCCGGCCGGCGAGCGCGGCGCCGTCCGTTCGCAGGGAGCGCCGGATTCGCGTATCCTAATGGGATGGCGAAGCAGGCGGCATCCGTGGACGAGGCGGCAAAACTGCCCGACGAGGAAGCGGTCGCTCCGGAGGAGCCGGCGGTGGATGGCGAGCCGGCGTCCGGCGCGGCCGCGAGCGGGGTAGAGGCGGCGGGGGAGGCCCCGGAAACTGTGGGGGGATTGGAATCCGGTGAAACCACCCCGATCGAGAGCCGGTTCCTCTACGTGGATGTTGCCGCGCAGCGGGCCAAGCAGTTGCGGCGGGGCGCGGTGCCGAGGCTGGAAGGCGTGCCCGCGGCCGATTTCGGCAATCCGCAGTCGGCGGGGCATCGATTGAAACTGGAGCGGATTGCCATGCGCGAAGTGGACGCGGGGAAGATCGTCTACGAAGTGCCGACGGACGACGGCCCGGCCAAGGCGGAAGGACATGACACCTGATACGAACGTGATCGTGGACGGCGCGGTGCTGACGCTGATCGGCCTGGCGACGTCGACCGGATTTCTGCTGGCGTTGTTCGTCGGCTTCCTGGTGATTGCCGGCTTGACCAAGCTGCGGAAGATCGGTCCGAAGTCGCTGGTCGTGCGGAACCTCGTCGACCGGATGGGGAACGAGAAGTTCCAGTACCTCAGCCCCGACGCGGTTGGCGGCAATACGGATCAGCTTCGCACGCCGGAACTGCTCGAACAGCAGGACAAGCCGTCCTCTTAGGATTGCGCCGGCGTCCATGCCGGCGTCTTCAGGGCGAGAGAATGCGTCCGCCCGGGCGCGCCCTCTCGTAGGCATCCCCCAGCCGCAACAGCGTCGCCTCGTCGAAGGCCCGTCCCGTCAACTGCAGTCCCAGCGGCAGCCGCGACCGCGTCAGCCCGGCGGGGACGCTGATTGCCGGCAGGCCGGCCAGGTTGGCGCTCACGGTGAAGACGTCCCCCAGGTACATCGCCAGGGGATCCTCCACCCGCTCTCCCAGACGAAACGCCGGGGTCGGCGTCGTCGGCATGGCGACCGCGTGCACGCCCGCTCCGGTGGCGCCGTCGCCGAATACCGTCTCGTAGTCCTGGCGAATCAGGCGGCGCACGCGCTGCGCCCGCAGGTAGTACGCATCGTAGTAGCCCTGGCTCAGCGCATACGTTCCCAGCATGATCCGCCGCTTCACCTCGGCGCCGAATCCGGCGTCGCGCGTCCGGTCGTACATCCGGCTGAGGGGAGACGAGTCACGGTCCGTCGCGGCGTCTCCGGCGTCCGTGGCCGCGCGCGCGCCGTAGCGCACGCCGTCGTAGCGGGCGAGGTTCGAGGATGCCTCGGCCGGCGCCAGCAGGTAATAGGCGGGCACGGCGTACGCCGCGTGCGGCAGTTCGATGTCGATCAGATCCGCGCCGGCCGCGGCCATCGTCTCGAGCGCGCCGTCGAACGCGTCGAGGACTTCGGCGTCGAGCCCGGTGTCGGCATCCTCCAGGATCCGGCGCGGCACGCCGACGCGCAGATGGTCGGCGCGCCCGGTGAGCGCCGCGGCGTAGTCCTCCGCAGGCCTGTCCACGGACGTCGCGTCGTGCGGATCGCGTCCCGCCAGGACGCCGAGCAGCAGGGCGGCGTCGGCGACCGTCAGCGTGACCGGCCCGATCTGGTCCAGGGATGACGCATAGGCAAGCAGCCCGTAGCGCGACACCCGTCCATAGGTCGGCTTGAGGCCGACGACGCCGCAGAACGCCGCCGGCTGGCGGATGGAGCCGCCGGTGTCGGATCCAATCGCGGCCGGCCCGCATCGCGCCGCCACCGCCGCCGCGGCGCCGCCGCTCGATCCGCCCGGCGTGCGGTCGGCGTCCCACGGGTTCCGTGTCGGCCCGTACGCCGAGTGCTCGGTCGACGATCCCATGGCGAACTCGTCGCAGTTGGTGGAGCCGACAATCACCGCGCCGGCCTCGCGCAGGCGCCGGACGACCGTCGCCTCGTAGGGCGGCCGGAAGCCGTCGAGGATCCGGGACGCCGCCGTGGTCAGCTTGCCCTGGACGCAGATCACGTCCTTGATGGAGATCGGAACGCCCAGGAGCGGACGGTCCAGACCCTGGCCGGCGTCGCGCTCCCGATCAATCACCGCCGCCCGGGCCAGCGCGTCGTCGCGGAAAACTGCGGTGAAGGCGCTCCACCGCTCGTCTTCCGTGGCGATCCGGTCGAGGCACGTCCGGCACGCGTCCACCGCCGTGCGGCGGCCAGAGCGGACCGCGTCCCGGATTTCGGCGGCGGTGCCGGCGGGGGGCGGACCGTGCCCTGCGGCCGCTCCGGCCGTCATGAACCGAGGACTCGCGGCACGCGGAAGAAGCCGCCGTCTTTCGTCCGGCGGTCGGCGACGCCGTCCGGCGCGTTGGCGAGGGTGGCGTCACGGTCGAGCGAGGGATGCGAGTGGTCGTCTCTCTGCGGGCAGGCGTCGCCGCCCGGATGCCACATGGCGTCGTCCGCATCGCCGCCCGGATCCACTTCCGCCAGCCGCGCCGCGTACTCGAGGATGTCCGCCAGTTGGGGCGTGTACCGCTCCACTTCTTCCGGAGTGAGCTCCAGGTGGGCGAGCGTGGCAATTCTCTCGACTTCGTCGCGTGTCAGGCGCCCCGGCATGACGCGCACCCTACCATAGCCGCTCCGGCCGGGCCGCCGGCGACGTGAGAGGATCGGCGCGTGAGCAAGTCGCTCTTCGGGCGGCCCCGGGCCGAAGTGGAGGCGGCGCTTCCGGACCGGGAACGAGTCGTCTGTCCCCTGTGCCGGTGCGAACCCCGCCGGTTTGCGGTCGACTTCCAGGGGTTTCACCTGGCCCGTTGCCCCTCATGCGGCCTCGAATGCCAGCATCCGCGGCCGGTTATCGCGCAGCTCTCCGACGCCGTGTACGGCGAGACGTACCACCCGGCGGCTCATGCCGGGGACGACCCGTACCGGGAGCGCACGTTCGCGCGCCAGTTGGCGCGGATCGGACGGCATGTCGCGGCCCGTCCGGCAAGCGTGCTCGATGTCGGCTGCGGCGCCGGGGCGTTCCTCCGGTACGCGCGTGCGGATGGCTGGGACGCTTCGGGGGCGGACATCCGCCTGACCGATGCCGCCCGCGACGCCGGCGCACCGCTGTACGAAGGCGCCCTGATCGCGATTGACTTCGGCGGCGCGACGTTCGACGCCGTCCGCTTCAACCAGGTCCTGGAACACACGCCCGACCCGCTGGCCGAACTCCGGACCGCGCGCCGGCTGATGCGCCCGGGCGGCCTGCTGATCGTCGGCGTCCCGAACCTCGCCGGCTGGAACATCCGGCTCAAGAGCGCGCAGAGCCGCCTCGGGTTGAAGCGCCGCCGCTGGAAGCACTACGGCGCGCTGCACCATCTGTGGTTCTTCAGGCCCGCAACCCTCGCGCGCCTGGTCGAGGCGGCCGGCTTCGAGGTTGTCGACTGGGAGACTCCGGCGGACGGCCGTCCGGAAGCGCCCGGTAGATTGCGCGATCTCGTGAGCCGCCCGGTCGCGGCGCTTCGCGCCGGCGGCATTCTCGATCTGTACGCGCAGCCCCGATAGAGCCGGGCTCGCGGCTACGGCGCGTGGTAGTCCAGCTCGCCCGCCTCGACCCTGACGGGCAGGCGGTTCTCGAGCGGAGGCAGCGGGCACGTCGTGTGCGGGTTGAACGCGCACGGAGGGTTGTAGGCCTGGTTGAAGTCGACCGTGGTGGTTCCGTCCGCCGATGGCAGGTCGGCATAGAGGAAGCGCGCGGCGGGATAGGTTTCGCTGGCGCTGGTGAGGTCGCGGAAGATGAACCAGAGCCGACCGCCCGAGTCGACGGCGGTCATCCGCACCTCGGCGCCTCCCACCGTCATCGCGACCGAGCCGGACGTCCGGAACGCCTCGACGTCCCCCAGGATGTTCGGGAGCTCCATGACGCGCGGTTCGTCATGCGGGATGAACGTTCCCTCGACGCGAAACGTCTCGTTGACCGGGTACCAGCGGAGGCCGGTGAACTCCCGGCGGATCGCGCTTTCCTGATCCCGCATCCGAATGGCGAGACGGTCGCCGCTGTAGTGACCGAACAGGCTGAGCGGCCCGAGCGCGATGGTCGGCCGATCGTTCCCCTCGTACGGCCAGAGCCGCGCCTCGACGACGTCGCGGCCATCGACGCTGAGCGTCGTTCCCTCCGCCGCCCGCACCGTCACCACTTTGTTGCGCAGCGTGAACGTGCCCGCCTGCTCCGGTCCCGTCCGCAGAACGACGTCATTCAGTGGGGACGAGCCGAACGTCTGCGTTCCCTCGTTGAGGAAAAAGAGTCCAGCAACCGTCAGCCAGCCGTCGTCCGCGGCGAGGCGGGCTTCCCGGTCGACGCGCCAGGCCTCGATCTCGGCCGCGTAGTCCTGGGCGCCGGCGCCCGCCGTCATCATGAAAGTCCCCGCCAGGCCGACTGCAACGCCTTGCACGAGGTGTCGATGCAGCATGGGGCCAGATTATCACGTCGCAGCGGGGCTACAGCGAGGCCGGTCCGGCGCGCTGTAGCGCTGCGTATCCCACGCGACCCACCGGTGACCGCGTGCGGGAGTGGCTACCGGAGAGTCACTCGGTCCGAAGCGCGGCGGAAGTGTCGAGTCGCGCTGCCCGCCGCGCCGACACGTCGCAGGCTACGCCACCGGCCAGCAACAGGCCGATCAGACTGGCGCCCAGTGTCGTGACGTCGTGCGGGGCGATCCCGTACAACTGGCTCGCCAGCAGTCGCATCAACGGAATGGCGGCGGCCAGACCCGCCAGCGTTCCCGTCACGACCAGCCGCATCCCCTGGATGAACACCGTCCAACGCATCGAAGCCTCGCGGGCGCCGACGGCCACCCGGATGGCGAACTCGCGCGTCCGCTGGCGGATCGCCAGCGTGAGAGCAGCGTAGAGACCTCCCAGCGTCAAGACGAGCGTGACCAGCGCCAGAAGCCCCGCGAGCAACGCGGGCGCCCGCCAGCGGTCAACAGGACGCCGGACACCGCAACCTGCGCGGCCACCAGCGCTCGCTGAGGACCGCCATGGCCGGCCACCCTGGGTCCGGACATGGACCGGAGCGCGGGCGGGCGAACGCTGGTCGCCAGCAGCAGGCCGAGGCAGACGAACACCCAGGCCGCGCCGGCGACGGCCAGCATCCAGAGCACCGGGCCGGCGTGCGGGGACGCCGCCGGTTGAAGCAGCGCCAGTTGCGGCAACGTCGAGACGAGCGGCCCCAGCCACCGTAACGCGATCAATCCCCCGAGCAGGCCGGCGCCCACCAGCACCAGCAGCTCGACGACGAAAGGACGAACCACGGCGAGGCGCGATGCCCCCAGAGCCCGGCGCACCGCCAGTTCGTGCGCCCGTTCGGCGCCACGCATGAGCAGCAGCAGGACGATGTTGCTGCAGGCGGCGAGGAGGAAGACGCCCGTGATCACGACGAGGAGGGTCAGAAACCGCGTCGCCTCCCGGTGGTACTCCGGACCGAGTCGGGCGTGGTTGATCGGCCGCGCCACGAACCGCCAGTCCTCCGTTCGCGCGGCGGCTACGTCCGTCGGCAGCCGATCCCGCGCCAGCGCCGCCCGCGCCGCCGCGTCGTCGCGCGACGCCGGGGGGAGCAACCGCCCCGCGGTGTTCAACCAGCGCGCGGCGGGGCCGAGGAGGAGCTCTCCACTGTTGGGCAGAAGCTGTCTGATTGCCGGCAACGGAACCCAGAAGTCCGGCTCGTGCGCCGGGCCGGCCAGCGGATTGGCGGCGACGCCCACGACCGTGAACGCCTGCGGTCCCAGCCGCACGGCGCGGCCAACGAGGTCGGGGTCCCGGCCGAAGCGCGCCGTCCAGGCACGCTGGGAGATGACGACCACCGCCGGATCCCCTTCCGGCTGGTCATCCCGCAGTGTCAGCAGACGGCCCCGCGCGGGCCGCGCCCCCAGCACCGTGAAGAAGTTGCCGGATACCAGGGCCACCTCGACCCGCGCCGGGGCGCCGTCCGCAACCAGTGTGAAATCGAATTGGCCGAAGGCCGCCAGCGTGTAGGCGTCCGCCCCCGAGTCGCGCAACTGCACGTACTCGGGATGACTCAGCGGCGAGAAACCGCCGTCCTCGACCTGAACTCGCAGGGTAAGGAGCCGATCCGGCTCGATCAGGCCAGGGGGACGCCAGAAATGCCGGTCCACCGTCGAGAGCACCACGGCGGGGACGCTGAAAGCCAGCGCCAGCGTCAGAACGACCGTCGCGCTGAACGTACGGCGATGGAATACCGAACGCAACGCGCGTCGAAGGTCGTTCGGCACCGTCGGCGCGGATGAGGGCCGTCCAGTGACGCCCGGTCTATCGCCCGGCGCGCCCGCTGCCGCGAAGGTCGGGGGCGCTCAGGTCGAGCTCGGCGAGCGGCACGACCTCGATGCGGTCGAACCCGACGGCGGGCAGGTCGCGGATGAACGTCGAGGCATCTCCCACCAGGACGATCGAGAGGTTGTCGGGATGGAGGTGCGCCTCCGCCACGCGCTGGATCTCGCGCGGCGTCATCGCGTTGATCCGCTGCGGGTACCGTTCGATGGTGTCGAGGTCGAGGCCGAAGAGCATCGCCTCGAGCACGCGCGCGGCAATGGCGTTGGGTGTCTCCAGCGTAATCGGGAAGCTTCCCGCCAGGTAGTCCTGCGCTCCGCGCAGCTCGCGGCGGCTTACCCGGTCGCGCCGGAGCCTCGCGATTTCGTCCACCATCAGCCGGAGCGCCTCGGCGGTGGCCTCCGAGCGGGTCTCGGTCTGGGCCAGGACGTCGCCCGAGACAAGCTGCCCGCCCAGATCCGCGCTCGCCGAGTACGTCAGTTGCCGGTCGGTCCGGAGCACGCCGGCCAGGCGATTGCCTCCGTCACCACCCAGGATCTTGATCGCCATGTCGAACGACAGGAAGTCGTCGTGCGCGCGGGGCAGGGCGACATGGCCGGCGCGGATGACGGTCTGCACGGCGCCGGGCCGGTTGACGACCACCAGGCGGCGGGTCGGCATCGGGATGGCCTCGACCCCCGCCGCGGGCGGTTCGACGGTCCCGGCCTGCCAGTCGCCCAGCACCCGCTCGACACCGGCGAAGGCCTCGTCCGCGGTGACGTCGCCGACGACCGCAATCAACGCGTTGTTCGGCAGGTAATGCGTTCGGTGGAACGCCACGAGATCCTCGCGCGTGATCGCACGAACCGATTCGGGCGTACCCCCCTGAGGCATTCCGTACGGGTGGAAGCCGTACACCAGGCGGTTGAAGACGACGCCCGCGACGTACGTAGCATCCTCGTAGCTCACCTGGAAACTGGAGAGCACCTGCGTGCGTTGCCGCTCGAGCTCGGCCGGAGAGAACGCCGGGCGGCGGGCCACGTCGGAAAGCAGATCGAGCGCGAGGTCGAAGCTGTCCTTCATGACGAGCGTATCCACGAAGCTCAGCTCCCGGGCCGCGCCGACTCCGAGCACGCCGCCGATGCTGTCGATGGTGGTGGCGATTTCCTGCGCCGAGCGGGTGGTCGTCCCCTGATCGAGTAGCCGGCCCACCATCTGGGCGACACCCGGCTTGCCCGCCGGATCGGATGCGGTCCCGGCCCGCAGGATCATGCGGACGCTGACCGCCGGCTGCTCGTGGTGGCCGACGTAGATCACCTGCAGGCCGTTCGCGAGCGAGCGGATCTCGTAGTGCGGGAAGACCATGTCGCGCCGGACGAGGGGCGGTGGCGGCTGCTCCCGGGGCCAGTCCACCCGTTGCGCCGCGGCGGGCGGCGCAACCGCGAGGGTCGCGACGGCGCACACGAGCGCCGCGGCGGCGGCCGGCGCGCCCGACCGCGCAGTACGGGCCGCGCTCACTGTCCGGTGCTCCCGCTGCCGCGCGGCAGGATCGTCAGCACGAGACGATTGTCGTCGCGCAGGTAGGTCCGGGCCACCCGCTGCACGTCCTCGCTCGAGACGTTCATGAAGATGTCGAACTCGGCGTCGGCGGTCGTCACGTCGTCATGCGCCACCACCGCGTGCGCGAGATGCATCGCCTTCTGCTCGATCGTGATCCGGCCGATGACGTAGTCGCGAGCGAACTGGTTCTTCGCCCGCTGCAGCTCGGCGTCGGTTGGCGGATCGGTCTTTGCCCGATCGAGTTCCGCGATTAGCGCCGCTGCCGCTTCGTCCGTCGACCGTCCGGGCGGCACGAGCGCCACGGCGTAGAAGAGGTTCGGATCCTCGATCAGGACCGACTGGCCGAAGGCGGTGACCGCGACCTGTTGCTCGTAGACCAGCCGCCGGTAGATCCGCGCGCTCTGTCCGTCGGAAAGGATCTTCGACAGGATGTGGAGCGGGTAGGCGTCGGGATGCCCGTCGTAGGTGACCGGGTTCGCCACGATGACCGCGGGCAGGGGCCAGTTGTCGGCTTCGACCGTCACGTTGCGCGGGCCCGCCGCCGGCGGCTCGCGCGGCAGGTCGCGGGGCACCGGCCGTTCCGCCTTCGGGACCCGGCCGAAAAAGTGCTCCACAAGCTGGAACGCGTAGTCCGTGTCGAAATCGCCGACCAGGGTCAGGGTGGCGTTCTCCGGGACGTAATAGGTGTCGAAGAACGCCTGGACATCCTCGATCCGCGCCGCTTCGATATCCTCCATCGAGCCGATCGTCGTATGGCGGTAGGGATGCGTCGTGAACGCGTGCTCGTAGAGAATTTCGTTCAGGAGGCCGAACGGCTCGTTCTCGTATCGAAGCCGCCGCTCTTCCTTCACCACCTCGCGCTCGGCGTCGAGTCCCTCCTGGTTGATCCGGAGCGTCGCCATCCGGTCCGCTTCCATCCAGAGGATCAGCGGCAGGTACTCGGCGGGGACCGTCTCGTGGTAGACCGTCGAGTCGTCGGTCGTGTAGGCGTTGCCCTCGCCGCCGATGCGCGTGATCAGGGCGAGGTGATCGCCCCGCTCGAGGTTGTGCGACCCCTGGAACATCAGGTGCTCGAAGAGGTGGGCGAACCCGGAGCGACCCGCCGGCTCGTCGCGCGATCCGACGTGGTACCAGAGCTGCAGATGGACGATCGGCGTCGAGCGATCCTCGGAAAGGATGACCCTCAGCCCGTTGTCGAGCGTTTCAAGCCGGTACTCGAACTTCGTGGGGCGAACCTGGGCGACCCCGGTCAGGACGAAGCCGGCCGCCAGCACGGCGGTGATGGCAGCGAACGCCGCGGCGCGACAGAAACGCGGCCGGGAACGCATGGGGCGATTATCTCACAGCGATGCCGCGTTGCCGGCGCCTCGCAGCTCGATCAGTCGAGAACGAAGCGAAACGCCAGACGCGTCCAGCGCGCCGGTTCGCGGACGTACAGGCCGGGATCGATCCGCCGCTCGCGGCCGACCAGCACCTCGCCCGCCCCGGCGCCGCCGCGGAACCTAAACCCGAACCGGGCGATGCCGCCATAGTCAAGGTGCCGGCCGAACCAATCGGGATCGCTCAGCAGCCAGGTGCCGTCCAGCTCGCCTATGAGCGACACGCGGCTGCTGATGGGACGGATGACGCGGACCCAGCCGTTCGCTTCCTGCTTGTAGTCGACCTCGGATCCGGTGATCAGCGTCATCGCGCGGATGCCGAGGTCGATGTCGAACGAGCCGATCCGCAGCCGGTCGCCGTACGACAGGCCGATGTGGTTCCAGGCGGGCGAACCGGGGCTTTCCCGGTCGGTCTGGTGTCGCGAGACATGGTGGAACGTAACGCCCAGCTCGCCCCGGACCAGCCGGGTGAACACGGACAGGTCGATCGTGTAGGCGGTCTGCGTCGGATCGATCGGCCGCCGCTCGTCGCCGACGACGGTCTCCAGGTTGAGGAAGACGTTCCCCCGGAGGTACCAGAGGTCGAAGACATCCATGTCGACGCCGACATCGGTGTCCCAGGAGAAATCCGCCCCGTTGCCCGGGAGGCGCGCGCCCTCGACATGGGCGAGGTACCGCGTCAGGAAGCCGAGTTGGGGATCGCTCGTCTGCGCCGGCCGCGGCCCGCCGACCGCCTGCGCGGCGGCCGGAGCGGCGCAGGCGAGCGCCAGCAGCATGACGACCAGCAGGCGGCCGAGCATCCGCTCCACGAACGGCACCAGGTGGTCCAGCTTGAGCCGCGCCGAGACGTCGCGGAGGTGCGTGGCGCGCCGCTCCGGATCGTCCTTCAGAATGTCGCGCAGCTCCGTGAGCGGAGCACTTGGCGCGGGTCGCCACCTGACGCCGGTCAGTCCATGGCGGGCGCCGCGCCAGGCGAGGAGATGGCCGACCGCGAGGAAGACGAAGTAATAGGCGATCAGATTGGGACCCGGCACGAAGAAGAGGAGCGGCCCGAGGATGGCCGCCGCGATGCTCGATCCGACGAGTCGCCGGACGTGGCGATCGGCGTCGCGCTGCAGGCCGGCGCGGGCGACGGCGACGGCGTCGTCCGGCTTCAGGTCGTCGGGATGGAGCAGGGTCACCGTGCTGCGGCCCCGCAGGTGCCAGAGCATTCGCCAGTCGACGATCGCCTCCGCGACCCAGCCGATGATCACATTGCGGAGGCGGATCAGCCAGGGCCTTCGCGTCGAGGGATCGGCCGGTAACGTCGACAGGCGCCGGGTGCGGCGCGCCTCCTGCGCCTCGGCCAGCATCTGCCGGAAACGCGCATACCAGCCCCCCCGTCCCGCACCGTCGTCGGCCTCGGCGTCGGTCTGGCCGGCTTCCACCGACTCGCAGTAGAGCTCGTAGAGCGTGGGACCGATCGGGACGAGGTAGACGTCGACGTCAGGCAAGGGCTCGAACGCTTGGTGGACCTGCGCTATCCTCTCCCTGCCGCAGCGCGCTGCGGCAGCCGGAACCGCCCATGATCTTCCAGCGCGCGCCCGTGACGCAAGCCGAGGCGCGGTGATCCTCATCTCGTGCGGCGAACCCTCGGGTGACCTGTACGCCGGCGCCCTGACCCGCGCCCTGCGCTCCCTGGATCCGTCGGTGACGGTCTGCGGCCTTGGCGGCGACCGGTTGCGCGATGCCGGCGCGGAGCTGGTGGGGCATTACCGGGGGCTGGCCGCGACGGGATTGTCGGAAGCGCTTGCGGTCGTGCCCCGCTCGTACTCGATTTACCGGCGCATGGTGGCGCGGGCCCGCGCTGAGAAGCCCGATGTCTTCGTCGCGATCGACTTCCCGGAGATCAACTTCCGTCTCGCCGCGGCGATGCGGAAGTTGGGCGTGCCGGTCGTCTACTACATCGGACCGCAGCTCTGGGCGTGGCGGCGGGGCCGGATCCGGACGATGCGGCGGGTGGTCGACCGGGTCCTCGTGATCTTCCCGTTCGAGACCGACGTCTACCGCCAGGCGGATATCCCCGTCGAGTTCGTGGGCCATCCGCTGCTGGAGTTGACGGCGGCTTCCAGCGGGCGAGACCCGTTCCTGCGCGAGCTCGGCCTCGATCCGGCCGCGCCGACCGTCGCGCTGCTGCCGGGGAGCCGGCCGAACGAACTGCGCGCCATTCTTCCGGACGTGGCGCGCGCGGCCACGCGCATCCGCGAACGCGTGCCGGGTGCGCAGTTCGTGGTGGCGCGGGCGCCGCAGCTCGATGACGGTCTCTTCGCGCCCATCGCGCCTCTCGCGTCGGCGGGTGTGGCCGCAGTGGTGGAGGGGCGGACCGACGACGTGCTGGCGGCGTCCGACGCCGTGCTTACCGCGTCGGGCACGGCGACCGTGCAGGCCGCCATCCATCAGAAGCCGATGGTGATTGTCTACCGGCTGTCGGACATCACCTTCCGCATCGTGAAAGCGTTTTCCCATGTGCCTAACGCGGGAATGGTCAACCTGATCGCGGGAAAGCCGGTCGTGCCGGAACTCCTGCAGGATGCCTTCACGCCGGACGCGGTGGCCGACGAAGTGGTCCGTTTCCTCACCGACGCGGAACTCGCCGGCCGCACGCGCGCCGCCCTCGCGGACGTGCGCGAGCGGCTCGGCACCCCCGGCGCAAGCCGCCGCGCGGCGGCGCGCATTCTGGAGACCGTGCGGCGTCCGGCCCCGCCCGAATCACTATAATCATCAGTCATGCTGGCGGTTTTTCGCCCGTCCGGCGCCGTGGTGCGTACGGCCGGGCTCCTGACGGTAATTCTCCTCGCGGGCGCCGCTTCGGTCGCGGGCCAGGCGAACACCGGCACGCTGGAGGGCGTTGTGCGCGACGAGTCGGGTGGCGTTCTGCCTGGCGCGACGGTGGCCGCGACGCACGTCGAGAGCGGGTTCTCGGTCGAACGGGTGACCGGCGTCGACGGGCGGTACTACATGGCCTCGCTTCCCATCGGCGAGTGGACGATCAGCGCCGAGCTGCCCGGCTTCCGCCGCGTCGTCCGGACCGGCATCTTCCTGGACCTGGGCCGCACCCTCGACCTGGCGTTCCAGCTCGACCTGGGGCAGATCACCGAAGAGGTGACAGTCACCGCGGAAGCGCCGCTGCTGCAGTCGACGACGGCGGAGATCAGCGACGTCATCGACACGCGCGAGGTGGAGCAGATCCCGCTGAACGGGCGGCAGTTCCTGCAGCTCGCTCAATTGAGCGACGCGGTGGTGATCCCGCCGGGCGGGACGCGCGGCGCGGCGCTCCAGCAGGCGGGACCGCTGCCGAACGTCGGCGGCCAGCGCGCCGGCCACAACATCTATCTGCTCGACGGCGTGAAGGTGACCGACGAGCTGTTCAACAATCTGGTGATCAACCCGTCGGTCGACTCCATCCAGGAGTTCAAGATACAGAAGTCGATGTACCCGCCGGAGTTCGGCGGCAAGGCGTCGGCGCTCATCAATGTCGCCACCAAGTCGGGCGGCAATCAGGTGCATGGCAGCGCGTTCGCGTTCGTCCGCGACGACCGGTTCGACGCGCACAACTACTTCGACCCGCCCGACGATCCCGTGCCGCCGCTCGATCAGCGCCAGTTCGGCGGCAGCCTGGGCGGGCCGCTCGTTGCCGACCGGACGTTCGCCTTCGTCAGCTTCGAAGGGCAGCGTACGGCGCGGTCGCTGACGAGGACCTTCTCGGTGCCGTCGGCGTCGGTTCGCGGCGGTGACTTCGGAGGTCTGGCGCCGGTCTGCGATCCGCTGACGCGCGATCCGGCGACCGGCGCCTGCGGGTCGTTCTTTCCCGGCAACCGGATCCCGGCCGGCCGGATCGACCCGGTCGCGGCCGCGTTTCTGCAGGCGGTGCCGATGCCGAGCGCCGGCGGCGAGGTGCAGAACCTGACGTCCGTCGAGCGGTCCGAGTCGGACATCAACCAGTTCAGCGCGCGCATCGATCACCGTTTCGGTCAGGCGGATCAGTTCTTCGCCCGCTTCTCGACTTTCGATGCCGAGGATCTGCAGCCGTTCGGGACGAGCGTGCAGCAGGAGTCGCTCATCCCGGGGTTCGGCCGGACGCTCACGACGCGAACGCGCAACCTCGCGCTGAGCTGGGCGCGCCCCATCGGAACGACGTTTCTGAGCGAAACCCGGTTCGGCTGGATGCGGGTGGACGGCGGGCAGGCGAGCCTGAACCGGGGCATCGATTTCGCGGGACCGCTCGGCATCGCGGGGGTGACGCGCGACCCGCGCGATGTCGGCTATCCGCAGATCAACACCGCCGGGTTGTACAGCGCGATGGGCGATCCGGCCACCTTCGTCTACCGGAACAACGAGCACTTCGAGCTCTATCAGAACGTGCTGATCGACCGGGGCTCCCACCACCTGAAGTTCGGCGGCTACTGGTTCCATCTCCGGTTCCGGCCGGAGAACCCCGATACGCCGCGGGGCCGGTTCGCCTACACCGGGCGCTTCAGCGGCAATCCGTTCGCCGACTTCCTGCTGGGCTATCCGGTCTCCGCGCGGGCCGGCATCGGGGGCCGGGGCGACGAGGATGCCCGCACGAACTGGTTGCACCTGTACGCCCAGGACGACTGGCGCGTGCGCGACGGCCTGACCGTGAACTTCGGGTTGCGCTACGAGTTGAATCAGCACATGCGCGACGTCGACAACCGGCTGTCGACGATCGATCTGTCGGTCCCGGGCGGGCGCTACGTGATTGCGAGCGACGACGCGGGGAACATCTCGCCGGCGGCCCAGGCGCTGCTGCCGCTCATCCCGATTCCGTGGGTGACGTCGGCCGAGGCGGGCTGGGACCGGAGCCTGCTCCGGCCGAGCAAGGTGCGGCTGGCGCCGCGGTTCGGCTTTGCCTGGCAGCCGGATGATGGCGGACGGACCGTCGTGCGGGGCGGCTACGGCGTTTTCCTGAACCAGTGGGCCTACAGCGTGCAGACGGCCTTCGCCCGCAACCTGCCCTTCTTCCTGCTGAAGCAGGTCGACGTGCCGGCGGGTCAGTTCGTGCCGGCCTACGACACGCGGACGATCCTGGCGTCGGACCCGACGGGCAGTATCGGCGGCTCGATCATGGATTACGACTACTTCGTCGAGTACACGCAGACCTGGAGCGGCGGCCTGCAGACGGAGATGGGGCCGAGCCAGATGCTCGAGCTCTTCTATATGGGCTCGTACACGATCGGCGCCGACAACTCGACCATCCACAACGTGCCGGTCCCCGGCCCCGGGCCGATCAGCGCGCGCCGTCCCGTGCCGCAACTCGCCGGCATCCGCGCCATCCGGTTCGACGGCAAGTCGATCTACCACGCGGTTACCGTCAAGACGGTTCGCCGCATCCGCGACGGCCTCGCGTTCGACCTCGCGTACACGCTGTCGCGCTCGGAAGATGACGCGTCGAGCCCGGGGGCCACCGCCTTCGAGGCGAACGTCCCGCAGGACGTGCGCAACATCTTCCCCGGCGAGGTGGCGCTGTCGAGCTTCGACCACCGCCACCAGTTCGTCGGGAGCGCGACCTACGAGCTTCCCTTTGCCGCCGGCGCCGGTGGCGCGCGCGAGGCGCTGTTCGGCAACTGGCGCGTCAACGGCATCGTCACCGCCCAGTCGGGCGCCCCGTTCACGGTGAACGTCACCGACGACATCGCCAACATCGGCGCCGGCCCGGCGCAGCGCCCCGACCTCACCGGCGACCCGAATCTCCCGGCGGGCGAGCGGACCCCGGAACGCTGGTTCGATACGGACGCCTTCAGCCTGCAGGATCCGTTCACGTACGGCAGCGCGCCGCGGAACCCGGTCTTCGCCCCCGGCTACTTCAACGTCGACTTCTCGCTCGCCAAGAACTGGTTCCTCGACGACGGCAGCCGGCTGGAGTTCCGCTGGGAGATCTTCAACCTGCTCAACCGCGCCAACTTCGATCTCCCGAACCGCTTCTTCGGGTCTCCCAACTTCGGCCGCATCTTCAGCGCCCTCAACGCTCGGGAGATGCAGTTCGGCCTCCGCTGGGCGTTCTAGTATCGTTGTTCCGGGTGCATCGGCGTCCGCGCCGGCCGCGCTCCGGAAGGACGGACGTCCGGGATTGTTCCCGGGGGAGGACGCGCCATGACACGGACGACGGTCGCCGTCGGAGTCGCCAGCTTTCTCTTGTTCGTCCTGGGGCTGTCCGCGCCCGGCGGACAGGCTCCCGCCAGTGCGCAGGCCCCGTCCGGCGACGATCCGATCACCATCCGGGCCGGCCTGCTGCTCAACGGGACCGGCGGCACGCGCGAGAACGCACGCGTCACGGTGGTGGGCAACCGGATCTCACGCGTCGACGGGCTGCGCGGCAGGGTCGACCATGACCTCTCGGACCTGACGCTGATGCCCGGCCTGATCGACACGCACGTCCATCTCGCCTCGCACTTCGACGACAGCGGCAGGGTGTACAGCGCCGCCAGCGCTCAGGAGGAAAGCGAGGCGGAGCTGATGCTGCACGCGGTCGCGAACGCCTGGCGCACGTTGCAGGCCGGCGTCACGACCGTGCAGAGTCTCGGCAGCGAGATCGATGGTCCACTCCGCGATCGGATCGCCGCCGGTGACATTCCTGGACCGCGGGTGCTGACGTCGCTTCGTCCCGTGACCGCCAGTACGGGCGATGTGGACGCGATCCGCGCGCTCGTCCGGCAGCTCAAGGCGGACGGCGCCGACGTCATCAAGGTGTTCGCTTCGGGCAGCATCCGCGACGGTGGCGAGCGGACGCTGAGCGACGAGCAGATCGAGGCGGCGTGCGGCGAGGCGCGCGCCCAGGGGCTCCGTTCCACGGTGCATGCCTACGGCTCGGAAGTGGTGAGCGCCGTCGCCCGGGCCGGTTGCGACCAGGTGGAGCACGCCAACCGGTACGATGCCGACACCATCGCCCTGCTCGCCGAGCGGGGAACCTACGTCGGCTTTCACACCGGCCTGCTCTGGGACAACTACGCGCAGTTCCGCTCGCGGTTCATCGGCATCGGGAACTACACCGAGATCGGCTTCGAGCGCATGCGCGAGGCGCGCCGCCTCGGCCTGCGGACATTGCGCGAAACACTCCGCAATGGCAACGTCCGGATCGTCTTCGGAACCGACGCCACGGCGGGCGCGCATGGACGCAACTTCGAGGAGCTCATCGTGCGCGTCGACGAGGCGGGCCAGGACCCCATGGACGCGATCGTCTCCGCCACGTCACTCGCGGCCAGCGCGATCGGCATGGAGGACGACCTCGGTCAGATCGCTCCCGGGTTCGCGGCCGACCTCGTAGCCGTGGAAGGCAACCCTCTCAACGGCATCGCGGCGCTGCGCAACGTCCGCTGGGTGATGCGCGACGGGATCGTGTACCGGAACGAGCGGTAAGGAAGGCCGTCAGTTGACGGAGGTCCCGCCGGTCTGGAGGAGGGCGGGATCGACGCCCATGCGCCGAATGACCGCTTCCCACATCTGATCCGGCTCGGTGTCGAAGACGATGTCCAGATCGATGTCGGCGTTGAGCCAGGACGACAGGGAGAGCTCCGCGTCGAGCTGGCCCGGACCCCAGCCGGCGTAGCCGGTCAGCAGGCGGGTCCGCGGCGGCGGCGGCGACTCGAGCAGGCGCCGCAGCAGCGTCTGTGACGTCGAGAGGAAAACGCCGTCGCAGACCTGGACCGAATCGGCGTCATTCGGCTCGTTGCCGAGCAGGATCCAGCCCCGTTCGGGCGAGACCGGCCCGCCGATCCAGAGTTCCAGATCGCTTTGGCCGGACACCGGCGGCGACATCCCGACGACGGACGCCGCCGGCGTCTCCGTCCGCCGGTTCAGCACCAGTCCGAACGCCCCTTCGTCGCCGTGCTCGCAGAGCAGGATGACGGTCTGATGAAAGTTCGGATCGATCATCTGGGGCATCGAGATCAGCAGCGACGGAGCGAGGGATGCGACGCCCTTCTTTGGAGGAGCGGATTCAGTCATGGGGTGCGCGCCACGCCCTCATTGTGTCACGGTTCCCGTCGCTGGCGCGCCCACGACACATGCTCCGCGACAAGCGGATCCCGGGTCGAGGCGCGTTCCGCGCCGGCCGGCTCGTCGAGCGCCGCACGCGCCGCCGCCGTCCCGCTGTTGCCCAGCGCGACCGCCACGTTCCGCCGGAATCCGTTCAGCCGGGCGCGGGACATCGCGCTGCCGGCGAGCGAGGCCTGCGTCTCGGCGTCCGTCCGGCGCCACAGGTCGACGAGCGCCGGCTGGTCGAATGCGGTTTCCGGCTGCCACGCCGCGTCGGCGGAGCGGGCCGCCGGGTGGTTGTACGGGCAGACGTCCTGGCAGATGTCGCAACCGTAAACGTGCGTGCCGACAGCGTCGCGCCAGGTCTCGGGGATCGGCCCGCGCAGCTCGATCGTCAGGTACGACAGGCACCGCGTCGAGTCGAGCACCCACGGCTCGCGCAGCGCGCCGGTCGGGCACGCCTCGATGCACAGCGTGCACGTGCCGCATTGATCGAGTTGCGGCGCATCCGGTTCGAGCGCCAGGCTGGTGATGATTTCCGCCAGGAACATCCACGAGCCCTGTTCGGGATGGATGAGGCAGGTGTTCTTGCCAATCCAGCCCAGGCCGGCGTACTGCGCGTAGACCCGTTCCTGGACCGGCCCGGTGTCGACGTACCACCGCGCCTCGAACGGCTCGTCACTCGCGTCGCGCATCTGCGCGAGCAGGAGGTCGGCGCGCTGGCCGAGCACGTCGTGGTAGTCCTCTCCCCAGGCGTAGCGGGAGATGAGCGCCGCATCCGCGTCGTCTACCTCCGTCGAGTACGGCCGGTCGGTGTTGTAGATCACGCCCAGCGCGACGACGGAGCGCGCCGCCGGCACGACGTTCCGCACGTCCGCCCGGCGCGCCGCCGACCGCGAGAGATAACGCATCTCGCCGGCGTAGCCCGCTTCCAGCCACTCGTCGAAGTACCGCAGTTCCGGGAATGCTTCCGCGGGCGCGATTCCGCACAGATCGAACCCGGCCTCCCGGGCCATCCGCTTTACGTCGTCAGACGTCATTGCCCGCCGGGCCCCTACCGCTTCCGCCGCGACGGCGCCCGTTCCCGCCGGCGGGCCAGCTCCTCGCGCCGCCGCACCAGCAGTTCGCGTTCTTCGGCGAGCTGGCGGTACTGGTCGAGCCTTGCGGCGTCGATCCGGCCCGCGTCGACGGCGGCACTGACGGCGCAGCCCGGTTCGGTGCGGTGTTCGCAGTCCCGGAAGCGGCAGTCGGCGGCCAGCGCGTCGATGTCGGCGAAGGCATCCTCCAGCGCGCGGGCGCTGTCCCAGATCTGCAATTCGCGCAGCCCGGGCGTATCGATGATGATGCCGCCGCTCGGGCAGGGAATCAGTTCGCGGTGGATGGTGGTGTGGCGGCCCCGTTGATCGACGCCGCGGACCGGCTGGGTCCGCTGGCGCTCTTCGCCGAGCAGGCGGTTGATCAGGGTCGACTTGCCGGCCCCGGACGATCCCAGCAGCGCGACGGTATGGCCGGGCGCCAGGTACGGCTCGAGCTGATCGACGCCCTGACCCGACATGCCGCAGGTCGCGTGGACCGGCACGTCCGGCGCGGCGTCGCGCACCCGGGCGACCGCCCTTTCCAGGTTGTCGCACAGGTCCTGCTTGTTCAACACGACGGCCGGCCGCGCCCCGCTCTCGGCCACGGCCACCAGATAGCGTCCGATGCGACGCGGGTTGAAGTCGCGGTCGAGCCCCGCCACGACGAGCACGACGTCGATGTTCGCCGCTACCACCTGGCGCGTTGTCGGATCGCCCGCCGCCTTGCGGGCGAAGCTGCTCCGGCGCGGCAGGACGCAGCGGATGGTGGCGGTGTCGTCGGTCTGATTGAAGGCGATCGCCACCCAGTCGCCCACCGCGGGGAGCTGGTCCTGCCCGGCGGCTTCGTGCCTGAGCCGCCCCGCCGCCTGCGCCATCCGTTCGCCCTCGGCGGTCACGACGCGGTAGATGTGGTTGTGCTCGATGCCGACGCGCGCAGGGACGAGCGCGGCGTCGTTCAGCGCGGCAAAGGCGGCGGCGAACGCGTCGTCCCAACCGAGCGCGGCGAGACCGGGCGGCGCGGAACGGGCGCTCATCGCATCACGGATGCGCCGGCTCGCCCGGCGGCTCGTCCCAGAGACGGGGCCAGGCGTGCCTGGTCTCGCCGGAATCGTCGTCCTCATCGGCGGCGGCGAGGCCATGGACGCCGACGCCGAGGAGGCGTACCGGGCGGGTGCCGGCGTCCGTCCGATCGATCAACAGTTGCGCGCGGCGCGCGATTTCGTCCGCATCGTCCGTCGCCGGGCGCGCCGTGCCGCTCCGCGTAATCGTCGTGAAGTCGTCGTAGCGGACCTTCACGGTGACGGTCCGCGCCCGGATGCCGGCGCGCTGCAGCCAGTCGCCGGACGCCCGCGCCATCCGGTCGATCTCGGCTCGAATCGTCTCCATCTCGATCAGATCGAGGGCGTAGGTCTGCTCCGAGCTCTTCGACTTCCGCTCGCGGTGCGCGACGACCGGCCGCTCGTCGATGCCCTGGGCCAGGCGCCGGAGCGACGCGGCGTGGCTGCCCACCAGGCCGTGGAGCGTAGCGTCGTCGACCTCGCGCACGTCCACCAGCCGCTCGATGCCCGCCTTGCGCAACCGGCGCTCGGTGACCGGGCCGACGCCCCACAACGCACCCACCGGCAACTGCTGAAGAAAAGGCTCCACGCGCTCGTGCGAGACGACGGTCAGTCCGTCCGGCTTCTGCCATCCCGACGCGATCTTGGCCAGGAACTTGTTCGGCGCGACGCCGGCGGATGCGGTCAGACCGGTCGTTTCCCGAATCTGGGCCTTCAGCCGCTTCGCCACGCGGGTCGCGTAGGGCTCGCCCCAGGCGTTCTCCGTCACGTCCAGATACGCCTCGTCGAGGGAGAGCGGTTCCACCTTCGGGGTCACGGCGCGATAAAGCTCAAACACCTGTTGCGAGATGGCGCGGTACTTGGCGAAATCCGGGCGAACGATTACCAGATCGGGGCAGCGGCGGACCGCCTGCGCCATCGACAGCGCCGACCGGACGCCGAACTCTCGCGCCTCGTAGCTGGCCGCCGCTACCACCCCTCGCCCTTCCGGCCTTCCGCCCACCGCCACCGGCCTGCCGCGCAACTCCGGCCGGTCACGCTGTTCGACCGACGCGTAGAACGCGTCCATGTCGATGTGCACGATACGGCGTCGCCGATCGGCCACGGCCGAAGTCTACTACCATGGTTCCGCATGCCCGACGCTCCCGAGTCCCGGAAGAAACGCAAGCTGACCGCCACGGCGTGGGAGGAAGCGCGGGGCCTGATGTGGCGCTACCGGTGGCGGTTGGGCCTCGGTCTGGTGCTGATCCTGGTGAGCCGCCCCGCCGGCCTGGTGTTGCCGGCGATGTCGCGCTACATCATCGACGAGGTGATTCCGGCGCAACGGACCGACGAGCTCTTCATGCTGGCGGGGGTCGGCCTGGCCGCCGCGATCGTGCAGTCCGCAACCGGGTTCGCCCTGTCGCAGGTGCTCGGCGTCGCCGCCCAGCGCGCCATCACCGAGATGCGGAAGCAGGTGATGACGCATGTCTCGCGCTTGCCGATCGGCTATTTCGACTCGACCCAGACCGGCGTCCTCATCTCGCGGATCATGACCGACGCCGAGGGAATCCGGAACCTCGTCGGCACCGGCCTGGCGCAATTGGCCGGAGGCCTGCTCACGGCGTCGATCGCGCTGGTGTGGCTCTTCTGGCTCAACTGGCGGCTCACGCTGCTGACGGTGATCGTCCTCGGCCTGTTCGGCATCACGATGGCCGTCGCCTTCTCGCGGATACGGCCGGTCTTCCGCGAGCGGGGAAAGATCAACGCCGAGGTGACGGGGCGACTCGGCGAGACCCTCGGCGGCATCCGGATCGTGAAGGCGTATGGCGTCGAGAAGCGGGAGCAACTGGTCTTTGCGCGTGGAGCGCACCGGCTGTTCCGCAACGTCGCCCGGACGGTGACCGGCGTTTCCGCCATCACGTCGATCTCCACGTTCGTCATGGGACTCATCGGCGCGATGATGATCGTCCTGGGCGGAAACGCCCTGATGTCGGGGGAGTGGACGACCGGTGAACTGCTGCAGTACCTCCTCTTCACGGGCCTCGTCATCGCTCCGGTGATTCAGATCTCGCAGATCGGGACGCAGATCACCGAAGCGTTCGCCGGCCTCGACCGCATCCGCGAGGTCCGCCAGATGGCGACCGAGGACGAGGAGGACGAAACGCGCGAGCCGCTCGGCGCATTCGGCGGCGAGATCCGGCTGGAAGACGTGTGGTTCGAGTACGAACCGGACGTCCCCGTCCTGAAGGGAGTCTCACTCGACGCCGCGCCCGGCACCACGACCGCTCTGGTCGGCTCGAGCGGGTCGGGCAAGAGCACGCTGATCAGCCTGGTGATGGCGTTCAATCGGCCGACCGCCGGCTGCGTCCGGATCGACGGCCGCGACCTCCGGGACATCAGCCTGAAGGACTACCGCGGCCGCCTCGGTGTCGTCCTGCAGGAGAACTTCCTCTTCGACGGCACCATCCGCGCGAACCTCGCCTTCTCGAATCCGCGCGCGACCGATGCGGAGATCCGCGAGGTCAGCCGCCTCGCCCACTGCGACGAGTTCATCGATCAGTTCCCCGACGGCTACGACACGATTGTGGGGGAGCGGGGCGTCAAGCTGTCCGGCGGGCAGCGGCAGCGCGTCGCGATTGCGCGCGCCATCCTCGCCGATCCGGGCATCCTCATCCTGGACGAGGCGACGTCCAGTCTCGACAGCGAGAGCGAGGCGTTGATTCAGGACGGGTTGCGCGCGCTGCGCGCGGGGCGGACCAGCTTCGTCATCGCCCACCGGCTGTCCACGATTCGCAGCGCGGACCAGATCCTCGTGCTGGAAGCCGGAGAAGTCGTCGAGCGGGGCACGCACGACGAGCTGATGGCCCTCGACGGGCGCTACAAACAGCTCTACGACCGGCAGTACGGCCTCGAGCGGAACCGCTTCATCAATCCCGGCGAGGATTTCACGCCCGACCCGACGCCGGTCACGATCCCGGGCCGCCACGGGTAGCCAGCGCGCCGGCCTCCAGCCCGGCAGGCCAACGCCGCCCAGCCTCACGCACGCGTCAGCTTCCGGAACTTGATCCGCTGCGGATGGTCCGCCTTCCAGCCGAGGCGGCGCTTCCGATCCGCTTCGTAGTCGCTGTAGTTGCCGGCGAACCAGACGACCTCGCTGTTGCCCTCGAACGCGATGATGTGCGTGGCGATCCGGTCGAGGAACCAGCGGTCGTGGCTGACGATGACGGCGCAGCCGGCGAAGGCGAGCAGCGCGTCCTCCAGCGCCCGCAGCGTGTCGACGTCGAGGTCGTTGGTCGGCTCGTCCAGCAGCAGCAGGTTGGCGCCGTTGCGCAGCAGGCGGGCCAGGTGGACGCGGTTGCGCTCGCCGCCCGACAGCGTGCCCACCTTTCGCTGCTGGTCGGAGCCGCGGAAGTTGAACCACGAGACGTAGGCGCGTGACGCGACGGTCCGCTTGCCGAGCGTGATCTCGTCGCGCCCGCCGGAGATTGCCTCCCAGACGGTTGCGTCCGGGGCGAGATCGCGATCCTGATCGACGTAGCCGAGCTGCACCGTCTGGCCCAGGCGGATCGTCCCGGCGTCGGGCTCTTCCTCGCCGGTGATGAGGCGCAGCAGGGTGGTCTTGCCGGCCCCGTTCGCGCCGACGACGCCGACGATGCCGGCCGGCGGCAGGTCGAACGACAGTCCCCCGATCAGGGCCCGCTCGCCGTAGCCCTGGATCACGTTGTCCGCCTCCACCACGACGTCGCCGAGGCGCGGGCCGGGCGGGATGTAGATCTCGACCTTGTCGATCGCCTGGGCGGTTTCTTCCGAGAGCAGGCGTTCGTAGGCGTTCAGGCGCGCCTTGCCCTTGGCCTGCCGCGCCCGGGGCGACATGTTGATCCACTCGAGCTCGCGTTCCAGCGTCCGCCGGCGCTTCGCCTCGTGCTGCGCCTCGATGCCGAGGCGCTGCTGCTTCTGGGCGAGCCACGACGAGTAGTTGCCTTCCCACGGGATGCCGGCGCCCCGGTCGAGTTCGAGAATCCAGCCGGCGACGTTGTCGAGGAAGTACCGGTCGTGGGTCACGGCGACGACCGTGCCCGGGTAGTCGGCGAGGAAACGCTCGAGCCAGGCGACCGACTCGGCGTCGAGGTGGTTCGTCGGCTCGTCCAGCAGCAGCAGGTCGGGCGATTGCAGCAGCAGCCGGCAGAGGGCGACGCGGCGTCGTTCGCCGCCCGAAAGGGTCGTGACGTCGGCGTGTCCGGGAGGCAGGCGGAGGGATTCCATCGCCATGCGGATACGCGAATCGAGGTCCCACGCACCCATGGCGTCGATCTTCGTCTGGAGCTCGCCCTGTTCCTCGAGGGCCTCATCCATCTCGAGGGATCCCGGCCCGCTCTGCGCCACGTCGGCCGTGATCTGGTCGTAGCGGCGGAGCAGGGCGCGAAGGTCCGCCACGCCCTCGTTGACGTTGCCGGCGACGTCCTTGGCGGGGTCGAGCTGGGGTTCCTGCGCCAGGTAGCCGATCGACACACCGGCGGCGGGGAACGCCTCGCCGTCGAACTCGGTGATCTCACCCGCCATGATCCGGAGCAGCGTGCTCTTGCCCGCGCCGTTCGAGCCGAGCATGCCGATCTTCGCTCCCGGCAGGAACGACAGCCAGATGTCCTTGAGCACGACGCGGTCCGGGGGATACCGCTTGCCGAGCCCCTTCATCGTGTAGACGTACTGCGGCGCCATGAGGGGCTACTCGAGGGCGAGCGTGAAGTCCGCTTCCGCCGTTCCGCCGGCCGTCACCTGGATGGCGCGCGTCATCCCGGCCGCGCGTTCGTGCCAGACGGTGAGCGTGTAATCGCCGGGCGGGATGCCGGACAGCTCATAGCTCCCATCCGGGCCGGTCACCGTGCCGAGGTCGTCAGTGACGTAGACCCAGCCGCGCATCCAGCCGTGCGAGTCGCACTCGATGCGCACCGGGCCGGGGCGGCGGAGCGGCCGCTCCACTTCCATGCCGGGGATCGGGATCGCGATGTTGAACAGCGTCCGTTGCCGGTCGTCATAGGCGTGCGTCGTGTGCAGCGTGTCGTCCTCGCTCCGCACCGTCACGACCGTCCGGGTCGGCACCACCTGGACGCGCGGCACGAAGTAGCAGCCGGAGTTGTTGATCTCCGGATCCACAGGCGTGGCGTCGCCCCACGGGGCGCCGGCCACGATGACGACGGCGTTGGCGAGGCCGCCCGAGCCGTCGACGACCACGGCGCGATCCTCCACCTCGTTCCCGCAGACCGCCTGGTCCGCGGTCACCTCCAGCATGCGCGGCTCGACCGTTCCGTCGAGCGTAATGCGGCCGCTGATCGTGCCGCCCGCCTGCTCGGTTCCGGTCGTCCCGACCGTCTCGGACACGGCGGCGATCATCGCTCCGAGGAGGTAGACGGCCAGCAACGATCGGCCGGCGCGCGCCTGTAGCGTCATCACCGTTGATCCTATACGGTGAGGCTAGCAGCCCGGGGCTGCTGACGGGCGAGGAACTACGGGAGGCCTGAATGCACACTCAAGAGGGTTCGTATCTGATGGCAGTGGTTTTCCTGGTCTTGACCGGGTTGTTTGCATGGGAAGTCCATGCGGCAACGATGCCGTCGACCATGGCCATTGCCCTGGCCGCCGCGTGGATCGTCGGCGTGTACTACCACGCGGTCTGTCTCCTGTGGCTCGTGGGGACGCTGAAACGGACGCGCGAAGTACCGGAGAGGTACCTCAATTCGCTGTACAACCGGGCAAACTCGCTTCCGATAATGGGCATGATCCCGTTCTTGATCCTCATGATCGAGATGGACTGAGGCAGCCCGCGAACGATCAACGGAGGGGCGCGATGCCGATCGGATCGTGGCGGCGGCGCGCGACGCCGGCGTCACCGCACTCGACTACGTGATCGTGACCCACTTCCACACGGATCACATGGGCGGCTCGGTGCAGCTCGCGGAGCGGATCCCGGTCCGGACGTGGCTCGACCACGGCACGACGGTCGACGAGGGGGAGCGCCGGCTCGCCGCGTTCGGGATCTACACCGACCTGCGGAGCACCGGGGAGCACCGCGTTCGTTCACGCGCTGGCGCCGCGCGTCGCCGCCATGAACAACGGGCCGCGGAAGGGCGGGGCGGTGCTGACGTTCCAGATTCTCGAGGAGAGCGACACGCTGGAGGACCTCTGGCAGGTCCACTACTCGCTGCCGGGAGGCGACCGCTACAACGCCCCGGGGCGGTACATCGCGAACGTCACGGAAGGGACGGCGCTACCCGACGGGCGCACCGTCCACGTCGGAGACGCCCACTGGATCCACATTTCGGCTCACGCCGACGGATCGTTCGAGGTGACGAACAGCCGGAACGGGTTCAGCCGCCGGTACGAGCGGTAGGAGCGGCGCGGACGGACCGGTCCGGCGCCGCCGCCGCGTGCGAAGCTCTCGGACTGCCGCCGCCGTGACTAAAGCGGCCAGTCCTCCAGAATCCGTTGCGTTTCCTCGACGTGGCTGCTTTCCGCGCGGATGAAGTCCTCGAGCTGCACGACGAGCCCCTTGTCGCCGTACGCCTCGGCGTCCTTGGCGCGCTGGACGTAGGCCTCGGTGGCGCGTTGCTCGGCCGCGACCACTTCCTCCAGCATGGCGCGGTCGCCCTCGGGAAGCGGCACGGGGCGCGGCGTGGTCGTGGGAGTCCCCCCGAGCGCGGCGATCTTGTTCGCGAGGTACTGCGCGTGCGCCTGCTCGTCGGCCACTTCGGCAAGGAAGAACTGGGCCAGTTGCGGGCGGTACGGGCCGGTCGCCCGCGCCGCGTAGATGATGTACTGGATGATCGCGCCCAGCTCGTCGGCCAGGTCGCCGTTCAGTTTCTCGATCAGTTCGTCTTTGGTCACGGTCTGTTGGTGCCTCCGCCGTCGTCTTGCGGGGCCGGTCGGCCGTCCGGCCGGCCCACTCCGGATCAGTCGATGATCGCCTGGTAGACCAGCGTCCGGAGCTTCTGCTGGTCGTCCAGGTTGATGGCGGGGATGATCTGCGTCAGGTAGACCACCACCATCTCTTCCTTCGGGTCGGCCCAGTACGTCGAGTGATAGGCGCCGCCCCAGCCGAACTCGCCGACCGAACCCGGCAGCCCGGCCGCCGCCGGGTCGTGCATGACGGAAAAGCCGAGGCCGAAGCCCTGGCCGGGCCGGAACGGGATGTCGCCCAGATGGTCGGAGATCATCGACTCGACCGTCTTGCGCGACAGGATCCGCGTCCCGTTGAATTCGCCGCCGTTCAGCATCATCTGCAGGAACGTGGCGTAGTCGGTTGCTGTCGAGAGCGACCCGGCGCCGGCCGAGAAGGCCTTGCGCGGACCGTTCACGTAATGTCCCTGGCTCAGCATCGTGCCCGCGTCGGGCGCGCGCTCGAAGCGGCTGCCGCCGTCGACGGACGAGTAGACTGTCGCCAGCCGGCCCACCTTGTCCTCCGGCAGGAAGAAGTGCGTGTCGGTCATGCCGAGGGGATCGAACAGCCGCTCCTTCAGGAAGGCTTCGAGGGTCTGGCCGCTGATCTTTTCGATCATCGCCCCCAGGATGTCGGTGTTGTAGCCGTAGACCCACCGCTCGCCCGGGTGCGCGTCCATGGGCAGCTCGGCGAGCCGCGCCATCGTCTCGCCCACCGTCTCGTCACGGTCGGCCAGGTACCAGCCGGTGATCCCGGCTTCTTCCCACGCGTCGGCGGCCGGCCCGCGATTGGCGAGAAGGCCCATGCCGTAGCTGATGCCGGCGGTATGCGTCAGCAGATCACGGATGGTGATGGGGCGGCGCGCCGGCACGAGCTCGTGGCCGCCGCTGTCGTCGATCTCCAGCACGCTGGTTTCGGCGAACGCCGGGAGGTACTTGCCGATCGGGTCGGTGATCAGCAGCTTGCCCTCTTCCTGCAGCAGCATCACGCCGACGCTGGCGAGCGCCTTCGTCTGCGACGCGATACGGAAGATGCCGTCGGCCGGCATCGGCGCCTGCGCATCGACGTCCCGATGCCCGAGCGCCTCGAGGTAGGCGATCTTGCCGCGCCGCACGACGATGGCGACGGCCCCGGCGAGACGGCCTTCGTCGACGTACTGTTCGATCGCCAGGCTGAGGCGGTCGAGACGCTCCGACGACATGCCGACCTCTTCGGGAGCGACGCGCTCCAGTCCCTGCGCGAGCAGCGCCTGCGGGACGAGCAGCAGCGCGAACGCGACAACGAACGCCGTCAGGCGCATCCGTGACTTCATGGCACCCACCTCAATACTCCAGGCTTTCCGTTCCGCCTACCGGGTCCGAACCAGGTGCAGCGCGATGGCCGCACCGAACAGCGCTAATCCCATGATATCCGTCGTCGTGGTCGCATAAAAGAGCAGCAGGCCGCCGGCCACGGCGAGAATCCGTTCGGGCGTCGTGGCGGCCTGGCGGAGCCACCCGCCCAGTCCCATCGCCAGCGCGCTGACGCCGACGGCGGCGGTGCCGACGGTCCGGATCACGTCGGCGGCGGGAGCCTGCAGCAGGACGCCGGCGCCTTCCGGGCTGACCGTGAAGGCGAACGGGACCAGGAACGCCGGCAGCGTGTACTTCCAGGTGAGCATCATCGTCTGGAAGGGGTTGCCTCCCGTGATCGCCGCCGCCGCGAACGGCGAGAGCGCGGTGGGCGGCGACACCTCCGACAGGACCGCGTAATAGAAGATGAACATGTGCGCGGCGAAGTCGGGCACCCCGACCAGGGTCAGGGCGGGCGCGATCATCACCGCCGCGATGATGTAGGACGCGGTGACGGGCACCGCGAGGCCGAGCATCCAGACCGCCACCGCGGCGTAGACCACGGTCAGGAAGATGTTGCCGCCGGCCAGGTCGACGATGATGCCGGAGATCTTCAGGCCGAGACCGGTCAGCGTCACGACGCCGACGATGATCCCGGCGGTAGCCGTCGTTGCCGCGACCGGCAGCACGCCGCGGCCCCCCGCTTCGAGGGCGGCCACGAGGCGGCGCGGCATCAGTGCGTTCTCGCGCCGGAGGAAGCTCAACGCGATCGCGAGCAGCGTCGACAGGAAGACGGCGCGGAACGGCGTCATGCCGCTCACCAGGAGCACCACGATGGCAATGAGCGGCAGGAACTGATAGCCGAAGCGGCGGGTCAGCTCGCCGACCGACGGCAGGTTGATGTCGACCGCGTGCGTCCCGAGCCGGCGGGCGTCGGCCTCGATCATCAGTACGATCGAGAGGTAGTAGAGGACGGCCGGGACGATCGCCATCACGATCACCTGCAGGTAGGTGATCTGCAGGAACTCGGCGATCAGGAACGCCGCCGCGCCCATCGTCGGCGGCGCCATGATCGCGCCGATGCCGCTCGCGGACAGGATGCCGCCCCCGATCTCGGCCGAGAAGCCGGCGCGCCGGAGGAGCGGCCAGGCGACGGCGCCGAGGGTGACGGTGGTCGCGACGCCGCTCCCGGAGACGGTCCCCAGCAGGAAGCCGGAGAGCGTGACCGTCCGCCCTGGTCCGGCGCCGCTGTGCGAGCGGCCGAACGCCGACATCGTCCACTGGATGAAGAACTGGCCGGCGCCCGAGTGGGCCAGGATCGCCCCGAAGATCGTGAACAGGATGATGAACGTCGACGTGACGTTCAGGGGGACGCCGAAGATCCCCTCCAGCGTCATGTAGAGCGTGCCGACGAGACGGGCGGTGTCGTAGCCGCGGTGCGCGAAGAGATCCATCCCGATCAGCTCGAGGTACGGGCCGTAGTAGCCGTACAGCAGGAACGCCACCGCGGTGACCGGCAGGATCGGACCGACCGTCCGGCGGGTCGCCTCCAGCACCACCAGCGTGGTCACCGTGCCCAGCAGCAGGTCGATGGTGGACGGCGTTGCCGCGCGGTAGACGAACTGATCGAAGTCGACGATCGGCCAGGCGAGCGCCACCAGCGAGATCGCGCCCAGTATCCAGTCGAGGGGGGTGACGCGAGCCCGCCAGCGGGCGTGCATCGGGAAGACGAGAAACGTCAGGACGAGGGTGATCAGCAGGAAGCTGACACGGTAGATCTGCGGCTGAACGATGCCGACCACCCAGTACAGGGCATAGAGCGAGAGTCCGGCCGCGAGCGTGGTGGCGATGCGGCCGGTCGTCCCGCTCAGGGTGCGGGTCGGAACGTCCGGCTCGGTGTCGTCAAGCGGCGCGGTAACCGGCGTGATCGGCTCCGTGCCGTTCGTCCCGGCCCCTGCGGCCGGTTCCTTCGATCCCGTTGGCGGCGTTTCCGATGCGGTCAGTTTGATCCCCCGTCCGTCCAGGCGCCCGCTTCGCGATAGTAGCGGATGGCGCCGTCATGGAACGGGATGGGGGAGCCGACGGTGGCATTGTCGAGCGTCAGGACCGCCGCCATCGGATGGACCGCGGCCAGTTCGGTATGGTGGTCGAACAGCACGCGCGTCAGGTCGTAGGCGAGCTGCTCGTCCAGGTCGGCATGCACGACGAGCACGTTGGAAACCGCAACGACCGTAACCGTCTCCTCCATGCCGGGATAGGAGGAGGGAGGAATCGGGGAGTTGTGGTAGACGAGCGATCCGTATTCCGCCTGCAGCGTTTCCAGGGTCTCGCCGTTCGGGACCACCTTGATCGTCCGGCCGGGTGTCGACGCGAGATCGAGAATGGCCCCGGTCGGGAGGCCGCCGCTGAAGAAAAAGGCGTCGATCTTGTCGTCCTTGATGGCATCGACCGACGCGGCGGCGCTCAGGCTCTGCTTCGTGATGTCGGCATTCGGGTCGACGCCGGAGGCTTCCAGGATGCGAAACGCGCTGATCTCGGTGCCGCTTCCGGGCGCGCCGGTCGACACGATGCGTCCCTCCAGATCGGCGACGGTTTCGATGCCCGTGCTCGTCACGGAAATCAGATGGTTGTAGTTGTCGTAGAGAACCGCCAGGGCCCGCATCGGCACGGCCCCGAAATCGGCGAAGGGGCCGCGCTCGTTCGCCGCATCGTCGAGGGAGTCGGCCAGCGCGAACGCGATGTCAGCCGACCGGTTCCCGATGAACTTCAGGTTGTCGACGGTGCCCGCGGTCACCTCGGCGGTCGCTTCCACGCCGTCGACGTTGTCACTGATCACCTTGGCGATGCCGCCGCCGTATGGGTAGTAGACCCCGCCGGTCCCGCCGGTGGCGATCGACAGCCGCACCGTCAGTCCCGAGGAGCCGCCGCTGCCCGGTCCGCCGCAAGCCACGGCCGCCGCCAGTGCGATCGCCACGGCCGCCGCCGGCGCCAGGCGCCACTTCGACCGACAAGACCGCCCCGAGTGTTGTCCCGTCATTCCTGTCCCCCGTCGGATCCCTCTCGCCGTGCCGTGCATTATGCCCCATCGCATGCCGTATTGCGCCAACCTGCCTTTCGGGCTCCGGTATTCTGGGGTAATGGGTTTTCGTCGGGTTGCCGTGATGATGCGCCGTGGCGCGGCGACGGTGCTGATCGCCGCGCTCGCCGTCGCTGGCGTCGCCGGGCAGTCGATGCCGGTGCGCAGCCCGGCCGGCATGGTGGTGGCGTCCGATCGCATCGCGGCGGAGGTGGGGCGCGACGTCCTGCGCGACGGTGGATCGGCGGTGGACGCGGCGGTGGCGACGGCGTTTGCGCTGGCCGTTACCTATCCGATCGCCGGCAACATCGGCGGCGGCGGGTTCCTCGTCTACCGGGATGCGGAAGGCGATGCCGTAGCCTACGACTTCCGCGAGACCGCGCCGGCCGCCGCGTCCGCCGAGATGTTTCTCGCCGGCGGCGAGTACGACGCCGCGCGCCATCACGACAGCCATGTCGCGGTCGGCGTGCCGGGCTCGGTGGCGGGGCTGCATCGCGCCTGGGCCGATCACGGGCGACTGCCGTGGCGTCGCCTGGTCGACCCGGCCGTCGCGCTGGCCCGTGACGGGTTCGAGTTGACGGTGGATCGTGCGGCGTCGCTGGCGGCGGTCCTGCCGCGGATGGCGCGCTATCCGGCGTCGGTCGCGGCCTTCTCGAAGGACGGGACGCCCTACGCGGCGGGGGAGCGCCTCCGTCAACCCGACCTTGCCGCAACCCTGGAACGGATTGCCGAACGGGGGCCGGACGGCTTCTACCGGGGACGGACGGCCGAATTGATCGCGCGGGAGATGGCGGCGAACGGCGGGCTCATCACCGAGGCGGACCTGGCGGCGTACGAAGCCAGGGTGCGCGAGCCCATCCGCGGCGCCTACCGCGGCTACGAAGTGCTGTCGATGCCGCCGCCCAGCTCCGGCGGCGTGACGCTGGTGCAGATGCTGAATGTCCTCGAGGGGTACGACCTGGCGGAGACGGGACACGGGTCCGCCCTGAACGCGCACCGGATGATCGAGGCGATGCGGCGCGGCTTCGCCGACCGCGCGCGGCACCTGGGCGATCCCGACTTCAACCCGGAGATGCCGCTGGCCGACCTGACGTCGAAGGCGTACGCGGACCGGCTGCGCGCGACGATCGACCCGGCCCGTGCGTCGCCGTCCGGACCCGAGCGGTTCGAGTGGCCGCCGGTGGGGAACGAGACGACGCACCTTTCCGTCGTCGACGCGGACCGGAACGCGGTGTCATTGACGACCACCATCGAACAGAGCTACGGCTCGAAGATCGTCGTGCCGGGCGGCGGATTCCTGCTGAACAACGAGATGGGCGACTTCAATGCGGGACCCGGCCTGACGACGGTGACCGGGCTGATTGGCACCGGGCCCAACCTGGCCGCGCCCGGCAAGCGAATGCTGTCGAGCATGACGCCGACGATCGTCGCCCGCGACGGGCGGCTCGCGCTGGTCACCGGGAGCCCGGGGGGACGGACGATCATCAACACGGTGCTGCACACCATCGTCAACGTGATCGACTTCGGCATGAATGTCCAGGAGGCGATCGACGCGCCGCGCTTCCACCATCAGTGGTTGCCCGACGTCGTGCGCTACGAGCGGCGGGGGCTGTCGCCGGATACCGTGGCCCTGCTCGAGTCCCGGGGCCACCGGCTGCAGGCGATTCGGGCGCAGGGGGCGGCGCATGCGATCGCCTTCGACGCCGAGGCGGACCTGCTGGAGGGCGCGCCGGACGGCCGCCGCGCGGATGCCGCCGCCGCCGGCTATTAGGGCGCGCTGACGGGCGCGTTGGAAGCGCCGCGGGAGCGGGACTTCGGCGTCAGGGGCCCTGCCCGCCGTATATCCGCTGATAGTTCGCGTAGTTGGCGACGACTTCCTTCACGAAGTTGCGCGTCTCCGTGTATGGAATGCCGTCGATGAAGAAGTCGCGGCGCAACCGGCGCGCGGCCTCCCACCAGTCGCCGGCGTGATCCTCGCCCGCGTTGTAGGAAACCATGACGGGCAGGTGCTCGCCGTCGAAGAGCGCGAGCAGGTCGCCGTTGAGGCGGGCCGCGATGTTGATGTTGACGCGCGGGTCGGCGAGGAGTGCCTCGTTGACGCCTGCCGGCGTGACGACTTCGGCCACGCCTGCCCGCTCGGCGAGAGCCTCGGCGGTGTACGGCATCACCTGCAGCAGACCCACCGCGCCGACGGCCGAGCGCGCGTCGGGATCGAAGCGCGACTCGCGGCGCATCAGCGAAACCAGCAGGACCGGGTCGGAGCCGTGGGCGCCCGCCGCGTCGACCACCGTCGGCCAGAACGGCCGCGGGTAGGCGATCGTCCAGAAGTCGTCCGGCAGCCCCGTCGCCGTCTGCGAGAAGAACGCGCCGAACGACGCGAACAACACGCGCGCCGCGCTCGCGTGATCGCCGGCGGCTGACGAGGCGCGCGCGGCCAGCAGGGCGAGGCCGCGGTCGCCCGGGTTGCGGTCGCGAAGGCGGCGGAGGTACCACGCCGCGTCGGCGGTCAGGCCAGCGCGGGCCAGCGTCATCGCGGCGCGGAATTCCGCCCGTGCGCGTGCGCCGCGGCCGACGGAGAGGCGCGGGAAGGCGATGCGTTCGAGCTGGACGGTCGACTCGTTCCTTCCAGCGGCGGCATCCAGTTCCGCCAGGCGTTCGCGCGCCGTCAGCCCGTAGTAGTGGTAGGGGTAGCGCGCCGCCAGCGGCCGGAAGCGGCGGGCGGCGGCGTCGGCCTCGCCGTTTCTTTCATGGGCCACGCCCAGCCAGTACTGCGCCGCGAGCGCCAGGTTGCCGCCGGGGTTGCGCTCGATCAGCGCGCGCAGGTTCGTCAGGGCGCGTTCGTGGTCGCCGGTGCGGACCGCGGCGACGCCGGCCCGCCACAGCATCGCCCGTGCGTCGTCGGGCGTCGGCGCCGCCTCGAACAGTTCCGGGTAGAGGGCGAGACCGCCGGCGACATCGCCTCTGCCGACGAGAACGGCAGCCAGGAGGGTCGCCGCGTCGCGACGTTGTTGTGCGTTCGCCCCCGCGACCCGGCCCTGCCAGAGATCGAGCCCGAGGGGCCGAGCCCGATCGAGGTCCCGCATGCGGATCGCGAGACGGAAGTCCGTCAGGCGGATGGCGGGCGTCCGCGCGCTCGAAGGAAAGCGCTCGTAGAACGCGGCGCACGCATCGACGGCGGTCTGGTTGTCGCGTTGCGCGTAGAGCGTCGCTATCCGCTCTGCCGCGACGCGTTCCTGGGTCGCCTCGGCGGGGTACGCGTCGGCCCAGGCGTCGAGCGCGGCGAGCGCCGGCGGGAAACGCGACACGTTACGCAGGCGCTGAACAATGAGGGCGTACTCGCTCTCGGCGAATGGCGGCAGCGTCTCGCCGCGGGAGCGGGCCAGGCGCGCCGCTTCCCGGAATGCGTTCTCGTACGCGTCCGCCGTCCGGAAGCGGAGCTGCGCCAGGCGCAGCGTCGCGAGCGCCGCCGCCGTTTCGCCCGCTGCTTCCTGTGCGGCGGCGAGACCGAGACGGGCGGTGTCCGTGTCGGCGTTCCGCCCCCCGCCCGCCAGCACCCGCCGATAGAGCGCCGCCGCCGGACCGGGCGCGCGGGCATCGAGGTGCGCCTCAGCGACGCGCAGCATCAGGTCACGGTGCCGGACGGCGTCGCTGGCGACCAGTTCGTCGAGGTACGGCGCCGCCTCATCCGGTGCGCCGCGCTCGGCGAGGCTCGTGACGATTGCGCGCCGGGCGAACGTCCGCAGGTAGACGGCCTGGCCGATCACGGAGCGCCAGGCGGCCTCGGCGTCGGCGTGACGACCCGCCTGCGTCAGAAGCGTCGCGCGCAGAACCGTCGCTTCGAGGGATGGCTCATCGCGGTCGAGCGTCCGGTCGAGGGTGGCGAGCGCCGCTTCCGGGTTTCCGGCGCGCATCTGGTCAACGGCGGCCGGCCAGTCCGGAGCGGGCAACCGGATGGCCGCGTTCGGGTCTGTCTGCTGTCCGAGCAGGGGAGCCTGTCGCGCCGGAGCCACGAGGAGCAGCAGCGTAGTGGCAAGGACGACGAGCGCGGCGGGTGAACGAAACAGCAGCGCGACCATCGTCCGGATGCTGAGAGCCTACACCACGCTAGAATCCCGGGCCGTGGCGTACCACTACCGGCCGTCGGTGCTGGAAGCGCTTGCGGCGCACGGCGTCCAGCCGACCCCCGAGACGCGCCCCGCTCTCGTGCACGAGTTCGTGAGCGACCTGTACCGCTTCGAGCTGCGGCGCCTCCGCGCCCGCCAGGTGCGGGGCGACATTCCGAAGGAGGACTACGTACGCCACGTCATCGCGCTCCGCAAGCGGTACCTGCTGGTGTCCTTGCCGTTGCGGCACTGGACGACGGGCGATCCGGCCGCGAGTTGAGGAGGTTCGGGCCGGGCGATCCGGGCCGGCTGCTGCTAGTCCCGGCGCCAGTTGCCCAGCAGGTTGCCGACGCTGATGGCGCGGGGACGCCATTCCTTCGGCGTCATCACCTCGAGCATCTCCGAGTGGGTCGGAGAGCCGTACGCGGCGGGCGCGGTGTCGAGGACGATGAAGTCCTGCAGCAGCTCGAGAGCGGGCGCCCGCCCGTAGACGTTGACGCGGTAGTTGAGCCGGAGCGGGCTTCGGGTGTCGTCCACCTCGGGCAGCGCAGCCATACGGTCCTTGATCCGGCTGACCGACACCGGCAACTCGAGCACGTCCAGCGCCGAAGCCTCGCCGGCGGAACCGGGATCCTGCGCGGAGGCGTCGGCCGGAGCCGCCAGGCCGATTGCCAAGGCGAGGATCGGGACGATCGACCGGATAAACCGCATGTAATGCTGGCCTGAGCGAACATCTACACGCTACGTGGGCGGCAGCGACGTGTCAAGGTGCCGGTAAGATGACGGCGTGATTCTCGCCGGTTTGCTGGGCGGTGCGGTCGTCCTCCTCATCGCGTTGCTGGGGCTGTTCGCCTGGCGACTGCACGGGGCGCGGACCGGCGAGGCGGTTGCGCGCGGGCGCATGGCGGCGATCCTCGCCAACGATGCGTCCGGCCTGGCCGTCTGGGACGCCGAAGGGCGGCTCGTCGCCTGCAACGAACGTTTCCGAGAGTTCTATCCGTCGGTGACGCTCAAAGGCGGACTCGAATACGAGGACCTCGTCCGCTACACGGCGACACGCGCCGTCCTCCTGATTCCGGAGCGGGAGATCGATACCTGGATCGAAGCGCACCTGGGCCATCTCGGCCGGGCGACAACGGAAACCCATCGCACGCCGGATGCCCGCCGGATCGAGATCCGGACCCGTCCCACGGACCAGGGAGAAACGCTTCTCATCTACACCGATGTGACGGCGGCGCACGAGGCGGCGGTCGCGGCAACGGGGGAGGAACCGTCCCGCGGCGGCGCCGTGGATGCGGCGGCGAGGCACGAGGCCGACCTCCGGATGCTTCGCGATACGGTCGTCATCGGCCGCGAGGCGGTGTCGTTCCACGCGGCGGCGCGCGACCTGCTGCGGGTAGTCGCGGACTGGGGCGGGTGGGACGCCGGCACCGCGTATCTGGCCGTCATCGAAGGGGACGAGCCGTTGATTTCCACGGGCGTATGGCATGTCGATGAAGGGCCGTCGCTCTCGGTCACGGCGCGCGGCGCGATCGATGCCTGCTGCGGCGATGTGGACGACCATGTGCTGCACCGGGCCGCCACGTCGGGGGAAGCGACCTGGGTTCCGGCCGTCGCCGTGGACCCGCGGTTTTCCGACGCGCGCCGTCTCGCGCTCCGGGATCTCCGTTCGCTCTGCGCCATCCCGGTGAGCGTGGCGGGGCAGGTCGTGGCGGTCATCGAACTGTTCTCGCGGGATCCGCTTCCGCCCGACCCGGAGCGGCAGCGGCTGCTCGCCGAGGCGGCGGATCAACTGGGACGGGTCTTCGAGCGCGAACGCGCCGCGCTCATCGCCGGCGCCGACGCGCGCACATGATCGAGGGCCGCGGCGACGCAGGCGCCCAGGGGCGCCGCGCCGTCCACCCTGACGTGGGCGAAGCGCGCGCTCGGCGCGATCCACCGCAGGTAGCCCGGCCAGACCGTCGCGCGCCACTGGCGGCGCACGGACGCTTCGTCGCGGCCCCGCTCCCGGGTGTCGCGGGCGATGCGGCGGGCGAGCGCCGTCGCCTGATCGATCTCGATATAGATGCGGGTGTCGGCCATCCCGCGGATGGCCGGCCAGTGGAGGGCGAGGAGGCCATCGATCAGAAGGAACGGCGCTGGCTGCAGGGTAACGGTTTCTCCCGTGCGGCGGTGTGTCCGGAAGTCGTAGACGGGACGCTCGGCGGGACGGCCGGCCCGGAGCAGGCCGAGTTGCCGGCGCAGCAGCGTCACGTCAATCGACTCCGGCGCGTCGTAGTTGGCCGCGGCGCGCCGGGCGAGGTCGAACTCCGGATGATCCCGGTAGTAGGCGTCCATCGGGATGATCGCGCCGGATCCCACGCCGAGCGCGTCCGCCAGCCGGTGCGCCAGCGTCGTCTTGCCGGCGCCGGACGCTCCGGCGATGGCAATGAGGTGCGAGCGTGTCATTCGGGTCGTCAGTATAGGATCGTCGCCGTGACAGAGCCGCCTCCGGACGTTGCCGCCGCCCGACCCGCACCTGCAGCGGCGGGACGCCACGCGCCACCCACCGTCGAGGGTCCCCCCGATCTGCGCGAGCATGGCGCGCCGGTCCGGGGCGCTCCCCAGACGTCGACGCGCCGCCTCTTCGTGCAGCTACAGGTGCTGACCGGGTGTCTCGACACCGCGCCGATCGTGGCCGCCGTCCGCGCCAGCGGTCTCGACGCCGTGGTCTACGCCGACGTGAACGATCCCCGCGGCGTCGGCGTGCTCCTGATGAGCGAGGATCCCGTCTGCTTTGCCGAGGCGGGGCGCGCGCTGCTGACGGGCGAGCCGTTCCGGGAACTCGTCCCCCGGCCCGGCCTGACGATGATCGGGCGTACCTACTCGTCCGGCCGGGAGCCGGATCTGGAGGACTTCCTGCTGCGCAAGGTGCCCCGGAACGCGCTCGATCCGGTGCATCCGTGGGCGGTCTGGTACCCGCTGCGGCGGATCGGCGCCTTCAACCAGTTGCCGCGCGCCGAGCAGGGGAAGATCCTGATGGAGCACGGGATGCTGGGCCGCCGGTACGGCGAGGCGGGCTACGCGGTCGACGTCCGCCTGGAGTGCCATGGGCTGGACCAGGACGACAACGAGTTCGTCATCGGCCTGATCGGTCCGGAGCTCTACCCGCTGTCACGGCTGGTCAAGGACATGCGGTCGACGCGGCAGACCTCGGAGTTCATTCAGCAGATGGGCCCGTTCTTCGTCGGCCGCACGCTCTTTCAGTCGCCGTTGCGGCCGGCCGGCTGAGTTTCCCCGCGTCCGGCGGAGGCGCGGCGTCCCGCCCCGCGTCCGGCGCCCGGGCGGATCGGCCGTCTGCTAGAATCGGCGCAATGCCGAGCGACCGGAAGCCGCAGGCCGACGACTCGCTCGACCGGTTGCCCCTCCCCGACACCAACCCGCGCGGCCTGCTTCGCCACTTCGGTCCCGGGCTGATCCTGATGATGACGGGCATCGGCACGTCGCACCTGGTGACGGCGCCGGCGGCGGGAGGGCGCTTCGAGTACGCACTCCTCTGGTGCATTCCGGTCGCCTACATCTTCAAGTACTACGGCTTCGAGATGGCGTTCCGCTTCACCAACGCCACCGGCCGCAGCATGCTCGACGCCTACACCACCGCGCCGGGGAAGTGGCCGGTCTGGTATGTCCTGATCACGACGGTCATTCAGTGCGCGCTTGGGCAGGCGGGACGACTCGCCGCCGCCGCCGCCGTGCTGTTCTACGTCTTTTCCGAGTACCTCGACCTCGGGATGCCGAGTTGGGTGTACGGGCTGGGGCTCGGCGTGCTGGCGGTCGGGATCATCCTCTATGGACGCTATTCGGCGGTAGAGCTGACGACGAAGGTTTTCGCCGGACTGCTGTTCGTCTCGACGATCGGCGTCTACCTGTTCGAGCCGGCGCCGATCTCGGCGATGGGACGCTTCTTCGTCGTCGAAACCCCGGCCGGTTCGTGGCTGCTGGTCGCCGCGTTCCTCGGTCTGCTGCCAACCGGCATCGATGTCTCGCTGCAGGCGTCGGAGTGGGGCAAGGCGAAGCGGGTCGGGATGGGGCGCATCCGCGAGCAGCTCGAACGCACGGGCATCGCGCGCCGTTTCGATGCATTCAGTTCCACCAAGGAGGACCTCGCCGTCGACGTCTCCCAACTGCCCGATCAGGCGCAGGAATACTGCCGCCGCTGGTTCCGGATCGGGCTGTGGGACTTCACCCTGGGGCACGTCGTTTCGTTCATCCTGGCCGTCGTCTTCCTGCTGCTCGCGGCGGTCTGGCTCTATCCGAACGAGGTGTCGGGCAATGCCGTGATCGGCGAGATCGCGCGGATCTTCACCGACAGCATCGGCCCCGGCATGATGCTCATCTTTCTGCTGGGCGCCTTCGCCGCGACGTTCTCCACCGCGTTCAACTACTTCGACGGCTGGCCGCGCGTCGTGGCGGCCTGCTGCCGCAACCTGTTCCGCTCGACTGCGGCGCTGCCCGGCATCGCCGCCGATCAGCTCACGGAGAACCACCGCCGGACGCTCGTCTCCGAGTACAACATCTACCGCCTGACGATGTTCTACTCGCTGATCGCGGCGGTGCTGATCATCGCCGGGCTGCCGCGGCCGGTCTACCTGGTGCTGGTTTCGTCGGCGCTCGCCTTCTTCATTGCGCCGGTCATCTTCTTCCTGAACGTCTACTACTGCGTCACCGTGATCCCGAAGGATGACGCGGCGTTCTATCCGTCGGCCCCGGTCCGGGCGTTCGCCTGGTTCAGCCTGATTGTCTTCACCGCGCTGACGGCCCTCGTGATCATGGATCGGGTCTTCGGCGTGACACTGTTCGGGGGTTAGCAGCGATGGCCATCCGCCGCTCCCGGTATCGCCCGCGGTTGCGCCATGGGCTCGTGTCCGTGGCCCTCCTCTCGCTCTTCGCCGCGCCTGTCGCCGCCCAGAACGGGGACGGCGGGCTGATTCAGTCGATCTCGCACCGGGCGCGCGCGCTCCACCCCGGCGAGGTGGTGGTGCTGAACGTTCGGATCGACGGGCCTACCCGGTCGCTGACGGGCTCCGCGTTCGGCCACGAGCTCCGCTTCTTCCCGGCCGGGCCGGCGAACGTCTCGTCCGCGCTGATAGGTGTCGACCTGACTGTGGATCCCGGCCCGCATCCCGTCACGGTGCGGGCGGAGGGGGCCGGCGGTGCCGTCGACGAACGGACTTACACCCTCGAGATCGAGCCGAAGCAGTTTCCGACGCGCGAGCTGACGGTGAACCCGAGCTTTGTGGAGCCGCCGGCGGAAGTCATCGAGCGGATCCAGCGCGAGGCGCGGCAACTGGCCGCCATCTTTCCGGTGGCGAGCGCCGACCGGCTGTGGAGCGGCGGCTTTCTCCGCCCGGTGCCGGGCGCCGCGACCAGTGCTTTCGGGCGCCGGAGCGTCTTCAACGGCCAGCCGCGCAGCCCGCACAGCGGCGCCGACTTCCGTGCCGCGGAGGGCACGCCGATCCGCGCGCCGAACGACGGCGTGGTAGTGCTGGCGGCCGACCTCTACTTCTCCGGCAATGTCGTGATTCTCGATCACGGCTGGGGGCTCTATTCCTACTTCGCCCACCTGTCGGCCATCGACGTGGCGGAGGGCAACACTGTCAGCCAGGGCGATACCGTCGGCAAGGTCGGCGCGACGGGCCGGGTCACCGGACCGCACCTGCACTGGACGGTCCGCCTGAACGACGCGCGCGTCGATCCGGTCGCACTGATGGAGCTGTTTCCGGCCGACGGCGCGCCCTGACGGCGCGCAGGCTCCCGCCGCGCTCTCGCGGGGTCAGAAACGCAGGCGCAGGCCGCCCCCGACGTTCGGTCCGCCCAGCGCGAACGGCACGGGGGTCATGGGAACGTCGTGCGACGTGATGCTGGCTCTGGAATAGCGGACGGCGCCGCCCAGGCCGATCCGGTTGTTGGCAAGCCAGGTGACGTCGAAACCGATGTTGTAACCCAACTTGAGCGCCTTGGCCGTCAAGTGGTCGTAGCCCCTCAGGAATGCCCGGTCGAAGGTAGGTTCGATGTCGCCGGCGTCTATCTGGGTGACGACATGCTGCCGCGCTATGAAGATGGTGGGCCCGGCGAAAACGCGGAGGAGCAGTCGGTCGGTGAGTGCGCGCCAGTACTGCCCCTGAATAAAGTGGAGGCCCAGTTCCCGCCGCCTCAGACCCCCCAACGGGGTCTCGATCTCGCGCGGGAACGAGAGGACGTAGGGATGGGGGACGCGCGCGTTGAGCTCAGCCGCCATCGGCTTGTCGAGCAACGAGGCCTCGAGGCCGAAACCGAGATGTCCTCCCAGACGGCGCCAGCCCAGGCGCCACGCCAGGCCCACGTTCCATGCTACCGCTGCCTGTGCGTCGTACCGCGTCTTGAAGTCACCCGTTTCGTCGTGCAACTCGAAAAGGTGCGTCGTCTGGAAACGGACATCGATCAGCCGCCGCCCGAAGTCGACGGTGATCATCCGCGTCGGACCGTCAGGGGCCCGGACGCTGGGCGTCGTTTGCCCCCCGGCAGATGACTGGGCGCCGGCGGGGGCCGGCCGCGCAACAACGGCGGCAGCGAGCAGTCCCAGCATCACGGCCGTGGCAAGGGTGCCAGAGGGTTGGGCGGTCATGGGGTTCAGGCGTGCCGGCGGCGATTCGTGGTTGTGGTCACTGCGCCAGATACAGTCCCGCCCCCGGGCCGACCGGCAGTCCCAGCAGCATCCAGACGACCAGCATCACCGACCAGCAGGCAAGGAAGACGACAGTATAGGGGAGCATCGTCGCCACCACGGTGCCGATGCCCGACGTCTTGTCGTACCGTTCGAAGAAAGCGACGATCAGCGCGAAGTACGACATCATCGGCGCGATGACGTTCGACGTGCTGTCGCCGATGCGGTAGGCGGTCTGCGTCAGCTCGGGGGAGTAGCCGAGCAGCATGAACATCGGCACGAAAACCGGCGCCATCACCGCCCACTTCGCCGAGGCGCTGCCCATCAGCAGGTTGAGCGCCGACGACAGCAGCACGAACGCGAGCATCAGGGGAATGCCCCCCAGCCCCGAGGCGCGGAGCGTCTCGGCCCCCTTCACCGCCACGATCAGCCCGAGGTTGGTCCAGTTGAAGTAGGCGACGAACTGCGCGGCGAAGAAGACCAGCACGAGGTAGGTGCCCAGCGTCCCGATCGTCTTCCCCATCCCGTTCATCACGTCGGTGTCGTTCTTGAACTTGCGCGCGCCGACGCCGTAGGCGATCCCGATCCAGGTGCCTCCCAGGAAGATGAACGCGACGATTCCGGAGAGGAAGGGCGAGCGGAGCAGACTGCCCGTCTCCGGGTTGCGGAGGAATCCGTCGGCCGGCGTCGTGCCCCAGAGGAGCAGGGCGCTGAACAGCACTGTCGCTATCCCCGCGAAGCGAAGGCCGCGTTTCTCGTCGGCCGACAGCCGATCGATCGCGGTCGACTGTTCCTCCCCCTTGTACGGCCCGAGCCGTGGAATGACGATCGACTCGGTCACCCAGGTGCCGGCGGCGGAGACGACGAACGTGGAGATGACCATGAAGAAGTAGTTCGCGGCCGGGTTGACGACGTAGCCCGGCTGCACGATTTGCGCCGCTTCCTCGGACAGGCCGGCGAGCAGCGGGTCGATCGTGCCGAGGAGCAGGTTGGCGCTGTAGCCGCCCGACACGCCGGCGAACGCGGCGGCCAGTCCGGCGATGGGATGGCGTCCCGCGCCGAGGAAGATGATACCGCCGAGGGGCACCAGGAGTACGTAGCCGATCTCGCTCGCCGTGTTCGACAGGACGCCGGAGAAGACGATGACGAACGTGAGCAGGCGCTTCGGCGCGGACAGCACGAGCAGGCGGAGCACGGCGGCGATCAGTCCGCTCGCCTCCATCACGCCGATCCCGAGCATCGAGACCAGCACCGTCCCGAGCGGCGCGAAGCTCGTGAAGTTGGTCACCATCTCCACCAGGATCCGGTGAAGACCGGCGACCGTCAGCAGGCTGACCGGCGTGATGGTCTCGCCGGTGCCCGGGTGAACTGCCTCGAGTCCACTCCGGACCGCCACCGCCGAGAGCAGGATCACCATCCCGGCGAGGATCGCGAACAGCGTCGCCGGGTGCGGCAGGGCGTTCCCGCCCCGCTCCACGGCGGCGAGGAACACGGACGTCCAGTTGTTGAGGAACGAGAAACGGGGACGTCTGGCCATGCTGCGGGTATCGATTTCGTGCTGTCGGCGACGGCCGGCCCGGCTCTCTGGCCGCCGCCGGTCGCGTGCTATCCTACGGCAATTGGAGCCTTTCCGCCCCGCCATCCCCGGCGCCGGCCAGTCGGGGGCCGACAGGGACAGCCGGGAGAGCCAGCGCCGGGCGGCCGCCGCGGTCGGCGTGGACGTCGCCCGCCGCCACATTCTCCTCTGTTGCGATCAGACGGTTCCGAAGTGCTGTGACAAGGCGCGAGGGCTCGCCGCCTGGGCCCACCTCAAGCGACGCCTGCAGGAGTTAGGCCTTTCCGAGGCGGGCGGCGTGCTGCGCACGAAGGCGAACTGCCTTCGCATCTGCGAGGGCGGGCCAATCGCGGTCGTCTACCCGGAGGGGACCTGGTACGGCGGGTGCGATCCCGACGTGCTGGATCGCATCATCCGAGAGCACGTCATCGGCGGCCGGCCCGTGCCGGAACACGCCATAACCCAGAACGCGCTGGATCGTCCGGACTGACCCGGCCGGCCGGCGACGGGGAACTCGACCAGGCGCACTGGCGCGGCGGGAAACGGTAGAATTGGTTTTCCTGTCGAGCAGTAGGATGACCGCACCAATCAGCCGTCTGGTGCTCGTCCCGGTGTGCGCGCTCGTGCTCGCGGGCGTGCCTTCCCGGGCCGCCGCCCAGCAGTCGGTCGACGACGGGGAACTGGCGGTGGCGGAAGGGCGCGAGCTGACCGCCGACGGGTTTCCGCTCGCCAGCGCCCTGCAGGTCGCCGCACCCCCCATCGTCGATGGCGACGTGCTGGGTGACGCGTCATATGCGGATGCGCGTTTCGCCACAGGGTTCGTGCAGAGCCGGCCGTTCGAGGGGCAACCCGCCACGGAGCGGACGGAAGTGCGCGTCGTCTACACCGCGGACACGCTCTACTTCGGCATCGTCTGCTTCACGGACGATCCGGCGAGCATCATTGTCGCCGACAGTCGTCGCGACTCCGACCTGCGAGAGACCGACAGCTTCCAGATCATCCTGGATACGTACCACGACGGACTGAACGGGTTCGTCTTCGGCACCAATCCGGCGGGGGTCGAATACGACGGTCAGGTGACGAACGAAGGGCAGGGGAGTGGCCGCTTCGGCGGCGGCGGCTCCGGGCGCCCGAGCAACAGCCGGCAGCAGCGTGGCTCCGGTGGCGGCCTCAATGTGAACTGGGACGGCGTCTGGCAGGTCGCGACCAGTGTGACGGACGTCGGCTGGAGCGCGGAGATCGCCATTCCATTCCGAACGCTGCGCTACCCGCCGGGAGAAATTCAGACCTGGGGGATGAACTTCCAGCGCAACATCCGGGTCCGCAACGAGCAGTCGTACTGGTCTCCGATGCCGCGCCAGTACAACCTCAACCGGCTCTCCCTCGCCGGCGAGCTCCAGGGACTCCGCGTGCCGGCCCAGCGCAATCTGCAGGTAACTCCGTACTTTCTGGGCGACACGACCCGGCGCTCGAACAGCGGACGGACGGTCAGCACCGGCGAATGGGGCGCTGACCTGAAGTACAGCGTTACGCCGAGCCTGACGCTGGACGCGACGTACAACACCGACTTCGCGCAGGTCGAGGTGGACGACGAACAGATCAACCTCGACCGCTTCACCCTGTTCTTCCCGGAAAAGCGCCCGTTCTTTCTGGAGAACGCCGGGCTTTTCTCGGTGGGGCAGTCGGGCGCCGTCGACGTCTTCTTCAGCCGGCGCATCGGCCTGAGCGAGGACCGCTCGCAGATTCCGATCATCGGCGGCGGACGGCTCTCCGGCAAGGTGGGCAACAGCACCAACGTCGGCTTCCTCAACATGCAGACGGCGCAACTCGCCAACCCGCTGGACGAGACGCTCGGGACGCCGCAGCAGAACTTCACCGTCGCCCGCGTCCGGCAGGACATGGCCAACCGCTCCAACGTCGGCATGATGGTCGTCAACCGTCAGGCGAGCGGCAGGTTTGCCCAGGGAGAGGATTTCAACCGGACGGCAGCGTTCGATGGCCGCTGGGGTATCGGCGAGGGTGGAACGCTCGCCGGGTTCTTTGCCCGAACCTACTCACCGACCGACCTCGGCCGGCCGACGGACAACACGCACGCCTACGCGTTCAGCGCCCAACACCAGTCCGAGGTGGCCCGCCTCAGTCTCGGCTACACCGAAGTCGCGCCGAACTTCAATCCGGAGGTCGGATTCCTGGCGCGCCGGAGCTACCGGCGGATGAACGGCAGCGTGTTCACGACCCTCCGTCCGGACAACTTGTGGGGGCTCCACGAGTTCCGGCCGCATATCAACCACTTCACGATTTTCGACTTCGAGACCGGACGGCACCAATCGCAGTTCACGCACATCGATCAGCACCTCGAATGGCGGAACGGCTACGAGGTCCATACCGGCATGAACATCACGCGGGAGGGCGTCTTCCAGCCGTTCGAGATTTTTCCCGACGTCTGGGTGCCGCCTGGCCGGTACGACCACAGCGAGGCGCAGCTCGCCGGCAACACCAACCTGGGCGCGCCAGTGAGCTTCAACGTCAACAGCATCATCGGCGGCCTTTTCGGCGGCAATCGCATCACGGTGACGCCGTCCATCGCGGCGCGGGCCGGCGAGACGTTCAACGCCATGCTCGAGTGGAGCTACAACGACCTGCGCCTGCCGGGCGGGCATTTCACGACCAATCTGGCGCGGCTGCGGCTTTCCTATTCGTTCACCACCCGGATGTTCTTCCAGGCCCTGGTGCAGCACAACGACCGGGCGGAGATCTGGTCTTCCAACCTGCGTTTCGGCCTGCTGTCGGACGCCAACAGCGGGCTGTTCATCGTCTACAACGATATTCAGTGGCTCGGAAGCGAGCTGGATCGGTTCCGGGACGAGCAGACCCGGTTCGGCGTTGGCCGCACCCTGACCATCAAGTACAGCCACCTGTTCAACGTGCTACGCTGATCTTCAGCGGCCCACGCTGACGCCATGCGCCTCGACGGAGTGCTCCCGCCCATTCCCACGCCGTTCGACGGCGACGGCCGTGTCGATGCCGCCGCGATGTCGGCGAACGTCACGCGCTGGATGCAGACCCGCATACGCGGCGTCGTCGTGCTCGGTTCCAACGGGGAAGCGCCGCTCCTCGACGAGGCCGAGTCGGATGCCGCCATCGCGGCGGCGCGCGAGCAGGTCCCGCCCGATCGTCTCTGCATCGCCGGGACCGGACGCGAGTCGACGCCCGCGGCGATCGGCGCGGCGAAGCGGGCGGCGGATCTGGGCGCCGACGCCGTGCTGGTCCGGACGCCGTCGTACTTCAAGCCGCTGCTCACGCCGGAGGCGTTCGTCGCGCACTACACCGCGGTGGCGGACGCATCGCCGGCGCCGGTCGTCCTGTACAACTTCACGGCGCTGACCGGTGTGACGCTGGCAGTCGATGTGGTTACACGTCTGGCCGAACATCCCAACATCGTCGGCATGAAGGAATCGGGGAGCGACCTGACCTACGTCTCGGCGCTGATCGACGCGACGCCGGACGATTTCGCGGTCATGGCGGGTTCGGCGCCGATCTTCTGCCCCGCCCTGGTGATGGGGGCGTCCGGCGGGGTGCTGGCGGTGGCGTCGGTGGCGACCGACCTCTGCACCGACCTGTACGACGCCGTCTGCGCCGGCCGGCTCGGCGAAGCGCGCGCCCTGCAGCGCCGGCTGACCCCGGTCGCGCGACTCGTCACGTCGGCGCACGGGATCCCGGGACTCAAGGCGGCGGTAACGCTGCTGGGCTTCACGGTGGGCGACCCGCGGCCGCCGCTCCGTCCCGCCGGCCGCGCGGCAGTCGAGCAGCTTCGCGCCGCCGTCGAGTCCTTGCAGGCGCCGGTGGCCTGAGAGCCTGTGGTGAGACTCTCGCTACGCTCGGGCGCGAAAACCTCCGTGCGATCGCAGGCCGCGCGCCTGTCCGTCTGCCTGCTGCTGATGGCCGCCACAATGACCGGCTGCGCGAGGAACCCGGTCAGCGGCAACCGCGAGCTGGTCTTCATGAGCGAGCGGCAGGAGATAGAGACAGGGCGCGAGGCGGACGCCATCATTCGAACCGAGATGGGCGTCTACGACGACCCGGCGTTGCAGCAGTATGTCGAGGAAGTGGCCCAGGCGATCGCCGGCGTATCGCATCGGCCGGAGCTTCCCTGGACGTTCACCGTGGTCGATTCGCCCGTCGTCAACGCCTTCGCCCTGCCGGGCGGTTTCATTTATCTGACTCGGGGACTGATGGCGTACCTGAACGACGAAGCGGAACTCGCCGGGGTCCTCGGCCATGAGATCGGTCACGTGACCGCGCGCCATGCCGTGCAGGCCTACAGCCGCGCCGCGGGTGCGCAGGTGGGACTGATTCTGGGGCAGATCTTCGTTCCCGGGATGCGCCCCCAGTACGGCCGGCCCGACATGACCGGCGCCGCGGCGCAGGGTCTCGGCGTGCTGTTCCTGAAGTTCGGCCGGGACGACGAGCGGCAGGCGGACCGGCTGGGGGCCGAGTACGCGTCGGGCTCGGGCTGGCATCCGCGCGGCGTCGCGGGCATGCTGACGACGCTGGGCCGAATCGCCGACACGACCGACCGGCACGGTACCCCGAACTGGCTCGCCACCCACCCGGAACCGCTGGACCGTGTGGCCGGCGTGGCCGCGACGGTCGACAGCCTTCTGGCCGAGACGCCCGACCCGGCGACGCTGCGCATTGCGCGCGAAGCCTACCTCCGGCGCATCGACGGGCTGGTCTTCGGCGACAATCCGGATCAGGGGATCGTCCGGGGAAGCGAGTTCCTGCACCCGGAGATGCGTTTCGCGCTCACGTTCCCCGCGGGCTGGGAGGTGCAGAACAGCCCCGAAGTGGTGGTGGCTCGGGAGCCGGGTCAGGACCGCTACATGCTGCTGCAACTGGCGGATGACAACGGCCGCGAACTGCCGGAAATCGCCGACTCGGAGATGACGGCGGCGGGGTTCCGCCAGGTGCAGGGCGGGCGGACGGACATCAACGGCCTCGACGCCTACCTGGGCACCTGGACGCAGAACGTCCAGGGCATGGGCGAGACCGTCGCGCGCGTCGCCTGCCTCCGGTCGGGCGGCCTGATCTATCTGTTCGGGGCGTTCGTACCGGTGAGCGATTTCGACCGGGTGGAGCGCGAGGTCCACGCGAGCATCCGATCGTTCCGGGAGTTGACGGTGGCGGAGGCGGACGCGATTCGGCCGAACCGGATCGGCATCCATACCGTGCGCGACGGAGAGACGTGGCAGAGCATCGCGCAGCGCGTCGGCGCGGAGATCGTGACGGCGCCCACCCTGGCCATCATGAACGGTTTCCCGGTGAACGAGCAGCCGCTACCGGGCGACGTGATCAAGATCGTGACGCCCGGCTAGGAGCTTGCGCCGCGGCGCGCTTTCGCGCCAGCGGAACTTCCAACGCGCCCGCTAGCGCACGCGAGCGGCGCGCAGGCTGCTACGAACCCGCGGCGACGTAGCGGCGGACCCCGAGGAAGTGACGGCTCCAGTAACGTGCGTCGAGTGCGTCGATGCGGACGGCGCTCCGCTGGTTCGGGGCATGGACGAACTGCCCGTCGCCGATTGCCAGGCCGACATGCGATGGCCCGGACCCGGTCGTGGCGAAGAAGACCAGGTCGCCCGGCTGCAGATCGTTCCGATCGACCGCATGTCCCTCACGGTACTGTTCGGCGGCGGTCCGCGGCAGGCTTACGCCATGCCGCCCGAAGACGTAGTGGGTGAAGCCGCTGCAGTCGAAGCCGCCGGGCGCCGCGCCGCCGGCGATGTAGCGGGAGCCTTGCAGGGCAAGCGCCGTGGTGATGATGCGATCGGCGTTGCCCGCGTCCCTCACGACGGGCGCCGGCGCCCAGCTCGGGGGCATCCCCGGACGCGGGAACGGGGCCGGCGCCGGACCGCGGCCCGAGGCGCACGCCGCCCCCAGCAGCATCAGACAGACTGCTCCCGCGTTGGCGCAGCTCCGCATCGCCCGGACTATCGGACAAACCGGGGACGGACTGCAGGCGAGCTAACTTATGTGCGTGCAATGTGTTACACAACCGAAATGTTGACACCACAGCGCTGCGTCGTTCAGAATCGACGGTTAAACTCCCTGTCTGCCGGGCTAGCGCTGCAGGTAGCGATCGGACGGGGCGGAACGAGCGAACGGGGCGGACGGTGGAACAGACGCTGCTGTTGAACGCGACGTACGAACCGCTGAAGGTCGTCGACTGGCGGAAGGCGATCACCATGCTTTGCCAGGGCAAGGTGGAGGTGGTTTCCGAGTACGACCGGGAGATCCGCTCCGTTTCGGTCACCTTCAGACTCCCGTCCGTGATCCGCCTGCTGCGCTACATCACGATGAAGCGGCGACTCGACGAAGTGCCGTTCTCACGGGCGAACATCTATGCGCGCGACGACCACGCCTGCCAGTACTGCGGCAACGAGTTTCCGGTCGGGGACCTGACCTTCGATCATGTGGTGCCGGTCTCCCAGGGAGGCCGCAAGAGCTGGGAGAACATCGTCACTTCATGCATCCGGTGCAATCGGAAGAAGGGCGGACGGACCCCCGCCCAGGCGGGGATGCGTGTGATCCGCACTCCGAAGCGTCCGACCCGGTCGCCTACCGTTCGGCTGACGTTCGGCCTTCGCGACGCTCCCGAGAGCTGGCGCGACTACCTCTACTGGAACGTCGAGCTCGACGAGACCTGAGTTCGAGCCCCGTCCAGGCATCCGGTATAGTTGCGACCGTGCGCGTCATGAGCGTGCTTCTCGGCACCGTCGCGGCGGTGCTGCTGACGGTAGCGGCGACGGCGGCCACCGGACAGACCACCAACGATCCGTTCCCGGATCCGATTCCAGCCACCGACGGCGTTATCAGGGTCGGCGTCGTGGAATTCGCCTCGTTACCGTTCGTCGATGGCGAGGCGCCGCGGATGATGCGGCTCGTGGACGAGCCGGGAACGGGTCGCCTGTTCGTCAACGACATGCGCGGCCTGGTGTACGCCGTCAGCTACGACGGCGGGACGGTGACGCGGTATCTCGATCTGACCGATCCGCGCTGGGGGCTTGCCGTCGAGGCGTCGCGCCGGGAACGGGGATTCCAGAGCTTCGCGCTGCACCCGCAGTTCGGAACGCCCGGCGCCGCGGGCTTCGGCAAGCTGTACACCTATACCGATACGAGGAACACGGCGCCGCCGGCGGACTTTGTGCCGGACGGAGGCTCGGACGCCCAGGACACGATCCTGCTGGAATGGACCGCCGCCAATCCCGCGGCGGCGGTCTACGACGGGGGACCGCCCCGCGAGCTGCTGCGCGTGGAGCAGCCGTTCCGCAACCATAACGGTGGACAGCTCGGATTCAACCCGCTCGCGGCGCCCGGCGATCCCGATTTCGGACTCCTCTACGTCGGATCGGCGGACGGCGGCAGCGGCGGCGACCCGCTCGATCTCGCGCAGGACCTCGGTTCGATCCTCGGCAAGATCCTGCGCATCGACCCGTTGGGAGCGAACAGCGCCAACGGGCGCTACGGGATCCCCGCCGACAATCCGTTTGCGGACGATGGCGACCCCGTCACGCTCGGCGAGATCTACGCCTACGGCGTGCGCAATCCGCAGCGCTTCGCCTGGGATGCTCGGAACGACAACCTCTTCATGGCGGACATCGGCCAGAACATCGTCGAGGAGGTCAGCCTCGTGCCGCGGGGCGGCAACCTCGGCTGGAACGACTGGGAGGGGAGCTTCCGCTTCATCAGCCGCCAGGAGGTCAGCCTCGTCGATCCACGCGGCGAGGCCGGCCTGTCGTACCCGGTTGTGGAGTATGGCCAGCTCGATCCGCTCTTCCAGCGCAGCTCCATGGCCACCGGTCTCGTCGTCTACCGTGACGATGCGGTTCCCCAGCTTTCGAACCTGGTGCTCTTCGGGGACGGCCCAAGCGGCGAGGTTTTCTACTTTTCGGCTGACGATTTGCCGGAGGGCGGCCAGGACGCGATGCGCCGCGTGCTGTTCCGTGACGGGACCGAGACGAAGACGTTGCTGCAGATGATTCGGGAGAAGAACGTCAGCCAGGGCCGGACACCGGCCAGCCGGGCCGACGTGCGGCTCGATACGGGGCCCGACGGACAGCTATTCCTGCTGAACAAACACGACGGCGTCATCCGCCGGCTGGTGCCTTAGCAGCATGCCCGCGCCGCACATCGCCGTCCTCCGGCCGTCGCACGCGGTCACCGGGGGGCGAGTCGTGATCGAGGGGGAGAGCCTGCTGCCGGACGGGCCGGCGGGTGCGCTTCCCGATGTCCGCTTCGGCGATCAGCCGGCACGCGCCGTCCACCTGTCCCGCCGCTCGCTCGCGGTGCTCGTCCCGCCCAATCTGGAGGGTGGACGGACTCCGGTTCATATAGGTAACGGCGATTCGGCCGGCGCGGCGTTCATCGACATAGGAAGCGTCGCGGCGACCGGCCTGCACCAGGTGGACGGTCCGGCGGTGGCGTCCGACGGCACCCTGTATGCCACCTACAGCGGCACCCGCGGAGAGCGGACGCCGGTGTCCGTCTTCCGCATACGGCGGGACGGCTATCGGGAGCCTTTCGTCAAGGGAATCGTCAACGCCACGTCACTCGCGATCGCGCCGGACGGACGGCTGCACGTCTCGAGCCGCCAGGACGGCGCCGTTTACGCCATCGCCGACGACGGCGCGTTCCAACGATTGGTGGGCGATCTGGGCATCGCTTGCGGTCTGGCCTTCAGCCCGGACGGGACGCTGTATGTCGGCGACCGGTCCGGCACCGTCTTCCGGGTCGGCAGTTCCGGACGGGCGACGCCGTTCGCCGCCCTGCCGCCGAGCGTCGCCGCGTTCCATCTGGCGTGGGGTCCGGATGACGGGCTGTACGTCACCGGACCTACCCTTGCGACGTACGACAGCGTCTACCGGATCGATCGCACCGGCGCGGTCGACCGCTTCGCGACCGGCTTCGGCCGGCCGCAGGGTCTTGCCTTCGATCCCCGGGGGAGGCTGCATGTCGTCGAGGCGCTGGCCGGCGCGAGCGCCATCTACAGGCTGGCCGGAGACGGGACGCGCACGCTGGTCCTTTCCGCGCCGGACCTGGTCGGCGTGGCGTTCGACGGCGCCGGGGCCATGGTGGCGGCGTCCGGCGACACCCTGTACGCGTGGTAGCATGGACCGTTTGGGTATTCGCCGATGGGGGCTGACCGTGGTGCATCGCGGGAGCCGCACGACTGGATCGAGGTCCGCGGTGCGCGCGTCCACAACCTGAAGGACATCGATGTCCGCCTGCCGCGCGATCAGCTCGTCGTCGTAACCGGCCTCTCGGGATCGGGCAAGTCCTCGCTGGCGTTCGACACGATCTACGCAGAGGGGCAGCGGCGTTACGTCGAGTCGCTCTCCGCCTATGCCCGGCAGTTCCTCGAGCAGGTGGAGAAACCCGACGTCGATCAGATAGACGGACTCTCGCCCGCCATTTCCATCGAGCAGCGGACCACCGGATCGAATCCCCGCTCGACGGTTGGCACGGTCACCGAGATTTACGACTTCCTTCGCCTGCTCTTCGCCAACATCGGCGTACCGCACTGCCCATCGTGCGGCCGGGCGATCGCATCGCAGTCGGTGGAGCGGATGGTGGAGACGATCTTCTCGGATCCGCCGGAAGAGCGGGTGAACGTCCTCGCGCCCATCGTTCGCGGTCGCAAGGGAGCGTTCCGGAAGGAGCTCGCCGCCCTCCGCGCGCGCGGGTTGACACGGGTTCGGGTGGATGGCGAGGTCCGTCCGCTGGAGGGGGAGTTCTCGCTCGACCGGCGGCGGAACCACTCGATCGAGGTCGTGGTCGACCGCCTGGTGGTACGCGAGGGAGCCAGGCGGCGGCTGACCGAGGCGATCGAGTTCTCGCTCACGCTGGCGGACGACGTCGTCATCATCAACACCCTGGGCGGTGGCGACCGGCTGTTTTCGCGCCGCCTCGCCTGTCCGGAGTGCGGCTTCAACATGCCCGAGCTGTCACCCCGAGCCTTCTCCTTCAACTCGCCGCACGGGGCCTGCCGGGAGTGCCAGGGGATGGGTGTCATCGAGGACTTCGATCCGGATCGGATCGTGCCGGATCCGTCGGTCTCGCTCGGCGACGGGGCGATTCAGCTCTGGGCCAGCGGCGATCGGGAATCGGTGCGGAAGGCGTTGTCCCGTCTTTCGCAGCACTACGGCATAGACCTCGACCGGCCCTTCGGCAAGCTGCCGCGCCGGCAGCGCGACCTGCTGTTCTTCGGCCAGAAGGATGCCGCCCGCCGGTCGAGCGCCGCGCCGCCCGCGCGGCGTACGCGCGGGTTCAGGCCCGATCCCTTCGGCCGCGACTTCGAAGGCATCGTCCCGAACCTCCGCCGCCGTTACGCCGCGGCGGCCTGGACGCAACAGGAAGCGCTGCAGCCGTATCGCACGCGGCGCTCCTGCCACGCCTGCGGCGGCGAGCGCCTGCGGCCGGAGAGCCGGGCGGTCCGGGTCAAGGGACGGACGATGGCCGACTACGTCAACCTGTCCATCACCGACGCGCTCGCACTCTTCGATGCCCTCGAGCTGACGGAGCGGGAGGTCCAGGTCGCCGAGCGGGTATTGCGCGAGATACGGGACCGTATGCGTTTTCTTTGCGATGTGGGTGTCGGCTACCTGAGCCTGGCGCGCGGCGCGGCGACCCTGTCGGGGGGCGAAGCGCAGCGGATCCGGCTCGCCACCCAGATAGGCGCCAGCCTGACCGGTGTCCTCTACGTGCTCGACGAGCCGTCGATCGGGCTGCATCAGCATGACAACCAGCGGCTTCTGGCGACGCTCGGCCGGTTGCGCGATCTGGGTAACACCGTCGTCGTCGTGGAGCACGACGAGGAGACGATTCGCGCCGCCGATTACGTGGTCGATCTTGGCGTCGGCGCCGGGGAACACGGCGGCCATGTCATCTTCCAGGGACCGCCGGCCACTCTCGAGGCGGCCGGAAGCGAATCGCTCACCGGCATGTATCTGCGGGGCGCGCGTTCCATCGACGTGCCGGCGACGCGCAGGCCGGCGAACGGGGGCGCGATCACGATCCGCGGAGCCCGCGCGAACAATCTCAAGGACATCGACGTCGAGCTGCCGCTCGGCGTGTTGACGGCGGTGACCGGCGTCAGTGGATCCGGAAAGTCGACGCTGGTGAACGACATTCTTTACCGCGCCCTGGCGCGGACGCTCTACCGGGCGTCGGCGGATCCGGGGGCGCATCGCGCCATCGACGGAATAGAGCGTCTCGACAAGGTAATCCAGATCGATCAGTCGCCAATCGGGCGAACGCCGCGATCGAATCCGGCCACCTATACAGGACTGTTCACTTTCATCCGAGAGATATATGCGATGTTGCCGGAAGCCCGCGCACGCGGATACCGGCCGGGCCGCTTTTCCTTCAACGTGAAGGGAGGACGATGTGAGGCCTGCCAGGGGGATGGTGTGATCGCCATCGAGATGCACTTCCTTCCGGACGTCTACGTCACTTGCGAGCAGTGCCGCGGGCGGCGTTACAACCGCGAGACGCTGGAGATCACCTATCGCGGCGCTTCGATCGCTGACATGCTGGCGATGACGGTGGACCAGGCCGCGCAACTGCTCGAGAACGTTCCGTCGATTGCGGCGAAGCTGAGGACGCTGCAGGACGTCGGCCTCGGCTACCTGACGCTGGGCCAGTCCGCCACGACCCTGAGCGGCGGCGAGGCGCAGCGGGTAAAGCTGGCCAAGGAGCTGTCGCGCCGCAGCACCGGGCGGACACTCTACATTCTGGACGAGCCGACCACCGGGTTGCACCTCGAGGACACGAGACGCCTGCTCGACGTGCTGAACCTGTTGGTGGATCAGGGAAACACGGTCGTGGTGATCGAGCACCACCTCGACGTCATCAAGGCGGCGGACTACGTCGTCGACCTTGGGCCGGGGGGCGGTGCCGACGGAGGCATGGTGGTTGCGGCGGGAACACCGGAGGCGGTGGCGGCTCAGGCGGGATCGCTCACCGGCGCTTGCCTCGGTCCGGCTCTGGTGCACTGATCACCGGGTGTCGGGTGGTGCCGCGTGCCAAAGGGGGTAGTCATGGGAAGCCGACAGAAAAAGCGAGCAGCTCAAGGTGGCTGCGAGACCCCGGAATATGGTATAAACACATCGAAATTGGGGAGGAACGGCAGTGGCGGTGCTGCCACTGCCCGGTTGGCTCAGGTCATCAGCAGGAGCAGTAACGCTTGCCAGACCGCATGGGTTCGCGGTGGAAGACGGCCGGCAGGAATGACGCCCCAAAGAACACTTAGCCGGTCGGTTTCGTGCTCCGGCATCGGGTTGCACTCGGGGCGCAAGGTCACGCTCCGGATCAAGCCCGCTCCTGCTGACCACGGTATTCGCTTCCGGCGGCTCGATCTCAACGGCCTCGAAGTGCCGGCGGAGGCGGACCGGATTTCCAGTCTCTCCTACGCCACTGCGCTTACGCAGGATGCGGCGTCGGTCGGTACCGTCGAGCATCTGCTTGCCGCCTTCGTCGGTCTGGGTGTCGACAATGCGACCGTCGAATTGAACGCGGCCGAGGTGCCGATCATGGACGGCAGCGCGGCGTCGTTCGTGTACCTCGTCCACGAGGCGGGCGTCAGGACGCTGAGCTCGGCGCGGCGGTTCCTGAAAGTAGCGCGTCCGATCGTCCTCTCGAAGGGCGACAAGCGCATCGCCGTCTATCCGTCCGATCACTTCAAGGTGACCTACAGCATCAGCTTCGATCATCCGCTGCTGCGGCACCAGTCGCGGACGCAGCAGATCACCGAGGACTCGTTCGCCGAGGAGATCGCGCCGGCGCGCACGTTCGGCTTCCTGAAGGAGGTCGAGCAGATGCGCCAGAAGGGTCTCGCGCTTGGCGGTTCGCTCGACAACGCGATAGTGCTGGGGGAGACCGGGGTGCTGAACAACACGCTCCGGTTCGAGGACGAGTTCGTCCGGCACAAGATCCTCGACGTCATCGGCGATCTGGCTCTGGTCGGCCATCCGATCATCGGCCATGTCGTGGCCCATCGGGCGGGCCATGCGCTGCACGCCGGGTTCGCGCAGAAGATCCTCCAGGAATCGGATGCCTGGCATCTGGTCGACGCGCCGGTCGCGCCGGCGCCCGAAGAGGCGGCGGTCCCGGAGACGGTTACGGGCACGCAGCCGGTCAAGAGCTGACGCGGCCCGCCCGCTTTCAGCCGGATCCTTCTTCTGCGGGCAGCTTGCGCATGTAGGCGCCCAGCTTCTCGTTCTCGTACGTCACCGAGTTGAGAAACAGGCTCTCGAGGAGGTACGTGCGCCGCTCGTCCGCGGTCATCTGTTCGATGAGCTGGCTGATTTCCTGCATGACGTCCTCGAAGCTGTAGTCGAGGCCGCGGCGCGCGTGCATCTCTCGGTAGAGCGCTTCGAGCACCGCCAGCAGGTCGCCGTCCAGCGCGATGGTGCTTCCGGAACTGGTCGTGATGGTGCGCATCGTCATTCCCCAAAGCTCCCGATGGCGCTCGACTCGTCCGGATGCAGCTCGATGAACCGGTGGGCGCCGGTCATGGTGAGCATCGTCGCGACGCGTTGCTGCACACCGGCCAGTTTGATGGTTCCTTCCAGCTTGTCGGCCTGCCGGTAGAGATCCATCAGACAGCCGATGGTCGCGCTGTCGACGTAGACCACCTGTGAGAGGTCGATCACCAGGCGCCGGTCGCCGTCCGCGAGCAGGGCGCTGACCGCGTCCGCGAAGCCGGACAGCGCCTGGTAGGTCATCTTCGGGTCACCGACGCGGACCACCACGGCCGCGCCGACTCTATCCGTCGTCAGCTTCATGAGCCTCCTCCCCGACTGCGCTCCAGCCGGATCACCTGCCGCGCGAGCTCGCGGCGGCCCCGGTTGATGCGTGACTTGACCGTCCCGTCCGGCACCTGCAGGCGGGCGGCGATTTCCTGGTAGCTGAGTTCCTGAATGTCGCGCAGCATCACCGCCGTCCGCAGCGTCTCCGGCAGCGCGCCGAGGGCGTCGCGCAGCAGCGCCCGCCGGTCGAAGCGTTCAAGCTGGCCATGGGGGTCGAGACCGGTGGCTACGGGTGAGAGCTCGCTCGCATCCACCCGCCGATCCACCGTCTCGCGCTCGCGCCGGACTCGCCGGTAATGGTCGATGCAAAGGTTGCGGCTGATGCTGACAATCCAGGTGCTGAAATTGGCGCGGCGGTCGAACGTATTCAGCGCCTTGAACACCTTCAGGAAGATCTCCTGGGTCAGGTCTTCCGCTTCGTCATGGCGCCCGACGAACTGGTACGCGACGTGGAACACCCTCCGCCGGTAGCGTTGCATGATCTGTTCCCACGCCTGTTGATCGCCACCGAGACAGGCGGCGATCAGTGCATCGGTCTCGTCCGCGACCGGGGGCCTCAACGCATCGGGCACGTGGCGCAAGTGTACAATTCATTGCGCCCGCGGGAGGTTATCGTCCGCGGGCCTCGCGACGCGATCCCCCACATCCATGGACGGATTCGACTGTTCTGCCGGCCGTCCAGCCACCTGCGACGGTGTCGACCTGACGGCGGTAGCCGCCGCCGAAGGCACACCGCTCTACGTCTACAGCGCGGCTGCAATCGTCGGGCGGTACCGTGCCCTCGATGCCGCGCTCGGCTCCTGGCCGCACCGGATCCACTTCGCGATGAAGGCGAACTCGACGCTCGGGGTAGTCCGGCTGCTGCATGCGGCGGGAAGTGCGGTCGACGCCAACTCCGGCGGTGAAATCAGCGTGGCGTTGCGGGCCGGCGTGCCGCCGGACGCGATCGTCTTTACCGGGGTCGGCAAGACGGAGACGGAGCTGGCCGACGCGGTGCGTCTGGGAGTAGGCACGATCAATGCCGAATCGGCAGGGGAGCTTCACCGGATCGGGCGCATTGCCGCGTCGCAGGGCGCGCGGGCGCATGTCGCCCTGCGCGTCAACCCGGACATCGAGGCGGATACCCACCCGGGGATCGCGACCGGCGGCCGCGCCCACAAGTTCGGCGTACCGATCGGCGACGCGCAGGCTATCGCCCGTGAGGCGTCGGCGCACGACGGCCTGGAGCTGGTCGGCATCCACGCCCATGTCGGATCGCAGATCACCGACCTCGATGCCCTGGCCCGGACCGCTGCGGCGGTCGCGCAATTCGCGCGCGGCCTGCAGGCCGACGGCATTCCCCTCGCGCATCTCGATCTGGGCGGTGGACTGGGAATCGCCTACGACGGAGCCGAGGCGCCGGCCGTAGCGTCCTACGCGCGGCTGCTGATCGATGCGGTGCGGCCCACCGGGTTGACGCTGCTCGTCGAACCGGGCCGCTGGATCGTCGGACCGGCGGGCGTCCTCATCGCCACCGTGGTCGACGTCAAGCCACAGGCCGACGGACGTCACTTCGTCGTGCTCGACGCGGGCATGAGCGAGCTGCTCCGTCCGGCGTTGTACGGCTCGATGCACCGGTTGCACCTGCTTCAGCCGCGCGACGGTCCGCCGGTCACCTGCGACGTCGTCGGACCGATATGCGAGACGAGCGATGTGGTCGGCCTCGGCCGGAGGATGCCGTTGCCGCAGGTCGGCGACCGGATCCTCGTGCGCGACGCGGGTGCCTACGGGGCGGCGATGGCCTCGAACTACAATCGCCATCCATTGCCGGCCGAGGCGCTGATTGCGGACGGAACGTGGAAGCTGATTCGCCGCCGGCAGTCCATCGACGACATGATGGCGTCCGAACTGTGACGGGCGTAGAGAACGGAGCGCGACAACGATGCTCGTAGCGATCGAGGGTCTGGATCAGAGCGGCAAGGAGACGCAGGCGCGCGAGTTGCGCGACCGGTTGCGGGCCGTGGGCTACCGGTCGCGGGTCGCCTCGTTTCCCGACTACGGCACGTCCATCGGTGAGGAGATTGCCCGCGCGCTCCAGGGCGAGCGGGAGTACGGCCCGGAAACCATGCAATTGCTGTACGTGGCGAACCGCTTCGAGCGGCAGGCCGACATCCTCCGGTGGCAGGCGGGGGGCCTCATCGTGCTGTTCGATCGTTACGTCGCCTCCGCCGTCGCTTACGGCGAAGCGCATGGTCTCGACCCGGCGTGGCTGGAGAACCTGCAGATCTACCTGCCGCAGCCGGACCTGACGTTCTTCCTGGACATCGCGCCCGAGACCGCCATGGCCCGCAAGGCGGTAGGCCGCGACCGCTACGAGCGAGACCTCGCGCTGCTCACGCGTGTCCGGGCCAGCTATCAGCGCCTCGCCGCCCAGCCCAACTGGATCCGGATCGATGGCGAACAGTCGCCCGGCGATGTCTCCGCCGACCTGGCCGCTGCGCTCGAACCTCGGCTGCCGGCGTTGCCCTAGCCGCCAGGACCGAACGCTGGCGAAGGCCGGTGGATGCCGCTACGCGGCGCCAGGGCCACGCCCAGCGCACCGCCCGGTCGATGACGCCGCTGGCGAAGCGCGCCGCCGCCTCCGCCAGCCCGTCCCACCAGTTCTTACGGTTCACGTCGAGAACCGTCACCTTCAACTGGTTGAGCTGCAGGGCCCGGAGGCGGAGCACCGCGAACCCGCGCGGTTCCGGGATGGCTAACCGAACTGCTCGACAGGCGCCGGACGCGCCCGCTATCGTACCGAGTTGGGTAGTGAGCCGTGATTCAGGTATCGAGCCTTCACAAGACGTTCGGCGACCGCGTGCTGTTCGACCGCGTCACGTGGCAGGTGCAGCCGGGGCAGCGTGTCGGCCTCTGCGGTCCGAACGGGTCGGGCAAGACCACGCTGCTCCGCATGCTGGCCGGCGAGATCGAGTCGGACTCCGGGCAGGTGATCCGGCCCGCCGGCCTGACCGTCGGCTACCTGCCGCAGGACGGGCTGACCCACGCCGGGCGGACGCTCCGCGACGAAGCGACGCTGGCGTTCGCGCCCCTCCTGGAATTGCAGGCGGAGATGCACCGGCTGGAGACCCAGCTCGCCGACCCCGGGATCGTCGGCGACGCGCACGACGCGCTGCTCCATCGCTATGCCGAGGCGCAGGAAGCGTTCACCCATGGGGACGGATACGGCATCGAGGCGAAGGTGGATGCCGTGCTGCGCGGCCTGGGTTTTGCGCAGGAGGACTTCGACCGCCCCGCCGACCACTTCTCGGGCGGCTGGCAGATGCGGATTGCGCTCGCCAAGCTGCTGCTCGCCCGGCCCCGGCTGCTGCTGCTCGACGAGCCGACGAACCACCTCGACCTGGAGGCGCGCAACTGGCTGGAGGAGTTCCTCGTCGAGTACCCGCATCCCGTGGTGCTGGTATCGCACGACCGCTACTTCCTCGACGCCGTCGTCACCGCAATCGCCGACATCAACCTCCGGAAGCTCGACACCTATCCGGGCACCTACAGCGCCTACCTGACCGAGCGCGAGGCGCGGGTCGCCCGGCTCCGCGCCGAGAAGCAGCAGCAGGACGAGGACATCGCCCGGATACAGCTCTTCATCGACCGTTTTCGCTACAAGGCATCCAAGGCGAAGCAGGTGCAGAGCCGGGTCAAGATGCTCGAGAAGATCACGCCGATCGAGGTGCCGCCGGAACGGAAGAAGGTGCACTTCACGTTTCCGGCCAGCGCGCGGAGCGGCCGCACGGTACTCGAGCTGCGCGATGCCGCGAAGGCCTACGGCGACGTTCGGGTGTTCAGCGGCGTGAACCTCCATGTCGAACGGGGCGACCACCTCGCGCTGGTCGGTCCGAACGGCGCCGGCAAGTCGACCCTCATGCGGATGCTCTCGGGGGCGGAGGCGCCCGACAGCGGAGAGCGGACACTCGGCTACCGGGTCCACACGCAGTACTTCGCCCAGGACGAGGCGACCCGGCTCGATCCGGCGCTCACCGTCTACGAGACGCTCGCCGCCGGATCGCCGGTGGACATGGTGCCGTCGATCCGGAACATCCTGGGGGGTTTTCTCTTTACCGAGGACGACGTCTACAAGCGGGTCAGCGTCCTCTCCGGGGGTGAGCGGACGCGGCTCGCGGTGGCGCGGATGCTGCTGCGACCGTCGAACACGCTGATCCTCGACGAGCCGACGAATCACCTGGACATCGATTCGACCGACGTTCTGCTCGAGGCGCTCGCGGCGTTCGGGGGCACGCTGATATTCGTCTCGCACGACCGTTACTTCGTCGACAGGCTGGCGACGAAGGTGCTCGACATCGGTGGCGGCGACGCGGTGCTCTACCCCGGGACCTACGAGGAATTCCGGTGGAGTCGAACCCATGCCGGGGCGCCGCGGACGCCGGCCGCCCCCGCGCCTCTTGTGGCGGCGACCGAGCCGTCCAGCCCGGGGGCCGGCGCCAGGCGGGAGAGGCGGAAGGTGGCCCGGAAGGCGTCGGCCGCGCCCGAGGCCGCGGCGGCCCGGAAGGAGCCGCCGAGTGCCGCCGACCACAAGCGGCGACAGGTGGAGACGCGGCGTCAGGAACGGCGGACGCAGGCGCTCCGCAAGCGGATCGCGGAGCTGGAGCGGCGCATCGCTGAGCGCGAAGAGCAGATCCGCGGCCTCGAGGCGAAGATGGCGGAGCCCGATCTGTATGCGGACGAGTCGGCCGCGACCGACATGGTCAAGCGCCACCAGGCCCTGATGTGGGAGGTGGGCGACCTGATGAATCAGTGGGAGGCGCTTGAGGAGGAAGCGGCGGATCGAGAGCGGGCCGCGGTCATGCCCGCGGGTGATGCTTCCGGTACACGTCGGTGATCTGCGCGGTGCTGACGTGCGTGTAGCGCTGCGTCGTGCTGATGCGGCTGTGGCCGAGGAGCTCCTGGATCGACCGCAGGTCGGCGCCGGCGTCGAGCAGATGCGTAGCGAACGAATGCCGTAGCGCGTGCGGCGAGATGCCGAGGCGTGTCGCCGCCTGCTTCGCGTACTTCCGCACCAGCCGATCGATGCTCCGTGCCGACAGGCGCCCGCCATGCCTGTTGACGAACAGGGGGTCGTCGGGCCGGTGGCGCGCGCGGCTCCGCCGAAGTCGGACGGTGGAGGCCGGCGCGGACTCGATCAGGCGCAGGCGATCCGGCAGCCACGCCCGGATCGCGGCGGCGGCCGGCCGCGTGCAGGGCACGATCCGCTCCTTGCCGCCCTTTCCGAGCACGCGCACCATTCGGCTGCCGAGGTTGACGTCCTCCACGTCGAGGGAAGCCAGTTCGCTGAGGCGCAGCCCCGACGCGTAGAACAGCTCCAGGATGGCGCGGTCGCGCCGGCCGAGCGGCGTCGCGTCGTCGGGCGCGGCAAGCAGCGTCTCCATCTCGTCGCGCGCAAGGTGAGCCGGCATCCGCCGCTCGACGGCGGGCGAGTCGACGAGCGCACCCGCGTTTCGGTCGACCGCGCCCTCGCGCCTCAGGTAGCGCGTGAAGGATCGGATCGCGGCAAGACGGCGCGCCGAGGTGGCGCGCGACAGACCCTTCTCGTACAGCGCGGCCAGGAACGCGCGGATCATCCGGTGGTCGATCTCGGCCGGCCGGGGATTCCGCCCCAGCCGCGCGGCGGCGAACGTCGCGAACTGCTCGAGGTCGCTCCGGTAGGCGCGGAGCGTGTTGCGCGAGACGTTCCGGTTCAGCTCGAGAAACTCGAGGAACGCGTCACGGTGCGGCTGCAACGGCTGCGGCATCGTCCTCCGGTCTATCGGCCGTTCGGCCTCCGTTCATCCAGGCTTCCAGATCGTCCAGGGCGCGCCGGGCCATCGCCTGCCGCCGCGCCTGCCGCCCGCGGGGCGGCGCCTCGAGCGGTGGGATCAGGCCGAAAGCGATATTCGTCGGCTGGTAGGTTCGCGGGGCGGCATGCGACACGTAGTACGCCAGCGCGCCGAGGGCGGTGGTGCGGGGCAGCGTGCGCGGCGTTTCGCCCAGTGCAAGCGCTGCGGCGTTCCGTCCCGCGATGAGGCCGGAGGCGGCCGATTCGACGTACCCCTCGACGCCCGACACCTGTCCCGCTATGAAGAGATCCGCCCGGGTCCGCGTCTGCCACGTGGGCAACAGCACCGTTGGGGCGTTGATGTAGGTGTTGCGGTGCAGCATGCCGAACCGGACGAACTCCGCCTGCTCGAGGCCCGGGATCAGGCGCAGCACGCGCTTCTGTTCTCCCCACTTCAACTGCGTCTGGAATCCGACGAGGCTGAAGTGGTCGGCGGCCAGGTCGTCCTGCCGGAGCTGCACCACCGCCCAGGGGCGGCGGCCGGTGCGCGGGTCGGTCAGGCCGACCGGCTTCATCGGGCCGAAGCGGAGCGTGTCGAGGCCGCGGTGGGCCATCACCTCGATCGGGAGACAGCCCTCGAAGAAGGGTGTCCGATCGAAGTCATGAAGCTCGGCCCGCTCGGCGGCCACCAGTTCCGCGTAGAAACGCGTGTACTCCGCCTCGGTCATCGGGCAGTTCAGATAGTCGCCCTCATTCGGATCGGCGCCGCAGGTCCGTCCGCCCGACGCATCGGAGCGCAAGCCGCGTCCGCGGCGGGACGCGCGGAACACCTTCGACCGGTCGATGGTCGACGCTTCGACGATGGGACTGATCGCATCGAAAAAATAGAGCTGCTCGCGGCCGACGAACGCGGTCAGATCGGCGGCAAGCGACTCGGAGGTGAGCGGCCCGGTGGCGACGATCACCGGAGAACCCGAATCCGGAGAGTCGGAATCCGGGGCGCCCGGCAGGCGCGGCACCTCGCCGCGACGGACCGTAATGCGCGGTTCCTTCTCGATGGCGCCGGTGATGCCCTGCGCGAACCGATCGCGGTCAACCGCGAGCGCGCCGCCGGCCGGGACGCGCGACGCGTCCGCCACCCGCATCACCAGCGAGTCGAGCCGGCGCATCTCTTCCTTGAGCAGGCCGACCGCGTTGTCGAGGGCAGCGCCCCGGAAGGAATTGCTGCAGACCAGTTCCGCCAGACGGTCGGTCCGGTGGACGGCCGTCGTCCGGACGGGGCGCATCTCGTGCAGCGTGACCGGAACGCCGCGCGCGGCCGCTTGCCATGCCGCCTCGCTGCCGGCCAGGCCACCGCCGATGACGTGGATCATCCTGCCCTCTTCGCCGCCGCGGGGGAGGCCCGCCGCGCCGCCGGCGCCGATTGGGCGCGCCCTCCCGCCGCCGGCTCGACCCACTGGCCGTCACGGTAGACGGCGCGCCAGCCGGTCGCCTTGCCGTCCTCCTCCGACATCAGGTACTGCTCGCGCGTCTTGCGCGAATAGCGCACTACCGCCGGCCGTCCCTCCGGATCGGTCTCCGGCCCTTCGATCAGGTAGCGGTACTTCGGATCGAGTTCGCCTGCGTGCGCCTTCAGCTCCAGCACCGCGGGCGCGCGCGTCTCGCGGTACCGGGGGAACTGGCTTGCGGCGAGGAAGATCCCCGCCGCGCCGTCGCGAAGCACGTAATGATCGTCCACCGACCGGCAGCGAAGCTCCGGCATCGAAATCGGATCGACCCGCGGCGGCGCCGGCTCGCCGTTCTTCAGCAGCTTCCGCGTGTTCCTGCACTCCGCGTTCATGCAGCCGAAGAACTTGCCGAATCGGCCCGACTTGAGTTCCATCTCGGAGCTGCACTTGTCGCAGGGGATCGTCCGCGCCGCCGGCAGCAGCGCCGCGAACGCGCCCGCTTCGACCTCGTGGCCCGCGCAGTACGGGTTCTTGCCGCAGACATGGAGCTTGCGCTCCGCGTCGATCACGTACGAATCCATGTTCGTGCTACAGGTCGGGCAGCGACGCTTGGCGCGGAGCAGCCGGCTCTCGGCTTCGTCGTCGCGGTCCGCGTCGGCCGCCTCGTCGGCCGGCAGAAGGTCCATGGTCTTCGTGCAGCGTTTCTTCGGCGGCAGCGCATAGCCCGAACAGCCCAGGAACACACCGGTGCTGGCGGAGCGGACCTGCATCTTCCGGCTGCATGTCGGACAGTCGACGCCGGTCATGGTGGGCGTATTCGGCTGCATGCCGTCGGGGCGCGCCGCGTTCTCCAGCTTCCTGCTGAAGTCGGTGTAGAAGTTGTCGAGCACCTGCAGCCAGTCGCGGTCGCCCGAGGCGATTTGATCGAGCGTCTCCTCCATGTCGGCGGTGAACGAATAGTCGAGCAGGTCGGAGAAGTTCTCGACCAGCCGGTCGGTTACCAGTTCGCCGATCTTCTCCGCATGGAAGCGCCGCTTCTTCAGCGTGACGTAGCCGCGGTCCTGAATCGTCGAGATGATGGACGCGTAGGTGGAAGGCCGGCCAATGCCGCGACGCTCCAGTTCCCGGACAAGCGTCGCCTCGCTGTAGCGGGAGGGCGGCTTCGTGAAGTGCTGCGCCGGCTCCAGCTTCGCGCAGGCAAGCGTTTCGCCCCGGTCGTAACCGGGCACCTCCACGTCGTCTCCCTTGCGGGAGGGCGGCTTCAGCACGCGGGTATACCCGTCGAACTCCAGCACGCGACCGCGCACGCGCAGCTCGTACGCGCCCGCTTCGACGGCCACCGTCGTGCCGAGGTAGCGGGCCGGCGTCATCTGGCAGGCGAGGAACTGGCGGCGGATCAGGTCGTACAGCCGGCGGGCGTCGGTGTCCGTGATCGCGAGAGACGCCGGATCGGCCGCCGCATCGGTCGGACGAATCGCCTCGTGGGCCTCCTGGGCGCCTGCCTTGCTCCGGTAGACATTCGGCTTCGCGGGCAGGTACCCCGGACCGAACGTCGAGCCGATGTGAGCACGGGCGGCGGCCACTGCATCCGCCGACAACGTCGTCGCGTCGGTCCGCATGTAGGTGATGTGCCCACCTTCATAGAGGCGCTGGGCGAGCCCCATCGTCTTGCGAACGCCGAAACCGAGCCGCGAGGACGCCGCCTGCTGCAGCGTGGACGTGATGAAGGGCGCCGGCGGCTTCGCCGTCGCCGGCTTGTTCTCCACCCGGGCGACACGGAACGTCTCGCCAGTGAGCGCCGCGACCGCTGCATCGGCTTCCGTCTGGTTGCGGGCGCGGAAGGTCTCGCCGGCCTGCTTCATGACCTGGAAGCGGCAGACCGCGTCTTCGCCCTCCCGCTTCAGGTCGGCGAAGACCTCCCAATACTCCTCCGGCTCGAAAGCACGGATCTCCCGCTCGCGCTCCACCACCAGGCGGACCGCCACTGATTGCACGCGGCCGGCCGAGAGCCCGCGCGCCACCTTCGCCCAGAGGAGCGGCGAGACCTCGAATCCGACCACCCGGTCGAGAAACCGGCGGGCCTGCTGCGCATTGACGCGGTTCTGATCGATCTCGCCGGGGCTGGCGAACGCATCCCGGATCGCCTTGCGCGTGATTTCGTTGAAGACCACGCGGCGGAAGCGCGTCGGGTCACCGCCGATCACCTCGCGCAGGTGCCAGGCGATCGCTTCGCCCTCGCGATCGAGGTCGGTTGCGAGGTACACGTCGTCCGCCGACGCCGCGATCTTCTTCAGGTCGTGGACCACCTTCTCCTTGCCCGGAACCACCTCGTAGGTGGCGTTCCAGCCGTGGTCCGGATCGACACCCATCCGGCGAACGAGCTGCCGCCGCTGCTGTTTCGCCTGCTGGGCGGCGGTCTGACGCTTCCTGCCCCTGGCCGCCGACTTGCCGCCGTTGGCCGACTCCGCACCGCGCGCCCGGCCCTTGCCCCCGACCGGCAGGTCGCGGACGTGCCCCACGCTCGACTTCACGAGGTAGTCGCGCCCCAGGTACCGGTTGATGGTCCGGGCCTTGGCGGGCGACTCCACGATGACCAGCGATCTCGCCATGCTTCTCCCTGTGACGGCCGCGGCCGGCCAGTCCATTGGCCGCCGCGAACCGGCGTTACGTTAGCATCCCGTTGCGCTTCCGCACGAACCGGCCGCTGGCGAGCCGGCAAATGCGCCCGTCGATCTCGAGGTCGGTGAGCTTCCGGAGCAGCATCAGGCTCTCCAGGCCGCTCTGTTCCACCAGCTCGTCCACGGAGTACGCCTCGCCCGGATCCATCTGTTCCAATACGGGTTCCGGCGCCTGAGGGAACGGTCGTCCTTCCGCCGACTGGTCTGCCGGCGGCGCCTGATCCGCGGCCACCTGCGGAATCCCCAACTCTTCAAGGATATCGTCCGCAGTCTCGACTATCTTTGCGCCGTCCCGGATCAGTGCATGCGCACCGCGGTTGCGTTCGCTCAGCGCATTGCCCGGGACCGCCATCACGTCGCGTCCCTGCTCCGCCGCGTGACGCGCCGTGATGAGCGACCCGCTCTTCGTTTTCGCCTCGACGACGACGACGGCACGAGACAACCCGCTGATGAGCCGGTTGCGAAGTGGAAAGTGGTGGCGAAACGGGGGAGTCCCGGGCGCCAGTTCGCTGACGATGGCGCACGCCGCCGCGCCGGCGATCCGGTCCGCGAGGGCGGCGTGCTCCCTGGGGTAGTTCACATCGACGCCCGAACCGACCACCGCGACGGTCGATCCCGGTCCGGCGAGCGCGCCGCGGTGGGCGGCCACGTCGACGCCGCGCGCCAGACCGCTCACCACCGTGACGCCGTGACGGCTGACGTCGTTCGCCAACTGCTCCGCCGCCACGACCGCGTAGGGTGAGGCGCCGCGGGATCCGACGATGGCGACGGCAGGCCGGTCGAGCACGGCGCGATCACCGCGCAACCAGAGGAGCGCGGGTGGGTCGTCGATGGCGGCGAGGTGGGACGGAAACGCCGGATCTTCCCAGGTGACGGGCGTGACGCCGCACTTCTCCGCCGTATCGAGAAAGCGGAGGGCCTGTTGGCGGAAGGCATCCCGTCTTGCCGCCAGTTTCGGGGGCAGCGTCGCCAGTTGCCCGGTGAGATCCTCCAGGTCGGCGCAGCGGCGCTGGTCGTCCGCCGGCTCCGTCGAGCCGCCCTTCGCGGCATGCTCGAGCAGGGCGCGGCGCGGCGCGGAACGCGTCAGAAAGAGCGACAGGATGACCGCGTCGACGAGGCGCGCGTCCTTCGCCATCACCATTTCCTGATGCAATTTCCTTGCCAGACGCGGAACGGAAAGCACGGCGTTACGATCCCGTCGCGCCTCCGGGGTCCGGCTTTACTTGCAACGGGTCGTGATAGGTCGCTATATTCGATCAGGCGCTTCGTTCGGGGGCTGTCTTGGTGAGAATCGACGTGCTGGGAACGATGCGAGCCTTCCTCGCGGCAGCGCTGCTGCTGTCGGCCGCTCCCGTCACGGCTTTCGGGGACGATCGGGACGACGCCGTCGCGCAGGTGGAGTTCGGCATCGCGGTTGCTCAGGCCGGCCTCTGGCAGGAGGCCGAGTACCGCTGGAAGCGGGCGACCGACATCGACCCGAGCTACGCCGCCGCGTGGAACAATCTCGGGATCGCCTACGAGCAGAAGGGACAGTTCGACGAGGCGCTTGACGCGTACGAGAGGGCGCTCGATCTCGAGCCGGACAACATCAACATCCAGCAGAACTACGATCTGTTCAGGGAAATCCATGACCGCATACTGGAAGACGACCGGTAGCGCGCTCCTGCTGCTTACCGCCACGGCCTGCACGAGCTACTTCGAGGTTCCGATCGAGACGCCGCTCCAGCCGAAACTGGATGTGAGCCGCTTCCAGCGGATCCTCGTGGCCGGCTTCTCGCAGGCGGCAGCGAGGACGTGGACACGAACCTCGAAACGGCGCGGCTGCTCCGTAGCCAGTTGCGCTCGGAATCGCGCCTCGAGGTCATCGACGCCGAGGTGCTGGACCTGCTCGCCGTCGCCGAGATGGAGGGAGGCGGGGCCTTCGACGACAACGGCAACGGCAACGGAGACTTCAACGGCAACGGTAATGGTGACGGCGACACGCAGGGCGGCGCCGGCGACCTCCCGCTCAGCGACGAAGAGCGGGCCGACCTGAGCGAAGAGGATCTGGAGACGTTCGAGCACATCTTTGCCAACGTCAGCTACTGGCGCCAGTTGGGAGAAGAGCACCAGAATCCGCTCATCGTGACCGGCACGGTCCACTTCACGCCGCACCAGCGCTCGGGCATGGTGACTCGCGAACGGGAGATCTACGACGAGTTCGGGCGCCGGCGCGTCGTCCCGGTCCGGACCTACCGCGACCGGGCCGGTTTCGTCCTGAGTCCGACGTTCATCTTCATCGACGGCAGCACGGGCGTCACGCTCTACACCGAGCGGCACCGCGAGGAAGTGCTGTACGACAGCACCCAGAACACGCCGGCGCTCTCGTCGTACTTCGAGCTGATGGACCGGCTGCTCCCGTCTTTCCTGGGCGCACTGGCCGATCAGAGCATCCGCGGAATGCGGATCATGCTGAAGTAGGCGCGCTTTACAGGCTGTTCCGGGCAGGGGTATGATTTTCGTTTGCCGACGTTGAAGTCGGCGCAAACAGGAACATGTTCGCGATCATCGAGAGCGGCGGACGGCAGTTGCGGGTCGAGGAAGGGGCGGTCGTCACCGTCGACCACCTCGCGCGGGACGTGGGCGAAACGGTCACCTTCGACCGCGTTCTCTTCGTCGACGGCAACGGCGAGACCAACGCGGGAACGCCTTACATCGAGCAGGCGACGGTGACCGGCGTCATCGACGGCCAGACACGTGGTACCAAGCTGCGGGTATTCCGGAAGCGCCGGCGCAAGGCGTGGCGCCGCACGCTGGGCCACCGGACGGCGCAGACGCGCGTCCGCATTACGCGCATCGAGACCTAAGCCGGAGCGGCGGACTCCGCATCAGTGACGAGATCATCATGGCGCACAAGAAGGGCCAGGGCAGTTCACGGAACGGCCGCGACAGTCAGGCGCAACGGCTCGGAGTCAAGCGGTTCGACGGCAACGTCGTGCCGGGCGGCGCCATCCTCGTCCGCCAGCGCGGCCGGCGCTTCCGTCCCGGCCTGAATGTCGGTCTCGGCAAGGACGACACGCTCTTCGCCATGATCGGCGGACGGGTCCGTTTCGAGGATCACGGCTCCCGCGGACGTATCATCAGCGTCCTCCCGCTTGACGCCTCGTGACGACAGGACGCGGCCGCAGGCCGACCGAGGATCGTCCCCCCACCGACTGATCCGTTCCGCATGTTCGTCGACGAGGTCGACATACGCGTGGCAGCCGGCGACGGCGGCAAGGGGTGTGTCAGCTTCCGTCGCGAGAAGTTCGTCCCGCGCGGCGGCCCCGACGGCGGCGACGGCGGACGGGGCGGTTCGGTCTGGCTTCGTGCGAGCAGTCATCTCAACACGCTGGTGTCGCTCCAGTTCCATCCGCTCTGCCGAGCCGAGCGGGGTTCGCACGGAGAGGGTTCCAATCGCACCGGCCGATCCGGAGCCGACCTCTACGTGGAAGTCCCGCCCGGCACGATTGTCTACGCCGTCGAAGAGGGTGGCGAGGCCGTGGGGCCGCTCGCCGACCTGACGCACGACGGTGAGTCGTGGCGGGCGGCGGCGGGAGGACGGGGTGGACGGGGCAACCGGCGCTTCGTCAGTTCCACCAACCGGGCGCCACGTCACGTGGAGCCGGGACAGCCGGGCGAGCACCGAATGCTTCGGCTCCGCCTGTCGCTTCTCGCCGACGTCGGTCTCGTCGGCTTTCCAAACGCGGGGAAGTCGACCCTCATTTCGCGGGTGTCGGCGGCGCGTCCCAAGGTAGCCGACTATCCCTTCACGACACTGACACCTCACCTCGGCGTGGTGAGCCTGGACGACGAGCGCAGCTTCGTCCTCGCGGACGTGCCGGGGTTGATTGCGGGGCGCGCACCAGGGACAAGGACTGGGACACCGCTTCCTCCGTCACCTGGAACGGACCCGCGTCCTGGTCCACCTGATTGACGTGTCTTCCGCCAGCGGCCGCGACCCGGTGGACGACTTCGAGACGATCCGCAACGAACTGGAGCGCTTTCCGGTGGACATGCCGGCAGTGACCGGCGACGGCGCGTCCGGCGAAGGCGCCACGCCGGGTCCGCCGGATCTCGCGCGGAAGCCGCAGTTGGCCGTCGCGACGAAGATGGACGCGCTCGACGACGGTGAACGGCTCACGCGGCTGCAGGCCCATCTCCAGAAACGATCGATCGCTCTCTATCCGATCTCCGCCGTGACCGGCGACGGAGTGCCGGCGCTGCTCGAGGCGATGTGGTCGGGGGTTCAGGCATCCGGCGCGGAGGCGCGATTCGCGTGACGCGGCTCGGGATCCTGGGCGGGACGTTCGATCCGGTGCACTACGGGCATCTCGACGCGGCCCTTGCGGCACAGGACGCACTGGGCCTGGACGAGGTGAGGCTGATGCCGTCGCGCGAGCCGCCGCACAAGACCGCCTTCGATCACGCCGCGGGCGATCACCGGCTGGCAATGGTCGCGCTCGCCGTCGACGGTTACGAGGCGTTGCACGCCAGCGACTTCGAGTTGCGCGCGCCCGGCCCGTCCTACACGTCGGTCACGCTGCAACGGCTCGCCGACGAGCAGGGACGGGACCCCTCCCGGCTGTTCTTTGTTCTCGGCAGCGACGCCTTCGGCGACATCAGGCAGTGGTACGACTATCCCGCCCTGCTCGACCGCGGCCACTTCATTGTCGTATCCCGGCGCGGAGCCCCCGGCGCCCCGCTCCGGGAACGGATGCCGGAACTCGCGGATCGCATGCGCACCGGTTGCCGATCCGCGGAGGGCGCGCCAGCCATCTGGCTGGTCGATGCCGACACGCGCGACGTCTCGTCGTCCGGCATCCGCCGCCGCATTGCCCGAAATGAACCGCTGGGCCAACTGCTCCCCCGCCCCGTCGCCGACTACATCGTTCGACACCATCTGTACGGTACCGGCGATAGCGGTACGGATCCTGCATCATGACTGGTTCGTCCCGCCTGCCCGACGCGGTTCGCGAAGCGGTTGCGGCGATGGTCGACAAGAAGGCGCTCGACATCGTCCTGCTTGACCTCCGCGAGGCGGGCGCCTTCACCGATTACTTCGTAGTCGGATCGGGGCGGACGACGCGGCAGGTACAGGCGATCGCGGACGCGGTCAACGAGCGGCTGCGGGCGATAGGCGCCCGGCCGAATCATGTTGAAGGCTACGACCACGCCGAGTGGGTGCTGATCGATGGTTTCGATCTCCTCGTCCACATCTTCACCGTCGAAACGCGCCGCGTATACGGACTCGAGCGGCTCTGGGGCAACGCCGGCCGAATCGCCGTTCCGGACACCGGCGACGGAAGCTCGGCTCTCGACGAAGGCCTCGCCGCCGACCGCGGCAACGACTCCACCTCCGCCAGCGACTGAAGCGTCCGCCGGAAACCGGCGGGGCGCCGGCATCCGGTGCCTCGACCCGCGCCGAGCGATGGATGCGCTGTTGGCCGTTGCCTGGGCGTCCCCCTGCATCGCCTGCGAGGCCGCGCTCGACTCACCCACCCGCGGGCTCGTCTGCGCCGCCTGCCTGGAACAGGTTCCGCGCCTCTCGCCGCCTTTCTGTGGCTACTGCGGCTTGCCGGCAAGTCCGGGTGACATCGATCCGGGGCGTGGCGGCGACCCGCTCTGTGGCGCGTGCCGGCGGGACGGTGGACCGCGGACTCCCCGCCGCGCCGCCGGCCTGCACGACGGGCCGCTCCGCGCAATGATCCACGCGCTAAAGTACGGTGCACGCCGCTCGCTCGCGCGGCCTCTCGCCGCAATGCTCCGCGAGACGGCGGTTGACTGGCTGCGCGACGCCGACGCCGTTGTTCCGGTGCCGCTTCATCCGCTGCGGCGCTGGCGGCGCGGCTTCAACCAGGCGAACGACATCGCGCGGCGCCTTGGCCTGCCGGTCATCCAGCCGATCCGCCGCGTGCGCCATACGCGTCCGCAAATGGAGTTGTCACGCAGCGTGCGGCTCCGTGCGGTTCGTGACGCGTTCGTCCTCGCGCGCCCTCCCGTTGGCCGCGTGGCGGCAGCGATTCGGGGGCGGAGGCTGTTGCTCGTCGACGACGTCATCACGACCGGGGCGACGGTCGAGGCCTGCGCCGCGCTGCTGCGCGACGCAGGCGCGGCCGACGTGCGTGCGCTGGGCGTGGCCCTGGCACCGCGCGTGTCTGGGCAGTGAAGCGGCATGATTCGAACTTGGGTAGTCCACACCGTCGCCCTTGCGGAGTCGATCACAGCCCGGCGCGCACGGCAAGCGGAACTTCGTTAGCAGGGAGTAACCCGCCGCCGCACGTCCGCGGGCGGCCCGCCTTGCCCTCCGGCAGACCTTTCCGGCGGCTGTTGCGTCTAACATGACAGGACGATGCAGGCAGCCGCCGCCGCGCCGCGCGAGACCCGGCCGGAAGATCAGCCGCTGGATTCGCCGGCAGGCGCGTCCGCCAGCGCGGCGCCGACCGACGAAACACTGGTGGCCCGGGCGCAGACCGGGGACCGCCACGCCTTCGGGCAACTCGTAGGGCGCTGGCAACACAGGATGTTCGCCCTGGCCCTGCGCGAGGTGCAGGACGAGACGGAGGCGCGCGAGATTGTCCAGGAGGCGTTCGTCAAGGCCTGGCAATCGGTCGGCCGGTTCCGCCGGGACTCGAAGTTCTCCACCTGGATGTATCGCATCACGCTCAACCTGTGCCGTGACTGGTTCCGATCGCGCAGGCGCGCGCGAACCGTCAGCCTGGATGGAGGCGGCTCGGAGGTGGAGCACGCCGTCCGGCTGGCCGACCAGCAGGCGAGTCTGGCCGCCGAACCGGCCGAGGAGGCCATGGTCCGGCGGTTCCAGCTCGAGACGGTGCAGCGGGCGATGCGCAACCTGCCGGAGGCGCAGCGGCAGGCCATCATCCTCAAGGAGTTCGAGGGTCTCACCCTGCAGGAGATCGCCGATGCGACGGGGAAGCCCCTGAGCACCATCAAGACGCGGGTGTATCAGGGCCTCGCCGCCCTGCGGCGGCTTCTGGCCGACCCGGTGGGCCCGACGGCATTGCCGGCCGGCGGGGCCGGGCAGGCTTATCCCCGCCTGGTGCTGCGACGTGGAGGAGAGTCAGATGGCTGATTGTCCGGAGAAGAGCGTGCTCATCGCGTATCTCTACGGCGAGGACTCGGCCGGCGAGCATGCGCGCGTCGAAGCGCACGTCGCCGCGTGCCGCGCCTGTTCCGACGAGCTCGCGTCGTTGCGCTCGGTGCAGGGCGCGTTGTCGTCGTGGACGGTGCCGGAGGTCGATCTCGCGGTCGATCGATGGCAGACGGCGCCGGCCCCGTTTTCGGGGGCGGCGGACGCGGCGCGGCCGCACGAGTCTTTCTGGTCGGGCTGGTCGCCGGCCTGGGCCCTGGGGATTGCCGCTACCGTGTGCCTCGCGGTCGGGGCGGCGGCGGCGGCCATCGCGGGCTTCGAGGTGCGCTACGGGGGTTTCGTCTTCAGTGTGGGGCAGCCGGCTTCGCCGGAAGGGACCGCGCCGCGGTTCGCGGAGCCGGTCACGGAGGTGGCGGTGACGTCCGAAACGGTCGCCGTGCCGACCAGCGGTTACAGCTTGGGAGCGGCGCCAAGACTGGTGCGGCGAGAGGCTGACATCGTGCTTGCGCCGCCCGGGGACGCCTTCGGATCGGGCCTGGAGTTCGCTCTCGTCGGCGGCGCCCCCCTGCCGCCGGGCGACCCGGCGGCGATGCTGGAGCGGCTGACCGTCTTCACCCCGGAATCATCGGCGGCGCTGCTCGAGGAGATCCGGCGGCGGATGGCCGAGCATGAGCCGGCGCCCGAACCGGCGTGGCCCGACATCGTCCAGCGGCTTCGCCGCGCCCAGGAACGTAATCCGACGCGGGTCCGCGAGGACTTCGCCGACTTTGTCGTTCGGGTCGCCGGACCGCCCGGCGACGCGCGGTCCGCTGCCGGTGGCAGATAGGAGCACGCCCGTGCATGCGATCTACAATCGACGGATGCGAAACCGTTCAACTTGGTTTTCCGCGCTGGTGCTGGCGCCGCTCGTCGCGGTGGCCGGGTGCGGACCATCGGCCGACATGACGACGGCCGTTGCGGTAACGGAAGTAACCACCGGCTGGCTCGATGTAGGCCTGGACAACCTGGGTCGCAACAAGCTGGTGCCGGCCATCGAGTTCAGCATAGAGAACGTTTCGGGAGGGGATCTCGGAATGCTGCAGCTCAACGGCGTCTTCCGGCGCTGCCTGGTGCTCTACCAGGGTCAGGAGCCACCCGAGGCTCCGGTGTCGCCGGCCGACGACGAGGAGGGCACCTGCCTTGCCGAGGATCAGGAATGGGGTGGCGCGCCGCTGATCCGGGCGGCGGGGGTCGATGGTCTCTCGCCCGGAGACGGCCTCGGACCGTTCACGATGGAGTCGCGCCTCGGCTATACCGGCGAGCAGACGCTCCCGGAGATGCTGGGACACCGCGACTTCGTCGACGTGAAGCTGGAGCTGTACGTCAAGCACCGTGGCCGAACAGTGGGTCAAGGTGCGCGAGTTTCCGATCGACCGGCAGTTGCTTACGCAGTAGCAGCCGGCTGCCCGCGTGACCGCTTCAGCGCCGTCGCTCGTCCGCCGTCTCGGGCCGCTCGACGGGGCGTCGATCATCGTCCTCCAACGTGATCGGCAGCGGCATCTTTCTCGTCCCCGCGCTCGTCGCGATCTGGGTGCCCGACGTCTGGGCGATGCTCGGCGCTTGGCTCGCCGGCGGCCTGCTGGCATTCGCCGGCGCGATGGCGTACGCGGAGCTGGCGGCCCGGCTGCCGCGGGCGGGCGGCGAGTATGTCTATCTCCGGGAGGCGTTCGGGCCGGTCGCGGGATTCCTCTCCGGCTGGACGTCCTTCGTCGCGGGTTTCTCCGGCGCCATCGCGGCGGGCGCGGTCGGCCTGGCGACCTACCTCGGGCGCCTGGTCCCGGGCGCGGCGGACGCGACGCCGTTCGCGACGCTGCCGCTCGGCGTCGTCACGCTCAACGTGTCGCCCCGCGCGGTGGTTGCCCTCGCGGCGATAGCGGCGCTCACCGCGGTTCATGTTGCCGGTCTCGGGCCGGGGCGGATCGTCCAGAACCTGCTGGCCGCCGCCAAGGTGGGTTTCCTGGTGCTGCTGGTCGCGCTCGGCTTCGCCGTCGGCAGCGGTTCGGCGGGCAACTTCACCGCGCCGGCCGCGGGCGCGGTGACCCCGGCGCTCTGGCTGCTGGCCCTCATTCCGATCATGTTCAGCTACTCGGGATGGAACGCCGCGGCATACGTCGCCGAGGAGCTCCGCGAGCCGGAACGCAACGCGCCGATCGCCATGGCGGTGGGGACCTCGGCCGTCGTCGGCATCTACCTGTTGCTGAACCTGCTGTATGTCTACGCGATGCCGGTGGCGGAAATGGGTGAGCTTGCCGCGGCCGACGCGCGCGTGATCGATGCCGCGGGCGCGCGGCTCTTCGGCGACGGGTTCGCGACCCTGCTCGCGGCCGCCTCCATCGTGATGATCGCGGCGAGCCTCAGCGCGATGGTGCTGGCCGGGCCGCGCGTCTATTTCGCGATGGCTCGCGACGGGCAGTTCTTCGAGGCGGCGGGACGCGTGCATCCGCGGTTGCGCACGCCGGTCGCCGCGATCCTGGCCCAGAGCGCGTGGAGCGGGCTGCTGGTGCTCGCCGGGACCTTCGATCAGTTACTGCTCTATACCGGCTTCGCGGTGGTGATGTTCGCCGGAGCCGGAGTGGCGGCCCTCTTCGTCGTGCGGCGGCGCGATGGAGCGGCCGCGCGGGTGAGCCTGCTGCGCCGGGCGGCCCCCGCCATCTTCGTGGCGGCGAGCGCGGCGATGCTCGTTAACGCGGTCTGGCGGGAGCCGGGCGCGTCAGGCGCCGGCGTGCTGCTGATCGCCGCCGGCCTGCCGTTCTATTTCCTCTTCCGCCGCCGCGCACAGGGAGACAGCCCCGAATGACCATGACCAGGCCCGACCCCGAGACCTTCTACGGCACGACGGTGCTCGCGGTCCGCCGCGGCGACCGGACCGTGATGGCGAGCGACGGACAGGTGACGCTGGGCGCGACCGTCGTCAAGCAGTCGGCGAGGAAGATCCGCCGCCTCTACAACGACCGGGTTCTCGCCGGCTTCGCCGGTTCCGCCGCCGATTCGTTCGCGCTGTTCTCCCGGTTCGACGCCAGGCTGGAGGAGTACCGCGGCAACCTCGAGCGGGCGGTCGTGGAGCTGGCCAAGGAGTGGCGGACCGACCGCGCCCTCCGCCGCCTCGACGCGATGCTCGTGGTCGCCGACGCGCGGACGACGCTGCTCCTCTCCGGCAACGGCGATCTGATCGAGCCGGACGACGGCATCGTGGCCATCGGCTCGGGCGGCGCTTTCGCCATGGCGGCGGCCAAGGCCCTGGCCCGGCAGTCCGAACTCGACGCCCGCGTGATCGCGGAGACGGCGATGCAAATCGCGGCGGAGATTTGCATTTACACGAATGCCAGTGTCACCATCGAAACCCTGTAGCCGTGCCGATCTACCTGCCTGAAACCACCGCGTCCAGCACCGATGCCCTGACGCCGCGCGAGATCGTCGCCGAGCTCGACCGGTATGTCGTGGGCCAGCACCAGGCGAAGCGCGCGGTCGCCATCGCGCTGCGCAACCGGATGCGCCGTCAGAAGCTGCCGCCGGACCTGGCGAGCGAAGTGGCGCCGAAGAACATCCTGATGATCGGGCCGACCGGCGTCGGCAAGACCGAAGTGGCGCGGCGCCTGGCCCGGCTCGCCCAGTCCCCCTTCATCAAGGTGGAGGCGTCGAAGTTCACCGAGGTGGGTTATGTCGGGCGCGACGTCGAGTCGATGATCCGCGACCTCGTCGAACTGGCGGTCGCCATGGTGCGCGAGGAACGGCTCGTGGAGGTACGGGAGAAGGCGCGCGCCAACGCGGAAGAGCGCCTGCTCGACCTGCTGATGCCGCCGCGGCCCGCACCGGCGCCGATCGTGCCGCCGATGCGCGGAGCCGGCGATGCGGCGGACGAACCGCCGCCCCCCGATACCGCCACCCGCACGCGCGAGAAGCTCCGCGCGCAGTTCCGGGCGGGTCTGCTCGACGACCGGGTGGTGGAGCTGGAGGCGCGCGAGGCGTCATTCCCCTCTCTCCAGGTGATCGGCGGGACGTCGTTCGAGGAGATCGACGTCACGATGAAGGAGATGATGCCGGGCCTCTTCGGACGCGGCCGGCCGCGCAAGATGCGGGTGCCGGAGGCCATCGACCAGCTTGCCCGCGAGGAGGAGCAGAAGCTGATCGACATGGACAGCGTCGGCCGGACCGCGATCGAGCGGGTGGAGCAGGCGGGGATCATCTTCGTCGACGAGATCGACAAGATCGCGGGCCGCGAGCGTGCTCACGGTCCGGACGTGAGCCGCGAGGGCGTGCAGCGGGACATCCTGCCGATCGTCGAGGGGACCTCGGTCAAGACCAAGCACGGCATGTGCCGGACGGATCACATCCTTTTTATTGCGGCCGGGGCGTTCCACCTGTCGAAGCCGTCCGATCTGATTCCGGAGTTGCAGGGCCGGTTCCCGATCCGGGTGGAACTCGATTCGCTCGGGATCGACGATTTCGTCCGGATCCTGACTGAGCCGCAGGGAGCGCTCGTCACGCAGTACCGTGCGCTTCTCGCCACCGACGGGATCGACCTGGTCTTCGACGACGGGGCCGTCCGCCGGATCGCCGAGCTCGCCGGACGGGTCAACGAGCGGAGCGAGAACATCGGCGCACGCCGGCTCCACACGGTGATGGAGAAGCTGCTCGACGACATCTCGTTCAACGCGCCCGACATGGCGGAAGAGCGCGTCGTCATCGACGCCGCCTATGTCGACCGGATGCTGGCCGACATTGTCGACGACGAAGATCTGTCGCGCTACATCCTTTGAGCGTCCATGCCTCCCGTCTTCATGCCGTGACCCGCGGTCGTCCCGCTGTCCCCTGGGCCGGACTGCTCGTCGCGGCGGCGCTTGCCGCCGCCGCCTGCGGTTCGCGCGGGTCGCCGCTGCCGCCGCTGCGGATTGTCCCCGCCACGATCGCCCCGGTCGAAGTGGCGCGCCTCGGGGACCGCGTCTACGTCGAGTTCACCGCGCCGGATCAGGATTCCGACGGCACGATTCCCGGGGACATCGTCCGGATCGAGGTGTATGCGGTGACGACCCAGCCGGAGGCGCGCCGGCCGCGGCCGCCCGTGGACGAAGACTGGTTCGACGCGGCGACGCTGGTGGCGACGTTCGACGTGACACCGCCGGATTTCGTGCCGCCGCCGGCGGACGAGGCGGAGGGCGCAAGGGCCGCGAACGACACCGCGGCCCCGGACGACCCCGAGGCCGCGGAAGACATCGCGGTCCCGAACGGCATTGTCGCGCAGGGCGATGACGTGACGGTGGTCGACCGCCTGACGCCGGAGGCGCTGGTGCCGGTCATCATCGGCGAGCCGGACGACGAGGACGAGGAGGAGGAAGAAGAAGACGAGGAGGCGCGCGTCGTGCCGCGCCCGCTGGCCGCCCCGCCGTTCGAACCGCTCCCGATCCGGTCGTATGTCGCGGTTGCGATCTCTTCGCGCGACCGGATGGGCGATCCGTCGGCGGTCGCGGATGTGCCGCTGGTGGAGCCGCCGCCGCCGCCGTCCGGCCTTCCCGTCGTCACGTATGCGGAAGACACCATCGAGGTGACCTGGACCGAGCCGGCCACGTTGCGTCGCCGGGTGCAGGTGGATACGCCGGAGCCGCCGCTGCTGGCGTCGAGGGCGGCCATCGAGTGGCCGCGCGGATCCGAGTACGCCATCTACGATCACGTGGGCTGGGATCCGGAAGCCGAGCGCCTCGAGCCGCTGGCCACGCTCGACGGGGAGCCGATGTTCACCGACGGTGACGTCGCGTTCGGAGAAATCCGCTGCTATGCCGTTCGCGTCGTCGACTATGCAGGCGCGACGCCGGTGGAGGGTCCCGCATCGCCCGCCACCTGCGTGGACCTGGTCGATACGTTTCCGCCCGCCGCGCCGACCGGCCTGATCGCCGTGGCGGACGGGACCGGCATCAGCCTGGTGTGGGATCCGAACGGCGAAGGGGATCTGGCCGGCTATGTCGTCTTGCGCGGAAACGCGCCAGATGCGACACTCCAACGGCTCACGGCCGGGCCGGTCGAGGCGACGGCGTACCAGGACACCGGGGTCACTCCGGGAGAACGCTACGTCTACCGGGTACAGGCGCTCGACAGCTCGATTCCCCCGAACGTCAGCCCGCCGTCGGAGGCGGTGACGGAGACGGCGCGGTAGGGTGCGCCGCGAGCCGGACGGAGCGGACGGAGGAGCAGGGCGAATGGATCGGATCTACCGGGTGGCGCAGAACGGCGGGAGCCTCTGGGCCCTGGAGCGGGACGGCGCGTGGACCGCGCTCGACGGCGATCCGTTCGGGGCGTACGGCCCCGGCGCGGCCCTTGAGCCGAACGCGGTGCGCCTTCTGCCGCCCGTCGCGCCTTCCAAGGTCGTCGCCGTCGGCCTGAACTACCGCGACCATGCGAAGGAGATGGGGAAGGCGTTGCCGGACGAGCCGCTCATCTTCCTGAAGCCGCCGTCGGCGATTGTCGGTCCGGAGGACGCCATCGTCCTGCCGCCGGGCCATGGACGGGTGGACTACGAGGCGGAAGTGGGGATCGTGATCCGGCGGGAGGCGCGGAACGTGGCGGCGGCGGACGCGCCGGACTACGTTCTCGGCCTCACCTGCGTCAATGACGTGACGGACCGGGACATCCAGAAGAAGGACGTGCAGTACACGCGGGCCAAGGGGTTCGACACGTTCGCGCCGGTGGGTCCGGCGATCGCGGTCGGGCTCGACGGATCGGCGCTCGCGATCGCGTCGACCGTCAACGGCGAGACGCGGCAGTCGTCCAGCACCCGCGAGATGATTTTCCCGCTCGACCAGCTCGTCGAGTTCGTCAGCCGGGTGATGACGCTGCACCCGGGCGACGTCATCGCGACCGGGACGCCGCCCGGGGTAGGTCCGCTCGCCGCGGGCGATCGGGTGGTCGTGAGCATAGAGGGGATTGGTGAACTGGCGAACGGCGTCGTGGCGGCGGACGACTGACCCGCGCCACCGGGAGGGAAGCGCCTGCGGCGCGTTGATTCACCGCGTTGAGGAAGAACGCGGACACGGAGAAACACGATGAAGATCTTCGTCGATAGCGCGAACACCGGGACCATCGACGCGCTCGTGCCGCTCGGCATCATCGACGGCGTCACCACGAACCCGTCGCTGCTGGCCCGGGAGCCGGGCGACCCGCACGACACCCTCCGCCACATCTGCCGGTCCGTCGGCGGGCCGGTCAGCGCCGAGGTGGTGGCCACCGAAGCCGCCGGGATGATCCGCGAAGGGCGCGAGCTGGCGGCGCTCGACGAGCATATCGTCGTCAAGGTGCCCTTCGGGCGCGAGGGCGTTCAGGCCTGCGACGCGCTCCACGGCGAGGGCATCCGCGTCAACGTGACCCTCTGCTTCTCGGCCGCGCAGGCGTTGCTGTCGGCCAAGGTGGGCGCGACGTTCGTCAGCCCGTTCGTCGGCCGGCTCGACGACATCTCCACCGACGGCATGGGGCTGATCGAGCAGATCGTCGAGATCTTCGAGAACTACGAGTTCGGCACCGAGTTGCTGGTGGCGAGCATCCGCGGTCCGGTTCACGTCGTCGAGGCGGCGCGGATGGGGGCCGACATCTGCACCTGCCCGCCCAAGGTGATCGACAGCCTCTTCAACCATCCCCTGACCGACATAGGGCTGGCGAAGTTCCTGGCCGACTGGGAGAAGGCGCAGGCGCTCAAGGCGTGATGGACAGACGCGCCACCCTCGCCGATTACGAACGCCGCGCCGAGGAGGGTGGCGGCGCGGGCCGCCGGAAGCGGCAGCACGACGCGGGCAAGCTGACGGCGCGCGAGCGGATCGATCTCTTCTTCGATCCCGGCACCTTCGTCGAGATCGACAAGCTGGTGACCCATCGCTGCCGCGACTTCGGGATGGACGAGCAACTGGTCCCGGGCGACGGCGTGGTGGCCGGCCACGGCCTGGTGGACGGCCGGCCGGTCTACGCGTTCGCGCAGGACTTCACGGTGTTCGGCGGCTCGCTGTCGGAAACGAACGCCGCGAAGATCGTCAAGCTCATGGACCTGGCGATGCGCAACGGCGCGCCGATGGTCGGATTGAACGATTCGGGCGGGGCGCGCATCCAGGAAGGCGTAGCCTCGCTCGGCGGCTACGCCGACATCTTCCTCCGCAACACGCTCGCCTCGGGGGTCATCCCGCAACTGTCGGCGATCATGGGGCCCTGCGCGGGCGGGGCGGTCTATTCGCCGGCGATCACCGATTTCACGGTGATGGTGGATCGGACCAGCTACATGTTCGTCACCGGCCCGGAAGTCATCCGGACCGTCACGCATGAGGAGGTGACGAAGGACGAGCTGGGCGGCGCGATGACGCACAACGCGCGGAGCGGCGCGGCGCACTTCGCGGTGCCGACGGATCAGGACTGCCTCGCCCTGCTGCGGCAACTGCTCGGCTATCTGCCGGGCAACAATCTGGACGAGCCGCCGCGCGCGGCGACGGACGATCCGGCGGACCGCGAGTCGCCGGCCCTCGATACGCTGGTTCCCGAGTCACCGAACCAGCCGTACGACATTCTCGACCTGATCCACGCGGTGGCGGACGATGGCGGGTTCCTCGAGGTGCACGAACACTTCGCCCGCAACATCGTCGTCGGCTTCGCGCGCTTCGGCGGCCGGCCGGTCGGCGTCGTGGCCAACCAGCCGGCGCACCTCGCGGGCGCGCTCGATATCGACGCGTCCGTCAAGGGGGCGCGTTTCGTCCGCTTCTGCGACGCGTTCAACCTGCCCCTGATCACGTTGGAGGATGTCCCCGGCTTCCTCCCCGGCACTGTGCAGGAGTACGGCGGGATCATCAAGCACGGCGCGAAGCTGCTCTACGCCTTCGCCGAGGCCACGGTGCCCAAGGTGACCGTTGTGACACGCAAGGCGTACGGAGGCGCCTACTGCGTCATGGCGAGCAAGCACATCCGGACCGACGCCAACTTCGCCTGGCCGACAGCGGAGATCGCGGTGATGGGCCCCGAGGGGGCGGTCAACATCCTCTACAAGCGCGAGCTGGATGCCGCGGACGACCCCGACACCCTCCGCGCCGAGCGGGTGGCGGAGTTCCGCGAGAAGCTCGCCAACCCCTTCGTCGCGGCGGGCCGCGGTTTCATCGACGAGGTGATCGCGCCGCGCGCCACCCGCGGCAAGATCATCGCCGCGCTGCAGAGCCTGGACGGCAAGCGCGACCGCAACCCGCCCAAGAAGCACGGCAATATTCCCCTCTGAGCCCCGTGCGGGGCATGCTACGCTGCGGAGTCGTCGAAAGGGAGTCAACAGCATGAGCATCAATCGACGCCGGTTTCTCGAACAGTCGGGGACAGTGGCGGCCGGTCTCGGCGCGGGGCTGGCCGGGGCGGCGGCCGGAGCGGGACTGGCCGCGGCGCCGGCGGCTGCGGCGGCCGCGCAGGACGCGGCGCGGAACATCCGGATCACGGGGTACCGGACGATGGTGCTCGACAACATCGATCCGCCCATCGGCCATCGCAAGTGGCTCTTCCTGCAGCTCGAAACCGATGCGGGCATCGTCGGCCTGGGCGAACGCGTGTCCGGCGGCGTCCTGGAGCTCGGCTCGCAGGTGAGCCTGCTGCACGAACTGTGCGATTCGGGCGTCGTCGGAAAGAGCCCGTTCGACATCGAGCGGATCTGGCAGGACATTTACGCGAACCCGCACGATTACCGGCACCCCGGGCTGTCGAAGACGCCGGCGATGTCGGCGATCGAGATGGCGTGCTGGGACATCGTCGGCAAGGCGGTGGGGCAGCCCATCTACAACCTGCTGGGCGGCCAGTTTCACGAGCGGCTGCGCGCGTACGCCTACCTCGACACCGCCGGGGTCTGGGAGAACCCGGAACTGGCCGGCGAGCGCGCGGCCGAGCTGATCGAGCGGGGCATAACCGTCTGCAAGCTCGATCCCTTCCAGCCGATCACGGGTGGGCCGCGCGACTACTCGCTGGAGACGATCAACCGCGTCGCCCGGATCTTCCGCGCCATGCGCGACGCGGTGGGCGACAAACTGGAGATCGGCATCGGCACGCATGGCCAGTTTTCCACGTCGGGCGCCATCCGCGTGGCGAGCATCCTGGAGGAGTTCCATCCCTTCTTCTTCGAGGAGCCGGTGTCGCCGGAGAACGTCGACGAGATGGCGCGCGTCGCGGCGCAGACCAGCATCCCGATCGCCACCGGCGAACGCCTGGTCACGAAGTTCGAGTTCGCGGAGGTTCTCGGCAAGCAGGCCGCCAACATCATTCAGCTCGACGTGGGGCAATGCGGCGGGATCCTGGAGTCGAAGAAGATCGCCAGCATGTGCGAGGCGCACTACGCGATGATCGCGCCGCACATGTACTGTGGCCCCGTCGCCGCCGCGGCGGCGGTGCAGCTCGACACCTGTTCGCCCAACTTCCTCGTGCAGGAGTTCAACACCAACGACCTGCATCGCGACATCTTCGTCGACCCGATCACGATCGAGGAGGGATTCATCACTCCGCCGACGGGGCCGGGCCTGGGCGTCGAACTGGATGAGGCGGTCGTGAACCGTCAGCTCACCAACTGAGGTCTGGCCGGCATTCCACTCGACAGGTTTGCGCGCGGGGCCGGCGCGGCCATCGTCGTCGCGCTGGGGCTGTTCCTGGCCGCGGTGCGTCCCGCCGCCGCGGCCGACGACGTGCAGTCCTGGACTGACGTCGAGCTGGGCCTCTTCGAGTCGGACCGGGTTGCCTGGACGGTCGAGGGCGTGGCGCGGATCCGGGATTCGCTGAGAAGCGCGTACGACCGCCGGATCAAGACCGACGTGGGCCTGGCGCTCAACGATTCCGTCAGCGTGTCGTTCGGCTACATCCTGCGGAACCGGACCCGCGCCGACTTCGGCTATCACTGGGATCACCGCCTCCTGGCGGAGATAACGTATCCGCTGCATCGGGGCGATGTCCGCGTGCAGGGCACGACGCTCTACGAGCGCCACGCCGGGCGGCCCGACGTCCCCGGCTTCAACCGCTACCGGCAGCAACTGGAGCTGGAGCGGCCGCATGCCCGCCTGTCCCCCTGGCTCTATCAGTCCCTGGCCTTCGAGCGCCGCGGGTTCATGCGCTCCCGTTCGCGCGCCGGCATCCGCTGGCGATTCCGGTCCGGGGACACGGTCATCGGCGCCTACCAGTTCGAACGGATCCGGTACGGCGCGACGTGGCGGCCGCGCCATGCTCTCTATTCGGAGTGGAGTCTGACCCTGCAGAGACGGGCCGATTCGGCGAGCGACCCCAGGGAGAGGCGGGCCGCGCCGCGGTAGTAATCCGTCTCGGCGTGCTTCTCGACGAGCGCGAGACAGGCGGGCGCCCACGCGAGGAGGTGGTCGCGCAGGAAGTTCCGCTGCGCCTCGAAGCACCTTGTGCGCTGGGCCATGTCGCCCCGGGCGGCCAGGTCCGAGAGCGTCGCCACGAAAGCCAGCTCGAGCCCGAGGTGGTCGTCCGGCTCCCGATGCATGCCGGGCGCCTGCACGCCGAACCGCCCGTAGAGCTCGCGCACCTGGAGGGTGGATTCCTGGAACGTGAGCTTCGTCTTGCTGCGGTAGACCGATTCCCACGGGGCCGCCAGCATCTCGCCCGGTCCGACGAAGAGCCGGTTGAAATCCCACACCAGCGCGTCGAGCCGGGCCGGGTCCCAGCGCTCGCAGAATGCGGCCAGCATCGCCGACCCGGCGGTGGTGTTCCCGTCGCCGGAAGGAAAGGGCCAGGCCTCGAACAGGCGGTCCCGGGCGAGAGCGGCCAGCCACTCGGCACGCGGCGGTTCGTAGAAGCACCGGCCGAGAAAGTGGTAGGCGAGGGCCTGTTCCTCCAGACGCCGCCGCCACTCGGGGGGAGTGCCCTGCGGTTCGTCCGGCTCGGCCGCGGCCGGCGTCAAATGCCGACCCTCACCTGCATGGCGTAGAACAGGAAGCGCCCGCACACCTCCGACGCCAGCGCGAGGCCGAACGCGCCGCAGGCAAGCACGGCGGCCAGCCGAAAGGGCGGTTGCCCGGGTCGTGTTGAAGGTCCGGTGGGCGCGCGCAGGGCCAGGAGCACACCGGCCAGCGCTCCGGCGGCTGCGCCCAGCAGCCCGAGCCGGACGACGAGGGTGCTTACGTAGTCGCCGGTCAGCCGCTCCAGGCTTGCGGCGGCGGCGGGCAAGGGATCGGCGGCGAGCGTGGCGAGATGAAGCGGCACGACGAGGAACTCGACCGCGAGCGCGGCGATGCCGGCCAGCGCGAGTCGACGGAGGGTCGCGGTAGTCCGGGCGCGGCTGCCGGAACCATCGCCGGCGGGATCGTCGACTCCCGCGCGCGGGTTGCGGACGACGAGTCCGGCCGCGACGCCGAGAATGCCCAGGCGCAATGCCGTGCCGCCGAACGCGGCAGGGGTGGCGAAACTGTTCCAGGCCGGTTGGGCCGGCAGCAGGTAGATCGCGGTCTGGCAGTAGAGGAACGCGAGCCCGGCCAGCGCCGTGAGCCCCGGCAGCCACCTCGTGGCGAGTGCGGGACTCTCCGCCCGTTCCCGCCACACCAGGGCGACTAGCAGCGCCGCGAACAGGCTCCCGAAGACGATTTCGCGGCTCAGCCAGGACGTCGGGAAGTTCACGATGGCGCGCGCCGCCTGGAGCGGGGTGGCGAGGTGAAAGAGGGCCGCTAACAGTCCGGCCGACAGCACCGCGAGCACGCTCGGTAGCGGAAGGCCCTCACGCGCCCCGCGCCGCGGTTCGAGGTATCGCAGCGCCTGAAGGACAAGGAACGCGCCGACCGCCGCCTGCGTCAGGACGGTGAAGAAGACGAGCGACCAGTCGCGTGCCTCCATGCGGCCGCGGTCAGGAGCGGACGAGCTTGAGGGGGATGAAGCGAATCGCCGGTTTGGTGATGCCGGCGTCGGGCAACGGTCCGAACTGGTCGGTGGCGTCCTGCTTCGCGGCCACTTCCTCCAGCGTTCCCCACTGCAGCGCCTTGGTCGGGCACGCCTCGGCGCAGGCGGGACCCCCGGTGCCGGCATCGATGCGGTGGGAGCAGTAGTTGCACTTCTCCATCTTGCCGGTCTCTTCGCTGAACTGCGGCGCGTCGTAGGGACACGCCCAGGCGCAGAGACGGGCGCCGATGCACTTGCTCTGGTCGACGATGACGATGCCGTCCGGCCGCTTCGTGATGGCGCCCGACGGGCAGACCTCGGCGCAGACGGGCACTTCGCAGTGATTGCACGACATCGAGACGTGGTACATGTAGGGCCCGCCGTCGTCGTCGCCCTCCACCGTCCGCACCTTGCGCCAGCGCGGCCCCAGCTCGACCCCGTTCTCCACCTTGCACGCGATCTCGCAGGTGCGGCAGCCGGTGCACCGGTTGGCGTCGAAGAAGAACGCCAGATGCTTCTTCGGGTCGCTCATGCCGCGTCCCCCCTGGTGGCCGCGCCGCCGGCGGCGACATCGACGGTCGACGAGTTCAGCGTGTGGCCGAGCGAGATCGGCTCGTACTTGTCGGGACTCAGGATGCTGGCCGTCTGCTTCTCGTTGACGCCGCCCCAGCCGGTGGTCACGCTCACCACGCCGGCCATGATGCCACGGGTCACCTGCGCCATCGCCTCGATCTCGCCACGGTCGTTGAAGACCCGAATGCGGGCGCCGTCCTCGATGCCGCGCGGCTTCGCGTCGTCGGGATGGATCTGCAGCACCTGGCTGGCCCAGATCTCGGTCAGGAAGTCGTGGTGGTGGAAGCTGGAGTTGACGTGGTTGTGGTTCTTGCGGTTGATGAGCTGCAACGGGTAGCGCGCCGCCCGTGTCTCGTCCACCCAGGGCGCCTCGACCGGATGCAGGTACTCCAGCAGCGGGTCGAAACCCCGCTCCTGCAGATACAGCGAGAAGAACTCGATGCGTCCCGACGGCGTGTTGAACTTCTTGTCCGCGAACGGGATCCACGGATCCGGCATCGGATTGACGGGGCCCTCCTCGAGCTGCTCGAGGGTCACCCCGGTCGGTTCGAGCACATGCTGCAACAGCTCGTCGTCCGGCTTGTCGAAGTCGTCGCCAAAGCCGAGGCGCCTGGCCAGCTCGGTCATGATCCAGCGGTCGGAGCGCGACTCGAACAGCGGCTCTATCGCCTGCTCCATGAGCTGGATGTAGCGGCTGCGGATGCCCGCGAGCAGATTGCGGGTCTCGAAGAGGGTGGTCACCGGCAGGACGAAGTCGGCGTAGCGCGCCGTCGTCGTCATGAAGATGTCCTGCACCACCATCAGATCGATGTTGTCGAGCCCGGCGATGATCTTCCGCGTATTCGGGTACTGCGTGAGCACGCCGGTACCCGCCACGTGGATGGCGCGAATGGGGTGCGGCTTGCGCTCGACCAGGTACTCGCCGAGCTTGGTGGCGGGAATGCCCTCGATGCGTGGATTGCGCTGCAGCGGCACCGGAGGATTGACCGTGCCGCCCTCGCTCAGGTAGCCGCCGTTGTCGTTGACGCCGCCTCCGAGGAGGCCGATGTTGCCGGTGAGCGAGGCGAGGTAGAGGTGGCCGATGACGGTGAGGGTGCCGTGGTCGGTGCGCTGCGCGCCGGCCATGTTCTGGATGATGGCGGCGGGCCTCACGGACGCGTACTCCCGCGTCACGGCGGCGACCGAGTCGGCCGGCGCCCCGGTGATGCGGTGGACGACCTCGGGTGTGTAGCGCGCCGCGATGGCCCGCATCCACTCGAAGACCGGCTGGTAGCGGACGCCGTCGATCGTGTAGCTGCCGCGCAGGGCGGCCCGCGCTCCCGGCGTGTCGGCGGCGACCGGCCGGCCGCCGCGCTCGTCCCAGACGACGAAGCTGCCCGGGCCGTCGCCGCCGTTGGTCAGCAGCCGCAGGTCGCGCAGATCGACCGGCAGCGACTCGCCGCCCGCCGGCCAGCTGCCCGCCTCGGACTCCAGGTCGTAGCCGCGCTCGCCGAGCCGCACGAGGAACGGCGCGTTCGTGTGGCGGCGGACGTACTCGGCGTCGAACCGTTCTTCGTCCAGCAGCACCTTGACCATGCCGAGGGCGAACGCGGCGTCGGTCCCGGGCCGGATCTGGACCCAACGGTCGGAGAGGGCGGCCGTCTCGCTCAGCCGCGGGTCGATAGTCACGACTCGCGCGCCGTGCTCCTCGCGGGCCTGGAAGAGGTTCTTCATGTAGCCCTGGTTGGAGACCGCCGGGTTGTTGCCCCAGGCCAGGAAGAAGCGGCTATGGACCCACTCGTCGCGGAACTCGGACCGCCCGCCGCCGAAGATCGCGTTGAACCCGGAACTGACCGAGGCGCAGCAGAGCTGGGAGATGATCGGCGTCGCTCCCCCGAAGCGGTTCCAGAAGGCGGAGTAGAGCCCCCGCACGCCCGTCGACAGCGTGGACCAGTTGCCCGTCCCGCCCATCGCGAGGAACGCCTGGTTGCCGTCCTCCTCGAGAATCCGGCGATAGCGCTCGGCGATGGTGTCGAGCGCCTCTTCCCAGCTCACGCGCTCCCAGCGGTCCTCGCCCCGGCGGCCCGCCCGCCGCATGGGGTACTTGAGGCGATGGGGGCTGTAGAGCTGACGGATGCGCGAGATGCCGCGCGCGCAGGCCAGCACGTTGAAGTCGGGGTCCCCGGTTACCTTGACGAGGCGACCGTCCTCGACGTGGGCCAGCAGCGCGCAGTGTAGGCACTCCGGCGTGTTCGCGGTCCGGAAGATCCGGCTCCCGGCGGCCGCCGCAGCCGCTCCCGCGCCGGCGCCGCCGGATAAGGCGCCGCCGACCGGCGCGCCGCCGCCGGGATACCGGGACAGGAGCAGCCCGCCGCCCCCGAGAGCCGTCGCGCCGGCGAGCAGGGCGCTCCACTTCAGGAAGCTCCGCCGCGACGTCATGCCGGCATCTTATAGCACTCCCGCCCGTCCGCGGACGCCGCGGGGCAGGTGCTACACTCGATGAGTGAAGGTTCTCGTTGCCAACCGGGGCGAAATCGCCGTTCGGATCATGCGCGCGTGCCGCGAGATGGGGCTGCCGACAGTCGCGGTCTGGTCCGACTGCGACCGCCTCGCGCCGCATGTGCGGTACGCGGACGAGGCGGTCGGGCTGCAGGCCGACGCGCCTGGCGAGAGCTATCTCCGGATCGAGAAGATCATCGACGCGGCGAAGCGGACCGATGCCGACGCGGTACATCCCGGCTACGGTTTTCTGGCCGAGAATGCTGCGTTCGCACGTGCCGTGCAGGAGGCGGGACTCACGTTCATCGGGCCTTCGGCCGACGTGATCGACCTGATGGGAGGCAAGACGGCGGCCCGCGCCGCGGCGGCCCGCGCCGGGGTGCCGATCGTGCCGGGCAGCGGCGGCCCGCTGCCGCACGATGCGGCGCCGGATCAGCTTCAGGCGGCGGGGGACGGCGTCGGGTACCCGCTCTTCGTCAAGGCTGTCGCCGGCGGCGGCGGGAAAGGGATGCGCCTCGTGCGCGACCCGGAACTGCTGCTCCGCGCCATCGAGGGAGCGCGTTCGGAAGCGGCTTCGGCGTTCGGCGACGGCTCCGTCTACCTGGAGCGCTGCATCGAACACGGCCGCCACATCGAGGTGCAGTTGCTGGCCGACGCACATGGCGCGGTCGTGCCGTTCGTCGAGCGCGAGTGTTCGATTCAGCGGCGTCACCAGAAGGTGATCGAGGAGTCGCCCTCGCCCGTGGTGAGCGCCGAGACCCGCCGTGCGCTCGCCGGGGCGGCGGCCAGCCTCGCGCGCGAGGTGGGGTACACGAACGCCGGCACGATCGAGATGCTGTACGACGATGACGGGTCGTTCTACTTCCTCGAAATGAACACGCGCCTGCAGGTGGAGCACCCGGTGACCGAAATGGTGACCGGCATCGACCTGGTCCGCTGGCAGTTGCGGATCGCGCAGGGGGAGCGGCTCGACATCGATCCCGAGAAGGCGCTGACGCCCGACGGTCACGCCATCGAGTGCCGCGTCTACGCGGAGGATCCGGATGCGGGCTTCATGCCGTGTCCGGGACTGCTGACCGCGCACCGTCCGCCGGCGGGACCCGGCATCCGCGTGGACGCCGGCGTCGAGGCGGGTTTCGAGGTGCCGGTCCATTACGACTCGATGGTGGCGAAGCTGGTCGCGCACGCGTCGGACCGGCCGACGGCCATCGCCCGGATGGACCGGGCGCTGTCGGAATACGAGATCGCCGGCGTGCCGACCACGATCCCGCTCTTCCGCTGGCTGCTGGCCCATGATGACGTCGTGGCCGGGCGGTTCGATACGACGTTTCTCGATCGCGTGCTGGCGGACCGGAACGGCGAGCCTTTCCTCGATCCGCCGGACGACGGCGAGGAGACGGCGATTCTGGCCGCGGCACTGTCGGTCGCACTCGGCGGCGTGGCGGACGCGGCGGAAGGAAGCGGGTCGCCGGCGGCGGCCGGATCGGACGCCAGCCGGTGGAAACAGGCGGCTCGCGTCGAGGGCCTGCGCTAGGTCTCCCGGGAGCCGGACGATGCGGGTCGAGATTGAAGTGAGCGGCACGACGCACGACGTGACCGTCGAGTCATCGTCGCAGCCGGGACGTTACGTCGTCTCGTGGGGCGGCGTGTCGCGAGAGGTGGACGCGCGCGTCGTGGAGCGAACCCGCCACGGGATGCTGCTTTCGTTCGTGCGGACCGACGACGGCGGGGGCGCGGCGAGCAGACTGGCGCGTTGCCTGCCGACGGACCGTCCGGCGGTGACCGCGGTCCGGCTCGGCGATGTCGAGATCGAGGCGGTGATCAACGGGAGTCGCGCGCGCCTCGCCGGCAGCGTCGGCGGCGCCGGATCGGGCGCGGCGCGGCTTACGGCGCCGATGCCGGGCAAGGTGGTGCGCGTGCTGGTGGAGCCGGGCGACGCGGTAGAAGCGCGCCAGCCGCTGGTGGTGGTCGAGGCGATGAAGATGGAGAACGAGATGACCGCCCCGCGCGCGGGCACGGTCGCCGAGGTGGAGGTGAGCGAGGGGATGTCGGTGGAGGCGGGACGCCTGCTCGCCACCATCGAATGAGGGCCGACCATGGCCGATGACCTGACGCGCCGGGACGACGGTCCGGACGCAGCCGCGGACCCGGCCGAGGCGCCGGAGGCCGCACCCGGCGCACCTGACGGCGCGCCGAAGGCCGCACAGGGCGCGTCTGACGACGGCGCACCGGCGATCCCTGACGCGTCCGACGCGTCCGCCGCGTCCGACGCCGCGCCGGCCGAGCTGGCCGAGTCGGTCGCCCAGGCGGAGCCGGTCGCGCAGGCCGAGCCGGTGGCGACGGCCGACGCCGGCGCCGAGGAGGCCGGCCGCACGCGGGTCGGTGCTTTCCTGCAGGGCTGGCGATCCCTCCGAAGCCGGGTGCGCCGGCGGAGCGAGTGGGCGGTGATCGCCGCCGTCGCGCTGGTCGCGGGCGGCCTTGTATCCGTCGTCACCGTCGACCTCGGCCCCAGCCTGCGGGCCCGGGCCGAAGAGCAGTTCGCCAACGCCATCGACCGGCCGGTGACCATTGGCCGTCTCAGCACGTACGTCCTGCCGGGACGCTTCCTGATCGAAGACCTCGTCATCGGGGGGCAGAACCCGGGGGAGCGCGACTTCTTCACGGCGGACCGGCTGGTCATCACGACCCAGTGGCTGCCGCTGCTGCAGGGGGAGGTCCTCGTCGATTCGGTCGACCTCGAGGGGTGGCAGATGCTGGTCGAAGGCTTCGAGGGCGGCCGGCACACGTTCCCCGCGTTCGTGGCCCGGGGCGACCCGGACGAGGCGCCCGAACCGGACGTCGCGGCGGCTCCCGACGGGGAAGCGGACGAGGAATCCGCGCGGCGGATCGTGACCACCGTGCAGTACCTCCGGGCGCACGACGGCGCCTTCATCTATGAAGACCACGGCGCGCCCTGGAGCATCGTCGCCCCGAACATCGACATGACGATGGCCAGGACGACCGGCTACGGCGGGACCGCGACGTTCAGCGGCGGCACGCTCGTGATTGGCGACTACGAGCCGATGACGATCGCCATGGATGCCGACTACCGACTCGACGGCGGGCTGGTCGAGCTGATCCGCGCCGACTTCGTCGCCGACGGGTTCGAGGCGCGGGTCGACGGCAGCGTGGACATGCTGAACTGGCCGGAGCAGCTCTACCACGTGCGCGACTCGGCGATCGACCTGCCGACCATGAAGGAGATCTTCTTCGCGCGCGACAACTTCACGGTGACGGGCGACGCAACGTTCACCGGCGCCTGGCACATCTTCGATGGCGGCCGCGAGCTGACCGGGACGTTCACGGCGCCGGATCCGACGCTGATCGACCTGGCGTTCCCGGACCTCGACGGCGACCTGATCTGGACGAGAGACCGTTTCGAGATCACGCGTGCGCGCTCGTCGTTCTACGAAGGCGCGCTCGACTTCACCTACGCCATGAAGCCGCTCGGCGCGCCGGAGCCGGGCGTGGCCACCTTCCTGCCGCGCGTCACCGGGGCCAGCCTCGATCCGTTGCTGGAGGCGCTCGAGGTGCGGGGCGTTCGCCCGCTCGGACGACTCGACGGCGAAGCGCGTCTCGAATGGCCACTCGGCGCCATCACGGAGCGGTACGGGGAGGCGTCGGTCCGGATCGATCCCCCGGACGGCATCGCCCTGCTGCCGCGCGGGGTCCGTCCCGGGTCGCCGGGGATCGGCTGGGCGTACGCGACGCAGCCGTTCGATGCGAACGCCGGACCCTGGCGTTTTCCGATGGGAGGCGAGGCGAGCTTCACGTTCGGCCCGGAGGACGGCGTTCTGGTCGAACCGGGCTGGTTGGCGACGCCGCTCACCGCGATCGGGTTCGACTCGGGGCGCATAGACACCCCCGAGACGACCCGCATCCCCTTCGACGTCATGAGCGCCGACTGGCAGGAGAGCGACCGGGTGCTGGCGGCGATGCTCACCGCGTTCGATCGCCCCACCGGCGAGCTGGAACTGTCCGGTTTCGGCTCCATGACCGGTCTTATGCTGGGCGACATCGGCTCCCCCCGGATAGAGGCCAGCTTCGACGGCGACGGCATCCACGCCTGGAATGTCGACTGGGGCCACGGCGAGGGCGACTTCGTCCTTGAGGACAACATTCTGGAAGTGACGGCCGGACGCTTCGACGACGGCAGCGCGTTGCTGGCGATAGACGGCGGGTTCGCCATCGGCCCGCCGCCGCCCGGCAGCGAGGAACTGGACGTTCGCTTCGAGCTGGAACGGCTGCCGACCGAGCGGGTGCGGGCGGCGTTCGAGCTCGAGGGCTACGCGATCGACGCGCCGGCCTACGGACAGATCCGGTTGTACGGCCCGTACCGCGAGCCGTTTGGCTTCGGTCGCCTCCGTCTGGTGGAAGGGCAGGCGTACGGCGAGTCGTTCGACGAAGCGGAGGCGGATCTCCGGTTCGACGGGAACGGCGTGTGGCTCGACGGACTGACCATCCGGCAGGGCGACGGCGACGCGACGGGCGCGATGTACGTCCGGTGGGATGCTACCTACTCGGTGAACGTCGACCTGAGGAATCTCGATCTTTCGACGTCGAACTTCCTGGGCAGCTTCGGGCTGCCGGTCGACGGCCGGCTCGACGCGGCAATATCCGGCGCCGGCGCATTCGACGATCCGCGCTACACGCTGCGCGGCACGATGAGCGACGTCGCCGTGGACGGCGCGCCGCTCGGTCAGGTGTCGGGACGCATCGGCGTCGAGGCGGACGCGATGGCGGTCGAGCTGGAGGCGGCGTCGGCCGATGTCGCGGTTTCCGGCAGCGGACGGATCGGACTGGAAGGCGCACCGTCCGAGTTGCGGTTCAACGTCACGAACACCCGGCTCGATCCGTTCGTTCGCGCGCGCTACCCGGATCTGATGACGGGCGCGGCCCTGCTGGCGAGCGGGACGGTCCTCGTCGAGGGACCACTCGACGACATGGAGCAGCTCGACGTCCGGGTGTCCGTCGACGAGATGCGGCTCGGCCTGTTCGATTACACGGTCCGGAACGACGGACCGGTGCAGTTGTCGCTCGCGGACAACGTCATCCGGGTCGACCGGATGCAACTTGGCGGCGACGGGACCGAGCTGGAGGTGGCCGGTTCCTTCTCGCTCGCCGACGAGCAGGTGGCGCTCGCGATCGAGGGGGACGCCAGCCTCGGCATCCTGCAGGGATTCCTGTCCGATGTCCGGAGCCGCGGCGCGATGCGGCTTACCGCCGCAGTGGGAGGCACGTTCGAGCGGCCGGTCGTCACCGGCGAGGCGCGGATAGCCGACGGCAGGCTGCGCCACCTCGCCCTGCCGCACGCGCTCGACGCCCTGAACGGCCGCGTCGTGCTGGAGCCCGGAGGCGTCCGTTTCGACGAGCTGGAGGCGGAACTGGGGGGCGGGCCGATCACTTTCGGAGGACGCGTCGGCCTCGACGGCTATGGCGTCGGGGAGCTGAACGTCACCGCGTCGGGCCGCAACATTGCCCTTCGCTACCCCGAGGGCATCCGCTCGGAGGTGGACGGGGAACTGACCCTGACCGGCACGGTCGAGGCGCCGACGCTGGGCGGCGTCGTCACCGTGCGGGACGCGATCTGGCTCGAACTCTTCCAGGGGGACGGCGGCTTTTTCGAGACCACGGCCGATTCCGCGCTCGCGCCGGACGGCGGGACGGAAACGCTTCCGCTCCGCTTCGATCTGCGCATCGAGGCGCCGTCGAGCCTGCGGTTTTCGGACAACCGGGCGCAGATCGTCGCGAGCGCCGATCTCACCCTGACGGGAACCTACGACCGGCCCTCGGTCCTCGGCAACGCGGAGATAGAGCGCGGCCAGATCTACTTCGAGGGCAACCGTTACCGGATCACGCGCGGCATCATCGGATTCGCAAACCCTGTCGAAGTGGAGCCGATCTTCGATATCGAGGCGGAAACCGACATCCGCGTGCCGGGGCAGACCTACCGGGTGACCCTGGGGTTGAACGGCACTCTCGCTCGCCTGGAGCAGCCCACGCTGGAATCGGATCCGCCGCTGCAGCAGTTCGAGATCATCGGCCTGCTCCTCGGCGATCGGCGCGACCCGCAGCAGGCGGAGATACGCACCCTCCGGGCGCCGGAGACTTCGCAGCAGGAACGCCTGCTGCAGGCCGCCGGCGCCGGGCTGCTCAACAATCCCCTCTCGGCCGGTGTCGGCGGCGTCGTCGAACGCTCGCTCGGAATCGACAACTTCGAGATTACGCCGGCCCTCGATGACCCGGCGGCGCTGCAGTCGACGCAACTCGTGCCGACCGCGCGCGTCCGGATCGGCAAGCGGATCTCCGACCGCGCGTATCTCACCTTTTCGCGCGCCGTCAGCGGCACGAACCAGGATCTGATCGTCATGCTGGAGTACGATGCCAGTGATCGGTTGTCGTGGGTACTGTCGCAGAACGAAGATCGGACCTACGCGCTCGATTTCCGCGTCCGGCATGCCTTCTGATGCGGATCCGACGGATCCTCGCGTTCGCACTGGTCGCCATCGCGGTGGCCGTGGCTCCCTCTGACACGGCGGCGGCGCAGGACCCGTTGCACCAGCTCATCGGCCAGACTGTGGTCGAGGTCCGCTTCGTGAGCGAGGGCCGCGAACTCGACGATCCGGCGCTGCGCGACCTGAGCGAGACACGCGTCGGCCAGCCCCTGTCGATGCGCGAGGTGCGCGAGACGCTGACGCGGCTCTTCGGCCTCGGACGCTTCGGCGGCGCGGAAGTAGGCGCGAGTGCGGTCGACGGCGGTGTCGGGCTGTTGTACGAGCTGCGGCCGATCGAGGTCGTCGAGCGTATTGCGTTCGCCGGTTCGCGGGTTCTCGACGATGACGAGATCCGTCTCGCCGTGATCCGCATCCACGGCGAGTCGTTCGTCAGCGACCAGACGACGGCGGTGGTCGAGACGGTCCGTGCCCTCTACGCCGGGCGCGGCTACCTGGCGCCGCGTATCACGCCGGAGCTGCTCGGTCGGAGTGACCGCCGCACGCTGCGCCTGACCATAGAGGCGGGGCCCCGCGCGCGGGTCCGCCGCTGGTCGATAACCGGGCCGCTCGCGTTCCACGACACCGTCCGCACCCGACTCGGCCTCGTGGATGGCGTGCCCTACGACGGAGCGGCGCTCGACGGCGAACTAGCGGACTACGAGGCGGATCTCCGCCGCGACGGCTACTACGAGGCCCGGCTGTCGCACGACATCGAGCCGTTGGGCGAGGCGGAACTGGACGTGCTGCTGTTCGCTCGCCGCGGCCCGCGGATCGTGGTCAGCTTCACCGGCGATGAGGTGCCCGGCGCCGACCTCGCCGAGCTGGCGCCGTTCGCCCGCGAGGCGAGCGCGGACGAAGACCTGGTAGAGGACGCCGAGCAGCGGATTGCGGCGCATCTCCGCGGCCTGGGCTACCGCGACGCCGTCGTGACCAACACCCGCGAGGGTAACGCCGAGGCGCTGTCCATCACGTTCGACGTCGTGCACGGTCCGCTCTACCGCATAGGGCCGGTCGAGGTCCGGGGGAATCGCGCGATTCCCACCAGCGAGATCGCGGTGATCCTCGACCTCACCGAGGGTGACCCGCTGGTCGTGCGCGATCTCGACGCCCGGCTCGCCGAGATCGAGGAACGGTACGCGCGGCTCGGCTACGCAACGGTACGGGCGATTCGCGAAGACCGGCCCGCGCCGGAACCGGCCGGCGACGGCAATGGCGGAAGCGCCGGCAATGGGAACGGCTCCGGGACGGGCCTTGGCGAGGCGCCGGCGGACGGATCGGTCATGCAGGCGATGGAGATCACCATCGTGGAGGGGGCGCGCACCCTGATTGGGTCCGTCTCCTTCAATGGCGCCGCGGCGCTCTCGGCGGAGTCGCTCGCGTCGGCGATTGGCGCGACGGATGGCGAGCCCTACTACGCGCCGCAGGTCGACGCCGACCTCGACGCCCTGCTGATCCGCTACCTGAACGAGGGTTTCGACCGGGTTCGCATCAACGTGGACGCCGCCTTCAGCGACGATCTGACCCAGGTCGACCTCACCTACCGAATCGCCGAGGGCGCGCAGGTGCTGGTGGACCATGTGCTCATCGTCGGCAACCGGCAGGTGGACGCCGAGACGATACGCCGCGAGGTGACGCTGACGCCGGGCGAACCCCTCGGCCTGGACGATGTCGCCGAGACGCGCCGGCGCCTCAACGAGCTCGGCATGTTCCGACGGATCGAGATCCGCGAGTTCAGCCCTGGCCGTGACGACCGGCGCGACGTGATCATCGAAGTGGACGAAGCCCCGGGAACCCGCGTCGGATACGGCGGCGGGTTCGAGCTGTCGCAACGCCTCCGGCGCGAGGTGCGCGGCGCGGCGAGCTCCGCGGTGGAACGGATCGAGTTCGCGCCCCGCGGATCGTTCGAGATCGGCCGCCGGAACCTCTGGGGCAAGAACCGTTCCATCGACCTGTTCTCGCGCGTCAGCGTCCGGCGCAAGAACGACCCGGTCATCTTCGCGCCCGGGGAATCGACGCGGACCCTGGGCTTCAACGAGTATCGCGTGCTCGCCACGTACCGCGAGCCCCGGGCGATCGGCCTCGCGTGGGACATCGTGATGTCGGGCTACGTCGAGCAGGCGATCCGGCCCGGGTTCGACCTGTTCACGCGCGGCATCACGGCCCAGTTGACGCGGTCGACGGGCGCTTCGGTGAGCACGACGGTCGGTTACCGCCTCGGTAACAACGACACCTCGAACCGGATCCTCAACCGGGAGGACTCGGATATCGTCGACCGGCTGTTTCCCAACGTCCGGCTGTCGTCGTTCACGGCGAGCCAGGTGCGCGACACGCGCGACGATCCGGTCGATCCCCGTCGCGGTACCTTCGTCAGTCTCGAGAGCGAAGTCGCGGCGCGCGCAATCGGGTCCGAAGTGGGCTTCTCCAAGAGCTTCGCGTCCGGCTCGTGGTACCGCCAGCTACCTGGCGCGTCCCGCGTGGTGGTGGCGGCGGGCGCCCGGATGGGCGTGGCCTGGGGCTTTCCCCGGCGGATCGAGGAGGACGGCACGCCGGACGGACCGCGCAGCGCGTTGGCGCTGCCCATCAGCGAGCGGTTCTTCGCGGGCGGCAACACCACCGTTCGCGGCTTCGCGCTGGACCGACTGGGCAGTCCGAGGACCGAGCCGGGCGGCACGATCGATCAGCAGGGCTTTCCGCAGGGCGGCAACGCGATGCTGATCTTCAACACCGAGCTGCGCATCCGCGTCACCCGCGCCGTCGGACTCGTCACGTTCCTCGATACCGGGAACGTCTATGATCGGATAGAACATCTGAGTCTGCGGCGGATGCGCTCCGGGGCCGGGTTCGGCGTCCGTTATCACTCGCCGGTCGGCCCGCTCGGTTTCGACATCGGTTTCAAGCTGGGCGAACGGTACCTCTTCGGTGACCTTCTCAACTCCGAACCCGAACAGCGCTGGGCGCTGCACTTCAGCTTCGGACAGGCATTCTGATCGGTTCGCGCGCCACCACCGTCCACCCGGCGGCCGCTTCGTGGCCGCCATCGTCTGGGCGATGTTCCTTCTCGCCGGTTCCTCCGGTGCGGCGCAGAGTCTCGACCGCGTCCTGGCGGTCGTATCCGGGCAGGTGATACTGGCGTCCGACGTCCGCGCCTTTCTCGAGCTGGGACTGTTCGCGGTTGATGCCTCGGATCCCGAGGCGCGCGAGTCGGCGGCCCTCGCGCTGTTGATCGATCGGCGGCTGGCCCTCGACGAGGTGGAGCGTTACGGCCCCGTTGAGCCTCCCGCCGCCCGCGTCGAAGCGGGTCTCGCGGCCATCCGGGCGCGCGTCGCGGACGAGGCGGCGTTCGCGCGGCTGCTGGCCGCGGTCGGCCTGGACCTTGACGACCTGCGGCAGATCGTCAGTGACGACGTGCGGCTCGATGCCTACCTCGCCGACCGGTTCGGGCCATCGACCCGCCTCGACGGACCGCGGCCGGCGCCGGTTGCCGCCTGGCTGGCCGGCCTCGCCCGGCGGGCGGACATCGCGCGGTTCGATCGATGACGGAACGGCCGGTGGGCCGCGAGTGCGCCGTCAGGGCGCAGGCGGCTGCTACGCGCAACCGCTCGTGGCGCCGCAGTTGATGCACTTGTAGCAGGCGCCGTTGCGGATCATGATCGCGCCGCAGGTAGCGCACGCCGGTGCGTCCTGATCGTTCTGGATGGCGAAGTTCGTCGCCGTCGACGGCCCCGTCGCAGCGTGACCGCCGGGAACTGTCGCGGGCGCGTCGCCGTTGCCGTTCACCGGCGGCGCGTCGGTGAACGAGAGCTGCTCGCCGTCCTGATTCTCGGCGGCTGGCGCGACATTCACGCCGGCGGCGTGCTGTGCTTCCGCCGAGAGGAACTTCGAGGCCATCCAGCGGAAGATGTAGTCGACGATCGACTTCGCAATCCGGACGTCCGGGTTTTTTGTCAGGCCGGCCGGCTCGAAGCGGACGTGGCTGAACTTGTCCACAAGCACCTGGAGCGGCACCCCGTACTGCAGCGAGTAGGAAATGGCCTGCGCGAAGGCGTCGGCGAAACCGGAAATCGTGGACCCCTCCTTCGCCATCACCAGGAAGATCTCTCCCGGTGATCCGTCCTCGAACAGCCCCACCGTGATGTAGCCCTCGTGGCCCCCGATGTCGAACTTGTGGGTAATCGCCTGGCGCTCGTCCGGCAGCCGGCGCCGGACCGGCTGGCCGGGAAGCGCGTCGACCGCCGCGTCCGCCACCGCGCGCGCCGTGTTGAGCGGCTGCGTCCGCTTGCTGCCGTCGCGGTAGATCGAAACCGCCTTCGTTCCCAGCCGCCACGCGTCGATGTACGCCTGCTCGACGTCCTGGATCGTCGCGTCGGTCGGGAGGTTGATGGTCTTCGAAATGGCGCCGGAGATGAACGGCTGCGTCGCTCCGATCATCCGGACGTGGCCCATGTAGTGGATAGAGCGATCGCCGTTGGCCGGCTTGAAGGCGCAGTCGAATACCGCGAGGTGTTCCTCCTCGAGGTGCGGCGCACCCTCGATCGTGTCGTGATCGTTGACGTGCTCGACGATTTCCTGCACCTGCGTGTCGTCGTAGCCGAGCCGGCCGAGTGCGGTCGGGACCGTCTGATTGACGATCTTCATCATGCCGCCGTCGACCAGCTTCTTGTACTTGACGAGCGCGATGTCCGGCTCCACGCCGGTGGTGTCGCAGTCCATCATGAAGCCGATGGTGCCGGTTGGCGCCAGCACGGTCGCCTGCGCGTTCCGGTAACCGTGCGACTCGCCCAGCGACACGGCATCGTCCCACGCCTCGGCCGCCGCGCTGTGCAGATCGTCCGGCATATGCCCCGCGTCCACATCCTTGAGCGCGCCGCGGTGCTTGCGCATCACGCGGAGGAAGGGCTGCTCGTTCTTCGAATAACCACTGAACGGCCCGCCGCAGTCGCGCGCGATCCGCGCCGACTGCGCATACGCTTCGCCGGTCATCAGCGCCGTAATCGCAGCGGAGTAGTCGCGCCCCGCGTCGCTGTCGTACGGCACCCCGCGAGACATCAGCAGCGCACCCAGGTTGGCGTAGCCGAGGCCGAGCGGCCGATACGCGTCGGAGTTCTTTCCGATCGCGTCGGTCGGGTAGCTGGCGTTGCCGACGATCACCTCCATCGCGGTGATGAATGTCCGCACCGCGGCGCGGAACGCCTCGATGTCGAACTCGCCCGACCCATCCTCACGGACGAACTGCATCAGGTTCAGCGACGCCAGGTTGCAGGCCGAATCGTCCAGGAACATGTACTCCGAGCAGGGATTCGAGGCATTGATCCGGGCCGTGTTGGGACAGGTGTGCCAGTCGTTGATCGTCGTGTCGAACTGCATCCCCGGATCGCCGCAGACATGCGTCCCCTCGGCCACCAGATTCATTAGGTCGCGCGCCCGGTAGGTATCCATCACGCGGCGATCCTCGGTGACCGCCCGTGTCTGCCACTCGCCGTCATCGACCACCGCGCGCATGAACTCGTCCGGCACGCGGATGCTGTTGTTCGAGTTCTGGAAGAAGACCGAGTTGTACGCCGTGCCGGTGAACGAGCCGTCATAGCCGGCGTCGATCAGCGCCCACGCTTTCCGTTCCTCGTCCACCTTGCAGTTGATGAAGTCGACGATGTCGGGATGCTCGGCGTTCAGGACCACCATCTTGGCCGCGCGGCGCGTCTTGCCGCCGGACTTGATGACGCCGGCGAACGCGTCGTAGCCCTTCATGAACGAGACCGGACCGGACGCGGTTCCGCCGCCCGCCAGCAGTTCGCGCGACGATCGGATCGGCGAGAGGTTCGTCCCGGTGCCGGATCCGAACTTGAACAGCATTCCCTCGGTCCGGGCCAGGGTGAGGATCGAGTCCATCGTGTCGTTGACCGAGTTGATGAAACAGGCGGAGCACTGCGGCGCCTTCTCGAAGCCGCAGTTGAACCAGACCGGGCTGTTGAACGCCGCCTTCTGGTGCAGGAGGAGGTACTTCAGGTCGCCGCTGAACGCCTGCAGGTCTTCGGGGGTAGCGAAGTAGTCCTGCTGGTCGGCCCAGCCGGCAATCGTATCGACCACCCGTCCGATCAGTTGACGGACGCTCCGTTCGCGCTCGGGCGAGTTCATCTGGCCGCGGAAGTACTTCGAGACAACGATGTTCGTCGCCTGCTGCGACCAGAACTTCGGGATCTCGACGTCGCGCTGCTCGAACACCTTCTCGCCCTTCTCGTTGGCGATCACGGCGGAGCGGAACTCCCACTCGATGTCGTCGAAGGGATCGACGTCTGCCCGGCTGAAAACGCGGGGAAACTCGAGTCCCTGGGCCTCCGGCGCCACCTCGGCCAGCGCCGCTTCCGATTCCTGCATGCCTGCTCTCGCCACCATCACCCCCTCAGGACTGTCTTTGGAAACAGGATTGCCAAGTTCAAATATTACCGCCGTTTGCAGGTCTTCAATCGAGGCGGGTAAAAATCGAAGGTGGGACGAAAAAGCACAATATTTTGTGGTTATGCCGATTCAAGACGCAATATATACCATACGGCAGCGATCCGGCACAAGGCCATCGCGGCGCCTCCGCTGCAACCGGTCAGCCGGGCTGTTACAGTCCCCGCGTGACGCAGCACCTCTGGGGCGGACCACCGATTGCCCTCGGTCTTCCGCCGGTTCCCCGCGCCGCCAAACGCCGCGACGTGCTTCGGGCGATCGCCGAAGTCGTACTCTGTTCCGGCTTCCCCACGCAGCTTGCGATAGCGGCGTTGCTGACGGCGGCCGGCCTCGCGGCGCTGGGGGCGGGCGGCGCGCCGTCGTTCACGTACGTCGTCGTCCTGTCGTTCCTCGACGCGGGGATCCTGGTCCTGCTCATCGTCCGCCTGCTCCACCTGCGGGGCGAGACGGTCCGCGGGCTGCTGCTCGGGCGGCTCCCGATCCGGCGCGAAACGGCGATCGGCCTCGCGCTCACGCCGTTCTTCGTCGTTGCCGCGACGGGCGGAATCCTGCTCATCGGCGCACTCGCTCCGTCGCTCCGCAATGTCCCCGACAACCCGTTCGCCGACATGCTGACCACGCCCGCGCAAGTGGCGATCTTCGCCCTGGTCGCCGTCGTCGCGGGCGGCCTGCGTGAGGAACTGCAGCGGGCGTTCATCCTCCGGCGTTTCGAGCAGCATCTCGGGGGCGGCTGGGTCGGCCTCGTGATCTTCAGCACGGCGTTCGGCCTGGGGCACGCGCTGCAGGGCTGGGACACCGCGATCGTCACCGGCCTGCTGGGCGCCGCGTGGGGCGCGATCTATCTTCGCCGCCGCAGCGCGGTCGCCGCGATGGTGAGTCACGCCGGCTTCAACCTGCTGCAGATCCTGCTGGCGCTCGCCGCGGCCTGAGCCTACTGTTCCTCGGGCAGCTTGCCGCCCGGAATCGGTTCCCAGGCGTACCAGGCGAGCGCGATCAGGAGCAGCGAGAATCCGGCGCGCACGCCCTGGGTCCAGTGGAGCAGCTCGCCGTAGTAGAGGCCGTCGTTGTGCAGGCTGATCGCCTGCAGGCCCAGCAGTCCGGCGATGGCCAGCGCGAGGCCGCCGGGCAGGGAGATGCGCACGAAGACGGCGGCGAGGGCCAGGATGGCGCCGGAGAGCATACCCCACGCGTTCGCCCACCATTCGAGGGTGCCAATGAAGAGCAGGTCGGCGATCCCGGACACGATGGCGTAGACGCCGTAGAGGAACATCCCGGCGGCGGCGGCAGGGAGCATGACCCCTGTTGTATCATGCCGGGCTTCCTGCGAGGCGCCCGGAACGCGCGGTGGGGAGATTGGACTTCATGGATCTGAACCTGACCGGCCGCATCGCACTCGTAACCGGCTCGAGCCGAGGGCTCGGCTTCGCGTCAGCCCGCGCGCTCGTCGCGGAAGGAGCGCGCGTCGCGATCTGCGCGCGCGGCGCCGAACGGCTGAGCGCGGCGGCGGAGGAACTGCGTCAGGTGGCGGGCGCCGCGCCGGGCGGCGACGACCGCGTCCTCGCGGTCGAAGCGGACCTGGCGACCGACCCGGGCATCGCGGCGGTTGTCGACCGGACCGTCGAGGCCTTCGGTGGGCTCGACATCCTGATCAACAACGTCGGCCGCGCCAGCGGCGGAGGCATCGCCGAGGCGACGGACGATGATTGGAACGCGGCGCTGGACCAGACGCTATGGCCCGCCGTCCGGGCGTCGCGACGGGCGGTGCCGCACCTGCGGGCGCGAGGCGGCGGCGTTGTCATCATGATCGCCTCGATCTGGGGACGCGAGTCGGGTGGCCGGATGACCTACAACGCCGTGAAGGCAGCCGAGATCAGCCTGGCCAAGTCGATGGCGCAGGAACTGGCGCCGGAGCAGATCCGGGTCGTGAGCGTCTGCCCGGGTTCCATCTCCTTCCCCGGCGGGTCGTGGTACCGCCGGCAACAGGAAGACCCCGAAGGGATGGCCGCCTTCATCCGGGCGCAGCTCCCGTTCGGCCGGTTCGGCCGGGCGGAAGAGGTAGGCGACGTCGTGGCGTTCCTGGCGTCGGACCGCGCGAGCTGGGTGAGCGGGGCGGCCGTCACCGTGGACGGCTGCCAGTCGCGGTCCCTGATCTGAGCGCGTTCGGCTACCGCAACCGGATGGTCATGTTCGGGCGGTCGACGGGCGCGTCGTCGAACCAGCGCGCCGTGACGGTCTTCGTTTCGGTGTAGAACCGCACCGCCTGCTTGCCGTAGACGTGCTGATCGCCGAAGAACGAGTCCTTCCAGCCGGTGAACGAGAAGAACGGCAAGGGGACCGGAATCGGCACGTTGATGCCCACCTGCCCGACTTCGATCTCGCGCTGGAACCGGCGCGCGGAGCCTCCCGAGGACGTGAAGAGGGAAACGCCGTTGCCGTAGGGATTGGCGTTGACCAGCGCGATCGCTTCGTCCAGCGTGTCCGCGCGGGAGGTGACCAGCACCGGGCCGAAGATCTCCTCGCGATAGATCGACATCTCGGGCCTGACATCGGCGAATAGCGTCGGCCCGACCCAGTTGCCGTCGGGATAGCCGTCCACCGTGCAGCCGGTGCCGTCCAGCACGCATCGCGCGCCCTCGGCCTTGCCCCGTTCGATGTAGCCCATGATGCGTTCCCGGGCGGCGCGCGTGATCTGCGGGCCGTAGGCCGCGCCGGTGTCGTCCCAGGGGCCGGGATGCACCGCCGCCATCGCGTCCTTCAGGTCGTCCAGCCAGTCCGCCGCCTCACCCACGAGCACGGCGGCGCTGATCGCCATGCAGCGCTGGCCGGCGGCGCCGCAGGTGGCGCCGACGAGGCTGGCGATGGCCTGGTCCCGGTCGGCGTCGGGGAGAATCACGAGGTGGTTCTTGGCGCCGGCGAGCGCCTGGACCCGCTTGCCGTTCGCGGCGGAGCGCGTGTAGATGGCCCTGGCGACGGGCGCGGAGCCGACGAAGCTGACGGCGCGGACGTCCGGGTGATCGAGGAGGGCTTCGACCTGCGGCTTGCCGCCGTGGACCACTTGCAACAGCCCGTCCGGGGCGCCGGCTTCGGAGAGCAGCTCCGCCAGCCGGTTGGGGACCGTCGGGTCCTGCTCGGAGGGCTTGAGCACGAAGGTGTTGCCGCAGGCGATGGCCAGCGGGAACATCCACAGCGGCACCATGGCGGGGAAGTTGAACGGCGAGATGCCGGCGCATACGCCGACGGGTTGCACCAGGCTGTAGGTGTCGATTCCCCGGGCGACGTTCTCCACCGTCTCGCCCATCATCAGCGAGGCGATGCTGCAGGCGTGCTCCACGACCTCGATGCCGCGCCACACTTCGCCCCGCGCGTCCTCCCAGGTCTTGCCGGTATCCCGGCACAGGAGCCGGGCGATGTCGTCCTGGTTCTTCTTGAGGATGTCCTGGTACGCGAACAGCAGCCGCGCGCGCTCCGGCGTGGGCACGTCGCGCCACGTCTGAAAGGCGGCCTTCGCCCCCTGGACCGCTTGGTCCACCTCGCCGGTGGTGGCGAACGGAACCTCGCAGATGACTTCCTGCGTGGCGGGATCAGTCACGTCGATGCCGCTGGCGCGGCTGTCGACGAAGCGACCGTTCACGAAGAGCTTGAGCTTCAACGGCGGGCGCGCTGCTGCTGGCGTCGGCTCGCGACCGTCACCTCGCCGAAGCGCTTGCGGAAGCGATCGACGCGGCCTTCGGTATCGACCAGTTTCTGCTTGCCGGTAAAGAAGGGATGGCAGGTAGAGCAGATCTCCAGATGGAGTTCCTTTTTGGTCGACTTGGTCTTCCAGGTGGCGCCGCAGGCGCACCGGACGTCGACTTCATGGTATTCCGGGTGAATCTCGGCCCTCACGCTATCGTCCTCCGTAGCCGGCGCAAACCGACATTATAGCAGCGAGCACCGCGTTCCTGCTGCGCCTGCCGTTGCGCCTACCAGTCGTACGCCAGCGATCCGATGACGCTGAGGCCCGGGCTGGAGTAACGATCGATGACCGGGTCGTTCGCCAGGCGGCCCCGGACGTTCCACCACTCGAAGTAGTGACTGTTGGTCAGGTTGAGGGCGCCCAGACGCAGCCGGAGGTCGTCGGCGAGGGAAACGAAGCCCACGAGGTCGACCACCTGGTACGCCTGCGGCGCGAACTGATCTTCGTCCGGCGGGCCTTGGTACGACTCGACCAGGCGGACCGAGAGTTCGCTGCCCCAGCGGCCTGACGGTCGCACGTACCGGATGCCCAGCACGCCCTCGTCCGGCGCAATCGACCCGAGCGGCGTCTCGGTGGCGAGCGGCGCCACCGTGGTGCCCTTCAGAATCTCGACGCCGTCGATCCGCGCGTAGCTGCCACGGATCATCACGCTGTCGGTCAGGTAGGCCTCGCCGCGCAACTCGATCCCCTGGATTTCCGCTTCCTCCAGGTTCTGACTCTGGAACTCGAGCAGGCGGGTCATGGGATTGAAGCCGAGCTGGGTCAACTCGATGAAGTTGTCGTACCAGTTCGAGAACACGGTCAGGCCGAGGCTGGCCCGGTCGAAGGCAGTCCGGATCCCCACCTCGACGTTGTCGCTGGTCTCGGCCCGCAGAGCGGCATTCGAAATCGTGGTGTAGCCGCCGGTCGGGTTCGTGAAGCCGGTGTTGATGTCGCTGTAGGGAGGCGCCCGGAAGCCGCCGGCGTACTGGGCGTGCAGCGTGACGACATCCGACACGCGAGCGGCGACGCCCAGCTTCGGGGATACGGCCGTGTCGGAGAAGTCGGCAGCCGGCGGATTGAGGCTGGCGACGTAGACCGGGTCCTCCTGGTTGGCATCGAGCGAATGGTGATCCAGCCGGACGCCGGGCACGAGGCTGAATCGCCCGAACTGCAGCTCCGCCTGCAGGTACGCGCCACCTTCCACGACCTGGCTCTCGGGGAAGTACTTGGTGGGGAAGATCAGGCTGGTCCGGATCGGGTCGCCGGTGATGCTGTGAACCTCCATCCGGTCGCGCAGGATGTCGAAGGAGTCGGTCTTGTAGCTGGCGCCGAACGTGAGCAGCGCTCCGTTGTCGTCGCCGCCGATCCACTGCTGACCCTGGGTCGAACCGCCGTAGCCCCGCTGCTCGTAATTCAGTGTCTCGTGACGCATCGACGGCGTAGGCGGGCCGAAGGCGAACGTCAGCCGTTCGCGGTCGACGGTCTGTGCGGTGTCGTTCGTCTGGACGTACAGGCGCCAGGACAGCAGATCGAGGCCGCGATCCAGCAGGGTGTGGTCGATCGATGTGCGCGTGCGATCCTGCGTATCGAGAGCGTTCGACCCAAGCGTGTTCCACCGGAGGAAGCCGAGATTGGTCATGCCCTGATCCGAGAGCCACTCCGTTTCGACGCGGGTGTCGTAGCGCTCCATCGCCAGGCGCCAGACGTTCCCGGGCGAGTTCGTGAAGACCAGCTTGCCGAGCAGTTGCAACCCGCGAACATCCTGCGGGTTGGGTGCGGTCCGGGTGTCGTCCAGGGTCTCGACGGTTCCCATGTTCCGGATTTCGTTTCCCCGGTTCACGCTCGTGAAGAGCGATGCCTGCAGCCGGTCGCTGCCGCCGGCCATCGAGACGTTGCCGCTGACGTCATCGGCGCGGCTGTCCCACGTCGTCTTGGCGCCGATATGGAAGTTCCGTCCGCGGAGGTAATCGGCGGGGTCCTTCGTGAAGAGCGAAACGACGCCGCCGAGGGCGTCGCTGCCGTACAGTGCCGAATTGGCGCTCCGGACGATCTCGACCGTCTTGAGTGCATCGACATCCAGACCGGCCTGGTGCACGTTGAACGGCCCGAAGTCGAACTGCTCCGACGTCTGCACGCCGTCCACCTGCGTCATCACGCGGTTGCCGCCGATGCCGCGGATGTTGAAGCCGTTCAGTCCGAGCCGGGTGACGTTGTTCTCGATATAGACGCCCGGCTCGTACTTGACCAGATCGGCGAAGTTCTCAATCAGCCGTTCCTGGATCGTTTCGGCGTCGATTACCGACACCGTACCCGGCGTTTCCCGTACCGGCGCCGGCCGGAGCGTCGCGCTGACGGTGACGGAATCGAGGAAGGTCAGCGGATCGTCGGTCGCCTGCGTGGCGGCGGCCTCCTCCTGATCGCTCTCGGCCTGCGCGGCGGCCGCTTCCTGTTGGGCCCAGGCGCCGGCGGGGCCGGCCAGAATCACGATCAGTACCCCCAGCAGGACAAGTGCAGGCGCGAGCGGCGCACTGTGTAATGCGCCGGTTCGGTCTGTGAATGGCATCCTTGTCTACTCCTCCCTATTCTTCCGGCGGCCGACCAACCCGGATCGTATCGGCGCCGGCGCGAATTACAATAGCGTCATCGACTGCGGCGAATCCGGTAACCGGAGCCTCCACAGTCAGGTGATTGGTGGCGACCACGTCAGGGGCCTCTGACGTCGCACGAAGCACTTCCGTGACTCCCTGCTCCGTGAAGAAATAGACATGGTCGCCATGACCGAGGGGCGTTGCCCAGGTAGAGGCGGGGAGGCGGTGGGTCCACCGAACGGCGCCTGTGGATGGCACCAGACACCGGGCCGCTCCGGTGGTATTTACCCAGTAGACGCACTCCCCAAACAGGAACGGTGAGCCGAAGTTGGAGGCGGAGCCGGCCGTCCACGCGACGGCGGACTCGTCGAGCCGGCCGGCGCCTCCGCGGCGGAGGGCGAGGTTCGCCTCGACCCGCATGCCGCCGATGAAGATCAGATCGTTGGTGACGGTGGGGGAGGGGACGTGATTCCCCGACAGGCCATCGAATGACCAGCGCCGCTCCCCGGTCGCGGCGTCGAACCCCTCAAGCTGCCCGCTGGCGCTGACGACGATCTCCTGGCCGTCGGGAGAGAGGACCGGCGTGCTCCAGGCCACGCCCGGATCGCGATCGGTCTTCCAGAGGGCCTCTCCCGTGGCGGGATCGACAGCCAGCAGGTACGAGTAGGTGCGGCGGGTCAGCAGAACGACGAGCGCGTCATCGGTCAGCAGCACCGAGTTGCCGACGCCGTGGTTGCCGCCGAGCGTGTCGTACTCGGCGCCCAGGTCGCGGCGCCAGACGGTCTCTCCGTCGTGCGTGAGCGCCATCAGGTCCCCGCTGTCGAAGAAGGCATAAAGGCGGTCGGCGTCGACGGCCGGCGTCGGCGCGCCCTTCGAGACGTAGTCGTTCCACTCGAACTGCTCCGCCGCGTCGAAGGTCCGGCGCCAGCGTCCGGATCCGTCGTCGAGGCTGAGGGCGGATACGTAGAGGGTCTCCTTCATCGCCCCCTCGAGCGACGTCAGAAACACCGTGTCGTCCCAGATGACCGGGCTCGACTGGCCGAAGCCCGGCGTCGTGGCCCGCCACGTGACGGTCTCGTCCGACCAGGTGAGCGGCAGGCGGGCGGCCGAGCTGACGTTGGTTGCCGTGCCGCCGCGGAACCCGGGCCAGCGGGTGGAGCCCTGCTCGTTCGTCTTGGCTGCGCCGTCGTCCGTCACGCCATGCTGGGCATGGGCCGGTTCGGCTACCGCGAGCCACGGCAGGAGGGCGAGCGCCAGGCGCATTGCCCATGAACCGGTGCGCGTCATGACGTTCCTCGGCATTTGCTGTTTCCGACGGGCGAAATCCGGGTCACTGTCAATGAAACGATATTGAGTCTCAGTTGCCTGATGGTGTGGATGCTATATCCGACCATTTTGGTCTGTCAAGGAAAAACGCAAAAAAATCTGGCGCCGGGTCGGGCACCGAGCCAGGCGCCGAGTCAGACGTCGAGTGGGCGCCGAGTCGGGCGCGGCTCAGGCGTCGAGCATGACCGCCAGGGCGGCCAGGGCCGGGCGGATTCCATCGCCGGTTCGGCTGGAGATCGGAAACACCTCCACGCCAAGCGCGTCGGGATGCGCCCGTCGCGCGGCGGCGAGCGCGCTCCGCGAGAGGCGGTCGATCTTGGTGGCGATGACGGTGATCGGGGCGTCGAGGCTCCGGAGCCAGGCGAGTGCGTCCCGGTCGCTCTCCAGGCCGGCGTGGCGCCCGTCCACGATCAGCAGGGCGCCGGCCAGCCAGGGCATGCCGGGCAGGCGGTCCGGGCTGTTCCGGCCGACCAACTGGCCGAAGAAGGTCCGGGTCAGCTCTTCGAACTGGCGCCGCGCGTTGCCGCCTCCCCGCGCATAGCCGTAGCCGGGAAGGTCGGCCAGCGTCACCTGGTCCGGTTTGCGTCCCGGCCGGGAGGTCCGTAGCGCGTAGAGGTTGGCGAGCCGGGTGGTGCCCGGTTTCTGGCCGGTGCGGGCGATGCGCCGGCCCGTCAGCGCGTTGATCAGGCTGGACTTCCCGACGTTGGAGCGGCCGACGAGGGCGATCGTCGCCCCGCAGTCGGCAGGCAGGCGTCCACCCGCCGGCACGCTGGTGACGAAGTCGGCGTCGAGGATCTTCACGGGGCGGTCCCCCGGGGCTAGCAGCCCGTGGTGAAACCCCGCGTAACACCGAGAGCGGCGAGGCGCCCGGCTGACAAGGCGGGACGAGGGAGCCTATTGGCCATATGCGACCGAGGAGCAACGCCGTTCAGCCGGGATGCATCGCCGCTCGAATGTAGCGGGGGTTTCACCACGGGCTGCTAACCCCGCCCGCCCGGATCAGTGAGTGGTCTGATCCTCCGCGACGACCGGCTCCACCTTCTCGGTCTCGAGCGCGGCGAGCTTCGGGCCGGGCTGCTCGGTGAGCGCGAGCTTCAGCACCTCGTCCATGGTGTCGACCATGTGGAGATCGACCGCGTCGAGCACCGACTTCGGAATGTCGGCCAGATCCTTCTCGTTGTCCTTCGGCAGGATGATCGTCTTGAGATGCGCCCGGTGGGCGGCGAGCACTTTCTCCTTGACGCCGCCGATCGGCAGCACCTTGCCCCGGAGCGTGATCTCGCCGGTCATCGCGACATCCCGCCGCGTCGGGATGCGGGTGAGGGTCGACACCAGCGCCGTCGTGATCGTGATGCCGGCGGACGGCCCGTCCTTGGGGATGGCGCCCTCGGGGACGTGCACGTGGACGTCGGTCTTCCGGTTGAACTCCTTCGGAATGCCGAGTTCCTCCGCCTTCGCGCGGACGTAGCTCATTGCCGCCTGCGCCGACTCCTGCATGACGTCGCCCAGCTTTCCGGTCAGCGTCAACTGGCCGCGGCCCGGCATCAGGGTGGACTCGGTCATCAGCAACTCGCCGCCCGCTTCGGTCCAGGCGAGACCGGTCGCGATGCCGATCTCGTTCCGCTCGCCGGCGTCGGTCGGCCGGAATCTCGGCACGCCGAGGTACTCGGTGATCGAGGTGGCGTTCACTTCCGTGCTGAACGTCGTCCCCTTGTCGACCACCTGGCGGGCGATCTTCCGGCAGACGGAGGCGATCTCGCGCTCGAGACTGCGAACGCCCGCCTCGCGCGTGTAGCGGCGAATGATCGTCTCGTAGGCATCGGTCTGGAACTCGGCGTTGTCGGTCGTCAGGCCGGTCGCCTTGAGCGTCTTCGGCAGGAGGAACCGCTTGGCGATCTCGATCTTCTCGAGCTCGGTATAGCCCGAGAGTTCCAGCACCTCCATCCGATCCCGGAGCGCCTGCGGAACGGTGTGCAGGACGTTCGCGGTGCAGACGAACATGACGTGCGACAGGTCGTACTCGACGTCGAGGTAGTGGTCGAGGAAGGTGTTGTTCTGCTCCGGGTCGAGCACCTCGAGCAGGGCGGCCGACGGATCCCCGCGGAAGTCCATCGACATCTTGTCGACCTCGTCGAGCAGGAAGACCGGGTTCATGGTCCCCGCCTTCTTCATCATCTGGATGATCTGGCCCGGGAAGGCGCCGATGTAGGTGCGCCGGTGGCCGCGCACCTCCGCTTCGTCGCGCACGCCCCCCAGCGACAGCCGGACGAACTTGCGGCGCGTCGCGCGGGCGATCGACTTGGCGAGCGACGTCTTGCCGACCCCCGGAGGGCCGGTGAGCGTCAGGATGGTCCCCTTCGGCTTCTTGACCAGCGAGCGGACCGCCAGGAACTCCAGGATGCGGTCCTTGATCTTCTCCAGCCCGTAGTGATCCTCGTTGAGAATCTGCTCGGCGCGCTTCAGGTTCCGGCTCTCGCGCGTCTTCTTGTGCCAGGGAACGGCGATCAGCCAGTCGAGGTAGTTGCGCGAAACCGTCGCCTCGGCCGACATGGGCGGCATGGCCTCGAGGCGCTTCAGCTCCTGCAGCGCCTTCTCTTCGACGTCCTTCGGCATCCGCGCCTTCTGGATCTTCTTCCGCAGATCGTCCGCCTCGTTGCCGCGATCCTCCTTGCGACCCAGCTCCTTCTGGATCGCCTTCATCTTCTCGTTGAGGTAGTACTCCTTCTGCGCCTTCTCCATCTGCTTCTTCACGCGCGACTGCACGCGGCGGTCGACCTGAAGCTTCTCGACCTCGGCGTCGAGGATGCTGCCGATTCGGCTGAGGCGCTCGAGCGGAGAGACAATCTCCAGCAGGTTCTGCTTTTCGTCGACGCCGATCGCGAGGTGGCCGGCGATCGCGTCGGCCAGCTTGCTCGGGTCGTCGACCCGAACCGCGTTGATCATCGTCTCGTACTGCGGGTTGTTCGACAGCTTCACGTACTGCTCGAACTGCGAACTCACCTTCGCCATCGCTTCATCGAGGTCGTCGGCGGGATCCCGCGTCGTCGCGAGCAGCTTCACGACTACGCGAAAGAAGCCCTTGTCGTCCTTCCACTCGATCGCCCGGGCGCGGTCCACGCCCTCCACCAGCACCTTCACGTTGCCGTCGGGCAGGCGCACGCTCTGCACGATGTTGGCGACGCACCCCATGGTGTAGACGTCCTGGGGGGCGGGGTCGTCGTTCGTCGCGTCGCGCTGCGCCGCGAGGAAGATCCGTTTGTCCGTCCCGAGCGCGTATTCGAGCGCCCGCGTCGACGACGGCCGCCCCACGACGAACGGGATCATCATGTGGGGAAAAACGACCACGTCGCGCAACGGCACGATGGGCAGGGTTTCGTAAGACTCCATAAGCGTGTAACGTCCCGGCCGCCTCAGCCGGCCTTCTCGATGAGCGTGAGCGACGGATCCTGAGCCAGCACCGCCTCGCGGGTGATGACGCACTCCGACACCTTCTTGTTGCCCGGCAGCGTGAACATGATGTCGAGCATCAGGTCCTCGATGATCATGCGGAGCCCGCGCGCCCCGATCTTTCGGCTCAGGGCCTGTTCGGCGATAGCCTCGATCGCGTCGTCCGTGAACCGCAGCTTCACGTTCTCGTACTCGAACAGCTTCTGGTACTGCCGCGTGATGGCGTTGCGCGGCTCGGTCAGGATCTGGATCAGGGCCGCCTTGTCCAGTTCGTGAAGCGTGCCCTGCACCGGCAGTCGGCCGACGAACTCGGGGATGAGACCGAACTTGATCAGGTCCTCCGGCTCGACCTGCTGCAGCAGCGTGCCGACGTCGGCCTGCCGGGCCGAGCGGATCTCGGCTCGGAAACCGAGCGTCTTGCGCCCGAGCCGGCGCTGTATCTGCTTGTCGAGGCCCACGAACGCGCCGCCGCAGATGAACAGCACGTTGGTCGTATCGACGTGGAAGAACTCCTGGTGCGGATGCTTGCGCCCGCCCTGCGGGGGCACGTTGGCGACGGTCCCCTCGAGGATCTTGAGCAGCGCCTGCTGCACCCCCTCGCCCGACACGTCGCGGGTGATGGAGGGGTTCTCGTCCTTCTTGCAGATCTTGTCGATCTCGTCGATGTAGATGATTCCCTGCTGGGCCTTCTCGATGTCGCCGCCGGCCGCCTGCAGCAGCTTGAGAATGATGTTCTCGACGTCCTCCCCGACGTAGCCCGCCTCGGTCAGCGTCGTCGCGTCGACGATCGTGAAGGGGACGGACAGCAGGCGGGCGAGGGTCTGGGCAAGCAGCGTCTTGCCGGTGCCCGTGGGCCCGATCAGCAGGATGTTCGACTTGGTCAGCTCCGGATCGTTGCGGCTCCGGGACTGTTTCTGGATCTCGACCCGCTTGTAGTGGTTGTAGACGGCCACCGCGAGCTTCTTCTTCGTGACTTCCTGGCCGATGACGTACTGGTCAAGGAACTTCTTGATCTCGCCCGGAACCGGCAGTCCGGAGCGGAGTCCGCCCTTCCGATCGAACCGGGCGTCGTCGGCAATGATGTCGTTGCAGACGTCGACGCACTCGTCGCAGATGTAGACCGTGGGGCCCGCGATCAGCTTGCGGACATCGTTCTGATCCTTGTTGCAGAACGAACAGCGCAGGGTTTCGCCCTCGGACTGTTTGGCCATCAGGTTGTACGCCAGCCAGTCCCGCGCCTCAGGCGCGCTGGCGGATCACGTCGTCAATGATACCGTATTCACGGCCCTGGTCGGCGTTCATGATGTAGTCGCGCTCGGTGTCCTCCGCGATCCGATCGAGCGGCTGGCCGGTATGCGACGAGAGGATCTCGTTCAATCCCTGCCGCATCCGGAGGATCTCCTTGGCGTGGATATCGATGTCGGTGGCCTGCCCGCTCAGCCCCGTCATCAGCGGCTGGTGGATGACGATGCGCGAGTTGGGCAGCGAGAAACGCTTCTTGGCCGCGCCCGCGGCCAGCAGGACCGCCGCCATCGACGCCGCCTGCCCGATGCAGGTGGTCTGCACGTCCGGCTTGATGAACTGCATCGTGTCGTAGATGGCGAGGCCGGCCGAAATCGATCCGCCGGGGCTGTTGATGTACAGCATGATGTCCCGATCCGGGTCCTCGGCTTCGAGAAACAGCATCTGCGCGATGATCAGGTTCGCGAGGCCATCGTCGATGGGCGAACCGATGAAGACGATGCTGTCCTTCAGCAGGCGCGAGTAGATGTCGTAGGCCCGCTCCCCGCGGTTGGTCTGCTCGACCACCATGGGAATGAGCTGCGCGCGCGGCTCAGGCATGGATGATCGTAGCACGCGACATCAGGAAGTCGACGGTCTTCTCGCGGCGCAGCCCGGCCCGCAGGCGCCCCGTACCCCCCTGCTGTTCGATCAGGGCCCGGGTCGCGGCGGGGGTGCGCCGGGCAAGCTGCGACTGGCGATCGATCTCGCGCGTGACGTCGTCGTCGTCCGCGTCGATCGACTCGCGGCGGGCGATCTCGTCGAGCATCAGCGTGCCGCGGACCGCGTCGGTGGCCGCCGCGCGCTGCTGTTCCCGCAACGCCCGCCAGTCGACCGGCGCCTGGCGCGGATCGACGCCCTCGGCCGCCAGCCGCTGCGCCACCTGTTCGATCCGGCGGTCCAGTTCGCGCTCGACCAGCGCCGTCGGGACATCGACGGTAACCCGGTTGGCGAGCTGGCGCAGCAGGTCGCCGCGCACCTCCTGGCGCGCCTCCTGCTCGGCGGCCGCCTTCAGGTCTTCCTCGACGCGGGCGCGTAGCGCCGCCAGGTCGGCGAAGTCGCCGACGCTCTGCGCGAAGGCGTCGTCGATGTCTGGCAGAACCGGCTGGTTGAGGGCGGTCGCCTTGATGTCGTAGGCCACTTCACGTCCCGCGAACCGTTTCACAGCATCGTTCTCGGCGTGCGTGACCGTGAACGAGCGCGTGTCGCCCACGGTCAGACCGGTCAGCTCGTCATCCAGGCCGGGCGGGTTCGCGTCGCTTCCGATCTCGATGCGCACGCCGTCGAGATGCTCGGACCCCTTCCCGGCGGTCGAATCCGCCAGGCTGCGGTCGAGGTCGATGGTGACGATATCGCCGCGGGCGGCGGGCCGACCATCGACCGGCTCGAGGCGGCCGGCGCTCTGGCGCACGCGCTCGATGGCCTGATCGATCGCGTCGTCCTCCACCTTGACCGGCGACTGCCGGAGCGTGAACGCCGTGTAGTCGCCCGGATCGATCGAGGGCAGCGTCTCGAAGTGCGCGGTGAAGGTGAGCGGCTTGCCTTCGTCCACCTCGACGTCACGGATCTCGGGGGCGCCGACGGGTTGAATCTCGTCGTTGTCGATGGCCTCGTCGACCGCCGTTCGCACCAGGTCCTCGGCCACCTCACGAAGAATCTGATCGCGGAACCGGTTCCGGATCACCCGGGCGGGGGCCTTGCCGGGCCGGAATCCCTGCAGCTTCGCGGTGCGGCGATACTGGTTCGACAGCCGGTCGATCGCCTGGTCGACGCGATCCGCGGGGATCTCGACCGTCATCTGTTTCCGGCAGGCGCCGACATCGACTACTTCGGTCTTCATGGTCTCCGGGCTTCACCGCGTGCGGGGTGGTGGGGGCGCGCACGTGGTGCGAAAGGGGGGATTTGAACCCCCATAGCCTTGCGGCTACCGGATCCTAAATCCGGCGCGTCTGCCAATTCCGCCACTTTCGCATCGGTAGCCGGGTTCAGCCTAGCACGTCTGTTACGATCCCGGCATGAGCGCGGCGCCGCCGGCCGGCGAACCGATTGTCGACCGGCGGGAGGCGCTGGCCGGCCGCGAGCGGCCGGTCGTCGATCGCCGCGCGGCCATCACGGCCTACCGCGACAACCGCGCCCGGACGCAGGCCATCTTCGACCTCCTCACGCCCGACGCGTACTATGCGCACCCGATCCCGCTCCGGCACCCGGTGGTCTTCTACGATGGCCACATTCCCGCCTTCGCCGTCAACGCGCTGTTGAAACGCGGCCTGGGGCATCCGGGGATCGACAGCGACCTCGAGACGCTCTTCGCGCGCGGCATCGACCCCGCGAACCGTTCGGACGCCGCCCGCTCGGCCCGCGACGCGTGGCCGTCCCGGGAGACCGTGCAGCAGTATGTCGCGCAGGCGGACGAGGCGATTCTCTCCGCGCTTGCCTCCGGGCCGATCGAAGGGGAGGTGAACGGCGTCGTCCGGCGCGGCCAGGGGGTCTTCACCATCCTGGAGCACGAGGCGATGCATCAGGAGACCCTGCTCTACATGTGGCACTGGCTCGATGCGTCGCAGAAGCGCTGTCCTGCCGGCTACAAGCCGGTCGGCGTCGACGCGCCCGCGCCGCCGCCCCCGGAAATGGTGGCGGTGCCGGCGGGGCCAACGACCCTTGGCGCCCACATCGAAGGCATCCCGTTCGGCTGGGACAACGAGTTTCCCGCGCATGGGGTCGACGTGCCGGCGTTCGCGATCGACATCCACGACGTGACGAACGCGCGGTTCCTCGAGTTCGTCGAGTCGGGCGGCTACCGGATGCGATCGCTCTGGTCGGAGGCGGCCTGGGCGCGGCAGCAGGCTTCCGGCCGGAACCACCCGCGTTTCTGGGAACGCGACGGGGGACGCTGGTACTGGCGCGGCATGTTCCACCGCGTGCCGCTGCCGCCCGCCTGGCCGGTCTGGGTGACCCACGACGAAGCCGCGGCCTATGCCCGCTGGCGGCGCCTGCGGCTGCCGTCCGAGGCGGAGTTCCACCGCGCCGCCTATGGGACCCCGGAGGGAACCGAACGCGCGCATCCGTGGGGCGAGGCGCCGCCGGACGCCACGCGCGGCAACTTCGACTTCCGGCTGTGGGATCCGGCGCCGGTCGGATCGCACCAGGCCGGGGCGAGCGCCTGGGGGATCCACGACCTCGTGGGCAACGGCTGGGAGTGGACGTCGACCGTCTTCAACGGGTTCCCCGGTTTCGAGGCGATGGCCTCCTACCCGGAATACTCGGCCGACTTCTTCGACGGGGATCACTTCGTGGTGAAGGGTGCGTCGCCGGCGACCGCGGCCGGGCTGATCCGCCGCAGCTTCCGCAACTGGTTCCGTCCCCATTACCCGTTCATGTACGCCACGTTCCGCTGCGCCCGGGACACCGCGTAGCCGCTGATGGGGGGCGCGTCCGGCGCGGCGGCGACGGAACGGCGGCCGGAACCGGCAACCGGCGCCCTCGCGCGCGATGTCGTCGACGGACTGCGCCGCCGGCCGAAACGGATTCCGCCCTTCTACCTGTACGACGCCCTCGGCTCGCAGCTCTTCGAGGCGATCTGCGAACTGCCGTGGTACCCGATTACCCGGGCGGAGTGCGCGCTCCTGGCTCGCGAGCGCGACGCCATCCTGGAGCACGTCGACACCCCGGCGACGCTGGTGGAACTCGGTGGCGGGAACGGCGACAAGCTGGCGATCCTGGCCGAGGGCATCGCGCGGGCGGGACGCAGCGCGGACGTCCACCTGATCGACATCTCCGCCACCGCGCTGGAGCGGGCCTGCGAGCGGGTCGCCCGCTACCCGGCGGTGCGGGTCCATGGCCATCGCGCGGAGTACGCGGCCGGACTGCGCGCGGCGACCGCGCAACTCGATCCGGGCCGCTCGGCGATGGTGCTCTTCCTCGGCTCCAACATCGGCAACCTGCATCCCGAGGAGGCGGACGGCTTCGTCGCCGCGATCCGGGACGGCCTGCGCCCGGGCGACAGCCTGCTGCTGGGGGCGGACCTTGTGAAGCCGGAGGCGGAACTCGTCATCGCCTACGACGATCCCCTCGGGGTGACCGCGGCTTTCAACCGCAATCTCCTGGTCCGGCTGAACCGCGAGCTGGATGCCGACTTCGACGTGGAGCGCTTCACCCACCAGGTGGTGTGGAACGCCCGGCAGTCGCGCGTCGAGTCGTACCTGGTGAGCCAGGCGGATCAGACGGTCTGCCTCCGGGAGGTCGACTGCTGCGTCCGGCTGGACGAGGGTGAGGGCATCTGGACCGAGAGCTCCTACAAGTACGAGCCGGAACAGATCGTCGACCTGGGAGAGCGGGCCGGTTTCGTCCGGCGCGCGCAGTGGATCGAAGAAGAAACGCGGTTCGCGCTGACGCTCTTCGACGCGACATGACCGATCCGGGAACGAACCATCGCCTGGTGGGCGGCGTGGGCGTCCGCTACCTCGTGGCCGCGGCCTGCCTCATCGTGATCATCGCCGGCCTGCGGGCGGCGGCCGAGTTGATTCTCCCGTTCCTGGTCGCTGTCTTCCTGGCGGTGGTGAATTTCCCGGTGATGAACTGGCTGGTCCGGCTGAAGGTGCCGAAGCCGCTCGCCGTGCTGTGCACGGTGCTGCTGGCGATCGCCGTGATCGGCGCCCTGGTGGCGGTGCTCGCGGGGTCGGTCAACCAGTTGACGGCCGCCGCGCCTGCCTATCAGGACCGGTTGCGCGAGTTGGCGGCATCGCTGCTGGCGTTCGGCGCCCGGCTGGGGCTGCCGGTGGAGGAGTGGACGTCATTCGATCTCGCGCCGTCCGGCATGTTCGACCTGATCGGCGGCGTCATCGGCGACACCGTGCGGACGGTCGGCGCGTTCCTCTCGAACACGTTCCTCGTGCTGCTGACGGTGATCTTCATCCTGTTCGAGGCAGCCGGTTTCAGCCGGAAGATCACGGCCGCGTTCGGTGCGCGCCAGAGTTCCTTCAGCCAGATGGCCCGGATGGCGCAGCAGGTGCAGACCTACCTGGTGGTGAAGACCGCCGTGAGCGCCGCGACCGGCCTGACCGTCGGCATCTGGGTGGCCCTGATGGGGCTCGACTTTCCCCTGCTGTGGGGCGTGCTGGCGTTTCTGTTCAACTTCATCCCGACGCTGGGCTCGATCCTGGCGGCGGTGCCCGCCGTGATGCTCGCGATCGTGCAGTTCGGCCCGGGCAGGGCGGCGGTAATCGCGGGGGGCTACCTGGCCGTCAACATCATCTTCGGCAACGGGATCGAGCCGACCCTGATGGGGCGGCGCCTCGGCCTGTCGACGCTCGTCGTCTTCGGCTCGCTCGTCTTCTGGGGCTGGGTGTGGGGCCCCATCGGCATGCTCTTCTCGGTGCCCCTCACGATGGCCGTCAAGATCGCCCTCGAGAACAGCCGCGAGTTCCGCTGGGTCGCCGTCCTGCTCGACGCCAACCCGGCCCCGCAGCCAGCGACCAAGGACTGACGCCGCCGGTGCGCCGGCGGGGGAAGCTACCATTACGCAGGCTTCATACCACTATGTCAACGTAATGACATGGCTATGCATAGATACCATACAAGGATATTAACGCCTCATAGTACCAGAGATACCATTAGTCATTGGTTCCGGCTCTCCTACGCTCATATGCCATAGCGGACCATCCTGCCGCGGCACCTTCAGGACCATTGCCTTGTCTTGCGCGCGGTCGCCCCGTGCTACTGTTGGCTGTCCCGCCATGGCTGGCCCATCCCCGCCGATGATTCAGGCCATGGGCCTGACGAAGCGCTACGGCGCCGCGGCGGTGGTCGATGACCTGACCCTCGACGTCGGCGCGGGCGAACTGGTGGTCCTGCTCGGCGGCTCCGGATCCGGGAAGACCACCACGCTCAAGATGATCAACCGGCTGATCGAGCCCACGGCCGGCTCCATTCACCTCGACGGCGTCGCCACCGCGACGCTGCCGCCGCACGAGCTGCGCCGCCGCATCGGTTACGTATTCCAGCGCATCGGCCTCTTCCCCCACCTGACGGTCGGCGAGAACATCGCGGTCACGCCGGCGCTGCTCGACTGGCCGGAGGACCGGATCGCGGCTCGGGTCGATCAGTTGCTGCGCCTCGTCGAACTCGATCCCGCCCTTCGCGGCCGGTGGCCGCGGCAGCTTTCGGGCGGCCAGCAGCAACGGGTGGGGGTGGCGCGCGCGCTGGCCGCAGAGCCGCGCGTGATGCTGCTGGACGAGCCGTTCGGCGCGCTCGATCCGGTGACGCGCGAGCGGCTGCAGACGTCATTCCTGCGGATCCGCGCCGAACTCAACCTGACGGCGCTGTTCGTGACGCACGACATGACGGAAGCGCTGACCCTGGGCGACCGGATCGGCGTCATGCAGGAGGGTCGGCTCGTGCAGGTAGGCACGCCGCACGAGTTGCTCACGCGGCCGGCAACGGAGTACGTGGAGCGGATGATGAGCACGCCCCGGCGGCAGGCGGAGGCGGTAGACGCGCTGATCGGCGGCGCCGGAAATGGCAGGGCCGCCGACGGCGGCGCGGGCGCGCCATGCTGAGCGAGCAACTTGCCCTGCTGCCGGACTACCTGACGGCGCATCTGCAACTGACGCTGCTCGCCCTGCTGCTGTCGACCGCCATCAGCGTCCCGCTCGGCATCGCCGCCACCCGGATCGCCTGGCTGGAACAGCCCGCGCTGGCCGTCGCCGGCGTCATTCAGACGATCCCGAGCCTGGCCCTGCTCGCCGTGATGGTGCCGGTGCTGGCGGCACTCGACGTCCAGAGCATCGGCTTCCTGCCGGCCGCGATCGGCCTGACGCTCTACGGGATTCTGCCCGTGCTCCGCAACACGGTGACCGGGATTGCCGGCATCGACCCGGCCCTCAAGGAGGCGGCGCAGGGGGTCGGCATGACGTCACGGCAGCAACTCACGCGCGTGGAACTGCCGCTCGCGATGCCGGTGATCGTCGCCGGGATGCGAACCGCCACCGTCTGGGTGGTGGGAATCGCGACCCTCTCGACACCTGTCGGCGCGACCAGCCTCGGGAACTACATCTTCAGCGGGCTCCAGACGCGCAACTCGGTGGCGGTGCTGGTCGGCTGCGTCGCCGCCGCCGGCCTCGCCCTGCTGCTCGACGGCCTGGTCCGCGCCATCGAGGTGTCGCTCACCGCTCGTCGCCGCGGCGCGCTCGTCGCCGCGTTGACGACCGTCGCCCTGCTCTACGCCTACGCGGGCGCGACGTTCGCGGCGCCGTTCCTCGGCGGACGCGACCGGCCGGTGGTGGTCGGCGCGAAGGGCTTCACCGAGCAGTACATCCTGAGCGAGGCGATGGCGCGCTGGATCACGCGCCAGACCGGCCGGCCGACCCGCCTCGTGCAGGCGCTCGGGTCGACGGTTACGTTCGACGCGCTCGAAGCCGGCGAAATCGACCTGTACGCCGACTACACGGGGACGGTCTGGGCGAACATCCTGAACCGGGGCGGCGACGGCGTGATACCCCGGCGGCAAGCGGTGCTGGCCGAGGTCCAGTCCTTCCTCGAGAGCCGCGACCTCGCGCTCACCGCGACCCTCGGCTTCGAGAACACGTATGCGCTGGCCGTCCGCTCCGCGGATGCCGAACGGATGGGTCTCGAGACCATCAGCGATCTCGTGCCGGTCGCGCCGCAACTGTCGATCGGCAGCGACTACGAATTCTTCATCCGAACCGAATGGCCGGCCCTCCGCGACAGCTACGGCCTTGCTTTTTCCGAGCTGCGCACGATGGACCCGACGTTGATGTACGAGGCGGTGGCGACCGGCGAAGTCGACGTGATCAGCGCCTACTCGACCGACGGCCGAATCCTTGCCTACGATCTCCAACTGCTCGTGGACGATCGGGAGGCCATCCCCCCGTACGACACGATCATCCTCACGGGTTCGCGTCTCGCCCGGGAGACGCCGGACGTCATCGACGCGCTCCGGCAGCTCGACGGAACCATCGACGCGGAGACGATGCGCGCCATGAACCGCCAGGTGGATCAGGAGGGCGAACCGCCGGCCGGCGTCGCCGGCGCACTCGTCGAACGCCTCGCGGCCGGGGTACGCTGATCCCAATGGCTATTCTGGATTTCCTGGGTTTGACCGGCGGCGCGGCCCCGGCGCGCGACCGGTCGGCGGAGGCGGACGTCGTGCGCCACATCGTCGAGGAGCTGGAGGCGCTCCCCGAGGAGCGCGCCCGGTACCTCGCGACGTTCGCGTGGGTGCTCGGGCGGGCTGCACATGCCGACTCGGGGGTGAGCGACGCCGAGAAGCGCAAGATGGAAGAGATCGTCCGCGTCCTGGGCCACCTGCCGGAGCCGCAGGCGGTGCTGGTCGTGGAGATGGCGCGCCACCAGGTGCGGCTGTTCGGCGGGACGCAGAACTACACGATCACGCAGGAGTTTCGGGAACTGTCGACACCGGAACAGCGGGTCGAGCTGCTCGAGTGCGTGTTCGCGGTGTCGGCGGCTGACGACTCGATCACGGTGGCGGAAGAAGGCGAGGCCCGCAAGATCTCCAAGGAGCTGCGACTGACGCACGCCGAGTTCATGGCGGCCCGGGCGGCGTACGTGGAGCACCTCGAGGCGTTGAAGTCGTTGCGGGCTGCGCGCGAAGAGCGAGCCGCGCGCGACTAGCGTGAGCGCTGGCGCGCGGGTTACTAGCCCGGACTTCTCACCGCCTCTGAGAATGTGGCGGACGCGTGGTCAAGACCCGGGCGGTACTGCCGAGACGGTGGCGATTGCGGACGATTGCCGCCCGGGAGGCGTGCTTTGACTGGTGTCTGACGGCGGAGTCGGCAGACGCCCCCGACCACCGGTTTCGCGGCCGGTGTGGGTCGTGTCGCGGGCTCCTGGTATCAGCTCCTGGCGGGCGGCGCGCGCAAGCGTTGCGCGGCGGTGACGAACAGGTCCGCGTCGGGCGTCCAGTCGGCCAGGGCCACCCAGATGCAGCGGACACTGACCCGGACCTGGGCTCCGAGCTTCAGCAGGCGCAAGCGGAGCGTGTCGCATTGCGCGCGGGCGAGGCGGGTGCCGTCCAGTCCCCGGCGGCGGAGGGCGTGCAACAGCACGTAGGCGAGCGTTGCCCAGTACAAGCGCAACTGGTTGGCCCGGAACGTCGTACTGCTGGTGCGGTCGGCGAAGAGGGCCAGTTGCTGTTCCTTGATGCGGTTTTCCATGTCGCCGCGGGCGCAGTAGAGATCTTCATACAGCGTCCGCGCATCGACGGTCTCGACCGGCAGCGACGTGACCACGAAGCGCGGATTGGGACCGGCGGGCAGCTGTTCGGCCTTGCCCACCACGCGCCGCTCCCGGCTCCAGCTCTTCAGCGTGCGGTAGCGCAAGTCGGCGAACACGCGCGCGGCTTTCCCGGTGGAGGCGAACTGGTCCTGCGCCTCGGCCTGCGAGGCGGCCAGTTGCGCCTTCAGCCGCTCGTTCTTGGCGACCCCGATGACATAGTCCACCCGGTGGGCCTCGCACCAGCTCAGCAGCGCCTCCCGGCAGAAGCCCGAATCCCCCCGCACCACAATCTCGACATCCGGCCACGTCTGCCGCACCTGGGCTACCACCCGGGCCAACTCGTCGACCACGCCCGCCGCCGCGTCGATGTCCGCCGGACGCAGCCGCGCACACAGCACATGGCCGCCGCAGAAGATGTACAGCGGCAGGTAGCAGTAGTGCCGGTAGTAACCGTGGAAGAACCGCCCCTCCTGCTGACCGTGCAGCGGGTCGTCGGTCGCATCGACATCCAGCACGATGCGCGCTGGCGGCCGCACGTGCGCCTCGACGAAGAGGGCCACCAGCAAGGCGTCGAGCGCCGCCGTGTCGCAGCTCACCTTCTTGTACCGATCCGTCGACGCGTCCGGACCCGACAACTCCAGCCGGTTCAGCGTGCTCTTGCCCGCCAGCGCCGCCCCGCGATCCGCAGCCCGCGACCGCGACGACCCCGTCGGGTCTGCCTTGCCCACTACCGCCGCGACCAGCGGGTCCCGACGCAGCGTGTCATGGTCGTTCAGATCCTCGTAGCCCAGCGCCAGCCCCATCACCCGCTGCGTCACCAGTTCCTCGACCGTGTGCTCCACCAGACGCGGGTCTCGATGGTCCTGAAAACAGCGCGCCGCACGCTGGCACACGCGCGTACACGCTTCGACCGCCCGCAGCAGCACCGCTCCCGCGTTGGACGTGATCGTCCCACCGTCGAATCGGGCCACCAGACGGCGACGGCCTGCCGGTGGAAACTCAAGCTGAAGCGGCGTACACTGTGTCGACAAGAGGCTGCCTCCCTGTATGGCTTGGAAGTGTCTTTGACAACAACACTTTACGCCATCAGGGGCCGCCTCTTGTTACCACACTCGTGAGAAATCCGGGCTAGACGCCCGACAGGTGCTTGACGGCGCCGGTGCTGTCGCCGAGCGACTCGATCGGCACGTCGAGCTTTTCGAGAAGCGCCACCTGCAGGTTGGTCAGCGGCGTTTCCTCGACGACCCGCATGTGTCGGCCGCCCTGGATCCGTCCCGCCGCGCCGCCGGCGACGAGGACCGGCAGGTTGACGTGCAGATGCTGGTTGCTGTCGCTGATGCCGCAGCCGTACTGCATCAGCAGGTGGTCGAACAGCGTGCCGTCGCCGTCCGGCGTCGCCTCAAGCTTCTCGATGAAGTAGGCGAGCTGCTCGATGTGGTGCCGGTTCAGCTTCGCCAGCTTGGCGATCTGCTCGGGCCGGTTCTGGTGATGCGACATCCCGTGGTGCGGATCCGGGATCCCCAGCTCGGGATAGGTGCGCGGGCTCACCTCGCGCGACATCATGAACGTGCTGACGCGCGTGAGATCGGCCTGGAACGCGAGCACCTGCAGGTCGAACATCAGCCGGGCATGCTCCGCGAACGTATCGGGGATGCCGCCGGCGGGACGCGCGAGTTCCGGCAGCTCCCGCTCGCTCTGCGCCTCGGCGAACTGGATGCGCCGTTCGATGTCGCGGATGGCGTCGAGGTACTGCGTCACTTTGGTGCGGTCGCCGGGGCCCAGCTGCTGCTGGAAGTCGGCCACCTCGTGCACGAGCGAGTCGAGGATGCTGCGGTCCTCGTGGATCCGCGCGAGCCGCGCTTCGGGCGTCGTGCTGTCGGTGTCGCCGAACAGCCGCTCGAAGACGGCGCGCGGCTGATTCTCCATGGGAAGCGGGTTGGTCGGATTCCGCCACGACAGCGTGTTCGCGTACGCGCAGCTCCAGCCGGCCTCGCAGGCGCCGATCAACTCGTTCGGGTCGATCGCCAGCTCCAGGGACGCGAGCATCGTCTCGGTCCCCAGCTTCTCGGCCGCGATCTGGTCCATCGACTTGCCGGCCCGGATGTCCGGCCCGTCGGTCTTCTTCGGGTGGATGCCGGTCAGGAAGGTGGCGGCGGCCCGGACATGGTCGCCGGTCCCTTCGCCCGGCAGCGGGAAGGCGGGCGCGTCGGCGAGGCCGCTCACCACGAGCAGCCGGTCCTTGAACGGAGTCAGCGGCTCGAGCGTGGACGGCAGGTCGCCCAGCGCTCCCTCGGTCGCCGGCGTCCACTCCTTCATGATGATGCCGTTGGGCACGTATCCGGTGAAGAACCGCTGCACCGGCTTCGCGGCGGTGTTCCGCACGGCGGCGAAGGCGGGGACCATGCTGTCGAGCAGGGGCAGGGCGAGCGTGGCGCCGACGCCGCGCAGGAACGTGCGGCGGTGCAGGGCGAGCCCGGTCACCGGGGCGGCGCCGCGCGTCTTCGGGACGGCCGGCTTCGGAATCGTCATGGCTCGGCTGATCTCCTCATCTGGAACGGCGGACTCTGGACGATACCGGCGACGAGCGCTGACCAACGATACTCCTCCGCGGCGGCGGCGTCCACAATGCCGCGAACGGCGGGGCCGTCGAACGACTCGACGCCCCGCCCGACGGCATAGGTCAACAGTCTTTCCGCGACGGTGGTGACGAAGTTCTCGCCCCGGTCGACGAGCGCCTGCCGGAGCGTCCCGGGGCCGTCCACCGACGCGCCGTCGGTGAGCGTCCCGCTGGCGTCGATCGGATCGCCCCCGTCGCCGGCGTCGCGCCACCGCCCGATCCCGTCGAAGTTCTCGAGGGCGAAACCGAGCGGATCCATGAGCTGGTGGCAGCTCGCGCAGACCGGGTTGGCCCGGTGCTGCTCCAGCCGTTCGCGGACGGAACGGGGGGCGACGCCGGGTTCGTCGTTTTCCTCGAGCGCCGGGATGTCGGGCGGCGGCGGGGGGGGCGGGGTGCCGAACACGTTCTCGAGCAGCCACTTGCCGCGCAGGACGGGCGACGTGCGGTGCGCGTACGACGTCACCGTCAGCAGGCTCCCCTTGCCGAGCAGGCCGCGGCGGGCGTCATGCGCGCCCTCCAGCTCGACCCGCCGGAAGTGGTTGCCGTAGATCCCCGGCATTCCGTAATGCCGCGCCAGCCGTTCGTTGACGAAGGTGTAATCGGCGGTCAGCAGGTCGAGGATGCTCCGGTCGTCCCGCACCTGGCTGTCGAGGAAGAGCGCCATCTCCCGCTCCATCGCCTCGCGCAGGTTGGCATCGAAGTCCGGAAACGCCTGCGGGTCGGGTGTCACCAGCCGGATGTTCCGGAGGTAGAGCCATTGCCCGCCGAAGTTGTCGACGAGCGCCTCCGCGCGCGGATCGGCCAGCATGCGGCGGACCTGCCCCCGGAGCACGTCGGGATCCCGCAGCTCGCCCCGCTCGGCGGTGGAGAGGAGCTCGTCGTCCGGGATGCTGCTCCACAGGAAGAAGGACAGGCGCGAGGCCAGCTCGATGTCGGTGACCGGATAGGCCGTGCCGGGCGCGACGTCTTCCGGGTCCGTTTCGCGGCGGAACAGGAAGTCCGGGCTCACCAGAATGCGGCGCAGCGCCATTTCGATTCCCGCATCAAAGTCGCCCTGCGCGCGGCCCTGCCGGTAGAAGTCGAGCAGCATCGCCATGTCGTCGCCGGTCACGGGGCGCCGGAACGCCAGGCGCGCCAGGCCCGAGACAATCTGCGACGCGCAGCCGATCTCGTCCATGCCCGGGTCGGGACGGCACGAGAAGATGCGCCGGCGCGGGGGCGTGTTGCCCCGGCCGGTGGCGTCGTACGGCCCGCTCACCTCGACATTGGCGATCGCCGGCGGGATGGTCTGATCGCCAGCATACTCGTAACTCGTCACCCGATAGTCGGGGCGCAGCATGCCCTCGAGATAGGCGGTCTGATCGACGAAGCTGACGCCGAGCGTGGCCGGTCCCGCCTTCGCCGTGAAACGGACCTGCTGCCCGTCGTCCGGGACGTTGCGCAGGTCGCGGCGCACTTCCTCGCCGTTCGCGTCGAAGAGCGGCCCGCCGACGGTCAGGGTGTCGATCAGCTCGCCGTCGAGCCGGACCTCGAGCTGATGCCCGTCCAGGAGGCCGCGCACCTCACCGTCGTAGGTCCGCAGCAGGAAGATCCGCACCGTGTACTCGCCGTCGAGCGGGAAGTAGTGCTGTATGGCCAGCCCGCCGCGGGAGGCGAACGGCAGCTCGTCGCTGACGCGCCGGTCCTGGCGCAGGTGCTTGTCCACCTCGTAGACATCGGTGGTCGGCTGCAGGGCGGGATCGCCCACCGCGAGGCGGCTGATCTTGCGCGACGCGGCGAGATAGCGCTCGGTCAGCATCGGCGACATCGACAGGACGTCGGCGATGTTGTCGAAGCCGAAGCCGGAATCATCGGGCGGGAGCAGCGCCGGCGCGTCGATCCGGAGATCGAGCAGATCGCGGATCGCGTTGGCGTACTCCGCGCGGTTCAATCGATGGACGGCGTGGCGCCGGCCCGGATTCGGATCGCGAGTCGCCGCCGTGTCGATCCGGCCCGCGAGCCAGGCCGTGAAGGCCTCGTAGGTCGCTTCGTCGGGGCGCGGCCGCGGGGACGGCGGCATGGACCGGGTCCGGAGTTTCCGGATGACCTTCTCCCAGGTCTCCGTCTCGTGGGGATCGTCGCCGGCGCGGGCCAGGTCGAGTTGCTGCAGCGTGAGGCCGGCCGTGAGCGTCCGGTCGTTGTGGCAGCCGACGCAGTAACGGTTCAGCAGTTGGCGGTATTCCGTCGCCCGGGCGCTGTCGGGTGAGGCTGCGGTGTCCTGGGCGGCAGCGGGGCGGGCGGCGACGCCGGCAGCCGCAAGGCTGCCGATCAGCAGGGCGGAGGCGATGCCCAGGGCTCCTGGCCGTCCGACCGATGGCCGCCGCTTCCACGTGACGTGCATGAATACCCTTGCCGGGCGCGGAAAAGCCTTGTAAAAGGCTGCGTACCGTGCATTATCATGGCGTGTTCGGGGGAGGTCAAGCAGGCGGGCGGGTCCGCCGGGCGGCTCCCTCGGCTCCGGATCAGAGAGGCCAGACCATGCGCGATCGGCGTCACCGTGTCCTGTTGTTCGCTGCCGTGGCGTTCCTCTTCGCGGGGTTTTCCCCCACGGTTTCCACCGCGGCCGCGGCGGCCGAATCGCCGCTGATCGAGGCCGTCAAGCTGGGCGATCTGCCCCGCGCCGAACGCCTTGTCGCGGGCGGAACGGACGTCAACCTGCCGCAGGGAGACGGCGCGACCGCCCTGCACTGGGCGTCACACCGGGATCATCCCGAGGCCGCCCGGCTGCTGCTGGATGCCGGCGCGCAGGTGAACGCGGCGGACGACCACGGGGTCACGCCGCTTGCCCTCGCGGCGCTCAACGCGAGTCTTCCGATGGTGGAGTTGCTGCTCGAGGCGGGCGCGGACCCGAATCTCGCGCGCGTGAGCGGAGTTACCCCGCTGTTGACGGCGTCGCGGGTCGGTAACGTCGACGTGGTGCGCCGCCTGCTGTCGGCCGGCGCCGATCCGACCGCCGCGGAATCGCTGCGCGGCCAGACGGCGCTGATGTGGGCGATCGCCGAGAACCATACGGAGGCGGCGAGCGTGCTGCTCGAGACGGGCGGCGGCGCGACGACCCGATCGACGAACGGCTTCACGCCGTTGCTGTTCGCGGCGCAGCAGGGGAACGTCGGCGTGGCGCGCCTGCTGCTCGCCGCCGGCGCCAGCGTCCACGAATCGGCGCCGGACGGGATTGGCGGCGACACCAATGCCCGCGTGCTGTTCCGCGAGGATACGGACGCCTCGGCCCTGCTGGTCGCCATCGACAGCGGCCACGCGGAGATGGCGCTGTTCCTGATCGAACGCGGCGCCGACGCGAACCACGCCGGCGCGGGACGCGCGCCGCTCCACGCCGCGGTCCAGCGGCAGATGCCGGAGGTGGCGCGCGCCCTGCTGGCGGCGGGCGCCGATCCGGATGCCCGCCTGGAGAAGCGGCTGCCGTTCGTCTCGCGCCGCATCACGCAGGCGAATGGCCTGACGCCGAAGACGGAGGGTTCGACCCCGTTCCTGCTCGCAGCCAGTTTCGGCGACGTCGAGATCATGCGGATGCTCGTCGAGGAAGGCGGCGCCGATCCGTTCCTGACCACCATCGACAACACGACCGCGCTGATGGTCGCGGCCGGGGCCGACTATGTCGAGGGGCAGGACAAGTACGGCTTCCGTTCGTATCCCGCCTACTACGAGACCCTGCAGCGCCGTGCATTCGAGGCGGTGAAGTACTGCCTGGAACTCGGTCTCGACGTGAACGCAGTCAACGATGATGGCCAGACGCCGCTGCATGGCGGGGTCTACATGGGCGGGACACTCATCGCGCCGTACCTGGTGGAGCAGGGGGCGGAGATGGACGTGATCAACGGCCGCGGCCAGACTCCGTGGATGATCGCGGCGCAGGGCGAGTACCGCGCGGGATCGTTCTACCGCCACGAGGAGACGGGCGAGGCGCTGGCCGCGCTGGGCGCCGACACGACGATCGGCGTCGATCTGGGCGCGGACTGGCGGAAGATCGTCGAAGGTGACGCGGACGCGGCGCGCTAGGAGCCTGCGACGCAGAAGTTCTCCGCACCGGCGGAACTTCCAACGCGCCCGCCGGGGCGCGCCAGCGCGGACCAGTACTAGTCCCTGACGTACTTGTGCAGCGCCGGCCTCACGGTATCGGCGACGTAGATGTCGCCTGACGGCGTAATCGTCATGTAGTGCGCCTCGCCGAACTCGCCCAGTCCCTTGCCGGGCTGTCCGGTGGCGCCGACCGCCTTGCCGTTCTCGTCCAGCTCGAGGATCTCGCCGGCGAAGCCGCTCACCATGTACATCGTCCCGTCGCTGTTGATGAACAGCCCGCATGGCAGGCCCTTGTAGGCCCACTCCTTCACGTAGGTCCCCTCGCTGTCGAAGATCTGCACGCGACGGTTCTGCCGGTCGGCGACGTAGACCAGCCCTTCGTCGTCCACGACGATCGAGTGCGGCGTGTCGAACTCGCTCGGCCCGGTGCCGGGACCGCCCCAGTTGTGAATCAGCGCACCTTCGGGGTTGAACTTCAGCACGCGCGGAACGCCCTGGCCGTGGCCGACGAGGACGTAGATCTCGCCTTCGAGGCCGATGGCCAGATCGGTCGGCTCCTCGAGGAGGGGCGTGTCGTCCGGGTCGATCGTCATCAGGATGTCGCCCTCGGGGTTCATCTTGCGGATGGTGTCGCCGTTCACGTCGGTGGTCCAGATGTGTCCCTCACCGTCGATGCGCATGCCATGCGGCCGGTCGTACTGCCCCTGGCCCCACGAACGGATGAACGTGCCGTCCGGCTCGAACTCCATCAGCGGGTTCGGTCCGCGGTTGAAGACCAGGAGCCGGCCCGTCGAGGTCCAGCCGACGCTGGACGGCGCGCCCATTTCGACGTCGGCGGGGATCTCCAGTCCGGTCTCGACCGGGTGGTAACCCAGGTGCGGCGCATCTTCCATCTGCGCCGGATCGGGCGCGTCAAGGATCTGCGCGCCGGCGAGGGCGGCCCCGCCGAAGAGGATGAAGACGGCGGCGGCAAACGTCCGAACCAGGCGAGTGTCTGACAGCATGGCAGCTCCTCGGGATGTGTCCGTCAATGCGCCGCATTGTAGCACCGCCCTCGTGCTACGCTGACGGCCTGAGTCGGGGAGGGATCAATGCGGAAGGTGACCAATCGGAAGTGGATGGCGGGTCTGGGCGTCGGGGCGCTCGCCGCCGTCGCCGTCGCCGTGACCGTGCTTGCCGCCGCGCAGCAGGGCGACGATCAGCGCACGGCGATGCTGGCGCGCGCCGCCGAGGCGGAACTCGACACCGAATACGTCGCGCCGCCGGGCGACCCGCTCTCGCACCACATCTCCGGCTTCGCCAAGACCCTCTGCTCGGCCGTCTTCGTCACCGGCCTGGACGCGGACTTCGCGGCCGAGAACGTCGGTTTCTTCAGCGGACCGTACCAGCACCGCCGCCACGTCACGCGGCGCGAGGTCGATCAGGACGGCCGGCGCGTCCACCTGACGCTGCCCGACGGCACGGTCCGGACCGCGAAGCTGAATGGCGACCATGGCTGCGTCACGCTGCCGGTGGGGGAAGAGGACGTCTTCTTCGATCCCGTCGATATCCGCACCACGCTGCCGCCGGCCGAGACGCTGCCGTGGCCGATGGGCGATCGGATGGCGGAGGAACCCTTGCCGGCCGGGATCGACGCCGGCAAGCTGCAGCAGGCGGTCGACGCCGCCTTCGAGCCGGAAGCGGGCCTGACGGCCGCCTTCGTCATCACGCATCGCGGCCGCCTGATCGCCGAGCGGTACGGCTCCGGCATCACGCCGCACACGCCGCTCGAGAGCTGGTCGATGGGCAAGAGTCTGACCGCGACGCTGATGGGCGTCCTGATTCAGCAGGGCGTGTACGAGCTGCATCAGCCGGCGCCGATCCCGGAGTGGCAGACGCCGGGCGATCCGCGCCAGGAGATCCGCATCTCCGACATCCTGCGCATGTCGAGTGGCCTGCGCTTCCGCGGCGTCGCCGACCCGGACCTCGATCCGGCGCTCGGCTATCCCGACCACCTCTACGTCTATACCGGTTCGGCCAACTCCTTCGAGTGGGCGGCGACCCGCCCGCAGCAGTGGCCCCCCAACACCATCGGCCGCTATCGCAACTCCGATCCGGTGCTGACCAACTACCTCGTCCGGCTCGGCGTCGAGGGCCGCGGCGACGACTATCTGACCTTCCCGCAGCGTGAGCTCTTCGACAAGCTGGGCATCCGCGGCTTCGTGCTGGAGACCGATCCCTACGGCAACTACCTGTTGCAGGGCTACGAGCTGGCTCCGGCCCGCGACTGGGCGCGACTCGGCAACCTCTATCTGCAGGACGGCGTGTGGGAGAGCGAACGGATCCTGCCGGAGGGCTTCGTCGACTTCGTGAGCAACGTGGCCCCCGCGTGGGAAGCGGACGGCCGCCCGATCTACGGCGGCTTCTTCTGGCTCAACACGACCGGCACTTTCCCCGTCCCGCGGGACGCCTATTACATGTCGGGCGCGGGCGGCCAGACGACCCTGATCATCCCGACGCACGACCTGGTCGTCGTCCGCCAAGGCCACTACAGCGGAGCGGGTGACGGGGGCCGCGCGTTGCGCCGCGCCCTGGCCCTCCTGATGGAAGCCGTTCCGGAGAGCTGAAGCCTATTGCTGTTGCCGGATGACGATGCGCGCCAGGCTCTGGGAGTCGGGCGCGAGTTCGTCATCTCCGGCCGGCATTCCACTGGCTGAAAGCAGGTAGGCGATGATGTCGACGTACTCTTCTTCGGCCAGAGAGTTCGGATTGTCCTCGGGCATCGTCAGGCGCGTGTACTCGTAGAGGGTCGCCAGCGACCGCCCTTCCCATTCGCGGAGGAACCGCGCCCGCGCCAGCGGGGGCGAGGAACGCATATCGGGATCGTCCGGCGCTCCGTTCAGCCGCCGGCCGTGGCAGAAGCTGCACGCGCCGGAATACGCGGACTGTCCCCGCGCCGCCTGGTCGTCGGTGAAGACGCCGTCCCAGACCGACGTGGTCCGGCCCGCATCCGCGGACGCGTTCGCCTCCGCGGCGAACGCGTCCGCCGCCACGCCGCCGAAGCTGTTGGTCCACGCGTTGCGGACGTAGCTCGCCAGGGCCGCGACGTCCTCCGTGGTCAGGGAGGGAAACGGCGGCATGTTGCCGGAACCCTGGCCGATGACCTGGACGATCCGGGCGGCGTCTTCAAGCCGGTCGTTGCCATTCAGGGCCGGGAATGTCGGCGGATTCCCTTCGCCCGTGGCGCCGTGGCACCGCGTGCAATGCTCGGCGTAGAGCTGCTGCCCCCGTTCGGAGATCGCGGTGTCGTCGGGCTGCGCCAGGGCGGCAACCGGAAAGACGAGACCGCCGACCCCCAGAGCGGCGATGGCGACCCGCCCCGCCCAGCGGACCGCCATCCCACGTCGACTGCGTTGATCAGGACCAGATGTCGGCATCCGAGAGTTCCACATCCTGCGTCAGTTCGGCGTGAATGGTCCTGTCGGTCGTCACTTCTCCCTCGAAGCGGAAAGGGACGTAGCCCTTGCCGGACACGAAGAGCCTGTATTCGCCGGCCGGAACGTGCATTCGCGCCCGGCCGCGGTCGTCCGTGACCGCCCGATACGGGTGCGCAACCACCCGCGCGCCCTCTACCGGCGTCCCGCTCTGCGCGTCGACGGCGACGACGGTCACCCGGCAGTCCGGCGGGGCCACGACGCGGACGCCGAAGCGCGCACTACGGTCCGTGTGTGCGATCGGCAGGTCGTCCGTCAGTACCGAGGCTTCCCAGTGGTACAGACCCTCCGTGTCCGGGGCGTTCAGGGCGACCTGCGCATGATGGAGCGCGTCGGTGCCCGACCACGTGGCGTCCCCGAGGGTAGCCGTCGTCCGCCGGTTGCCGTGGTGGTCACGCACCACCACCGCCAGACCGTTGAGCCCGCACCGGGCGGAGCAGGCGACACCCAGCCGGATGGCAAAGGGCTTCCCGCGCTCGATGGCCGTTGGCACATCCCAGACGACTACCCGGGTGTCGTGCGATTCGACGTGGTCTTCCGCAGCAGCCATGGCCCGTCCGCCACCTCCGGCGTGAGGTTCTCTAGCCGTGGGGTTCCCCGGCGGCGTGGGTGCCGGCGACATAGCCCTGGACGTGGCCCTTGCCGAGGCCATGCTTGTTGAATCCTCCCACCGCTTCGCCTCCGGCGTAGAGGCCCGGAATGATCTCGCCCTGCATGTCCACGACCTGCTGCCGGCCGTTGACCCGCAGCCCGCCATAGGAGTCGTGCCAGATCACCATGATCGACAGCGCGTAGAACGGCGGCCGCTCGATGCGGTACATCGGCGCGTCCGCCTCGCGTTCGAACTCGGGGTCGGCGCCAGCGTCCACGCAATCGTTCCATTTGGCCACCGTCTCGGCCAGGTACCGCAGCGGCACCCGCTGGAACTCGTGGCCGGCGGCAATCTTCCCGGCCAGCGCCTCGACGGTGTCGGCCCGGAAAAAGTAGCCGTTGTCGGCCACGTAGGGATGGCGGAGCTCCCAGCCGTTGCGCTCGACCGCCTCCTCATCGAAGATGGCCCACAGCGGTCCCGAGTAGTAGTCCGGCGGCTCCGAACCCTCGTTCATGGCCAACGCGGCGTCGAGGCCGTGGTCGTAGTCGTACATCTCCCGGATCCACTTCTGCTGGCAGTTGCGCCAGTCGAGCGGCTTGTGGTCGAGGCCCTGCCCCGGGGCGGCGCCATCGCCGGGGTATCGGCTCCCGCGGGGCCTGGCGGGCAGACGGACCTCGTTGAAGAAGCGTTTGCCGACCTGGTTCACGGCGATGAACTCCTCGAAGCCGGCGCTGCCGACGTTGACTCCCGCGGAGCCGCGGAAGCCGAAGGTCGGATGCCCGGGCATCATCGTCGTGTAGGCGTCTCGCGTGCCGAGACGGGTCGAGATGTGAAAGGTGGTGGGATACGACAGGTTCTGTTGCATGCCGGCCAGATTGGCGCCCACTTTCAGGCCGGCGACGAGCGCGCTCGCGTCCTGGCCGTGCGGGCCCTGCAGGGCGACGCCGCTCGTCGGGAACGCGGGCTCCCGCATCGCGGGGTAGAACATGCTCCGGACCTGCGGATTGCCGGCATGGCCGCCACTGGCCAGAATGACGCCCCGGCGGGCGCGGATGGTCACCGTCTCGCGCCGCTCGTCGATGTTGCCGTTCCGCCAATAGCTCTGCAGGAGCTCGCCGGTCTCGGGGTGGTGACGCGGCGAGTAGTGGGCCCTGATCCCCGTGATCCTGCCGGCGAAGGGTTGTTCACGAACGAGGTCGGCGAAGCGGCGATGCAGCATGAACTCGACGCCCTTCTCCCGCGCCGAGAATTCCAGCGGCCGGGAGAGGGCCACGCCGTTGCTTACGGCGCCGGGGCCGACGAAGCGTCTCGCGTCGTTCATCTGGACGGGTGCGAAGGCGCTCGTGCGTTCCGGATCCGCGACGCCTGCGTCCTCCGGCGTAATCGTGCCCGCCTTCATGTCCGTCCGGTCGCCCAGCATGAGGAAGCAGCGCGCGCCCCGCGCCCGCGACAGGCCGCCCCCGCCGTGGGTGCCGTTGACCCGCGTGAACCGGACGTAGTTGTCCATGAGGAACTGCCGCGTGGCCGGGCAGTGCTCTGCCCACGAGCGGGAGAGTTCCCGTTCGTTGTACCGGTACGGGCTCTGGGCCTTTCCGTCGACGACCGACCAGTCGGTGAGGTCGGTGAACAGCAGGTCAACGCTGTCGTCGAGCTCCTCCGGCGCCTCGACCGGATCGACCTGAATCAAACCCTCCTTGTCGCCCTCGCCGTTCATGTCCCGGCGCTGAACCGGGTCGCCGCCGCCGAGCGAGACGAAGGATCCGCTGTGCAGCATCCGGCCGCCGAGGTCGAAGTTCTGATCGACCACCAGCACGCTGGCCCCGAGGTCCCGGGCGCGAATGGCGGCGGTCAGACCGGCGCATCCGCCCCCCGCCACGACGACGTCCACTTCGTAATCCCAGTCGACGTTCTGGCTGCTTCCGGCGGCGGCCTGCGCGTCCGCCGGGTCCGGCGTCAGCAGGGCGCCGGCCCCCAGCCCGGCCGCTGCCCCCGTCCTGACGAAGTCGCGCCGGCTGACCCCGTGCTCGTTCTCGATGCGCGGATCGTCGCGGTCGCGTTTCTTCGGCATTACGGGTCTCCTCCGCCTCGCCCTTCGGTGCACGTGAATCTTGCCATGGCCACCCGCCGGGCGCCAGACCGTTATGCGGCGGTCGACGCGCCGAGGGGCGCACCGCGCAGGAAATCGGTTAGTGGCTGGTGCCGAACGCCCTCGAAGTCGGCCGGTTGATGCGGATCGAGCGAGAGCAGCACCCGCGGATAAGCGTCCCGGATGGCGTCGAAGGCGTTGAGCTCGCGCGCGATGGTGGCCGGCGACTCGAGCAGATAGGCCACCTGCACGTAGCAACGCCCGGATCGCTTCTCCGCCACGAAGTCGATTTCGTGGTTTCCCGCCGTACCCACCGTCACCGCGTAGCCGCGGCGCCGCAACTCCAGGAACACCAGGTTCTCGAGGACTCCGCCGATGTCGCCTTCGCGGTAGCCGATGATGCCGTTACGCAGTCCGACGTCGCCCAGGTAGTACTTGTGATTGACCTGAAGCAGCTTCCGCCCGCGAACATCGAAGCGGGGAACGGCCTCCAGCAGGAAGGCATCGCCGAAGTGGGCCAGATAGTTGAGCACGGTGTCCACGGCCGCCGTCCGGCGCTGGCTCTTCATGAAATCGGCGATGCGCTTGGCGGACACCAGGCTGCCCACGCTGTCGACGGCAAAGCGCAGAATCGCGTCGAACAGCGCGACGTCCCGGATCCGGTGTCGGCGGATTACGTCCCGGATGGCGATGGTGTTCACCATGTCGCCCAGCATCTGCTCGACTACGGCATCGCTCAGGTCGGTGTGGAGCAGGCCCGGCAGTCCCCCGATACGCAGGTAGAGACGGAACAGGCCCGCATCGTCGAGTGACGCGTCGGCGCGTTGCCGGTACAGGTCGCCGAACTCGCGCAGGCCGAGGGGGAATACCTGCAGCGCCGCATAACGGCCGGCGATCAGCGTTGCGAGCTCCGCCGACAGCAATCCGGCGTTGGAGCCGGAGATCACTACCTGGGTCTGCCGCTCGCCGTTGAGAGAGGCGACGGCGCGTTCCCAGCCTTCGATCTGCTGGACTTCGTCGACGATCACGACGCGCGGCTCGTTCCGGCGCGTCGTCGAGTTCACCCGATCAACCAGGTCGCGGGCGGTGCGCACCTCGTCGAAGTCCAGGGATTCCTTGTCGATGTAGACGACCTGGCGCTCGTTCTTCAGAGATTCCGCAAACTGCCGCAGCAGCACGCTCTTGCCGGCGCGCCGGATTCCGGTGACCGCCGTAATGACGGGCGCGTCGAGGAATTGCCTGAGCCGGTCGAGGTAGTGCCGGCGCGCGAGCTCCATGTATTTCGAGTATAAACGAAATAAATAGATTTTATGGAAATTTATTCGGTTACACTAGAAAAATGCGTCTGGCTGGCCGTCAGCGCACAACCCAGTCGGCCGCCGGGTCGCCGTCCTTTACCGGCAGCGACAGAACGTCGTCAGCGCACGGCAGGGCCGCCCTGGACGAGTGGTCTCGGCGACGGCGGGGCGCCGCCGTCCGACGTAAAGTCCCTTACACGCCGGACAGCAGGGGCAGTCGCCCGGTGCTGTCGCCGAACTGCTCCTCGTGCACGCCGAACTTGGCCATCAGGCTGAGCGACAGGTTGGCCAGCGGAGTGCCCTGCGGATAAACGAGGTGGCGGTTCCCCTGGAGTCCGCGCTCCGGCCCGCCGACGACAACCACCGGGACGTTGTAGTTGTTGTGGATGTTGCCGTCGCTCATTCCGCTGCCGTAGAGGACCACGGTGGCGTCGAGCAGCGTCCCGTCGCCGTCGGGAATCGCCTGCAGCCGGTCGAGGTAGTACGCCAGGGTGTCGGCGTGGTAGGTGTTCAGCTTGGTGAAGTCCTGCATCTTCTCCGGGTTGTTGCCGTGGTGCGACATCGAGTGATGCGCCTCGGGCAGCCCGATCTCGTTGTAGGACCGGTTGATGTTCTCGCGGGCCATCATGAACGACGTGACGCGCGTGATGTCGGCCTGGAAGGCCAGCACCTGCAGGTCGAACATCAGTTCCGCGTATTCCCGGAAGGTCTCCGGCACGCCGACCGGGCGCTCCGGCACCGCGAAGTCGCTGTTCGTCGACTCGGCGCGCGCGATGCGCTGCTCGACGTCGCGGATCGAGTCGAGATACTCGTCCAGCTTCCCCCGGTCGTGCCCGCCCAGCCGGCTGGCCAGCGCCCCGATCTCCCGGGTGAGGCCGTCCAGGATGCTGCGGTCCTCTTCCACTCGCAACTGGCGCTCCTCGGCGGTGTCGCCGCTGCCGAAGAGCCGTTCGAAGACGAACCGCGGATTCGTCTCGGCCGGGAGCGGCTGGGTCGGCGTCTTCCAGGAGAGCGAGTTCATGTAGGCGCATGCGTAGCCGTGGTCGCAGGCGCCGACGACATCGTTGCGGTCTACGGAAACCTCGAGCGAGGGGAGCTTGGAGTCGGCGCAGATCAGCTCGGCAATCATCTGGTCGATGGTCGTGCCCGCCTCGACGTCCGCCCCCTCGGTCTGCTTCGGATGCATGGAACTCATGAAGGCGGGAGCGGCGCGGGGATGCTGCCCGCCGGTGTCGCCCTGGTCGGTGGCCGGGTAGTTGTCCAGCCCGCTGAGGACGAGCGTCTGCTTCCGAAACGGCTCCAGCGGTTGCAGGATGGGAGAGAGCTCGAACCCGACGCCCTCGGTCGGCGGAGTCCAGTCGAACATGTTCATGCCGTTGCCGACGTAGACCGCCGCGAACCGCGGCGCCCCCGGAGCCCGGGCCGACATCGCGGGCACCATCGCGTCGAGCAGCGGCAGCGCCAGCGTCGCGCCCATCCCGCGCAGGAAAGTCCGTCTCGGCAGCACCTGCTTCGTGATCAGCATCGCACCTCTCCCGTGGCCATCATACGCCCAAATCAGTTCGTTCGGTCCTGCGCCATCCGCATCTGGAACGGCGTGCTCTCGACGACGCCGAGGACCAGCGACTCGAAGCGATAGCCGTCGTCCGCCGCGTCGCGCTTGATCTGCCGCACGGCGGGCATGTCGGTCGCTTCGAGGCCGCGTCCGAGGGCGTACGTCATCAGGCGATCGATCGCCGTCAACAGGAAGTCGTCGGCGTGGCTCAGCAACAGCTCGCGCAACTCGTTCGGGCCGTCGAACGTCGTGCCGTCGGGGAATTCGGCCGAGGCGTCGATGGGCGACCCCGAGCCGTAGATGTCGCGCCACTCGCCGATCGCGTCGAAGTTCTCGAGGGCGAAGCCCAACTGGTCCATCTGCGCGTGGCAGGCCGCGCAGACCGGATTGGCGCGATGGACCGCCATCTGCTCGCGCATCGGCAGCACCTTGCGGGGGTCGCGCTCCTCGAGGAGGTCCGGCACGTTGGGCGGCGGCGGCGGCGGCGGCGTGCCGAGGATGTTCTCCATGATCCACTTGCCGCGAATGACCGGCGACGTCCGATTGGATCGCGACGTGCCGGTGAGTATCGAGCCCTGGCCGAGGAGCCCGCGCCGCACGCTGTCGGGCGGGAGCGAGACGCGCTGGAAGCGCTCGCCGTAGACGCCGGGGATGCCGTAGTGCCGGGCGAGGCGTTCGTTCAGGAACGTGTAGTCGGCGTCGAGCAGGTCGAGGACGTTCCGGTTCTCGCGGACGATGCTCTCGAAGAACAGCTTCGTCTCCTGTTCGAAGGCCTGGCGCAGGTTGTCGTCGAAGTGGAACAGCAGTTCCGGACTCGGCTGGAACCCGGAGACGTTGCGGATGTGCAGCCATTGGCCGGCGAAGTTGTCGACCAGCGCCTGCGAGCGTGGATCCGTCAGCATGCGCCGCACCTGCCCCCGGAGGGTGTCCGGGTCGCGCAGTTGCTCCTCGACGGCCAGATCGAGCAGCTCGTCGTCCGGGATGCTGCTCCACAGGAAGAACGAGAGCCGCGAGGCCATCTCGAGGTCGGACAGGCGGTATGGCGTGCCGGGATCGACCGACGCCGGCTGGTCCTCGAACCGGAACAGGAAGTTGGGACTGACGAGAATCCCCCGCACCGCCAGCTCGACGCCCGCTTCGAAGCCTCCCCGCGCGGCGCCCTCGCGATACAGGCCGAGCGGGATCTCCAGGTCGGCCTCGGTGACGGGACGGCGCCAGGCGCGACGGGCCAGCGCGGCGATGATCCGGCCCGCGCAGGCAGCGGCTTCCGCCTCCCGGGCGGCGGGCGCCGGCGTACAGGTCAACAGCCGGCGGCGGCTGGGCGATTCGCCGGGCGCCGCGGTCTCCGGCAACGGACCCGTGATCGTCACGCTGGACACCCGCGGCTCGCTGCGCGAGGCCCGGTAGGGGTCCCGGCGCAGGTAGGGGTCGAACAGGTCTTCGACGTAGGCGGACGTCTTCGCGGTGAAGAACACCTGCACCTGGTGCGACCCGGCGGACACCGGAGCCCGGAAACGCATGCTCTTCAGGATGAGCCGGATCCGCTCGTTGCCGCGCGCGTCGGGCGGGCTCTGCACGACGCCGGTCCAGACCTTCTCGCCGTCGAGACTTACGTGGAGCTCGTGCGGCTCGGCGGTGACACCCTCGAAACCGCCCGCGACGCCGCTCTCCTTCGGCCGCATCTGGAACTCGTACTCGCCGTCGGCGGGGAAGTAGTAGCGGAACGACGTGCCGCCGCGCGACCCGAACGGCAGATCGTCGCTCACCCGGGTGTCCTGATCGCGGTCCGTCGGCACGAAGAACGTCTCCGGCGCAGGCGTTCCGCGCGGACGCCCGAGCGCCATTTCCGCGATCTGCGCGGCGGCGCCGAGATAGCGCTCGGTAAGGGCCGATGACAGGGTCAGCGCGTCGGCATTGTTGTCGAAGCCATAGGCCGCGTTGTCGGCGGGCAGCAACGCCGGATCGATGTCGACCGCGAGCAGGTCGCGGACCGCGTTGCGGTACTCCGTTCGGTTCAGGCGGTGCAGGGTGGGACGGCCGGGGTCAGGATCCAGCCGCGCCGCGCGGTCGAGTTCCGTTTCGAGCCAGGCCACGACGGCGTCGTAGGTCGCCCGGTCGGGGCGCGGGCGTCCGGCGGGCGGCATGGCGCCCGTCCGGAGCTTGCGGATCACTGCTTCCCACACTTCCGCGTGCTCGCCGACCCCGGATAGGTCGAGGACGTCGAGGGCCAGTCCACCCGTGCGGGCCCGGTCGTTGTGGCAGGTGAAACAGTAGCGCTGCAGGACGTTGCGGGGAGCCGGTTCGGCCGCCTGTCCGCCGGCGCGGGCCGCCCGTGGCGTGGCGGCGGGCTCTGCCGGCGCGGCGCCGGCCGGCGCCTGCAGGGCGAACGCACCCAGCAGGGCCGCCAGACACGCGCGCAGCCCCGGTCGCCGGGATCCGCGCCGCCGCTGCGCCGCCGCGCGCCGGTCCTTCACCGTCCGAGCGCCTCCTCCGGAATGGCCGCCGCGCAGGGCGCCGGGCAGGGGATCTCGCTCGCGCCGAGCTGCCGCAGCAGGACTGCCGTGTGCGGGTGCGCGGCGAACGAGTTGCCGTACTCGACGCCGTCCGCGACCCGTAGCGGCGTGCGTCCGTCGAGCGCCACGACGTCGAGCTCGGCGCCCTGGTCGTAGAGATACTGCACGACGCTGTTCGCACCGCGGTACGCCGCTGCGTGCATGGCCGTTTCACCCACGTCGTTGACCGCGTTCACGTCGGCGCCCAGCTCTTCCACCAGCAGGCGGACCGCCTCGAGCACCTGCGCCTCGCTCGCGCGATCCTGGTTCGAGGCCCACGATATGCCCGCCGCCGCCATGAGCGGCGTGATGTTGTCCTCGGTGTTGATCGTCGGGTCCGCCCCGTACTCGAGCAGCAGCCGCAACACCTCGACGTCCGCCGACTTGGCGGCCAGCATGAACGCGGTGGCGCCGGTCATGTGCCGGCGGTAGCGCGCGCCCGACCAGCGGGGCTCCTCCATCGAGTTCCGGCCGTTGACGTCCGCGCCGTGGTCGAGGAGAGCGCGGATCACCCGCAGCCGATCGAGGTTCACGTTGATGAACTGATCGCTGATATGCCAGTTCGCGACGTGCACGGCAGCCTGCAGGATACGGCCGAAGATGTTGCCGGGGATGATGCCTTCCGACTCGCGTTCGCTGTAGCCGAGCTTGCGGATTTCGAGCGGCATCGATTCGGCCCGCATTCCCTGGACCGTCAGCCGTGTCGAGCCCCCTTCCGCGTTCGGGTCCGCGCCCCGTTCGAGCAGCAGGTCGACGAGGTCCTCGTGGCCGTTGACGGCCGCCACGAGCAGCGGGGTGGCTCCGTCCGGCCGGGCTTCGTTCACGTCGGCGCCCGCCGCGAGCAGGGCCCGGACGGCGTCGATGCTCCCCTTGCGCGCGGCAAACAGGAGCGGCGTCGCGCCGCTGTTGGAGCGGGCGGCGATATCGGCGCCGTGCGCGATCAACGTCTCGACGACCGGAACATGGCCCTCGGCGGCGGCCCACATGAGGGCCGACTGGCCGTTCCAGGCTTCCTGCGCGTCGGGGTCGGCCCCGGCGTCGGCCAGCACCTCCACGGCTTCGGCCTGCCCGGTCCGCGCCGCCAGCATCAGGGGCGTCTCGCCGGAGTTGATCGCCTGCTGCGGGTCGTTCGGATCGACGCCGGCGGCCAGCAGCAGGGACAGGATCCCGGAGTCGCCGGTGCGGGCCGCGAGGGCCAGCGGCGTGACGCCGTAGTCGTTCGGCGAGTGAACGTCAGCTCCCGCGCGGATCAAAGCCGCCGCGGTCTCCGCGTCGTTCCGGTAGGCGGCCCAGTGGAGTGCCCTCGCGCCGTCGCCCTGCGCGGCGTCGACATCGGTGTCCCGGGCGAGCAGCGTCTGGACCGTAGCGGTGTCGCCACGCTGCACGGCGTCGGCGAGCGCGGCTTCCTGTTCGGCCGCCGCGGTGACGGGTACGGCGGCTCCGAGGCCGGTAACCGCGAGCATCGCCGCCAGCGCTACTCTGAACGAGCTTCCAGCCTGCAACCAGTCTCCTTGACAGTCGTTCATACTACTACGCGGATCGATGATCAGGGCGCTGTCGCGTCTGTTGAAGGCCGTACTGGCCGCTGCCGGCGGCCTTGCGGCACTTACCCTGGCGGACGCTCGGCAATTGCCTCTCGACGCTGGCGCCAGCGCGACGAGTGTCGCAGCCCCGCTGCGATTCACGCAGTCCGCCGGCCGCGGTACTGGAGACAGCCGGCGCGATGTGGGGCATCCGACATTCAACAGTCCGCAGGCGTCGCCGATTGCCGTGAACGGCGGCTACGTCTTCGTTGCGAACACGCCGGCCGACACGGTGGACGTCATCGATGCCTCCAGCCGCCGCGTCATCGCCCGGATCGACGTCGGCATCGATCCCGTCGGTCTCGCAGTGCGGCCGGACGGTTTCGAAGTGTGGGCCGCGAACCACGTCTCGGACTCGGTGAGCGTGATCGACACCAACCCGGACAGCCTCACGTATCTGCAGGTTGTCGCCACGGTTCAGGATTTCGACCCGGAAACCGGAGCTACGCGCTTCGACGAGCCGGTGGGCATTGCCTTTGCCAGCAACGCCAAGGCGTACGTCGCTCTCTCGTCCGAGAACCAGGTCGCCGTGGTCGACGTGAGCACGCGCGAGGTGGTCAACCGGCTTTCCATCACGGCGCAGGATCCGCGTGCGCTCGTCGTCCGGGACGGCCTTCTGTATGTCATCCCCTTCGAGTCCAACAACCAGACCCAGATCTCGGGGTGCCGGGGCCCGCAGGACGGTGAGCTCTGCACGTTCGACGCACAGCGGCACGTGGTCGACAACAACAACGTGCTGTCCCTCGGGATCGACGTCGATATCGTCAAGCACCCGGGAATCCCCGACCGGGACCTGTACGTCTTCGAGACGGCGAACGACACCCTCGTGGACGTCACCAGCACCGTGGGCACGTTGCTCTACGGTCTGGCCGTCGACTCGGCCGGCCGGGTCTTCGTCGCGCAGGCCGATGCCCGGAACGATGCCAATGGCCGCGCCGGCACCGCGAAGGAAGGGCTGGCCGAGATGGAGAACCGCGCCTTCCTGAATCGGATCACCCGGGTCGATTGCGGAGGCGGAGCCTGCGGTGCGCCGGTGTTCATCGAACTGGAACCGCTGCCACCGGTCCATCCGGCGCCGGGCCGGGCGCTGGCCACTCCGTTCGCGATTCAGGTCAGCGCGGACGATTCCACGCTCGTGGTTTCCGCCGCGGGGTCGGACAGGCTCTTCACCGTCGATGCGGCGAGCGGAAACGTGCTCGGCCGCACCGGCGTCGATGCGGCGCCCCGGGGGATTGCCCTCGAATCGGACCGGGCCGGCGGCCCCGCGCGGGCGTGGGTCCTCAACGCGGTAGCCAACACCGTCTCCCAGGTCGACGTCACGGATCCATCCGCCCCGCGGGTAGTCGGGACCGTGACGCTCGATGATCCGACGCATCCCGCCGTCAAGCGCGGGCGCGTCGCCTTCAACGACGCCGATGCGTCGACCACCGGCACCTTCTCGTGCGAGAGCTGCCATCCCGACGGCCACACCGACCAGTTGGTCTGGGTCCTGAATACGCCGGTCTGCGACCGGCAGGGCTGCACCCAGATCCCGCCCCGCTCGACCATGCCGATTCGCGGTCTGCGAGACACCGCGCCCTACCACTGGGACGGGATTCCCGGTGATCCCTACGGCGGGATCAACACGGCCAGTACGCGGGCCGAGGCGCCGCCCAACTGCGACATCGGGGACGAGGAGAGCTGCACCCGGTTCCTCGTGGACGCCACGCTCCGGACCACCATGTGCCTGGTGGGGGAGTGCCCGGTCAACGACGAAGGCAAGCCCGGCGCGCTGTCCGCGGCGGAACGCGACGATCTGGCGAAGTTCCTGCTCAGCGTTCCGTACCCGCCCGCCCAGCGTCGCTCCTACTCGAACGTCCTGTCGGACGATGCGACGACCGGGTTCAAGCGGTTCCACATTCACGGCGTACCCGACGGAGCAGACGCGAGAATCAGTACCTGCGGCAACTGCCACCGCATGCCGTTCTGGGTGAGCACCAACACGCCGTTCACCGGCATGGACGCCCCGACGTGGCGCGGCGCCTACGACCGCTGGCTGATCCTGCCGCAAGGCCGTTGGAACGTGATCCATCTGCGAAGTCAGTCCGATCGGGACAATGCCTTTCCGGAACGGAGCATGTGGGGCGTCATGCGGGGCCAGCGCGCGGTCTTCTGGGACATGGTGGTGGAAGGCAGCACCGGTTTCTCCGGGTCCTTTGCCCGGCAGGTCACGCTGAATCGAACGTCCGGGGACGTTCCCCTGACGCAAGACCTGCTGGACGCCCTGGAGCTGTCCGCGCGGGAAGGCGCCATCCTCCTGCAGGGTGAGGGCGTCCTGCTGGGAGATGCGGCCGCGACGCCGGTGTCGCTGCAGTTCGCGGAGGGCGCGTACATAGAGCGGGGGGACGATGCGCAGTCGTTCAGCCGGGCCGAACTGATGGCGCTGGCCGCGGAGGGCCGGTTCGTCGGCACGTTCACCGCCCGCCTCGGCGTCAACGTGGATGTCGACCACCCGCAGCCCGCTATCTGGACGGTAGGGCCCATTCATGCGCAGCGCGGCGCCCAGGAATTCCCGTCCGCGTCGGATGGGAGCATCCTGGTCGGCGGCCGGCACATCCAGGAGGGAGCGAGCGTTTTCGTCGACGGTAGGCGAGTGCCCGGCGCCGTGCATTGCGAGATGGGGCGGCTCCCCAACTGTGTGGACGAGCGGGTGGTCATCGAACTGCAGTCGTTTTCCGGGATCCGTTTCGTGCAGGTGCAGAACCCGGACGGGTTGTTCAGCAACGATTTCATCTTCTTCGGACGTTCCGTCGGGGAACCGACGGATCCCGTGCCCCGAACCGACACGCAGGAGCCAACGGTTTCCGAGAGTCCGGGTCCGCCGGGACCGTTCGGCGGAACGTTCGGGCAGGGCGCCGGCGGAGTATTCACTGCTATCGACGGCACCCGGTTCCAGGCCGAGACCGTCGTCACCGGACTCGCAGCCCCGACCGGCCTTGCCTTTGCGCCGGACGGTCGCCTGTTCGTGGCCGAACGACCGGGCCGGGTCCGGGTCGTGCAGGACGGACGGTTGGCGCCGGAGCCTGCGCTGATGCTCGGTAACACGCTCGTTCCGGGAGAGGAACTCCTGCTGGGTCTCACACTCGATTCCGAGTTTGACCGCAACCACTTCGTCTACCTGCTGCAGGCCCGGAGCGGCCCCGGTGCGTCGCGGGTGGGGCGCATCGTTCGGTACCGCGAGGTGGAGAACACGCTGGGCGAGGCGGTAGTGCTGCTGGATGACGTGCCGTTGAGCGCCCTGGGCGGCGGTGGAGCACTCCGCTTCGGGCCCGACGGCCTGCTTTACGTGGCGCTGGGTGACGCTGGTGCAGGGGACGCGGCGCAGGATCTGGCCTCGTACGGCGGGAAGGTCCTGCGGCTGCGGCCGGATGGGATGACGCCTCGCGACAACCCGCTCGCGTCGCCCGTGTACTCGCTGGGGCATCGCGATCCGCGCGGACTCGCGTGGCATCCGCTTACCGGCGCGCTGTGGGTAGCCGAACCGGGCCGGCCCGGAACCACGGAGCTCAATCGTGTCGAGGCAGGGGATAACTACGGTTGGCCGCACGTCACGGGCGACGAGGCGCCGCCCGGAGTGCGCGCACCGGCTCTGCAAGTCCCGGCGGCATTGGCCGTGGGTGGCGCCGCATTCTATGAGGGATCGGCGCTGCCGGGGTTCCGTCACGATCTCTTCCTGGCGACCCTCGATGGCGCACACCTTCTGCGGGTGCGATTCGATCCCGCCGATCCCGACCGGATCGCCAGCACCGAGCGCCTGCTCGAGGGCCGGTTCGGACGCCTGCGTGACGTGGTGACGGGGCCGGACGGCGGGTTGTACCTCGCGACCGGCAATCGGGACGGCCGTGGCGAGCCGCGGCCCGGCGACGACCGGATTATTCGCCTGATTCCAGTGCGATAGCGGTCAGTGGACGGTCGCTCCGAGACTATTCCACTCGACCTGACCTATTCCGGGGCGACCGCTCCCGGCGGCGGGCCCATTGGTCGACCGCCATCGCGGTAGGGGACATGGCACGCTTCGCACGCTTCGACGAGGTTGTTCCCGGCGTCCAGGATGCCGTCGACGTCACGTGCCTGAACGGCAGCGAGAGCATCCCGTCCGGCGTCGTACATCGCACTGGCCATCGCCATCCACTCACCGTCGTCGGCTCGGCGCCCATCCATCATGTACAGATTGGCCGCCTCGGTCAGGATGACCGCGGCGTCTTCCAACGCAAGCCATTCGTCATCGGTCGCCGGCGCGGCGCGGCCGACGTTGAAGATGGCGTCCGAGGACGGCCCGACCATTGCCCGCTCCAGCTGGCCGATGGTGGCAACCGGGACCGGGCCGGGTGTTTGGGCAGCTACTCCGTCGTCGACTGGCAGTCGGGCCGCTGCCAGGATGAGTACAAGTCCGAACGAGAGGATTCCGAGAACCGTGCGCATCATGTCTTGCCTCCAGCGGGGGAGTCTCGCGCAGGCGGGGGCTGGAATGCAATGGAGGCTCCGGCGCAGTCGCCGTTTCCGCCAGAAGGGCGCGGCAGCGGGGCGCTCGGATTCGGGCTCTTGCAGCGGGTCAAGACATGCGGTAGTTTCACGAGATAAGAGTTCTCGGGGCGGCGGCGCGGTTCTCAACAGGAACTGCGGCCCCGGGGGCAACGGTTGGCCGGCTCGGTAGATCAGGAGGTCAGGCCGATGAGAACGCTGGCGATCGTACTCGTGAGCGCAGGGGTGCTACTGGCCGCGGCGCCCGGATCCGCGCACCATTCGTTTTCGGCGGAGTTCGACATCGAGAAGCCGATCACGCTCCAGGGCAAGCTGACCGAGCTCGAGTGGGTGAACCCCCACGGTTGGCTGCACATGGACGTGGAGGGCCCCGATGGCGAGGTGGTCAACTGGGCCGTCGAACTCGGTAATCCGACCGCGCTGCTGCGGCGCGGGCTGAGGCGCAGCGACTTCCCGATTGGCATCGAGTTCGTCGTCGAAGGCTACATGGCCAAGGACGGGACGCCGACCGCCAACGGCATCACCATCGAGTTCCCGGACGGTCGCGACTTCTTCGCCGGCTCCTCCGGCACCGGGGCGCCCGTACCCTCCGGGCAGCGCTAGGTGCGCGGCACGTCCATGCGGTTCCTGTCGGCCGCCCTCGCGGCTGTCTGCATCTGCGTGATCGTCGCGCTGCCGGCGGCGGCCTGGGCGCAGGCCAGTTCCGGCGAACCCTACGTCCCGCCGCGCACGCCGGACGGACACCCCGACCTCCAGGGGATCTGGCAGGCGGTGAACACCGCCGCCTGGGACATTCAGGACCACTCGGCGAGCGCAGGCGTGCCAGCCGGGCAGGGGGTCGTGGTCGGCAACGAGATTCCGTACCAGGAATGGGCGCTGGCGCAGAAGCAGGAGAACTACGAGAATCGCCTGACCGCCGACCCCGAAACGCAGTGCTACATGCCGGGTGTGCCGCGGATCACCTACATGCCGTATCCCTTTCAGATTCTGCAGTTCTCGGACCGTGTGCTGATCCTGTACGAGTACCTGCACGTCACGCGCACCATCTACATGGACGGCAGCCCGCACCCGGAAGGGCACATCGACTTCTGGATGGGGGATTCGCGCGGGCATTGGGAGGGCGACACCCTGGTCGTCGACCTCATCCACTTCAACGATCAGACCTGGTTCGATCGGGCCGGGAACTTCCACAGCGAGGCCCTGCACGTGGTCGAGCGCTATACGCCGGCCGGACCGGATCACCTGTTGTACGAGGCAACGATCGAAGACCCGAACGTCTTCACGCGGCCATGGACCATCCGCATGCCGCTCTATCGCCGGCAGGAGGCGAACGTCCAGCTTCTGGAGTACGAGTGCTATGCGTATTCCGAGCGCGTGCTGGCTGCCGACAAGTGATGGGACGGTCGCGAGGTTCGAGGAGGTCCGATGAGTAATCGAGTGAGCAGGACCGTGATCACGGCTGCTGCCGCATTCGCGCTGACGTCGCTGTCAGTCGCCGGCCAGGAGCCGGCCGGGGGGACAGTGCCTCGCACCGCTGACGGGCGCCCCGACCTGCAGGGCTACTGGCGCGGAGGGCCGGTCAACGCGTCGCACAGCATCGAGGACGGTTGCTGCGATCCCATCCACGCCAGAATGCAGAGCCGGGGACCGGAGCGGCTCGGGCTGCCCTTTCAGTTGATCACGGATCCGCCGGACGGGCGGATTCCCTATCAGCAGTGGGCGGCGGAGAAGCGAGACCAGTATCTGTGGGACATGGAGACGCCTACCGAGCTGGAACACATCGACCCGGAAGACCGCTGCCTGCTCCTGGGGGTGCCGCGCAGCAACTACCGCGGCGATCTGCAGATCCGCCAGAACGCCGGGCATGTCGTCATCCTGTACGAGTGGGCGCACGCCTACCGCATCATTCCGATGGACGGCCGGCCGCACGTGGGCGAGGACATCGTCCTGTTCAACGGTGATTCACGCGGCCGCTGGGAGGGCGACACCCTGGTCATCGAGACGACGAACTTCAACGACGCGCCATGGCTCGATTCCCACGGGAGCTTCTACAGCGAGTCACTCCTGGTGGTCGAGCGCTGGACTCTGATGGATGCCGACACTCTCCACTTCGAGGCGACCATCGAGGATCCGACCGTGTTCACGCAGCCCTGGACGCTGGCGTTCGCGACGACGCGCATCCCCGACGAGTCCTACGAGTTCTACGAGGAAGGCTGCTGGGAAGGCGTCACCAACATCCACAGGCTGGCGGCGGGGCGGATGGCGGTCGAGGCTGGCGAGCGGCAGATGCACACCCACGAAGAAGCGCCGCGCTAGCAGCCTGACGGCCTTCAGTCGTCGGCGATTTCGGCTTCGAGGATGACGGCGGCCTCCCGGCCGCCGAAGGTCGAAGAAAACACGGTCATGCCGGCGAAGTCGTACTCGGGCGGAGCTTCGTTCATCTCGTCCTGCATCGTGCCCGTACGATTGGTCGCGAGCAGTATGTAGCGGAAACGACGGCCCTCGGGGTCGAGCGTCATGATGACGACCGCTTCACGACCGCCGAAGGCAGTCTCGCCGCCCTGAGCGCCGGCGAAACGGTAGCCGCGAGCTCCGGCCTCGTTCAGCTCTTCTTCCATGGTTCCCGTGCGGTTCGTGGCGAGCAGCAGGAACTTGTCCGGCTGGTCGGGTTCCTGGGCCGCCGCCGGCGGGATCAGGACGAGAACGGTCAAGGCACTAATGAGCGTAGCGGTCAGTTTCGGCATGGCACTCTCCTTATCAACCTTGCAATACTAATACTATGTATTAATATTTCAAGGATGATAGGTCGCAGGGTAGCCGAGGATGTTGTGCGCGGGCTTGGGCGCCAGGCAGCAGTAGCACTGATCGGTCCGCGGCAGGCGGGCAAGACGACGCTGGCGTATCAGATAGCCACGCGTGGGGATGCCCTTTACCTGGACCTGGAGACGGCCGAGGCGCGCGAGAAGCTGGCGGCTCCCTCGCTTTTCCTGCGGGAGTACGAGAATTGCCTGGTCGTTCTCGACGAGATTCACCGCACCCCGGAGCTCTTCCAGGAGTTGCGCGGCATCATCGATAAGGGTCGCCGGCAGGGCCGGGGTACCGGTCGCTTCCTCGTGCTCGGATCGGCATCGATGGAGTTGCTGCGCCAGTCCGGCGAGAGTCTGGCAGGCCGGATCGAGTACGTCGAGTTGCAGCCGTTCGACGTACTGGAAGCGGCGCCGGATTCGGCCTCGACGACGAAGCTCTGGCTGCGTGGTGGATTCCCACTCAGCTTTCTCGCGACGAACGACGCCGACAGCTTCGCCTACCGGGGAAACCTGGTGCGCACTTACCTGCAGAGGGAAGTTCCCGAGTTCGGACCGCGCGTTCCCGCGGAGACGCTGGAGCGACTCTGGACCATGCTCGCGCACGGACAGGGGACGTTGCTGGACGCGTCGAAGCTGGCGGCATCGTTGTCGGTCAGCTCGCCGACCGTCAGCCGCTACATCGATCTTCTGGTCGACCTCCTGCTGGTCCGCCGGCTGCGGCCTGTTCATGCCAACGTCCGAAAGCGCCTCGTCAAGTCGCCGAAGGTGTACGTCCGCGACACCGGTCTCTTGCACGCTCTGCTGCGGATCGACGACTACAGCGCACTCATGGGCCATCCGGTGGCCGGCGCAAGCTGGGAGGGTTTCGTCATCGAGACGCTGCTGCGCGTGGCGCCAGCGTTCACTGACGCCGGTTTCTACCGGACGTCGGCCGGAGCGGAGATTGACCTGGTGCTCGACCTGCCGGGCAGCCGTGGCCGATGGGCGATCGAGGTGAAGCACGGCCTCACACCCACACTAGCGCGCGGCTTCTATTACGCCCGCGACGACCTGGAGGTCGACCGTGCGTTCGTCGTCTACGCGGGCGAGGATCGCTACCCGATGGCCGAGGGTGTCGAGGCGATCGGCCTCCGCGAGCTGACGACAGAGCTGGCGGAGGCGTAGGGATTCCGATCGCTCTGACGCGGCGGTTTCTCTAGGGAGCGATGGCCGTCACGCGCTCCCAGCGATCGACGTTGCGGAGGTCGAGATCCACCGACTCGATCGTTCCCTCGATCAGTCCCCGTGCGCCATCGTTGCCGAAGACGGCCGAGACCTCATCGCTCGGGAAGATCTTCTCTGCCGTCCGCTCCCTCAGTTCAATGCGCTGACCGGCGACCCGGACGTTGATCGTATTGACGTCGTCTTCTTCGCCGAGTTCCGGAGTTGTCGACAGCGTTGCGACGACGTCCAGTTCGTTTCGGAAGAGCCGCTGCACGTCGAAGCGGAGGGTGGCGACCAGCTCGCCCCGGTTTGTCACGCCCTGGAATACGTCCTGTTCAGGGAACGACGCAGTGACAGTGCCGCTTGCCCTCGCGAGACGCTCTTCGATGTGCGGATGGCTCGCAAACAACCCGCCGCTTCCATCCCCGAAGGGATCGTAGGCGTCGCGAGCGAACTTGAGCTTGCGGAACGAATTCAGCAGCGGTTCATCGCCGATGTCCACCTCGTTGAGATAGAAGCTCGCGAACAGGTCCGCTTCGCGTTCACGGTCGCGCCCGTGGCCCGCCATGAACAGGTTCGCCGTGAAAGCGGTCATCGCCGCGACGATGTCGTCGGCGACATTGTCGGTACCCCCGGCCAGAATGCCTACGATCCCGGCGATGGCCGAAGCCCGCTGGGCGTTTCGCCAGATGCGGTAGCTGTGGCGACTCTCGACATGAGCGATTTCATGGGCGAGGATTGCCGCCACTTCGGCGTCGCTTTCGAGCGATTCGAGCAGCCCGCGGGTCAGGAAGACGTATCCCGTAGGAACCGCGAACGCGTTGATGTCGTCGGCGTCCACTACCTGGAACCGGTACCGGTACCCCTTGAGAGGAACCGGCCAGTCGGCAAGAACCTGTTCCCCAAGCCTTTCGACGTATTCCTGTAGCTCGGTATCGACAAGTGGGTAGTACGCGGACTGCACCTGCTGCAACGACATCATCGCGAGCGAACGCTCGGTCTCGTAGTTCGAGACATCGGGGGTAGAGACAAAACAGACACCGCAGCGGTTGTAGCCACCGGCGACCGCATCGGCCTCCGTCGCGAAGAACTGCCGGTCTGCCGGCGCCGGCAGGTGATTCGCCCCCCGGATGTGGAGCGTGCGGCTCCGCCCATTCCCCACGTAACGCTGGAAGTCGGCTTCGGTGGTTGTCACCTCGAACACTTCATCCAGCCAGTTCTCGAAGTCATCGGCCGATGGCGCCGGCCCGTAAAAGTCGACACGGCCACGTCCGAGACGTGGGCTTTGCAGTTCGAGTTCGATGTGGTTGTCCTCCGGGTCGGCGTCGGTAATCCGGACCATCTCGCTCTCCCGCAACGGGAAGAGGCGGTTTCCTCGATGGAGGGCGAAGATGCTGTCGTTCTCCACGTCGAGGTAGACCTTGCGACGTCCCTCGAAGGTCGGCCGGAGTATCAGTTCCCGGCCCTCAAGCGCCTCTTCCAGGTCGTTCCAGCGCTGGCCTGCTGCGCTATCCGACAGGCAGAGAAGTCCGAGAAGCACGACGGGCACGGCGAAACGGGGCATGCGTGAGCGCATTTGGATCCGTCCTTACTGGAAACTGAAGAAGGCGCCCATGTGGACCACGGAGAATACGACTCCGTCGACTGATCCCAAGTCGGCCGTAAACAGCGCGCCAGCGTTGCGACCCACCCGGACGCCGATGCCGCCGGTAACTTCTCCGCCGTCGCTGAACGCGGCGCCTATGCGCGCTACGGGGCGGGCGAGCCACCGTTCCGGACCGAGTCTGACGTTGGCGCCAGCCTGCCAGAGCACGCCGAGTTCGGAGAAGCCGTTGACGGCGACGTATGGCTGAAGCCAGGTTGTGTCCGAGAGGGCCACCGACGCGCCGGCGTAACCTCCCCCTACGCCGGTGGACACTGTGCCGAATGACGTGCGGGCCGCCACACCGAAACCTGCTCCACCGGCTTCAGCGATGACGCTCTGCGCCGCGGCACTGATCGGCGCCAGCAGAACGAACGTGATCATGAGCACAACGAGCCTGGCGATCATGTGTTCCTCCAGGATGCCCTGACCAGGATTGGTCGCCGGGCAACGCTCAACCCTAGAAGGCAGACCTGTCAGAACCTGTCAGCGCGATCCCGGATCAGATCAGCGGCTGCTGATCCGCGGGTTCGTCGCGACCGGGGAGTCCGGGGAGTGCTCCTTGACGGCCGCCGGGGCCACGGTCGCTCTCGGGATCGTGGGCGGCCCGGGCGGCAGCGGCGATATCGTGGACGAGGGTGACCAGCGGCGGTGGCTGGACGGCTTGCGCCTTGCCGGCGAAGCTGACGATCCAGCGTGCGATTTCGTCGAGGTGCGAGAGTTGCACGCGATACTCGAGCCTGCCGTTTCCCAGCTTCGTCAGCGTCTCCGTCGGATGGTGGAATCCCTCCTCGATCAGCGGAGCGAGCGAGGGATCGAAATGGATGACGATGTCGTGCAGTTGGCGCCCGCGGTATACCGCCCACGTGCTCTTCAGGAAAGTGTCGATGTCGAACGCCGGCCGCGTGAACGTTCCGGCGAGTGATCTCGCCTCGGAGATGCGATCGAGCCGGAAGGTGCGCGGTTCGTCGTGAAGATGACAACGGCCGACGAGGTACCACGCATTCTCGCGGTGGAACATCGCGTAGGGATCGACATCCCGCCACGTCTGCAGCCCGCCCGCCAGCGAGCGGTAGTGAATCGCGATCGGCTTCCGTTCCCTGATCGCGGCTTCGAGCCGGGAGGTGAGCCCGGCCGCGAGCGCGCCGGATCGTTCCGGGCCGGCGAGGGTCAGCGCGCCCGGCGTTTCTTCGACCTGCCGTGTCGCGTTGTCGAGCTTCGCTTCAACCAGCTCCAGGGTCTTGCCGACGTCCGGCGCCTTTCGGGCCGCGGGGTTGTCCAGCAGCAGTTTGAGCACGCCGCGCTCGGCTGCGGTCAGGGCGAGCGGACGGATGGTGGCGCCTTCGACGAGTTGGTAGCCGTAGTCGTTCCGGTAGACGGGAATTCCTCTGAGAGAGAGTTCCCTGAGGTCGCGGTACGCCGTCCGCTCGGAGATCCCGAACCGTTCGGCGATTTCCTTCAGCGGCCGGGCGCGGCGCCCGGCGAGGAGCTGCACGAGATCCAACAGGCGGGCGGGGCGACTCATGGCAATCCGCTTCTAACCGCTGGGACTGTCACATTCTGTCAGTACGGCGGCCGTGGGGCGGCCTGTGGCGACGCCGGCCGGAATCGGCCGCGGCGCGTTCGCGCCCACAGTACAGGTTCGGGGCACTTGGAGTACGATGATGACGGAGACATCAAGCGCCACAGCGCCAGCCGTTTTGGGAGGTGCGCCGGGAGCCATGCACGACACCTATTACCATGCGGACGACCTCGAACGGTTCTCTGAGATCGGCAAGAACCGGCCCGAACTGGCGGAGAAGTTCTTCGCCTGGTACAACGCCGTGTTCGAAGACGGCGCCCTCTCGGCCCGCGAGAAGTCGCTGATCGCCCTCGCGGTCGCCCATGCGGTGCAGTGCCCGTATTGCATCGATGCCTACAGCGCCGACGCCCTGGAGAAGGGCGCCGACGTGGACCAGATGACGGAAGCGGTCCACGTCGCCTCGGCCATCCGGGGCGGCGCGTCGCTGGTTCACGGGGTGCAGATGCGGAATCGCGCTGGCCGCATCGGCATGTGACGCGGGTGTCTGCCAGGCTGTCGTTCATTACGGGTTCCGGGCGCTGACACGTATATGGCCATAGCGCTGCCGACTCTCTCCGCGCGCGGGGCCCCGCTGGCCGGAGCCCGCGAGCAGCTTGCCGTGTTGCGTCGCCTGCCAATCGAACGTGAGTTCGCGGCGGCGCTCCATGCGGGGGGACTGCATCCGCTGCGTCCCACGAGCCTTGAGATCCTCCAGATCAACGTCGGGAAGCTCTGTAACCAGACCTGCCGTCATTGCCATGTCGATGCCGGACCGGACCGGAGCGAGGTGATGACGCGCGAGACCATGGCGCAGTGTGTCGAGGCGCTGCGCGGGACGGCTATCCCGACGGTCGACATCACCGGCGGCGCGCCGGAACTCAACCCGAACTTTCGCTGGCTGGTAGAGCAGTGCAGCGCCCTCGGCCGCCACGTGATCGACCGTTGCAATCTGACGGTTCTGAATCTGCCGTCGCAGGCGGATCTGGTCGACTTTCTCGCCGGACACCGGGTGGAGGTGGTCTGTTCGTTGCCGCACTACCGGCAACTCAATACCGATGCACAGCGGGGCGAGGGGGTCTTCGAGAAGTCGATCGAGGCGCTGCAGCGACTGAATGCGGCGGGCTACGGCGACGGCCGCTCCGGACTGCGGCTCGTGCTGGTCACGAATCCGGTCGGGGCCTACCTGCCGCCGAGGCAGGCGTCGCTGGAGCAGGAATGGAAGCGGGAACTCGATCGGCGGTACGGCATCCGTTTCGACGCGCTGTACACGATCACCAACATGCCCATCAGCCGGTTCCTGGAATGGCTGATGGAATCGGGCAACCTCGAGTCGTACATGCACCGGCTGGTCGACGCCTACAATCCGACGGCGGCGAGAGGCGTCATGTGCCGGAACACGCTGTCGGTCGGCTGGGACGGGACGCTATACGACTGCGATTTCAATCAGATGCTGGAACTGCCGGTGAACGGACGATCGCCGCGGCACGTCGGGGACTTCGACCTGGCCGCACTCGAAGCGCGCACGATCGTGACGGACCGCCATTGCTTCGGGTGCACGGCGGGAGCCGGGTCGAGCTGCTCGGGCGCTACCGCTACGCGATGATCACGTTCCGCGGGAACTGTTCGTTGGACTCGAGGAACGTCATCTTGTTCTCGAGATCCTCCGCCGTCGGCTGCACGTTCCCGTTGACGTCGGTCACGCGCGACGTGACGGTGTGCTCACCCGGAGTGGCGCCTTCCCACCGGTAGTTGAAGAACTTCCACGAGTACTTCTCGCTCATCATCGACGGGTCGAGCGTCGCGTGCTGCCACGGACCGTTGTCGATCTGCACCTCGACGGAGTGGATCGGCGTCCCGTCGTTGAGCACGACGCCGAAGACGTTGTGCGCGCCGTCGATCGCCGTAACCCGCGCGACGTACGACTTCAGGCGCATGGTCGAGATGGCGGTTTCCTTCCACTTCATCTCGCCGTTGACCATCTCGCCCTTGAGCGTCCGGTAGGAACGGGCCTGCCACCGGCCGAGGTACTGGTCCTTCTGCACGTGGATCTCGGCCAGCCACTTGACGTTCGGCGCGCCGTACCAGCCGGGCACGAGCAGCCGCAGGGGGCGGCCCTGGTGTGCGGTCAGCGGCTCGCCGTTCAGGTCATAGGCGAGGAGGGCTTCGTCGCCCAGGGCCTGATCGCGCTCGAGGCTCCGGCCGTACTGCTGATCGACGTTGAACGTCCGGCCACGCCACAGGACTTCTTCCTCGCCCCGGTCGGCGCCAAAGAAGACGAACTCGCGAGCCTCGTCCTGCACGCCGGCGCGCTCGAGGACCGCGCGCAGCGGGACGCCGGTCCAGCGGCCGTTGCTCGACAGGCCGTTGAGGGGGCCGCGGTTGCCGGAGCATTCGAAGCCGAAGACCAGATCGCGGCTCGGCATGGAGCGCAGGTCGGCGAGGGAGAGCTCGAGGTGCGTGTCGACCAGCCCGGAGACGCGCAGCCGGTGCGTCGCGGTGTCGATCTCGGGGTGGCCGTAATGCTGTGTCGTGAAGAACTGATTGATCGGCGTGAACTGGCCGTCAATCTGGCGGACGTCGATGATCCGGCGATCGGGTCCGCGGATCCATTGGGTGTCCTCCGGAACGTCCGTGAACTCCATCAGCGTCTCGCCCTGCGCGAGGGCAGGCATCGCCCAGTGAGGCAGCCCCACCATCCCGAGACCTGCCGCTGCCACGCTTCCTTTCAGGACATCACGCCGGGTCGTTTCCTTCGCCATTCTCGGCCTCCCTCACCAGGTTGCGATCATCCGCTGATCGGCACTATTCGTATCACAGATGCGCCCGGAAAGGGTAGGATGGCGACAAGTACCAGGGGAGGCTCCGCATGCAGGAACGGATGCCGGATCGGTGCATTGCCGGCTTGCGGCCGGCGGTCGTGATGCTGACGCTCGCGGCGTTCGTAGCGGGATTCAGCGCGTCTCCAGCGGAGGCGCAGGAGGCCGCGGAGAGCTGGGAGTTGGCCCGCCTGCCGGACGGCACGCCGGATCTGTCGGGCGTCTGGGTGAGCGACAGCGGCACGCCCCTCGAGCGCCCCGCCTACGTGGCGGACCGCGACGAATGGACAGCGGAGGAAGTCGCGACGCTGCAGGAACGGGCGGACCGGATCTTCGACAGCGGCCGGAGTGCGTTCGCCACCGCGGACGGGGCCTTCCGCGCCGCGGTCGAGGATGTCGACACTTACGAGGCGTGGTCCACCAGCAGTTCGATCGGCATGATCGGCTTCGTGTTCGACGAGCGGACGTCATTGGTGGTCGACCCGCCGGACGGGCGGATCCCGCCGCGACGGCCGGACGGCGCGGCGCGGCTCGCCGAAGTTGATCGGGGCTGGAACGAGAAGCTCGGACCCGAAGACCTGAGCAACAACCACCGTTGCATTACGACCGGAGTACCCCGGCTGGGTGGCAACTTCGGCGCCGGCCCCTACAGCTACTACCAGATCTTCCAGACGCCGGACCACGTCGTCTTCCTGATGGAGGCCTTCCACGACGCGCGGATCATTCCGATCGACGGCAAGCCGCACCTGCCCGAGTCGGTGCGGCAATGGAACGGCGACTCGCGGGGCCGGTGGGAAGGCGACACGCTGGTGGTAGAGACGACGAATTTCTCACCGAAGAGCGAGTACCAGGGGGCGGCCGGCGGTCTGCATCTGACGGAGCGATTCACCCGCGTGGCGGCGGACACCTTGATGTACAGGGTGACACTTGCCGATCCGACGACGTGGGAGACGCCGTGGACGGCGGAACTACCGTTGCACGACCGTGGCAGCGACGAGGCGCTCTTCGAGTTCGCCTGCCACGAGGGCAACGTGTCGATCGTCGGAATGCTGCGGACGGCGCGGCTGGCCGAAGAGCAGCGCTAGCGCGCCCTGGTGGGCGCGTTGGAAGTTCCGCTGGCGCGGAACTTCTACGCCGCCAGCTTCTAGCGAGACGGCTCGGTCGGATCGCGACCGTCGAGCGGAGCGCCGGTGCCGGACGATCCGGCGAAGAGGCGTGTCCCGTCGGGGAACGTCACGTCACGGCCGTTGGCGCGCAGGGCGCCGTCAATTGCCTGATAGCCCTCGACGAGCACCTCGATACCGGGAGTGACCGAGTCCTTCCGCCAGCCGCGCCGGACGAGCGCTCCCGGCGGACCCGCCTCGATCATCCAGTTCTCGATGGTCCCATCTTCCCTGGTCACTTCGAGGTGCATCCAGGCATGCGGGTTGATCCACTCCATCTTGGTGATCTTGCCCCGCAACGCGACCGGCTTCGTTGCGTCGAACTCCGCCGAGAATGCGTGATGCGCGAGCGCCGATCCGCCCGCCAACAGGATGGCGAGCGCGACGCCCGCACAGGTCAGTGCCAGTCTGTTCCGCATGGGTCAATTACCTCGCTGTCGTGCTGTCTTCTTTCCTGCTCTGGACCCGTCCCGCCGGCTACCGGCCGGACCCCTCCTCGGCTTCGCGCGCCCGCGCGCCGCTCAGGATGTTGGTCATGCCGTAGTTCCCTTCGTGGCAGGCGTACTCGACCAGTTCGTACTGCTCGTCGTCCAGATCGAAAGTGAACCGACCCGTGTACGGCGCGGTCCAGATGGCTGGATCGTTCACCGTGAACTGGTACTCCATCCGCGTGGGGCTTAGCCGCGTGAACCGCTCGGTCAGCACCATGTCGGGGCTCGAGCCGCGGAACGACGCGCGTCCGTTGAAGTTCGTCGTCTCGACCACGAGCGTGTCGCCCTCCCAGCGGCCCTGCGGGTCGCCCAGCCAGGTGTCGAGCTGGTCGCCCAGCCGCGGCTGGGCGGTCGTCGGAATGACCCGCGTCTCGTGGATCATCTCCTTCTGGATCGCGACGAAACCGGGGCCCTGGTAGATCTGCAGGCCGTTGTTGTAGACGCCCGGGAACATCAGGTTCGGCAGCCCGCGCGTGATGCAGCGGACGTAAGGGGATACTTCCTCCGGCCCGGCCACGTTGCTGGTCGAATAGCGACGGTTGTCGGCCGCCACCTGGGCAGCGCGCTGCTCGCCATCCGGCGTCAGCGGGGGAATGCGGCCATCGGGCGGATCGATGATCATCGCCACCTGCGTCGACGGCGCGTTCTTGTCGTAGCTGAGCGTCGTGTCACGCCACTCGCGCTCGTAACCCCAGATGCTGCCGAGCGTGCCGCGCTCGCGCCGCGCCGCCGCCTCCTCGGGAGTGAGCGAGTCGATGTCGGTGAGGTCCTCGGGGCGCTCGAGCGGGATTCCGTGCGACGCGTTGCCGGTCCAGACCCCCTGCAGATCCGGCTCGCCCCACGGCGTCTGCGGCGTGTCGTACGGCTCGGTCACGTCCGCGAAGACCGGCGCCGAGCTTGCGCTGTCGACGCCGGCGAAGCCGGTCTCGACCACCGCCAGGCGGACGTTGTCCGGGCCGTGCACCATGGCGCGCCGGGCCGAGCTGCGGCCGTTCGCCGGCACCTGCGGTTCCTCCGCGAACTCGACGCCCGCGCCGCGCATCTCGGCGGCCGTCGCGTCGAGGTCGTCGACGACGAACGCGACGTGGTCAATGGCGCGCCCCTCGGTCGTCGCCGGGGTTCCCTCGGGATGCTCGGACGCGAAGACCCAGAGGTTCTCGAACTGCAGGCCCTCGTCCGTTCCCGCATGGGCGGCCAGTTCGCCGCCGAACATCTGCCGGTACCAGCTCAGCGTCGTCTCCGGGTCCGTCGCACTCAGGTGGATGTGGTGGAAACCGAGGTGGTCGGGATCCTCCACCATCTCGATGCGCGTTCCCCAGGGGTCGAAGATGTAGCCGTGCAGGTAGCCGCCCGGCGATTCGCGCAGCGTGGAGCCGTCGGGGAAGCGCTGCAGCCGGACGCCCGAACCACGGACGCCAACCGCCTCGAGTTCCGCCATCTTCGCCGTCAGGTCGGCGAACGAGAAACCGATGTGGTTGATGCCGGTTCCCTGCGTGCTCCCCATCGTCGGCTGCACGATGAAGGACACGTCGACGCCGTTGCAGTTCGCGGCGTCGTCGCGGTCCGCGATGGCCTCGCAGTCGAGATGTCGAATGTACCAGCGGACCGATTCAGGAGGCGCGGACGACGTGATGTACACGTGGTGGTAGTCCGCCTCGGCGGCCTCAACCGTGTCCGGAGCCCCGGCGACAAACAAGGCTGCGGCAAAAAGCGTCAAGGCAAAGCGTGTGATCGTCATGGCCTGTCTCCTCCGCGTCGTTGCGGCCATCAAGAAACTACCGGTCCGGCGCCGGCCTGCTCGGCTCCCTCCGCAGGTGGCCGTACAGCAAATCCTCCGAGAACTCGATGCACTTGAACTCCAGCACGCGCGCGTTTTCCTCCAGCCGGCGATAGAGCAGGAGGTCGATCTCCCACGGCTGGGTGAAGGTGTTCGGGTCTTCCAGCCGCGCCACGTAGCGAATCACGTTCGGTCCCATCGGCGTGTAGCGCTCGGTCACGTGGAGCCCCGAGGTGGCGAAGTTGCCGGCGCGGTCGAACCATTGCTCGCCCGTGAAGCCCTCCGCATCCACCACGAGGGTGTCTCCCTCCCAGCGGCCGTGGGAACGCCCCATCCAGCTGTCCAGCGGCGGCGCCTCCGGATTCTCCTTGTCCATGTGGATCGTCCGGTTCGCCTCGGCGAAGCCGTAGATCATCAGGATCTTCCGGTCGCCCTGGATGATCTGGAACGGGTAGGGCATGTAGTTGGCGCGCGGCACACCCGGCATGAAGCACTTCGCTTCCGGGTCGTTTCCCATCCGGTTCGCGAAGTTGTCGTCCCGTTGCCGCCGCGCCTCGGCGGTGTAGGGAATCTCGCCGCCGACCACCACGCCCTGTACCGGGGGCTGCGCGCCGATGGCCCCCAGGTCGGGATGGCCCGCGGCCGCGGGATGGTCCTCCAGGTTCCAGTTGGCGGTGCTGAGGGTCTGCCAGACGCCGTTCAGGTCGGGCCGATCGTCCCAGGAAGTTCGTGGAACGTCGCCGCTCTGGGCCCAGGCGGGGGCCGCAACGAGCGCCGCCATCGCTGCGAGAAGGAGTGTGATGCGGACAGGAGATAGACGTGCCATTGCGTTGTTCGGTGGTGCTGCTCTTGGAAACCTAAGTAGGCGAATGTTATCAGCAACCCGCTCCGGTCAGCAACGCATGCGGTGCTGCTCGCCGGCCGGTATTGCAACTTGACCCCGGTCAGGCCATTATGGAGCGATCCGGCTGGGGGGGAAGTTTGTCATGAGCCGACGACCCGTGCTTTGCGCTCTGGCGGTGATAGCCGTTGTGGCGGCGTCACCGGGGATGGCGCCGGTCTTCGCGCAGTCGGGCGACGTTGCGTCCGCCCGTACGCCCTGGGGGCATCCGGACCTGCAGGGGTACTGGACCAGTTCCACCTACACGCCGCTGGAGCGCCCCGAGAACCTGGGAGATCAGGCGTTGCTCTCCGAGCAGGAGCTGGCCGAGCTGAACGAGCTCCTGACGGCCGAAGGCGTCGACCCGCTCCGTGCGCGGAGCGTCCTGGCGGCCGAGACTGACGAGGAACGGAGCGAGGTGACGCGCCAGACCCAGGAGAACATTCACTACGACAATTCGATCTGGCTGCGCGAGCAGGACCCGCGCCGGCTGACCACCCGCCGCACCTCGCTGATCACGGATCCTCCGAACGGCCGGATCCCGCCGCTCCTTCCGTCGGCGCAGGAACGGGAAGCGATCCGGAAGGCGGAGAGCCGCTGGCTCGTCTACAACAATCCGGTGCAGTCGTTCGACAGCCATCAGACCCGCACCCTGCAGGAGCGCTGCCTGATGTGGCGCCACGAAGGCCCCCCGATGCTGCCCGCGTCGTACAACGACCTGATGCAGATCTTCCAGACCGAGCACTACGTGGTCGTCTCGCAGGAAATGCGGGCGAATCCCCCGCGGATCATCCCGCTCGACGGCCGCCCGCACGCGCCGGATGCGATCCGGGAATGGGCGGGGGACTCGCGTGGACGCTGGGAAGGAGAAACGCTCGTCGTCGAGACGACCCGTTTCAACGACAAGGTGCACTTCAACGGATCGAGCGTCGGTCTGCATGTGGAAGAGCGATTCACGCGCGTTGACGCCGAGACGATCCGGTACGAGTTCACGGTCACCGATCCGACGACCTGGGAGCGGCCCTGGACCGCCGAGTTCCCGCTGATGGAGCGCGAGGGGCCGACCTACGAGTATGCCTGCCACGAGGGAAATTACGATGCGCGCCACATTCTCGAGGTGGCGCGCAATCTCGATGCCGCGGCGAAGTGATCGCCGCAGAGGGGTGAAGCGACCGATGAGCACGCAACCGTTCCGTTCGTTCGCGATGTTCGCGCTCGTTGCTCTGCTGGCGGCGTGCGGCCCGGGTGACGGCGCGCCGGAACCGGAGTCGATGCCGGATGCACTGGGTCCGACGGTAGACACCGGTCCTGGGACGCTGGAAGGCGAGCGGGTAGCGGGCGACGACGGCGTTCTCGTGTTCCGCGGCATTCCGTACGCGGAGCCGCCGGTGGGCGATCTGCGCTGGCAGCCGCCCGCCGCGCCTGCGGCCTGGGACGGCGCGCGCGACGCCACGAGCTTCGGCCCGGCCTGCTGGCAGCGCCTCACTCCCGCGGCCTCCGTCTACACGCGGGGCGATCTCGACCGGAGCGAGGACTGCCTCTACCTCAATGTCTGGACCGCCGCCGCAACCGCCGGCGAAGCGCGGCCGGTCATGGTCTGGTTCCATGGCGGCGGACATACCGGCGGCTGGGGAAGCGCGCAGATCTTCGACGGCGCCAATCTGGCGAAGAAGGGCGTCGTGCTGGTCACGATCAACTACCGCCTCGGGCCGTTCGGCTTCCTCGCCCACCCGGCGCTCACGGCGGAGTCTGCCCACGGGGCGTCCGGCAACCAGGGTCTGCTCGACAAGGTGGCTGCGCTGGAGTGGGTGCGCGACCACATCGCGAACTTCGGCGGCGATCCTGGAAACGTCACCATCTTCGGCCAGTCGGCAGGTTCGTGGAGCGTCTGCTACCTGCAGGCCTCGCCCCTCGCCAGCGGACTGTTCCATCGGGCGATCGGCCATTCGGGCGGCTGCTTCGGGCGCGAGCGCCCCGGCCTCGAGGGCGCGCATGCTGCGGCCGTGGAAGCTGCCGGAGCGCTGGGCGTCGAAGGGGACGATGCCGAGGCCCTCGCCGCGCTCCGGGCCCTGGACGCCGAGACGATTCTGGAGTCCGGCCTGAACGCCGGGGCCATAGTCGATGGCCACTTCATGCCCCGCCCGGCTGCCGCCATCTTCGCGGCGGCCGAGCACAACGACGTCCCCGTGGTCGTCGGCGCCCTGGCCAATGAGGGCTCGACCCTTTACGCCACGATGCCGGAGCGGTCCACGGATGAACTGGCCGCGCTCCTCGACGAACAGTACGGCGACGCGGCCGCCGCGGTTCGCGACCTGTACGAGGAGGAGATCGCGAGATCGACCAAGTGGGGCGCCCAGATGATCCAGGCCGACCGGAGCTTCGTCTGGGAGATGCGCACCTGGGCGCGCGCGATCGAAGCCGGCGGAAACGACGCGTACCTGTATTTCTTCAGCCACGCGCCGCCCGTCTTCCGGCTCTATACGCCGGAGGCGGCCGCTATCGAGATGCCGGATGGCCCCGACGGCTACGGCGCGTACCACTCGGGCGACCTGGCCTACGCATTCGCGAACACGGGGGTAGTGGGAGTGGGCTGGAGCGACTGGGACCACCAGCTCTCGGACGCGCTCTCGGACTACTGGGTCAACTTCGCGCGGACCGGCGACCCCAATGGCGACGGTCTCGCCACGTGGCCTCGCTACCGTGCGGTGGACGACGAGTGGCTGGAGTTCGGCGACAGGATTGCCGCCACCCGCGAGGTGCGAAGGGCCAAACTGGATCTGTTCGACCGTCTGAACACGGGAACCGGGGGAAACTGACGATGAAGATGCAGCGGCTTCTTGTGCGTGCGGCGTCACCCTTGGTGGTGCTCGTGTTGGCTGCCCCCGCGACCGCGAGCGAAGAGCCCGGCGACGTTCCCACGTTTACCGGTGACGTGGCGCCGATCCTGTTCGACAACTGCGTCACCTGCCACCGGCCGGGCAATATCGCGCCGATGTCGCTGACGTCGTACGTCGAGAGCCGTCCGTGGGCCCGGTCGATAAAGGACCTGGTGGTGTCGCGGACGATGCCTCCCTGGCCCGCCGATCCGGAGAACAGCCTGAAGTTCAGGAACGAGCGGCGGCTCGACCAGTCGGAGATCGACACCATCGTCGCCTGGGTGGACGGCGGTGCGCCGAAGGGCAACGATGCCGACCTGCCGGCGCTTCCCGACTTCCCCGAAGGCTGGACCTACGAAGGCGGCGAACCGGATTACGTCTTCGAGTTGCCGGTGGAGTACGCGATCGCGGCCGAGGGTGAAGAGGACTACATCGACTTCTACACGAAGATTCCGTTCGAGGAGGATCGCTTCGCCGAGGTGCTCGAGATGCGGCCCAGCAACTACGCGGTCGTGCATCATTCGGGCGCTTACGTGGTCGATCTGCCGGCCGGCAAGATGGTCGGTTCCGACGGCCTGTTGCTGGACGACCCGAACGCGGCGCCGGAGAGCGAACAGGCGGAGGCCGCGGGCGGCGTGGCCCAGGCGGTCTTCAACGAGGTCAACCTGCCGGGGACGAGCAAGCTCCTCTCGTACGTCCCGGGTCGTGGCGTAGAGCGGCATCGGCCCGGCACCGGCAAGCGGGTGACCGCCGGGAAGTGGATCCGCTGGACGATGCACTACAACCCGACCGGCCGGCCGGAGCGGGAGCGGAGCAAGCTGGGCCTCTGGTGGAACAGCCAGCCGGTGACCCACGAGGTCCTGACGCGCCAGGCGGGGAACGCGTTCCCGACCGATCCGTTCGGGACCGACATCTACATCGTCGAGGGGGAGGAGATCAAACCCACCCGGGACGACGACGGCAAGTTCCGGCGCGCGCAGATTCCCAACATCCCGCCGTATCAGGCGGACTGGAAGATCACCGGAATCACGCCGATCCTCGAGCCGATCACGCTGTACGGGATGTCACCCCACATGCATCTGCGGGGCAAGAGCCTGAAATGGGTCGTGACCTATCCGGACGGCCGCGAGGTGACGATCCTGGACGTTCCCGAGTTCGACTTCAACTGGCAGATCCACTACGAGCTCGAGGAGCCGCTGTATCTGCCGGCGGGTAGCAAGATCACCGGCATCGGGATGTATGACAACTCGCTGAACAACCGTTGGAACCCGGGTCCGCACCTCGAGGTGTACTGGGGACAGCAGAGCTGGGACGAGATGTACCAGGCGTTCACCGAGTACACCGTCGAGAGCCAGGATCTGACGAAGAAGCGTGCTTCGAACAACGACAACGAATAACCGCCCGGTGTCTCGCTTGTTCGTGGCGTTCGGTCTCCTGACCGCGGCGTCGTTGCTGCTGCCCGGCGCCACGGGGGCGCAGCCTCCCGATCGTCCCCTGCCGCAGGGGCAGATTCCCGACCTGGGACGTCCGACGGAGGCGGGCGACGAAGTGCCGACGTTCGACTACGACGCGTACTTCCCCGGCGAGTGGACGTTCGAGTGGCGGGTTCCCGACAGCCCGCTCGGTGACGGCGGCCTGATCACCGGCACCGAGACTTTTCGTCCGGGCGACGGTGGCCGAAACTACCGCTCGACGGTAAAGGCGGAGGGTCCTGCGGGGCCGTTTCAGGTTGCGGCCACCATCATCTATCTGGCGGACCAGCGCGCGTTCGTGCGCCACGAGACCGACAGCCGCGGGTTCGCGCGTCTTATGGCGGGACGCGTGGGGGGTGACCTCGGGGGCTTCTACACCATCCACTACGAGACCGCGCCCTTCGAGGCGAACGGCAGCCAGGTGGTGTTGCGCCTGGTGACGCGGCTCGTCTCACCCGTCAACTACCGCGTGGAGGCGCGAATCTCGGTGGACGGCGGGCCCTTCACCAACTTCGGCAATGCCTGGTGGCGCAAGGACGCGCCCGGCGTGTCGGGACGCGATTGACAATGGTCGATCCCGTGCGGCGCGCCTCCGTGGCAACCGTGCTTGCTGTCGGCCTCGTGGGGACGAGTGTCCTGAGCGCGGCGCCGGTCGAGGGACAGCCGATGCCTCTCATGATGATGGTGGGCTGTGTCGAGGGAGATGAAGCGGACGGGTTCCATCTGGCGCGCACCACCGAACCGGAGGTCATGCAGGATCGCATTCCGCCCGAGCCGGCCCCCGACGCGCCACTCGGCGAGCGTCAGGTGCGGCTCATCGGCACCCTGTACGAGTTCGGTGTCGCGGAACACGTCGGACACAAGGTGTGGGCCAGGGGCATTCTGATCGAGGGCGAATCAGAAGCGCGTCTCAACCTGGTTTCCATCACCCACCTGGCGACCGCATGCGAGTAGCATTCCGGCCATGAGTCAACCCAACCGGCTGGCAATCCTCGTCGGCGGCGGACCCGCGCCGGGAATCAACAGCGTCATCGGCGCCGCGACCATCCGAAGCTGCCTGGCGGGCGTCCGCGTGATCGGGATCCGGAATGGCTTTCAGGAGATCATGGCAGGTGATCTCTCGGGGGCGCATCCGCTCGGGATCGAGGATGTCGGCCGGATCCATTTTCGGGGGGGATCGGTGCTGGGTACATCGCGCGCCAACCCGACTACCGATCCCGCCCTGCTCGAGACCACCGTCCGGTCGTTACTCAAACTGGGCGTTTCGCAGTTGATCACGATTGGCGGCGACGACACTGCCTTCTCCGCGATGCAGCTCACGCGGAAGGCCGGGGGGCGCATCCGGACGGTGCACGTCCCGAAGACCATCGATAACGACCTGGATCTGCCGCCCCACATCGACACCTTCGGCTATCAGACGGCGCGGCACGTGGGCGTCGGGCTCGTCCAGAACCTGATGATGGACGCGAAGACGACTTCGCGCTGGTACTTCGTCGTCGCGATGGGGCGCAAGGCGGGGCATCTCGCGCTCGGCATCGGCAAGGCGGCGGGCGCGACGCTAACCCTGATCCCGGAGGAGTGGGGCGAGGCGCCGGTACCGCTGCGTACGGTTACCGATACGCTCGCGGGCTCGATCATTCAACGGCTGGGCGCCGGCCGTCGTGATGGCGTCGCGGTCGTCGCCGAAGGGCTGGCGCTCCATATTGCGCCGGAGGATTTGGGCGAGCTTGCCGAAGTCGAGCGGGACGAGCACGGCCACGTGCGAATCGCCGAGGTGAATCTCGGGGAGATCCTTCGCACGCAGGTGGCCAGGCGGCTCGCCGGTTTCGGGCTGAAGGCAACCACCGTCGCGAAGAACATCGGCTACGAGCTGCGCAGTGCGGACCCGGTCCCTGCGGACATGGAGTACACACGCGATCTCGGCTTTTGTGCGGCCAGACACCTGCTGGCGGGCGGGAACGCCGACCTGATCTCCATCGACGCGGGCCAGTTCGTTCCGATCCCGTTCGACGAGTTGATCGACCGCGAGCGTGGCCGCTTCCGCGTTCGTCTCGTTGATTTCTGGTCGACGCGGTACCGTATCGCACACCGCTACATGCTTCGGTTGCGACGTGAGGATTTCGACAACGCCGGGCAGCTTGGCCGGCTGGCAGCAACCGTGGGGCTCACTCCCGAGGAGTTCCGCAGGGAGTTCGGCTACCTGACCCAGCACGAGCCCGTGCCGCTGCACTTCCCCGCGCCGGCCGGCGCGGGAGAAGCCGCTCCCGCCTGACGGCGCCGGCGGCCGTGGACCGCTTGGGTCGAGACGGATGCGCGACCTCAGGAAACGGGCGGAGACCCTGCGCCGCGCGGCTGCTCCGCTCGAGCCGGGACCCGATGAACGTCGACGGTTGGCGGCAAACGTCGTTGCGCATGCCGAGGAGTTCCTCGAGGCGCTCGCAGCCGGGCCGGCGTACTGGACGCCGGGTGACGGCGCCGCGATGCGCAACCTGGAGCTGGGAGCGGAGGCCCGACCCATCGACGAGCTGCTGGAGCTGATCAGCGCAGAAGTGGAGCGGCAGGGAGTCAATCCCGCACACCCGCGGGACTTCGGCTGGGTGCCCGGCGGTGGCCTCTACGCCAGCGCGCTGGGCGACTATCTCGCCGCGGTGTCCAACACTTACGCCGGGTACTCGCCGGCGTGTCCCGGTGCGGTCCGCGTCGAGCATCGGATGGTGCGCTGGATTGCCGATCTGGTCGGCTACCCGGAGTCCGCGGGCGGCGTGCTCACCTCCGGCGGGAGCGTCGCCATCCTGACCGCGATCCTCGCTGCGCGCGACGCTCGGAGCCCCGCGCCGGTGGAGATCCCCGCGCTCGTGGTGTATGCCACCGAGGAACTGCACTACGCAGCGGCGAAGGCGCTTCACATTCTCGGTCTGCGTGAGGCGGTCTGGCGCACGGTACCCGTCGACGTGCGACGCCGGATGCTGCCGGACGAGCTGGCGCGCCTTGTCGCGAAGGATCGGGCGAGCGGACTATCGCCCTGGCTCGTGCTGTCGACCGCGGGCACCGTGAACAGCGGAGCGATCGATCCGCTCGACGCCATCGGCGCCATCGCACGTGCGGAGGGCTTGTGGCACCACGTCGACGCCGCATACGGCGGCTTCTACATGCTGGTGGACGCGTTCCGTCCGCGCTTCCGCGGGATCGAGCAGTCCGACTCGGTGGTGCTCGATCCCCACAAGTCGCTCTTCTTGCCGTACGGTGCCGGCGCCGTCGTCGTGCGCGACGCGGCGTACCTCGACGCCCTCCGCTTCCGCGCGCCGTACCTGGTCGAGTCCGAGGAAGCGGATCCGTCTCCGTCGGAGCAGTCGATCGAACTGACGAAGCACTTCCGCGGGTTGCGGATGCTCTTTCCGCTCTTCCTGCACGGCACCGCACCGTTCGCCGCCGCGCTCGAAGAGAAGGTGGTGCTGACGCAGTACCTGTACGAACGAATCGACGCGATGGACGGTTTCGAGGCGGGTCCGCCGCCGGAACTCTCGACGTTGTGCTTCCGGCGCCGTCCCGCCGGCGCCTCAGAGGAAGAGGCGGATCGGGCGACGCTCGACCTGCACGATGCGATCCACGCCGATGGCCACGTCTTCGTCACCGGGAGTTGGCTGAACCAGCGCTTCTGGCTCCGCCCCTGCATTGAAGTGTTCCGTACCCACGCCGAACATATCGACGCTCTGGTCGAAACGCTTCGCCGCTTGACCGGTGTTACGGGCTGACGTTTGCGTCGGACGGGCGGCCGCCCTTACGACGTCGGCAGGTGGAGGAGGTAGTTCACGCCGTCCCGGTTCAGCCAGACGCGCACGTACTCGCCTTCCCGCAGCTCCATGACTACCGCCGCGTTCTGCGGGCCGGGGCTCTTCGCCACCTCACCGACATCGTCGTCGGCAATGACGACGGCGAGGCCGCGTCCGGCCACCTCGTCCTCACTGACGAACTCGACCCAGCGTCCGGAGGGGTCGGGCCCATTCTCGGCGAGCCGCAGAAGGTACATTCCAGCGCTGATCGCCTGTCCATTGACCATCACCGAGCGCGGGATGGTCACCTCTCCGCGGGCGGCGCGCTCGGCCGCAGCCTGCCGCTCCGCCTCGAGCTCGGCTGCGAATGCAGTCACGGCCCCGTTGACGTCATTCGCGGCATCGACGGCAGCTTCGGCCTCCCGGCGCGCGTCGGCCTGTTGATCGCCGGCGAGCAGGCCGGCAACCTCTTCAAGCGACCCGGACACGTCGGCGAGGTCCGATTCCCACGCCTCGGCCTGACCCTCCTCCAGGTCGTCCTCGTCAAGTTCGGCGATCGATGCCCGGGTATCCGTAATGGCCTGGTTGGCATCAGCGACGAGCCCGTTCGCTTCGTCGCTCAGCCGCTGCCGTTCCGCGGCGATTGCGTCGCGAACCTGACCCGTGGCCGTTTCGACCGCCCCTATCAGCTCGGTCGCCCGCTCGTAGTCGCGCAGGAGCGCGAAGCTTGCTTCCTGCGTCGCCAACTCCGCGTCGAGCTCCGCCACGCTCTCCTCGGCTGTCGAGTACGCCGTGGGGGCATACGTCGCTGCCTCGCCGGCGAGCGCCGCGAGCGCCTGTTTCGCCGCATCCACCTGGGCCGTGGGCGGCTCGGCGCAACCCGCCGTCAGGAACGCGAGCCCAAGCAGTACCGCCGGAAGGGTGAGTCTTCGTCTCTCCATACCTCAGAAGTTAACCGACGGACGTGAGAACTGCAACTATCCACGCCAGTCGCTACCGTCCGAACGCCAGCGCTACATCGACGGGCTCGAGTTGATCCAGCCAGTAGGCGCTGTCGTCGCGGCGCCGGACGAAGAAGCGGCCCAGATCGTCCGGGTCCTTCGCCTGGTGGTAGCGGAGGTAGATGTGCTCCTCGTCGACGCCGAGGATCTCCACTTTCCCGCTTTCGTGGGACATCACGAAACGGGCCCGTCTGGCCAGCCCGGAGCCGAGGCTGAGCGCCTTCTGGAAGATGCGCCATCCCTCGACGATTGGAACTTCGTAAGGTTCGTTGCCCGCAGTGGGCCTCCCCTGAAAGAGGTAGTACGGCGGGCAGCCGATGAACGAGAGGGTCTCGTACATTTCGGCGAGCGTGTACGGATCGTCGTTGATCCCCCGGATCATCGGGCACTGGTTGACGCAGATGACCCCGTTCCGGATGCAGGTGTCGATACCCGCGATCGCCTCTGGCGTCAGTTCCCGCGGATGGTCGAAATGCGCCATCAGGTAGATTCGCTTCTCCGGCGTCGAGTACTTCCGGAATGCCGCCTGCAACTCCTCGTCGCGCTGCACGCGCCACGGGTCGAACGCGGGCATCTTGGAGCCGATCCGGATGATCCGGACATGTTCGATGGCGCGCAGCGCGTCGAAGATCTCGACGAGGCGGCGCGTGCTCATCAGAAGCGGATCGCCGCCGGTCAGCAGGACGTTGGTCACCTCCGGGTGATCGGCGATGTAGGCGAGTCCCGCGCTGACGTCGTTCGTCACCTCGTCGTTGTCGTCCATGAACAGCCGCTTCCGGAAGCAGTAGCGGCAATAGGCGCCGCACACCTCGTTGCAGAGCAGCAGGACAGTGTCGATGTACTTGTGCTGCACACCGTGGGCGACGGTGACCGACTGTTCGTTGCTGGCGTCCAGCTTGCCCCAGTCGCGCAACTCCTCCTCGCGCGGGATGATGAGCTGGCGAATCGGGTCTTCCGGATCGTTCCAGTCGATGAGTGTCAGGTAGTAATCGTTCGCCCTGAAGACATACTCGCGGGTGACGGGTTCGAGGCGCTCGAGGAGGTCGGCCGGAATGTTGGAAACCTTGTCCAGCCGCCTGACATACTTCACACGCCTTTTGTCCGCAGGCGGTTCATATCGGGTCTGTGGGTCATTCATGGTGCTGCCCCAGTTCGATGTCCTTCGCGCCGCAGGGCCTGAAACCGAACGGCGCTAAAGACCAACCGTATCAGATAGTCCCCGGCTGGGCGCAAGCCCAGGCCGTTGACGCCGGGCGATGGTACCACACGCCAAATGGCCGGCACCGTGATACCGTAGGCCGTAACTGCCATGCCGTCCGCGGGTTTGACGCGACGCGAGATGCTCAAGCGGACGGTCGTGGCCGGCGCCGCGGTCACTTTGCCTTCCACCACTTTCGGACGTGGTGTGGCGGCCACGCAACCGGCGACCCAATCTCCCGCCATCCCGTTCGGGACGCTTACGGAAGCTGAAGGAGCCACCCTCGAGGCTGTCGTTGCCCGGTTGATCCCTTCGGACGCGACGGCCCCGGGTGCTCTCGAAGCCGGCGCCGCGCACTACATCGACCGTGCCCTGTCGGGTGCGCTTGCCGCGTCGCTTCCCGCGTACCGGGCAGGGCTCGCTGCTCTGGACCACTATGCCGAAGCCGAACGGGGTGGTCGCTTCCGGGCTCTTGCGGACTCCGATCAGGACGACCTGCTGGCGGCTCTGGAGTCGGACGCCGCGCCCGGCTTCACTCCGAGCGCCTCCGCGTTCTTCGAACTGCTTCACACCCACACTATCGAAGGCACGTTCTCCGACCCGGCCTACGGCGGCAACGCGAACTTCATCGGCTGGGAACTGCTCGGCTATCCGGGCCTCCGAACGAGCGTTCCGCCCGACCTGCAGCGGATCGATCGGATGCCGCCGGCCCGACAGGTTTCCGCCTACGACTTCCCGGCATTCGCGGCGGCTCGCGCAAGGAGAACCGGTGGCGGTTGAGCTGCAGCGGCGTGACGTCGTAGTAGTGGGCCTCGGCGCCGTGGGCGGAGTCGCCGTCCTGCCGCTGGCCGAGGCCGGTGTCGACGTGGTCGCGCTCGAGGCGGGCGGCTGGCTGCGCGCGAGCGACCACGCGCCGGACGAGTTGAATAACAACTACCGCGGCTGGCCGGATTCGGCCCAGAAGGCGAACCGCGAGATTCCCGTTCATCGGCGGAACGCTTCCACGCCGGATTCGCCGCGGGGATCGCTCCACCCGATGATGAACGCGGTGGGAGGCACGTCACTTCATTACTGGGCGCAGAGCTGGCGGCTGCCGCAGTGGGACTTCGCTGTCGTCAGCGAGACCGCGCGCCGCTATGGCGCATCGCGCCTTCCGGCCGGCACGACGGTGGAGGACTGGCCCTTCGGCCTTGAGGAAATCGAGCCGTACTACGACCACGTCGAGTACGCGATAGGCGTTTCCGGCCAGGCGGGAAACGTCGGCGGCGTGATCGACGAGCGCGGGTCGCCTTTCGAGGGAGAACGGCGCCGTCCGTTTCCCATGCCGCCTCTGCGCTGGACCGGCTTCCTCGATCAGATGGCGGACGCGGCGCGGGATCTCGGATGGCATCCGTTCCCGGGTCCGGCCGCGGTCAATTCGGTCCGCTACCAGAACCGCGCGGCCTGTGGTTACCACGGCTTCTGCGACCGAGGCGGCTGCCATCTCGACGCGAAGAACTCGACCGCGGTCTCCACCATCCCGCGGGCGCAGGAGACCGGGCGGCTCGAGGTGGTGACCCACGCCCACGTCCGGGGCGTGGAGGTGGACGGCAACGGCCGCGCAACCGGAGTGTCGTACGTCAGGGACGGCGAGACCTACGTCCAGCCGGCCGACGTCGTGCTGCTTGCCGGCTACACGTACGAGAATGTCCGCCTGCTGCTGCTGTCGAAGTCTTCCGCTTTCCCGAATGGCCTGTCGAACAACGCCGGGCAGGTGGGTCGTCACTACATGACCCATGCGACCGGCGCCGGCGTCACCGCGCTCTTCCCGCGCCGTCTGAACCGGTGGTACGGCCTGCCGGCGCAGGGAGTCGCTATCGATGATTGGGCGGACGACAACTTCAACCACTCGGACGTCGACTTCATCGGCGGCGGCAATCTGTGGGTCTACTCCGATCGCCGGCCGATCGCCGCCGCGCGGATGCCAACGTTCGGCCGCGCGCCCCGCTGGGGCGCCGACTGGAAGGCGTTCATCGCGGAGAACGCGGATCGCTGGTGCAATACCTACATCCAGAAGACGACGTTGCCCTATGAGGACAACTACCTCGACCTCCACCCGACGGTTAACGACCCCTACGGCGACCCGGTTTGCCGTATAACGGCCGATTTCCACGACAACGAGCGCCGCATAGCCACGTTCATGCAGGACCGGATGGAGGAGTGGTTCCGTGCGGCCGGGGCCACCGAGATCATCCGCGCCGGCCTCGGCACGATGGGTCCGTCGACCCACGCGTACGGTGGCACCCGCATGGGCGACAATCCGGAGACGAACGTCGTCGACCGCTGGGGCTTCTCGCACGAGGTGCCGAATCTGGGCATCCTCGGGGCCTCGGTCATGGGGACGAGCGGCGCCCGCAACCCGACCCTGACCGCCCAGGCGCTTGCCTGGCGGACGGCCGCACACCTGGCCGAGTCGTGGTCGTCCATCGCCGGCTGACCAGATGGCATGAACTTTGCTTCTTCATCCGCATCGCCACTGGAGGGCACTGCGAGATGGACGAGCACGACAAGCTTGGGCACCGCCCCGGATCCGTTGATTCCACGGTCGAAGAGGCGCCGCACGGGCCGGCCGATCGGACGGGCGCGCGATGTTCGCGCGTGCCGGAGAGTACCGAACTCCCTCCCGGCGGGAAGCGTCTGCCCATACCCCTGGGGCTGCCGCTGACGTTTCTCGATCCGGACGAGGGACGCACCAGACTGACCCGTTTTCTCGGGATCGCGAACCGGAAGCAACAGGAGAGGATTATCAGGCAGGTCCGTGCGCATGTTCCTGACATTTGGTCACCAGACCTAAAGGATCTGCCCACCGCGGACCGGCAACGCGAGGTCCTGATCCGTTTCTACGGCATCCCGGACCAGCGGCTGGCGCTCTGGAAGGCAGGCATTGAGATCGGGGAGGAGGGTCACGGCCGCATTCCGCCCTCGCTCGAGTATCAAGCGTTGCTTGCCTACGACCCGAATCTGCGCGACCGTCCGCTGGAAGAAGCCCGCGCCGAAGCGGCCCTCGCCGATTTCCCGGGCGTTGTCGATTCGCTCTTCGGTCCGCCGCATTGGCAGGACCTGGCCCTGGCGGTGCTTCCCGATCTGCGCGACGACGTCCGCAATTGGGCAACGCTGGCGCCGGAGCGGCGCAACACGGTCCCGCTGGCGCTCTTCGCGGTCGCCACGCTGCTCGAGGATGCGCGCCTGTTACGTTGGGCGGGACGCGCCGTCGAAGCCGTAGGCGACGAGTTCGCGCCGTTGCTGGATGCCATGGAAGCGGGCGGAAACCCTTGCGGGGCGACTGGATTCGGTGCCGCCCCGGAAACGGCGACCGGCGCCGGCGGAAACGGGACCGTGCTGGCTCCGTGGGCCGACGCCTGCCACGCCGTGGCCGATATCGCGGCCATCCTGGCGCAGGACCCCCGCCAACCGCGTCGATTGAAGGCGTTGTGCGAACAGGTCGGGAAACTCGATGCGTTGCGCGCACCGGCCGCGGTCGCGCTCGAGGCGGATGATCTTGTGGGGAGCGTGCGGGATGCGCTCGCGGCGGCCCTCGACGATACCGGCGCCGAGTGGCTCCGGCCCGCTCTGGGGCAGATCGACGCGCAGTGGCGCCTTTCGTGCCTGACCCGGAAGGCCATCGATCTGCCGGCGTTCCGGACGGACCTCGCACGGTTGAGGAAGGACCTGGATGATGCTGCCGGGTCGTGGCGCAAGGCGGAGGACCGCAGGGTCGCGCTACGTGACGAACTGCTCGTCCTCTACGCGCGGACATCCGACGAGGTGGACGGGATGGCCGGCGTTCACGCCCACGTGGACGCCGCCGCGCGCGCGGTGGCGCTGTTGGACGAGGTCACCGCGGCGACGCGTGAGGCGCACGTGGCTAGCCGACAATGCCTCGGCGTGGTGGGTCCGGAAGGAGAACCGTTCGATGCGGGCCGCGACTACGTCGGCGAATGGTCGGCCCTGCGCGTTCGACCCTCCGGCGGGCCGCCGGGTGGACCCGAGGCGGGCGACGTGTCCGTGGCGGCCGAGGAGCAGGCCCTGTCGCGTGCGTTACAGGCGGAATCCGATCTGGCGGGCGCAATGAACCATCTGGAGGCGGCAAGAGCGCACGAGGACCAGGCGCTGGCCCACGCGGCCGAGGTGGAAGGCGAACGGGATCAGTTGCGACACCGCATCCGGGATCTCGAGGCGAAGCTGGCTCGGTTGACCGGGTCGATCAGGAAGGAGGCGGCTCCGTCGCTTGAGCCGGTTCCGTCATCCTGGGCCGCGTTCGGTTCCTGGGTCGAGGAACAGCTGGCCGGTCGGGTAACGCTCGCTCCGCTCGCCCGCCGCGGGGTCAAGGACCCGGAGTTCCGCGATGTCGAGCAGGCCGCCCGCTGCCTGGTCTGGCTCGCCACCGACTACCGGGAGCGCCGTCGCAACGGCGGCGGCAATCCTCGCGCCCCCGTCTTCGAGGGCTTCTACAACGAACCGTGCGGCGAGGCCGACCTCCCCTTCAGTCCGATGAAATGGAACGGCCGCAACGTCGAGATCGAGTGGCACATCAAGAACGGCGGCAACACGCGGGATCGCACCCGTTGCCTCCGCATCTACTACTTCTGGGACGCCGACACCGAGCAGGTGGTCGTTGCTTCCATGCCCGCGCACGCCCGCACCAACCTGACGTAGCGACGGTAGCGTGCCTATATGACCGCTCGGCGTGCGCGATCAGCGGGCGCGTTCATACTCGCGCTGGAGTTCGGGCGACAGAGGATAGACGTCGCGGAAACGGTGCTCGCCGGATCGCAGCAGGTCGCGTTCGTGCTCCTCCAGGTCCGCCTGTTCCTCCGCCGCGCGCAGAACTTCCGGCACCAGGCCGGGTGGGAAGAAGAGAATACCGGTCTCGTCGGCGACCACGACGTCTCCCGGGAGGACTGTTGTCGTGCCGATGCGCACCGGCGCGTTCCATTCGACGCCGAGCCAGCTCGTGGTGGTGACGTCGAAGAAGCGGGCGAAGACCGGGAAGTCCGCGAACTGCTCGCCCACCAGCTCCGCCAGATCGCGGCTGCCACCGTCGATGACCACACCGGCGGCGCCGCGCAGCTTGATCCCGAGCGCGCCCATCCCGCCGAAGAGCACGTGGCCGTCAGCCCCGCCCAACTCGGCCACGACGATATCGCCCGGCCGTGCTTCCTCGGCGGCGCGGGCGTAGTAGCGGCGGTCCCAGTCGCCTTCGGCGGCGAGCGTGTCGATCGCGGCGACGAGGTCGGGGCGCGGCGGCAGGAAGCGCATCGTGAGGGCACGTCCGGCGATGCGCTTGCCGGGTTGCGTGGACCGGAATCCACGGACGTAGTTGGCGCGGTAGTCGCCGAGCGAGCGCCAGATGTCTTCGAGCTGCAACCCGCGCAGCCGTTCGAGGTCGGCGTCGCTGACCGTGCTCTGGGCGTCGGTCGCGCGGATCACGTCCATGATGGCGCTGTACGAGGTGCGGTTGGCGCGGAAGCCGTCGGGCGCCGGGGTGTCGACTCCGTGCTGTGCGACCGCGGGACCGGCCGCGAACAGGGCGACGGCAAGGGCGACGGCGAGGGTGACGGTGAGCGTGATCCGCATGGCGTGTACTCCTTCGCGGCCCTTTACGGCTTCCCTATCCGGCAACCGCGGCCTGTCGTCGCGCGGGCGGTGCACCACGGCGGGTTAGTGATGGTGGTGGTGGATCGCCTCGTGTTCGGCGACCTGCTTGTCGCGGCGGACCTTGGCTGCCGCCTTCCTTGCCGACTTGAGGTTCGTCGCGCGGGTGCCTTCCGAGCTCACGGCAAACTGCGAGATCAGGCGTTCGAGGTCCGCCGAGCCGCAGTCCGGGCATGAGGCCGGGTCGCTCTTCGGCAGGATGACCGCCTCGAACTGCCGGCCGCACGTGCAGCATCGGTACTCGTAGATTGGCATGGACTTGCCGGCAGTGTGGATCGGCGCCGGTGGACGGGTCAAGCGGTGTGCGCGGTTGCTCGGGCAGGTCGACCTGGATGTAGTCAAAAAGTATGACTAGTCATAAAATATGTCCAATAGGGAGGTGGAAGCATGAGGCGTCCGGGAACGGTGGCGGCATCGAAGTTCAAGGCGCAGTGCCTGGCTTTGCTCGATAGCCTCGAGCCGCAGGGGCTGGTCGTGACGAAACATGGCCGACCGGTTGCTCGGGTCCTGCCGTATGAGCACGAGATGGCGGAGTTCATCGGGTGCATGCGAGGCAGGATGGAAATCAGGGGCGACGTTTTCTCGACCGGTGAACGCTGGGACGCGGATGCTGAATCTTGATACTCACATCGTCCTCTTCATCCTCAACGGCCAGTTGCGGCCTTCGGAGAAGCGGTTGCTCAAGCGGCATCAGTCCTGGTCCGCGTCGGCGATAGTGCTCTGGGAACTGGTGACGCTGGTCGCGCTTGGCCGGGTCGCCGTCGATCTTGACGATCCGACACTGCAACGGTTGCTCGATCGGCTGTACATCTGGCCCATCGACCTGGAAGTGGCGCGCGCCACGACCCGGCTCGATTTCCGGGCGGACCCCGCCGATCAGTTGATTGCGGCGACGAGCATCGTGCACGAAGTCCCGCTGCTCACCCGGGACCGTGTGCTGCGGGGGTCCAGAATCGTCCCGCTGGCCTAGGTTTAGGTCAGCAGTCCCCGGAGGATGACGGCCGGGTGCAGCGCCGCGGTCTGGGCCAGGTCATGGACCTGATGGCGGCAGGAGGTGCCGGCCGCCGCGAGCACGGCATGCTCCGGAAGGTCGCGTGCGGCGGGGAGAAGCACGCGTTCACCGATTTGCCGGGAGATCTCGAAGTGCTCCTTCGCGTAGCCGAACGAGCCCGCCATGCCACAGCAGCCGCTGTCCAGATCGCTCACCGTGGCGCCGGGGATCCGCTCGAGGAGCGCCTTGGCGGGAGCGACCAGGCCGAGTGATTTCTGGTGGCAGTGGCCGTGGAGGACGATCCGTTGCGGGCCGGCGCGTACGGGGAGAACGGCTCGGCCCGCCTGCAGTGCGCGCTCGAGATGATCTTCGAAGAGCGCACAGGCCGCGGCCACTTCGCGCGCCTGCTGCTGCGCCTCGCCGCGCAGCAGATCCGGCGCGTCGTCGATCAGGGCCGACAGGCAACTCGGTTCCAGCAGGATGATCGGCGTGGCCGCGGCGGCTATCGGATGCAGCCGGCTTACGACGTGCGCGGCCCGTTCGCGCGCCTCGTCAAGGAGACCCTGCGAGATGAGGGGACGCCCGCAGCACGCGTCAGGGCTCAGGCGGACGGCGAACCCGGCAGCTTCCAGCACGTCCGCGGCGGCGAGACCGATTTCCGGGTCGAAGTAGTTCGTGAAAGTGTCGGCGAAAAGAACCACTTCCGGCCGTCCGGGCACTCCCGGCGCTTCGCCGGCGTGACCGTTGGCGGTGCGCGTTCGCCAGGCCTGCTCCAGTGTCGTTGCCGCCCAGGCGGGAAGTGAACGCCGCCGGTCGATACCGATCAGCCACTCGTTGAGCACGCGTACCCATCCGCTATCCAGCCAGGGGTTGACGGCCGGCGCAACGCGGCTCGCCACGGCGGACAGTTCGCGGATATTGCCGAGCATGCGAGCTCGAAGCGGTGTTCCGTAGCGGCGGTGGTAGTCGTAGAGGAACTCGCTCTTGAACCGGGCCATGTCGACCCCGGTAGGGCATTCGGTCTTGCAGGCGCGGCATTCGAGGCAGAGGTCGAGCACGTCGTGGACGCCGCGGTCGCCCAGACCGATCTCGCGCGGTCCGCCGTTGCCGAGAGCGCCGGTCATTGCCTGGCGCAGCGCGTTGGCGCGGCCGCGCGTCGAATGCGCCTCGTCACGGGTCGCCATGTACGACGGGCACATCGTGCCGGTCAGGGTCTTGCGGCAGGCGCCGACGCCGCTGCACATCTCGACGGCGCGGCCGAGGCCGCCGTGCGCCGTGTGGTCGAAGGCGGCGGCCGGGTCCGGCGTGACGTACGCTGGGCCGTAGCGGAGGTTTGCGGTGAGCGGGGGAGCGTCGACGATCTTCCCGGGGTTGAAGATCCCCTCCGGATCGAACGTCTGCTTGATGGTCCGGAAGGCGCCGTACAGCTCGGAGCCGAACATCCGTTCCATGAACGGGCCGCGCACCAGTCCGTCTCCGTGCTCGCCCGACAGCGCGCCGCCGAACTCGAGCACCAGATCGGCAATCTCGTTCGCGATCGCCTCGAACTGCCGGATGCCGTGGGTCGTCTTCAGATTCACGACCGGGCGAACGTGCAGGCAACCGACCGACGCGTGCGCGTAGACGCCGGCGGTCGTGCCATGCTTGCGCACGATCGCCAGGAAGCGTTCGATGAAGCCCCGCAGCCGTTCCGGAGCGACGGCGGTGTCTTCGACGAACGAGATGCTCTTCGCGTCGCCTTTCATCGCCATCGAGAGGCCGAGCGACGACTCGCGCAGCTTCCAGATGCGCGCCTGATCAGCCGGCGCGGTGGCGCGAACGGTGCGGCTGGCATGGCCCAGGGCGTGGACCGCCGCTTCGAGGCGATCGAGGCGCGGGACGAGCGCGGCGTCGCTCTCGTCGTACAGCTCGACGCAGAGGAGTGCGCCGCAGTCATCGCCCATCACGGCGCGGCGCATCGCGTCGAGCGCCGGATTCTCGCGGGCATGATCCAGGATGGAGTGGTCCATCACCTCGACGGCCGACGGGTCGTGTTCGAGGATGGCGGGCGTGTCGCCCAGGGCGTCGAGCAGATCCCGGTACTCGATCGTCAGCACCGCCTTCGCCTGCGGGAGCGGCACCAGATTGAGCCGGGCCTCGACGATTAGTCCGAGCGTGCCTTCGGATCCGACGATCAGCCTGGACAGGTTGAAGGGATCGGTGTCGAACGTCGATCCGTCGACGTCGTTCGGGGTGCGGACGAACGCGTCGAGGTTGTAGCCGCCGACGCGGCGGAGGATCTTCGGGTAGCGGTGGTCGACCTCCGCCGCGTGCCGCGCGGCAAGACGGCGGACGGTCCGGTAGCACTCGCCCTCGTGCGTTTTCGCGGCGCACGCGACGTCGAGGTCTCGTGCCCGCAGGGGCCGGAAGTGCGCGATGGACTCGTCCGCGAGGGCGACGTGCAGGTCGAGTACGTGATCGATGGTCTTGCCGTAGCGGACCGATCGCGCGCCGCTCGAGTTGTTCGAGATCATGCCGCCGATGGTTGCCCGGCTGGCCGTCGAGATGTCGGGCGCGAAACGAAGGCGGTGCGGCGCCAGCTTCGCGTTCAGCTCGTCGAGGACGATCCCGGGCTCGACACGAGCCCAGCGCTCTTCGACGTTCACCTCCAGCAGCCGGTTGAAGTGGCGGGACGTGTCGAGCTGCAGCCCGGAGCCGATCGCCTGTCCGGCCTGCGACGTGCCGCCGCCGCGCGCCGTGATCGAGACGCCATGCGCGCGGGCGCAGGCAATGGCGGCCAGCATGTCCTCGCGCGAGCGGACGATGGCAACACCGAGCGGCGCGATCCGGTAGACGCTGGCGTCGGTGGAGTAGAGGGCGCGCGACACGGCGTCGAAGCGAACCTCGCCGGTGAAGCGCGCTTCGAGGTCACGCTGCAGGTCGGCCATCCGGTCGCAGTATAGATAGAAGCCGGTTGCGCACGTGGCGCGGAGCGGCCGCCGGTACGCTAGATTACGGACCATGACACATCGGAGTGGTCGCCATTTCCTCCAGATTCCGGGCCCCACCAACGTGCCGGACCGCGTCCTGCGCGCTATGGCGGCGCCCACCGTCGATCATCGCGGACCGGCGTTCCGCGACCTGACGGGGGAGGTGCTCGAACGGCTCGGTCCCGTTGTCGGCACGACCCAGCCGGTGGTGCTGTACCCCGCGTCCGGTACCGGCGCCTGGGAAGCCGCGCTCGCCAACGCGCTATCGCCCGGGGACCACGTGCTGATGGCGGAAACTGGTCATTTTGCGACGCTCTGGCGCGGGATTGCGCTCCGGCTGAAGCTTGAGCCGGCGTTCCTGCCGGGAGACTGGCGGCATCCGGTCGACACGGCCGCCATCGAGGCCCATCTGGCCGACGATGCCGGCCATCGGATCAAGGCGGTCTGCGTCGTCCACAACGAGACGTCGACGGGCGTCACGAGCGACATCGCCGCGGTGCGGCGGGCCATCGACGCCGCGCGCCACCCGGCGCTGCTGATGGTGGACACCATCTCGTCGCTTGCGTCGATCGACTACCGCCACGACGAATGGGGGGTCGACGTCACGGTCGGCGCCTCGCAGAAAGGGCTGATGCTGCCGCCCGGCCTGTCACTGAATGCGGTCAGCGAGAAGGCGCGCGCCGCCACGGAGGGCGCGACCCTGCCCCGCAGTTACTGGGAGTGGTCGCCCATCATCGCGGCCAACGCGAAGGGTCTGTTTCCCTACACGCCGCCGACGAACCTGCTCTACGGCCTGCGCGAAGCGCTCAGGATGCTGGATGCCGAAGGCATGCCGGGCGTCTTCGCCCGCCATGACCGCCACGCCGAAGCGACCCGGCGCGCGGTCCGGGCCTGGGGCCTCGATCTGCTGTGCCTCGACGAGACCGCGTACAGCTCGTCGATCACCGCCGTAATGACCCCGCCGGGCTACGACGCCAACGTCCTGATAGATACGGTGCTGGATCGCTTTGACATGTCCCTCGGCATCGGCCTGACGAAGCTGGCCGGCAAGGTCTTCCGCGTCGGCCACCTGGGCGACTTCAACGACCTGAGCCTTCTCGGCACGCTCGCCGGGATCGAGATGGGTCTCGCCCTGGCGGCCGTTCCTCATCAGGCAGGGGGCGTCGACGCCGCGATGACCTATCTCGCGGCCTGTGCGCAGCCCGCCGCGACCGAGCCGGCGCCGGTGTAGCCCCAACGATGAAACGCGGACACCGCCGTTCAGGGTGCAGGGCTCTTGCCTGGTGCGCCGTTGCGCTGGCTGCCGCGGGAGCCCAGCCAGCATCCGGTCAGGTCCCGGAATCCTCCCGGGAGTACGTCGTCGAACGGGTGGTCGACGGCGACACGATCATTGTCCGCGGCGTAGGGCGAATACGACTCATAGGAGTTGACACTCCGGAGACCGTAGACCCACGCAGGCCGGTCGAGTTCTTCGGCCGCGAGGCGAGCGCGTTCACGAAGCGGATGTTAGAAGGGAAGCACGTGCGCCTGGAGTACGACTGGGAGCGGACGGACCGGTACGGGCGAACGCTGGCCTACGTGCGTCTTCCCGACGGGACGCTGCTCAACGCGGAGATCATCCGCCAAGGCTACGGTCACGCTTACACCCGGTTCCCGTTCAAGTACCTGGATGAGTTCCGGCAGTACGAACGGGAGGCGCGAGAGGCCGGTCGAGGCCTGTGGGGTGGTCAGGCTGGAGACTTGCAAGCGGCTTCGGGACTCCCACTGTCCGTTGCGCAGTGGGACGACAACGGCAACGGCCGCGTCTCGTGCGCCGAGGCACGCGCACACGGTATCGCTCCAGTCCGGCGCGGCCACCCGGCCTACCCGTTCATGAACGACCCGAACAACGACGGCGTCATCTGCCAATAGCGGCGCCGCAACCGTTGCCCCGCCAGGCGCGCGGCACACATAATGAACGGCACTGGAGACGGAATCGAGCGAGGGAGGATGGCGTGAAACCACGAACACTTGGACGGCGCGCCCTGGCCGCAGCCAGCCTGGTGGCATTCGGAGTGGCGGTCGTCGTGGCAGGAGGATTGACGACCGCAGGCGCGGCTGCACAGGAGGCGCACGCGGGCGAGTACCTGCAGGCTGACATTAGCTTCGGCATGCAGGTGTACAGCGCAAACTGCGTCGGTTGCCACGGGCCGGACGGCGATGTCGTGGACGGGGTCAACCTGCGCAGCGGGCAGTTCCGCAACGCCAGCTCCGATCAGGAGCTGATGGGCGTGATCGCAGGCGGTATCGAGGGCACCGCCATGCTCGCGGGGGACTACACCGCGTCGGAGTTGACCGGCCTCGTGGCGTACCTCCGGACGATGGGTGACTTCGATCCGGCGGGTTCGATGACCGGCGACGCCGCACGTGGCGAAGCGATCTACAACGGCAAGGGCGACTGCGCCAGTTGCCACCGGATCGGGGCCGAGGGATCCAGGGTCGCCCCGAACCTGACCACGATCGCCACGATGCGGACGGCCGGGTCCCTGGCGGCGACGCTGGCGAATCCGACCGAGGCGATGCTGCCGATCAACCGGTCCGTGCGCATCGTCACGAATGACGGCACGCGTTACAACGGGCGCCGGCTCAACGAGGATACCTACACGGTGCAGATCATCGACGAGAACGAGCGCCTGCTGTCGCTCGAGAAGGACGACCTGCGGGAGTACACCATCCTCACCGAATCGGCGATGCCGTCGTACGCCGAGACGCTGACCGATCAGGAGCGTGCCGACGTTCTGGCGTTCCTGCTCACCCTGAGGGGGATCAACCGATGACCGCAACGATGCGCTTCCTGGCGGCGATGTCCGCCCTGCTGATTGTCTCGCTGCCGTTCGCCGTGGCCACGCCGGATGCGCAGGAGGGCGGCGTCACCTTCGAGCGGCTGCTCAACGCGGCGGACGAACCGCATAACTGGCTCACCTACTCGGGGAACTACGAAGCCCAGCGCCACACCGCGCTCGACCAGATTACGCCGGCCAACGTGGACCGGCTCGAGCTCCAGTGGGTATTCCAGGCGCGCTCGCTGCAGGTGTTCCAGACGACGCCGCTCGTCGTGGACGGCATGATGTACCTCACCGAGGCGCCGAACACCGTGTACGCAGTGGACGCCGAGCACGGCCGCGTCTTCTGGCGCTACGAGTACACGCCGTCGCCGGAATCCCGTCCCTGCTGCGGCCGGGTTAACCGCGGCGTGGCGATCCTGGGCGACACGCTGTTCATGGGGACGATCGATGCGCAGCTCATCGCCATCGACCGGATCAGCGGCCAGCCGATCTGGCAGACCGCGGTCGAGCGCCCCGCCGCCGGCTACGCGCTGACGCTCGCGCCGCTCATCGTCAAGGACAAGGTGATCGTCAGCGTGGCGGGCGGCGAGTTCGGCATCCGGGGCTTCATCTCGGCCTACGACGTCGAAACGGGGGAAGAGGTGTGGAAGTTCTACACGATCCCCGGCCCCGGCGAGCCGGGCCATGAGACGTGGGGCGGCGACTCGTGGCGCTACGGCGGCGCGTCGGCCTGGATCACCGGCTCGTACGATCCGGATGTCGACCTCATCTACTGGGGCATCGGCAACCCGGGACCGGACTGGAACCCGGCGCAGCGGCCCGGCGACAACCTGTACTCCGACTCCGTCGTGGCCCTCGACCCGGACACGGGCGAACTGGACTGGTACTTCCAGTTCACGCCGAACGATCCGTATGACTACGACTCCGTCCAGGTGCCGGTGCTGGTCGACTATCCGGCGCAGGACGGCAGCATGCTCAAGCTGATGCTGTTCGGCAACCGCAACGGCTTCTTCTACGTGCTGAATCGTGAGAACGGGCAGTTCATCAACGGGCAGGCGTTCATCGAACTCAACTGGGCGGAGGGCCTGGACGACAACGGCCGGCCGATCTTCACGCCGCAGCCGCCGGGCGCGACGACCTACCCCGGCGTGCAGGGCGGCACGAATTGGTACTCGCCTTCCTACAGCCCGTCGACGCGCCTCTTCTATCTGTCGGCGTGGGAGGGTTACGGATCGGTCTTCGAGGCGGAGGAGGCGGAGTACGTCGAGGGCCGCGTCTTTCTTGGCGGCCGGCCGGCGCCCCCAATCCCGGGCGGCGCGCTGCCGAATCTGGCGCGGGGCCACATCAACACCTGGACCGAGGCGACGGGGACCGGCGCGGTCATCGCGATCGATCCGGCGACCGGCGAGCAACGCTGGAAGTACGACATGACCGACGTGACGAGCAGCGGCATCCTGACGACAGCGACCGACGTGCTCTTCACCGGCAACCGCGAGGGCTACGTCCACGCGCTCGATGCCCGGACGGGTGACCTGCTCTGGAGGCGGACGCTCGGCGGGATGATCGCCAACGGCCCGATCAGCTACGCGATCGACGGCCGGCAATACGTCGCCGTCGCCTCCGGCAACGGCCTCTTCGTCTACGCGCTGCGCGACGAATAGCAGGCAGTCGCCATGATGTCGACGGCGCGCCGGCCGCCACGCCGGCCGGCAGGTCAACTGCCGCGAACCTCCACGCACGGGCTGTTCGCGCTGGTCCTCGGCGCTGCCATCGGCCTGGCGCCGGGCGCGGCCGCCGCCCAGCAGGCGGAGCCGGCGCACCACGTGCTCTCCACGCCGGAGAACGTCGTCTGGGGCTGGTTCCCCATCGACCGCGAACCGGTTCTGACCATCCGGTCGGGCGAGACGGTCCGGATCGACACCCTGACCCACGCCGGCGCGACGCAGGCGGAAGATCCGGAGCGCTACCTCAACCAGTTCGGCGTCGCCCCGGAGGAGATTCTGCAGGACGTCATCGACTTCTGGCTGACGCGCGGCGACCGGCCGCGCGAAGGCCGGAGCGCGCACGTCATCACGGGGCCGATCTACATCGAGGATGCCGAGCCGGGAGACATGCTCGAAGTGCAGATCCTGTCCATCGAGACCCGCGTGCCCTACGGCATCAACAACACCGCCGCGACGAGCGGCGTGTTCTCTCCCGACTATCCGGGGTCGTCACCCGCCGATGAGCCGATGGACATGGAGCCGGTCCGCCATTTCATCCGAACCGCCGAAGAGGACGGAACCGAGGTGGCGCTGTTCTCCGACGACATCCGGATCCCGCTTGCGCCGTTCATGGGGGTGATGGCGGTCGCCCCCGAGGCGCCGCAGGTGGGGCAGCCGGGCGTGGACGTTCCCGGCGTACAGGGCTCGCGTCCGCCCGGCCCGTTCGGCGGCAACCTGGACGTCAAGGACCTGGCGGCGGGGACGACCCTCTACCTGCCGGTCTTCCACCCGGGGGCCCGCTTCTACGTCGGCGATCCGCACTCCGTGCAGGGCGACGGCGAGGTGAGCGGCACCGCCATCGAGCAGTCGCTCACCGGCGACTTCCGTTTCGTCCTCCACAAGAACCGGCCGATCGACGGACCCCGGGCCGAGAACGCCACGCACCACATCCTCATGGGGATCGATCTCGACCTCGACCGCGCCCTGCGCAAGGCGGTCGCTGCCACCATCGACTTCCTGGTGGAGGAGTACGGCCTCAACCGCGCCCGGGCCTACTCGCTGGCCAGCATCGCGGTCGACTACCGCGTGGCGGAAGCGGTCGACCTGACGCAGGTGATCACGGCATTCGTGCCGAAAGCGATCTTTGTAGACCGTTAACAGGGGCGAGCGCCCGTGCGCGCTTACGGTCCAGCAGTTTCGTCCTCTCCCGGACTGTCTCCCGGTCGCCATGCAACGCCGATGACGTACGGGAGGTCAAGATGCTTCCCGTCCCAGTTGGGGATCGAGGTCTGGGAATCAATCCGGATGCCGTCCTCAGCGAGCTTCGCGTCGGTCGGCGCCAGCGGATCGCCGCTCCAGGCAGGCATGGCGGGCACCGTCGGCAGCGGCCGGCCGGTCGCGTGCGTGAATTGCGGCTGGCCTTCGGCGTCCAGCGTGATCCCGTATCCCTCCTCGTGCACCAGGCGATGGTGCCGGCGGCACAGCAGGACGAGGTTCTCCAGCTTCGTCGCGCCCCCGTCCGCCCAATGCCTGATGTGATGGGCGTCGCAACGCCGCGCCTCGCAGCCCGGGAATCGGCAGTGCCGGTCGCGTGAGGCCAGGGCCCGGCGCAACGCGGGCGGGATGGTCCGCGTCTTGCGGCCGACGTCCACGATGTTGCCCTCGGCGTCGTGCCGCATTACCACCTTGCCGGCATCGCAGGCCAGCCGCCGCGACGTTTCCGCGGAAACGCGGATACCGCCCGCTTCCTCCAGCGCCGCCTGTCCGTTGCCCCCCGACGTTTCGGCCGAGACACGCTCGCTCGGACGGTCGGCAGCGTGTGACGTTTCCGCGGAAACGTCTTCCTTCAGGCTGTCCGGGTCGACATGCACGACCACCTGGTACCGGTCGCCCGCCGTGCCCGTGTCGAGCTTCGCTGCCAGCGCGCTCTCCGCAATCAGGCCCAGCGCGTCCGCCTGCCGGCAGCCGGGCGAGTCGATGTTCCGCGGCTCCACCTCCTTCGCTTCCTGGTAGAGCTGGTCGGAGGCCGCCTCGATCGCCCGGCGCACCACCGCCCCCACCTCCGGCGTCAATCGCCCCCGGACGACGAACATGCCGTCGGCGTCGGGGTAGATGCTGAGACGGTGATTCCGCCGCCGCTCGCGGTCCTCCCGCCCCTCGTGCTGGCGGTCGCACAGCCGCCACGCCCGGACGATCTGTTCAAGGTGGGCCGCCGTCCCCTGGTGGGCGAGATGCAGCAGGCGGTCCTCGGTCGCCGGCGTGGCGACGCGGGTGATGGCGCGCACCTTCGAGTAGGAGACCTGCCCCCGCCGCAGGGCGTCGGAGGTCTTCGGCAGCTTCGCCAGGGCATGGGCGACCCGCACGTACTCGCGGGCGGTGCCGGGCGCCAGGTTGGCCCGCCAGCTCAGCCACTGCGCATAGGACGTTGCGCCCGACCAGCCCTCGAGTTCGTCGAAGCGTCGGATACGGACCAGCAGCTCGTAGACGGCGGCGTCGATGCGGGCGGAGAGTTCGGCGATCTCGCTTTCCAGGCGGTTGCGTTCTGCGCGTCTCCGGCGCAGGTCCTCGGGAGACGGAGAATGATTGGTTTCGGAAGTCGTGGGAGTGTTCATGCTCCCAGTGTAAGCCCTTGCATTTAAGCGCTTTAGGTTGACGCGTGGCGGCCGTGGCGGGGTTCAGATGAACCCGAAGTCGTAATCGGCGGCGATGTGGCTTCAGGGCGTCGCGGGGCTGCTGGAGCGACGTGTTTACCTACCGGCCGGGAAGTTCCGGAGGGGCGTTAGGAAAATGGTGTCAAGCAGATTCTTTGCCGCGTCAGGATTTGTGCGGGCAGGTAGCACGCCTGGGCGCAGGTCGTCATCTGCGCCGGGCTCAGGCTCGCGAGACTTGCAAGCATGACACAACGACATTCTGGCGTACGGGTCGGTCTGCGAACGTCTTGACTTATAGGCACACAAACGTGCACACTATGTAGGTTATTCGGCGTAGGGGATTCCGACGCCGACTTCCTCGCAAAATGGAAAGCAAGTACGCCCCGCTGGAGTCTCACTTGCGTGATTCGGGTCGCGAGCGCGTGCCCATGACGTTCAAGGAGATCGAGCGCGTCATCGGGGTGCCGCTGCCGAAGTCGGCCTTAAGGCACCGCGCGTTATGGTCCAACAACCCCGCCAACTGGGTCATGACGAATGCCTGGCTTGCGGCGGGGTACGCGACGGAGCAGGTCGACATGAAGAATCGCAAGCTTGTATTCCGGAAGACCGTGCAGGCGCCGCGCACGGCCGGAAAGGCGCCCGTAGCGGAACATCGGAAGTCGTTCGCAGATGTCTTCGGCGCCCTCAAGGGCACGGTGAAGATAGCACCGGGTACGAACCTGACGGATCCGGTCGACGTGGACTGGGACGCGGCGCGTTAGCGGTACGTGACCGATTACCTGCTCGATACTTGTGCAGTGATCTGGATTGCCCAGGGTGATCCGCTGCACGAACCGGCCGCGAGCGAACTGCAGCGCGCCTGCCGCCGCGGCGCACGGCTGCTGGTGTCTCCCATCACGGCGTGGGAGATCGCCATGCTCGTGTCGAAGGAGAAGATGGTGCTCGCGCTCGATCCCAATCGCTGGTTCGAACGCTTCTGCGGTCTGCCGTCGGTAAGCCTGGCCGGTATGCCCACATCCGTACTGATCGCCTCGACCGCCTTGCCTGGGACGCCGCCCGAAGATCCCGCGGATCGCATCATCATTGCGACAGCGCGGGCCTTCGGATACGTGCTGGTGACGCGCGACGCGAAGATTCTGAAGTATGGCTCCGATGGCCACGTCCGGGCCATCGAGTGCTGAGTTGCTCAGCCAATTCCGTGACGGCGGGCGATGGAGTGCCGCAGGATTACGTTTACGGTCGCGCCGGTGAGTTCGACCCACGTTAGCGCATAACGGGCATGATGAACGTCCAACACGCACCACTCGCGCGCTTCCGTCTCACAGGTTGGAGCAACGGCGGCCGTGGCTTCGGGTTCAGGATCAAACGTAGAGATCGCGAGTCGCTGTTCCGCCGGTGGAAGTCCGTGATCGATAAACGAGGCGTTGTCTTCGAGCTTCCACGAGAGCGCCCAGTAGCCGTCAAGATAAGCCCGTCATTTTGGAAGAACTGTCCGGAATTCAGGTCCGCCGACATCGGCGACTGGATGAAGCGGCGAAGAGAGCGTCCTTGGCGACCGGGACTTCCTCCCAAGTATTTTGGCGAGCTACTCATCGACGAATCAGGGAGTCCGAAGATCACCGTAAGGGCTGGTGGTTGAGGTTGACGCCATGATCCCGAAGTTGATCACCAGCGTGCACATCGAGGAAGCCATTCGGCTCATCATCCGCCACGGCTTGCCACCGGGAAGGAGGAGCCGAGGCTACTGTCTGGCGACGAAGGGCGAGCATCTTCCCCCGAAGTACACGATTGCACTGGCCCATCAGGTGGCTACGGGCGAGTTATTGCCTTCGGACCGATTCTCCGGAGGCCCTGAGTCCAACAGGTTTCTCCGGCGCCGGGGCTTCGCCGTCACCGAGTGCGACTGCGGTGGCAGCGTCCGCGAAGATCCCGGCGCAGCCGTGCCCCCTCCATCGGTGAGGAGGACGCGTGCGAGTCCCTCCAAGCCACACTCGGAGCGGTGTCGCGCGTGCAAGATCCGGGTCGGGCAGCTTCTCGAGCGCATCTACGGGGCGTGCAGACGCGATCACGGATTTCGATGGCAGACGGGCCTCGCAGCGTACGCGGGAACCTCGATCGAGCCCGTTCTCCGAGACGTGGCCCGGACTCTTGAGGGATATCGTGGATATGGTGTCGGCACGTTCGTGCGCAAGCAGACGCTCGCAAGTTGTGACTACTGGGTTCCCGCTCCTGGATTCATCGTCGAGTTCGATGAGAGCCAGCACTTCACGAGGCTGCGGAAACTCGCCCTTGCCGTGTACGCGGACGGGCACAACTTGGGATTCGCCGCAAGACGCTGGCTGGAGCTTTGCGAACAACACGACGCAAGAGACAACGATCCCCCCTTTCGCGACGAACAGCGAGCTTGGTACGACACGCTACGGGATCTTGTCCCGTCGATCAGGGGTTTGCAGCCCACGGTGCGTCTCTACGCCCGCGACCGAGTCTGGTGCTCGCTCGATCCGGACAGCAAGGAGGACCAGGATCGCTTCTCGGACCTGATCCAGCAGGGCGGTTCCCGGTCCAGGCGAACGCCGGTGGAAACCCCGCGCCCGACCGCGCGATCGGAAGCGAACCTTCGCGCGGCTCTCGTGTTCCCCGAGGTCGCAACGAGATCCTCGAACGGTGTTCCGCCCAATGGTCCCGGCGCCCAGCAGCCGGACGTGCCGACGGCCGATTCATTCGCCGACGAAGCCATCGACTTCGTGCTCTTCCCCGAAGGCTACGTATCGGCGTCCGACCTGGAACGCGTTGAATCACTGGAGAAGCTCTCTGCGGACCTGAACGCGCCGCTGCTCGTGGGTGCAGTGGACACCACCGTCGATGACACCGGCCGCGCTTGGCAGGTCCTTCTTCGTTTCGAGCCCGGCAGTTCTCCCTGCCGGGTGTACGTCAAGCACTCCACCGCTTGCGCCGTTGCCTTCGAGTTGCCGGACTGGGAGCCGAACTCCGCCCTCCGACCTTTGAAACTCGGTGGCGTAGAGGCCGGGGCAACGATCTGTCACGACCAGTATCTCGGGCTCCTTCCCCGCGCTCTCGCGGCACGCGGCGCACGGCTGTGGGTCAATCCGAGCTTCGATAATGTGAAGGACATCAAGTGGTCATCGATTCTCCGCCTGCGAGCGGTGGAGAATCGCTTCTTCAGTCTCTGCACGCTCCATTGCGACATGAGCAGGCGCAGGACGCATCCCTTCGGATTCTCTCCGGATGGCGCCGAACTCCGGGCCAGGAAACCGGGTTCCACCAGGGCGCAACCGCTGTCCGAATGTTGCGAGGCCGGCAGCATCTACGTTGTGGACCTCGACATGACCAAGGCCGACGAGCCGCTGGACTGGTCGAAAATCCCGATCGCCCGCAAATCCCAGCACCCACGCAAGGGGATCCCCCGAAAGCCTGTATCGGTTGCCCTGAGAAACCGGCGGCCCTCCGTCCTCGGAGATTCGCGCCGGGACACCACAGATTCCGACTTCCAGGTGGAGACCGTCCACGGACCGGTCTACGTGGGAGTCGTCCCGAGCGAACAAATTCTGGACGCAGCCGCGTGCTTTCAAGTGCTCGATCACGCCAGGCAGATGAATTGCACCCCTATCATCTGGAACCACTGGGGACGGCTTCCAGCTGATTCGGCGCGCCTCGCAACCCTCGCGATGGGGAGGGTGATCGAGTGTTGCGCACCCGTTGTGATCTCGGATGCAGACGGAATCCATGAACTCGTGGAGTTCGCAAGCGGGTTCAAGATCCCTGTTCGGAGGGTTGTCGAAGCGTCTGGAGAGGCGACCGTCGATCTGAGATACGCCTGGGGACAGGACAACGCGTTCAACATGGTGACCAAGCATCTGCCGGCGGGCATGGCAAGGCTCGCATTGGGTCGCTATCGGAGTCTCGCCTGATGGTCACGCTGGGTGTCGATCCCGCGCTATCGGCGGTGGCCGCGCAGCGGTTCGACGACGGCTGCAGGCGTTGCGTCAAATCATCCGACGTCCGTGTCGAGGGGCTTCCAGACGCCGGTGGGTGGTTGTAGTGCACGCGCGGAGACGGACGCGGTAGAGCCGTCGCGGTCGTGGAGGGCGCAGCTTCAGTACGGGCGCGGCCGATCCTTCCGCCACGCCCAGGCCGACTCGATCATCGACTTCAGCGTCGTGTGGCGGGGCGACCAGCCGAGGACGGCGCGGGCGCGTTCGGAGCTTGCCACCAGCGTCGCCGGATCGCCCGGTCGGCGCGGCGCATCGATGGCCGGGATGGCGTGGCCCGTGACACGCCGCGCCGTGTCGACCACCTCGCGGTTGGAGAATCCTTCGCCGTTGCCCAGGTTGATGGCGACATCGCGGGCTTCGAGCGCGTCGATCCGGGCCAGCGCCAGCAGATGCGCGTCGGCGATATCGGCGACGTGCACGTAGTCGCGGATGCAGGTGCCGTCCGGCGTGTCGTAGTCGGTTCCGAAGATCCGGATCTCGTCGCGGAGGCCGAGCGCCACCTCGATCAGGATCGCGATCAGATGGGTTTCCGGGACATGAAACTCCCCGCGCTCGGCCGTGGCGCCGCAGGCGTTGAAGTAGCGGAGCGAGCAATGCCGCAACCCATAGGCCGAGGCGTACGACGGAAGCGCCTGCTCGAACGCCAGCTTCGAGGCGCCGTAGGCGTTGACCGGGTTACGCGGAGCGTCCTCCCGGATCGGCATTTCGGGGGGTTCGCCGTATACTGCCGCGGTTGACGAAAAGACGAGGCGCGTGACGCCGGCGCTGCGCATCGCATCGAGGAGGTTCAGCCCGCCCGTGACGTTCACGTCGTAGAACGCCGCCGGGTCGGTGGCCGACTTGCCCACCAGCGACTCGGCCGCCAGGTGCATGACGGCGTCCGGCCGGACGTCGGCCAGCACCTCTGCCAGATGCGCGCGGTCGCGCAGGTCGCCCTCCACGAACCGGACGCCATCCGGCACCGCGGCGCGATGGCCCTGGACGAGATTGTCGAAGGCGACGACCGCATCGCCGTTCGCCAGCAATCGCTCCGCCACCACGCTTCCGATGTAGCCGGCGGCGCCAGTGACGAAGACGGTCATGACAGGAGTGGGGACGGAACGGAATCGCTATTATTCCCAAGACGCGGAACTGGAGGCAACGTGAGAAGCCCCCCGGAAACTGGCCCCCTGCTGTTCGCCGCGCTGCTGCTGGCCTCGGGGTGCGGAGGCGGACCGGCGGAGGAACCGCCCGCCGACACCGGGGCGACGACCGCCGTCGTCTACAGCGGCGCGCGACTGATTTCGGGCGACGGCGCCGCGCCGGTCGAGGGCGGCGCGCTGGTCGTGGACGAAGGCGTTGTCATCGACGCCGGCTCGGCCGACAGCGTGACGGCTCCGGACGGGGCGCGCGTGGTCGACCTTTCCGGTCGGACGATCATCCCGGCCCTCGTCAACCTGCACGGCCACGTCGGGTTTCAGCGCGGCCTGACCTATGAGGGCGCCAACTACACCCGCGAGAACATCGAGGATCACCTGCACCGTTACGCGTACCACGGCGTCGGCGTCATCGTCTCGATGGGGACGGACGCCGGCGATCTCTGGCGTGACATCCAGAGCGATCAGGCGGCCGGCCGAACCGGCGGGGCGCGCCTCTTCACGGCGGGGCGCGGCCTCGCGGCGCCGATGGCGGGTCCGGGCGCCGCCGCGCTCCGGCCGTCGGCGGCCGGTGTCACGAGCGAGAGCGAAGGGCGAGAGCTGGTCCGGGAACTGGCGGGACAGGGCGTTTCGTTCATCAAGATCTGGGTGGACGACCGCGGCGGCACGGTCGAAAAGCTGGCGCCTACCTATTACCGGGCAATCATCGACGAAGCGCACCAGCAGGGCGTCGATGTCATCGCGCACGTCTTCTACCACGACGATGCCGAAGACCTGGTTGCGGCCGGCGTCGACGGTTTCGCGCATCTGGTCCGCGACCGGGAGATGAGCGACGCGCTGATCGACGCGATCGTCGAGAACGACGTCTTCGTCATGCCCAACCTCGGGATCTCGGAGCGGGGCCGCCACACCGCGCCGCCTCCCTGGGTGAGTGAACCGCTCCTCGCCGAGACGGTGGCGGCTGACGTGCTGGCTCGCATGAACGACTCGTTCAGCCGCCGCGATCCCGCCGCCGCCGAGCGCGCCGCGCAGTCCTACGCGCAGATGGAACGAAGCCTCGCCAAGCTGCAGGCAGCCGGCGCGTCACTCGTCCTCGGTTCGGACTCCGGCGTGCAGGATCATGTCTTCGGCTTGTCCGCCCACCGCGAGCTGGAGCTGATGGTCGCCGCGGGTCTGAGTCCGATGGAAGCGATCGTCACGGCGACGAGCCGGTCGGCCGATCGCCTCGGCCTGGCCGATACCGGGCGGCTGACCGCCGGCGCACGCGCCGACTTCATCGTCCTGGACGGCAACCCGCTTGGAGACATCACCACTACGCGCCGCATCGACGCGGTCTATCTGGCCGGCGCCGCGGTGGACCGGGACTCGCTGAGCGCCGGTTGGACGTCGCCTTAGCGTGCGCCGGCGTCCGCGCAAGCGCGTTCACATCACGCCACCCGCTGGAGTTGTCCGAGCGGCACGTAGAAGGTCGCGTAGCGGTGGCCGTCCGCATAGGCGTCTCCCCGCTGATCGCGCACCAGTACGGTGGCGCGCCGGGTAATCCGCCTTACCAGGCCCGTGTAGCGCTGGCCGTCGTACTCGAACCGGACGCGGTCCCCCTGCCGAATGCCATATGCCGCCAGGGCCCGTTCCTTCGGCGTAATCAGCGTGTGGGTGTGGGTCTGGTGGCCGAGCAGCCGAGACGCCACCGACTGAAACCGCTTGGCGGCGCAGTTTGTCCGACCCCAGGCGAGTATTTCGGCCAGGTGGATTGCCTCGTGTTCCATCACTCCCTGGAGCGCCTCCAGGCGGTCGCGGCAGGTCAGGCCGACCACGGTGATGGCCCGATGGTCCTGCTTCGTGAAGCACTGGAACAGCAGGGCAGTCGCGACACAGATCTCGTAGCGCAACCTGCGGCGGTCGCACTCCCGCGTATACCAGGTCGTCTTCCCGCCCGCGCGCGTCATGCGGCTCGAGAGGCGGAAGGCGAGCGGCGTTCCGTCCAGCGCGGCCCGCAACAACCCTCGGAAGAACAGGCGGTCGTACAGGTCGAAGAGCCGCTGCAGGTCGCCGGTCTGGATTGACGTGAAGTTCCCGTCGTCGAGACAAGGCGACGAACGCAGTGCTTCGTCGTAGATCCGCCGCCGGAGGAACACGATCTCGTCTGGAGCGACAGCGGCCGTCTCGAGAAAAGAGCGCAGATGCGAATCCGTCCCGTCCGTCGTCCGTGCCGCCACCGCCTCTCCGATCCGAGTCAGTTGCGAGGGGCGTTGCGCCCCGCCTGCACCGCCGCCGCGTTGCCCGCCGTCAACCCGCCGCCCGCGCGCCCGGCGCCGAGGATCCGGAAACCCTGCGCGATGCGCCGCGGCATGTCGGTGGCGGACGCGGTAATGCCGCACGCGATGTTCCGCGCCACGCAGACGTCCGCGACCGCCTGAATCGCCTCTTCCACCTCCGGAGCGTCCCGCGGCAGGCCGAGCGAGTTGGAGAGGTCGCTGGGGCCCACATAGAAGCCGGTGACGCCCGGCACTGAAGCGATCGCGTCCGCGTTGCGCACGCCCTCGGCCGACTCCATCATCATGAGGGCCACGAGATCGCCATCGGGATTGAGTGGCCAGAGATCGGCGCGCCGTACGTACTCCGCCCCGGACACGCCCCAGAACCAGGTGGCGATGGCTGCGCCCGACCCTCGCTGTCCCGGCGGTTGCGGATACCGCGATCCGCGCCGTTGCGGATAGCGCATCGACCGGACCGCCCGCTCCGCCTGTTCCGCAGTGTCGATGGACGGAAAAATCAGTCCCATCAATCCGATGTCGAGCGCCTGTTTGACGGCCCACGCCGACGTCTCGCGGCCGTACGGTGCGATCCGCGCAAGCGCCGCCACGCGGGGCCGCAGACTGCCCGTCTCGGCAATCGCCTGCTTGTCGATCATCGCCAGCAGGAAAGTCTGGAGCGCGCTGAAGTCCATCGGCCCGTGTTCCATGTCGACGTAGACGTAGTCGATGTCCGAGCGCGCGAGTGAGCGGGCGTGCTCCAGCGAGAGGTCGTAGGTGCTGACTCCGAAGACCAGTTCGCCGGCGGCCAGCCGGTGGACCACCGGGTTCAGATGCTCCTCGGACGACCCGCTCTGGCCGGCAAGCGGGACACCCAGCGTCAGGCAGACCGCCGCCGTGGCCCCCAACGCCACCAGCGCGCCGCCCCCCCTGCCGCGTGGCCGAAGCATGCCCCGCAGTCTAGCGCATTCCCGGCGCGGCCTCGCCGCTCGAATGAAGCGGGGGTCTCACCCCGGACTGGTAGAATCCGACCTTTCGGACGGCGGGGCCAAGACGAATACGAGGTTCATCATGACGACGCGGACCTGGATGGCGGTGGCGGCATTGGCAGTGGCCGCGGCGTTGGTCGCAACGGGCGGAGTGGGCGCGCAGGCGCAGGCGGAACAGAACGAGGCGCCGGCGTTCTCGCCGGTGACGCCGGAGCGACTGGTGCACTCCGACGCGGAGCCGCACAACTGGCTGATGTACTCGGGCAACTACCTGGCGCAACGCTACACGCGCCTGGAACAGATCGATCGGCGCAACGTGGCGGGCCTGGAGATCGCGTGGGTCTACCAGTTGGCGGTGCTCGATCGCGCCGAGACCACGCCGCTCGTCGTCGATGGAGTGATGTACATCACGGAATCGCCCAGCACCGTCATTGCCGTGGACGCAGCGACGGGGCGGCCGTACTGGCGCTACGAACATCCGCTGCCGGACGACCTGATCTTCTGCTGCGGCCGCAACAACCGCGGCGTCGCCGTGCAGGGCGACCGGGTGATCATGAGCACGCTCGACGCGCACATCGTCGCGCTGGATGCGCGAACCGGCAGCGTGCTGTGGAATACCGAGGTGCATGAGGCCTCCTCGGGATACAGCAAGACCGCGGCGCCGCTCATCGTCGGTGACAAGGTGTTCACCGGTGTCGCCGGCGGCGAGTACGGCATCCGCGGACTCGTCGACGCCTACAACCTCGAGACGGGCGAACAGGAGTGGCGTTTCTATACGACGCCGAGCCCGGACCATCCGGACAACCGCACGTGGTCGGGCGATTCGTGGCGCACCGGCGGCGCCGCCACCTGGATGACCGGATCGTACGACCCGGAGTTGAATCTCCTCTACTGGGGTACGGGCAACCCGGGACCGGACTACGACGGTTCGGTGCGCGAGGGCGACAATCTCTATTCCGACTCGGTAGTGGCGCTCGACGCGGACACGGGTGAGTTGAGGTGGTACTTCCAGTTCACTCCCCACGACATTCACGACTGGGACGCGACGCAGATCCCGATCCTGGCCGACACCGACTGGGAAGGCGAAGAACGCAAGCTCATGCTCTTCCCCAACCGGAATGCCTTCTTCTACGTGCTCGACCGCGAGACGGGCGAGTTCCTGCTCGGCAAGCCGTACGCGCGGCAGACATGGGCGGAGGGGCTCGACGAGAACGGCCGGCCCATCCTGGTGCCCGGAATGGAGCCGTCGCAGGAAGGGACCGTCGTCTCGCCGGCCATCACGGGCGGCTCCAACTGGTGGTCGCCCACCTACAGCCCGCGCACCGGTCTGGTCTACGTGATGGCCTATGACGCGGCGACGCGCTACTTCATCCGCCCCGTCGAGTACCAGGAAGGCCAGAGTTACCGCGCCGGCGGTGGGGAGTCTCCCGAGCCGCTGGAGAACTATACGCGGGCCGTCCGTGCCCTGTCGCCGCAAACCGGCGACCTGCGGTGGGAGTTCGAAGTCGACTCGCGCACGACGTCCGGCCTGATGTCGACCGCCGGCGACCTCGTCTTCGGCGGCACGGCCGATGGCTTCTTCTTCGCGCTCGATGCGCTGAGCGGCGAGCGGCTCTGGTACAAGAACATCGGCGGGCGCGTCCACGCCGGGCCGATGGCCTACGCCGTCAATGGCCGGCAGCATGTTGCCATCGCCGCCGGCAACGCCATCTTCGCGTTCGCGCTTCCGGAGAACTGATAGACCTCGACGACGGACTGTCCGGCCCAGGGTGGCTCCCCGGGGTTCCAGGACCGGGGCTAGCAGCCGAGACCCTGCGACACCTGGCAGTAACTGGTGAGCGGGACTGCGCACATCCGATCCCAGTCCGACTTGTCGATGACGGACTGATTCGTCAGTTCGAGCATTTCCTCGAATTTTCGGAGCGCGGCGCAAGCCACCACCTCGGGGTCCGTCTCCTTTCGGTGCCGCGGCCAGGCGTGGTCACGGGCGTGGCGCCAGAATCCGCTGTCGTACTTCGAGCCGCAGGAATAGTGCCAACCGACGAACAGCCCGTAGCACAGCATGTTGTTGACAAGGAATCGATTGACCACCGGAGCGTCGCGCTCGAGATTCCCAATCGAGCGGTTAAGGCGTATGTGGAGCACCATCCCGATCTGTAACTGGGCGGATACGATCGCCGTTGCTTCGAGAGGTTCCATGAAGGCCGCCGCATTGCCAATGCGGGCTACTGCGCCGTCGTATATGTGGCGATGGACAAAATTCGGAAACGGAATGACGGCTCGTTGCTCGAATTCCGATACGCCATCGGTTTCAAGGAAAGCGTCGAAGTCCGATTCGACTTCGGCAAGGCTCGATACATCGCGGTTGAAGATGTACCCGTAGGAGGTGTGTACCGTAAGCGGAATGACGAATATCCAGCCGTGGGGACGCGCCACGGCGCGGGTATAGGTATGTTGAAGAACGGGCCCGTCCTCTTCCTGGACGATCGCCGGACAGCGACGAATGACGGCCGTATTCGTGGGGATGAAGGAGAGGTCAATGTGCCGGTCCGGATGCCGTTCCGTCGGAAAACCGCGAGCATCGAAGACCAGGTCGTAGCGTTCGGGCGGCAGGCCGTCGAATTCTACCTGGGCGCCACCCTCCACCCGGGTGATATTCAGGACTTTCGCGTCGATGTGGCGTGCGCGGGTGCTCGCCTGCAGCACGTCCGCCATGGAGTCGGCAGACAGGTGGTAGGCGTAGGACACCTGCTGCGGCGTGAAGTAGTGGGTGAAGTCTCGATTGCGCCGACCCCACCCCTCGAAGGCCACACCGTACTTGCGGGTTCCCTGCACGCGCTGCTGAACCGCCTCATGCGAGAGTTCCGTCAGTTGCTGTAATTGCTGAACCAGGCTTGGCCAACTGCCTTCACCCACACCGATGACCGGAATTCGCGAGTCATATATGTGGTGCAGTTCATGGTCAGGGTCGGGGTGGAAACGCGTTACGCTGGCGGCCGCCATGGACCCGGCGGTTCCTCGCCCGACAACTGCGATCTTCCGTAAGGACCTGCTGCCCGGGGGTATCACACCACGTAACTTTCGCGAGCGTCGGCCTATGACCCCGTCTCGAGGTACAGCGTCGCACCGTGGACGCGACAAAGTACCACAGCCTCAGCATCACCGTCCATTCTCACGGCCCCGAAACCAGGGTGTACGGGGAGCGTGCCCGACCGCTGTGGGCGCCTCGGATGGGCATCGCGCCGGCCGGGAGACTGGTCGTGTTGGTGCGGCCGGCTGCTTGGTGCGGCGCGCGGTGTGGGCACGCTGAGCCGGTTCTTCCGGCAACTTCCTGGGACTTGACCGTTCGTCGGCGAGATTACGTATAATCGCCCAAATCCTCCCTGATCGTGTTCAATAATCCCTTTGACTCATTCCACGATACTGTCGCCCAAGCGAAGGAAGAGCGTGAACGACTCGACCGGCTGCTGACGATTTCCACGCCGCGGGAGCGTCTGCTGGTGGCTGGCGTCGGGCTGTTGTTGCTCATCCTCGCGGTGTGGCTCGTCTTTGGCAACGTAGCCCGCAGCGTTGCGGTTGACGGTTGGCTCGTCGAGACCGGCGGGAACCCGAGCGAAGGCAACCGGTCCGTGCAGGCGCTCGTCTGGCTCGAGAGCGACGTCGCTCCGCGCATCGAAGCTGGCATGCTAGCGGAGATCGAGCTGACCGCGACAGACGGAGACGCCGACTCGCTGGGCGGAGTTGTCGTGACCATTGCCGCGGTTCGTTTGTCGGAGGAATTCGCGGAGCTTGAGTCCGCGGTGCCGGTGTCCGTGCACCGCGTCGCGATCGCGCTCGAGGAGGACATTGACGTCGCTTCCCTGGCGGGCAGGGAATGCCGGATAGTCATCGAGCTCGGCAGGCAGTCTCCGGCCGAACTCTTCGGAATGGCGCGCTCCTAGGATGCTGTCGGGCCTCTTCCGGCGGGCAGGCCGCAAGGCCGCATCGGAACCTCCGAAGCAGCGGGTAACCACGCCGATTCTGTTGCAGATGCATGCGACAGAATGTGGCGCCGCCTGCCTCGGCAGCGTACTGGGCTACTTCGGACGCTGGGTGCCGCTCACCGAGTTACGCGACAGGTGCGAGGTGAGCCGGGACGGCAGCAGCGCCGCCAGTATCGTGCGCGCCGCCCGACACTATGGCCTCGAATGCAACGGACTCAGCGTAAAGGCCCATGTACTCCGGAAGCTGCCGTTGCCGCTGATCGTATTCTGGCAATTCAGCCATTTCGTCGTCGTCGAAGGGCTCGATGACCGTTTCTTCTATCTGAACGATCCTGCCACGGGGCACCGCAGGCTTTCCGCAGCGGAGTTCACCAAGGGCTACAGTGGAATTGCGCTGCGGTTCAAGCGCGGCCCCGATTTCGCGCCCGGTGGTGAGCCGCCCGGCCTGTTGGCGCAACTGAGCGCCCTGCTCACCGCAGAATGGAGTGTGCTGGCCAGCGCGATTGCCTGCGCACTCATGCTGACTCTGCTGGCGCTTGTCGTCCCCGTATCCCTCAGTGTCTTCGTGGACGATGTTCTGGAGAACCGGGGCTCCTGGGGCGGACTGGTGACGGCGTTGCTCGGCGGCGGCGTCCTCGTATACGTCCTGTCCCTGCTCAAGCACCGATTCCTGCAACGGCTCGCGATCCGGATTTCGGTGATTGGCTACGACCGGGGATTGTCGCGGCTGCTTCGGTTGCCGGTGGAGTTCTTTGCCCACCGGCTGGTCGGTGATCTGACCGATCGGGTCTCGTCCATCGACAGGATCGCGAAGAACCTGACGGACCATTTTCTTGTGCTCGTTATCGACATGGCGATGAGTGTGGTGTTGCTCATCGCGATGTTGGCCTACGACGTCCGGCTTACGCTGGTCGTGCTGCTGCTGGCCGTCCTGCACGGAGTGCTTGCCCACTTCCTCAACTCGCTCCGGGCGGTTCGAAGCCAGGCGATGAGACGTGAACAGGGATTGCTGATTGGCGTCGGCATGCAGATGTTGGGTCATGCGGACAATCTGCGCATGACGGGATCGGACGACCGGTTTTATTCGCGCTGGAGCGGTCAGCAGGCGCGCGAACTGCACGCGCGCCAGCTTTATGCAGAACTCAGCCATGTAAATGCCGCGCTTCCGGGCCTGATCGCCGCACTTCGCAGCGCGGCGATCCTGGGCGTCGGAGCCGGCATGGTCATTGCGGGAGAAATGACGCTGGGGGCGCTGGTCGGGTTCTACATCCTGGCGGAACTGTTTCTGGCTCCTGTTGGGCGATTCCTGGAGTTCGCCGACAGACGCCAGGCGATCGAAACCGATTTGCAGCGACTCGAAGACATCTCGAAGACTACCGAAGACCCCGTTTTCAACCGCCGAAGTTCGGAATCGGAGTCGATTCCCACGTTCAGGGGCCGGCTCCAGCTTGCAGGCCAGATCGAATTGCGAAACGTCACCTTCGGCTTCAACAGGAGCCGACCGCCTTTGATCAAGGACTTCAACCTCGTGATTCAACCGGGGCAGCGGGTTGCGGTGGTCGGTCCCAGCGGTTCCGGGAAGTCGACCCTGGCGCATCTGGTTTCCGGTATCTACCGGCCCTGGTCGGGCGATATCCTGTTTGACGGCCATCTGCGCGACGAAATTCCCGACGAAGTGTTGCGGCGGTCCGTCTCCATGGTGGATCAGGAGGTGATGCTCTTTTCCGCGTCCGTGCGCGACAACATCACCATGTGGAACCCGGCGGTTCCGGATGAAGTCATCATCGCTGCGGCGCGCGATGCCTGCATCCATGACGACATCCTCCTCAGACCGCAGGGCTACTCGACATTCGTAGAGGAAGCCGGGTCGAATTTCAGCGGCGGCCAGCGGCAACGGCTGGAAATCGCCCGCGCGCTGGTGGGCAATCCGACAGTGCTTGTTCTGGACGAGGCGACCAGCGCCCTCGATGCCGCGACAGAGGAGTATGTCGATGACGCCTTGCGGCGCCGTGGCGTCACCTGCCTGATCGTGGCGCACCGGCTGAGCACGGTGCGGGACTGCGACGAGATCATCGTGCTCGACAAGGGCGTGGAAGCCCAGCGAGGGACGCACGACGAGTTGATTGCGGACGAGGACGGTACGTATTTCAAGTTGGTCAAGTCAGGCTGATGCAGGGTACAGGGGCGGAATACACATCGCTAGCCGAACTCGCGACTCGCTCCGGCACATCTGTGCCCTGTGCCGGGAACCTGCCGGTGGAACTCGACGACGCGGACAGTGTCTGGTTCATTGATCAGGGCACCGTCGATCTGTTCCTGGTCGAACTCTCGGACGGGGTCGAGCAGGCGGCGCCGCAGCATCTGCTGCGCCGCGGTTCGGGCTGGCTGCTGCCGGGTGTCGCCCCGGACGAACGGGACCATGACGAAAACACCACCCTCGGTCTGATTGCCAAGGGGGCGCCCGGCACCCTGCTGAGGCGCATGCCGGCATCCTTGCTGTCCGAGGCTCATCCGTCAGAACTGGCGGAACAGGCCGATACGTGGCTGACCGACATTACCGAAGCGCTTGCACGATTCGTAAGCCGTCCTCCGCGGCCGACGGCGCTGGCACAACCCGGTCTGGCCCGGACCCTGGGCCCCGGTACGCTAGCCGCGCGGCGCGATGTCGTATGGGTGTCCCAACCGCCGCTCGGTGCGAGCCTGTTCATGGACATGCTTGACCCGGCGGAACTTGCCGAGGCGAACGGTGCCCATGAAGCGTTGCTGCCGCTGACGCGGACGAGCTGGCTCACCCTGTTGGACGAGGCCACGATTTCGGGCAGGTCAACGGAAACACTGGCGCGGGAAGGCGTCCTGCTGCGGGCACTTGCCTCCTTTCACGCGGTTGCTTTCGCCCTGGAACGCCTGAACCGCCGATTGGCCGTAGTCGATGATGCGGGTCTCGAACGCGAGCGGACGACCAGCCACCGAACTGCGGAGAAGACTGCCCGGCAGCGGCTGTTCAACATCTACGACCTGCCGATCGACCGGGATGCCGATGTCGAGAACACGGCTCTGGGGGATGCCCTGAAGATCGTCGGCCGCCATCAGGGAATCAATTTCCGGATTCCCGTGCGCTCGGGACCTTCCGATTCTCCGGTCGGCCTCGTTGACATTCTCGATGCCTCCGGCGTGCGCGCCCGGCGCGTGCGATTCAAGGCCGAGGGCAACTGGTGGAGGGGCGACAGCAACGCGCTGCTGGCGTTTCGCGCCGTCGATGGCCAGCCCGTGGCGCTGCTGCCGGGAATGTTTGGGCGCTACCGGGAAGTCGACCCTGTCAGCAAGCGCAGTGTGCGGGTTAACGCCGATCGCGCCGGAGCGCTGCAGCAGGAAGCCTGGATGTTCTATCCGCCGTTGCCTTCGGGGAACGTCAAGCCCGCGGACCTGCTGCGAATCGCCCTGCATGGATCGGCCGCGGATCTGGCGCGACTGGTAATGGCCGGCATTCCGGGTGGCCTGATCAAACTGCTGCCGGCACTCGCGCTGGGATTCGTTGCGAATCACATCGTGACGGGCGGCAGCGCCGGAGTGCCCTATGCCGTGGCCGTGGCGCTGGCCGCGTTTGGCCTGCTCGGCGCACTCCTGCACCTGCTGCAGAGCACGGCGATGATGCGATTCGAGGGGCGCTCGGCGTCGCGCGTCGAAGCTGCCTTCTGGGACCGCCTCTTGCGTCTGCCGCCGAGTATTCTGCACCGGCGTTCAGCCGGCGATCTGGCCATGTCGGGAATGACGTTCCAGAACCTTCGGGATGGCTTCCAGGGGGTCGTCGCCGAGAGCGTGCTGTCGATCATCTTTCTGCTCCCGGTCTTTGCCGTTATCTTCTTCTACGATGCCACACTCGGAGTCATCGCTCTCGTCTTCAGCCTGGCTTCGCTGCTGGTAACCGTAGGCCTCGGTTTGCGCCAGATGGCGCCGTACGGGCGAATGACCAGCGCGTCGCGTCGCGTGGCGGGCCGGCTCTTCCAGATTGTCGAGGGCATCGCCAAGCTGCGCGTGGAAAACGCGGAGGGGTCGGCTTTCGCCATCTGGGCACGGGACTATCGCGAGCAGAAACGCGCGCAGCTCGAACTCGGCGCGCTTGAGGGACATACCCGGGCCTTCGGCGGCGCGCTTCCCTTTCTTGCCGGTGGCGTACTGCTGTTCGCGGTGGTAACGGTGGGCAACCAGGACGTTCCGGTCGGCGATTTTCTCGTCGTGTACACCGTTTTCATCGCTTTCCAGTCCGCCGTCGCCCGGCTCGGGGAGTCCTTTGGCGCCATTGCCGCGATGCTGCCGGCGTTCGATCAAATGCGTCCGATACTCGGCGCGGCGGCGGAGACCGAGGTCGAAGGAGCGCCTGTCGAACGTCTGGGTGGCGAGCTTTTGTTCGACCACATTTCCTTCCGCTACGATCCCGACGGTCCGCTGATTCTCGACGATGTCACGATTCGTGCGCGTCCCGGCGAGTTCGTGGCGATCGCCGGCGAGTCCGGCGCCGGCAAGAGCACCCTGTTCCGGCTGGCGCTGGGTATTGAACAGCCAACCGCCGGCGCGGTGTATTACGACGGGCGGGATCTGAAGCACCTGAACCTGAAACAGGTACGCCGCAAGATCGGCGCGGTGCCGCAGTCCGTTCGACTCCACCCCCAGGATGTCTGGGACAATATAGTTGCGCACCACGAAGAAACGACCACCGAGGAAGTGTGGCACACGGCCAGGACCGCCGGCATCGAGGGTGAAATCAAGGCCATGCCGATGGGCATGATGACGATGGTCGGCACCAGCGGATCCGTCCTGTCAGGCGGCGAGAGTCAGCGCGTCACCATCGCCCGTTCACTGATCGGAAGCACGCGAATCATGCTGCTTGACGAGGCTACGAACTGGCTCGACAACGAGAGCCAGGCCGAGGTCATGCAGAACCTGGCTTTGCTGACCTCGACCCGCATTGTCATCGCCCATCGACTTTCGACGCTGGAACAGGCTGACCGCATCTACGTGATGCAGGCCGGAAGAGTCGTGCAAAGCGGCTCCTTCAGCGAACTTATGGAGGTTGACGGGGTATTCAGGGAACTGGTCAAGCGGCAAGTCGCCTGAACTCATGAAAGAACCAATCAACGCCACAGAACGCCTCCTCTCAAGAGCGGCGAAAGACAGTGATTTTCGCGCGCGCCTGCTCGCGAATCCCAGGGATGCGATAGAGCAGGAACTCGGCTTGCCGCTGACCGACGGCCATGAGATACACGTGCACGAAGAAACCGATGCCGCTACGCACCTGGTGCTGCCACCGAGGAGCAGGTTCAGCGCGGAAGAACGGGAGGCGGCGAGGACCGGCGCAGCATCACTCGAGTTCCTCAAGAAGACGATGCACGATCCGGCCCCGCCGATTCGCCCCCCCGCCGCGAAGGCTCCGGGGGTGCGGTTCCTGACCTCCGAGGCGCTGGCGAAAGCAGGGCGAGAGAGCATCCGGCGAGGTCTCGCCTTCCTTGAATCGACCCTCGACGAGAACGGGGCCTGGCACTGCATCCGGTTCAATATCGCCGACCCCCACATACCACGGCATTTCGAGAGGGCGCCGTTCGTGTCGGCGCTCTGCGTGCTTGCCCTGCAGAGCAGCGATGAAGCGCGGGCCAAGGCCATCTGCAACCGTACGAAGGCGTACCTTGCCGACACGATTGAGCATCCGGGTTTCTGGCGCTACTACCGCCATCTTCCTCAGGATCTCGACAGCACGACACTCTGTTCACTGGTCATCGGGACGCACCCCTGGATTGCGTTGGGAAGAAACGTCCCGGGAATCCTGGCCAATCGCGACGACCAGGGTTGCTTCATGACCTGGGTGCTGGCGGAAGACGAACCCAACGTTGTGGCGAGCTTTCGTATCGAAGCCGATCCGATAGTCAATGCAAACGTCATCGCTTTCCTCGGCGACCGCCCCGAGACCCGGGATGCCCAACGATGGCTGGAAGCCATGATTACGGAAGACCGGCTCGAGGCCTCGTCCAAGTGGTATCCGGACAAGGTCACGACCTACTACGCAACGACGCGCGCGATGGTCCGCGCGCAGCCCGCCCTCGAGCGACTGCGCCCGATGCTCGCGGATCGTATCCTTGGCCTGCGCGACCCGCAGGGAGAATTCGGCAACATCCTTCAGACCGCTCAGGCGCTGGCGGCGCTCTACAATGTCGGCAGCCTCGAACGCATCGACGCGAAACGCGAAATCGAAAGGTTCCTGGGTTCGCAAAATGAGGATGGCAGTTGGCCGGAGCTTCTCGCGTTTGGCGACCAATCGCTGAAGTGGGGCACCGTGGGCCGGATCGGGCACGGCTCCGAATCCGTGACCTCTGCCTTCTGTATCGAAGCTCTGGAGCGTCTCGTCGAAATCCTGGAAGATGCCGGCTGATCCGGCACGGAAACCCCAGGTGCAGTCCCGGAGGGAGACGCAGACCCGGCGCGGCCTGCTGACTAGAACGACTCCTGAAGACCGGGGCCTCGTGGAGCTTCCCGCGCTTGCCCCGCACCTGCGGTTCCACGACATCGGCGAACAGCAGACGCTGCTGGTTTCGGAGTCGTTCAATACCCTGCTGCACGGGAAGCTGTATCGCGAACTGCTGCCGCTGGCGGACGGCCGGCGCCCGCAAGGCGAGATTGTGGCGGCGCTCGAGGGCGCCCATGCCGCCAACGATGTTCTTGCCGCTATCGCGTCGCTGTCTGAAAGAGGCTATGTCGTCTCTGCCGATCACCACATCGACCCGCGACGGGCAGCTTACTGGTCGTCGCTGGGCGCGTCGCCGCGCTGGGTCGAACAACGGCTCGCGGATTCTCGCATCGCGGTCGATGGTGACGGCGGCCGGTTGAGCCGGCGCCTGGAAGAATCCGGCGCCAGGGTGGGAACCGAAGCCCCTCAGCTCACTGTCATCGTCTGCGAGGACTATCTCGACGCACGGCTCGCGGAAGTGAATCGCCGTCAGCTGAAGGCGAGAGCGCCGTGGACGCTCGTGCGGCCGTACGGCATCGAAGCGCTGTTCGGTCCCGTCTTTCGCGCAGATGCACACGGACCGTGCTGGGACTGTCTGGCTTACCGCCTGCGCAGCCATCAGGAAGTCCATAGTTTCCTGCGTAACGTTGCCGGCGAGGCGGCCGCGTTCAAGCCGTTTGCGGCGGATCCGACCGTTCTCGAAGCGCTCTACGGACTGATCGCGGCAGAGGTCGTCAAGTGGCTGGTGCTTGATGAGTCAGCCCCGATTCACGAACAGGCGATCGCGATGAACGTCGGCACATTCGCTACTTCCGGCCATCGGGTAGCGCGTCGGCCGCAGTGCCCGGCCTGCGGTGACGAAGCGTTGTATCGGCCGGATCGGCCGCCCGTTCCGTTGTCTCTGAGCGCCAGTCCCAAAGCCCATTTCAACAGCGGCGGCGCGCGCACCGTAGCGCCGGAAGTCACCCTGGCCAGGTACCGCCACCTGGTGAGCCCGATCAGCGGTGTCGTGTCGTGGCTCTCGCGCACGACTGACGAGACCGACTCCTGGCTTCATGTCTATTGGGCTGGAAGCAATCTCGGCATGAGAAGCCGGAGCCTGAGTTCGCTCCGGCGCAGCCTGCGCAGCAAGAGCGCCGGCAAGGGCAGCACGCGGGAGCAGTCCGAAGTCAGCGCGCTCTGCGAGGCGGTCGAGCGTTATTCGGGCGCCTTTCATGGCGACGAGATCCGTGTCCGCCGGCGATTCGTCGAACTCGCTGGCGGAGACGAAGCAATCCACCCCAACGACGTGCAGCTCTTCAGCGACAATCAGCTTGACAACGCGGAGAGCATCAACGCCGACGGCCACCCATACAACATTGTCCCGCCGCGCCTGGATCCCGAGGCCGAAATGGACTGGACTCCGGTGTGGTCGATTACGCAGGGACGGCACCGCTACGTGCCGACGTCAATGCTTTACAGCATGGCGCCCGAACAGCGCGGCCCGGCCGATCTGATTGCCGATTCCAACGGCTGCGCCGCCGGCAATACCGTGGAAGAGGCCATCCTGCAGGGGTTCTACGAACTGGTCGAGCGCGATGCGTTCGGCATCTGGTGGTACAACCGGCTACGAGTGCCGGCAGTTGATCTTTCCAGTTTCGACGATGACTACCTTGCTTCCGCCGCGGACTACTACGGCCGCTGCGAGCGGGAGATCTGGATGCTCGACGTCACCTCCGACATCGGCATTCCCACCTTTGTCGCGCTGTCGCGCAGACCGGGCGCGAGGACCGAGGACATCATCTATGGCGCCGGCGCCCACGCTGACCCGCGGACTGCGGCGCTGCGCGCGATCTGCGAATTGAACCAGTGCCTTACCTGGCTGCCACGTCCCGGAAACGTCGATGGACGGCCGATGATCGACGATCCGATGGCCCTCGGGTGGTGGAAGACCGCTCGACTTGCCAACTGCTCCTGGCTGGCTCCGGCGGCCGACGAACCACTCCGCAAGGCGTCGCAATATCCGGCGGTCGAATCGACGGACACGCGTGACGACGTGGAGCATTGTCGCGCGCTTGTCGAAGCCAGGGGCATGGAGTTCCTGGTGCTGGATCAGACGCGGCCCGACATTGGCATGCCGGTGGTGCGGGTGGTCGTGCCGGGCCTGCGTCATTTCTGGGCCAGATTTGCACCCGGACGCCTGTACGACGTGCCGGTCAGTCTGGGTTGCCGCGAGCGCCCTCTCAACGAAGCCGACCTGAATCCTGCGCCGGTCATCGCATGAGACGACATTGTGGACATTGATCAGGCAGTCACACTGACCCAGGACCGTCTCGCCGAAGAGGGCGGGACCATGGGTGACCTGCTTGGGCATTTTCGAAGCAGGATTTCGCCGATCCTCATCGGAGATCCGGAATGGGAGCACATTCTCGAATGCGCCGGGAAACATCCGATCATGATGGGCGCCCTTCCCTTCGGCTTTGAACTGCCGCTGCACGAGCCCCGGCCGGTAGCGGATTTCGGCGCCTCCCTGGCGAGTGGAACCCGAACGGCGGCATTTTTCGAAGAGCGTGCGCGGACCGACGAGACAGACGAGACCGCGAGGTCGATTTCGCGGCTGTTCAGGGAAATGGAGGCCGAGAACTCTCCCCTGCGCGCTATCGTCGGCCGCAAGTTGATGCTGGAATACGACATCGGCTCGTCGCGGGGAGGGGAACGCCCTCATCCCGCGATGTTCCTGCGTCCCGGCGAACGCCCGATTACCGGCGCCGGCGATCAGGCCAGAGACGTCGCCACGGTGGTTGACGCGCTCGTTTCCTGCGTAGGGTGGGAGCGGAATGACGCCGAGCGGCAGAACGTCGAACGAGCCTACCTGGCGCAGCCGGGAGATACGCGAATGGATTCGTTCGGTGTATTTCCGTCTCGCGCACGCTCGATCCGCCTGGCGGTCATGGGCTTCAGAGCACAGGAGGAACTGTGTTCCTATCTGGAAGACACGGGTTGGCCGGGTCAGATCTCGGCTGTCGACTCCGTGATTTCACGATTCAGGGCACGCGCGAACGTTGTCCGGACCGGAGCGAACATCGACGTGCACGAAGGCGGTCTCGGTCCGACGCTCGGCCTGACGCTCATCGTCAAGCAGAGATACACGAAGGATTCACGCTATTGGCTGGACGGCCTGACCGATTGGGATCCGTTCCTGGAGGCTCTCAGCCATGAAGAACTTGTGGTTCCGGAGAAGCTGAAGGCGCTGGCCGGCTGGGTCTCGAGACCGACAACGCTCTTTGCGAAGTCCGGGCGTTTTGTACTGCTACGTGGCATTCACCACATAAAGCTCCTGATAGCCGGAAACGAGCTACGGAAAGCCAAGGCCTACGTCTTCATGGTGCTGTCCGGAGCGGTCCACGCCTGACACCCAGGGCAGGTCGGGGCGCAACGCTACGCCGCAGACCACCTGCGTCCGGATCGCGCTGATGGCGGCGAACCGGGCGGCGGCCACCGAAAGGCACTCCGGCCGAAGGTGTCGCAGGCACAGCTATGCCTCCGGGCCGGCGCCACGTCTAACGGTTTGTGCCCGGCGCAGTTGGCCGGGCGGAGCTACACCGTCCGGGGACGGCGATTCGGCCTACCAGCAGCAGCAAAGGCCAGCCGAGATGGCTTCGAGCTGCTCCTCGGTGATGTGCGGATCCGGTGGCAGCGCAAGGTGCACCGTCTGCATATCACTCTCATGGACCTGAATATTCATCGACTCGGGAATCGTGATACCCAATTCCGCGCTGATGGCAGCCTTTGGATCGGCCAGGAGCTGCTTCCTGAAGTCCGCGTCCAGGGCGGACTTCTCGACAATCTGCTCCAGCATTTGGTCACCGCTTCTCATTGCATTCCTCCTTCGGCCTTAAACGAAACCGCAGTACCTGCTAGCAACGTAACACACGTAGAATCGCGCCGCAAGGGCAAGGGCGGCGCGCCGCACCCACGTTCGGCCAGCAACCTTGCCTCAGAGCCAGGCGAACTTCGCTGCGAAGACCAGCGCGACGGCGCCCAGGGTGATCGGGCACTCGCTCCAGCGGCCCGACAGCAACTTGATCGCGACGTAGGCGAGGAAGCCGATGCCGATGCCGTCCGCGATCGAAAACGTGAGGGGGATGGCGATCGCCGTCACGACGGCCGGGGCCGTTTCGGTGATGTCGTTCCAGTTGATACCGGTCAGGCTGCGCGCCATCAGGCAGGCGACGTAAAGGATGGCGGGCGCCGTCGCATACGGGGGAATCGACTGCGCCAGCGGCGCGAAGAAGAGGCAGGCGAGAAACAGGATCGAGACGGTCACCGCGGTCAGTCCGGTCCGTCCGCCGGCCGCGATCCCGGCGGCGCTTTCTATGTAGCTGGTTACCGGGGACGTTCCGAGCAGCGACCCGCCCACCGTGCCGGCGGAATCCGCGAGCATCGCCGTCCGGCTGCGGGGGAGCATACCCCTGGAATCGAGGAGACCCGCCTGCTGCCCCACGCCGATCAGGGTGCCGGTCGTATCGAACAGGTCGACTATCAGGAAGGTGATGACGATTGCGATCATGCTCAGTTCGAGCGCGCCGGCGAGGTCCAGAGCGAGGAAGGTCGGAGTCGGGTCGGGTGGCGGCGCGACGATGCCGGCGAAGCCGGAGATGCCCGCCGCGATGCCGATAGCGCTCACGCCGAGAATGCCGATCATGACGGCGCCCGGAACGCCACGCCCCGCCAGGGCCACGATCGCGCTGAAGCCGAGCAGCGCCAGAATGGGTTCCGGCGCGAAGAGCGCGCCGGTCGTCACCATCGTCGCCGGACTCGCCTGGATTACCCCGGCGTTCTGCAGGGCAATGATGGCCAGGAAGAGGCCAATGCCGGCCGAGATGGCCAGTTTCATGCCGCGCGGGATCGCTTCCATGATCAAGCGCCGGATTGGCAGGATGCTCACCAGGAAGAACAGGAGCCCGGAGACGAAGACCGCGCCGAGCGCTACTTCCCAGGAGTGGCCCATTCCAATCACCACGCCGTAGGCGAAGAACGCGTTCAGCCCCATGCCGGGCGCGAGCGCGATGGGGTAGTTGGCGGCGAGACCCATGAGAAGCGTGGCGAACGCCGCCGAGAGGCAGGTGGCGACGAAGACCGCGTCGAACGGCATGCCGGCGTCGGAGAGGATCTGCGGGTTGACGAAGGCGATGTAGGCCATCGTCAGGAAGGTGGTAGCGCCCGCCGCCAGTTCCGTCCGCACCGTGGTGCCGTTCGAGGCCAGTCCGAACCAGCGGTCAAGAAGTGCTGTCACCACGGGCTCCTTTGGTTGGGGCAGATCGGCGGCGGCTCGTAAGGCAGATCGAGCAGCCTGATGTAGTTGCCGCCGCGCCCCCCCTCGGCGACGGAACTGGCGTCCGGGCCGCTGCTGTCCGCCGGGCTGTTGTCCCCTGCGCACGCCGGCAGGCCCAGCGCCAGCGCCAGGAGCAGCGCGAGCCGAGCCCGTCGTGGCGCCACGGGCCGCCCTAGGGCTGAATCCCCTCGCCGCCGTTAGCCATCAGGTAGTCCCAGTGGTGCGCGGCCTGGGTCAGGATCGGCTGAAGATCGCCGGCCAGCAGATAGCCGTCTTCCACCAGAGCGAGTGCCGCTTCGGTGACGCGGCCCAGGTACTCGGCGCGGCTGCCGTAGCGCTCCTCAATGGACGGACGCGGGTCGTTGGACTGCGCGCGCTCCTCCCGGTTCCGCGGGAACGGGATGTACGAGCCCTGCATGCTCGAGAGGACATCGGACGGCCCGGCATCGGCGTGGAACAGGTTCCAGCCGGTGTACGTGGCGAGCGGCACCGCGACCTCGGGCATCATCAGGCCGCCCGTTTCGTTCCCGTCGCCGTTGACGGCGGGCACCAGAATCGGAAACGCCGAGAGCACTTCCGGCGGCTGCACCGACGCGACGCCGCGCGTCCGGAACTCCGGGCCGTAGACGGCGCGGTAGGCGAGATGCGGCTCGGCGGGCTGGCCGACCTCCGGCAGTTGCGGGAATCCGAGTTCCCCTGGCAGGACGAGGTCGCCATCGGCGACACGCGGATAGACGCTGGCCGGCGGCGCGGCGCTGTCGTCGGCCGTCCAGCGTTCCATCGCCAGCAGCAGTGGGCGCAGGAACCACGAGTAGTCGTTCGGGTTGCTCAACTGCTGGCCGCTGGTCCGCTGCGCCGGGAATCGTCCGGGGCCGTGCTGCCCGCCCGCGAACGAGTAGATGCGGACGTTGTCGAGCAGCGGAGCGTCCGCCGTCCCGTCCAGCGTCGTGTGAATCAGCGACGCGGCGCGTCCCCAGTACTCGTAGGACGAGTTCGTGTAGAAGACCTTTGGCATATGGCCCGGCTGGATGCTGGCCAGCAGGCCGTCGCGCATGTCGGTCTCCGGATCGTGCTGCGCGATATCCGTGAACGGGAAGATGTCGCTGGGGTAGAGCTTGTTGAGGAACGGATGGCCGTCGCGCGACGGTTGCGCGAAGCGGTGGTTGAAACTGCCGCGGCCGGCGCCGGCGACGTGCGCGATCACGCCGTCGAACGCCCGGCGGCTGGATTCGTCGGCGTTGAAGCCGTGGTAGAGGAACGTCCGGAGGAAGCGTCCGCTCTGTGAAACGCCCCACGCGATGGCGCGATCAATCGAGTCGGCCGCGACGCCCAGTTCGGGCGTCGCACCATACTTCAACCGCGAGATCATGTCGCGCAGGGCGGCCGGGCCGAGGCCGACAAGGGCCGGGTCCTCGGCGACATAGACGATGTCGTAGATCCTGTGCGGTTCGAAGCCGCCATCGAGCCAGACGCGCGTCGGATCGTCAACCACGTCGCCGCCGTCATCGACGCGCGCGAAGCGCCACTGATCCCGCGGCACGACGCGACGCGGCTGGTCGACGCCGTCACGCACCGTCATCACGTTCGCCGGATCCTCCGGGTCGGACACGGGATACGCGATGTGGCTGCGGTCGGCGAGCGAGCGGTCGAAGGCCCGTTCCCGGACGATCACCTCGCTCCGGACCAGCCCCCTGATCCGCGCGCCGCCATCGCCCACCGCCTTGACGGTGTGGAGCCGCATCTGCCCGTCGCGCACCGGCACGTCGAACTGCCAGCCGAGCCACAGCAGGGTGAACCCGCTCTCGAGCAGGAAGCCGTCGCCCATCTCCTCGGCGCTGACCGGCGTGCGGCTGCCCGCGGCGTTGTTGAAGTAGCCCAGCATCCCCTTGCCGCCCCGGTTCGACACTTCGTAGAGGACGGCGCCGTTGCCCCGCTCGATCGCCTTCGGCTTCAGCAAATAGAAGTTGGAGCTGAACTCCACGAGGCCGCGGTCGTTCCGCGGCGCGTGGTCGATGTCGCTGACGACCCGGTTCGCCTGGTTCGACGGGTCGACTTCGAAGTAGACCATGCCGGAGATCGCCTCGTACGGGCCGGCAAGGCCGTACGTACGGCCGCCGGCGACGTCGACGCGCGAATCGATGACGACGCGTTTCAGCTCGGCTGATGCCGGCGCGGCGACGAGAAGCGTGGCGACGACGACGGCGACAAGGGCCGGGATGCTGCGGGTCATCAATGATCCTCCATGACGCGGCCGGGCGAGGCGCGCCGCCCGGCGGCGGCCTTCATTATAGGGTCGCAACCGGCGCCGTGGTCAGTAGTCCCACCAGTTGTACTCGACGTCGAAGTCGTACTTCACGACCTCGCTGTCGTGGTAGCCGAGACGGCCGCAGCGGAAGCGGAGATGCCAGTCGACGAACCGGAACGGACGGACGTAGAGCTTCCACCGGAAGGGTTCGAAGCTGTCGGTGGTGTACTCGATCACCGCTCCTTCCATGGGGCACGTGATGCTGATCCGCGGCGCGACGTGGAAGATGCCGCCCCGGGGGTACGACTCGGGCCGTGCGGCCGTCGGATGCCCGCCGCCGGCGGTTTCATCGACCGGTGACCCGTCGCCCGTCGCCTTCCAGTCGCTGAGGGCGCGCCGTAGTTCGGTCACTGGATCGCCCGTCGGCGCTACTTCCACTCCGGAACTGTCCATGAAGGCGCCGCCCGGTAGATGGTCCGGGATCGGCACCCCGCCGACGGCGAGCAGCGTGGGTGCGAAGTCGACGGTGGTCACCGGATCGTCGCGCATCGTCCCGGGCGGAATGCGGCCCGGCCACCGGACCGCGAGTGGGATCTGCAGGTCGGCTTCCGTCAGCGTCCGGACGCCGGCGTCGGCGGGGAGGTTCGGTTCCCCGAAGGCGAAGATCGCGGTCTCGCCGGCCAGGCCGTCCTCGTCGAGTTCCGCCAGGACCCGTGCGACCTGCTGAGCTTCGTCGCCGGAGTTTCCGTCCGCGCCGGTCAGATCGAGCACGGCGAAGAAGGGTTGCCGCGGGTCCCGGTTGCGCCAATGTGCGTCCGGTCCCACCTGATCCCAGGAGCCGAGCGGCACGCGGTCGGCGTCCGGCGGGGGATCGTCCCGTGGCGGCGGCCGAAACGCGTCACCCAGGGCGGCGGTTTGCGGGTCGCGGGAGACGAACGCCGTGAAATAGCCCGCGGCGCGGAGCCTCTCCGCCGCGCTCCGGACGTTCGGTGGCGGCACGGCCGTCGCTGTCGGCTGGAGCGCGCCGAACGCGGTGGGGTACATACCGGTGAGGATTGCCGAACGCCCGGCCCCGCGGTCCGGTGTCACCGCAAAGGTCTGCGTGAACCGAACGCCTTCGGCTGCCAGCGCGTCGACGGCCGATGCCCGCTGGCCTGCGATCATCCAGAGGATGTTCGGTGGCCCGGATGGGGCGGCGGGGCTGCTGCGCGGATCGGGCGAGGCGCCGGTCGATTGGCCGCAGCCGACCAGCGTCAGAACGGCCAGCACGAAGGCTGCGCCGCACATCATCATCCTCATGGCGACATCCGTCCGGTCGTGCGGACGGCGGATCAGTAGATTATAGGGGTCGGCTGGCGGGCGGAATCGAAATAAACGCGGCGCCGGAGGGGTCCGTGACAATGGGCATTGACGTGGAGGATTGCATGATGCGATGGCGGCGATGGGCGGCGGTGCTCGCGGTCGGCCTGATCGGCGTGCTGGGGGCGGCGGAAGCTGGCGAAGCGCAGGAGAACGGTATCGACGGGGTCTGGGTGCTGAACCAGGAACTGAGTGACGACCCGAGCGGCCGGCTCGATGGCGGGCAACAGGGTGGCCGCGGTGGATTCGGCCCCGGCGGTGGTTTCGGCGGGGGCCGTGGCGGCTTCGGCGGAGGCCGCGGCGGGTTTGGAGGAGGCCGCGGCGGCTTCGGCGGGGGCGGTGGCAACCGGCCCGACCCCCAGGAGATGGCTCGCCTGCGCGAGTCGATGCAGGGGGCGATACGTGACCTCCTCGGCGCGCCACGCCGAATCACGATCGTCTCGGGCGACGACGAGATCGGCCTGACCTACAACGATGGCCGGGTCGTCCGGCTGATTCCGGACGACCGGGAGCATGCCGGCCTTGCCGGCAGCAACATGCAGGTGCAGCGCAAGACCCGCTGGGACGATGAGCGGCTGGTCACGGAAATCGAGTTGGAGACGCGATTCCCGTTCAGGGTCGAGCAGACCTACGAGGTGCGGACGGACGGCGGCTCGGGGCGCCAGCTGATCGTCACGTCCCGCGTCGAGCGGGGCCGCGGCGATGATGGCAGCCGGGAGTTCCGTCGCGTCTACGACCTTCAGGAACGTTAGGAACGCGCATAGGGAACTCCCGGGAGAGAATCCGTGCCTGTACCCCGTGGCGGACGCTTCTGTCGCTTGGCGGGGACGTTCTTCGGCGCTGGATGCGGGCGGGAAGGGCCGGATAGCCGGCGGTTTCGTGCGCTTTCGCGGTCCGGCACGAGTCTTGCTCCAGCCTGCTAATGGCCTTGAGGCCCATGGGGGTGTGTCAGCCCAGCGCCTGCCATGCGGAGGGTCTGATGCGTATAGCTCGACAGGTGACCGTCACGATGCTGGCGGTGGCCGCGCTGACCGCACCGGTGACGGCGGGTCCGGGCGCGGCTGAAAGCCAGCGTGACCGCGCCGTGCAACGGACGCAACGCGCCGTGCCGCGTCCGGCTGCGCGTCCGCCGATGCGCGCGGTCCGTCCGCCGGCGCGTCGCGTCTGGGGCGGCGGCGGCTTCTACCGGCCGTATTACTACGGCTACTACCATCCGTTCTGGTCTCCGTTCTACGGGCCATATGGCTATGGCGCCTGGCGCTACCCGTACTACGCGTACGGTGGCTACGGCGCGAACAGCGCGGTCCGGCTGCAGGTGACCCCGCGGGAGACGGAAGTGTTCGTCGACGGCTACTACGTCGGCCTGGTCGACAGCTTCGACGGTTTCTTCCAGCGGCTGCGGCTGCCGCCGGGCGATCACGAGATCGAGTTGTACCTGGAAGGCCACGAGAGTATCCGTCGGCGGCTCTACCTGTCGCCGGGCGAGACCTATCGGGTTCGACACGAGATGACGCCGCTCGCACCTGGCGCTCCGGAGCCGACGCGTCCGGAGCCACCGCCACCGCCAGCCGCGCCACCCTCCACGGCGAGCCCGCCGTCCGCCGCGCCGCCGCCGATTGCCGGCGGCCCCGTGGCCGACCCGGTCAACTTCGGCACGCTCGTCGTGCGGGTGCAGCCGGCCGATGCTGCGATTCTCGTGGACGGGGAGCGATGGATGGGACACGAGGCGGTAGGCGAACTGGTGCTCGACCTGGCCCCCGGCCCGCATCGGCTCGAGGTGAGCCGCGACGGGCATCGTCCCTACGCCGTCGACGTGGACATCGCGCCGGGCGAAGATACGGTCATCAACGTCAGCCTTCCGCCGGCCGTTTCGGACGGGAGGGAGCCATGACGGCGCGCTGGCTGGCTCCAGGTGCGATCGCGGCGGTCATCGCCGGCGGCTAAACAGCGCCGTCGCCGAGGGCGTCTGGTACAGGCGATGCGGCCCCTTTCCTGCATCGGCCTTCTCCTGGCGCTGACCATGGCCCCGGCGGCGGCGCAGGTGCAGGAGGAAGCGTCTTCAGCCCAAGAGGAGGCGCTGCTCGAATTCGTCATCGACGGCCCGCCGCCCCCGGTCGAACCGGCGGTCATAAACCGGGATGCGGCGGGTCGCGCGACGATCCGGGCCGTCCGCATCGACGAGCAGCCGCGCCTGGACGGCGTTCTCGACGAGGCGATGTACGAGACCCTTCCGGCGATTACGGGCTTTCTGCAGCAGGCGCCGGACGAGGGGGCGCCCGCGACAGAGCAGACCGAGGCCTGGATCACCTTCGACGACTCCAACCTCTACATCGCTGGCCGCATCTGGGATTCGGCGCCGGAGAGCGAATGGGTGGCGAACGAGCTGCGTCGCGACACGCGTCAGCTCCGCCAGAACGACACCTTCGCCGTGATCCTCGACACGTTCTACGACCGGAGGAACGCGGTCGCGTTCTACACCAACCCGCTTGGCGCCATCGCCGACTTCGCGATCACCAACGAGGGCAATCCGAACAGCGACTGGAACCCGGTGTGGGACGTGCGCACGGGACGGTTCGACGGCGGCTGGACGGTGGAGATGGAGATCCCGTTCCGATCGCTCCGCTACCGGCCCGGCCTGTCGCAGGTCTGGGGCATTCAGCTCCGGCGCAACGTGCGGCGCAAGAATGAGTGGGCGTACATCACACAGGTGCCGATCTCGGCCGGCAATGGCCCGGGAGGGATCTTCCGCGTCTCCGCAGGGGCGACGCTGGTCGGCATCGATGCGCCGAGCGGCAGCAAGAACCTCGAGATAAAGCCGTATGCGATCGGAGGCGTCTCGACCGATCTGACGGCGGAAATGCCGTTCACGAACCAGGGCTCGGGCGATGCCGGACTCGACGTCAAGTACGGCGTGACCCAGAACCTGACCGCCGATTTCACCTGGAACACCGATTTCGCCCAGGTGGAGGTGGACGAACAGCAGGTGAACCTGACCCGGTTCAATCTGTTCTTCCCGGAGAAGCGCGAGTTCTTTCTTGAAGGGCGCGGCATCTTCGACTTCGCGCGCGGCACGTTCGGCGGCGGGTTCGGCGGCGCGCTGCGGCGCCAGGGCGGCGGCTTCTTCGGCGGCGGCAACGCGCCCACTATCTTCTACAGCCGGCGCATCGGCTTGCAGGACCGCTCGATCGTGCCGATTCTCGGCGGCGGGCGGGTCACCGGCAAGGTCGGTGCGTTCGACGTCGGCGCCATCAACATGCAGGCCGACTCGGTCGGCGAGAACGTCGCAGCGACGAACTTCACGGTTGTGCGGCTGAAGCGCGACATCCTGCGCCGCAGCAGCGTGGGGGCCATCTTCACGAACCGTTCTATTTCCCTCGAGGGGGACGGTTCGAGCCAGGCCTATGGGATCGACGCCAACTTCTCCTTCTACGAGAACGTCAACTTCCTGGCGTACGGCGCGCGCACGAAGACGCCGGGCACCCGGGGACGCGACGGGAGCTGGCAGGGTCGGTTCGACTACTCCGGCGACCTTTTCGGCATGCAGGTGGAGCACCTGGCGGTCGAGGACAACTTCAAGCCGGAGGTGGGTTTCCTGCGGCGCGACGACTTCCGGCGCAGCTACGGCACGCTGCGTTACAGCCCGCGCCCGCGCGGGATCGAATCGATCCGCCAGTTCCGTCTGGAGGCGAGCCGCGACTACATCGAATCGGCCAGCACCGGCGTGGTCGAGACGCGGCAGGCGCAACTGGCGTTTGCCGTCGAGCTCGAGAACAGCGACCGTTTCGGCATCTCGGTAGCGGAGAACTACGAGTTCCTCACCCGCACGTTCGAACCGGCGGCCGGCGCGGCCTTTGCTCCCGGCGCCTACCAGTTCAGCGATGTCGAGCTGTCGTATTCACCCGGCGCCCAGCGGCGCCTCAACGGCAGCGTTTCCGTGCTGGCGGGCGAGTACTTCAACGGTGACATCGTCTCGGTGCAGTTCAGCCGGGGACGCGCGGAGCTGACGCAGCGGCTCTCGTTGGAGCCAACCGTCTCGTTCAACTGGATCGACACGACCGGCGGAACGTTCAATACGAACCTGGTCGTGACGCGGGTGAACTACACGTTCACGCCGCGCATGTTCTTCAGCGGCCTGATTCAGTACAACTCGAACAGCCACACGCTCAGCAACAACTTGCGGCTGCGGTGGGAATACTCGCCTGGCAGCGAACTGTTCGTCGTCTACACGGAGGACCGGGAAACCGATCCACTCCGCCCGATCCGCTACTCCGCCCTCCGCAACCGCGGCTTCGTCATCAAGATGAACCGCCTGTTCCGGTTCTGATGACGCTACCCGCCACGCGGCCGGCTACCGCCCCTCCGCAGACAGCGACTGTCCGTCCGCGGACAGCAACTTGTCCGTTCGCCGGCAACTACTGCCCGTCGGCCGGCAGCGCGCGCTGCCGGTCGAGCGGCGCGACCGTGATCGTCCAGGTGAGCGGGATCGATGCCGGATTGAAGCAGATCTCGTCGTCGCACGCCTGGTAATCGAGCCGTCCGGTCAGCGTCACCGCATCGAGTTCGGCCAGCGCCGCCGTCGACTCCGGGTCGCCCTCGACCACGATCTCCTGAATCAGGCGGAACGGCCGCATGTAGACCGGCACCCGTTCGTCGAGCGGCTTGAAGTGGTAGATCTCCGACGCCGGGTACTCGGCCGGCAACACCCGGAGGAAGGGCGGCGTTTCGAGCGCGAGGTTGATCACCCGGTAGCCGAGTTCCTCGGCGCCCGGCGCGTAGACGTGCATCTCCGGCTTCGGCCTGATGTCCAGCGCCAGATGGAACCGGCTGCCGACCGTGATGTCGGGGTTGCTCTGCGACGCTTCGATCTCGAGATGTGCGGTCTCGCCCGAGCTGCCGGCGATGCCCGAGATCGGCGTGCCGAGCTTCAGCATGATGTTCGCGGCGGTGTTCCGCTCGCGATAGAACTCTTCGAAGAATCGGGAGGTGACGCGTCCCTGCCGGTCCACGATGAACGTGCCGGGGAATGGCGTGCCGACGATCATCGGGTTCGCCCCGAAGACGGAGACGTATTGCTCCACCGCCGCCTTGACGTCCGGATCTTCCGCGTTCGGGCCGACGCCCGCGTCGGCAACGTGGTTGTAGATGCCGAACTCGCGGATCGCCGCGGAGTCGTCGTCCGAAAGGAGCGGGAGCCTCGGCGTGATGCCCCGCCGCTCCGCGAATGCGGCGAGAACCGCTTCCGAGTCGTAGCTGATGGCGGCAACGCCGAGACCCTGAGCCTGCAGGTCATCGAGGCGATCATGCAGCTCCACGAGCTGCGCTTTGCAGTACGGTCACCAGTCGGCCGAACGGTGGAACACGATCATTGCGCCCCGTTCGCCCATGATGGAGTCGAGTGTGCGGATCGCGCCTGTCTGATCCGGCAGCGCGAAGTCGGGCACGGCTTCTCCCACCTGCGGCCCGAGGGCCGAGACGTCGACCGGCTCGAGCGTCTGCGCGTTGGCCGTGGCGGAAAGGAGGATGACTGCCGTGCCGACGAGGAAACCGGCGAAAAGCATGCGTGTCATGCGCGGATGATACCATCGACGGCTGGAGGTAGCGATGGTTCGATCCTCGTGCTCTATTGCCGTCCTCGCCGTCGTCACGGCGGCCGCCTGGCTGGTTCCAGCCGCACCCGCTGCCGCGCAGACCGATCCTCTCGAAATCATCGACCGGGTCGACCGTTTGATGCGGGGCGACTCGAGTCGCGGCGTCGCGACCATGGAGGTCGTGACCGAGAACTGGGAGCGCGAGATGACGATGGAGATCTGGTCGCTCGGCACCGAGTATTCCCTCGTCCGCCTGCGCACGCCGCCGCGGGAGGCGGGGACCGCCACTCTGAAGGCCCTGGACGATATCTGGAACTACCTGCCGAAGGTGGACCGGACCATCAAGGTGCCGGCCTCGATGATGGGCGGCGCGTGGATGGGGTCGCACTTCACCAACGACGACCTGGTGAAGGACAGCCGCCTGATCGAGGACTACGACATCGAGATCACGTTCGACGGGGCCGACGAAGGCGTGTCGGTGTGGGACTTGCGCCTGACGCCTAGGCCGGAGGCGCCGGTGGTCTGGGGCCACATCGAGTACCGCGTCCGGCAGGATGACTACATGCCTCTCTGGACGCGCTTCTACGATGAAGACGGCGAGCTCGCCCGCACGATGGAATACAGCGCGTTCACGGAGATGGGCGGACGCCTGGTCCCGGGCCTGATGGACATGCAGCCGGCCGACAAGCCGACTGAACGGACCACTTTCCGCTACGAGGAACTGGAGTTCGACGTGGATCTCGAGGAGTCGTTCTTCTCCCTCCGGACGCTGCAGCGCGGTCGCTAGCCGCCGATGCCCCAGTCCCCCTGGCGGCGCATCGGTTGGCGTAATCTCGGCCGCAACCGCAAGCGGACGCTGCTGACGGCGCTGGGCCTTGCCGTCGGCTTCATGGCCTGCGTCCTGATAGTGGGGTGGACCCAGGGAATCCAGTCGCAGATGGTGGAGAGCGGCACCTCCCTGATCAGCGGCCAGCTCGAGATCCAGGACGCGGAGTTCCGTCCCGACCGCAGCCTGTACGACACAATTGGCGGGCGCGACGGCACGGACGTGGAGGCACTGCTTCGCGCGATTGACGCGGACGCGGCGGTGACCGCGGCGGCGCCGCGCGTCTATGCGGGCGGCTTGGTCAGTTCGGGAGAGGCGACCACCGCAGGCGCCTTCTTCGGCGTTGATCCGGCGCGCGAGGTGGCGCTGACCCTGTTTCTCGATCCGCTCGTCGACGGTGTCTTGCCCGTCCCGGGCGCGAACCAGTTGGTGATCGGCGACGAAATGGCGCGCCAGCTCGATGTCGGCGTCGGCGACGAGCTGGTGATAGTCGCCTCCGGCGCCGACGGGTCGATGGCAAACGACCTCTATACGGTGTCCGGCCTGTTTCGCAGCGGCCTGGTGGAGTTCGATGCGTCGACCGCCGTGTTCGTTCTGAGCGACCTGCAGGCGCTGACAGTGCTCGATCCGAATCGGATCCACGAAGTGATCGCCACTACCTCGGACTTCCGCCTCGCCGACGCGACGGCCGAACGTCTGGCCCGCAGCCTCGAGGCGTTCGATACCAGTGGCCGCCCGCTTGCCGTCAACTCTTGGACGGAGCTGAACCCGGCGATGGTCGAGTACGTCGCGGTGGGAGAGAGCTTCCACTGGATCATCCTGGTGGTCGTCTTCTCGATCGCGATCTTCGGCGTGGCGAACACGATGCTGATGGCGACCTTCGAGCGGCGGCGCGAGTTTGCGGTGATGCTGGCGCTCGGCGCGACCCCGCGCGCCGTGGTGGGCGCCGTGCTCTGGGAGGCCCTGGCCATCGGCTTTCTCAGTCTCGCGGTCGGCCTGGCAATCACGATGCCCCTGCTGTTCTGGTGGCACAACGCGCCACCCGGACTCGGGTTCTTCTTCGACGACGTGACGCTGATGGGCGCGTTGCTGGAACTCGACCTCCGGGTCGAGTACAACCTGCCGGTGACTTTCTACGCCGCGGGGGCGCTCATTCTGACGGCGATGGTCGCGGCGTTCTACCCGGCGATCCGCGCGGCACGGACGCCGCCCGCCGACACGCTCTCGGGACTCTGACGACGATGCATCTGGGCGTGTTGATCAGGCTCGCGTTGCGCAACCTGCGCCGGCAGGTACGGCGGACGCTGTTGACGATGCTGGCGATGGTGGTGGGCGGCGGGCTGCTGAGTTTTTCGTTCTCGCTCGGTGATGGCGCCCACGAATCGTGGATCGACGCCGGCGTCCGGATGAGCACGGGGCATGTGACGGTGGAGCGGCCGGAGTTCCGTGTCACCCGCCGGATCGAGGACCGCCTGCCCAGCGGCGTTCAGCAGGTGGCCGAGGCGGCGCTCGCCACAGCCGAGATCGCCCCGCTCGTTGCGGCGCGTTCCTCCAAGCTCACCATCCGGGGCCTTGCCAGCTCCGCGGCCGGGGCCCGTCCCGCGCAGATCTTCGCGGTCGATCCAGCGGCGGAGGCGGCATTCGGAATGGTCGACAATCAGGTGGCCGAAGGCCGCTACCTGGAGCCGGATGATCGCCTCGCCGCGTACATCGGGGTCGGTCTCGCGAACAGTCTGGAGCTGGAGCTCGGTTCGCGCATGGTCGTGCAGGCGCAGGATGCGAACCACGAGATCTCGGCGCAATTGCTCCGCGTCATCGGTATCTTCCGCAGCGGCGTCCCGGAGGTGGATCAGGTGCTCGTCCACATGCCGATTGGAACGGCGGGTGAGTGGCTCGGGTCCGGACACGACGTCACGAATGTAGGCCTCGTGCTGACCGACAGCAGCCAGGTCGGGGACGTCGCCGCACGGCTGGAGGCGGCGCTGGCCGGGCCCGTGGCCCGAGGCGAGGCGCGGGTGATGGGATGGCGCGAGGCGAATCCCGCGCTTGCGGCGGCCATCGCGATCGATGATTTCGGCAACTACCTGGTTTTCGGCGTGCTCTTCGTCATCATCGCGCTCGGGGTCATCAACACCGTGCTCATGTCCGTGCTGCACCGGCATCGCGAGTTCGGGGTCCTCCAGGCGCTCGGGCTGACGCCGGGCCAGACCGGATCGATCGTTCTGATCGAGGGGCTTACCCTCACCGCGGTAAGCGGCCTTGCCGGTGTCGCGCTGGGGTGTTTCCTTACCTGGTGGTTCCTGGGCGATGGTCTCGACTTCTCTGCCCTGATGGGCGAGGAAATGACGTTTTCCGGCGTCGTGATCGATCCGGTGATGGTGCCGCTGTTCTACCCGTGGCGCATGGGGCAGATTGTCCTGTTCATGCTGGTGCTGGGGGCCGGCGCATCCGTTTATCCGGCGCTGCGGGCGGCGAACGTCGACGTGACGGAAGCGATGAAGTTCGATCGGTAGCGCTGGCGCGTCCAACGGGTTGCAGGGGATCCATGACTGACACTGACAACAACGCCGCCGTCCGGACCGAGGGGATCTGGAAGGTGTTCACCCAGGAAGCGGAAGAGGTGCAGGCAGTGCGGGGCGTCACGCTGCGCGTGGAGCGGGGAGAATTCACGGCGCTGGCCGGGCCGTCAGGCTCGGGAAAGACGACACTGCTCAACCTGATCGGCGGGCTGACGCGGCCGACCCGCGGCCAGGTCTGGGTGGCGGGCCAGGATATAGGCGGGATGTCGAGCCAGCAGCTCGCGCGGCTGCGGCTCGAACAGGTCGGCTTCATCTTCCAGGCGTACAACCTGCTGCCCGTGCTGACGGCGCTCGAGAACGCCGAGTTTCCGATGTTGCTGCAGGGGGTCGACGTCGAGGAACGGCAGGCGAGGGTGCGCGAACTGTTTGCCCGGACCGGACTGGAGGGACTCGAGGACCGGCGCCCGGGCAAGTTGTCGGGCGGCCAGCAACAGCGGGTCGCCGTGGTCCGCGCGGTGGCGGGCAAGCCTGCGCTGGTGCTGGCGGACGAGCCGACGGCCAATCTCGACTCCCATTCGAGCGAGGCGCTGCTCGACATGATGGCCGAGCTGAACCGCGATCTGGGCGTGACGTTCGTCTTCGCGACCCATGACGACCACGTCATGGAGCGGTCACGACGCCTGGTCCGGATGGTGGACGGCCAGATCGCTTCGGACGAGACCCGGACGTGAACCTGCGACCGGCGTGGTCCGCGGCCCTGACCGTCGTCGCGCTCGCGGTGTTGCCCGGAACGGCCGGCGCACAGAGCTGGCTCTCCGGCTACCTCCAGACCGTCCCGCTCTTCAGCAGTTCGACCGTCCTTGCCGACGCCAGCGTCAGCAATTTCAACCGGTTGCGCCTGACCGTCGAACCCTCGCTCGGCCCCCTGGACGTGGAGGTGGCGTACGAGCATGCCGCCACGTTGCGGCACTCGGCTGGCGAAGCCAGCCTGGGATTGGGCGGTCTGTCGGGCGTGCCGGGAGGCGGGGAGTGGTTCGACCTCCAGGGAACCGTTACGGGGGACCCGACCGAGCGCGTTCACTGGTTGCACCGGTTCGATCGGCTCAACGTGTCGTGGAGCCCGACCAGCGCGATGGAGCTGAGCATCGGGCGGCAGGCGGTTTCCTGGGGCACGACGCTCTTTCTGACGCCGGCCGATCCGTTCGTGCCGTTCAGCCCGACGGATCCGTTCCGCGTCTTCCGGGGCGGCGTCGACGCGGCGCGCCTGCGTCTCTATCCGGGACCGCTGAGCGAGATCGACGTCGTGTTCCGGCCCACCCGGACTCTGGCGGGGAAGGAAGTGACCCTGCTGGCGCGCGGGCTTACGACGGTGCTCAACTGGGAGCTTTCCGGCTGGGGAGGCACCTTGTACGGCGACGCGGCGGGCGCCGTCGGGATGGCCGGCGGCATCGGCGCGTGGGCGGTGCGGGCGGAGGGCGTAGTGCGTGACTACGACGGCACGGTGGTCGGCCGCGGAACGCTGGGCGTCGATCGGAACTGGGTGGTGTCGGGACGCAACCTGGGGATCGTCGTGGAGTACCAGCGAGACGGCCGCGCCGCCGCCACGCCGGACCGGTTCGAGCCGATTCTCGAGTCGTACGAGTTCGCGCGAGGCGAATACCAGGTCTTCGGCCGCGACGAGATGGCGATGACGCTCACGTGGGAGGCTCACCCGCTCTTGAGCCTCTCCGGCCTGGCCCTCTGGAACCTGAATGACCGGAGCGTCATCATCGCACCCGGCTTCTCTTACTCGGCGAGCAACAGCGCGACGTTCGCCGGTGGCGTGTTCGTTGGCCGCGGAGCCACCGACGCCCCGGAAGGGCAGTTGCTCGCGTCCGAGTACGGGCTGGTCGGGGTAACTGGCTACCTGTCGCTCACCTGGTTCTTCTGAGAGCCCGTGAAGGGAGCGCGTACTTGCCTTTGGTCGGCGTCCGGGCCATCATGACCTGTTGCAGTCGGCCGTGGTGTGGCCGCGCGCCGGCCTGCTCGACAAGGGAGGGACAGATGCGGCACGGAAATCACGCCCCCATGTTCACGGCTGCGGTTGCCTTGGCGTTCGCCGTCGCGCTGCCCGCCGCCGCACTGGCGCAGTCGGGTAACGGCTCCGACTGGACACCACCTCGCACGCCGGATGGCCAGCCGGACATCCAGGGCGTCTGGACCAACTTCGACCCGACGCCGTTCGAGGCGCCGGATGACATCGATATCGAACGGCTGGCCCCGCTTGCCGCCTGGTTCGGCGGCGCGAATCAGCCGCAACGCGCACCGGCTGCTCCCGAAACGGACGAGGATCGCCGGCGTCCGCCGCAGGGCCCCTGGGGGGACGGCCCCGGCAGCGCCCCGCGCAATGCGCGCCGCCGCTCGATGGTGGTCGAGCCGCCGACTGGCCGGATCCCGGTCCGCGACCATGCCCGCGCGACGCGCGACTTCAACCTTATCCACCTGACCGACTCCTACATGAACCACACGCCGTGGGAGCGGTGCATTACGCGCGGCGTGCCCGGCGGCATCTTCCCGCCCGGCTACGGCGCCGGTTACCGCATCATGCAGTCGCCCGGCTACGTCGTCATCCTCTACGAAATGATCCATGAGGCGCGCATAATCCCGATCGACGGCCGGCCGCGGATTTCCGGGAAGATCCGCCAGTGGAACGGCGAGTCCCGCGGCTACTGGGAAGGCAACACGCTGGTGGTCGAGGTCGGGAACTACAACTCGCGCGGCGCGATCGCGACGAACATCGCGACCCGCGGAGCGCGCGGCCTGCCGCGCACCGAGGATCTCGACATTGTGGAGCGGTTCACGTTCGTCGACCAGGACACGATCGAGTACGAGGTTACGGTCAACGATCCGGCGATCTACACCGACACGTGGAAGGTGGCGATGCCGCTCAACCGCGACGAGTCCTACCAGCTCTACGAGTACGCGTGCCACGAAGGCAACTACGGCCTCACGAACAGCCTGAGCGCCGGCCGCGCCGAGGACCGTGAGGCGGCGGAGAGCGGCGGGCAGTAGGCGGGTAGCAGCGAGATCCGGAACGGGAGCACGACCGACAGGCAGCGGGACATCACGAGGTCGTCCATGCAGAGCACCGCGGGCGCCTGGATCGCCGTTGTGGCGGTCGGCGCCACCGTCGTAGCGGCGACGTCCGGCGCGGGACGGGCGGCGGAGCCCGCTCCGGCGACCGCGCAGGCGGTTGCCCCCGCCGCAGCGGATGCCGACGAGGCGCAGCGGCTCTTCCGCCGCTACTGCGTCGGCTGCCACAACGGCCGCCTCCGGACAGCGGAGCTCGCGCTCGACGAGCTGGATCCGCACGACGTCACCGCAAACGCCGAGATCTGGGAGAAGGTCGCGTTGCGGCTGCGGGCCGGGTCGATGCCGCCTCCGGGCCGGCCGCGTCCGGATCGGCCGACCTACCGGACGGTCGCGGCCTGGCTGGAATCCGAGCTGGACCGCGCATGGGCCGCCAACCCTAATCCAGGCCGGGTGGGCGCCGTGCACCGGCTGAACCGGACCGAGTACCGCAACGCCGTGCGCGATCTCTTCTCGCTCGACGTCGATGTCGAATCGCTCCTGCCGGGGGATGAAACGGCTGACGGCAGCTTCGACAACTTCGCCGACGTTCTCGGGCTGACCACCGCCCATATCGAGCGGTACCTGTCGGTGGCGCGGCAGGTGACGCGGCTGGCGGTCGGTCTGCCGCCGATCGCGCCCGGTTCGGAGACGTTCGAGATCTCGCTCCACATCGTGCAGGACGGCCGCCAGGGGGACGACCTGCCGCTCGGATCGCGCGGTGGCCGGGCGATTGAGCACCACTTCCCGGTCGATGGGGAGTACGTCGTGCGGATCGACCTGCGCCGCCAGTATCAGGACTACCTGATGGGGATGGGCTGGCCCCAGTGGCTGGACGTTCGCCTCGACGGCCGGCTCGTCGAACGCTTCACGGTTGGCGGCGACGTGCCGGGCCAGCCGGCCGCGGCGAGCTACGCCGGCGACGGCGAGCCGGGCTTCGCCGCCGACCCCGAGTGGGAAGCGTTCATGCAGCGCGACGGCGACTCCCACCTGGAAGTCCGGATGCCGGTGACGGCCGGCCCGCATATCGTCGGCGTATCGTTCGTCCGGCAACTGTGGGAGCCGGAAGGGATCCCGCAGCCCCTGCAACGGGGCCGCGTGCTGACAAACGATCAGATCTACATGGACTACGCGGCGGTCGCCGCGGTGGAGATCGGCGGACCCTACGAGACGGCCGGCGCGGCGTCGGACACGCCCAGCCGCCGCGCGATTTTCGTCTGCCAGCCGGCGGTCGAGGGCGAGGAGCGCGCCTGCGCGGCGGATATCCTGCGGCCCATCGCGCGTCGCGCCTTCCGGCGGCCGGTTACCGACGCTGACGTCGAGTCGCTTCTCGTTTTCTTCGACGAGGGGCGCGCGGAAGGGCGCAGCTTCGAGCACGGCGTGCAGTTCGCGCTCGAACGGGTGCTGATCGATCCGGAGTTCCTGTTGCGCGTCTACCGCGATCCGGTGGACGGCGCGGACGGCCGGACGGCCTACGCCCTGTCGGACCTGGATTTGGCGTCGCGGCTGTCGTTCTTCCTCTGGAGCAGCCTGCCGGACGACACGCTCCTGGAGCTGGCCGAGGCGGGGCGGCTCTCCGACCCCGCGGTGCTCGATCAACAGGTGCGCCGGATGCTCGTCGATCCGCGCGCGGTCGACGCGCTGGTCGACGACTTCGCGGCGCAGTGGCTCAACCTGCGGCGGGTCCACGAGGTGGTGGTCGACCCGGTTCAGTATCCGCACTACGACGAAACCCTGCTCGATGCCTTCCGCGAAGAGGTGGAACGGTTCGTGGCGAGCACGATCGCCGAGGATCGCAGCGTTACGGATCTGCTGGACGCCGATTACACGTTCGTCAACGAGCGCCTGGCCCGGCACTACGGCATCCCGGGCATCTACGGCAACCGGTTCCGCCGCGTGACGTTGACCGACCCGGAACGGCGGGGCGGCCTGCTCGCCGCCGGCGCGCTGCTGGCGACGACGTCGTACCCCGACCGCACCTCGCCCGTGCTGCGCGGGAAGTGGCTCGTCGACAACATTTTCGGAACGCCGGTCCCGCCGCCTCCCCCCGGTGTCGACACCGACCTGGAGGACGAACCAGGCGCGGCGCCGGCGTCGATCCGGGAGCGTCTGGCGGAGCACCGGCGCAACCCGGTCTGCGCGAGCTGCCATTCGGTGATCGATCCGCTCGGGTTCGCCCTGGAGCACTTCGACGTGATCGGCGGCTGGCGCATGGCGGACGAACAGGGGCTGCCGATCGACGCGACCGGGATGACGGCGGCGGGCGATCCGATCGCCGGCCTGGCGGGCCTTCGCGCGCTGCTGCTCGACGAGCCGGAACGTTTCCCCCGGACGGTGACCGAAAAGCTGTTGTCCTACGCGCTGGGCCGGCGCCTGGAATACTACGACCGGCCGGCGGTGCGCGAGATCGTGCGGGCGGCGGCGGAGTCGGAGTATCGTTGGTCGGCAATCGTGTCGGGCATCGTCCGGAGCCCGCAGTTCAGAATGCGGGGGCTTCCTCCGGCCGTCTCGACAGACGCGGTAGACTAGGAGCCTGCGGTCCTAGCGGAGAGTCAACAATGACGCTGATGCAGAAGTCGTTGCCGCGGCGGACGGTGCTTCGGGGGCTCGGCGCGACGCTGGCGCTGCCGTTCCTCGACGCGATGGCTCCCGCCACCTTCTCGCGCGCCGCGCGCGCGGCCACGAAGTCGCCGCACCGGTTCCAGGCGTTCTACGTCCCGAACGGGATGGCGATGGAGTACTGGACGCCGGCGGAGGAGGGGACCGGGTTCCGGCTCACGCCGATCCTGGAGCCGCTCGCACCCTACCGCGACCAGATGATCGTGCTGTCCGGGCTGCACGCCAACTGGAACTACATTCACGCCGGGGCGTCCGGGTCGTTCCTGACCGGGACGACGCGGGGCGGCACCAACGAGACGGAGATCATCGCCGACGTCTCGATGGATCAGCTCCTCGCTCGGCACTACGCCAAAGAGACGCAGGTCGCCTCGCTGGAGGTGGCCATGGACCGGCCGAACAACGCGGGAGCCTGCACCGGCAACCTGAGCTGCGTCTACACGCACACGCTCTCGTGGCGCAGCCCGACGCAGCCGCTGCCGATGGAATGGAATCCGCGCGCCGTGTTCGAGACGCTGTTCGGCGACAGCGGCAGCACCGACCGGGAGGCGCGCGCGGCGCGGCTGCGGCAGCACAAGAGCCTGCTCGACGCCGTGAACGGGAAGCTGGCCGACCTGAAGCGGGAGCTCGGGGCCTCGGACCGCACCAAGCTGGACGACTACACCGAGTCGGTCCGCGACGTCGAACGGCGGATCCAGCGGGCGGAAGAGCAGAGCGACCTGGAGCTGCCGGAGATGCGGCAGCCGCAGGGGGCGCCGCCGGTCTTCGAGGATCACCTGGAGCTGATGCTCGACCTGCAGCTCCTCGCGTTCCAGTCCGACCTCACGCGGGTCGTCTCGTTCATGATCGGCAAGGAGCAGAGCGCGCGCCCCTATCCGCAGATTGGCGTGCCGGAGGCCCACCATCCACTCTCGCACCACAACAACGTGCCGGAGATCATCGAGCACATGTCGAAGATCAACCGGTACCACACCGAGCTGCTCTCGAACTATCTGGCGAAGCTGCGGGCGACGCCGGACGGCGACGGGTCGCTGCTCGATCACGTCACCATCATGTACGGGTCGGGCATCTCCAACAGCACGCGCCACGCTGGCGACAATCTGCCGATCATGCTGGTCGGCGGCGGTGCCGGGCGCCTGCCGAGCGGCCGCCACATTCGTTACGCCAAGGAGCCGTCGCTGGCCAACCTGCTGGTGACGCTGATGGACAAGATGGATGTCCCGGTCGACCGTATCGGGGGCAGCACCGGCAAACTGCGGCTCGATACGCTTTCCGACCTGTAGGGGCGCGATGCGGATCCGCGCGTGGTGGGTCGCGGCCGTCGTCGCGCTCGTTGCCGCCGCTCCTGCGTCCGCCCAGTCCGACGACGCGGCGGCCCTTGCGGAAGCGGACGGGCTGATTTCAGCGGCGAAGCAGGGCGATGCGGCGGCGGTCCGCACGTTGCTCGAGGCGGGGGTTGACGCCGGTGCGGCCGAGCTGGACGGATCGACTGCGCTGCTTTGGGCGGTTCATGGGGACAGCTACGAGACCGCGCAACTCCTGCTCGACGCCGGGGCGGATCCGAACGGCGCCAACGATCTGGGCGCAACGCCGCTCTGGGCGGCGGGGCAGAACGGCAGCGCGAGGATGACCGACCTGCTGCTCGCGGCGGGCGCGGACGCGAACCTGGCGCTGCTGGCGGGCGAGACGCCAGTCATGGTGGCGGCGCGGGCCGGGGCGGCGGACGTCGTGGATCGTCTCGCCGTGGCCGGGGCGGACCTTGACGGGCGCGGGACCCGCGGCCAGACGGCGCTGATGTGGGCGGCGGCGCAGGGTCATCCGGCGGTGGTCGAAACCCTGATCGCGCATGGCGCCGATCTCCACGCCCGATCCGACGTCTGGTCGCAATGGATGGGCGCCCCGCCGCACAGCCGCAACAACCGGGAGATTCCCCACGGCGCGAATACCGCCCTGCTGTTCGCGGTCCGGGCCGGCGACCTGGAGTCGGCGCGACGCCTCGTGGAGGCAGGCGCCGACGTGAACGACGCCGATGCGTGGGGGGTGAGCGCGGTAACCCTTGCCGCGCACGGCGGGCATGCGGAGTTGCTGGAGTTCCTGCTCGACCGCGAGGCCGATCCCAACGGGTCCACCGCCGGCTTCGCGGCGCTGCACGAGGCGGTGATGCGGAACGACGTGCGGGCGGCGCGGGCGCTGCTGGAAGCGGGCGCGGATCCGAACGTCACGCTCGAGACCTGGACGCCGACCCGCCGGGCGTCGCGCGACCTGCATTTTCCACCCAGCTTCGTCGGCGCCACGCCGTTCTGGCTCGCCGCCAGGTTCGCTCGCACCGAGTTGATGCAACTGCTGGCGGAGCGCGGCGCGGATCCCCGGTTCGTGCTGGAAGTCGACTATGTCGCCGACGGCTCCATGCAGTGGCGCACCGACCGGACAACGGCGCTGATGGCGGCGCTCGGCATGGGAGGCGGCCGCGTCCGGCCGTGGGTGCCCTACACCGACGACGGCACCCCGGAGTCGCGCACGCTCGCCGCCGTCAGGCTGGCGATCGAGCTGGGCGCCGACCTCCACGCCGCCGATCCGAACGGCCGGACCGCGCTCGACGTGGCGGAGGAGCTGCAGTTCGAGTCGGTCGTCCACTACCTGGTGGAACAGGGCGCGGACCAACCCGCCGGCCTGTAGCAGCTCGTGGCGAAACCCCTGCTACATTCGAGCGGCGATGCATCCCGGCTGAACGGCGTTGCTCCTCGGTCGCATATGGCCAATATGCTCCCTCGTCGCGCCTTGTCAGCCGGGCGCCTCGCCGCTCTCGGTGTCACGCGGGGTTTCGCCACGGGCTGCTAGGCGCCGTGCCGGCGACGGCGGCGGCGGAGGAAACGGCATGCGGAACAGATACCTTCGTCCGGCCCTGATTGCCTGCGCGGCTGCCGTGACGCTGGCCGCGTTCGGCCTCGGGGCATCGGCCCCGCGAGCCCAGCAATCGTCCGGCGACGCGCCCGCGCCCATCCCGCCGCTGCTTCGCAACTTCGTCCCGGTGACGGACGCCATGCTGCGCGATCCGCGCCCCGAGAACTGGCTCACCTTCCGCGGCGGCTACGGACTCTGGGGCTACAGTCCGCTCGATCAGGTCGATTCGGACACGGTTGGCGGCCTGCAACTGGTCTGGTCGCGCTCGATGACCGAGGGCTACCAGGAGGTGGAGCCGATTGTCTACGACGGCGTGATGTTCTTCCCGCACGTGGAGGATCGCGTGGAGGCGGTCGACGCGACAACCGGCGACCTGCTCTGGGAGTACCGGCGGTTCACGCCTGACGAGCCATGGAACACCACCGGCACCCGCGCCCGCTACCGGAACGTTTCGATCTACGACGACAAGGTCTACGTCGCCACCAACGACGCCTTCCTCGTGGCCCTCGACGCCCGGACCGGCGAGCTGGTCTGGGAATCGCAGCGGGCCGACTGGCGCGAGCAGGTGGCGCAGACGACCGGGCCGATCATCGTTGACGGCATGTTGGTTACGGGCTCGCGCTGCAACCCGTCGAGCCCGCGGCCGGGTGGCTGTTTCATTACCGGCCATGATCCCGAGACGGGAGAGGAGCGCTGGCGGGTGAACACGGCGGCGACCCCCGATCAGCCGGGCGGCGACACCTGGGGCGGCCTCTCGCGCGCCGCCCGCCGGCACACGTCCGCCTGGCTTCAGGGCAGTTACGACCCGGAACTGGGACTCATCTACTGGGGAACGGGTCCGCCGTCGCCGCTGCCGGAGCCGCTGCGCGGATCCGGCAAGGCGGACCTGCTCTACACCAACTCGACCCTTGCCCTCGATCCGCAGACCGGCGAGCTGGTCTGGTACTTCCAGCACCTGCCGCGTGACAACTGGGACCTCGACCATGTCTTCGAGCGGCTCATCGTGGAGACCGAAGTGTCGCCCGATCCGGCCGAGGTGCCGTGGATCAATCCGGACCTCGTGCCCGGCGAGCGGCGCAAGGTGATTACGGGCATTCCGGGAAAGACCGGACTGGTCTGGACCCTCGATGCGGCGACCGGCGAGTTCCTCTGGGCCCGGCCGACCGTCTACCAGAACATCATGACCGGCCTCGACGTCCGGACCGGCCGGCCCATCATCGACGAGAGCACGACCCCCTGGTCGGTCACCGATCCGGTGCTTGCCTGCCCGCACCTGCTTGGCGGCAAGAACCAGCCGTCGGGCGCCTACAGTCCCGACACCGACGCGATGTACATGCCGATGAACAACGCCTGCATGGATCTGTCCATGTCGGTGGAGGAGGCGGGACCGAGCGACGGCTACGACGTTCGCGCTGTCGTGCGCCACCATCCCGACCTCGATCCCGACACCGCCCCGGTCGGCTGGCTGGAGGCAATCTCGGCGTCGACCGGCCGCACGCTCTGGCGCTACCGGCAGCGCGCACCCATCTACGGATCGGTTCTCGCCACCGGCGGCAACCTGCTCTTCTCGGGTGACACCGTCCGCCGCTTCCGCGCCTTCAACGCCGAGACGGGGGACATCCTCTGGCAGACCATCCTGAACGGCCCGGTCAGCGGCCGCCCGATGACCTACAGCGTGAACGGCCGCCAGTACGTCGCCATCGCGGCCGGCGGCATCACGCAGGGAACCAGCTTCCTCCGGATCACGCCCGAGCTGACCACGTCGACCGGCAGCAACACGCTGTTCGTCTTCGCCCTGCCCTGAACGCCGTCGTCTTAACCGTCCCCCGGTGCGTCGCCTTCCAGCATGGCGTAGAACTGCTCGCGATCGCCTGACGTGTCGGTCGTCAGCCGCGAGACCAGCGGAATCACGACGAGCGGGACGAACGTGGTCACGTACGACGGGTCGATGCCCTCCCCGTTGACCGTCAGGCAGTAGGCGAGCAGCCGGTGCAGAGCCGAGGCACCCTCGGGTGCGCTGAAGCCGAACGCAAGGGCCACCTTGATGAGCGCGAACCAGAGGAGTCCCGCTCCGTAGCCCGTCGCCATTCCCCAGTACGCGCCCCGCTCGGTCGTCCGTCGCCAGTAGATCAGGTAGCCGACGGCAATGGCCGGCGGCACCACCATCGCGAAGCCGAACAGCAGCAGGTCGAGAATGGAGATGGTGGTCCGGGTGGCGACGAACCACGCGGCCAGGGCGGCCACGATGGCGTAGACGACGGTGGTGGCCTGGTAGGCTCGCAGCCTGCGGGCCGAATCGTAGCGGCGAGCGAAGGGCAGCCAGTCGCGGACGAACATGGTGGCGCTCGACAGCAGAATCGGTCCGCCCGACGAGATGACTGCGGCGAGCACGGCGGCCAGGGCGACACCGCCGACCAAAGGGCTGATTTCCGAGGCGAGCGTCGTCAGGTTGCGGTAGCCGGTGAGCCCGGTGTCGAGGCCGTAGCGAGCGGTCGTCAGTATGGCGATGAGCCCGGCCAGAATCGGCATCAGCGCCGCGATGATCCCGGCGGCGACGAAAGCCGGTGCAATTTGGCGCTCGTTCCGCGCCGCCGCCGCGTAGTTCGTGTAGACCGAGGCGGCCGGCGTGTGGATGGCGGCCGAGAAGATCATCGCGAACACCGGCAGCCAGCCGGCGCCGGTGAATCCCCACCAGGCCTCGACGTCGCGCGACGCCGTCGTCAGGTGCCCGGCGAGCGCCTCCGTCACTCCGCTCCAGCCACCGAGCTGGTCAATGCCCAACAGGCCGACCGCACTCAGCCCGACAAGCACCACGGCGCAGTGGATCAGGTTGGTGATCGCGGTCCCCCACAGTCCCCCCAGCGACACGTAGGTGGCGAAGATGGCGGCCGAAACCATGACCCCGGAGAACATCGACAGCGGTGTCAGGGTGCTGACGATGACGCCGATGACGTAAGCCTCGATCAGGTTGACGATGAGGTACTCGGTCTGCACGCAGAGGCTGGTCAGCCACTGGCAGCGGCGGTTGCCCCAGCGGAGCGTGAAGATCTCGCCGACGGTCTGCAGCCGCAGCCGGCGGTAGTAGACGGCGAAGAAGAGCCCGACGAGGGAGAGGGCAAGGAACGTGCTGATGCCGTACCACCACAGGTTCCAGACCCCGCCGCTGATGACGTCGCCGGCCACGCCATACGTGCCGGCGCCGCCGATGCGCGTCCCGGCGATGCCGACCGCCACCAGCACGGTCGACATCCCGCCGCCGGCCACGGCCCAGCCGGTGGAGGTCGTCGTCCGGCGCGCCATCAGGCTGCCGATGGCAGTGGCCGTAATCAGGTAGGCGACGATGACGGCGACCGCAATGGTATCCATGAACTATGGCGCCGTTGCGATAGGGCCTCCCGGATTCAATACACGCGGAGCGGCGGTGCGCCGGACGGGGTGAGACCGGCCCGCCGGGCCTGGTGGTCCAGGACCTCCAGCGCCGCCCGGCCCGTGTCGCCGAGTTCGGTGGTCCAGTCGTTTACGTACAGGTCGACGTGCTGGAACATCACCTCCTCGGTCAGCTCCTGGGCGTAGCGGCGCATGGTGGCGACGGTCTTGCCGCGATGGGCTCGGGCGTGGGCGAGCGATTCGCGGATAACGGCGCTCACGGTGTCGATCGTTCCGGCGCCCAGGGCGTGCCGCGCGAGGATACCCCCGAGGGGCAGTGGCGCCCCGGTGGCCGCCTCCCACACGGCGCCGAGGTCTTCGACCAGAGCGAGTCCGTGGGCGCGCCAGGTGAAGCGGCCCTCGTGGATGCAGACGCCGAAGTCGGCGGCGCCGGCCTCGAGGGCGGGCATGATGTCGGAGAAGACCACCTGCTCCACGGCGCCCTCGCCCGCGTGGAACAGGTCGTAGAGCAGCGTGGCGGTGGTGTGCGCGCCCGGGCACAGTACGCGGGCGGGTTGCGCGGCGGCGCCCGCTTGGGGGACGAGATCGCGGGGATGGGCGCCGGCCCGCGCGGCAAGCAGCAGGGGACCTACGCCGAAGCCGAGGGCCGCGCCGACCGGCAGCACGCCGAGCGTCTCGCGCAGCAGGAGGGCCGCATGGAAGCTCGCCTTGGCGACGTCGAAGTCGCCCGCGAACAGCCTCTGGTTGAGTTCTTCGACGTCGAGCAACTCGATGTGGAAGTCGAGGCCGCGCAGGTCCACCTTCCGTTCCAGAATGCCGTGGAAGGCGAACGTATCGTTCGGGCAGGTGGAGATGCCGAGGTGAATGGGCGTCACGCCGCGCGATTCCAGGTGGGTCGCTGCAGGAGGTCGGCCACGACGAGATTGGCGGCGTCGAGCGCTTCCGGGATCTGCCAGCGCTCGAACCGGCGGTCGCCTACGTTGTTCGAGATCCCACGGACAATGGCCACGGGAACCTCCGCGAGCCGGCAGGCGAGCGCGACCGCGAAGCCCTCCATGTCCTCGGCCACCGCGCCCGGGAACCGCGTCCGGCGTTCGCTGGCTTCGGCCTCCGTTGCGGAGGCGGTGCACACCGTCAGGAGCGCGCCCGCCGCAGGGGGCACGGGCTGCGCGAGAGCGAACGCCTCCGGTCCATCCGCCGCGCCCTCGCCGCTCCGTGGCCAGTGAAAGTAGCCGAGGCCCGGGGCTGGCACGAAAGAGACCACGCCGACTCCGACTCCGTGCATCAGAACCGACGGGAAGACGGCGGCCGTCCCGACCGGGAGCCCGCCCGGATCGAATGTACCGGCGATGCCGACGAGGATGACCCGCTCGGGCTCGTGGGCGGCGATGGCGTCCCGGGCCCGCGCCGCCGCCGCTACCGGCCCGAAGCCGCACAGCTCGCACGGCGCATCAAGCCCGAAGCCTCGCTGCCGGGCGAGGTGGCGGCGCTCGATCTCGGTGGGAACCAGCACCAGGGTGTGAGGAGCTGCCATCGGCTTGACGTCCGACTGGTACGCGGACGCCTACTGGCTGGTGGACGCCTACATCAGCTTCTCGGGCGAGACGTTGAGCGACTTGCTCCGGTCGACGGAATTCTCGATTGTGGCCAACAACCTACTGGCGCGTGAAGCTCAACGTCCCCTGATCAACGGCTGGCGGCTGGCACGCGTCGTTGCTCGCCCAGGTCGCCTCCAGCGACGTTTCGTCGAAGGACGTGACGTCCACGGCGAGCCCGCAGTCCGGGCTGCCGAAATAGGCCGCGAACGCCTCATGGAAACCCAACGTCAGCATGGCCGTATTGCCGCTGACGGTGCCCGACGCGGGCCCGGACAGCTCGATGTCCGGCGCGCCGAGAAGAACGAGCGGCGCCGGCATCGGCGCCGACCACTCTCCGGTCACCGTCGTGCCCTCCTGAGTGAGCATCGCCTGGCCATCACCCTGGATCAACGCTCCGTTGAACATTCCAGCCCACGTGCCCGTCAGCGTTGCGGCGGGTGTCGGCGCGGTTGGCGTGGAATCATCGCCGCCACAGGCGGCCGTCAGAAGAGCGAGACCGAGAAGGCCCACGAGACACGAGTTGCTGTGCTTCGACATCGTCAAACCAATTACCTTTCTGGCCACTGCCCTCGAATGCCGTGCGGACGGCGTGCGTTCCAAGAATACGATAGATCATGCCCTCGTGGCACGCGGACCCGATAGTGGCGGGTGGGGATTGTAGTGTTTGAAGTTCGCACCGCGCCCATACGGATTGACGCACCGATAGACGTCGCATGGGATGTCCTGACCGCCGTCGAGAACTACCATCAATGGAATCCGTTTACGCCGCACGTGCGCACCGATTTCGCGATCGGTTCACCGGCCCGTCTGATGGTCAGGATGGGGCCGACGAAGGTGGGAATGACCGAAACGGTGTGCGCATACGAGAGACCTCGGCTGATCGCATGGGACCGGGTCTTCGGCACGCGTGGGCTGTTGTGCGCCGTCCGGGAGCAGCACCTGGAGCCTCTGGGGAAGACGAGCTGCCGCTACCACAACACGGATCGGCTGACCGGCGCACTGGCGCCGATCGTCTACCTCTGTTTCGGGGGATACATGCGTCGGGGCTTTACCGACGTCGGAGAGGGGCTGAAGGCGTACGCGGAAACGGTGTACGCGCGATCACGCAGGCCCGGCTAGATGAACGGGCAACCGGCGCCGTGCCCGCTTGAACCGGTGGGGGGCTATCTCTTCCTGACGAAGGCGATGTAGACGTACAACGCGGCCAGGATACCGGTGGCCAGGATACCGATGTTCCCGTAGAGAGGATTGACCTGCAGCCCCAGGAACAAGGCGAACGAGAACGCGAGATACAGGCCGATGATCGCAGCGGAGTGGGCGAGCGTCCTGCGCAGATTGACGGGCGACATGGGGCAAGCGGCTCCCGGGCTCATCCCCCCCAGCCGTAGCCGACGCGCAGGTAATAGTAGGCGCCGCTATAGCCCCACGGGGTGTACTCGCTGTACTGCTCGCCGACCGACCCCGCGATCGCCGATACCTGCGAGTAGACATCGAAGAGGTTGCGGCCACCGACCGCGAGCGTCGTTCCCTGCCCGAGGGGGAAGCTGAGTTCCAGGTCGACGATCGGCCGGCCGGCGAAGAAGCCCTGAGCCAGGCCGCCGGAGGGGGCGAAGATCTCGCCGTGGCCGCTGTCGTAGTCGTACCACCCGCTGTAGTAGCTGACGCGGCCGAGCAGGCTGGCTGCTCCCAGGCGCTGCGTCACGCCGATGTTCCCGCGAGTGCGCGGCAGGGAATAGGCGTACTCGGCGAGCCGCCGGCCGTCGAGCAGGCCCTTGGCGTTGTCGGTCACCCGGGTGTCGGTGTGGTTGAAGGCGGCGCTGATGATCGTGTTCCCCCGGAGCCGGAGTGGAGTGAACGTGGTCACGAGGTCGATGCCCCGTGACGAGGTGGCGAAGGCGTTGGTGAAGAAGCGGAAGTTCCTGACGCTCTCCGCGGCGTCGAAGCCGCTCGCCACGAGGTCCGCGACCTCCGTGTCGGACAGGTAGAAGTTGCTCGTAATTCCGATACGGTCGGACACGTCGATGTGGAAGTAGTCGGCCGTGAGCGTGAAGGAGCCCGTGTCGAACACTACCCCAGCGGTGTAGTTGATCGACTGCTCCGGCCCGAGCGGCAGGCCGCCGCGGAGCCGCGCGGCCTGCGAGATCGACGGAATGACGGCGTTGTTGACCAGGTCGCCGACGGTCGGATCGAACCAGCTCGAGATGTTGAACCCGTTCTGCTGGCCTGGCGTCGGCGCCCGGAACCCGGTGCTGACGCTGCCCCGCACGAAGCCGAACCGGCCCGAGACCTTGCCGTTCGCCGTCGTCCCGAAGTCCTCGAAGTTCTCGACGCGGATAGCCCCGCCCAGCGTCCAGACGTCGTCCGTACCGGTCACCTCGAGGTCGCCGTAGGCGGCGACGTTGTATCGGCTCCAGGTGCCCGCCTGCAACGGACCGTAGCCGAAGAAGCCGTTGGCGCCGGCCATGAACCGCTGCGCCGCGTAGGGACCGACGAGCGAGCCTTCCCGGTCGCCCTCGATGGTCCGGAACTGCTCGTCGCGCCATTCGGCGCCGGCGGCGACGTTGATCCGGTCCGTGATGGCGTGCGAGACGTCGACATGGAGATTGAGCTCTCGTTGCCGGTTCATGCCGACGTCAAACGCGGTCGGGGAGGCCGGGCCGAGCGAGCCGTTGACGGTGTCGCGGATGAACAGGTCGGTCGTGTGCATGCCGACCGAGCCGCTCAGGTCCCAGTTGAAGCCGCCAGGGGTGAAACCGCGGACGCCGCCGGCGAGCGACGCATCGGCTGCGGTGCCGCCCATCTGCGGCGTGAAGCCTCCCGGGAACATCTCCTGAAACGAGAAGCAGCTCGGATCGTCGAACACCCTCTGCAGCGCCACCGGGTCGGGCACGTGGTCGGTGACGGCTACCGTCGGACAGTTGGCCGAGCCCATGCCGTTCGCGGCGAGCACGTCGCCGATCAGCAGCGTCCGCCCGCCGTCGTTGCTGAACACGCCGAGCCGCGTGTTCGGGTTCCGGAAGAAGAAGCCCTGGGTCACCGTCTTGCGGGCGAAGTTCGTGTGGCCGTAGAACTCCACGCCGGTGGGCAGCGCGTAGCCGAAGTTCCCGAATACCTTCAGGTCGTCGTCGATGTCCGGGTCGCCCCAGACCTGCGGATGCTCGGAGCGGACGTGGGTGTTGCCGGCCTCGACGAGCGCAATCGCGTCCCGGCGCGGCGCGGCCCGGTCGGTCGGGTTCTTGTTCCCGTACTCGAGACTGAGGTTGGCGAACCCGCTCCCGCCGATCGGCAGGCCGACGTTGCCGGCGAACTGCGTCGACTCCCCGTCGCCAGCGCCGTACATCCCCGTGTTGAGCTCGACGGACCCGCCCGAGCGCGCGTCCTTGAGCTGGAAGTTCATCACGCCGGCGATGGCGTCGGAGCCATACTGCGCGGCCGCGCCGTCCCGCAATACCTCGACCTGGCGCAGTGCAATCGCGGGGATCACGGATATGTCCGGACCCTGCGAGCCGTAGGCGACGCCGTTGCCGCCGTGCCACTCGAGGACCGAGGAACGGTGGCGGCGCTTGCCGTTGATGAGCACCAGCACGTGGTCCGGCGCCAGGTTGCGGAGCATGGCGGGGCGGACCACCGTCGAGGCGCCCTGGATGGGCTGGGTATTCGTGTTGAACGACGGAATGACCGCCCGGAGTTGCTCCTTCAGGTCGCCCGTGCCCTGCCGGAGGAGATCCCTGGCGGACAGGACGTCCACGGGGACCGCCGACGCGGTGACGCTCCGCGCCTCGGCGCGAGAGCCGACGACGACCGTTTCCTCCCGGAAGCCGGCGAGCAGGGTCTCCATCTCCGCGAGCGACAATCCCAGGGCCTCCACATCAGCGGGGGCCATCCCGAGTGTCTGGCTCAGAGCCTCGATGAGCGCATCCGCCTGTTCTTCCTGTCCGGCGTCTTGTGGCGGCGTGACTGCTTCCGCCCGCGCCGCGCCTGCGGGCGATGCGACTGCGATCCAGCCGGAAACGAGGAGTGTGAGCGTCAGCGCTACGCGCCACCCGCGAACCGTTGCCGGCATCAGACGTGTCGACAATCGGGTCGGCATAACGGCACGCGGCGGGTGTGGTCGGCGCAGATCTGACGCGTCGGTTCGGCCATTTCGTAACTTCTTAAACGGAACAGTGTACCGCAGCCGGACGAGCGTCCGGGCAGTCGCGACACTGCGGTGCAGGCGCCGCAAGGAGGTCGGGTTGCGCCGAAGCGCACCGCGTCAGATCGAGTAACCTGCGAGATTCAAGTGGTTGGCACTGCCCGAATCCTGCTGTTGGGTGCGCTGTCCGCCGCCGCCTGCGCAGGTGGCTCCGGGCCGGGAGTTGCCCGGAACGGACAGGCGCTCGCGCCGACCGCCGCCGGTTATCCGGACGGTCCGATGACGATCATCGCGCCGGCCAATCCGGGTGGCGGCTGGGATCAGACGGCGCGGCAGATCCAGCAGGTCTGGACGGAAACGGGCCTCCTCGGCGTGCCGGTGGAGGTAGTCAACCGCGGCGGGGCAGGCGGCGCCATCGGGCTCGCCGAGCTGGTCACGACGCACCGGGGCAATCCGCGGACGGTGATGGTGTTCGGTCAGGTGATGCTCGGCGCTCTCCGCACGAACGACAGCCCGGTCTCGGTTGGTGAAACCGTGCCGATCGCGCGTCTCCTGAACGAATACCAGATGGTGACGGTGCCGGCCGATTCGGACTACCGCACGCTCGGCGAGCTGATGGACGACTTCCGCCGCGACCCGGCGGCGGTGGCGTGGGCCGGCGGGTCCGCCGGGGGCATCGATCACATCCTCGCCGGACTTCTCGCCCAGGCCGCCGGCGCCGACCCGCGTCTGGTGAACTACATCGCCTACGCCGGCGGCGGGGAAGCGGCGGCGGCGGTGATGGGCGGACATGTGACGGCCGGCATTTCGGGCTTCGGCGAGTGGAAGGCCTATGTGGAATCGGGCCGGATGCGGCCCCTGGCGGTGTCCGCGCCGGAGCGGATCGAAGGCGATGCGACGCCCACCCTGCGGGAAAGCGGCTTCGATGTCGTACTGTCGAACTGGCGCGGCCTGACGGCACCGCCCGGCACGGATGCGGCGACGCGCGACTGGCTCGTTCGGGCGGCGGAGCATATGCGGATGTCGGCGCAGTGGCAGGAAATCCTGCGCGCCAACGACTGGGAAGACAGCTTCCTTCCCGGCGCGTCGTTCGAGGATTTCCTGCGCGAGGAGACTGCGACCGTCGATGCGACCCTCCGGGCCATCGGCCTGGTCCAGTAGGGGAGGATGGGCGCCGATCGCCGGCTGGCCGGCATCCTGCTGGCGGTTAGCGCCGGGTACCTCGCCGCCACCTTCCTGATCAGCGAGCCGGAGGGGGAATACGCCACGGTCGGTCCGCGGGCGTTCCCGGTCGTGATCGGTCTGGCGCTCGCCGCGTGCGCCGTCTGGATCGGCCTCCGGCGGGCCGCCGGTGGCTGCGCGGCTTCGCCCGCAGCGAACCGGAACGACGCCGGGTATGAAAGCGCCGCCGCCGACTGGCGCGCGGCCGCGCCGGCCGCCGCGGCGTTTCTCGCCTACGTCGCCCTGCTGGCGCCGGTCGGCTACCTGCTTGCCACGGCGGTCTTCATTCCGGTGGAAGCGCGCTTGCTCGGCAGCCGCTCGTGGCGCCGTGACGTGATCGCCGGCCTCATCATTACGGCGGCGATCTACGCCGTTCTCGGCCTGCTGCTCGGCCTCCGGCTGCCGGCCGGTTTCTTCGGCTGATACGGGCATGGCGGGACTGACGGAGCTTGGCGGCAACCTGGCGGTCGGCTTCGGCGCCGCCCTGGCCCCGTTCAACCTGCTGCTCGGCGTCATCGGCGTGACCCTTGGGACGGCCGTCGGCGTCCTGCCCGGCGTCGGTCCGGCCCTGGCCATTTCGATGTTGCTGCCGCTCACGTTCGGCATGGACCCGGTAGGAGCGTTCATCCTGTTCGGCGGCCTCTACTACGGCGCCATGTACGGTGGCTCGACCACGTCCATCCTGGTGCGGATGCCGGGCGAGGCATCGAGCGTGATGACCGCCCTCGATGGCTTCCGGATGACCTGCCGGGGACGCGGCGGGGCAGCCCTCGCGACCGCCGCGATTGGCTCGTTCATTGCCGGGACGTTCGCCACCCTGATGTTGATGACGACGGCGCCGCTGCTCGTCGAGGTCGCGCTCACGTTTGGCCCGGCGGAGTACTTCGCCCTGATGGTGTTCGCGCTGACGGCGCTCGCCGGCCTGTCTCAGGGGTCCCTGGCGCGGGGAATGGCCGCGGCGCTGATCGGGCTGGCGCTCGGCACCGTCGGCATCGACGTGCAGACCGGTCAGGCCCGCTTCACGTTCGGGATGGCGGGACTCCTCGGGGGTGTGAACGTCATCGTCGTCACGGTCGGCCTGTTCGCGGTGGGCGAGGTCTTCTGGTACGCGGCGACGCGCGTGCGCCGGGCGACCGCCGGCGCGACCGGGACGCGGCGCTCGGTCGGCGGTCCGGTGCGGCTGACCCGGGCGGAGTGGCGCCGGTCGTGGCCGGCCTGGATCCGCGGCACGCTCATCGGCTTCTTCTGCGGTGTGTTGCCGGGCGCCGGCGCGACGGTGGCGAGCTTCCTGGCCTACGACGCCGAGCGCCGCGCGTCAAAGACGCCCGAGACGTTCGGCGACGGCGCCATCGAAGGGGTAGCCGGCCCGGAGGCGGCCAACAACGCCAGCGCCGGGGGCAGCCTCGTGCCGCTGCTCGCGCTCGGCATTCCCGGCTCCGGCACGACCGCCGTCATGCTCGCCGCGTTCCAGATGTACGGCCTGCAGCCGGGGCCGCTCCTCTTCACGCAGGACGCGACGCTCGTGTGGGGCCTGATTGCGAGCCTCTACGTTTCCAACACCCTGCTGCTCGTCCTGAACCTGCCGCTCATCCGCATCTGGGTGCAGCTCCTGCGCGTGCCGGCGCCGCTGCTGTTCGCGGCCGTGCTCGCCTTCGCCACCGTAGGCGTCTATACCCTCAACAACAACCTGTTCGACGTCGCCGTGGTCTACGCCATCGGCCTCCTCGCGTGCTTCATGCGGCGCTACGGGTTACCGCTCGCGCCGACGGTACTGGCTGTCGTGCTCGGTCCGCTCCTCGAGCAGGAATTCCGGCGGGCGATGGCGATCGCCGGCGGCGATCCGACCATCTTTCTTGCGCGTCCCGTGTCTGCCGGGCTCCTCGTGCTCGCCGTTCTCGCTGCGGCGGCGCCGATAATCGCGCGTCGGCGACGGACTAAAGCCGGGGCCACGCGAGTGTAGTACCGTAGAGTAGTTCGACGACAACTGCTACGGAGGGAGAGCATGCCACGCAAGGGCCAGCACGTCGTGCCTCGGGAGGGGAAATGGGCCGTTCGCAAAGCCGGGGCCGACCGCGTCACGCGCAGTTTTGACAACAAGCGCGATGCAATAAAAGCCGCCCGTCACATCGCTCGGAATCAGCGGACAGAACTGTACATTCATGGGCGGGATGGCCGGATTCGCGCACGGGATTCTTATGGCAAGGACCCGCATCCACCAAAAGGATAGGCCTCGACTTGGCCAATTCTGGATTCAACCACAACGTCTTTGTGAATTGTCCATTCGACGAAGATTATGACGCTATTCTGCAGGCCGTTCTTTTCTGCCTCGTACGCTTTGGACTAACGCCACGTATTGCGACCGAGCGATATGATGCAGGCGAGACGCGGATCGACAAGATCCTCGAGCTGATTAGCTCGTCACGGTACTCGATCCACGATCTCAGCAGATGTCAAGCGAGCCGCGAAGGAGAACACTATCGACTCAATATGCCCTTTGAGCTGGGCCTTGATTTCGGGTGCCGCCGTTACGGCGGGGAGCAATTCTCGCAGAAAGTCATTCTTGTACTCGAGGAACAACCATATCGCTATCAGGCAGCGATATCCGACCTGGCTGGAGTCGACGTTAAGGCGCACGGAGGCGAGTATGCCACAGCGGTGAGAAAGGTGCGGAACTGGCTAACGGACCTTGGTGGCTTTGAGTGTGTCGGTCCGGCACGTATCCTGGCCGAGTATGAAGATTTCCAGGAATGGTACTACGAGCGACAGCTCAAAGCCGGATTCTCACACGACGACATTCAGGACTACTCTACCGCGGAACTCATGAAGGCTATGGTGGACTGGACCAAGCAGGGTAGACCGAGGATATGAGTTAATTTTGGCGCAATTGCCCATCACTATGAGCAACCAGCAGGCCTCCGCGGCCGGGGCTACCTGGGTTCCTGGGCGCCGAGCGAGCGCAGCAGCGCCTCCGTGACCGGCGCCGCCTCGCGGTTGCCGCGTCCCCGCATGACGATGGCCAGCGGCGTTTGCCCGCGGTAGTTTGCGGCGTTCAGGCCGGCGCCGGCCTCGGCGAGCAGCTCGACGACGCGGGGGAAGCCCTTGTCGGCGACGTAGTGCAGCGCGGTATTGCCGGTTTCGTCGACCGCGTTGACGTCGGCGCCAGCCTCCAGGGCGACCCGCACCGCGTCCAGGGTTCCGTCTTCGTCGATGTGCTCCGCCTGGAACGCAAAGTCACGCGCGAGAGCGCGGTCGCGGCGGTCCCAGACGCCGTAGCGCCAGCTCGCGCCGGAGGCGAGCATCAGCGGCGTCCAGCCATTGCGGAGGGGCAGGACGCCGTCGGCGCCCGCGGCGAAAAGCGCGCGCATGATGTCGGCCTCGGCGAACTTGGCGGCGAGGGCGAACGGCGTCGCTCCGAGCAGGTGGTCGCCAATCATCAGTACCTGGCCGTTGCGGGTAACGCGGGTCGCCACGGTCACCTGGGCGTCGGGCCGTGCGCCGGCCGCGAGCAGCGCCTCGGTCATCGCAAGGTCGCCCTGCAGCACGGCGGCGTGGAGGGCGGTGTAGCCCGCCGCGGCAGCGTTCGGATTGGCGCCTTCGGCCAGCAGGAACTCGACCAGCGGGCGGTGGCCGCCGTGGGCGGCCAAGACGAGGGCGCTCCGGCCATCCGGCGCGGCGTCGTTGACGCGGGCGCCGGTCGCGAGGAGCAGGCGCGCCGACTCGACGTCGCCGTGGCGGGCCGCGAAGAGGAACGCCGTGTAGCCGCCGGCGTCGGTTTCCTCGGCGTCGGTGCCGTAGCTCCGGCCCAGCTCGCCGTACTTCAGGTTGGACTGGAGGCGGCGGCTGATGACGAAGCGCCGCACGCGCGACCGGTGGTCAAGGTCGGCGCCATGGTCGAGCAGCACGCGTACGACATCCGGGTGGCGTTGCGCCACCGCCCACATCAGCGCCGTCTGGTCTTCCTCCGATTCGGCGGCATTCACGTCGGCTCCGTGCTCCAGCAGCGCGGTGACCGCTTCGGCGCTGCCGGTGCGCGCGCACTCCATCAGCACCGTCGCGCCGGTCGTGACGGCGGCCGTGGCATCGGCGCCCGCCGCCAGCAGCAGCTCCACCATGGTGGTGTTGGCGTTGCCGCAGGCCAGGGTCAGCGGGACGACGCCCAGATCGTTCGCGGCAGCAGCATCGGCGCCCGCGTCGACCAGCCGCCGCGCGGTCTCCAGATCGTCCAGGTAGGCGGCCCAATGCAGCGCCGTGGCGCCGTCGGCCTGCGCCACGTTGACGTCGGCGGCTGCTTCCAGCAGGCGCCCGACCGCCTCGCCGTCCCGCAGCCGGGCCGCCTCGATCAGACCCGGGTCCGCCGTCTGGGCCGGTGCCGGGGTGACGCCGGCCGCAAGCAGCCAACAGGCCGCCGACAACGTCCCAAGGTGTCGCCGCATCCGACGCGGCGCTTGACGATCCATTTCAGTCGGTGGCCGCGGTCGCAAGCGGCGTACGGCGGCTACACGCCGGACAGTCGCTCCGCCGGTCCCTCCAGGCGCGGCAGCGCGCCGGTGCTGTCGCCGATGCGGTCAACGTCGACCCCCAGTTTGTCGAGCAGCGAGACATGCAGGTTCGCCAGCGGCGTCCGGTCGGGATAGACCAGGTGACGGCCGCCGGCGAGCTGTCCGGCCCCGCCGCCGACGAGCAGGACCGGCAGGTTGTAGGGCGAGTGGAGGTTGCTGTCGCTCATGCCGGCGCCGTACATCAGCATGATGTGGTCGAGCAGCGACCCGTCGCCGTCCGGCGTGTCGCGCAGCTTCTCGAGGAACGACGAGAACAGTGTCGTGTGGTACGTGTTGATCTTCGTCAGCTTGGCGAGCGCCTCCGGCACGTTGCGGTGGTGCGACAGCGGGTGGTGCGCATCGGGCACGCCGATCTCGCGGTAGGTGCGTCCGCTCAGCTCGTGGCCGCTCATGAAGGTGACCACACGGGTCCGGTCGGTCTGGTAGGCGAGGAGCTGCAGGTCGTACATCAGACCCGCATGCTCCGCCAGGGTCGCCGGCACGCCCATCGGCCGTTCGACGAGCGGTACGTCGTCCTCGCCCTGGGTTTCGGCGATCGCGATGCGGCGTTCGACGTCGCGGACGGCGTCCAGGTAGGCGCCCACCTTGCGCCGGTCGTCCGCGCCCAGTTCGCGCTGCAGCCGGGCGACGTCTTCGCCGACCGAGTCGAGGATGCTCCGCTGCGCCTCCCGCCGTGCCTGCCGCGCCGCGGGGTCGGTGCTGTCGCTGTCGCCGAACAGCCGTTCGAAGACGGCGCGCGGGTTGTGCTCCATCGGCAGCGGCGTCTCGCCGCTGGCCCAGGAGATGGTGTACGAAAAGGCGCAACTGAAGCCGCCGCTGTCGCACGAGCCGGCGAAGTTCGCCCCTTCCAGGCCCAGCTCCAGGGACGCCAGGGGCGTCTCGCGTCCGAGGTGGCCCGCCGCGACCTGGTCCATCGATACCGCATCGGGGTTCCAGGCGCCGGGATGCTCGGCCGTCAGGAACTTCGTCGAGGCGCGCGAGTGGCTGCCGCCGGTGATTCCGGGCGGCGGCGTGCTGGCGAGCCCGGTGAGCACCAGCAACTGATCGCGGAACGGCGCCAGCGGCTGCAGCGTCGGCGTCAGCTCGAACGCGCCGCCTTCTGCCGTCGGCGTCCAGTTCTGCATCACCATTCCGTTCGGCACGTAGACCGCCCCGAACCGGATGGCCGGGTTGGCCGCGGTCCTGCGCAGCGCGCTCAGCGCCGGCACCATGCCGTCGAGCAATGGCAGCCCGATGGCCGCGCCGAGTCCCCGGAGGACGGTCCGGCGGGGAAGGGCCTTCTTGGTGATCATCATGGCTCCGCACTCCTCATCTGGAACGGCGTGCTGTTGACGATGCCGAGAACGATAGCCGACCATCGGTACTCGTCGCCGGCGGCGTCCGAGACAATCTGTCGAATCGTCGGCTGATCGGTGTACTCCATCGTCCGCCCGACCGCATAGCCGAGCAATTTCTCGGTGACGGTGCGCACGAAACTCACATCGTATGCCAGAAGCGCGCCCCGGAACTCCCGCGGGGTCTCTACGGGCGTGCCGTCGGCCAGTGCGCCCGACGTGTCGACCGGCGCGCCTGCCTCATCGGCATCGCGCCAGCGGCCGATGGCGTCGTAGTTCTCCAGGACGAAACCGGGCGGATCCATGATGCGGTGGCACGACGCACAGGCGGGGTTCGCGCGATGCTGCTCCATCCGTTCGCGCATCGAGAGCACTTCGCGGCCGCCGTGGTTTTCCTCCAGCGCCGGTACGTTGGGCGGCGCCTCCGGCGGCGGGCTGCCGAGGAGGTTGTCGAGTACCCACTTGCCGCGGAGCACCGGGGAGGTGCGGTTCGGATAGGCGGTCAGCGTCAGCAGGCTGGCGTGGCCGAGCAGGCCGCCGCGCCGCTCGGAATCGACCGCCACGCGCCGGAACCGCTCGCCGTAAACGCCGTCGATGCCGTAGTGGTGCGCGAGCCGCTCGTTGGCGAACGTGTAGTCGGCGGTCAGCAGTTCCCGCAGGTCGCGGTCCGCGCGCAACTGGCTCTCGAGGAACAACCTCGTCTCGCGCTCCATGTCGGCCCGCAGGTTCTCGTCGAACTCGTAGAAGATGTCCGCGTCCGGCGCCACACCTTCGAGGCGCGGTAACTGCAGCCACTGGCTGGCGAAATTCTCGACCAGGGCCGACGCGCGCCGGTCCGCCAGCATCCGCCGCACCTGCTGCTCCAGCACGGCCGATTCGCCCAGTTGGCCCGCCTCCGCGAGATCGAGAAGCTCGTCGTCCGGAATGCTGCTCCAGATGAAGAAGGAGAGGCGCGAGGCGAGCTCCAGGTCGGTCAGGCGGTAAGCGGCGCCGGCCCGGATGTCGACCGGGTCGCGCTCGACGCGGAAGAGGAACTCCGGCGCGACGAGCATCCGCTCGACCGCCTTCTGAATCCCCGCCTCGAAACCGCGCTCGGCATGGCCCGCCTCGTAGAACTCCATCAGGGTTGCGACATCGCTGTCGGCTACCGGACGGCGGTAGGCGCGCCGTGCGAGCGCGGTCAGGATCTCGGTGGCGCACCGCGCCTCGTCCGCCACGTCCCCGTTCGCGGGACGGCAGGTGAACAGCCGCCGCCGGCTCGGCGTATCGCCCGGGCCGGTCGCGTCATACGGTCCCGCAATCTCCACCCCCTCGACCGCCGCGTTGCCGTGATAGAAGCCGAGGCCGCTCAGCGAGAAGCCGGACAGCCGGCGTTCCAGGACACCGGTCGGCTCCGTGCGAGCGTTGACGAACGAAACGCCCACGGTGCGCCGTCCGGCCTTTGCGGGAAACCGGACTACCAGGCCGGCGTCCGCTTCGTTCGAGACATAGTCTTCCCAGGCGGGATCGCCGCGGATGGTGCCGAAGAAGCTGTAGGCCGACGGGTAGCCGAGCCGGTCCGCGTCGCCCACGGTGAAGCGCTCGATCAATTCGCCGTCGAGCCGCACCTCGATGTCGTGGGAGCGGCCCATCCCGACGATGTAGTCGTAGATCATCCGGCGGAGGCGGATCTTCACCTCGTAGTCGCCGTCGAGCGGGAAGTAGTGCTGGATGGCCATTCCGCCGCGCGACCCGAAAGGCAGGTCTTCGCTGGCGCGGTCGTCCTGGTAGAGCAGCCGCGGCGTGCTGTAGGTGGCGGCGACGTAGCCGGGGCCGATGGTGGGATCGCCGACCGCGAGCCGGCTGATCCGGTTGGCCGCGGCCAGATACCGCTCGAACAGCGCCGGGGAGATAGACAGTACCTCGGCGCTCGTGCTGAAGCCCTGCTGATCGACGTCATCGGCGGGGAAGAGCAGCCAGCCCTCGTCCACTTCCATGTCGAGCAGGTGCTCGATCGCATTGACGTACTCCGCCGTGGTCAGGCGCCGGACGCCGGGGCGGCCCGGATACGGCGCGGCCGCCGCCGCCGCGTCGAGCCTTGCTTCCAGCCAGGTCACGAACTGGCGGTTCGCCTCCGCGTCGGGTCGCGGCCGTCCCGCCGGCGGCATCATCCCGAGGCGCAGCTTCCGGACCACCGCTTCCCAGACCTCTGCGTGGCCGGCGACATCGGAGAGTTCCAGCCCGTCGAGGGCAATCGGGACCAGGCCCTGCTCGCGCCGCGCCTCGGTGTGGCAGGCAAGGCAGTAGCGCTGGACGAGCGCCTGGTGACGGGCGGCTTCAGCCTCGTCCGTCTCGGTGACCTGTGGAGCGTGCGCTGTCGCCGGTCCGATGGCGCCCGGTGTGGCGGCCGTGGCGACCACGCACGCCAGGACGGCCAGGGCGAGGACGCAGTACCCCCTCACAACGAAGGCATCGTAGCCGAGCCGGGGACGCTCCGCAACCGGCGACCAGCCGTTTCGGGCTCGTGAGAATCCCCTAAGCTGGTAGTAGGGGCCAGCGCCGAAGATGCATCAACAATGAGCGATGCGGCATCGCCGCCAGCCATACTGCTGACCGGCGCCACCGGCTGCATCGGCGGCCGCCTGCTCTCGGCGCTGCGAGCGCAGGGCCACAGCGTCCGCTGCATGACGCGCCGGCCCGACACGCTGGCCGGCCGGGTCGGATCGGGAACCTCCGTCGTCCGAGGTGATTGCCTCGATCCCGCCACGCTGGCGGAGCCTCTCGCGGGAGTCGACACCGCCTATTACCTCGTTCACTCGATGGGCGGCGCCCACTCGAGCGACTTCGAGTCGAGGGACCGTACGGCGGCACGCAACTTCGGCGAGGCCGCGCGGGCAGCCGGGGTCCGCCGCATCATCTATGTTGGCGGGCTCGGCGCCGAGACCGGACTCTCCCGGCACCTCCGAAGCCGCCACGAGACGGGCGAGGTGCTGCGCGCCTCCGGCGTCCCGGTCGTCGAGTTGCGCAGCGGCATCGTGATCGGCGCCGGCAGCCTGTCGTTCGAGCTGGTCCGCGCCCTCGTGGAGCGGCTGCCGATCATGACCTGCCCCTCCTGGGTCCGGACGCCGACGCAGCCGATCGCGCTATCCGATCTCATCGCGTATCTCGTGGCCGCGCTCGACCTGCCGCACGGCGGCAGCCGCCTGTTCGAAGTGGGCGGCGCCGACACCGTCTCGTACGGCGGGATCATGCAGGAGTACGCCCGCCAGCGCGGACTCCGACGCTGGCTCATTCCGGTGCCGCTGCTCACGCCTCGCCTGTCGAGCCTCTGGCTCGGGTTGACCACGCCGGTCTATGCGCAGGTCGGCCGCGAGCTGATCGACGGAGTCCGCACGCCGACCGTCGTGCAGGACGACGCCGCGCTGGCCGCCTTTCCGATACGGCCGCTCGGACTGCGGCGGGCGATTGCGCACGCCATTGCGGAAGAGGACGACGCATTCGCCGCCCGGCCCTGGTCCGAAGACGTTCTGTCCGCCGCCACGCCGTTGCGCTGGGGCGGCGTCCGTATCGGCGCCCGGTTCATCGACTCGCGCGCCGTCGACCTGCCGGTGCCGGCGGCCGCTGCGTTCGCGCCCATCCGGCGCATCGGCGGGGCCAGCGGCTGGTACTACGGCGACTGGCTCTGGCGCCTGCGCGGCCTGCTCGACCGGCTCGCCGGCGGCGTCGGGATGAGCCGCGGTCGCCGCGACTCCGAGCAACTGGCGGTCGGCGACGTCATCGACTGCTGGCGGGTCGAGGTCTACGAGCCGGACGCGCGCCTGCGGCTCGTGGCCGAAATGAAACTGCCGGGCCGCGCCTGGCTGGAATTCGACGTCGCCTCACGCAGTGACGGCGGCTCCACCGTCCGGCAGACGGCCGTATTCGACGCGGCCGGGCTCCTGGGGCGTAGCTACTGGCACGCGCTGCATCCGGTTCATGTGCTCCTGTTCCGCGGGTTGCTCCGGAGCATCGCCCGACGCGCGGGCGCCTAGGGCAAGATCGACTCCTGCCGTCCGGCGACACCGAATCCGGTAATGGCATGGTGACATATTGATGCACTAATGATATGTTTAGTCATCATGCGAACCACGATCCGACTGGCGGACAGCCTCCTGCTCGAGGCGAAGCGTGAGGCCGCCCGGTGTGGACTAACGCTGACAGCAATCATCGAGGAATCGCTACGGACCCGGCTGGCCCGGACGCAGGACGCGCCACGTACCCGCGTAAGGCTCAGTACCACCGGGCGTGGCGGGTTGCGCCCGGGAGTCGATCTGGATGATTCGGCAGCCCTGCTCGACGTTATGGACGGGCTGGAATGATCCTCCCGGACGTGAACGTGCTGGTGTATGCGCACCGCGAGGACTCGCAGGACCATCGCGCCTATCGAGACTGGTTGGAATCGGCGGTCAATTCCGATGCCGCATTCGGGATGAGCGATCTCGTGATCAGCGGCTTCGTTCGTGTCGTCACCCACCCGCGCATCTTCGTGTCACCCAGCAGCCTCGCCGATGCGATGCAATTCGCGGAGGAACTGCGGGCACGCCCGAATCGTGTTGCCGTTTCCCCGGGGAACGACCATTGGCGCATCTTCCGCCGCTTGTGCGAGACCGCTGGCGCGAAAGGCAATCTGATTCCGGACGCCTGGCTTGCGGCGATGGCTATCGAACACGGCTGTGAGTGGATTACGACGGACGGTGACTTCGCGCGTTTCCCGGGACTCAGGTGGCGACATCCCCTGAGGTCGTAAAGGAGGGGCTCCGTGATGAAACGCAGGTTCGCGGTCGTGGTCGTGGCCGGTTTGGTGGGCGTCCTGACGCCGCCCCCGGCCGACGCGCGAGTGGTTCGCATCGAGGTGGAGCGGACGGCGCCGTACGCGGGCGGGAAGGAGTTCGGCGACGCCGGACCCTTCGAGCGCCTCGACGGCACGGTCACCCTGGAAGTGGATCCGGACGATCCGCTCAACGCGGTGATCGTCAACCTCGACCGCGCTCCCCGTAACGAGCGCGGAATGGTCGAGTTCAGCGCGCCGTTCTTCATCATCAAGCCGGTCGACATGGCGCGCGGCAACCGGAAGGTGCTGTACGGCATCAACAACCGCGGGAACGCCATCGAGCTCGGCTTCCAGACCTTCCCGACGCTCCCGCCCGGAGCGGATCCCGAGTCGGGCGACGGACTGTTCTTCCGCCTGGGCTACACGCTGGTGGACGCCGGCTGGGCGGGCGACATCCTGACCACGCCGACGCGGCTGGGCGCGAACCTGCCGGTCGCCGTGCAGGCCGACGGCAGCCCGATCGTCTCCCGGATCCGCATCGAGTACCCGTCGGATCCGACGCAGCGCCCGGCGCCCGGGACCACCGTCTACACGCTGCCCCTGAAGGGGAACGACCGCTTCGTGAGCTACGAGGCGGCGGATACCGATACGGCGCATTCCACGCTCACGGTCCGCGCCGCGATCGACGGAGAGCGCCGGCCGGTCCCGGCCGACGGCTGGGCGTTCGGGACGTGCCCGTCGGGTGAGGCATCGCTCGCGGAGTCGACGACCGACATCTGCCTCTTCGACGGCTTCGACCCGGACCAGGTGTACGAGCTGATCTATCCGGCGAAGAACCCGTGGGTCATGGGCCTCGGTTACGCCGTCACGCGGGATGTCGCCTCGTTCCTGCGCTACGAGACGGCCGACGACGCCGGCACGCCGAATCCGCTCGTGGCGGGCGGCGACGCGACCGGTGTCCGCCGCATCTACGGGCTCGGCATCTCGTCGACCGGCATGTACCTGCGCGACTACCTCTACCTGGGGTTCAACGAGGACGAGGCGCACCGCCGCGTGTTCGACGCCGTCCGCATCCACATTCCCGGCACGCATCGCCTGTTCGCCAACGTCGAGTTCGCCGACCCGAACATCTACTCCCGCCAGGACCGCACGTCCGATTTCACGTCCCAGTCGTACCCGCCCCTCACCTACGCGGTCACCACCGACCCGGTGACGAACATCCGGGACGGCATCCTGAAGCGGCCCGCGACCGACCCCCTGGTGTTCCACGTCGATACCAGCAACGAGTTCTGGCAGATGAAGGCGTCGCTGAACGTCCACGACGGCCACGGCAACCCGGTGCCGATTCCCGACAACGTGCGCCTGTACCTGCTCGCCAGCCATCCCCACGGCGGGGCCGCGGGGGTCGGGGCCATGCCGTCCGACCGCGGGGCGTGCGAGCATGTCACGAACAGCTTTCGGAGCAGCGCACCCGCCAGTCGGGCGCTGATCGTCGCGCTCGACGCGTGGGCCGATCGCGGAATCGAGCCGCCCCCGAGCAACTACCCGGACGTCCGGCGGGGGACCCTGGCCACCGTGGACGAAGTCGCCCGGACCTTCCCCGCGATTCCCGGCGTTACCTTCCCGACGCGCGCCAACGGGCTGAATGCGCTCGACTTCGGCCCCACGTTCGGACCGCAGGGTGGCCGCCAGACCGTGCTGCCCCCGGCCCGCGGCGGCGCCTACCAGGTGCTCGTGCCGACGACCGACCGGGACGGGCATGACGTCGCGGGGATCCGCACCGTGGACATCGCCGTGCCGGTTGGGACGAATACCGGCTGGAACCGGTATGCGGCGGGCCCCCGCGGGCGCGACCTGTGCTCACTGACCGGGTCGTTCTTCCCGTTCGCCCGCACGCGCGCGGAGCGGGAGGCCAACGGGGATCCGCGCCTGTCGCTGGAGGAACGCTACGGCGACCACGCGGGCTTCGTCGCCGCGGTCCGCCGCGCCGCCGGCGAATCGGTCGCCCGCCGAGTCCTGCTTCCCGAGGATGCGGAAGTGATCGTCCGGATTGCGGAAGAGAGCGACGTCCTGCGGTAGCCTCGGGCCGACCGGACCTTTGCCTTGACACTGACCTGACTGGTCCTTAAGACTGGTCATATGGAGACCCTCAACGCCACCGACTTCAAGGCCCGCTGCCTCGCCATCCTCGATCGCGTCGCGGAAACGGGCGAACGGGTGGTGATTCTGAAGCGCGGCCAGCCGGTTGCCGAACTGGGACCAGCCAACCAGACCCGCGACACGTATCCGCAGATGACGCTCAAGGGCACCGTTACCGTAGTGGGCGACATCGTAGGGCCGGCCGTCCCGGAAGAACACTGGGAGAGCCTTGGACGGTGACCGCGCTGCTCGATACCCATGTCCTGCTCTGGTGGCTGACGGATAGCGCACGGCTCTCGCCGGCACAGCGTGAGGTTGTCGCATCAGCCAGTGCGTCGTCGCCGTTGCTCGTCTCCGGTATATCACTCTGGGAAGTGGCGACATTGCACAGTCTGGGGCGCCTCCGGCTAACCGTGCCTTTGCGGGACTGGCTGGAAGCGGCGGTCGCGCCGCCTCTCGTCAGGCTGCACGGCGTCTCTCCGGCTATTGCGGCCGAGCTTTCCGGCTTGCCCGACTCGTTCCACCGCGATCCGGCCGATCGCATTCTCGTAGCGACCGCCCGCGTCCTCGGCGCCACGCTGTTGACGCAGGATCGCCGCATTGTCGAGGCGGACCTGATCAAGACGTTGAGCTGATTGCCATCGGGCCCGGTTGATTCAATTCACGCCGCGGAAACGATGGCGTCGAAGATCACGTCCGACCGGTCGCGATGGCCATCGCGACGGGAGATGTTTAAGGGTAATACCTGATAAAGTAATACTCCAGCCATGAGAATTACTACAAAGGGCCAAGTGACGATCCCGCAGCGTTTCCGTCTCAAGTTCGGGCTGCTCCCGCACACCGACGTGAGGTTCGAGGAGACCGCTGGCGGCGTGACCATCCGGCCGGTGTTGAGCAAGCGGGCGCTCATCGCGGACCGCCTTCGCCGTGCTCGTGGGGTTGCCGTACGCGGTGTTCGGACAGACGACGTCATGCGGCTCACGCGCGGGGACGACTGAGTGTTTCTGGTCGACACGCACGCCACGGGATATTCTCAGCACTCCATACAGCACTGATTTCATTTAGTTTTTTCTACTTCCCGCCAATCAATCCTCTTTCCAGATAGCGTTCCGAGACCGGATCGATCCGAAACCGGGCGTTGCCGGCTCCCCTATGCCGAGGAACGGTCCATCGCGGACAGGGCAAGGCAAATTCACGCACGCCGCGCGCCGAGGTAGGGCTGGCGCGCATGCCCGAGGCGATGGAAATCCCCTAACCGATCCTTTTGCAAAGCCGGACGGCGGCCTCCAGATTGGCACTGGTTGCCGGGTCGCCTTGCGCGGCGCCCGGAAGGGTCGGAACCCCGGGGGCGAACGGGATGGGAACGGTCGAGCCGGAATTCATGGACACGCGGGCGGCGGCGGCCCTGCTCGGGCTCTCGCACCGCACGCTGGAGGGCTACGGGGTGAGCGGGGGCGGTCCGGACTTCCACCGGTTCGGCAACCGGGTGCGCTATCGCCGCTCGGACCTGGATGCCTGGGCGGCGACACGCCGGGCGGCCACGACGGCGGAGGCGGACCGGCTGAGGCCGGCGTGACGGAGCAAGCGTCCGCGCTCATTGGACTTCCCTATCGGGATCGCAACAAAATCTCATTGGCGACGGTTCGGTATCGCACCCACATCCAATGGCAACACCCGCAAGCCACAGGAAGCGAGACCATGAACCACCGCCGCATTCGCAGGATATTCACCGCGCTCGCCTGCGGCGGGACCGCACGCACCGGTCGGGCGGTTGCATTTCCATGCAGGCACCCGGCTCCGGCCCCTGCGGAAGGACTGACGGCGAAGGCTCGACTGCCGGCGTCATATCCCCTTGACACTGCGTCAGCGAACGAGGCCCTGGCCATGACTTGCGGGCGACGGGGAGAGCGGCCGCGCGTCGTATTCGCCGGGCCGGGAGGTGGAATCTCACCTTCGGGCAGAAATTTTTCTACCCTCTGATTTCCCGGTACCTTCAATTTTGAAGGATGGCAGGACCGTGCCCTGCCCGCATAGAGTACGCTCGCCGGCGCCGCGAATCCTGCCTGTCCGGACAAGCGGCTCCCGGTGTCGGGGGACGGCGCCGGGCAGCCGTTCGCAGCCGTCGGGCCCGGGTCGTTTGGTGTGGAGAGGATCGTGGACAAAAGCGGCGTTGTTCGGCAATCGGGTTTGCGGTTCGCTCAGGCGGGGACGCGCCGCCGCGGGGATGCGGCATGAGCCTGGACGATGCCTTCGAGCGCTGCCTGGAGTTGTTGTACGAGGCCGCCCTCGACGACGCCCGCTGGCCCGCCGCCATGAGCCTGATCGAGGAGGCCGCCGGCTACCGGGGGAACACTCTGGCCGTCGGCGAGGGGCTTGGAGACGACGTGCGCATCGTGTTCGCCCGCTTTCTCGAGTGCGGCGAGAGCCGCGAGGAGCTGGGGCGCGAGTATATGGAGGTCTACCACCCGCAGGACGAAGCGGTGCCCCGGATCAGGCGGCTGCCCCACGGCCGGCTGGCGCACACCCCCGACCTCTATACCGAAGAGGAGCGGAAGACGTCGCCGACCTACAACGAGTTCATGCCCCGCTCCGGCACCCGGAACGGCCTGTACACACGCTTCGACGCACCGGTCGGCATGCGCATCGCCTGGAACCTCGCCGACCCCGTCGGCGGCGACGGCTGGCAGTCCGCCGGGCTCCGGCTGCTCGAACGTCTGGTGCCGCATGTCCACCGGACCGTGCTGATCCGCCAGGCGCTGGCGGCGGCCGAGGCGCTGGGCGCGGGCCTCGCGGGGCTGCTGGAGAACGACCGCATCGGCGTGGTGCAGCTCGACCGCGGCGGGCGGGTGCTGGCGGCGAACGCGCCGGCGCTGGAGATCCTGCGCCGCGCCGACGGGCTGCTCGACCGTGACGGCACCCTGGACGCCCGGCTGCCGGCGGACCGCACCCGCCTGCGGAGACTCTTGGGGCGGGCGCTTCCGGACTTCCTGGGCGAGGCCCCGGGCGGCGGCTCGATGACGGTGCAGCGCCCCTCGGGGCGCTCGCGGCTCGCGCTGCACGTCATGCCAGTGGGCGACCGGGCGGCGGACTTCGGGGGCCGCCGGGTGGCCGTGCTGGTGCTGGTGGTCGACCCGGCGCGCCGTCCACCGATCAACGCGGCACGTGTGGCGGTGACGCTCGGCCTGACGGCGTCGGAGGGCCGGATGGCGGCGCTGATGGCCGAGGGCCTGAAGGGTGAGCGAGATCGCCGTGGTCCAGGGCTGGAGCGAGAACTACGTCCGCTGGCTGGTCCAGCAGACCTACCGGAAGCTGGACGTGTCGGGGCAAGTCGCCCTGGTGCGCCACGTCCTGGCGGTGGACGCCCTGCCGCAGCGCTGAGGGACCGCCCGCAGCCGGCGCCGCCACGCTCCCCGCGCCGCCTTCATCCGCCCTCGAATCGGCATTTCGTTACCTTCAATATTGAAGGATTTTACAGGGGTTTCGGCGCAATTACGCTTCCTCCGAACAGGTACCCGCAACGGTCAGGGTGTCCCTCCGGCCCCGGCCTGCGCGGTGCAGCGGAGGAGTGGAACGATGGGCTCGATTCCTGTCGGGAGTCTTTTGCATGCGGTCGGTGCTGGCCGTGTAATTGAGCCGAGCCGAGCCGAGCCATTCCTGTGCCCGCACGGCGGCGGGCTTCCTTCGACAGCTTGTGCAACGCGCGGGTGACGCCATGGACCGCGCGCGTTTCGCCCGGCGGGGGCGCATATCCCGTCCATCCGCAGGTTCAGCCCACGCCCTGACCCCCAGCCTCCGCCGCCCGGCGGGGGCTGCTTCCCTCACCCGTTTCGGTCTTCTCCGTCTGCCGCGCCTCGGCGCGTCGGCGGCGGCGTGCCTGCTAGCCGGGGCCTTCGCCCTGCTGCTTGGCGCCGGTGCGGCGCAGGCGCAGACAGCGCCGACGCTCCAGAGTGCGGAGGTCGTCTGGCGGACGCTCACCTTGACCTTCAACGCGAAGCTGAAGGGACATGGTGGAACTTCGATCGGCAGGCCGGACGGCGGGGCGTTCACGGTGACGGTGACGGCCTCGGACAACACGACCCGCACCCTGAAGGGCGATTGCGGCAACACGGGACTGGGCACCATCTCCGGCAGGAAGGTGTCGGTGTCGCTGTGCGGAACCGTGTATCAGGGCGAGACGGCGACGGTGAGCTACGACAAGACCATGGCGGAGGATCCCAGTAACATCCGTGCAGGCGAGAGACTCAAGAACGAGGCCGGCACCGCCGAGGTGGCCAGTTTCACCGGTCAGGCGGTGACCAACAGATCACCGAACCACGAGACCCGGGATACCGGGAGCGGCGGCCCCGTATTCGTCCCGACTGGCGTGTCCAGCGCCAGTGTCATCGCGTCGACGCTGACGGTGGAGTTCACCAGGGTGCTCGACGGGAGCTCGATGACGGCGGGCAGCGCGTTCGCGCTGTCGGCCACCTTCACCCCGCCCAAATCGGGATACCGGGACTGCAGGAACGGCTGCACGATCAGGGGGACCGGCAGGGTGCAGATCTCCGGCAAGGTGGCGACGGTGAAGCTGGACGCGGCGATACCGTATGCGGCGCGCCTGAGCCTGACGTACACGAAGCCGTCCGCGAATCCGCTTCGGAATTTGACTGATACCTACGACAGCTTCCAGTGGGACCATGTGGCGGCCCGCGGGGGAGACTGGGCGGCGCCGGTCCTGCTGAGCGCGAGCGCGTTTGACGGCGCGCAGACGCCGCAGGAGCTGGTGGAACGCGGCGTGAACCGGGTCGACGAGGGCCGGCTGCTGCTCGAGTTCGACGAGCTCCTGTACGAGAAGAGCGTGCCCGAAGCGAAGGACTTCCACGTCACCGTGAACGGGGAGCGGCGCCACGTCTTGCGCGACGGCGTCAAGGTCTATGGCACGAAGGTGCAGCTCTTCCTGGAATCGGGGATGCTGGCCGGCGACCTGGTCGAGGTGAGCTACACCAGGGGCGCGTACCGGTGGTGGGACCATTACGGCCCGCTGATGGACCTCTTCGACAACCATGTCGCGAACTTCCCCCGCCGGGCGGTGAGCAACCTCGAGTCGGGACCGGAGGTCGCAAGCGCCGAGGTGGACGGGACGAGGCTGACCGTCACCTTGAACGAGGCGATCGACCCCTGCTGCAAGGGGCGTTGGCGCGTCAAGGCGGGCGAGGGGTCTTCCGAGCAGACCATCGCCGTGACGGGCGTCGAGGCAACCGCCGGCAATTCCCTGACCCTGGCCCTCGGCACGGCGGTCGGTGCCGGCCAGCGGGTCCGGATCGACTATCTCGGCGGCAGCAGCGCGGTCGCCGTGCGGGACCTGGAGGGCAACACCCTCGCGCCCTTCTCCGAATTCGAGGTGACCAACGACACGGAGGGACCGCAGTTCGCGAGCGCCGGGGTGGACGGACGGACGCTGACCGTCACCTTCGACAAGACCCTGGACGAGACGTCGGTGCCCGCGCCCGGCGACTTCCACGTCACAGTGGGCAGCGCCCGGCGCAATGTCGCGGCCGGCGGCGTCGCCGTCGACGGCGCGTCCGTGACGCTCACCCTGGCGTGACGGGCGCGGTCGGCGGCGAGACGTTTCTCGGCGCAAGGCCCGCACTGGGCACGCTCCGGGAGCGCCGGGGCCCGGCTGCACTTGACGCACAGGCCGGCGGCCTTGCGCTCGGCGTGCTGCCTGCGGTCGCGCTCGCGGTCGGCCAGGCGCCGCGCCTCGATATCGCCATGAGCCATGACGGCCTCCTTCCTGCCAATCCGGAATCGGACGGAGGACACCCCGCCGGCTGCGCCATCCACCAGTCGGGGGCGGGCCGGCAGGACGTCCTCCGGAGGAAGGGATCAGCCCTTCTGCTTGCGGTCGCAGAGGAGGCCCGTGGCCACCGAACCCCACAGCTGGACCCCGCCGCGCGTCTTGAGGCCGGTGCAGACGATGATCTCGGTGCGCTCCGGGCGCAGCGCCTGCACCGCCTTCCGGGTCACGGTGGCGCGGGCCGTCTTGCGCCGGCCCTTATTCGCCGCGGGCGGCTGGTCGGCGCAGCGTCGGATGTCGCCGTCGATCATCGTCTTGAACCGCTCGACGACATAGGTGTCGTCGGCCAGGCCGCTGCCGAAGAAATGGGTGAGGAAGGTCGAGGCCGTATTGCCGGGAATCGCGAATGCCGTGCTCATGAAGCCGTCTCCATCGTGCCGTGGTGGAAAGCGGCGGCGGATGCCCTCCCCCGGACACCCCTACCGCCGCCCCGTTCACGGCCAAACCTCCCCTCTCGGCGGCGCGGTCCCGCAGGGCGGAGACGACGGCGAGGGAGGCCGCATTTCGGTAGGCGATGCTGTTGAACAGGGCGATTGGCGAGGTGGTGCGCGGTGGTCCGACGGCGGCGCGGCGTCTCTGGTGCGCCGCCGGGGGTCGGCTCGAAACCGCGGTATCAACGAACCCGGCAAGTCATTGATGGAACCGACATGAACTACAGCGAAAGATACGCATATGCCATTCTGGCTATGGTAGGAATCCTGCCGTGGAACTCGCGCACGCAAGGATGGGCGTCGGCGGGATGGGTATAACCTGCGGTGGGGGTTGACGGCAGTGACCGAGCGGCGCTGCCGGTGCTCGCTTATGTCAAAGACGGTAAAATACGGCGCAGAGAATGGTAACCCGCAGCACAGAGACAGACATCGAGGGAGCGTAACATGCCACGGAGCTGGTGGAATCTGACGGCGGTGGCCCTGGTTGCCGCTCTTCTGGCCGGTTGCCAGACCACGCAGGTGGGAATCAAAGACCAGGTTCGCGGTTACACGCTCGCGAGCGTCGAAGTCACGGTGGATGAGAATGCCTATACCGGTGTGTTCGAGAGACTCGACAACATCGACAACGAAGAATTTGCGCGGCAATTCGAGCAACGACTCGAAACCGTGATGCATGATACGCTGGGTTCTTCATTTTCCGGTGATCGGCCGGTCCACACTTCGGTTCACGTGAACGAAATGAACATCGCCAGCGATGCCGGCAGGGCTCTTCTCGGTAGCGAGAGCTACATCGGCGCGAAGGTGAGCGTCCTGGACGCCACCACACGGAAGGTCATTGCCGAACGGCATTTCCGCGAACGGGAGAAGGATGTTTCGTTCACCGGAAACATCGGGATATTGGTCGAGATCACCAAGAACGTGATCGATGCCGGAAGCAACGACATGTTGGATGACGCAGTGCGAGAGTTTGCGGAGAGCGTGAAAGTCTGGTTCGACAACTGATCCGCGCTGCTGGAATTGGTACGCAATCTGTTATTCGTCCCGGTGACGCCGGTAGTCGGAAATGTTGCGAATCGCGGAACTGTGAAGGTGGTGCAAATGCCCGGACGGATCGCGATGTTCGCTGCTCGTCGGATGACGCTGCCGCTGATCGTGGCCGTTTCAATGGCACTGTCCGGATGCGCGAGCACAAGTAGCAAGTTGCAGGCGGCGGCGGACAAGGGCGACGGCGGGCGTGTGGCACGGTTGCTCGAAGCCAATGCCGACACTGACCCTTCTGTCGCGCTGGACAATGCAGCCCGGGCGGGACACACCGAAATCGTCCGGATGCTGCTGGAAGCCGGTGCGGACCCTTCCAAAGGGTTGGACGACGCGGCCGGGGCCGGGCGCACCGAAGTCGTCCGGGTCTTGCTTGGAGCCGGTGCCCGCCCTTCGGATGCGCTGGACGACGCGGTCCGGGCGGGGCACGCTCAAATCGTACAAATCCTGCTGGACGCCGGTGCCCACCCTTCCCGCGGGCTGAAAGACGCGGCCGGGGCCGGGCACATCAAGATCGTCCGAATCCTGATCGAAGCCGGTGCCGACCCTTCCCGTGGGTTGGATGACGCGGCAGGGGCCGGGCACATCGAGATTGTCCGGGTCCTGCTCGAGGCGGGGGCGGCCCCCTCGCGTGGGATGTCCAGGGCGGCCGGGGCCGGGCACACTGAAATCGTCCGCATCTTGCTAGAAGGCGGCGCCGATCCATCCGTCGGGTTGTCCGCCGCCGCCCGATCGGGAAGAGCTGGAATCGTAACGATCCTGCTGGGTGCCGGCGGCGATCCCGATGCCCACCGATCGATTCATCTCAGCAGGCTGTCGCTGACACCCCTGCATTTGGCGGCATTGAGAGGACATCTGGAGGTCGCGGGACTGCTGATCGAAGCGGGAGCCGATATCGAGGCACGTGCTCGTTACAAGGCCACCGGGTTTGGGGAGACCCTTGGTGCGATCTTCTTCTCCGTGCTCTTTCCCATTTCGTCGCCGGACGATTGGCTGAACACCGATTTGGAAAGCAAGGACGGGTGGACTCCCTTGCAGTTCGCAAGTGCTGCCGGCCACACAGGGATCGTCGAGCTCTTGACGGAAGCGTCTGCGGTCGCAGCGGGGAATATGACGGGGAAACCGGCTCCGCTATCCGGCGATTACCTCTACGGCCTGCGGGTTGCCCTCAACGGCGGAGGGACCGTGACCGGCCGGTACGAGTCCTACGGGATCGGCATCGGTACCGTGGAGCAGCCCCAGTTCAGTTGCATCTTTTCGTTCTTCGGATTCCCTGCCGGCGAGGCTGGAGAGTACGTCATCGCATCGTGGGATCCACCCGTATGGCGGCCCGATGCGCCCTTGGAGGAAGGAATCAACACGACCGGGACGCTAAGTGTGGTGGAGGATTCTGTAGTCATCCGGTTTGTCGAGGATCCATCCGGCGGGTGCTGGAACGTGGAGCCGTTCAAGCAGGGCTCCCGTTTTCGCCTGCGCGAGCGGCGGGCCTGGATCCAATTGCGCCTCGTCGCCCGCGACGCTCGCCTGCGCGTATCTCCGGGTGGCGCGGCGCAGCCGGAATTGCTGCTGGAGCGCGGCGATCTTGCCCTGGTTCTGGAGGAGCGTGACGATTGGCTTCTGGTCGAGGTCGAACGGGCGGGTCCCGCTCCTGAGGATGGATCGGCTCGCCCCGTGTCGCGATTTCGGGGTTGGCTGCGCGAACCGGCCCTTTTCCCCATCTCGCCGCCGGGTGCCCCGGGTCGCTCCGAACTGATGCGACCATCGGGCTCCTACGGTTGAAATCGATCCCGGGCACGCCCAATCTTGAGTATCCGCATTGTCAACTCCCGGGGGACCAGCCGGATGGTGCCCCGGCACAGGCGTTGCGCCACTATCGGCGGCGCCGACGGCATGATGGGCCCCGGGACGCGACACGGCTCGCAGGTCGATCGCCAGCTACATCGACCCGGCCAAGCCCAGGTGATAGCGGATTCAGTCAGTCCCGCCTGCGGACAGCGCCGCAACCGCCCCCGAGTGTTCCGCCTCATTGGCATAGTCCAGGGGAGTGCGGCCCATTTGGTCTTTCGAGTTGACGTCGGCTCCGGCCGCCATCAGCACCTTGACAACGTTCGCATGTCCGTTTCGAGCGGCCCAGTGCAGGGCGGTGAACCCGCTGTCGGTCGTCGCATTGACATTGGCCCCGGCCGCTATCAGCGCCTTGACGGCGGCCGTTGTTCCGTCCCTGGCGGCTTTGTGCAGCGCGGGAGCCAGCGACTCGATGGTGCCGGTCTGACCTTTCGCGGTGGCCGCCGTATCCGATGGCTTGCGGTCGGTGATGTCCTTCGCGTTGACGTTGGCCCCATCCCTGATCTCCATCACAATCTTCCATGCCAGCGGTAGTATCCCGACAATCGCTACAACCACCGCGCCGACCATCAAGACCTGCTGCTGCTTTACTGCCTCGCTCTCTCCCGCAATCTCTCCCGCAATGCCGGCGACGATGCCGATGCCCGCAAAGAACAGGGCGCCCACCAACCCGATCGCCGCCATCGACAGTGCCGCCAGCCAGCCCAGCCAACCTTGGCGCCACGCCGCAACGTAGAGCGGCGACAATACAAATAGTAGATCCCAACCCAGCATTTCCATGGCGTCCTCCACTCGGGCCGACTGTCATGCCAGCGCTAAAGTTGCACATATTGTCTGAGTTTATAGTGGGAGACTGCGGCAGAGGCTTGGTGCATTGCTCGCCAAAGGGACTACTGAATGATGTCGGAGGGGCTGAGCGGAGCCCTGAAGACGAGACGAGTAACCAGGGCCTGAAATTCCTGCACCGAGGAAACGAAAGCGGCGAGCAGCTTCAAACGGCGAAGGGTGTCGCGGGACTCCTCAAGACCCATCCGGCCAACGCCTGCCGGCGGTTACGCAGCGCACGGAGCGCCCGGCGGCGGGCCGATGTCGTCCGCGAGACTGTCCGCTACGGTGTCCGGCGGCGGTCTTCACCGATTGCCGCGCAAGGTGGGCGTAGCGGGCGGTCGTCTGGATCTGGCTGTGGCCGAGCAGCCTGGCAATCATCGGCAGGCTCTCGCCGAGCGCGAGCGCCCTGGACGCGAAGCTGTGTCGGATGTCATGAAGCCGCACGTCTTCGAGCCCGGCCTCGCGGCGGATCACCTGCCACGACGCATTAAGATTGGCCAGCCGCGTTCCGGGCCAGCGTCCGAAGATGACCCAGGGATTGCCGGGCTGCCGGGGGATGGCGGCGAGCACCCGCCTCGCCGTCGGCGACAGCGGCACCGCGCGCGCCCCGGTCTTCGCGTCGCGCAACCGGAGCTCGTCGTGTTCGAGGTCGACGTCTTCCCATTTCAGCGTGAGGATTTCGTTGCGCCGGCATCCGGTCAGCATCAGCAGGCGGATCGCCGCCGCCGCGCTGGCAAAGATCCGGCCCGCGGCTTCGAGCTCGTCGAGCACCGCGCCCAGCCGGCCGTATTCCTGCTCCGACAGGAAGCGCTCGCAGCTTCGCGTCGGATACTTCTTGATGAACCGGCAGGGATTGCCCCCGGCCGGGGCGTCGCCCGAGGCGGCGGCCCTAAGGAAGAGCCGGGACAGCAGGGAGACCGTCTGATTCGCCATAATGGGCGTCTCACGGAGCCGGTAGTGCAGCGCGGCAACGTGATCGGGGGTGATCTCGCCGAGGCGCAGCGGCCCGAACCGGGGCAGAAGGAACTTGTCGAACATGTGGCGGCAGGACCGCCTGGTCGACGGCTTGCAGCGCAGGGCCACATGTTGGGTCATGTAGTCGTCCGCCAGCTCGGCGATCGTCGGTCCGGTGGCGGATGCCGAGTCGGCGCCGGGACGACTCGGCGTTTTGCCCGCCTTGATGTCGGCGATCAGTGTTCCGGCCTCGCGGCGGGCGCGCTCGGTGGACCATGTGCCGTGGCGGCCGATGGTGACGCGCCGGGTCTTCCCGCCGGACCGCGCGTGCGCGATGTAGACCTTGGAGCCGGTCGAATAAACGCGCACGCCGAAGCCGGGCAGGTGCCGGTCCCAGTAGACGATCTCCCGGTCGGCGACGGGAAGCCGGTCGACGGATTGCTTGGACAGCGTGAGCTTGTTCGTGCTGTGCATTGGGGGGCGTCCTTCCGGAGTATCCGTCGTTGCGGGCGCGCTACCGGCCGTCGGGCGCCATGATCCTGGCGCCGATGTCGGCGGCGACCCTGGCCGAGGACACCCGCACCGAATCCCGCGCGAGATGGGCGTAGCGCGCGGTGGTGCTCACCTTGCGGTGACCGAGCAGGTCGCCGATCATCGGCAGGCCCTCGCCGAGCGCGAGTGCCCTGGACGCGAACGTGTGTCGCAAATCGTGCAGGCGGACCCCGTCGAGGCCGGCGCGCTCACGGATGCGATCCCAGGAATCGTTGAGGTTGACGAGGCGCGTGCCCTTCTTCCTGCCGGGGAAGACCCAGGGATTGTCCGGGGTGCGGGGAAGACCGGCGAACACGTCGGCCGCCCTGGCGGCCATCGGCACCATCCGCGCGCCGGTCTTGCTGTCGCGCAACCGCATCTCGCCAGTGTCGAAGTTGAGGTCGTCCCACCGCAGGCCGAGGATCTCGTTGCGCGTGCATCCGGTCAGCACGAGTAGGTAGATCGCCGCCGCCGCATGGGGGGACGCCAAGCGCTCGGCGGGCGCGGCCCTGAGCGCCTCGCCGAGCCGCGAAAGCTCCTCGCGGGTGAGGAACCGCTCGTGCTTCTCGATTTTGAAGCGGGGCACGCTCCGGGCCGGGTTGCGCCCCGAGGGACACCAGCCCCACGCGTCCGCCAGATTGTACATCTTGACCAGAATGTCGGCCGCCCGGTTGGCGACGGTGGGGCTGTGGTGCAGCTCGTTGTGGAAGCGCAGGATGTCCTTGTGCTCGATCTCCGCGACGAGGCGCTCGCCGAGGGCCGGCACGATGTGCTTGCGCAGCATGATCCGGTAGTGGGAAACGGTGGCCGGCTTGCAGTGCATCTCGACATATTCGCGGAAGTAGCGGTTCGCGAGGTCGGCGACGGTAGGGTCGTTGGCTGGCTCGGGCGGGATCGGCGGCTGCCCCGTCTTGATGCGGACGATGACCTCGGCAGCCTCCTTGCGGGCCTGGTCGGCGGTAAGCGGGTTGCCGTGCTCGCCGAGGGTGACTCGCCTCGACCGGCCGAAGGCGCGGGTCTGGACGACGAAGACCTTCTTGCCGGTCGCGTAGACGCGGAGGCCGAAACCGGGCAGCTCGCGGTCCCAGTAGACGGTGTCCTTGCCATCGACGGGGAGACTGTCGACGATACGCTTGGAGAGGGCGCGGTATTGGCGTTGCGTCATGGCGTGCTGCTCGGGAGAAGAGGCTGTTCGGTCATGGCGACGATGGGAACGACGATGCCGGCGCGGCTTTCCACCGGACTTGACCCGAACTCGATCTGCGCCATCGGGCCCTCCGTCACGGCCTCACTGAAGCGGATTCGACGGATGCGTCCTGCGTCGGAATCGGTCGATCGGCCAGTAAGCACAGTGAGCGTGCGAGCGCGCCAGTCGGCTCGTAAGCACGCGATTTCTTGTCTTGATTGGCGACCGTCGCGACCATGGCCGCAATCTAGCAGGCTGAAATAGTCTTGTAAACGCAAGCACTTATGGCTCATATGCCGAGAATGGAAGGGCCTGGCAAGGATGCCGAGACAGGCACATCGTGGTGAGTTATTTACTCGACACGAACGTTCTGCTTGACGTATTCACGAACGATCCACAGTGGTGCGCGTGGTCAGAGAATGCGCTCGGCGAGGCGCTGGCCGCCGGGCCGATGGGCATCAATCCGATCATCTATGCGGAGGCGTCTCTTGCGTTCGATGGTGCAGAAACGCTGGACCGTCAGCTCGACCAACTGATGATCGAACGCCTTCCGCTACCGTATGCGGCGGCGTTCAGGGCGGCGCGGGCTTTCCGCAGGTACCGGAGTGCCGGCGGCATCCGGTCGGCGCCGCTCCCGGACTTCTACATCGGAGCCCATGCCGAAACCGATGGCTTGACACTCATTACGAGGGACTCCCGCCGTTTCCAGACTTATTTCCCGGCCGTGAGGATGGTTGCGCCGCCGCCGACGACCTGAATTTCAGCCCCTCCGTTTCCGCAGTGTCCGCCGCCTCAGGAACCGGCTCGCCTGATTCGACGTGCTCGAAAAGCTAATTTTCGTGCAGCGCGATAAGCTAATGGGAGCGCATGGCGATAACTACGCCCTCCGAAAAGCTGGCCGCTTCGCTGAACGTTCTGCAGTCGCTCCAGGAACGCGGCGTAGTTGCCGTACGCGCGGGGGATCTTGCGCGGTCGCACCGCGAGCGGCTGGTTCGGACCGGATTCCTGGCGCCGGTCATGAAGGGTTGGTACGTCGCCGCCTCGCCTGATCGGCGGGCGGGAGACACGACGGCTTGGTACGCGTCGTTCTGGCCCTTCTGCTCCGGCTACCTTCGCGCCCGGTTCGGTGAGGCGTGGTGCCTGTCTCCGGAGCAATCCCTGGCGCTGCATGCCGGTAATCGAACGGTGCCGGGGCAGTTGCTCGTCCGGGCGCCGCGCGGGCGCAATCGTGTCACGCCGCTGCTCCATGGGACGTCCCTGCTTGAACTCCGCGCTGCGATGCCCGAGCCTGCGGACGTCGTGGAAGTCGAAGGAATGCGCGCGTTCACCCCGTCCGCGGCGCTGGTTGCCTGTCCAGCGCGGTTCTTCCGCCAGCATCCAGTCGATGCGCGGGCGGCCCTTGCCCTCGTGAACGACGCGTCGGAGGTCTCACGCCGCCTCCTCACTGGCGGACACGGGACGGTCGCCGGCCGCCTGGCCGCCGCCTTCCGGGACATCGGTGAGGATCGAATCGCCGATGATGTCGTCCGGACGATGCGAGCCGCCGACTTCGTCATCCGTGAATCGAACCCCTTCACGGCACCGCCCTCCGCCCTGCCGATCCGCCGCGATGTCCCGCCAGCGGTTCACCGGCTGCGACTGACCTGGGACGCCATGCGAAACCGCGTCGTGGACGGTTTTCCGGGTCCGCCCGCTCCCTCCGTCGACGTCCAGCTCGCCCGGATCGAGGACGTCTACGTGACCGATGCATATCACTCGCTTTCCATCGAAGGCTATCGAGTCAGTCCGACGCTGATAGAGCGCGTGCGCGGTGGTGACTGGGACCCGGACCGTCATCCGGCTGACCGGGCGCATCGCGACGCCCTTGCGGCGCGCGGGTACTGGCAGGCCTACCAGGTTGTGCGCGGCAGCGTCCGCCGGGCGCTGGCTGGCGAGCCTCCCGGCGCCGTCGCCGAAGCGGACCATCGGACCTGGTATCGGGAACTGTTTGCGCCGAGCGTCGCCGCCGGCATCGTCCGGCCCGCCGATCTCGCGGGCTATCGCAACGCGCCTGTCTACATCCAGAACTCGATGCACATCCCGCCGAGTCCACCCGTCGTCCGCGAAGCCATGCCTGCGCTGTTCGAGTTGCTTCGCGCGGAGCCGGATCCGGCGGTCCGCGCCGTCCTCGGGCACTTCCTGTTCGTCTACCTCCATCCCTACCCGGACGGCAACGGCCGCATCGGCCGGTTCCTGATGAACCTCATGCTGACGGCCGGCGGCTATCCCTGGACCGTCATTCCGGTCGAGCGGCGAGACACGTACATGTCGGCGCTGGAAGCCGCAAGCGTTCGTCAGGACATCGGCCCGTTCACTGACTTTCTCGCGGAGCTGGTCGGTCAGTGAAGCTGAGCGGCCGGATCTGGCTCGGATCCTCCGGAGGGAGTCATCCGCGGGGATTCCCCGCGGCCTCATTGAAGCGCGCAGAGTCCTGTGCGATTCCACAACTTCGTGTTACGAATCGAACGGACAAGACGGGAACCTGTAGGGTTATTGCTATGCGCGCTACCCCAGACAACCTCAAGCAACACGGAGCGGCGCCGTTGGCGCGGTGGCTGATCGACGCTGCGAAGCGCCGGTCGTCGGTCACTTACGGCGAGGCAAAGCGGCGATTGGAATCGGAGTTCGAGTTCAACACCATCTTCCCCATGAAGATTGGCATTCCCGCCGGTGCGCTGATGGAGCGAATCCTCGGCATCGACAGTGACTGTCCCCTGCTTAACGTCCTGCTGGTGCGCCAGAGCGACGGCATGCCGGGCGACGGCGCCGGCCCGTTTATGGCCAAATATCTGGTCCAGGCCGAGCTCAAGGAACCCGGTTACCGCAACAGGAATCGGCAGCAATGGCGCGCCGCATGCGACCAAGTCGCGACCGACGTCTATGCCTTCAGGGATTGGGACCGGATCTACTTGAGGGCGTTCGACGAACGTCTCTCGGCAGACTCCAGTCCCCGGCGCACTGAACGCGACGGCATCAACCACACGAGAAACGGCGAAGGTCCCAACCACAAGGCGCTCCGCCTATGGGTCAGGGACAATTCGGGCCGAGTTCGACGAGGCTTCGCGGACTCCAAGACCGACACCGAAGTCATTCTGGACTCTGCGGACAGGGTCGACGTCGTCTACTACGGCTCCAGCTCGACCGTCGTCATCGAGGTCAAGTCAATCGATTCGGACGACGCCGATCTCCGGCGCGGCGTCTTCCAGTGCATCAAATACCGTGCGGTCACGAAGGCTATGGACATGCGCGGGGAACCGCAGGTCATCCCCGTGCTGGTCACCCAGAAGCGCCTTCCTGGCGACCTTGCCGATCTCATCCGGCGCCACGACATCAGCCATTTCAAGGCGCCCAGCACGCTCGGTTAGTACGCGGCAGTCCGGCGGTCCGCTCCATGGTCCCCGACGGTTCGTGATCTGTGCCTCGGCGGTGGGGCGTCGGGATCCTCGGCGCGTCCAACGGGGACGGGATCCTCTCGACGCTGGAGCATCTTGACGGCCCGGAGCACTACGAGCCGGATCCGCGACTGCGCCTGTTCCCTTGAAGGGTCGTCATCGACCGCCGGGGTTTCAGTAGACGCCAGGGAAGATCCGGTACTTCACCCGCGCCTGATATTCCGCCCACTTCTCGGCGCCGTACTTCTCGGCGCAGTACGCCTCGTCAAAGCGTTGCCGGAACGTGAACAGCAAGACGATGAAGACGAAGTAGGTCCACGCCCAGGGGTTGGTGAAGTAGCCGAAGACCAGGGCAATGGACAGGGCAAGGAACCCCTCGCCCAGGTAGTTGAAGTGGCGGGCGGCGCCCCATAGGCCGCTGCACAGGATCTTGCGGTCGCCGGCCTCGATGTATTCGGGTTCGATCAGCCCGAGGAACTTGCGCTCCGGCCAGCGCTTGAACGTGTATTTCTGCAGGTTGGCGCCGCGCGAGATGCCCCACCCGAACAGGAACAGCGCCGTCGTTCCGACCAGCCAGAAAGTCGTCGCGGTCGTCGAGAATCCGGGGTCCGGGTAGACGGCCATGCCCCACAACGGGAGGATGAACAGCCATCCGTAGACGATGAGGCCGCCCCAGAACAGCTTGAAGCCGACATGTTCGTGGATCAGATCGTAGGTATAGAGCTGGACGCGCTCGAAGACGCAGTAGTCCAGGATGTAGAAGGCGAAGAACGCCGCATACAGGAACACGCCCGGATTGGCGTTCTCGCCGAACCGTTCGTAGTGGTACACGGCCCCCGACAGGGCGTTGAGCGACAACATCGTTCCGCCGACGACGTAGAAGTACATCTTTACGTCGAAGCGGTTGCCGAAGAACGACAGTTCCCGGGCCCGTCCCTGCCACAGCGCCAGTAGCGGGTTCTTTATCTCGCCCGGCGGCTGTGTGTACACCGCCGCGATGGCAAAGAGGGTGGTGAAGACGGTTCCGCCGGCCACGGCGTAGATGGCGGATCGGTAGAACCAGTCGCGCGGCATCCCGGTGAGCTCGAGAGCCCACACGACGTGGGCGAGGGCAAATACCAGAATGCCGTTCAGCCGATAGGTGCGGGGTTCACCCGTCTCCGGATTGATGACGTAGCCGGGAACCCACCTGCCCGGCAGGACGAGCTGCGCCAGGAGGAAGGCGGCGAAGACCGCCAGCGGCGTGAAGAACCCCGCAATCGCTTCCGTTCGGGAAAGCTCGAAAAAGTGGCCGATGCCAAGCCAATCAATCATGATTGCCCCCGGTATTGTAGTATTGCAAGAGTATGGTCAAGGTGACCTATTCTCTGGACGAAGCGACTGTGCGGCGGATACGCCGGACGGCGGAGCGCATGGGCAGGCCGCGGAGCCAGGTCGTCCGCGAGGCGGTCGCCGAATACGCCGCGCGCACCGACCGGTTGAGCGAGGCGGAGCGCCTGCGCATGCTCGGCGTGCTGGACCGTTGGCGCACGGAACAGGCGCCGCGCTCTCGAGAGAGCGTCGAGTCCGAGCTCCGGGAGATTCGGCAATCCCGTCGCGGATCGTCCCTGCGGCGTTCGGCCGATGACGATCCATCTTGATACCTCCGCGCTCGTCGGTGCGTTGGCCGGGCCGGGCGGCGCCGCCGACCGCCTGTACACCTTTATAGAACGGGGGCATCGGCTGCAACTCTCGTCGATCGTCCTCTGCGAGTGGTTGCGCGGGCCGCGGACCGCGAGCGAGCTTCGCGTGCAGGAGGAGCTGTTTCCGCGCGAGCAGGCCGTGCCGTTCGACACGGAGGCGGCGGCCCAGGCGGCGGCGTTGTACGCTCGGTTGCCCCGCCCGCGCGGCCGCGACGTCGATCTCATGATCGCCGCCTGCGCCCTCGTCAGCGAAGCGGCGCTCTGGACGCTGAACCCGAGGGACTTCAGCGACGTGCCCGGCCTGAGGCTGGCGTAGGCGCGCGGCCGTCGCGGGGTCTCACCACGGGCTGCGAGGTCCTGCTCACCATCCCCCCGACGCGTCGTAGAGCAGCTTGACGCCGATGACGAACAGCCCGGCGTGCACGATGGCGTAGAAGATCGCGTCGTTGATCCGCTCGTGAATGCGCCGGCCGAGGAAGACGCCGACGGGGGCCAGGGGCAGGAGCATGGCCGATGTCGACAGGTTCTCGGTGGTCCACTGGCCGAGCCAGTAGTAGGGGGCGACCTTCAGCCAGTTGACGACGAAGAAGAAGACGATGCTGGTGGACTGGAAACGGGTCCGGTGCATCTGTTGCGGTATCAGGTAGGCCTGGAGCGGCGGCCCGCCGGCGTGGATCGAAAAGCTGGTGAACCCGGCCGTGGTGCCCCAGAGGACGCCGAGCAGCGGGCGCGCCGGCCTCGGCGTGCCGCCGCGGCCGGGACGGAGCGAGAAGTACTGCACGGCGTAGATGAGGGCGATGACGCCCACCATGATGCGGAGGCCGTCGGGCGAGATCTGCCGCGCGGTGAGGAAGCCGAGCACGGTGCCGAAGAAGGCGCCGGGGAGGATGGCGCGCAGGTTGCCGATATCCCATTCCTTCCAGAACACGCGGAGGGCCAGGACGTCCATGATCATCAGGATCGGCAGCAGGATGGCGGCGGCCTGGACCGGCCCGACCACCATCGCCATGAGGGGCACGCCGACGACGCCGATGCCGCCGCCGAGTCCCCCCTTGGCGAGGCCGACGACTATCACCGCGGTGCCCGCGGCGACGTAGAACCAGGGATCGGTGATCAAGGCCGGGAGGGCGCCTCAGCCATCACCCGGCGTCGTCCTCGGGCTCGATGTCCTTGAGGAATTCTTCCCGCGGCTTGTGGATGCGGTCGTAGCTCCCGGCGGCGACGACGTAGTACCAGCGCGCGAAGCGGGTGGCGAGGCGGTCGGCTTTCTCCTGGCCCTCGCGGACGCGGCGCTCCCACGAGGCATGCGCGTCGGTCTCGGAGGAGGGCGGCTCGGGGCCGATCCCCGCCTCGTCGAACTCGGCCTCGATGAAGACGTAGCGGTTCTCGCCGGGGCCGGTCTCCGCGTCGTCGCTCGATTCGTCGCCCAGAAGGACGGCGTCGCCGCGCCCGTAGACGATCTCTCCGAAGCGGAGCGTGTAGAGGACGCCCTCGTTGGTCCGGACGAGCAGCTCGCCCTCGTTGGAAAGCAGACCGCCGTCGGCGGTGGGGTAGAAGCCTTTGTTCACCAGGTCGGTGATGTCGGCGCGGCTGATGCGGCCGGCCATCGCCGCGTCGCGCAGGTTGCCGGTCATCCCTTCCGGCTTCGGGCGGACGCCGGCGATCTCCATGTTGATGATGGCGCCCACCAGCAGGTTCATCTGGACGTAGTCGACCTCCTGGCCGGCCGGCACGGGGTCGCCGTTCCACGTCGTGTCATCCACCTTGTCGACGGTGAAGGTGCGGGGCCGCGACGCGCGACGCGTGACTTCGTCCACCTGGTACTCGTTCAGGACGATGTGCACCACCTGGTCGCGCTCGACCTCCAGCAGGTTCTTCTCGATCCAGTCCTCGAACCGGGTGGAAACGTCCGCCTCGAACCGGGCGCTGTAGACGCGTTTCTGGTCGGGCGAACGGACGAACCGGAGGCCCGGCCGGCCTTCGACGGGACGGCCGACGATCAGGTCGGCGAGCGTCTCGTCGGTGGCATCCTTCACGGTGACGCGGGTGCCGCGGCCGACGAGACTGGTGGCGGTCAGGTCGGTCGGGTCGATGACCCCGAGCGCTTCATGGTCGGCGACGTTGTCGGAACGGAAGTCTTCCTTTGTGAGGCTGATGATGTCCGCCGCGATGTTCGACAGCCGCTCGGCGCCGTCGGCGGGGTAGCCGTGGTGCGACGGAATCGTCCAGAGGCCGTCTTCGTTGGTCACCTGGAACGGCGTCGCCGAGGCGGTCTCCTCGTCGAACTCGACGACGTCGAGCGTGGCGGCGGCCTCCGGATCGGAGAACTCCGGGAAGAACGCCTCGCCGACGTCGAAAAAGAGATCCGGCACCGCGCGCCGCGGCGCGCTGGCGAACGCGACGACGCCGAGGAGGATCGCCACCCCGGCGATGACAAGCGTCTTCTTGGTCTCCTGCATGGCTCTGGCTCCGTGCCGTGGACGTCAGCGTGGGGACGCAAAGAACCATTCGGCGTCCCGATCCGTCGAATATCATAGCGATATGCAGGGAATGTGCTGCGGCGCCGGACGAAGCGGCTGGTGGATCGTGGCGATCGCGGTCGGAATTGCCCTGATAGCGACCCTCGGGTGTGCGGGCGGACCGGCGCCGGACGGAGCGGCCGAGGCGGCGCCCGTTGTCGGCGGAACGGCCGCCCTGGCCGCGGCCGCCGTGCAGGGAGCGACGCCCGCGAGGGCCGCCGACCTGGATCAGCCGCCGCCCACGCCGCTGCGGCCGGAAGAGCAGGCGACCATCGAGTTGTTCGAGCGGACGCGCGCCTCCGTCGTCTACATCAACACCCTCGCCCGCCGCGCCGACTGGTTCCGGGGGACGGTCACGGAGGTGCCGCAGGGGACCGGCACCGGCTTCGTCTGGGACGACGAGGGACACATCATCACCAACTTCCACGTGCTGGCGGATGCGAGTTCGGTCGAGGTGGTCCTCGACGATCAGTCCACGTACGAGGCCGAGTGGGTCGGCGGTTCGGCGTCGCACGACCTGGCCGTGCTGCGCATCGACGCCCCGCCGGGGGCGCTCCATCCGGTCACGCCGGGCAACAGCGACGCGCTGCTCGTCGGCCAGAGCGTCTATGCCATCGGCAACCCCTTCGGCTACAACGCGACCCTCAGCACCGGCGTCGTCTCGGCGCTTGGCCGGCGGATCAACGGGCTTGACGGCACGCCGATAGAGGACGCCATTCAGACGGACGCGGCGATCAACGTGGGGAACTCGGGCGGGCCGCTGCTCGACAGCGCCGGGCGGGTCATCGGCGTCAATACGCAGATCTCCAGTCCGTCGGGCACGTCGGCGGGCGTCGGTTTCGCGGTTCCCGTCAGCACGGTGCGCCGCGTGGTGCCGGAACTGATCGCGACCGGGACGTACAGTCCGCCGCGGATCGGCATCCGCGCGGTCGACCAGGGACTGACCCGCCGGCTCGGGATAGAGGGCGTGCTGATTGCCGCCATCGAGTCGGGGTCGGGTGCGGCCGACGCCGGGCTGCTGCCGATCGAAGTCTCGCGCAATCGCATCGTGGCCCTGGGTGACGTGATTCAGGCCGTCGAAGGCGAACCGATCCGCACCCTCGGTGAGTTGCGCGCCGTCCTCGACCGCTACCAGGCGGGCGACGAAGTGAACGTTTCGATCCTCCGCGACGGGGAGACGGAGGACGCGGTCACGGTCCAGTTGCAGTAGCGGGGCGTGGTGCCAGTGATGCGCGGGCTCCGCGCCGTCGCGGCGGCGGGCGCACTCGCGGCGGCGATGGCAGTCGCCTTCGCGGCAGGCGGGCCGGCCGCTGCTCCACTCCAGAACTCGCCCGCCGGCGGCTCGCCGGCGCCCTCCGCCAGTCACGAGCGCATGCTGGCGCTCCTCGAGGCGATCGCGGACGAGACTCCCGATACGCATCCCTACATCGGCGACTGGCGCGCCAGGGAGTTGCGCGAGGAACTGCGCGGGCTTCCCGCGACGGACACGGGACCCAACCGCTGGCGGGTGATGGTCCAGCTCTCCGGGGAGGAGCTGCGCATCGGCAACGAGGCCGAGGCGATCCGTCTTCTGACCGACGCCCTCGAGCTGATTCCCCCGACCGACGAGAACCGCCCCGGAATCACGTTCAACAACTACCGCCTCGGCGTGGCCTATCTGCGGCTGGCCGAGACGCGGAACTGCACGCTCCACCCGAACGCGGAGGCGTGCATCCTGCCGCTGCGCGAAAGCGGTATTCACACCGAGCAGGCCCCGTCGCGCCAGGCGATCGCCGCCTTCACGGAAGTGCTCCGGAACACGGCGGACGCGGCATCGGGCGGCCTGTCGGCCGAGGCGGGGGCCCGCAACTGGAGCGTGGGCGCACCGTCGCCGGCCGCGAGCGACGCGGCGCAGCAGTACCTGTCGGCGCTCTGGCTGCTCAACATCGCCTACATGACGGTGGACGGCTATCCGGATGAGGTTCCCGAGGCGTATCGGCTGCCGCCCGAAGCGTTCCGGTCGGCGGAGACGATTCCGCGTTTCACGAACATCGCGCCCGCCCTCGGTCTCGCCACGTTCGACATGTGCGGCGGAGCGGTCGCCGACGACTTCGACAGCGACGGCTACCTGGACATCGTCGTCTCGACGTGGGGCACGCGCGGGCAGATCCGCTTCTTCCGGAACAACCGGGACGGGACGTTCACGGAACGCACCGCCGAAGCGGGCCTGCTCGGGTTGTACGGCGGCATCAACCTGGTGCAGGCCGACTACGACAACGACGGCGACGTGGACCTGCTGGTCCTGCGCGGCGCGTGGCTTGGGGCGGACGGCCGGCATCCCAACTCGCTGGTGCGGAACGACGGTGACGGCACGTTCACCGACGTGACGTTCGACGCGGGGCTCGGTGAGGTGCACTATCCGAGCCCTACGGCGGCGTGGGGCGACTACGACAACGACGGCGATCTCGACCTGTACGTCGGCAACGAATCGACCCCGGCCCTGGTCGCCCCGAGCCAGCTCTTTCGCAACAACGGCAACGGCACGTTCACGGACGTGGCGGAGGCGGCCGCCGTCCGGAACTTCCGCTATGCCAAGGCGGCGGTCTGGGGCGACTACAACGGCGACGGCCTGCAGGACCTCTACGTGTCCAACTACCGGGGAAACAACCGGCTCTACCGGAACACCGGCCGCGGGTCCTTCGTCGACGAGGCGCAACGGCTCGGGGTGGCGGGCCCGACGGGGAGTTTCCCGGCCTGGTTCTGGGATTTCGACAACGACGGGCGGCTCGACCTGTATGTCTCGGCCTACACCGCGGGCATCGAGCATCTCGCCGCCAGCGCGCTCGGCCGGCCCGCCGGCACGGAAACGTCGCGCCTCTACCGCGGCGCCGGGGGTGGGCGCTTCGAGGACGTCTCCGCCGGTTACGGCCTGGCGGAGCCGACCGCGGCGATGGGCGCCAACTTCGGGGACCTGGACAACGACGGCTATCCGGACTTCTACCTCGGCACCGGCTATCCGCCGTACCACAGCGTGATGCCGAACCTGATGTACCGGAACCGGGAGGGGCGCGGCTTCTCCAACGTGACCTATTCGGGGGGCTTCGGCCATCTGCAGAAGGGCCACGGCGTGGCGTTCGCCGACCTCGACAACGACGGGGATCAGGACGTCTTCGAGCAGATGGGCGGGGCGTTCCCCGGCGACGCGTTCGGCAACGCGCTGTACGAGAACCCCGGCTTCGGCAATCACTGGATCGCCATCCGGCTCGAAGGGGTCCGTTCCAACCGCTCGGCCATCGGCGCCCGCATCCGGGCCATCGTCGTCGACGCGGAGAGGGGCGGCCGGCGCTCCATCTACCGCCACGTGAACAGCGGCGGCAGCTTCGGGGGCAATCCGCTGCGTCAGACCCTGGGGCTGGGCGGAGCTTCACGCATCGAACGGCTCGATATCTTCTGGCCCGCCACCGGCGTCACGCAGAGTTTCACCGATGTTCCCGTGGACCGGACCATCCACATCGTCGAGGGCGAGTCGGAGTACGTCACCCTCGACCTGCGGAGGCTCACGTTCGGCTCGTGAGGCACCTTCCCGCTCCGGTCCGGAGGGCAGCTCCTACCGGTCCTGCAGCGGCACGGCCTCCAGGTCGTGCGCGGCGGCGACCGCCGGGTGCGCGACCCGTCCGTCCACCACGTTGACGCCTTTCGCGAGCGCCGGGTCGCGGCCGGCCGCCGCGCGCCACCCCCGGTCGGCGATTTCGAGCGCGTAGGTCATCGTGGCGTTCGTCAGCGCGTAGGTGGAGGTGTGCGGGACGGCCCCCGGCATGTTCGACACGCAGTAGTGGACGACGCCCTCGTCGACGTAGCGCGGGTCCGTGTGGGTCGTCGGCCGGCTGGTCTCCGTGCAGCCGCCCTGATCGACCGCGACGTCGACCAGCGCCGAGCCCGGCTCCATCTGCCGCAGGTGCGCGCGCGTGACGAGGCGCGGCGTCCGCGCGCCGGGAATCAGCACGGAGCAGAGCACGAGGTCCGCCGACGCCACCGCGCCTTCGATGTTGGCCGCGTTCGACATCAGGGTGTTGACGTGGCCCTGCAGCACGTCGCGGACGTAGCCGAGGCGAAGCGGGTTGATGTCGATGATCGTTACCTCGGCCCCGAAGCCGGCCGCGACGACGCAGGCGTTCAGGCCGACGACGCCCGCGCCGATGATGGTGACCCGGCCGCGCCGGACGCCGGAGACGCCCGGCAGCAACAGCCCCTTGCCGCCCGCACGGCGCTCCAGCGATGTTGCGCCGGCCTGGATCGACAGGCGGCCCGCCACCTCCGACATCGGAACCAGGAGGGGCAGCGTGCCGTCGTCGAGCTGCACCGTCTCGTAGCCGATGCCGACGATGCGCCGGTCGAGGAGCCGGGCCGTCAGCTCGCCTGACGCCGCCAGGTGCAGGTAGGTGAAGAGGATCTGGCCGGGCCGCATCCGGTCGAACTCCGGATCGAGCGGCTCCTTCACCTTCAGGATCAGGTCGGCCTGTTCCCAGACCGCGTCCGCATCGTCGGCCAGCCGGGCGCCGGCCTCGCGGTAGGCGCGGTCCGGGATGGCGCTGCCGACCCCGGCCCCCGCCTCGATCACCACCTCGTGGCCGCGGGCGACGAAGGCGGCGACGCCGGCCGGCGTGATGGCGACGCGGTGCTCGTCGTCCTTGATCTCGGTGGGAATGCCGACCCGCATGTCAGGACGCGGGCCGCAGCTTCGTTCCGCTGGTGCGCATGGCAGTCTCCTGGTCCCGTTCCGGCAAGCCTACAACGTATGACATGATGGCTGCCCGTCTTCCGCGGCCGCCCGGGCGAGGGACAGTTTCCGGTAACCGGACATGAACACACCGACCGACACCGACGGCGCCGCCCCGGTCGTTCAGGCGTCGCGCATCGACTCGATCGACGTGCTGCGGGGTTTCGCCCTGCTCGGCATCCTCGTCATGAACATCCAGTTGTTCGCGATGCCGGCCGCGGCCTACTTCAACCCGATCGCCTACGGCGACCTCAACGGGGCGAACTTCACCGTCTGGCTCGGCAGCCGGCTGTTCGCCGATCAGAAGTTCATGACCATCTTCTCGATGCTGTTCGGCGCCGGCATCGTCCTGATGGCAGGGCGCGCGGAAGGCAGCGGGAACGCCACGCGCGTCCACTACCGCCGCATGGGATGGCTGTTGCTCATCGGCCTGGCGCACGCGCACCTGCTGTGGGCTGGCGACATCCTGTTCCTCTATGCCGTGTGCGGCATGCTGGTCTACCCGCTCCGCCGGCGGTCACCGCGGCTGCTGCTCGTGCTGGGAACGGCGGTCGTTACCGTGGGGTCGGCCGTGTATTTCTTCGGCGGAGTATCGCTGCCGTACTGGCCGGAGGAGGCGCTGAGAGGCTTCGTCGACGAGCAGTGGCAGCCCACGCAGCCGTTCGTCGACGCCGAACTGGCCGCGTACCGGGGCAGCTGGATCGAGCAGGTTCCCGCCCGGTCGACGCAGGCCCTCGCGTTCGAGACCTTCGTCATCCTGCTGTGGGGCGGCTGGCGGGCCGGCGGCCTCATGCTGATCGGGATGGCCCTCTTCAAGCTCGGCGTCTTCAGCGCGCAGCGCTCGGGGCGCTTCTACGGCGCGCTCATCGCGGTGGCGGTCCTTCTCGCCATCCCGGTGGAGTCGTACGGGGTCATGCTCGACTTCCGGTACGGGTGGGCTCCCTGGTCGTTCTTCCAGGGGGAGCTGTTCAACTACTGGCCGAGCATCGGGGTCAGCCTCGGTTACATCGGCCTCGTCATGCTGGCCTCCCGGACGGCGGCGCTGCGCGGCGCCACGCGCCCGTTCGCCGCGGTGGGGCAGATGGCGCTGAGCAACTACCTGTTGCAGACCGTCATCTGCACCACGATCTTCTACGGCCACGGCTTCGGCTTCTTCGGGTCGGTCGAGCGCCTCGGTCAGTTCGGCGTCGTGGTGGCCGTCTCGGTGGTGCAGTTGGTCTGGTCGCCGCTCTGGCTGGAGCGGTTCCGGTTCGGCCCCGCGGAGTGGGTCTGGCGGTCGCTCACCTACGGCGCGCGCCAGCCGCTGCGGCGCGCGCCGGCGACCGCATCCTGACCGGACCGTTTTTTACTTAACTTTGGGAGCTAATACTTAATATACTGCCTGGCTCTGCGAGGCGCTTATTAACGTTTTTTCTATCTTCTATTAATATGTGTAACTAGGTCGCCCCGAGCAGCCCCGGCAGGTTCGCGAGCGAATCGATCACCGCATCAGGTGGCGGTTTCGTGTCATCAAGATCGGCCGGCCGGAACTTGCCGGTGCGCACCAGGATGCCGCGCGCGCCGACCGCCATCGCGCCTCGCACGTCGCTGTTGATGTCGTCGCCGGCGACGGCGACCGTGGTCACCGCCAGGCGCATCGATGCCGCCGCTCCCTCGAAGAAGGCGGCGCTGGGCTTCCCGACGAGGACCGCGTCACGCCCGGTCGCGTACTCCAGCGCCGCGACGAATGGACCGGCGTCGAGAGTCAGGCCGCCCGCGGTCTGCCAGTAGCGGTTCTTCTGCATCGCGACGAAGTGCGCGCCGCTTCGGAGCTGGCGGAAGGCGCGATTCAGCCGGTCGAATGTCCAGTCGCTGCCGAGGTCGCCGATCACTACCGCGTCGGGCTGCTCGTCGTCGATCGAGAAGTCGTCGAACTCCGCCTGCGTCGCCTCGGCGATGTGTAGCGCGACGCGCCGGACTCCGCGCGCCGCGAGCCACGTGGCCGCGGCAATGGGCGCGGTGATGATGTCGTCCGCCGCGACGTCGATGCCGAACCCGTGCAGCCGGTCGACCAGTTCGCGCCGCGGCCGGCGCGTCGTGTTGGTGGCGAATCGCACGGGCAGTCCGGCCCGGCGGATAGCGTCAATCGCCTCGCGCGCCCCCGGAATCACGGCGCCGGATTCGTAGACGGTCCCGTCGAGATCAAGCAGGACGCCGCGCGCGCCGATCCGGGCGTGAGCCATCAGTCGGTGGCTCCATGCGCCGTGAGCGCGGCGGTGTAGGCCTCCTTCACGTCGTCGGCAAAGCAAACGAAAAGAACCTGCTCGACGCCAGGTGCTTTCCTCAGCGCCTGCGCGACGGTCCCGACTGCCACCGGCGCCGCCAGCTCCAGCGGATAGCCGTAGATGCCGCAACTGATGGCCGGGAACGCAATCGACTTCAGGTCGTGCGCGTGGGCGAGTTCGATCGATCGCCGATAACACCCGGCCAGCAGTTCGGGCTCACCATGTTTCCCGCCGCGCCAGCGCGGTCCGACGGCATGGATCACGTGCCGGGCCGACAGGCGGTGACCGCCAGTGATCTTCGCGCTCCCGGTCGCACATCCGCCGAGCGTCCGGCACTCCGCCAGCAGGCTGGGTCCCGCCGCGCGGTGAATCGCGCCGTCCACGCCACCTCCACCCAGCAGGGAGGTGTTCGCCGCGTTCACGATCGTATCGACCGCCAGCGTCGTGATGTCTGCTGTCGAGATCATCAGGTCGGCCATACCGAATCATACGGTCCAGCCACTCGAGTGGGAGCGCAGTAGACGCCAGTGCGCCACCGCACCACAATGGAGTGCATGAGGCTGACGATTAACCTCGAACCCGACCTCTACGCGGTTGCCGTCTCACTTGCAAAGGCCGAGGACTGCAGCATCAGTGCTGCCGTCAACGAGCTTCTGCGGCGTGCGCTGCCGGGGGCGCAGTCGGGCCCCGAAGAGCCTCCCTCGGGGATGGTGAGGCGCAGCGGACTGCTTGTCTGCGACGGACGGGAGGTCGCTACCGCCGAAACCGTCCAGCGGATCGAGGACGACGCTGAGTGACGTGGCTGGAGGACGGAAATGCGCTGGTCGCACTCGTGCTGAGGACGCACATCCATCACGACCGAGCGCACCAGTGGCTTGCCGGGCTGGGGGTGTTGCGGTATTGCTTCCCCGCCTGAAGTAGTATCCGCGGTCGCGATCGACGGGGGCGGACTCGCCTTGCCGCCTCGGCGCCGGGTCACGCGAGCCGGCTGGTGCGCGGGGGATGACGCACGAGAGCGTATGTGCGTAGAATGGTATTTTTAGGCCCATGCGTCTACACATAGTCCTGGAACACGATCTGGTGCAGGAGATCGACCGGCGCGCCGGTCCGCGGCGTCGTAGCGCTTTCATTACCGAACTCGTCCAGCGCGGCCTTGAAGACGAACGGCGCTGGGACGACATCGAAGCCGCACTCGGCGCCTTGCCCGACACCGGACATGAGTGGGACGACGATCCCGCAGCGTGGGTGCGCCAGCAGCGTCGCGCGGATCCGCGGCGCACAGGTTGATCGTGGCTCGCGTGCTCCTTGATTCGACCGTGCTTATCGACGCGCTTCGTGGCCGATCCGCCGCCACTCGACTCGCGGCCCTGAGACGAACGGGCACGGAGCCTTGGGTCTGCGTGATCTCTATCGAAGAGATTTGGCGCGGTTTGCGGCCGGGCGAAGAGGCGGTCACTCGCCGCATGTTCAATGGCCTGCGACTTGCCCCGCTGGGAGTAGCGGAAGGGATGCGAGCGGGAGCGTGGCGCCGGTCCTTTGGGCGACGCGGAGTCACGTTGCATCAGGCGGACTGCCTGATTGCCGCCGCGGCGGTTGGCGTAGGCGCCTCCCTGGCGACTGCGAACGTTGACGACTTCCCGATGCCCGAGATCAACGTCCAGCACTGGCCGTAGCAGTTCCCCCGCAGGGTGTGGGGACCTTGTCGCCACCTTGGAACATCGGGAGCGCGACGCGGCGACAGCCGCCGCCGGGTTGCCGGCCCGGGATGCCGCCGGGTGACGGTGGACGGCGCGGAACGGTGAGGCGCGGGAGCTACCCCGTGAAGAACGCGACCGCGGTCCAGTAGAGCGACGCCTGCCTGCGGGTTCTGTGTCTTGACTGGCTTCGCATAGTGCCAGTTCTTGACGCAGTATATAGCAGGTGTTATATATCGTCTGAATGTTTGCGAGCCTCCCTGCTTCTGGGCGGGTAACCGGCCAAGTCCGATGACACCGGCGAAGGCCGCGCTTCCCGCGGACTACTCATCGCGGATCAAGAACATTCGGGAGCGTCTGGATCTGACGCAGGTCCAGCTTGCACAGCGCATCGGCGTCTCGTTCGCCACGGTCAATCGCTGGGAGAACCGCCAGACGAAACCAGCGCGCCTTGCGTGGCGCCAGATCCTCGACTTGGAAGCAGCCGCAGCGCCGGCTTCCGGGATTGCTGCTCCTTCATCTGAGTCGACCGCGCAACTTCCGCTCGATTTCACGGCCCGGTCAACTGTGGTGTCCGCGGTCGCCGAGGCGACCCGTCTTTCCTATGGCCACCTCAGCAACCCGACGTTCGCGACTGAGGTCTCGCTGATCGATCCGCTGCCACACCAGCGGATCGCGGTTTACGAGCGGATGCTCGGTCTCTCGCCTCTCCGGTTCCTGCTCGCCGACGACGCAGGAGCGGGAAAGACGATCATGACCGGCTTGTACTTGCGGGAAGTGCTGGCTCGACGCCTACTGAAGCGGGTACTGATCGTGCCGCCGGCCGGCTTGGTCGGGAACTGGGAGCGAGAGCTCCGGACGCTGTTCTCGTTGCCGTTTCGGATCGTCAGAGGCGCCGACGCGCGCAACGGCAATCCGTTCGCGGGGACGGACGGCGACCGCGTGATCGTCAGTATCGACACGCTGGTTCAGCCGCGCATGTTCGCCCGGTTGCGCGAGGCGGTGACATCCGACGAGTTGCCCTACGACCTCGTCGTTTTCGACGAGGCGCACAAGCTGGCGGCTCACCAGCGCCCGGACTTGTCCGTGGACAAGACGGATCGTTATCGGGCCGCCGAAGCGTTGGCCGGCGCGCCTGCCGACGATCCACGTTGGGAGTTGGGCTGGTCGGCGACGCACCTGCTGTTGCTGACAGCCACTCCGCACATGGGGAAGGACTTCCCCTACTACTGTCTCTGGCGACTGCTGGAGCCGGACGCTCTGGCGACAATCGACGCGTTCGAGGCGTTTCCCGAGGCCCAGCGCCGGCGGCACTTCATCCGTCGTACGAAGGAGGAGATGGTCAGCTTCGATGGGCGTCCGCTCTACCCGCAACGCCGCTGCGACACGATCAGCTACGCCCTGAGCCCACCCGAACAGGCGCTCTACGAGGCGACCACCGGCTACATCGCCGAGACCTACAACCGGGCCCGCGTGCTGAACCGCTCGGCGGCGCGTCTCGCCATGAACGTCTTTCAGCGCCGGCTGGCCAGTTCGACCCATGCGCTGATGCGGTCGTTCGAGCGCCGCCTTGATCGCCTGGACGAGGCCATCGAGTTGGTGCTCGCCGGTCGCAAGGACGAACTGGAGCGCAGCCAGACCCGTCTCGGCCGGATGCCGGACTTCTTCGAGACCCGGACCGCCGACGAGGATGCGGACGAATCGGACGCGAGCGAGGCTCACGAGGCGTTCGAGCAGGACGCGCTGGGCGGCATCGTGGCCCCCATCCTGGCGCAACTGCGCGAGGAGCGGGGTGAGGTCGAAGCGTTGTTGACCCAGGCACGGCGGCTGGCCGACGACGGGGAGGACTCCAAGTTCGAGAAGCTTCGCGGCGTGTTGCGCGATCCGGACTTTGCCCGCGAGAAGTTCATCGTCTTCACCGAGCACCGGGACACGGCGGATTTTCTGGTTCGGCGTCTGGAGGGACTCGGATTCACCGGGCAGGTAGCGCTGATCCACGGCGGCCTCGACTACCGCGAACGGGAAAAGCAGGTGGAGCTGTTCCGGCGTCCGCTCGATGACGGCGGCGCCAACTACCTGGTGGCCACCGACGCCGCCGGGGAAGGCATCAACCTGCAATTCTGCTGGTTGATGGTCAATTACGACGTGCCGTGGAATCCGGCGCGCCTCGAACAGCGGATGGGGCGAATCCATCGCTACGGCCAGAAGCACGACCCCGTGATCATCGTCAACCTAGTCGCGGGCGAGACTCGCGAGGGCCGGGTGCTGAAGACGTTGCTGGACAAGCTGGAACAGATCCGCAAGCGACTCCAGTCGGACAAGGTGTTCGATGTCGTCGGCCGGCTGTTCGAAGACCTCCCGCTCAAGGCCTATCTGGAAATGGCCGCCACAGACGAAGGAGTCGCTTCGGCCATCGACGGCATCGAGGGCCGGCTAACGACCGAACAGGTGCGGGCGCTCGACGAGCGGGAGCACGCGCGGTTCGGCGGCGGCGAGGTGAAGAGCAGCCTGCCCGCGCTGCAGGCCGCCATCGAACAGGAGCAGTACCGTCGGCTGCTGCCCGGTTACGTCCGAGGGTTCGTCACGGTTGCGGCCCCGCTGATCCATCTGCGCGTTGATGGTGATCCGGATGGGGTGTTCGGACTCGCCCAGGAGCGAAGCAGTAGTCTGGACCCGGTGCTCGGCGCCATGGAGACCTACCCGGCTTCGGCTCACGGCCGATTCACGGTCTACCGGCCCGAGGATTCCTCGGCCGTCATCTGGCTGCACCCCGGCGAGCCCGTGTTCGATCACCTTTGTACGACCCTGTTGTCACAGCACGAGGACGAGGCGCTACGCGGGGCGGTTTTCGTCGACCCTCATGCCGACGCTCCCTATCTCTTCCACCTCGCCCGTGTCTCCGTGGTGCGGCGTCCCGCCCCGGTGGAATCCGCCGCCCGCAGCACGGGTTCCAGCAGGCAACAGGCGGACGGGGAAGGGATGGGATTCCGGACCTTGGAAAGTCGCCTCATCGGGCTGCGCCAGGATGGCGACGGGCGGATCGAAACGTGTCCGTTGGAACACCTGCTCCTGCTTCGGGGCGCCGGTGATGTCGCGCCCGGCGGCGTGCCGCTCGCGCGGGTCGCTCGCAGACTGGCCGACGAAGCGGGGCAGTGGCTGAAGGAGGACGCGGTCGGCCGCCTCGTGGACGAGCACCGGGCGCAGATTGAACAGTCGCTTCCCGATCGGCTCGACTGGGTCACGCGCGGCTACGACCACCGGACGGCCGAACTGCTCGTCAGGCGGCAGCGCGTGACCCGGCAGGCGCGCTCGGGAGACCAAAGGGCCGAAGCCGAGCTCGTCCGGGTGAAGGACGCGCAGCGCCGTATCGCGGTCGACAGGGACCGCCGGCTCAGTCTGCTGAAGACGGAGCCGGCGCTCGTCGTCGCGGGCGAGACGGAAATGGTCGCGCACGCGCTGGTGCTCCCGACGACGGATGCCGCGGAAAGGGAGCAGCACGACGCTCGGGTCGAGGCAATAGGCATGCGGATCGCCCAGGCGCACGAGGAGGCGACCGGCGCCACCGTTCGGGATGTCTCGCGGCCCGAACTTGCGCGCCGCGCGGGATTGGGCGACTGGCCGGGCTTCGATCTGCTGTCGACCAATCCCGCGGGCGAACGCCGCGCCATCGAAGTGAAGGGCCGGGCGCGCGCCGGGGACATCGAGCTGTCCGACAACGAATGGGCCAAGGCTTGCAACCTGCGTGACGGCTACTGGCTCTATGCCGTCTATGACTGCGCGACGCCGCGGCCGCGGCTCGTGCGGGTCAACGATCCGTTCACCAAGTTGATCGCGCGAACACGCACGCTGTCCGCGCATTCCATTTCGGCGTCGTCGGTGCAGGCGGCCGCCGTCGCTGCCACTGAGGAAGAGCGGTGAACGTGTCGATGGTATTCAGCGTAGTCGCAGGGCCGGTGGTGCAGGTGCGCGGAGCTGTCAGATGCAGCTGACCACCGTCCAAGTCCGCAACTTCCGGTGCATCAGGGATCTATCCGTCGACCTCGATGAGACCACGGTTCTGATCGGGGAAAACAACTCTGGCAAAACGGCGTTTTTGGAGGCCATCCGCGCTTGCCTCGAACGCCTGCGTGGGCGTAGCCGGAGTCCGTTCAGCGAGTACGACTATCACCTTCCGGACAACACGTTGGTGCCTGCCGAAGCTGCCCCGATTGAGATCACGCTGTCATTCGTCGAGACGGATGCCGACCCGTGGAGGGTAGGGGTTATCCAAGCACTCAAGGATGTGTTTCAGCGCGACGCGAACGATCGGGGCCGTGTGACGCTTCGGGTTACTTCGTCGTTCGACCGCGCCAGCGCCGAGTTCGTAACGGATTGGGATTTTCTCGACGCCGACGAGAATCCGCTGCCGGTCAGCAAGGCTGTCAGTCAACTCATCACGTTCCAACGGTTGTCGCCGTCCTTCTATCTCTCCGCCCTTCGGGACGCGTCCAAGCACTTCGCCGCCAAGGGCCGTTTCTGGAACACCTTCCTGGCCGAGAGCGGGATCCCGGAAGGCGAGCGTGAAGACTTGACCAAGGCGCTCGCTGAACTGAACGAGCGACTCATCGGGGCGCATGAGCCGCTTCGAGAGGTCCGCACGCGTCTTGAAGACACACGTAGGGTCATCGAGTTTGGCGTCAACAAGGCTGTGTCGATCGACGCATTGCCCACGAAACTCTTTTCCTTGCTGTCGCGTGCCCAAGTGAATCTTGCCTCGCGTTCAGGCGCGAGGATCCCGGTAGAACTACAAGGCGAAGGCACCCAGAGTCTGGCGGTGCTTCTTCTGTTCGGGGCGTTTCTCCAGAGCAAGCTCTCCGATCTCGATCCCGACGCGCTGCCGATCACAGCGCTCGAAGAACCCGAAGCACACTTGCATCCGTCGGCGATTCGATCGCTGATGGGCATCGTCCGCGAGCTGCCGGGCCAGAAGCTCGTGTCAACCCACAGCGGCGATCTGCTTGCCAGCGTGCCTTCGTCTGCCATCCGGCGGTTCGCGCATTCGAATGACGGAATCACCGTGCACCGGATCAAGCCGGGCGCGCTGACGAACCAAGAGGAGCGCAAGTTCGACTCTCACGTCCGCCGTACGCGTGGTGAATTGCTCTTCGCCAAGTGCTGGTTGCTTGTGGAGGGTGAAACCGAGACAACGCTGTTGGCCGGCGCGGCTGAAGCGCTCAACCTGGACCTTGACCGGGTCGGCGTGCGCTGCGTCGAGTTCAGCCAGACCGACGTGGGCATGTTGGCGAAGGTGGCCAACAACCTCGGCATCGTCTGGTACTGCGTTCTGGATGACGATCACGGGCGTGGCAAGTACGAGCAACGCGTACGAGAACAACTCGACGCTGCGGGACACGAGGAGCGGTTGACCATTCCCTACGGGAACGTCGAGCGGATGCTGTGCGAGAACGGATTCGGCGAGCTGTACGAGTCGCGGATGTCTCCCCAGAAGCCTCAGCCGACCTCTCCGAACGGTACACCGGATTACTGGGAAGAAGTCTTGAACGCATTGCCCAAGAGGTTCAGCAAGCCGGAAGTCGCCGCAGAAGCTGCGGCGCGGATGACGACGAGGCAGACGCCAGTCCCGGAGGCGCTGTCCAGTATCCTCAACAAGGCTCTTGAGCTCGCCAGAGCGTGATCATGCTCGATTTCCAATCCCTGAACGCCAATCAGCGGCGAGCCGTCGAGTGGAACGACGGTCCGATGCTGGTACTGGCAGGACCGGGCGCTGGGAAGACCCGAGTGCTGACCATGCGCGTGGCGCGGCTCATTCAAGCGACCCCCGAAAAACGCTTCGGGATTCTGGCCTTGACCTTCACGACCAAGGCGGCCGAGGAGATGCGCAGTCGCGTCTCGCAACTGCTCGGCCCGAGCAGTCGTCGGGCTCGGACGACAACGTTCCATGGTTTCGCGACCGATGTCTTGCGGCAGCACGGGAGCCACTTGGGTCTGCGCCCTGATTTCACGATCCTCAACCAGGACGCGGATCGGCATCTTGTACTGCGCGACGCGATGGAGGACATCGGCGATGGCGGGACACCGCCCGGCACGACCGCTGAGGGTGTGTTACACATGGTGGATCGTCTCTTCCGAGACGGCTACGACTTCCAGCACGGCGAGGCCGAGCCACTGCCGTTGGCGATCCAGGGCAGGGAGTGGGTTGAGCCAATCTACAGGGCCTACATCCACCACCTGATCAAGGGGAATCACCTTGATTTCGGGGCACTCCTCGTGTGCTGTCTGCGCCTCTTCAGGGACCGCCCCCGCATCGCTCGCGACTACGGCGTCGTGTATCCGTTCGCCTGCGTGGATGAGTATCAGGACACGAATAAGGTCCAGGATCTCCTGCTGCGGGCACTCTATCCCGACCGTGACACCAACCTCTTTGTGGTTGCGGACGACGACCAGACCATCTACCAATGGAATGGCGCCAGCCCCGAGCGTTTGCGCCAACTCCGCTCCGATTACGACATGCAGATCGTTCAGCTTCCGGAGAGTTACCGGTGCCCGCCGGAAGTGGTCAACCTGGCCAACAACCTCATTCGACACAACACGAACCGGTCACCGGACAAGGAGCCGCTGGTTTCGACTGTCGGCAAGTCGACTTCTGCCGTGGTCAGAATCCAGCGATTCACGGACTACTCGGCCGAGTTGTCGTCGATCGCGTCGGACATCAAGGCTAGGTCGTTGGCGCCTGGAACCTGTACCGTCCTTGCTCGCAGCACGAAGCTCGTGAGGGCGGCAGCAACCGCATTGGCCCGGGCCGGTTTGCCCTCGTACATCGTCAAGCGGAAGTCCGAGTTCCAGTCACCACTACTTCGGTTCTTGCACGCCGCTCTGCGTTTGACCAATCGCCCCGCCGACGTCGAACAGCTTGGAGCGCTCTGCCACGCGTTCTGCGACCTCACCGGAGCGTGTGTAGAACCCGAAGATGCGATGGCCGAGAGCGCCCTTAGCGGCGATTCGCTGCTGGCCGGTTTCGTGTCGGAGACGGCTGCAAGCACCGACTCTGACATCCGCGTGCTGCTCGATATGGTGCGAGATAGCTTGCTCGACAGCGTGAACTACCGCGACTTCGCGCAAGGTGTCCTCGCGTGGCGTGAGCGCCATCCTCGGAGGGTGGGCGCGGATACGGACGAGGAAGCCGAGGAGGGTGCCACTTGGGGATCGTTGACGGCGGAGATTCGGCGCCAGCTCGGCACCGATCCTCCACTGGGTCAGTTCCTCCAACAGATCGACTTGAGGCAAAAGACGCCGCCACCGGGCACTGACGACGTTCAGTGCCTGACGATCCACCTCGCCAAGGGCAAGGAGTTTCGGCACGTCTACCTGGCCGGTCTCGTGGAGCAAGAACTGCCCTCGTACCGGGCAATTCAAGGTGGCTCGTCCGCGCTCGAGGAGGAGCGACGCACGTGCTTCGTAGCGATCACGCGAGTTCAGTCGAGCCTGACGCTGACGCATGCCGGCTCGTACTTCGGCTGGAGCAAGCAGCCATCGCGCTTTCTTCGGGAAATGGGACTGCTCTCCGGGAACACCCCGTACTGATGCTGGTTCAACTCAGGGTGCAGGTCCGCGAGTTCTCGCCATGACGCTGCCGGGCGGACCTGCCGACAAGATCGGCAACCGCTACGAAAAGTGGTGGACGCTTTCGGTGTTCGTGCGCATGTTGCAGGGGCGCGCCGATGCCATCCGTATAGAGCAACCTGGCGTCGACAAGACGGAGTTCGTCGTAACGGTGGGCTCGCGGCGGGAACTGCATCAGGCCAAGCACAGTCACACGAGCGGCAAGTGGAGCTTGGCGGCGCTTCGAGCCGATGGACTCCTTGAGGCCATCGGCAGGCAGCTGGCAGGCAACGACGATCGGTTCGTTTTCGTATCGGCCAGTCATGCCCGTGAACTCTCCGACTTGTGCGAGGGGGCAAGAGACGCGGAGTCCACGGATGAGTTCAAGACGGCCTTCCTGAAGGCCGCTAAACGCAAGGCGCACTGGGAAAGCCTGTTGGAGGCCTGGAGGTGCGACGAGCGGACCGCGATGGATTACCTGCGCCGGATCGAAGTCTGCACGATTGACGATAGTCAGCTCGAAGAGAAGGTGATATCGGGAATACCGGCGCTGTTCCTTGCGAATCCGAGAGACGTGGCGGATGCGCTTCGTGGAATCGCGGAAGATTCCGTGCACCACATCATTACTCGCCAAGGGTTGGTCAATCGTCTATCGCAGCGCGGCTACAGGCTGCGGCGCCTGACCAGCCCGGCGTCCGCCGCCATCGCCGTAGATGCCGCTACGGATCGGTACCTGGACGGCGCGCGCAGGAGATTGATCCAGGACCGGATGGTCCCGCGACAGGCAACGAAAACGCTGTTGTCGCGCTTGGGCGATACCGCGACCGAAAGCGTGATGACGGGCCGGGCCGGGTGCGGGAAGACCATGTGCGTGGTGGAAGTAGTGGATGCTCTGCGGGAGCGAAGCGCCCCGGTGCTGGCGTTCAGGCTCGATCGCTTCGTTTCCGCGTCGACGACGGCGGATCTCGGGGAGCTTCTCGATCTCGAGGAGTCGCCGATCCCGGTGCTCGCCGCGGCGGTCGAGGCGACCGGTCGGCCGGGCGTCCTGATCGTCGATCAACTGGACGCGGTCAGCACTACGTCGGGCCGCACGTCCGCCGCGTTCGATCTCGTCGAGCAGCTTCTTCTCGAAGCACGTGGTTTGAGAGCGCGCGCCGTGATTCACGTCGTCGTCGTGTGCCGGGAATTCGACTGGGAGAACGACCCGCGCATGAGACGACTCCTGCCCAAGTCGCACCAGAAGGTCGACGTCACGGAGTTTTCGGACGACGAGGTCAAGGAAATCCTGACCAGCGCGGGCTTCGAAACCGGAGCATTCAGAGATCGCCAACTTCGGGTTCTTCGGCTGCCCCAGAACCTGTCCCTCTTTCTCGATGCCGGCTTCGATTCGGCACGCGCGCCCGAGTTCAAGACCGTCACCGAGATTTTCGAACGGTACTGGGAGGCGAAGCGGCGGTTGGTTACAGAACGCGTTGCGCCAATCGCGGACTTGTGGATGGACGTCATGAAGACCCTCTGCGAAGAGATGACGGTCTCCCAGCAACTCTCCGTGCGCAAGGAGAAACTGGATGCGTTCTCGCCCGACTATGTGAAACAGCTCGCATCCGAGGGCGTTATCTCTTTCGATGGCCGCCGCTATGGCTTCGGCCACGAGAGCTTCTTCGATTACGTTTTTGCCCGCCTGTTCGTCACCCGCCGGGAGTCGCTGGTGGCGCTGCTGCGTGAATCGGAGCAGCATCTGTTCCGTCGCGGACAGGTCCGGCAGGTGCTGGCATATCTCCGTGACGCCGACAGCGCCCGGTACGTCGAGGAACTTGACGACCTGCTTTCCGATGACGGAATCCGAACCCATCTGAAGGACCTCGTCTTCAGGCTACTCGCCGAAGTCACCAGTCCCACTGACGCCGAATGGGCGATCTGGGAGCAGTGGCTGAAACCGGAACTTACCGCCATCAAGCGCGGCGTGCCGAACGACAACAGGCTCTCGGCGCTCGCGTGGAGGCGGTTCTTCGTTTCACGGTCCTGGTTCGCGGAGATCGACCGGCGCCAGGTGATCCAACGCTGGCTGGCATCGAACGACGAACGGGTCGCCGACATGGCCGTGAACTACCTGAAGTTCCACCAGCGACATGCTCCGGATCGGGTGGCGGACCTGCTTGAACCGTACGTTGACGGCAGCGCGGAATGGCAGCGTCGACTGCGTTTCCTCATGGAATCGGCCGAGTACCATACGAGCCGCCACTTCTTCGATCTCTTCCTGCGCCTGATCGACGACGGCACGCTCGACGATGCCCGCGATCGATTCGTGACGAACGGCACGTTCTGGCTCATGCTCTACAGCTTGGGTGAAAACCGCCCCGAGTGGGTGTCCGAGGTGTTGGCGCACAGGCTTCGCCGACGGCTCGCGCTCGTTCGAGCGACCGGCACGCAACTGCGGTCCGGAGCACTCCTTGACCATGATCAGTTCATGTCGGAACCGGTCGAGAAATCGGTCGAGCATGCCCCTGCGGCTTTCGTCGAGCATGTCCTGCCCGTCGTTCTCGAAATCTCGGACGCCGCGGTAACCGGGGACACGCCGCCGAAACTTGACGACGTATGGCTGATTCCTTTCCAGTCCGAGCATCAAAATGGCGAACAAGCCTGCCTCTCCGGGCTGGCGAGCGCGCTCGGCGCTGTCGCGCGCACCGGCGCCGTGCCGCTAGGCGACGTCATTGCGGACCTGCGCCGCCGAGACACGTACACGGCGAACTTCCTGCTGCTGTCGCTGTACCGTGACGCGGACTTGCGCTACGCGGATGAGGCCATTGCCCTGCTGTGCGACGAACCGTGGCGATTCGATTGCGGATTCGATGACAGCTCGAACTGGTGTGCGATGGAGACGATCCGGGCGGTCGTCCCGCACTGCGCGATGGAGAATCGCGAGCGAATCGAGGCCGTGATTCTCGATTACGTCCCGCCGCATGAGCGGACTCCACGTGGATACAAGCAGTTCGGGCGAGCTCGATTCGATCTGCTGTCGGCAATTTCGCCGGAGTTGCGCAACAGGAACGCGAATGCGCACTTTGACGAACTCGCACGTAAGTTCGGCGACCCGTCCGGCGAGCCTCGGGGGATAGTCGTCAGTTCCGTTGCGGCGCCCATCGAAGAGAACGCCACGCTGGTCATGACGGACGAGCAGTGGCTCCGTGCCATCTCGAAGTACCCGTCGGAGAACCGAATCGACTATTCCGGGGACCAACCCAGAGGTGGCGCTCGGGAGTTGGCGCGAGCGCTCGGGGCGCGGGCTAAGGAATCCCCGAATCGGTTTACCCGTCTTGCCTTGCAATTCCCCGCGGATGCGAACCCCGTGTATCTGTACGAGATGCTCGGTGAATTGAAGGAGACCGACGCGGTAACGAGCGAACTCAAACTTCAGCTCTGTCAAAAGGCGTTCGAGGAGGCGCGCCGCGACTGTGGCCGAGTGATTGCCGACATGCTCGGGAAGATGGAAGACGCGCTACCGGACGATGCGGTTGAAATGCTCGACTGGTTGGCTACGCAAGACGACGATCCTGCGGTCGAGCGATGGAAGCAGGACGGTTCCGGCCACGCGTATTACGACGGTGGTCCCTATTCCGCCGGCATCAATACAACAAGAGGGCGTGCGGCTGAGGCCATTCGCGACCTGATTCTCAGGAATCCCGTTTACATCGAGCGGTTCCGTACGACGCTCGACAAGATCGTTCAGGACCCAAGTGCGGCCGTGCGCTCGTGCGTCGCGGGAACGCTCCGGGCCGTCGCTCGTCACGACGCTTCACTTGGCATGTCGCTCTTCCTGAGCATGGACCAGTCCGAGGACCGTCTGCTCGCAACACCGCACGTCTACGAGTTCGTTCGTGGCTGCCCGAACGACAGACTCTCCGCGATGCGGCCGATCATTGAGCGGATGCTTGCGTCGTCGGAGCCGGAAGTTCACGAAGCGGGGGCGCGTTTGGCCTGCATTGGTGCGCTGCGCGACGAAAGCGCGAAGGATCTGGAGACGGAAGCGTTGCGTGGCGATGTCCGATGCCGCGTCGGCGCCGCGAAGGTCGCCTCCGCGAACATCGCGGACCCGGAACACCGCGTCCGGTGTGAATCGATGCTCGCCCTGCTGTTCGCGGATGATGATGTTGACGTACGCCGGGAGGCTGCCTCGTGTTTTCGCTATCTGTCGGCGGAAGTGCTTGGCGAGTACGACGATCTGATCGGCGCGTTCTGCGACAGCCCGGCGTTCAATGACGCTCACTTCCAGCTCGTGCACGCACTGGAGCATTCACGGGAGCGGCTGCCAGGAACGACCTGCGTCGTCTGCGAGAAGTATCTGAGTCGCTTGGCTGGGGCGGTGGGAGACCCTTTAACCGGCCAACTCGCGGACGCCCACACCGTCGTGAAACTCATCTTCAGAACGTACCAGCAGCACCAGAACGACGAATGGACGCAGCGCTCGCTGGACTTGATCGATTTCCTCTGCCTCGAGGGTATTGCGGACACCGGAAACGAGTTGGAGAAGTTTGAACGGTAGCCGCCACGAAGCACGGGTTTCGACGATGATGGCCGACAAGACGATCTTCGTGATCGCGGGACCGAACGGCGCTCGTAGGACGACGTTCGCCACTGAGTTCCTGCGGAAAGAGGCGCGCCGGTATCGGTACCTGGTCGATGCCTGGGCCGTATACGACAATTCAGGCCCGGTTCCGGTACTGGTTGCGGAGGAGAATCGAAAATGAGCACCCGGCGCAAGAGCGCTACTCAGGCGGCACGCGACCCGGATCTGGCGGGCGCGGAGGCGGCCATGCATCGGGCCGCCCGGCGTGCGCGTGAACGAGCGGAGAGCGTGCCGGGGACCGTCGCGCAGGACGGTGTGCCGGATCATGGCCACGGGCGTCGTGAAGAGCGGCACCATCCTGATCCGCGCACGCTCAGTTTTTCGCAAGCCCAGGGCTACGAGGAGATTCCGGGTCCGCTCAAGCTGGGTGAGTTACCGAAGGAGGCAAGAACACGGATCTGGAACGTCTTCAACGCCCACTTGTCGAGAACGAAGGTGTTGGACGACTTCTTCGTGGGCCACGCGTACATTGGCCGTGGATGGGAACGTATTTTGGGGGAAGTTCATACGGAATTGAACGGCGGAGCGTTGGACGATTGGGATTCGGATTTCGACCCGGCCTGCAAGAAACTTCGTGACTATATCGAAACGAGACCATTCAACAAGGTCTTCGACTTGATCCAGTTCGTGTTGCGCCACCACGAATGCACGTCCGATTTCAAGAAGCAGATGCAGGGAACATTCGAGCAATGCAGACTGGCGTACACCATTGATATCGCAAGGCCACCGACGATTGTGCCTGCCGCGACGCCGGAAGAGGGACGTGCGCTTTTGGACGCGATCCGGACGCTACGTGAAGCTGGTCTGGACGGCAGCGCATCGCACTTGCGCAAGGCGTCGGAACACTTGAACGCCGGCGACTGGGCGGGCAGCGTGCGGGAGAGCATCCACGCCGTCGAGTCGGTGGCGCGACAGCTCGCCCCCCGTGCGGAGAAGACGCTGAAGCCGGCGCTGGCGTCCCTTGAGAAGCGTGGCGCTTTGCATCCAGCGCTCAAGGAGGCGTTCGGCACGCTGTACGGATACACGTCTAATGAGCAGGGCATCCGTCACTCGCTGCTCCACCGGTCCGACGCCAACGTAGGGATGGACGAAGCGGTGTTCATGCTGGGCGCCTGCGCGTCGTTCGCCAGCTACCTGTGGCGCAAGCGCGAAGGGGGAGAGCGCCGGTGACGGAACGCCGCCTGATAGAGGTCGCGTTTCCGTTGGAACAGGTCTCACTCGACGCCGTCCACGAGAAGAACGTCCGCCACGGGCACATCTCGACACTCCACATCTGGCCGGCCCGGCGCCCGTTGGCGGCGAGTCGCGCGGCCCTGCTCGCCACGTTGCTCCCGGATTCCGGCAACGCCGCGGAGCGACAGGCAATCTACAAACGTATGGCGGGCACGGTCGTCGAGACGGTGCAGGATGAGGTGGTCGACGGGCGGAAGCTCGCAAGGCGGAAGCGCGAGACGCAGGACGGGATCCTGCACTGGAAGCGTGAGGAGGGAAAGAAAGGGGAGAGGGCGCCGGACATCGATTGGTTCCGTTCCCGGATTCGCGACGCGTACGGTGGCCGTGCGCCGAGGGTTCTCGATCCGTTCGCCGGTGGGGGAGCGATTCCGCTGGAAGCGATGCGTCTGGGCTGCGACGTGACGGCGATCGACATCAATCCCGTGGCGTGGTTCATTCTCAAGTGCACGCTCGACTACCCGTGGGCGCTGGCGCGCGAGACCCGGCCACTCTCCGAGTTTGCTCTCCGGGACGGCGATTTCATGGCTGCCTTCCTGAAAGGGAAGGGCTTCAAGGGTCGGGCGTTGCAGCGCGAACTCCAGGAGCTGGGGTTGGGCGATGGCCGCGAGCCAGCCGAGCCGAGATTGGTCGATTTGGACCCGGCGCTGCAGGCGGATCTCGCATGGCAGATCCGCGCCTGGGGGCGCCACGTGCTGGCGGCGGCGCGGCGGCGGCTGGCCAGCCGCTATCCCACCTACGCGGAGTTCCGGCCCCTGAAGCCGGGTGGCAAGGCGTTCAGGCCGCGAAAGCCGACGCTATTGACGCCGGACGCCCAGGGCAACACGGATGTGAATGCACTGAACGCGGAATTCGATGCGGTCCATCTGAAGGACTTGCGGAAGCCGCGCTGGGTGGAGCTGCCGACTGTGGCCTACCTGTGGGCGCGCACGGCGCGCTGCAAGGGCTGCCGGGCAACGGTCCCGCTGCTCAAGACGCGGTGGCTGGCGAAAAAGGGCGCCAAGCGCGTGCTGTTGACCGTGACGGCGAACGAGGACGGGAACGGCGTCGTGTTCGGAGTCGAGACCGATGTGCCTCGCGGACAAGGCAATGCGGCGCGCCGTCAAGAGCACGACAGGCGGGTCGGTGCCGGAACCATGGATCGCTCTGGCGCCAAGTGCCCACTGTGCCCTGCCACTATGACCATGGAAGACCTGCGCCTGGACGGGCGCGCCGGTCGGCTCGGCGAAGTCATGACGGCGGTCGTGGTCGACGGTCCGCACTGCAAGGAGTACCGGCTGCCGACGGAGTTGGAGCTGAAGACGGCGCGGGTCGAGTCGGCCGAGCTCGACGCGCTCTACGGGGAGATTCCTTTCGGCTTGCCGGACGAGCCGACGCCAAAGGCCGGAATAGGAGCGTCGCGCGCTTTCTCTATCGATGGCTACGGGTTCGACAAGTGGTGGACCCTCTTCACGAATCGCCAACTCCTTGTGTTGGGCACGTTTGCTCAGGAGACCCGTAGCCTGCCGGAGCAGATGGCTGCGTGGCCTGCTCCGTGGAGAACGGCGCTGACGGTCTATGGTGCGTGCGCCGTCAGCAAGTTCGCCGACTACAGCAGCACGATCTGCTCATGGCACAACTCCGGCGAGAAGTTACGGAACACGTTCGCCCGGTTCGCGTTGCCGATGGTGTGGGACTACTGCGAGGTCAACCCACTGTCGAGTAAGACGGGCGGATTCGCCGCGTCCGTCGAATGGCTCGCCCGGGTCTGCGAACATTTGGTCACGGCCACCCACGCTGCGCCGGAGCCGGCCGTGGTGCAGGCGTCGGCCGCCGACCCGCAAGTAGCCGCCAACGGGCATGGCGACTTCGACATCATCTGCACGGACCCGCCGTACTACGATGCGATTCCGTACTCGGACCTCATGGACTTCTTCCACGTCTGGTTGCGACGCGCTCTGTGGGGCCTGTCACCGGAGGTGGACACGGCCTTCGGGGCGCCGCTCGGCCCGAAGTGGAACGCCGCGGCGAACGACGGGGAGCTCATCGACGACGCTGCTCGCTTCGGCGGCGACCGGGAGGTGTCCAAGCGGAACTATGAGACGGGGATGGAGCGGGCCTTCTCGCGATTCTTGGGAGAACTTCGAAGCGATGGCCGACTGGTGATCGTCTTCGCCAACAAGTCGCCGGACGCCTGGGAAACGCTGGTGTCGGCACTGATCCGGGCCGGCTTTGTCGTGGATGGCTCGTGGCCGATCCGGACAGAAATGGAAACGCGGCAACGGTCGTTCGCATCCGCCGCGCTCGCCTCGTCGATCTGGATCGTCTGCCGCAAGCGCACCGGAGAGCAGGTGGGATGGGACACGAAGGTGCTCGCCGAGATGCGCGAGAACATCACCCGGCAACTCCGCGACTTCTGGGTTGCCGGAATCCGCGGTCCCGACTTCGTTTGGGCGGCGACCGGACCCGCGCTGGAAGCGTTCTCGAAGTACCCGGTCGTGAAGAAGGCGGACGCCGCCGGATCACAGATGTCGGTGGCGGAGTTCCTTCGGGAAGTGCGGCGGTTCGTCGTCGACTTTGTCGTCGGCCGGGTCCTGACGCACGACGCCGATCCCGACGCCACCAACGGGCTCGACGACGTCACGACCTACTACCTCCTGCACCGGAACGACTTCCGGATGAGCGATGCGCCGATCGGCGCCTGCATTCTGTATGCGATCTCGTGCAACCTCTCGGATCGTGACCTCGCCGATCGCTATGACATCCTCTCTCGCACAAGGCGTGGGTCCGCGGATGAACCGGACGGCGAGGAGGATGAGCTCACGTCGGCCGCCGGCGCGACTGAGAGTAGCAGTCGCGGCGGCAGCAAGGTCGTCCTCAAGCCGTGGAACCGGAGGAGTGCCAAGGGGCTTGGTTACCCGGCGTCCGACGGCCGCCCCGCGCCGCTGATCGATCAGGCGCACCGGTTGATGCACCTATGGCGCGCCGGCGACGAGGCCAAGGTCAACGACTACCTGGACGACCGGGGACTGAAGCGGCACGCGCTCTTCGCCCGACTGCTGCAAGCGTTGATCGAGCTGGCCGACGCGGGTTCCGACGAACGCGCGATCCTGGAGTCGCTGTCGAATCACATCGCGGCGCGGGGCGGCGTTGCGGCCGCGCGCCAGCCGGGATTGCAACGACTCGGGGAGGCGTCGTGAAGATCGTAGCCGACGCGGAAAGACACGGTCGCGTTCACAGAAGACGGCAGGTGCGCGGACGGATAACGGTCCTCATCGTTCCCGAGGACTTCGATGCGCTTGCCCGCCGGATAGAGACCATCGTACGGCCCCATTGAACGAGATCCACAGAATGGCGAAACAACTCTCCTGGACGCCTTGGTACGAAGTCGTGAAGCTGCGCGAGGACGTGCGCACCGGCGAGTTGTCGCTGGCCGACTTCGCCGCCGACCTGCACGACGTGATGATGCAGCGCGGGGCACGGCCGATATACGAGGATCCCGCGCAGTTCTTTGCGCTGACCTACCCGACGTTCTCGTTGCGCGAGCTGGCCCGTGACGTCGTGCTTCGTCTCGCGGGCCGGAACACGAAGGCGGTTAGGCAACTGGAACTGACCTACGGCGGCGGCAAGACCCACACGCTGGTGGCGCTGTGCCATCTCGCGCACGATCCGGCGTCCCTTCCGAGCCTGCCCGCGGTGGAACAGTTCAAGTCCCATATCGCGGTGGAGCTACCACCGGCGCGCGTCGTGGCGCTGGCCTTCGACAAGTTGGATGTCGAGAAGGGGATGGAGGTCCGCGGGCCGAACGGGGAATTGCGCTGGTTGAAGCATCCGTGGAGCGTGCTTGCCTTCCAGCTCGCCGGGGCGGCCGGGGTCCGGGCGCTGCACGCCGAGGGCCGCGATGCGGAGCGCGAGACGCCGCCGGCGGAACCGCTTCTAGTGGATCTTCTGGCGCGGCCTCAGGCGGACGGGCTGGCGACGCTGGTCCTAATCGACGAAGTGCTGATGTTCGCGCGGGGCAAGGTCGCAGTGGACTCGGCCTGGCGCGGCCGGCTGATCGACTTCTTCCAGTATCTGTGCCAGGCGGTGACGAAGGTGGATCGTTGTGCGCTGGTCGCTTCGCTGCTCGCGTCGGATCTGGACAAGAGCGACGAAACCGGCAAGGCCATCGGTGCCCAGATTGGCGAGATCTTCAACCGGCAAAAGGAAGAAGGGGTCCAGCCGGTGCAGAAGGAGGACGTCGCCGAGGTCCTTCGCCGCCGCTTCTTTACGCCGGCGTCCATCGCGGATTCCGATGTTTTCCTTCCGCACGTCACGACCGCCGTCCGGAACCTGGCCGCCGTCGACGACGCCGTTCGCAAGGACCGCAAGAACGCCGAGGAACGCTTCGCCCGCAGTTATCCCTTCCATCCCGACTTGACCGACTTGTTCTACACGCGGTGGACGCAGCTCGATCGGTTCCAGCGGACGCGCGGCATTCTCCGGACGTTTGCGATCGCGCTGCGAGACGCCGAGCGCTGGGATCAGTCACCGCTGGTCGGTCCTAACGTGTTCCTGCCGGCGCCGGAACAGACCGGCATTGCCGAGGCGGCCCGCGAACTGACTGGCATCGCCACGCGGGAGATTACCGAGAGTCGGGGTCAGGACTGGGCGGCAATACTGGAGGGCGAGCTGGCCAAGGCGCGGGCGATTCAGGAGGACCAACCCGGACTTAGACACCGCGAGATCGAGCAGGCCGTGTGCATGGTGTTTCTCAGCTCGCAACCGATCGGCCAGAAGGCCCATACGCGCGACCTGATCGGGCTCGTCGGCCCCAGCCAACCCGACCGGATCGAGCTGGAGCAGGGGCTCCGGCGTTGGACGGGCGTGTCGTGGTTTCTGGACGAGAACGAGTTCGGTTCGGAATCGGCTGCGGACGGTGGCACGCCGCCCTTGCCGGTGGCGTGGCGGCTCGGCAATCGACCGAACCTGAAGCAGATGCACGACGACGCCTGCGCCAATCGGGTCATGGCCGAAGCGGTGGAGCAGAAGCTGGCGGCGGAGGTCCGCGCCACCAAGAGCTTGACGCACGGGACACGGGCCTTCGGCGTGCGCGTTCACATGCTTCCGGAACGGCCCCGCGACATCGAGGACGACGGCGACTTCCATCTGGCCATCCTGCGGCCGGAGGCGGTGTCGAACGCCGGCCGGCCGAGCCGTGCCGCCCGTCGCTTCATCGAGGAGACGACCGGCCCGGACCGTAGCCGCACCCGGCGCAACGCGGTCGTGCTGGTGGCGCCATCCACCGACGGGCTCGACGTGGTGCGCAGACACGTCCGCGAGTACCTGGGGTGGGAGGATGTAAAGGACCAGCTCCGGGGACAACCGCAGGATCCGGTGCGCGAGGACATGCTGGCGACCTGGCTCGACGGGACGCGTCGCCGGATTCCGGACGCGATCCGGCAGGCGTGGACGATCGTCGTGGCGGTGAACGCGGAGAACGAGATCCAGGCGTTCCGGGTAACGGTCGCGTCGGACCCGTTGTTCGCGACGGTCAAGGCCGACCGGCGGGCGCGCATTCAGGAAACGGCCATAAACGCGGAGGCGTTGCTGCCTGGCGGTCCGTACGACCTGTGGCGCGAGGACGAGACGTCGCGGCGAGTGAAGGACTTGGCGAACGCGTTCGCCGAGAATCCCCGCCTGCCGAAGATGCTCCGGTCGCAGGAGATCCTCTCCACCATCGATCGCGGCGTGCAGGACGGTTTCTTCGTCGCGTCGCTCCTGCGGCCCGACCGGACCGCGCAAACTTGGTGGCGAACGCCCATCCCCGAGGGAGTGCGCACGGAACCCGGCCTTGAACTCCTCCTGCCGGGCGGAGCGACCCTGTCGGATGTCGAGCCGGGCGCCCTGGCCAGGGGCGTGCTGCCGGAACTCTGGGACGGAGAGTCGATTGCGGTCTCTGCCGTCATCGAGTACTTCTCGGGTGGGCGGACGGTACGGGTGCAGCGAGAGGGCTACGAGGAGCCGGTCGACATCCCCGCCTGTCCGGCGAGCGCGGTGGAGGCCGCCATCGCCGAAGCGGTGCGGCAGGGCGTTCTGTGGTTGCTCAACGGGCCAGCCAGCTTCCAGGGCGAACCGCTGCCGGCCGGCATGCTGACGCCCGCCGCCACGTTGCGGGCGCCGATGGAGCCGTTGCCCGTGGACCGGCTGATGCCGGATGCGCTGCCGGACGCCTGGAAGGCGAGTCAACCCACGGTTCTGGCCTTGTCCGTGGCGCTCGCGGGGCAGGAAGGCTGTCCGATCCCGTGGACGGTGTTGCGCCGGGCCGTGGACGGCGCGATCGCGTCACGCTGGCTGGAAACGGCGCCGGGAAGCGGTGAGTGGCCGTGTGAAATGGCTGGCGCCGCGGCAGTGACGCTGAGGGTGCCTGAGAAGTTCGAACCGACCTCCGTGTCCGACCAGAAAGCGACCTATGGCGCGTCTGCCACCTTGGCGCCCGCTTCCTTGCAGGATCTCGTGGATGCGTTGCCAGAAATCGTCAAGGCTGCAGCCGGCGTGCCCCTCGAGTTCCGGCTCGACGTGAAGTTGGGTGAGAGCGGAAAGGACGTTGACGGAGAAACGGTCGACTCCGTGAATGCGATGCTGAAGGATGTCAACCCGGACCTTCACCTCAAGCGCTGACCCCGACTGTTTGTTCTTGTTTAGACCTTGGCGGCCATAGCTTAATATGGTGCTCGCACTAGCCGCCTCTATATTAACGTTTTGTCCGTCCTGCATTAATATGTGTCACTTGGGGCTTCGCGTAGCCTGGCAGGTCCGCGTGCCAGTTGGGCTTGATCCGGCTATGCGGAGCTCCGCATAGATGTGGCAAGCCCAGTCGAGATCGCCACTGGGGCCATTGGGTTCGCACTCAGTGCACTGATCGGATTCGTCGCGTGTGCCGCTCTTTCTTGCGCGGACGTTGTCGCGACGATGGAACATCTCGAGAACGCAGATCCGAGAGCTTTTCCAATGACGCAAACCGTTGTGAGTAGGAGCTCCGTCTTCTTCGTAAACGTGTCGCTCCGAACTTCGACTGCTCAACGTGCAAGGAACATGGAATGGTGCGAACGGATCATCGAGAACGAAATCCAGCCTGCGGTCGTCGTACCCGGCGGTGTTGACGCAGTTCCGTGCACCCGAACGGACCGATCCGGCCCGGTCGCCGGCCTCAGTGAAATGCTATACTGCGGCATTCATTCCCGCGAGGTGCAAAGTGGCAACGAAAGAGACCGATGGCTTCTCATTCAAGGTCAACGGCGTCGAACTTTACTCCGATAAGCCCATCCTGACGGTCCGGAGTATCCTCCAACTCGCCCACGACAAGGGTGCAATTCCCCGTGCTCCCGACAAGTACATCCTGAAGGGCGACAAGGGTGAGTATCGCCTGGATGACAAAGTCGACCTCCGTGAAGATAATCTCCTGATCGCAATACCCACGGGTGCCACGCCTGTTGCGTCCCGCTGATGGCCCATTCGGAGAGTATTCGCAAGATTCGCGCCGAACTTGAGGCTCTCGGTTACCATACGCGTGAGTTCGTTACCGACACGCACGGTCCCGTGGTCTGTTTTCGGTACAACATTGATGCGGGATCGCGAGAGGGCGAAAGGGTTATGCTCGGCCTCAGCATGCATGGCGATGGACTGTATCCTGAGTACCCGCCTCATTGGATCCATGTGACACCCCCAATAAATGATGGGCGTGGTGGGGCGGTACACTCTTACGTGGATAATGAGGGCCAGGAATGGATCGCCATGAGCCGTCCGCCGGGCGAACTCTGGGATGAGCTTCCGACGAAACATATCGAGGTGTATCTCAGCGAACACGTTCGACGTTTCTGGGCCACGATATGACATGCAGTGTCGTTCTCACCCACGACGCCCATCGTGCCGCCACCGGGCATCTCTTGCAGCACCTCCATCGCGGCGTACTGCAGGAAGATCTCTGTTTCGCGTTGTGGCGACCATCTACTGGTGCAACCCGGACCACCGCGCTTATTGACGAGATCGTTCTCCCCATCGACGGCGACCGCGAGCTTCACGGAAACGTCAGCTACAATCCACAGTACCTCGCCCGCAGCCTCGACATGGCGGTCGCTCGCCAGTCCGGCCTAGCATTCATGCACAGTCATCCAAGTCCTGGTTGGCAAGGCATGAGTGATCCCGATGTTGTCGCGGAACGAGACCGCCTCGCCTATCCTGCTGGTGCCACTGGGTTGCCTTTGGTGGGACTGACTATCGGCACCGACAGCCATTGGAGTGCGCGCTTCTGGCGTCGTAAAAGCACGGAAATGATTCGGCAGTGGTGTGATCACGTCCGAATAGTCGGTCCACAAACCTATACGGCCTACTACAATGACGAGGCTATGCCGCCTCGGCCGCGGCAGAATATTCTAAGGCGCACCTTTGACACATGGGGTGCAGAGGCGCAAGCGACGATATCCCGATTGACGGTTGGCGTCGTCGGCCTCGGGAGTGTTGGTGCGATCGTGGCGGAGACTCTAGCCCGAATAGGGGTAAGCACGCTGATTCTCATCGACCCTGACACCGTTGAGGAACATAATCTTGATCGCTTGTTACATGGAACGAGGAGCGACATTGGTGAATTGAAGGTGGACATTGCTAGACGAGCGGTAGAGCTTCATGCAACGGCGGAGAACGTCCAGATAGTAACGGTTCCTGCGTCGCTACATCATCAAATGGCCTACAACGTGGCGTTGGACTGTGATGTCTTGTTTAGCTGCGTCGACCGGCCCGTTGCGCGAGACGTCCTCAACTATATCGGGACAGCTCACTTGATTCCGGTTGTAGACGGCGGCGTGGCAATAGAAACGAAAACGACAGACGATAAGTTATTGTCCGCTCATTGGCGGGCTCATATTGTAACGCCCTATCATCAGTGCATGCGATGCAACGGCCAGTACAATTCAAGTATGGTGGTAATGGAACTTGATGGGTCACTGGAAGATCCGGCTTATGTTGCCAACCTTCCAACGGGCGACCGGGGCAGGAATCAGAACGTCTTTCCGTTCAGCTTAGGTGCTGCAGCTCTTGAAGTGAATCTAATGCTACGCTATCTGCTTGCTGAAGAGTGGTGGCCTGTCGTCAGGCAACAGGATCAGCAATTCGTTGCCGGCACGTCGAACGTCATCAACGAAGAGTGCAAGCCGCACTGTGCCTTTCGCGTCCGACGCGCCCAAGGTGATAGCGAGCGACCGCCGTACCTTGTCGAGTTGGAGACGGATGTGCAGCCGGAAAAGGCGATCGAGCGAGGAGCAAGGGGCATTTGGCGACAATGGTTCAGGAGGTTCGTCGATAGGGTATTTTGGAGACATTGATCGAAAGGCCTCCGATATCGACCGATTCTAGCAGTTGTTCGAGTGCATATTGTACGTTGTCGGGATTTGGCACAGCCGGACCGAGGGTAATGGTAGTGCCAGTAGAGAGCAAGTTCGTTATCCTCAAGGATGGGTGTTGGCCGTACATGCGCGGACGGCCGACGCCGCCGAGGGACCGTTGGAAAGTGTGATGGATGCCGCCGTAATTGTCGAAGGCGGATTGCAGAGCGACGATGCGACACTCGTGTTCGTATTGGTAGGCGCTGCTCTTATATAGGTACGGAATCTCGCCGAAGGATTCCAGAATCGTTGCAGCAACCTGCTGCTGCAGCGGTGTAGTGCTGTCCAGGTCATCGATATTGGGGTTAGGTCCCACATCGACAAAGGGTTCAAGACGATTTATTAAGGTTCGAAGTTGTTCGGCGTCCTGGGTTGCCGCCGAGTCGCCATAAGAGACCCTTCGGAGCTGGAATTCTGGCGCATTATCCGCGAATCTATCGGCCTGGACGGATATCGAACATCCTCGGCCGTCATTCCCATAGTGTCGCCAGAATACAAGGTTGTTGCGGATCACATCCGGGTCATTGTTTGCGTTGTCTGGAGTGATGAAGGAAGCGATATAGGCGGGAACCTTCACTAGATTGTAGGCCCTTGTGAATCGTTTCAGAAAGTACGTACCTTCGCTTGGATCGTTGAGATTGGCGGAATCGTACAGTCGCAAGAAACGAGAATCGGTGGGACGTTGATCGCGGGATACGTCGTTGGTGACGCCCAACGGTGGGGAGTCCTCTTGGATCATAGCGAAGAGGGCGTGGAGACTTGTGTAGTGAACGACGGTGCCGAGTTTGGCGACTTCGACATCGTGCCGCTTTAGTAGGTCGGGCTTGAGGGCGTTGACGGCTGCAGACAAGGCCGGCCCTATAACGTAATTGACGTAATCTGCAGCCTTGGCTTGACTACGACGCGAGTAGGCAGCAAGTCCTGTTATCGCTCGTTGGAGATCGGCGGGAGCGTCGGATGTCATGCCTATTACGGTATGGTCGACGGAGGCTGGTTGAGGGAAGTTGATGAAGGCACAAAGTATCCTACATTACGGTCGAGCGGAGCGGCAGGCGACGCGGACGTCTTGAGTGACACGGATGGCATGGTAGGACAGCGTACAGGTACATGCGTGGTGGTTCGGGCCCCAAAGGCGTGTAGCGAGCTAATCGTCGGAGAATCCAAACGGTAGGTGGTGGTGTCTCGGAAGGGGATGGCAGTCTTGGTCATGTGGGGCGTGAGCATGAGTTCCGGGGGGCTTGGGCCGTCGTGAGGCGCAGTGCTTTCCTTGTTTTCCGGTATCGGCCTCAAGTCTAGATCGGTTGCCCGACGCAGTGGGCAGGGCTGTGAGCCGGGTCGTGCGGCGGCGGGCAAATTGGGGTAGTGGCGTTACGGTTTTCCGCGACGGTTCCGGACCGACTGGCATTTGGAGGTGTTACGTGATTGGCGTCCGGCGGTTTGCGAGTACGGCCGGACTCGAACTCGGGAAGACAGGCGGGCGCGCTGAGCGGGAGGTCGGCGGACCAAGAAAGCTAACTACCCGGTAAAGAAGGCGACCGCGGTCCAGCAGAGCGACGCCATCAGCGCCGCGATCGACGCCTGCGGGATTTGCGTCCTGACGTGGTCCATCAGGTCGCAGCCGGTGCAGACGGAGCTGAGGACCGTCGTGTCGGAGATCGGCGAGCACTGATCGCCGAAGACGCTGCCGTCCATGACGGCGGCGAAGCAGACGGTCATGAACAGCTCCGGATGCGAGAGCCCCTGGGCGTTGGCGACGGCCCAGGCGAGCGGCATCGCGAGCGGAAACGCCACGGCGTAGGTCCCCCAGCTCGTGCCGGTCGAGAAGGCGATCACCATGGTCATCACCTGCAGGATGACCGGCATCAGGAAGTAGGGGATGTTGCCGCCGAGCTGATCGACGAGGAAGACGCCGCCGCCGGTCTGGACGCTGATGCCGCCGATGGTGATGGCGAGGAGCAGGATGACCGAGCCGAGGACGACCCCCTTGATGCCGTCGTGGAAGCCCGCGAGGAGGTCCTTGAGCGCCATCCCCTTGCCGAGCGCCATGGCGGAGGCAAGCAGCAGCGCACCGCCGAACGCCCACTGCACGTTGGGCGAACCGTAGGCGATGAACGTCCCGACGGCGACGCCGATCAGCAGGATGAGGGGGAGGAAGAACTCGAGGACGTGGGGCGTGTAGCCCTCCGGCACCTGGCTGCCCTGCAGCTCCTTCGCGCTGAGCGGCTCGGCGTCGCCGTCGTCGAGCTGGCCGGTCGCGCGGCTGCGCTCCATCGCCGCGCGCAGGCGCTTGCCGAGAAGCAGCGGCCGCTCGACGCTCAGCAGGAAGGTGCCGAGGACGGCGAAGATGGCGTAGAAGCAGAAGGGGACGCTCCGGAAGAAGAAAGCGATCCGGTCGGATTCCGTCGCGAGGAAACTGACGCCGGAGACGAAGATGAACGCCTGCACGTAGCCGGGCCACGCGTTGAAGGCGAGCTGCGACGCGATAGGCGACGCGGTCGAGTCGACGATGTAGGCGAGCTCCTCGTGGCTCACGCGCTGCTGGTCGGCGATCGGCTTGACGGTCGTGCCGACGACGACGGTGCTGACCGTCCCGCCCTGGAAGAAGACGATGCCGAGCATCCAGGCGACGAGCTTGGCGCTCCTGGGGCCGCGGACGAAGCGCCGCGTCATGAACTCGGCGAACGCGCGCGCCGCGCCGGTGCGCGACCAGACGCCCATCAGCCCCCCGAGCAGCCAGAGGTAGAGCAGCAGTATTCCGGCCGCGTTGGTAGTCGAGAGCGACGGGATCAGCACCTCGCCGGTGATGTCGTACTGGCCGAGCAGGAGCGCGCCGGCGACGATGCCGGCCGCGAGCGACGTCACCGGCTCGCGCGTGACCCAGCAGAGCAGGACCGCCACGAAGGCGGGAAGCAGCGAGAAGTAGCCCCAGTGCCGCTGCGCGCGGAGCTGGTAGTAGACCATCTCGGACTGCCCGTCGCGCGTCTCGGTCGCCACCACGAACTCCTCGGTCACCGGCGGCACGTCGGTCGAGCCGTCCACCGTCGCCGGATTGAGTTGCGCCTCGGCGATGGGCACCGGATCGAAGTAGACGGGTTCGCCTTCGGCGAGGTAGTAGAGGCGCCCGTCGTCGTCCGTGCGGGCGTCCAGCGTCACCTGATCGACGATCCAGGTGGGCGGCACGGTCGCCCCCACGATCCAGGATGTCAGCAGGGCGCAGGCGAAGATGGTGAACTTCTGGATGCCGCCGGTCATGGTGTCAGGGGATCCTGAATGTCGAGGAAATCGAGCCTCGGGAAATCGCGGTCATGATGAAGGGGCATTGTTGCACGTCGCGACCTCTGCCAGAAACAGACACTCTGCGCTGCTCGCCAATCGACAGGCACAGTGGTATAACGGCAACGGCGTCCATCGCGGCGTTTCGAGCGCCATCAGGGAGGAGCGACCATGGCCCATCGCGCGACCACTTTGATCCTCGCGGTCACCCTGGCGGCCGCCGGCGCGTTCGGCGCGGTCTGGACCGGCGCGGCCCCGGCCGTCCGCGCCGCCGCGGGGCAGCAGGGCGCCGACGGGTCGTTCACGGCGGATCAGGCGTCCGACGGCTGGTCGGTCTACGGCGTCCAGTGCGAGGAGTGCCATGGACCCGCCCTGGAAGGGATGGTGCACGCGCCGCCGCTGAACGGCGTGGAGTTCCTGGAGCTGTGGGCCGGTCGGACGACCGACGAGCTGTTTACCTACCTGCGCGACGAGATGCCGCCGGGGCAGGCGGGCGCGCTCAGCGATCAGGCCTACGTAGGCCTGGTGGCCTACCTGCTGGAGGCGAACGGCGCGGTGCCCGGCGACCGGACCCTGACTCTGGATGCGGGGGTGATGATCGGCGATGCGGCCGACATCGAGGAGGCGCGCCGCGCGGCAGGAGCGGGCGAACGTCCGCGGCGGCGGTCGACGCGGTTCGTCAACCGCGAGGTGCCGCACGACCTGACCCCGGTGACCGACGCGCTGCTGGCGGATCCGCCGCCGGGCGACTGGCTGACGTGGCGCCGGACCCGCAACAGCCACGGCTACAGCCCGCTCGATCAGGTGACGCGCGAGAACGTCGGCGATCTGAAGCTCGCCTGGTCGCTCGCGATCCGGTCGGGCAACCACCAGACGACGCCGCTCGTGCATGACGGCGTGATGTTCATCGCCAATCCGGGGAACGTGGTGCAGGCGGTCGATGCGGCCACCGGCGACGTGATCTGGGTGTACCGCGCGCGTCTGCCGGAAGACGTCCGGGCCGGCCCGACGCGCACGCTGGCCCTCTATGGCGACAAGTTGTTCCTCGCGAGGGCCGACGCGGTGCTCGTCGCCCTCGACGTGCGGACCGGCGAGGAGGTGTGGCGGACGGTGAAGGCGGACTACGCGCAGGGCTTCCGCCAGAACGCCGGACCGGTCGTCGCCAACGGCGTGCTCATCAGCGGCACCAACGGATGCGAGCGCTATACCGAGCAGACCTGTTTCATTACGGGTCACGATCCCGACACCGGCGAAGAGTTGTGGCGGACGTCGACGATCGCCCTGCCGGGCGATCCGAACGACGGGTCGTGGGGCGACACGCCGCCGTACCTACGCGCGGGCGGCGACGCCTGGATCCCGGGCAGCTTCGATCCGGACCTCGGGCTCTTCTATATCGGGACGGCCCAGGCGAAGCCGTGGGTGGCGGCGAGCCGCGGGATGACGACCCGGCAGGATGCGCTCTATACGAACTCGACGCTTGCCCTGAATCCCGGCACCGGCCGGGTGGAGTGGTACTTCCAGCATGCGCCGGGGGAGACCCTCGACCTCGACATCGTGTACGAACGCGTGCTGGTGGACGCAGACGGCGAGCAGTGGCTGTTCACCATCGGCAAGGACGGCATCCTCTGGAAGCTCGACCGGCGGACCGGCGCCTTCGTCGACCTGCGCGAGACGGTCCATCAGGACATCTTCGAGTCGATCGACCGGACGACGGGGGAGCTGACCTACCGGGAGGACCTGCAGGACATCGCGATCGGCCAGCGCGTCTTCGCCTGCCCGAGCCTGCTTGGCGGCCACAACTGGCAGGCGTCGGCCTACCATCCGGACGCCGGCGCGCTCGTCATCCCACTCCACCAGGCGTGCATGCACCTGACCGGGCGCGAGGTGGAGTTCACGGAGGGGGGCGGCGGGACGGCCGGCCGCTACCAGTTGCTGGAGATGCCCGGCAGCAACGGCAACACCGGCAAGCTGGCCGCCTACGACGTCCGCACGATGGAGGAGCTCTGGAGCCACGAGCAGCGGGCGCCGTTCCTGACGTCGGCGCTGACGACGGCGGGCGGGCTCGTGTTCGCCGGCGATGGAGCGCGCTACTACCGGGCGTTCGACGTCGAGACGGGCGACGTGCTGTGGGAGACGCGGCTCGCCGCGTCGGCGCACGGGTACCCGATTACCTACGAGGCGGCCGGGCGGCAGTTCATCGCCGTCCCCGCTGCGCTGGGCGGCGTCTTCCGAACGCTCACGGCGAATCTGAGCCCGGAGATCTATCAACCTGAAGGCGGCAACGCACTCTATGTCTTCGCGCTGCCGGAGTAGGAACGTCGCTTTCTGAGAGGAGTTCCGACATGAAGTGGAATCGCCGCGAGTTCATCGTCGCGTCAGCGCTCGGAACGGCAGGCGCCGCGCTGCACCGGGTCCCCCTGCTCGCGCAGCCGCCGGCGACACCCGAATTCACCGCCCTGCGCGGGAACGTGGGCATCTTCACCGCCCGCGGCGGCACGATGGGCTGGCTCGTCAACCCGGATGCCGTCGTGGTCGTCGACAGCCAGTTCGCGGACACGGCCCAGATGTTCCTCGATGGCCTGGGCGAGCGCACGTCCCGGCCGATCGACGTGCTCATCAACACCCACCACCACGGCGACCACACCGCCGGGAACCAGACGCTTCGGCCCTCGGTCGACCGGATCGTCGCGCACGCGAACGTGCCGGGGCTGCAGCGGCGCCAGGCGGCCCAGCGGGATACCGAAGCGGCGCAGGCGTACGCGGACGAGACGTTCGACGAGAGCTGGAGTCTCGACGCGGGCGGCGAGCGGGTGTCAGCCAGGCACTACGGGCCGGCCCACACCGGCGGGGACGGGGTCATCTTCTTCGAGGGAGCCAACGTGGTGCACATGGGCGACCTGATGTTCAACCATCGTCACCCGTTCATCGACCGCCCGGGCGGCGCGTTGATCCGCAACTGGATCACGACCCTCGAGCAGGTGGTTGCGGACCACGACAGCGACACCACCTACATCTTTGGACACTCGGGGCCTGGGCATCCGATTACCGGCCCCGGGAGCGTGCTGCTGGGCCTTCGCGACTACCTGACGGCGCTTCTCGAGTACGTCGAGCAGGGGATTGCCGACGGCCGGTCGGCCGAGGAGATTGCGCAGGCCGAGCAGTTGCCGGGGTTCGCGGACTACTCCGGCGAGCCCGCCCGCAACCTGGGAACCGCGTTTGAAGAGATCACGGCCGGCTGAGCGTTCCGGTGGAAGCGGTGGAGGCAGGATGAGGTATCGACGGCTCCGCGCGCTGGCGGTCGGGGGTCTGTTGGCCACAGCCGCGGTCGTCACCGCGCTGACTCTGCCGGGCTCCGCGCCCGGCTCGGCGGTGCTCCAGGCGGCGGTGCGGGCCCAGGATGCGGCAGCCGGGGCATTCACGGCGGAGCAGGCCGCGGCCGGCTGGGCCGTCTATGCGCGGCGCTGCGGCGAGTGCCACGGGGCGGGGCTCATGGGGTCGTCGCACGGGCCGCCGCTCCGCGGCGCCGACTTCCTGAACGGTTGGGCGGGCCGGACCACCGACGAGCTCTTCGCCTATGTCCGCGACGAGATGCCGCCGGGCCTCGCCGGATCGCTCTCGGAGGGGGTCTATCTGAACCTCGTCGCCTACATGCTCGACGTGAACGGCGCGCGCGAGGGGGAGACGGCCCTGACCGCCGACGCCGGCGTCCTGATTGGTTCGGAGGCGGACGTCGCCGAGGCGCGCCGGGCCGCGCGCGAGGGGGAAAGGCCGCGGCGCCGGTCAAGGCGGTTCGTCAACCGCGAGGCGGAGGGGCTGACGCCGGTGACCGACGCGCTGCTTGCCGACCCGCCGCCCGCGGACTGGCTGAACTGGCGCCGGACACGCGACAGTCATGGCTTCAGCCCGCTCGATCAGGTTACGCGCGACAACGTCGGCGAATTGCAGCTCCAGTGGGTGCTGGCGATCCGGGAGGGGAACAACCAGACGACGCCGCTCGTGCACGACGGCGTGATGTTCCTGGCGAACCCCGGGAACGTCGTGCAGGCGATCGACGCGGCGACGGGGACCGTCCTCTGGGAATACCGTTCGCCGCTGCCCGAGGATGCGCCGCAGTACGGGGCCACCCGCACGCTCGCGCTGTACGGCGACAAGGTGTTCCTCGCGACCTACGACGCCGCCCTCGTCGCCCTCGACGCACGGACCGGAGCCGAGGTGTGGCGCACCGTCAAGGCGGACTACACCCAGGGCTTCATGCAGTTCGGCGGGCCGGTCGTCGCGAACGGCGTGGTCGTGAGCGGCATCAACGGCTGCCAGCGCTACAAGGAACAGACCTGCTTTATCACCGGCCACGATCCCGGCACCGGGGAAGAGCTGTGGCGGACGTCGACCATCGCGCTGCCCGGCGATCCGAACGACGCGTCGTGGGGCGACACGCCTCCCTACCTGCGGGCCGGGGGCGACATGTGGATCCCGGGGAGCTACGACGCCGGTCTCGATCTCTTCTATATCGGGACGGCGCAGGCGAAGCCGTGGGTGGCGGCGAGCCGCGGCATGTCGACCCGCCAGGACGCGCTGTACACCAACTCGACGCTTGCCCTGAACCCGCGCACCGGGCAGGTGGAGTGGTACTTCCAGCACGTTCCGGGCGAAACCCTCGACCTCGATATCGTCTACGAGCGGGTGCTGGTGGACGCCGATGGCGCGCAGTGGCTGTTCACGATCGGCAAGGACGGCATCCTCTGGAAGCTCAACCGGCGGACCGGCGCGTTCGTCGATCTGCGTGAAACGATCTACCAGGACATTTACGAGTCGATCGACCGGGAAACGGGACGCGTTCATTACCGGCAGGACATCCGTGACGCCGGCATCGGCGACCGGGTGCCCGCCTGCCCGAGCCTCTACGGCGGCCACAACTGGCAGGCGTCGGCCTACCATCCTGACGCCGGCGCCCTGGTGATTCCGCTCCATCAGGTCTGCATGCACCTGACCGGCCGCGAGGTGGAGTTCGTCGAGGGGGGCGGCGGGGAAGCGGGGCGCGCGGAGCTGCGCGAGATGCCGGGCACGGGCGGCCGGCTGGGCAAGCTGGCCGGCTATGACGTCCGGACGATGGACGAGCTGTGGAGCCACGAGCAGCGCGCCCCCTTCCTGACATCGGCCCTCACGACGGCGGGCGGCCTCGTCTTCGCCGGCGATGCCGACCGCTACTTCCGCGCCTTCGACGTGCGGACCGGCGACGTCCTGTGGGAAACGCGGCTCGGCACGGCGGCCCACGGGTTCCCGATCACCTACGAAGCGGGAGGACGGCAGTACGTCGCGGTCCCGGCCGGACTGGGCATCTTCCGGGGACTGACCGCGTCGCTGGCGCCGGAAATCTACCAGCCGGAAATGGGCAACGCGCTGTACGTCTTCGCGTTGCCGGAATGAACATTTTTCCCTTGAAAAAACGCCCTTCCGAGGCCTAAAATACCCGCGTGCGGGTCGCGGTCTGCCCAGGCGTCCGGTCCGCGTTGCGTGCAGGGTGCATCCGTGCCCTGTGCGGAGCCATCGCGCTCCTCTTCTGCCTGCCTGCTCCGGCGGCCGCTCAGCCGGCGACCGGCGTCTCCTTCACGGCCGAAGAGGGCAATCGGCTGTTCCGCCGGCATTGCGTCTCGTGCCACAACGACCGGCTCGAAACCGCCGGTTTCAGCCTGGAGCAGGTGCTCGACCAGCTCGACGCCGACGGCATCGCGGCCGAGGCGGAGACCTGGGAGAAGGTGGTCCAGAAGCTCCGGACGGCCACCATGCCGCCGTCCAACCGGCCGCAGCCGTCGCCGGAGGAACGGACGGCGGCTCTCCACTGGTTGACCTCGACGCTCGACGCCGCGGCGGAATCCAGGCCGAACCCCGGACGGACCGAGACGCTGCGCCACCTCAGCCGGACGGAGTACCGGAACGCGATACGCGACCTGATCGGGATTGACATCGACGTCCAGGCCCTGCTGCCGCCCGACGAGTCGGGCCACGGTTTCGACAACGTGATCCTCGGCGACCTGCCGCCGGCCCTGCTCGACCGCTACGTCTCCGCGGCGCGCCGGATCAGCCGGCTGGCCGTCGCCGGAACGTCCGAGTCGGTCGACAGCGTCGTCATTCGCGTGCCGCCCGACACGACGCAGGAAGCGCACGTGCCGGGGCTGCCGATAGGCACCCGCGGCGGTGTCGCCATCACGCACAACTTCCCGGCGGACGGCGAGTACGACATTCAGGTCCACCTGGCCCGCAACCGGAGCGGCAACATCGGCGGCCTGCGCGATCCGCGCCCGCACGACATGGAAGTCCTCCTGGACCGCTGGCCGGTCGCCAACTTCACGGTGCGGCAGCCGGAAGACCGGATCGACGACGGTCTGGTCGACGCCAACCTGAAGGTGCGCGTTGCGGTGACCGCCGGCCCGCGCGAGCTGGGGGTCACGTTCATACAGAACGCGTCGTCGCTGCTCGAGACCGAGCGGCAGCCGCTGCAGTCCCACTTCAACGAGACGCGGCATCCGCGGCTGACGCCCGCCGTCTACCAGGTGACGGTCACCGGACCGTACGAGGCCCGGGGAGCCAACGACACGCCGGCCCGCCAGCGGATATTCGTCTGCCGGCCCGGCGCGGCGAACCCGGGTGATGCCGACGCCGAGGCCGCCGCGGACGCGGGCGAGACGCAGGCGTGCGCCACGGAGATCCTCTCGACGCTGATGCGGCGGGCGTATCGCCGTCCCGTCGCGCCGGCCGATCTCGAAACGCCGATGGCGTTCTTCCACGAGGGGCTCGCGGCCGCAGGTTTCGACGCCGGCATCGAGCGGGCGCTTGGCGCGGTGCTGATGAATCCGGAGTTCCTCTTCCGGGTCGAGGGCGATCCGGCGGACGCGGGGCCGGGCGAACCGTACCGTGTCAGCGACTTCGAGCTGGCTTCGCGGCTGTCGTTCTTCCTGTGGAGCAGCATTCCGGACGACGAGCTGCTCGACGCGGCGGAGCGGGGCGTACTGAGCGATCCGGACGAACTCGAGCGGCAGACGCGCCGCATGCTGGCCGATCCCCGCTCGTACAACATCGCGAGCAACTTCGCCGGACAGTGGCTGCAGTTGCGCAACCTGCCCGCGGTCAGTCCGAACGGCCGGCTCTTTCCCGACTTCGACGACAACCTGCGTCAGGCGTTCCGCGAGGAGACCGAACGCTTCGTCGACAGCGTGCTGCGCGAGGACGGCGGCGTCGCCGACCTGCTGCACGCGGACTACACCTTCCTGAACGAGCGCCTCGCGAAGCACTACGGGATCCCGGGCGTCTACGGCACCCGGTTCCGGCGCGTCGAACTGGACGAGAACAGCCGTCGCGGCGGCCTGCTGCGGCATGGCAGCGTCCTGTCGGTGACGTCGTACGCCACCCGCACCTCGCCCGTCATCCGCGGCGTCTGGGTGCTGAGCAATATCTTCGGCGCGCCGCCGCCGCCGCCGCTGCCGAACGTCCCCGCCCTCGAGGACGCCAAGGTGGACCCGAACCTGCCGCTGCGCGAGCGCCTGGCCGCGCACCGTGCGAATCCGGTCTGCGCCAACTGCCATCGCACCATCGATCCCGTCGGCTTCTCCCTGGAGAACTACGACGCGCTGGGACGCTGGCGCGCCCACGAAGGGGACAATCCGACCATCGACGTCTCGGGCGCCCTGCCGGGTGTGGGCGAGTTCGAGGGGATCGACGGGCTGGTGGACGGCCTGCTCACGCGTCCCGACCTGTTCGCCGGGACGATCACCGAAAAACTGATGACCTTCGCCCTGGGTCGCGGCGTCGAGCACTTCGATCAGCCGGCGATCCGTCAGATTCTGCGCGACGCCGAGCCGGACGGTTACCGGCTGTCGTCGCTGGTCCTGGGTATTGTTCGGAGCGCACCGTTTCAGATGAGGAGAGCGGAATCATGATCATCACCAAGATGGCTCTGCCCCGGCGGACATTCCTGAAGGGCGCAGGCGCCACGCTGGCCCTGCCGTTGCTGGATGCGATGGTGCCGGCGGCCACGGCACTGGCGAAGACCGCGGCGCGGCCGGTGCCGCGGCTCGGGTTCGTCTTCATTCCGATGGGGTGCGACCACGACCGCTGGACGCCGTCCGAAGACGGGCGCCTGGGGCAGTTGACGCCGATCCTCAGTCCGCTCGAGCCGGTGAAGGATCAGTTGACGGTCATCACCAAAATGGAGTTGCAGAACTCCTATCCGGGGACGCACGACACGTCCAACTCCGGCTTCCTGAGCGCGGCCTACGCCAAGCATACGGAAAGTTCGGACTACTACCTCGGGACGACGGTCGATCAGATCGCCGCGAAGGAGATCGGCCATGAAACGCAGCTCCCGTCGCTCGAGCTGTCGATGGACCTGAACCCGCTGTCGGGGGTCTGCAACAACGGCTACGCCTGCGTCTACCAGAACTGCCTGTCCTGGTCGTCGCCGACCACGCCGCTGCCGTCCGAGGCGCATCCGCGGATCGTCTTCGAGCGCCTCTTCGGCGAGGGCGGGACGGCGGAGGAGCGGCAGGCGGCGCGCGCGAGCCGGGCGAGCCTGCTCGATGCGTTCAGCGACGACATCGCGCGGCTGAAAGGGGCGGTCGGCCCGGCCGACCAGATGCGCGTCGATCAGTACCTGGACACGGTCCGCGAGATCGAGCGGCAGATCGAGCGGGCCGAGGCCGGGGCGCTGAACAACGCGACCGTCGACGCGGACCGGCCGGTCGGCGTGCCGGCGGCGTTCGAAGACCACGCCCGGCTGATGTTCGAACTGCAGAAACTGGCGTTCCAGGCGGACATCACGCGCGTCGTCACGTTCCAGTTGACGCGCGAGCTGAGTAACCGGACGTATCCGGAGATCGGCGTGCCGGATCCGCACCACCCGACCAGCCACCACGGCGGCGACCCCGAGAAGCTGCTGAAGATCTCCAAGATCAACACGTTCCACATGTCGTTGTTCGCGGAGTTCCTCGAGAAGCTGAAGGCGACGCCCGACGGCGACGGGTCGCTGCTCGACAGCACCGTCTACCTCTACGGCAGCGGAATGGGGAACTCGAGCCTGCACGACCACGAGAACCTGCCGATTCTCGTGACGGGCGGCGCGGCGTGCGGCCTGCAGGGCGGGCGCCACATCCGCTACGCCGAGGGAACGCCGCTCGCGAACCTGCACCTGACGCTGCTCGAGCGGGTGGGGGTCCACCTCGATCAGTTCGGCGACAGCGACGGCAAGGTGAAGAACCTGTTCGATACGGTGCCGGTGTAGCGCGCGACGCGACGGCAGCAGGGAGACAAGCCATGACCTGGGGACGATGGGGACGAACCGCCGGGCGGTACGCCGCGCTGGCGATCCTGATGCTTGGCGTGGCGGGCGGCGCGGCCGTCGCCTCGGTGGCCGAGGCGATGGCGGCCGAAAGGGGCGCCGTCGCGGACGCCGTCGAGACGCTTGCGGCCGAAGCGCGCGCGGAGCGCGTTCGGGCGCTGATAGCGGAGGGGGCGGACGTCAACGAGGCGCAGGTGGACGGCATGACTGCGCTCCACTGGGCGGCCTACTACGACGACACCGCCACGGCGCAGTTGCTTATTGCCGCGGGCGCCGACGTCAACGCCGCGAACCGCTACGGCGTGGCGCCGTTGCCGCTGGCCGCGACGAACGCCAACGCCACGCTCGTTTCGGCGCTGCTCGACGCGGGAGCCGATCCGAACGTCTCCCTCGAAGGCGGCGAGACGGTGCTGATGACCGCGGCGCGGACCGGCAGCCTCGAGGCGGTGCGGGCGCTCCTCGCGGCCGGGGCCGACCCGCACGCGACGGAGCGGCGCGGGCAGACCGCGCTGATGTGGGCCGCGGCCGAGGGACACAACGACATCGTCCATACGCTGATCGAGACGGGCGCGCAGGTTGACGCGTCGCTCACGTCGGGCTTCAACGCGCTGTTCTTCGCCGTGCGCGAAGGGCACATGGATGTCGTGGCGACCCTGCTCGACGCCGGGATGGAGGTCAACGAGCTGCTCGTCCGCGTGAAGGACGGTCCGGACGAGACCGTCAACAATGCCAGCTTCCGCCCCGTGGACGACGGGATGAGCCCGCTGCTGCTGGCGGTTCGCAACGGCCACTTCGAACTGGCGATCGCGCTCGTGAGAGCCGGCGCCGATCCCAACGACATGCGGACCGGGTTTGCGTCGCTTCACACCATGAGCTGGGTCCGCAAGCCGGACGCGAGCGACCGGGGCGATCCCTCGCCCATCGGTTCGGGCAACCTCACCAGCCTGCAGTTCGTGCGCGAACTGGTCGCGTTGGGCGCCGACGTCAACCTGCAACTGGCCGAGGACGCGCCGCGGGTCCCGAACACCGCGTCGAGCTTCGGCACCGGCGGCGCGACGCCGTTCGCCCTGGCCGCCGACCGGGCTGACGTCCCGCTGATGAAGCTGCTGCTCGAGCTGGACGCCGATCCGTTCATCCCCAATGCCGAAACGAGCACGCCGCTGATGGCGGCCGCCGGGCTGGGGACCGGGGCGCCGGAAGAGGAAGCCGGCACCGAGGAGGAGGCGTACCAGGCGGTCGAGCTGCTTCTGGAACTGGGCGCCGACATCGACGCCGTCGACGACAAGGGCGACACCGCGATGCATGGCGCGGCCTACGGCAGCTTCCCCAGCGTCGTACAGTTGCTGTCCGACAACGGTGCCGACATCGAGGTCTGGAACCTTCCCAACAACATGGGGCGCACGCCGCTGTTCATCGCCGAGGGCCACCGTGGCGGCCTGCCGCGCCCGTCACGCGAGACCATCGCGGTGATCACGGCGCTGATGGACGGCGCCGGTGTTTCGACCGAGGGTCCGCGGCCGGAGATCATCGACCAGTACGCGCCGAAGCCGAAGGAAGAGAAGACCCAGCAGTAAGGGTGCGCGCCCGTCCTGGCGTGCCGGCACTCCGCGGCGCCTCCCGTTTGGAGGCGCCCGGCCTCGTCCCCCCGCCACGTTGTCCGCGCCGAACGGCGCGGGCACGCTACACTCCTTGGCAGCTAACAGGCGGCAGGGCTGCGGCTGCGGTTCCCGCGCGGAAGAGCGGATGAGCATACACGCTACGCAAGGGCGCAACGGCGGCCGAAGTCCCGGAGGGCCGGCCCGACCGGGCGAAGAGAGCGTGAAGTGACGAATACGACTTCAACGCCTGGTGTGGCGGCGGGTCGTCTGTCCGCCTCGGCCTACGCCGAGAACTTCTCCGACCTGCATCCGCCCTACACCCTTCACGAAGCGGCCGTTGCCGCGGACCGCTGCTACTTCTGCCACGACGCTCCCTGCGTGACGGCCTGTCCCACGTCCATCGACATCCCGCTGTTCGTGCGCCAGATCTCGACGGGCGTACCCCGAGCGGCCGCGAAGACCATCTTCGACCGCAACATCCTGGGCGGAATGTGCGCGCGCGCCTGCCCGACCGAGACGCTATGCGAACAGGCCTGCGTCCGTGAAGCGGCCGAGGGGAAACCGGTCGAGATCGGCCGCCTGCAACGCTACGCCACCGACGCCCTGATGGCGCGGGACGGACATCCTTACCGGCGCGCCGACGTCACGGGCCGGCGCGTCGCTGTCGTGGGAGCGGGACCGGCCGGGCTGGCCTGCGCCCATCGGCTTGCCATGAAGGGGCACGCCGTCACGCTCTTCGAGGCGCGCGCCAAGGCCGGCGGACTCAACGAATTCGGCATCGCCAGCTACAAGACGGTCGACCGTTTCGCGGAACGGGAGGTCGAGTGGCTGCTCGGGATTGGCGGCATCACGGTCGAACTGGGGCGGCGCCTGGGCGAAGGCGACCTGTCCGTCGACGGACTCGCGCATGACTACGACGCCGTCTTCCTCGGCATCGGTCTCGGTGGAGTCAACGCGCTGGGGGTCGACGGTGATGGCGCCCGGAACGTGGCCCACGCCATCGAGTTCATCGCCGACGTGCGTCAGGCCGAAGACCTTGGCGGACTTCCCGTGGGGCGTCATGTCGTGGTCATCGGCGGCGGCATGACGGCCATCGACGCGGCGGTGCAGGCGAGGCTTCTCGGGGCGGAGGACGTGTCGATGGTCTACCGGCAGGGGCGCGAGCGGATGAGCGCGTCGGGTTACGAGCAGGAGCTCGCGACGTCGAGGGGGGTGCGCATCGTAACCAACGCCCGTCCGGTGCAGTTGGTGACGGAGGGCCGGGTGCGCGCGGTGGAGTTCGTCCGCACCGAGGACGTTCCGAACGGCTTCCGGGACACCGCGGAGACGTTCCGGCTACCGGCCGACCAGGTGTTCAAGGCGATCGGGCAGACACTGGAGCAGTCCACGGCCGGGCTGCAGCTCGAAGAACGCAAGATCCACACAACCGGTCCGGGGAGGACGAGTCGGCCGGGCGTGTGGGCGGGCGGCGACTGTGTCGCGGCAGGCGACGACCTGGTGGTGACGGCGGTCGCCCAGGGGCGTGACGCGGCGGAAGACATCCATGCCGCGCTGACGGGCTGACCGCGGGAGCCGCACGGTATGGCATCACTGGCAACCGACTTTCTCGGTATCCGTTCCCCCAATCCGTTCTGGCTCGCCTCGGGACCGCCGACCGACAAGGAGTACAACGTCCGGCGCGGATTCGAGGCGGGCTGGGGTGGCGTCGTCTGGAAAACGCTGGGCGATGTAGGGCCGCAGGCGGTCAACGTCAACGGGCCCCGTTACGGCGCCGTCTGGGGCGCGGATCGGCGTTTGCTGGGTCTCAACAACATCGAGCTGATTACCGATCGGCCCCTCGAACTGAACCTGCGCGAGATCAAGGGGGTCAAGCGCGATTATCCCGACCGGGCCGTCGTTGTTTCGCTGATGGTGCCCTGCGAGGAGCCGGTCTGGCAACGCATCCTGCGGCATGTCGAGGAAACCGGGGCCGACGCGGTGGAGCTCAATTTCGGTTGCCCCCACGGCATGAGCGAGCGCGCGATGGGCTCCGCCGTCGGGCAGGTGCCCGAGTACATCGAGATGGTGACGCGCTGGGTGAAGGCGGCGACCCGGATGCCGGTGATCGTCAAGCTCACGCCCAACGTCGCCGACATCCGGCGCGCGGCCCGCGCGGCGAAGGCAGGGGGAGGCGACGCGGTCAGTCTGATTAATACCGTGAATTCGATAACGTCGATCAATCTCGACACGTTCAGTCCCGAACCCTCCATCGACGGCAAGGGGAGCCACGGCGGTTACGCCGGCCAGGCCATCAAGCCGATCGGGTTGCACATGGTGGCCGAGGTCGCCCGCGATCCCGATACCGCGGGCGTGCCCATTTCCGGGATCGGCGGCATCACGACCTGGCGCGATGCGGCCGAGTACATCGCCCTCGGCTGCGGCACCGTGCAGGTCTGCACGGCGGCTATGGCCTACGGCTTCCGGATCGTCCAGGAGATGACCTCGGGGCTGGAACTCTGGATGGAGGACAAGGGATATTCGCGGCTGGCCGACTTCCAGGGGCGCGCGGCGCGGAACGTCACCGACTGGCAGTACCTCAACCTGAACTACGTCGCCAAGGCGAACATCCACCAGGAGCACTGCATCCAGTGCGGGCGTTGCTACGCCGCATGCGAGGACACGTCCCACCAGTCGATCGCCATCCGGAACGGGCGGGTCTTCGAGGTGATCGACGAGGAATGCGTCGCCTGTAATCTGTGCGTCATCGTCTGTCCGGTGGAGGGCTGCATCTCGATGGATGCCTTGCCGCTCGGGTCGGTGGACCGGCGTACCGGCCAGAAGGTCGGCGAGTACGCCAACTGGACCACTCATCCCAACAATCCGGCCGCGGGCTCGGATCGCGGCCGCGAGTCCTGACGTCCCGGCTCAAGACCGCGTTACGCGGGCGTTCAGGCGGGCGGCCGGTAGCGCTGGAGTTCCCGCCTCACGATCGGCGCCATCAGGTAGAGGCCGATCAGGTTCGGGATGGCGACCACGAAGACCAGGGCATCCGAGAGGTCGGTGATCGCGCCGAGATTGACGCTGGCGCCGACGACGACGAACAGGCAGAAGAAGAACTTGAAGCCGAGGTCCTGCCATCGACCTTCGCCGGCCAGATAGGTGAACGCCTTCAGCCCGTAGTAGGCCCAGGCGATCATGGTCGAGAAGGCGAACAGGATGGCCGCGATAGCAAGCGGGACAGGCGACCAGGGGAGCGTGGAGGCGAACGCCCGGGTGGTCATCTCGATCCCGCTGACGCCGCCGGAGGCCAGCGCCGGGTCGTAGATCGTCGTCGTGATCACGAGCGCGGTCGCCGTGCAGATCACGACGGTGTCGATGAACGGCTCGAGCAGGCCGACGAAGCCCTCGCTGGCCGGCTGCGGCGTGCGGGCCGTGGCGTGGGCGATGGCGGCGCTGCCGAGTCCCGCCTCGTTGGAGAAGACGGCGCGCCGGAACCCGATGACGAGTGCGCCCAACGCGCCCCCGGCGGCCCCCGAGGGCGTGAACGCGCCGTTCCAGATCGCGGAGACCGCACCCGGCAGCCGGTCGGCGTTCAATCCGATGGTCAGCGCGGCCAGCGTCAGGTAGAGCAGCGCCATCGCCGGCACGAGCCGCACCGTCGTTCGGGCGATCGACTGGATGCCGCCGATGATCACCAGGGCCACGACGGCCGCCAGCACCAGGCCGATCAGCCATCCCCGGCCCGCGAACAGGCTGGCGTCCGCACCCGTGATGTCGATGAAGATCGCCGCCGCCTGGTTCGACTGGAACATGTTCCCGATGCCGAGGCAGCCGAACACCAGGCTCGCCGCATAGAAAGCCCCGAGGCGGCGGCCGAGCACGGGCCAGCCCCGCTCGCCCAGCCCCCGCTCCAGGTAGTGCATCGGTCCGCCGGAAACCGAGCCGTCCGGATTCCGGCGCCGGTACAGCACGCCCAGCGTGCACTCGGCGAACTTGGACGACATGCCGAGCAGCCCCGCGACCATGAGCCACAACGTGGCGCCGGGCCCGCCGGTCGAGATGGCGACGGCGACGCCCGCCATGTTGCCGATGCCCACCGTGCCGGAGACGGCGGTAGTCAAGGCGCTGAACTGTGAGATCTCGCCCGGGTCACCGGCGCGCACGTACCTGCCCGAGACGGTGCGGAGCGCCTCCAGGAATCCCCGCACGTTGATGAACCGGAGATACAGCGTGAAGAACAGGCCGCCGGCGACCAGCCAGAGCACGATCAGCGGCATCTCCACCCCGAACAGCGGCACCGGGAAGAAGACGAACCCCGACACCGCGTCCGCCACCGGGCGCATGACGGCGTCGATGCGCTGATCGATGGTCACCGCAATGCGTCGGGTCCGAACGCGTCGGGCAGCAACTCGCCGATCGTCTGGCGCCCGTTGATGACGAGGCCGTCGCCTCCGGCTTCGTACAGCAGTTGCCGGCAACGGCCGCACGGCTTGCCCGGTTGCAGGTCGTCGACGTCCTTGCCTGCCACGACGGCGATTGCCACGAGCCGCCCACCGCCACTCGCGTGCAGGGCGCATACCACCGAGCACTCCGCGCAGAGCGCGAGCCCGTAGGAGGCGTTCTCCACGTTGCAGCCCTCGACGACACGCCCGTCGTCGACGAGGCCCGCAGCCCCGACGTAGTAGCCGGAGTAGGGTGCGTAGGCGTTACGGGCCACGGCCCGGGCGCGGCGAAACAGGCGGTCCCAGTCCGGTCGAGGGTCGCTCATGGCCGTCGCGCAGCGTAGCATGCCTTTCGTGTAGGCTCTTTTGCGAGGTAAATGATGCGAGTAGTACGCTCTGCCTCCGGACTGCTCGCGGCCGTGCTCGTTGCGGCTGCGGTCGCGCCGGCTCACGGGCAATCCCGACCCGCAGGCACGCCGCCGGGGGGTGACGGCATCGTGCTCGTGCTGCCTTTCGCCAACCTGACCGGGAATCCCGCCGACGACTGGATCGGGGTGGGGATCGCCGAGGCGGTCGCCACCGACCTGCAGGTCGGGGGAACGCGGACGCTGCGCGCCGCCGAGCTGGGGGTCGAGGAGACCGGGTCGGGCGAGGGTTGGGAAAGGGCGCTGGAAGCGGGTCGCCTGGCTGGCGCCACACTCGTGGTCAGCGGCGCCTATCAACGGCTCGGTGACCAGATTCGCGTGACCGCTCGCCTCGTCGACGTGGTGGGTGGAACCGTCATCCGGTCGACGATGGCGACCGGCCGGACGGACGAGATGTTCGAACTCCAGGACCAGGTTGCGGCGAGTTTTTGGGAAGACGCGGCGGTCGCCCAGTCGCAGCCGAATCGCGATCCGGCGCCGGTTTCGCCGTCTTCCACTCCGCCTCCGGCCGGGGCCAGGACCGCGGCTGCCGTCTTCGAACGCTTCAGTCCGACGGCCGCGGCTGCTCCCCCCTCTGCCGCTCCCGCTTCCCGCGCCCCTGGCGAGGCAGCCGCCGCCCCGGCGGGCGCCGCCGTCGAACCCGGTCTTATCGACGGGCCGCCCGCGCCGGAACCGCCGGCCGTCATGACCCGTGACGAGGAAGGGCGCACGACGGTTCGGGCAATCCGTCTCGACGAGGGCATCCGTCTTGACGGCGTCCTCGACGAGCCGATCTACGAGACAGTGCCGGCGATCACGGGGTTCATCCAGCAGGTGCCCGACATCGGCGCGCCCGCGACCGAGCGGACCGAGGCGTGGATCATGTTCGACGACACGAACGTCTACGTCGCGGGTCGGCTGCACGAGTCGGTCCCCGAGAGCCAGTGGGTTGCCAACGAGATGCGCCGCGACACCAGCCAGCTCCGGCAGAACGACACGTTCACCGCGTTCTTCGACACGTTCTACGATCGCCGTAACGGCTTCAACTTCTACACGAATCCGCTGGGCGCGCGCGCCGATCAGCAGTTCACGAACGAAGGCAACCCGAACGCCGACTGGAATCCGGTGTGGGACGTCCGGACCGGCCGCTTCGATGGCGGCTGGACGGTGGAGATGGAGATCCCGTTCAAGACCCTGCGTTACCGGTCGGAACCGCCGCATGTCTGGGGCATCCAGCTCCGCCGCGCAATCCGGCGCAAGAACGAGTGGGTCTACCTGACGCGACTGCCGATCTCCGCCGGTGGGGGCAGCGGGTCGGCCGGCATCTTCCGGGTTTCGGCCGCCGGCACGCTGGTGGGGCTGGAGCCGCCTCCGGCCAGCCGCAACCTCGAGATCAAGCCCTACGCGATCGGCGGGGTTACGACGGATCTGACCGCGTCTCCCGCCCTCGTCGACGAAGGGAGCGGCGATGCCGGTATCGACATCAAGTACGGCATCACCCAGAACCTGACCGCCGACTTCACACTGAACACCGACTTCGCCCAGGTGGAGGTAGACGAGCGGCAGGTCAACCTGACCCGATTCCCTCTCTTCTTCCCCGAGAAACGTGAGTTCTTCCTCGAGGGGCGCGGCATCTTCGGCTTCGCCCGGGGTGGCGTCACCGGTCGGTTCGGCGGCCCGGGGGGCGGCCCGGTAGGCGGGATCTTCGGTGACGTCAACGTGCCGCAGCTCTTCTACAGCCGGAAGATCGGGCTGGAGGAGGGCCGCGTGGTGCCCATCGTCGGCGGCGCGCGCGTGACCGGCAAGATCGGCCAGTTCGATGTCGGCGCCCTGAATATCCACGCGGGGGACGAGCACGTTTCCGGCTCCGACCCGACCAACTTCACCGTCGTCCGGCTCCGACGCGACATCCTGCGGCGGAGCTCCGTCGGCGCGATGTTTACCAACCGTTCCGTGTCCCGGGTTGCGCCGGGCTCCAGCCAGGCTTACGGTCTCGACGGCACGTTCGCGTTCTTCGAGAACGTCAGCATGATTACCTACGTTGCCCAGACCCGGCTTCCGAGTCCGGAGTACCGGGGGAAGGATATGAGCTACCAGGGCAAGTTCGAGTATGGGGCCGACCGTTACGGTTTTCAGATCGATCACCTGGTGGTGGAGGACAACTTTCTCCCGGAGGTGGGTTTCCTGCGGCGCGACAACTTCCGCCGCACGTTTTCGTCGGCCCGGTTCAGTCCGCGGCCGCGGTCCATCGAGAGCGTCCGGCAGTTCAGCCTGGAAGCCAGCGTCGATTACATCCTGACGGCTGACGAGAACCTCCTGGAGACCCGCCAGGGCATCGTGGCCTTCCAGACCGAATTCGAAACCAGCGACATGCTCACGTTCCGGGCGACCGACAACTACGAACTGCTCGTCCGGCCGTTCACGCCGCCCGGTTCCGACTTCTCCATCCCGGTGGGGGGGTACCGTTTCGCGGATGGCGAGATTTCCTACTCGATTGGCCAGCAGCGGCGTATCAATGGAACGCTGGCGGCGCGGTACGGCGAGTACTTCGGCGGCGACCTGACATCGGTGGAGTTCAGGCAGGGCCGCATCGCGGTGCTTCCGCAGATGTCGATCGAGCCGACCATCTCCTTCAACTGGATCGATACGCCGTACGGCGCGTTCCAGACCAACCTGGCCGTCACCCGCGTGAACTACGCGTTCAATCCGCGCATGTTCTTCAGCGGCCTGCTCCAGTACAACTCGGCCAGCAACTCGTTCGGCAGCAACCTGCGGCTGCGCTGGGAATACAGCCCCGGCAGCGAGCTGTTCGTGGTCTACACCGACGACCGCGACGTCACCGGCGGGTTGCGGCCCGATCGCGGCTGGGACCTGCGCAACCGCGGCTTCGTCGTCAAGTTCAACCGGCTGTTCCGATTCTGACGCCGGCTGCCGCGTCCATCATCTGTCCCCCGCGAGTGGCCCGTAAACTAATCCCCGGCGTCCGCTGTCTGAACTATAAGTAAGCTCCAGAGGGGGTACGTGCCGATCCGTCCTTCGATAGTTGACCGCCGCTTCGCGCATGTCGTGACGCTGGCCGGTGTCAGCGCCTGGGTCCTCGCGGCCCTTCCGGCCGCGGCCCTCGCGCAGACAGAATCCGGGTCCGAGGCCCCACCGGGCGCGAACGCCGCCGGACCGGCGACGGTGGCGATCGCGCCCTTCGAGAACCTTTCCGGGAGCACGGCCGACGACTGGATCGGCGCGGGCATTGCGGAATCCCTGTCAGCCGACTTCCTGCGTCTGGATGCGATTACGGTTGTCGGCGGTCAGCCCGGCGCGAGATGGTTCGTTACCGGCGGGTATCAGCGCGTGGGCGATCGGATGCGCCTGACGGCGCGCGTGACGGACACGGAGACCGGCGAGGTGGCCGCCAGCGCCAAGGTGGACGGCGAGGTCGGCGAACTCTTCGCGCTCCAGGACCGGATAGCCGATGACCTGGGGACCTCACTGCGGGTCCGGATCGACCGCGGAACCGCCGCCCGCGCCGGCTCCTCGCGTCCGGCGCTCCGTTCGGGCAATGGGAATGGCAACGGGAACGGGAACGGCAGTGGCGGGCCGCCCCGCCGGCGGGCTCGCTCGTCGTTGCTGCCGCCAGCGGATGTAGCGGGAGGCCTGGAGCTGGGTGCGGCGGTCGAATCGGAAAGTGACGGGACGCCGGTCGCCGGGTTCGCCGCCGCCGCCGGCATCCTGACCGGGCGTCCGATGGTCCGGCCCACCCGGACCGACGTCCGTCCCGACATCGACGGCCGCCTCGACGACGAGATTTGGCTGAACGCGTTGCGCGTGACGGAGTTCGTCCAGGAGCAGCCGCTGGAAGGAGCGCCCGCGACCGAGGAGACCGAGGTCTGGATCAGCTACGACAGTCAGAATCTGTACCTCGCCTTCCACGCCCACTACGAGGATCCCGGCATCATGCGGGCGACGCGCGTAGATCGCGACCGGGCGTTTCGCGACGACAACATCACGGTCTACTTCGACCCGTTCCTCGACCAACAGCGCGCCTACGCCTTCTCGGTGAACGGCTACAACGTGCAGGGCGACGAGATCATCAATGCCCGCGGAGGCGGTGGCGGCGGTCGCCGCGGCGGCGGCGGCGGTGGTGGCGGCGGCGGTTTCAGACGCTCGGGGATTCCCTTCGGCGACGACTCGTGGGACGCGCTGTTCGACAGCGGCGCGCAGATCGTCCACGATGGCTTCACGGCCGAGATGGCGATTCCGTTCAAGAGCCTGCGCTATCCGCGGCGGCAACGTGACGTCCCGCACCGTTGGGCTTTCCAGATTGTCCGTGAGATCCGCCACAAGGACGAGAACGTCGTCTGGGCGCCGATATCGCGCGGTGTATCCGGCTTCCTGCCCCAGATGGGCCTGCTCGAGGGCATGACGAACCTCTCGACGAGCCGCAATCTGGAGATCATGCCGGTGGCGACCGGTATCCGGTTCGGATCGCTCGACACGTCGACCGGCGCCTTCCAGCCCGGGGACGCGGAGCCGGAAGGGGGAGTCAACGTCAAGTACGGCATCACGTCGAACCTGACGCTGGACTTCACGCTCAATCCGGACTTCTCGCAGGTCGAGTCCGACCGGCCGCAGATCGAAATCAACCAGCGGTTCGCCCTCTTCTATCCCGAACTGCGGCCGTTCTTCCTGGAGGGCGCCGAGATCTTCAACGTGTTCGGGCCCGTCAACTTCGTCCATACGCGGACCATCCGCGATCCGGACTGGGGAGCGAAAATAACCGGCAAGGTGGGTCGGGCCTCCATCGGCTTTCTCGCCGCGAACGATGCTGCGGCGGGATCCGTGGCCGGCCTTGCCGGGCCCGCCGCCGACGCGGCCGCGAACGTCGTAATTGGCCGGGCGCGCTACGACCTCTACTCGGAGTCGCACATCGGCGCGATGGTGACCAACCGCGACTTTCTCGGCGGTTACAGCCGCATGGCGCTGGCCGACGGCGCGTTCCGGCTGGGCCAGACCCAGGCCATCGCGTTCACGGCGGTCCAGACCGACAACCGCGATCTCGACGGCGTCGATTCACGAGGCACACTGTTCGACGTCAACTATCGGCTGAACGGACGTAACTGGAGCATCTTCAACGGAGCGTATGCGCTCTCGCCCGACTTCCGGACCGACGTCGGCTTCGTGCAGCGGACTGACCAGCGCCGGAACGTCACGACCATCGGGTACCGGTTCTGGCCGGAGAGCTGGGTCATCAACTGGGGGCCGAGCGTCACTTACGGCCGTAACTGGAACTTCGACGACGTGCTCGAGGACGAGCAGTTCCGGGCCAGTCTGAACACCTCCTTCGCCAACAACATCAGCGCCAGCGTCAGCGTCAACCGCGACATGGAACGCTACCTCGGCGTGAACTTCGACAAGGTCAGCTACCGCGCCTTCGGACGCATCAGCAGCAGCCGCCGCTTTTCCATCGGCGGGTTCTACCAGTACGGCGACGAGGTGCGGTATCAGGAGAACCCGTTCCTCGGTCACGGCGGCAGCGGCGGAATGTTTCTCACCCTGCGGCCCGTCCCCCGGTTCCAGTCGCAAATCAACGTCAACACGAGCCGTCTCCTCGACCCGCGCAACGAGGATGCGCTGATCTTCGACGTCACCATCGTGCGCGCCCTGAGCACCTACCAGTTCACCGACCGCCTGGCCCTGCGGAACATCGCCGAGTTCAATACGCTGCAGAAGACCGCCGGGTTGAACCTGCTGGTGAGCTACCGGGTCAACGCGGGAACGGTCTTCTACGTCGGCTACGACGACCGCTACCGGCAGGGCAGCCTGATTGTCGGGGACGACCTCGACGGCGACGGGATCCAGGACTACCTGTTCCCGTCGGTGACGACCCTGCAACGCACGAACCGGGCGTTCTTCACGAAGTTCCAGTACCTGTTCCGGTACTGACCGCCGATATAATCGGCTGACTCTCGGAGGTGGCCGATGAACCAGGTCAGAATGTCGTTCCGGCGAGTCGTTTCGCTGTCGCTCGCTCTGCTCGTTACCGTACTCGGTGTCGCCAGCGCCCAGTCGCCGCCGTCCGGACGGCTCCTGGTCCTGCTCCGGGATGCCAGCGCCCTCGCGATCGTCGATCCCGAGACCGGAAACGTTCTCGGGCGAGTGCCCACCGGCAGGGACCCGCACGAGGTCACGGCGTCGGCGGACGGCCGGCTGGCGTTCGTGGCGAGCATGATCGACGGGATCTCCGTCATCGACATCGCCGCCCAGGAGGAGATCGAGCGGGTCGACCCCGGCCAGGGCAGTCAGACGCATGACGTGGTCTTTGCCGACGGCAAGGTGTATTTCACCATCGAGGGCTACGAGTCCATCGGTCGCTACGACCCGTCCACGAACGAAATCGACTGGACGCTCGAGATCGGTCAGGATGGCACGCACATGCTCGTGCTGGACCAGGGCAGGGACCGGATTTTCCTGCCGAACACCGGTTCCAATACCGTCACGATGGTCCAGGGCGCCGTGGCGGATCCCGATCGAGCGGCGCTCACCCATATTCCGGTGCCGGGCGAAAGGCCGGAGGGCATCGACCTGTCGCCGGACGGCCGCGAGATCTGGACGGCGACCCGGAGCGACGGGGGAGTGTCGATTATCGACGTCGAGAGCCGGCGCGTCGTCGAAACGCTCGACCTGGGGATGCTGGATGCCAATCGCCTGAAATTCACGCCGGATGGCCGAGTGCTGATTATCGACGGGGAAGCGGCGTCCCTCGTGGTGCTGGACGCCGCGACGAGGACCGTCATCAAGCGGCTGACGGTTGGCTCGACGGACACCGGCGACGGCGCGGTCCTCGTGGAGCCCGGTGGCGCACGCGCCTATCTCGGGCTGAGAGCCGCGGACCGTGTCGCGGTCGTGGATCTGGACACGCTGGAGGTCACGTTCGAGATGCCGATGGGTGACGGCGCCGGGCCCGGCTGCTTGTACTGGATCGGCCCTCGCAGCTGATACGAAACCGGACCGCCGGGGCGCGGCCCTTGCAACTGCCCGGACAGCAGCCAGAAGCGCCTGCGGTGGATGGGTGGTGGCGGCGGAGACAACTCACTTTCGCTTTTCGGCTCCGTCCTGTCCCGTTCGGATTAGTTCTTCACAAATTCACTAGAAAAATGGGTTACGTTGACCGTTACGTCTTTACTCGTCCATGTACTTTCGCCACAGTGCGAAGGTGTGACGCAGCCGCTCCCGAAGAAGCCGCGAGCCGCCAAGCGGCGGGGCCGCCATCCCGCCAAGGCGCTCTCGGCCGCCTTCTGCCGCACGGTCAGCGAGGCCGGGCGCTACTCGGACGGCAATGGCCTGTACCTGCATGTCGATCCGTCGGGCGCGCGCCGCTGGGTGCAGAAGCTCACGATCCGCGGCAAGGTGCGCGTGCTGGGTCTCGGAGGCTACTCCCTGGTGTCGCTGGCGGACGCGCGCGAGCAGGCGCTCGCCAACCGCAAGCTCGCCCGTTCCGGCGGCGATCCGCTGGCGACCAAGCGCCGCCGCCGTGCCATGCCCACCTTCGAGGAGGCCGCTTCCGAGGTGCTGAAGCAGAAGCGCGCCGCGTGGCGCAATTCGAAGCACGCCAAGGACTGGTCGTCGAGCCTTCGGAAGTACGCGTTCCCGGACATGGCCGACGCCGTCGCCGTCGTCCGCGCATCGCGGGCCTGGATCGGGACGAAGCTCGCCTTCGAGTTTCTCGTGTTGACGGCGGCTCGCTCCGGCGAGGTACGGCTGGCAACGTGGGAGGAGATCGACATCGGCTCGGCCGTTTGGACGGTCCCCGGCAGTCGCATGAAGGCGAAGTGGGATCACCGCGTTCCGCTGTGCGGACGGACCGTCGAAATCCTGCACGAGGCGAGGCCGCTGGGTGGCGAGACCGGGCTGCTGTTCCCGAGTTCTCGAGGCAACCCGCTGTCGAACATGACCATGTCGAAGCTCGTCAAGGAGCAGGGCATCGCCGCCGTGCCGCACGGCTTCCGGTCGTCGTTCCGGGACTGGGCTGCCGAGCGGACGAACCACCCGCGGGAGGTCATCGAGGCGGCGCTGGCCCATGTGGTTGCGAACCGCGTCGAGGCCGCCTATGCGCGGTCGGACCTGTTCGCGCGCCGTCGGCGGCTCATGGACGATTGGGCCGGCTATCTCGGCGAGGAGCGTGGGCGGGTCATCCCCATGCGCCGTTGACGAGGACGGTTCGTCGCGTGTGTGGCAATACCCCTCGATTCGACGGAACCCTCTTACAGACCCTGTGGACGGTGCCCGGCATGTGGACGCCCTGCCGGCGCCCACGAGTTCGTTGGATCCCGCGCTGCGCGCGGGCTCCACACCGCCCACAGGGATCGATGTCGATGTACATGTCATGACGTGAAGACGGAAAACGTGAACCGTCCACGAAAGCCGGGGCAATCTCAGCTACGAATCTCCACGTTGCCTGGCCCGAGGCGATCGCCGTGTACTTTCAGGGGCTCCCGACGCGCCGCGGTCTTCCCGGCTGGCAATCGGAACCCGGTGACGCCAACCGCGACCTCCAGCTCGTCGACGTCGCGCTTGAGTCACTGCGCGAGACGTACCGCATCGACGACGATCGCATCTATGCGACCGGCTACTCGAACGGCGGGGCGTTTACCTACCTTCTCTGGGCGGAGCGTCCCGATGTGTTCGCGGCATATGCCTCCGTGGCCGCCCGCCTCCGTCCCTCCGTGCGGCCCACGGAGGCCAAGCCGGTCTTCCATGTGGCCGGGCGCGCGATCTGGTCGTCCGCTTTTCCGATCAGGAAGCCGCCATCGCGACCGCCATCGAGGTGAACAGCGTCGACGCGACGACAGACTGCGGAGCCGGCTACACGGTGTACGGAGCCGATACCGCGACGCCGGTCATGACCTGGATCCATGCGGGCGCCCACGTCTACCCGCGCGGCACCAGCGAGCGCATCGTCTCCTTCTTTCGCGGACAGTCGCGGACGCGCTGATCGCGGTACGCGGCAAAGCGCACGCTCTCGCGCGACCTCGCTCCTTCCCCATTCCGGCACGCCCTGCGGGTAACTTGGCTGGGTATTCACTAAAACAAAATAAAAAAGTCAATTCTTACACGCCTATTTACTACCAAATTTACTAGGCTAAGCACCTGAGCCTCTAAATTGGTGCTGCTTGAAACTGGGCAACGGCGGCGCGAGCATCCCAGCGGGAGCTCGATCGCCATCGTGGGGATGGCGTGCCGGTTTCCGGGCGGCCCGAACCTTTCGGCGTTCTGGCAGTGGCTGGAGTCGGGTGGGTACGCGGTGACGCGAGGGCGTCCCGACGGCCTGACCCTGACGGCGGCGACCGCCGAATCGGCCGCATGGGGCGCCTATTTGACGGCACTGGATCGCTTCGATGCGGAGTTCTTCCGGATCGCGCCGGTGGAGGCGGAGCTGCTGGACCCGCAGCAGCGGTTGCTGCTGGAGACGAGCTGGGAGGCGCTGGAGGACGCGGGGTTCGATCCGGGCGAGTTGCGCGGTAGCCGTACCAGCGCCTATGCCGGCTTGTGGCGCAACGACTACCGGTCCGTGGCCTCCTTCGAACGGGATCCCGCCGGCGCCTTCTACTTGACGACGGGAACGAGCTTCTCGACCGCAATCGGCCGCGTGGCGTACACGCTGGGGCTCGAGGGACCGGCGGTCGCGGTGGACACGGCGTGCTCGTCGTCCCTGGTGGCGATCCACCAGGCGGCGGCGGGGCTGCAACGGGGCGAGGCGGACCTGGCGTTGGCCGGCGGGGTGAACGCCGTCCTGACCGTTGAGTTCACCCGGCAGCTCGCGGCGGTCGGGATGTTGTCGCCGGACGGGCGGTGCAGGACCTTCGACGCGGCCGCGAACGGGTTCGTGCGGGGCGAAGGCTGCGGGATGCTGGTCCTGAAGCGGCTGGCGGACGCGGAGCGGGACGGCGACCGGATCCAGGGCGTGCTGCTCGGTTCCGCGGTGAACCAGGACGGGGCCAGCGCGGGACTGACGGTGCCGAACGGGCCGGCGCAGGAGCGGGTGATCGCCGAGGCGCTGGAGCGGGCGGGGGTGGCGCCGTCGGAGGTGGACTACCTGGAGGCGCACGGGACGGGGACCGAGTTGGGCGATCCGATCGAGGTGCAGGCGGCGGCGGCGGCGTACGGGAAGGGGCGGCCGTCCGATCGTCCGTTGCTGCTGGGGTCGGTGAAGACGAACATCGGCCACCTGGAGGCGGCGGCGGGCGTTGCCGGAGTGATCAAGGTGCTGCTGTCGATGCGGGCGGGCGTGATTCCGAAGCACCTGCACTTCGAGTGTCCGAACCCGCGCATGGACTGGGAGCGGCTGCCGGTGCGCGTGACGTCGTCGGCGACGGCGTGGCCGGCGCCGGAGGACCGCCCGCTGCGGGCGGGGGTGAGCTCGTTCGGGTTCTCGGGTACGAACGCGCACGTGATCCTGGAGTCGTACGGGCCTTGCGGCGATGACTCGGGGCGGCCGGTCGAGGTCCGCTCGGAGGGAGGCTCGACGGTCGGGACTCCGGCCGATGCCGGGCCGCTCGCGGAGCGTACGGTGCGGTTGCTGCCGCTCTCGGCCCGGAGCGGCGACGCGTTGGGTCAGCTCGCGGGCCGTTGGGTGGACTGGCTGGAGGCCCGTTCGGATTCGCTGACGCCCGGGCTGCTGTCGGATGCGGCGTGGACGGCGGGGGTGGGACGAAGCCACTTCGGGCGCCGCGCGGGACTGGTTTTCGAGGACGGGGCGGGACTTCGGGCGCAGCTCGAGGCGCTGGCGGCGGGCGAGGGTCGGTCCAGCGGGGGTTCGCCGGGCAAGGTGGCGTTCCTGTTCACGGGCCAGGGCAGCCAGTGGGCGGGGATGGGGCGCGACCTGTATGAGCGCGAGCCGGTGGCGCGTGCGGTGCTGGACCGCTGCGAGAAGGTGTTCCGCGAGGAGCGGGGCTCGTCCCTGCTGGCGGTGATGTTCGGCGCCGGGGCGTCGCCCGGGGATGCTTCCGGCGATTCGCCGGGGGACCTGGACGCGACGGCGTGGACGCAGCCGGCGCTCTATGCGCTGGAGGTTGCGCTGGCGGCGCAGTGGTCGAGCGTCGGGGTGGTTCCGGACGTGGTGCTGGGGCACAGCGTCGGAGAGATCGCGGCGGCTCAGGTTGCGGGCGCGATCGGGCTGGAGGCGGGGCTGCGGTTCGCGTCCCGCCGCGGGATGCTGATGGGCTCGCTTCCGCGGACGGGGGCATCGGCGGGGGGCATGGCGGCGGTGTTCGCCTCGGCGGAGCGAGTGCGGGCGGCGGTGGAGGAATCGAACGCGGGCGTCGAGGGCGCGGGGCTGTCGGTGGCGGCGGACAACGGGGCGCACCAGGTGGTGAGCGGACCGCTGGGGCTGTTGTCGGCGCTGGAGGCCCGCCTGCGGCATGAGGGGGTTCGGGCGGAGCGCCTGGCGACGAGCCACGCGTTCCACAGCGGGCTGATGGACCCGGCCCTCGCGGAGATCGAGTTGGCGGCACGGAACCTTTCGGCGTCCGAGCCCTCGCTTCCCCTGGTGAGCAACGTGACGGGTGGCGTGGTCGAGGGACCGGCGCTTCGGGAGGGCGGCTACTGGCGGCGGCAGGCGCGTTCGCCGGTGGCATTCGGGGCCGGGGTGCGGACGCTGGCGGAGTTCGGGGTGGGTGTCGTGGTGGAGGTCGGACCGCGGGCGGTGCTGGGCCCGATGGCGAGGCTGTGCTGGCCGGCGGCCGCCGCGGAAGCCGATGCCTCGAAGCCGGTGGTGCTGTCGAGTCTCAACGGCCCGGCGGAGCGCGGCCCGGGATTCGTCCGTGCCGTGGCGGAAGCCTACGAGGCGAATCTCGGAGTGAGGTTCGCGGGCCTGTTCGCCGGTGAGCGGCGGCGAAGGGTGGCGCTGCCGACCTATCCGTTCCAGCGGCAGCGGTACTGGGTCGAGACGCCGAAGCGCCGCCGCTCGGCGGCCGGCGATCCACGGCTGGGGAGACCCGTGTGCCTGGCCAACGGGGAGTGCCTGTTCGAGACGGAGCTGTCCGCCTCGACTCCCGACTGGCTGAACCACAGTCGCGTGTTCGATCGGGTGGTCGTGCCGGGCGCGTTGTACGCGGCGGAGGCGCTCCGGGCGCTGGCGGCCGTCGGCCCGCAGTCCGGTGCGCGGTTCCTGGAAGGTGTGCGCATCGAGACGCCGCTGGTTCTGCAAGGGAACGAGCCGGACGATGGGGAGGGCGAGTGGGTCCGTCTGGTACAACTGGTTCTGGGCGCGACGGAAGTCGGCTCGGCGCGGACCTTCGAGATCTTCAGCCGCGCAAGGAGCGATGAACCCTGGGTGCGGCATGCGAACGGCCGGGCGGGTTTCGGCGCCCCGGCTGACGGGGAAAGTGTCACGTCGTCGGAGATCGAGTTTCTGAAGAGTGCGCTGTCGCCGGTGGACTCGCGGGCGATGTACCGCGATCTGGTCGAGGCGGGGCTGTCGTACGGCCCGGCGTTGCAGGGGGTCGCTGGAGCGTGGCTCGGGCCCGCCGAGGCGGTCGGCGACGTGGCGTTGCCGGAGGGCGTGGACGGGACCGACATCGAGATCCAGTTGGCGGTTCTGGAGGCCTGCTTCCAACTGGCCGCCCGCGTCGTTTCTCCGGAGGGTTCGGGCAACGGGGAAACGGCCTGGTTAGCGGCGGGATGGGATCGTCTGTGGGTTGGCGGGCGGCTGCCGGAGCGGGTCCTGTGTCGTGCGCGGCAGGTCTCACGTTCCGCGGACGCCGCGCCGGATGCGAGGGCGCTGGACCTCGACATCTACGCGCCGGACGGAACGGCGTTGGGAGGAGTGAGCGGGTTCACCCTGAAGCGCGTAAGCCGGGCGGCGCTACTGTCGGCGACCGCCGGGACCGAGGACCTGCTGTACCACGTCGAGTGGCGCGAGGCTTCGACGGCGGACCGGGCGGGGCCTCGTCCGGCGGACTTCCTCGAGGGTCCGGCGGCGGTCGCCTCGGGTGCGCCGGACGTTTCGGAGCACCTGCGAGCGGAGGGTCTGGAGGCGGCGGATGCGGCGGCGCTGGGCCAGGACCTGGAGAAGCTGTCGCACTCGTATGCGCTATCGGCGCTGGAGGAGTTGGGGTGGGAACGACGCGCCGGGGCCGCAGTGGATCCGGAGGCGTTGCGTCGCGAGTTGAAGATCGTGGAGCAGCACCGGCATCTGTTCGGGCGGCTGCTGGTGATGCTGGAAGAAGCCGGGATTCTCGTGCGCCGGAGCGACGATGCGGCCAGCGTACTGGCGGTGGGCTCGGGAGATCGGCCCGCACCGCTCGGGGAGCCGGCGCGGCTCGCGGACGAGCTGGCGGAGCGCCATCCGTATGGAGAGGTGGAGATCGGTCTGCTGCGTCTGGCCGGTTCGGCGCTCGCAGACGTGCTGCGCGGTAGAGCCGACGGACTGAACCTGCTGTTCGGGGGCGAACCGAGCGCCGCGGACCTGTACCACGCCGCGCCGGCGTATCGGGTGAGCAACCGGATGGTGGCGGCGGCGGTGGCGGCGGCGGCGGCCGGGCTGCCGGACGGACGGCGGTTGCGGATGCTGGAAGTGGGAGCCGGGACCGGGGGAACGACTGCCGCCGTGCTGGCGGAGTTGCCGGGGCGGACGGACTACACCTACACGGACATCTCGGCGGGCTTCTTCGCGACGGCCGAGGCGCGCTTCGGGGACGCGGACGGCGGTATGGAGTACCGGGTGCTGGACATCGAGCGGGAGCCGTCCGCACAGGGCTTCGACGCGCATGGCTACGACATCGTGCTGGCGGCGAACGTGCTGCATGCCACCCGTGACCTGGGCGAGACGCTTCGACATTGCCGCCGCCTGCTGGCGCCGTCGGGGATGTTGGTTCTGCTCGAGATCATGGAGGCCCGGGGCTGGCCGGATCTGCCCTTCGGGATGCTGGACGGCTGGTGGCGTTTCGATGATGCCTACCGTTCGGACGACCCACTGGTCGGACCGCAGGTGTGGCGGCAGGCGCTGGCGGAAGCCGGCTACGAGGAAGTGGACCTTCTCGCACCCGTGGCCGGGAACAACGGTGGGGCCGTGATTCTGGCTCGGGGACCGGCGCAGGTCCGTCCGGAGCCTGGGCTGTGGGTGCTGTTCGACGGTGATGGGGGCGGCCTGGCGGCGGACCTGACGGGAAAGCTGGAGAGTTGGGGCCAGAGGGTCGTGACGACGGACGGCGCCGGGCCTGGCGTGCGATCGGTGGAGCCGTTCCGCCGGGAATCGTGGCGGGAGCTGTTTGCGGGTACGACGGCAGCGGAGCCCCTGCGCGGGGTCGTCCACCTGGGCGGTCTGCGCGGCAGCGGGGCGGGAGCGGGGTCGGCGGAGATGGCCGGGGACGTGGAGCGCGTGATGAGGAGCGCGCTGGCTCTGGCGCAGGGGCTCGAGGATTCCGGGGCGCGACCCACCGCGGGGTTGTGGTTCGTGACGAGCGGCGGGCAGGTGACTGGCGAGGAGACGTCGGGGCAGCTCGCCGGGTCGGCGTTGTGGGGCTTCGGTCGCAGAGCGACGCGGGAACTGACGGATATCCCCGTGCGGCTGTTGGACCTGGACCCGGCAGCGCCGGGTTCCGCAGCCGGTATCGCCCGGGAGCTGGCGTTTCCGGATCGGGAGACGGAGGTTGCCTGGCGGGCGGGCCGGCGTCTGGTTTCGCGGCTGGTCCGACTGCCATCCGGGTCCGAGCCGGACGCCGGGAGTCTGCGCGGCAGGGTGCGTCCGGACCGCAGCTACCTGGTGACCGGCGACCTCTCGGGATTGGGGTTGCAGGTTGCCGACTGGCTGGCGGATGCGGGAGCCGGCGGGGTCGTGCTGCAGGGCAGCGCGGCTGCGGATGGGGCGGCGGAGGCGGTGATCGACTCGCTGCGTTCGCGTGGCGTGGCGGTGCGGGTGGCGCCCGTGGAGATGACGGGGGAGGCATCCTTGGCGCGTCTCCTCTCGGAGGTGGCCGAGGGAGGGCTTCCGCTTGGCGGGTTGTTCCACGGGGCGGGCGCGCCGTCGGAGCGTTCGCTCGTCCATCAGGACTGGGAGAGCTGCGAGCGAGTGTTGTGTCCGACGGTACTGGGAGCGTGGCATCTGCACCGGGCCGCGCTGCCGCTGAAGCTCGACCTCTTCGTTCTGTTCTCGAGTCTCGGTGGAGTCCTGGGGCACGCGGGAGGTGCGCCCGATGCGGCCGCGAGCGCTTTCCTGGACCAGTTGGCGCGTTATCGGCGCGCGCGGGGGCTTCCGGGGCAGGCGATTCAGTGGGGGCCCTGGCCGGCGGTTGACGGAGGGGTTTGGCAGCGGGAGGCCACCGGGCCGTCGCCCGACGGAGTCGGACGGCTCACTCCGGAGCAGGGGCGGCGGGCGCTGACCCGTCTGGTGGATGACGACGTCAGGACGGCAGCGGCGGCATGGGTGGACTGGTCGATGGCGAGTGAGGACCGTCGAAGGCGTCCGGCTCTGCTCGAGGATCTCGTGTCGGGTGGAGGCGGTGAGCCGGTGTTGCCCGGCCCCGCCGACTTGCCATCCCGGTTGCGTTCGGCGGCGGCGGCGGAACGCGAGGGCGTGCTCGTGGCGTTCCTGCGGGAGCAGGTGCGGTCGGTGCTGCGACTTCCCTCACTCCCTTCGGCGGAGGTCGGTTTCTTCGACCTCGGAATGGACTCGCTGATGGCGGCGGAGTTTCAGGGCCGGTTGAACCGTGCGCTCGCGGGCGAGTACAAGGCACCGAGCACGGTCGTTTTCGACCATCCCAACGTCAACCGGCTCGCGCGGCACCTGGCCGCGAAGCTCGGCTGTACCGACCCCGAGCCCGCCGAGGAAGGACGATCGCCTGATCGCGCCATCCACCAGGAGTACGAACGCGTCCAGCAGATGGAGGAGGAGGACTTCCTCGCGGAAGCCAACGCCTTGTTGGAGACCGAGTCGAAGCCCGAGGGGAACGGGGGTGACTGAGACCGGCCGGCCGCTCGACCTCTCGAGGAGGCTCTTTGCCCAACTGAAGGCCGCCAGGCAGGAGATTGCGCGGTTCAGGGAGCCGGTCGCCATCGTGGGGATGGCGTGCCGATTTCCGGGCAGCCCGGACCTGTCGGCGTTTTGGCGGCTGCTGGAAACGGATGTAGACGCGGTGACGCGAGGGCGTCCCGGCGGCCTGGTCGTGGATGCGGAGACGGACGAGGCGGCGCCGTGGGGGGCGTACGTGGAGGAGGTCGACCGGTTCGACGCCGAGTTCTTCCGGATCTCGCCACGGGAGGCGGAACTGCTGGACCCGCAGCAGCGGCTCATGCTCGAGGCGAGCTGGGAGGCGCTGGAGAACGCGGGGCTGGCTCCGAACGGGCTGAAGGGCAGTCGAACCGGCGTGTACTGCGGCATCGCGACCGGCGACTACCAGCGTCTGATCGGTGGCGCGGACCCAAGTATCTACGTTGCGGCCGGCACCAGCTTCGCGGCCGCAATCGGCCGGATTGCGTTCACGCTGGGGCTCGAGGGTCCGGCAATCGCGGTGGACACGGCGTGCTCGTCGTCCCTGGTGGCGATCCACCAGGCGGCGGCGGGGCTGCAACGGGGCGAGGCGGACCTGGCGTTGGCCGGCGGAGTGAGCGCCGTGCTGACCATAGATTTCACCCGGCAGCTCGCGGCGGGTGGGATGTTGTCGCCGGACGGGCGGTGCAGGACCTTCGACGCGGCCGCGAACGGGTTCGTGCGGGGCGAAGGCTGCGGGATGCTGGTCATGAAGCGGCTGGCGGACGCGGAGCGGGACGGCGACCGGATCCTGGGCGTGCTGCTCGGTTCCGCGGTGAACCAGGACGGGGCCAGCGCGGGGCTGACGGTGCCGAACGGGCCGGCGCAGGAGCGGGTGATCGCCGAGGCGCTGGCGCGGGCCGGGGTGCCGCCGTCGGAGGTGGACTACCTGGAGGCGCATGGGACGGGCACCGAGTTGGGCGATCCGGTCGAGGTGCAGGCAGCGGCGGCGGCGTACGGGAAGGGGCGGCCAGCCGATCGTCCGTTGCTGCTGGGGTCGGTGAAGACGAACATCGGCCACCTGGAAGCGGCGGCGGGCGTTGCCGGGGTGATCAAGGTGCTGCTGTCGATGCGGGCGGGCGTGATTCCGAAGCACCTGCACTTCGAGCGTCCGAACCCGCGCATGGACTGGGAGCGGCTGCCGGTGCGCGTGACGTCGTCGGCGACGGCGTGGCCGTCGCAGGGGGACCGCCCGTTGCGGGCGGGGGTGAGCTCGTTCGGGTTCTCGGGTACGAACGCGCACGTGATCCTGGAGTCGTACGGGCCTTGCGGCGATGACTCGGGGCGGCCGGTGGAGGTCTGTTCGGAGGGAGGGTCGGTCGAGGTCCGCTCGGAGGGAGGTTCGACGGGCGGGACTCCGGCCGATGACGCGTCGCTCGCGGCCCGCACGGTGCGGTTGCTGCCGCTCTCGGCCCGGAGCGGCGAGGCGTTGCGTCAGCTCGCGGGTCGCTGGGTGGACTGGCTGGAGGCCCGTTCGGGTGCGCTGACGCCCGGGCTGCTGTCGGATGCGGCGTGGACGGCGGGGGTGGGACGAAGCCACTTCGGGCGCCGTGCGGGACTGATGTTCGAGGACGGGGCAGGACTTCGGGCGCAGCTCGAGGCGCTGGCGGCGGGCGAGGATCGGCGCGGCGGGGGTTCGCCGGGCAAGGTGGCGTTCCTGTTCACGGGCCAGGGCAGCCAGTGGGCGGGGATGGGGCGCGACCTGTATGAGCGCGAGCCGGTGGCGCGTGCGGTGCTGGACCGCTGCGAGAAGGTGTTCCGCGAGGAGCGGGGCTCGTCCCTGCTGGCGGTGATGTTCGGCGCCGGGGCGTCGCCCGGGGATGCTTCCGGCGATTCACCGGGGGACCTGGACGCGACGGCGTGGACGCAGCCGGCGCTCTATGCGCTGGAGGTTGCGCTGGCGGCGCAGTGGTCGAGCGTCGGGGTGGTTCCGGACGTGGTGCTGGGGCACAGCGTCGGAGAGATCGCGGCGGCGCAGGCTGCGGGCGCGATCGGGCTGGAGGCGGGGCTGCGGTTCGCGTCCCGCCGCGGGGCGGCGATGGGCTCGCTTCCGCGGACGGGGGCATCGGCGGGGGGCATGGCGGCGGTGTTCGCCTCGGTGGAGCGCGTACGTGCGGCTGTGGAGGAATCGAACGCCGGCGTCGAGGGCGCGGGGCTGTCCGTGGCGGCGGACAACGGGGCGCACCAGGTGGTGAGCGGACCGCTGGGGCTGTTGTCGGCGCTGGAGGCGCGCCTGCGACATGACGGGGTCCGGACGGAGCGCCTGGCGACGAGCCACGCGTTCCACAGCGGGCTGATGGACCCGGCCCTCGCGGAGATCGAGTTGGCGGCACGGAACCTTTCGGCGTCCGAGCCCTCGCTTCCCCTGGTGAGCAACGTGACGGGTGGCGTGGTCGAGGGACCGGCGCTTCGGGAAGGCGGTTACTGGCGGCGGCAGGCGCGTTCGCCGGTGGCATTCGGGGCCGGAGTGCGGACGCTGGCGGGGCTCGAGGTGGGTGTCGTGGTGGAGGTCGGACCGCGGGCGGTGCTGGGTCCGATGGCGGGACTGTGCTGGCCGGCAGCGGGCGCGGAAGCCGATGCCTCGAAGCCGATCGTGTTGTCGAGTCTTGATGGCCCGGCGGAGCGCGGCTCGGGATTCGTCCGCGCCGTGGCGGAGGCCTACGAGGCGAATCTCGGGGTGAGGTTCGCGGGCCTGTTCGCCGGTGAGCGAAGGCGAAGGGTGGCGCTGCCAACCTATCCGTTCCAGCGGCAGCGGTACTGGGTGAAGGACGTGCCTCGGGCTCCCGAGGAGTTCCGCCCGGCGGACTTCCTCGCCGAACCCCGGACGGTCGCGTCGCGGACGAGGACCGTCGCGGAGCACCTGCGGGAAGAGGGTATCGAGGCCGAGCAGGTGGACGTTCTCGCCGCGGACCTGGACGAACTCTCGCGTTCGTATGCCCTGGCGGTGCTGGAAGAACTGGGCTGGAAGCGTCGCACCGGCGCGGCCGTGGAACCCGAGACGCTGCGGCGGGAGCTGGGAATCCTGGAGCAGCATGGCCGGTTCCTCTCGCAGATGCTCGCGATGCTGGGCGCGGCGGGAGTCCTCCGGCGTGAGAACGACGCCGGCCCGCGCTGGGTGGTGGCGTCGGACTCGCGGGAAGCGCTCCCGGCTGGGCTGGAAGACGCGGAGCGGCTGGCGCTGAAGCTGGCCGAGCGCCATCCGTACGGAAAGGTGGAGATCGGGCTGCTACGGCGGAGCGGTGCGGGACTCGCGGAAGTGTTGCGGGGACGCGCCGATGCTCTGGAGCTGCTGTTCCGCGGCGAGCCGAGCGCCGTGGACCTGTATCACGTCTCGCCGTGTTACCGGGCGGTCAATCGATTAGTCGCCGAGGCGGTGTCGGTGTCGGTGTCGGGATTGCCAGCGGGGCGCCGGCTGCGAGTGCTGGAGGTGGGCGCCGGTGCCGGGGGGACGACCGCTGCGGTCCTGCCGGCGCTGCCACAGGCACGGACGGACTACACCTACACGGACGTCTCGGCGGGCTTCTTCACGACGGCCGAGGCGCGCTTCGAGAACGCCGGCGGCGGTATGGAGTACCGCGTGCTGGACATCGAGCGGGAGCCCTCCGCGCAGGGCTTCGACGTACATGACTACGACCTCGTGCTGGCGGCGAACGTGCTGCATACGACCCGTGACCTGGGCGAGACGCTTCGACATTGCCGGCGCCTGCTGGCGCCATCGGGGATGTTGGTCCTGCTCGAGACCATGGCGGCCCGAGGCTGGCCGGACTTGCCTTTCGGCGTGCTCCCGGGCTGGTGGCGGTTCGATGACGCCTACCGTTCGAGCCACCCGCTGGTCGGACCGCAGGTGTGGCGGCGGGCGCTGTCCGATGCCGGTTACGAGGCGGTGGAGTGTCTGGACCCGGGACCCGGCGCCAATGGCGCGGTCGTGATCCTGGGCCGGGCCCCGGCCGAGGTTCGTCCGGCGCCGGAGGCTCCGGGCCGGACGGTCGTCATGACGAACGGTGTCGAGGAGGGTCCGCGGCCGGCGGAGGCGGAGGAGGTCGGAGCGCGCGCCGGCGACCTGTCGTCGCGGCTGCGGAAGGCGGTGGCGGGCGAGCGCGAGGGTCTGCTGGTGGAGTTCCTGCGCGCGGAGGTGCAGTCGGTGCTGCGCCTGGCGTCGCCGCCGCCCGCGGAAGTCGGCTTTCTCGATCTGGGCCTGGACTCGCTCATGGCGGTGGAGCTGCGAGACCGGCTGAACCGGGCATTCGCGGGCGAATACGAGGCGCCGAGCACGCTGGTGTTCGATTACCCGAACGTCGTCCGGCTCGCACGCCATCTGGTCGCTCAGGTGAGTGGCTCCCCCCAGACGGGGGAGGTTCCGAAGCCGCGTCGTACCGTGCAGTCCGGAGAGGATCGAATCGCGGTCGTCGGCATGGCGTGCCGCTTCCCCGCGGCTCCGGACCTGTCCGCGTTCTGGAAGCAACTGGAATCGGGCGCAGACGCCGTGACGAAGGGACGCCCGGGCGACCTGAAGGTGGATCCGGAGACCGACGAGGCGGCGCCGTGGGGCGGATACGTGGAGGGGATGGACCGGTTCGACGCGGAGTTCTTCCGGATCCCGCCGGCGGAGGCGGAGTTGCTGGACCCGCAGCAACGGTTGCTGCTGCAGACGAGCTGGGAGGCGCTGGAGAATGCGAGCATAGCTCCGGACGGGCTGAAGGGCAGTCGCACCGGCGTGTACTGCGGCATCGCGACCCGCGACTACGAGCGTCTGATCGACGGCGAGGACCCGAGCATCCACGCGGCCGCCGGCACGAGTTTCGCGGTTGCGATTGGCCGGGTGGCGTACACGCTGGGGATCGAGGGCCCGGCGATCGCCATGGACACGGCGTGCTCGTCGTCCCTGGTTGCCGTCCATCAGGCGGCGGCGGGGCTGCAACGGGGCGAGGCGGACCTGGCGTTGGCCGGCGGGGTGAACGCCATTCTGACAGTTGGCGTTACCCGGCAGCTCGACACCGGCGGGATGTTGTCGCCGGAGGGGCGTTGCAAGACCTTCGACGCGGCCGCGAACGGGTTCGTGCGGGGCGAAGGCTGCGGGATGCTGGTCCTGAAGCGGCTGGCGGACGCGGAGCGGGATGGCGACCGGATCCAGGGCGTGCTGCTCGGTTCCGCGGTGAACCAGGACGGGGCCAGCGCGGGGCTGACGGCGCCGAACGGGCCGGCGCAGGAGCGGGTGATCGCCGAGGCGCTGGCGCGGGCGGGGATGGCGCCGTCGGAGGTGGACTACCTGGAGGCGCATGGGACGGGTACCGAGTTGGGCGATCCGATCGAGGTGCAGGCGGCGGCGGCGGCGTTCGGGGGGGGGCGGCCAGCCGATCGTCCGTTGCTGCTGGGGTCGGTGAAGACGAACATCGGCCACCTGGAGGCGGCGGCGGGCGTTGCCGGGGTGATCAAGGTGTTGCTGTCGATGCGGGCGGGCGTGATTCCTAAGCACCTGCACTTCGAGCGTCCGAACCCGCGCATGGACTGGGAGCGGCTGCCTGTGCGGGTAGCGTCGTCGGCGACGGCGTGGCCGGCGCCGGAAGACCGCCCGTTGCGGGCGGGGGTGAGCGCGTTCGGGTTCTCGGGTACGAACGCGCACGCGATTCTGGAGTCGTACGGACCTTGCGGCGATGACTCGGGGCGGCCGGTCGAGGTCTGTTCGGAGGGAGGGTCGGTCGAGGTCCGCTCGGAGGGAGGTTCGACGGGCGGGACTCCGGCCGATGACGCGTCGCTCGCGGCCCGCACGGTGCGGTTGCTGCCGCTCTCGGCCCGGAGCGGCGAGGCGTTGCGTCAGCTCGCGGGTCGCTGGGTGGACTGGCTGGAGGCCCGTTCGGGTGCGCTGACGCCCGGGCTGCTGTCGGACGCGGCGTGGACGGCGGGTGTGGGACGAAGCCACTTCGGGCGCCGCGCGGGACTGGTTTTCGAGGACGGGGCGGGACTTCGCGCGCAGCTCGAGGCGCTGGCGGCGGGCGAGGGTCGGCGCGGCGGGGATTCGCCGGGCAAGGTGGCGTTCCTGTTCACGGGCCAGGGCAGCCAGTGGGCGGGGATGGGGCGCGACCTGTATGAGCGCGAGCCGGTGGCGCGTGCGGTGCTGGACCGCTGCGAGAAGGTGTTTCGCGAGGAGCGGGGCTCGTCCCTGCTGGCGGTGATGTTCGGCGCCGGGGCGTTGCCCGGGGATGCTTCCGGCGATTCGCCGGGGGACCTGGACGCGACGGCGTGGACGCAGCCGGCGCTCTATGCGCTGGAGGTTGCGCTGGCGGCGCAGTGGTCGAGCGTCGGGGTGGTTCCCGACGTGGTGCTGGGGCACAGCGTCGGAGAGATCGCGGCGGCTCAGGTTGCGGGCGCGATCGGGCTGGAGGCGGGGCTGCGGTTCACGTCCCGCTGCGGGATGCTGATGGGCTCGCTTTCCCAGACGGAAGAATTCGCGGTTCTCGACGGCGTCGAGGAGGCGGCGGCGTTGTTCGGAGGTGAGCTGTCAGTTCCTCTGGTGAGCGGCGTGACGGGTGGCGTGGTCGACGGACCGGCGCTTCAGGAGGGTGGCTACTGGCGACGGCAGGCGCGTTCGCCGGTGGCATTCGGGGCCGGGGTCCGGACGCTGGCGGAGCTCGGGGTGGGTGTCCTGGTGGAGGTCGGGCCGCGGGCGGTTCTCGGCCCGATGGCGGCGTCACATTGGCCGGCTTCCGGCGGGTCGGGTTCGGATCCGACGGTGCTGACGAGCCAGCGCGGTCCGGGTTCCGGAGGGGCGGCGCCATTTGCAGGCGCGGTCTCGGCTGCGTACGAGGCGGGGCTCGGGGTGAGGTTCGCGGGCCTGTTCGCTGGGGAGCGGCGGCGGCGGGTGGCGCTGCCGACCTACCCGTTCCAGCAGCGGCGGTACTGGGTTTCTCCTTCCCGACACCGGCGCCCAAGGGTGCGCCACCCGCTTCTTGGAGAGCGACATCGTTCGGCACGGGGAGAAACGACATTCGAAACCGAGTTGCACCCATCGGATCAGGTCTGGCTGAAGGACCATCGACTGCATGGCAGCCGGACGGCACCGGCAGCGCTGTTTGCCGCGCAGGCGGTGTCTGCCTCCATGCAAGAGTCGGGGCCGGGTGTTCCGTTCGTCGTGGACGATCTGCAGATCCACGATGCGCTCGTCTGGCCGGAAGTGCGAAACGACGGACCGGCCCGGGAACCAGGCCGGACGCTGCAGGTGGTCGTCGGGGCGCCAGCAACGCCGTCGGTGGCGAGCCGACCGATCGCCGTCTTCAGCCGCGGTCCGTCCGACAGCGCCTGGGTCCGGCACGCCGAGGCGTGCATGCGCTCCGGTACAGAGCTTCCGCCTGCCAGCACCACCGTCGAGTCGAGTTCACTGGTCGACGCACTGACACCTGCCGATGCGCTCTCACTGTACGACCGGTTGGCAGAGTCCGGAATCGTCTACGGCTGGTCCTTCCGGTGTCTTTCCAACCTGCGGCTGGCGTCTGAAGAAGCGATGGCCGAGGTGAGCTTGCGGGCTGCGATGGCCAACGGGGGCATCGAAGCCCATCCCGTTCTTCTCGAGGCATGCACCCAGGTCGCGGCGGCTGCGGCTGGCGACCCCATGCCGCTAGTCCTGGCCGGCTGGGATCGCTTGTGGCTTCGTGAAGCGCTTCCCGGGCGCGTCGTGTGTCATGTCCGCCTGCACCCCCGGCTCGAGACCGGAGGCGCTTCGGCGCAGGAGACCCGCCGCGGCAACATGCGGCTGTACGCACCCTCCGGTCCGGTGCTGGGCGGCGTGCGGGACATCACCTTGCGGCGGCCCGTCGTGCCCTCTCCTTGAGGCCAGGCTATTGGCTCGTACAACAAACTCTGCTAGCATATCGACGCTATGACATCTACATCCACGCGTTTACTTTCCTTGATCCTGTCTTCGGTTGATGCCTCGAAACTGTCGGACACGGCCATCGACCGGCTGGGCAACGTGGAAGCCTTGACTGCCGCGGACCTCGGGATGTCCTCTCTTGATCGTATCGGCTTGCTCAAGAGGATCGCTGACGAGTTCGGCGCGGACATCCCGCCGGACGCGGTGGCGCACGTCCAGTCCATCGGAGATTTCGCCGCGTACCTCGATCGTTGATCGAGCGTTCTGGCTGCGCGTTCGAACTCCCGGCGCCACGGGCGACGGCTGACGTTGCCCTCAAGGGCGGAGCGAAGGTCGCTCTTCGCCGACACGGTAATCCAGACGGTCCGCGGATTCTGCTGAGCCACGGCAACGGGCTCGCCGCTGATTTCTACTACCCGTTCTGGTCGCGATTCCTGACGGATTTCGACCTGTTCCTCTTTGACTGCCGAAATCATGGCTGGAACAGCACCGGCGATCGGGATTACCACAATCCTCGGATTTTTGCCGAGGATCTGGACACCATCGTGCCCGAAATGGGACGCCTCTTCGGTGCGAAACCGTGCGTGGGCATTTTTCATTCGCTCACCGCGTTGGTGAGCCTTCTGCTTCCGTCCAGGGGGGCGGCATTCGAGGCATTGATTCTGTTCGATCCGCCTCTGTGCAAGCCCGGAATGTCACAGTGGGAGTTCGAGACGCAGGTGGAGGAGTTGGTGCGGAACATCCGACTTCGAGCCACGCATTTTCGGACCCTGGACGAGTTCGCCGAGGTCATGGAGTACTCACCGATGTTCCGAGGTCTGGACTCGCGATCCCGGCTTCTGCTCGCACAGACGACGCTGCGCCGATGTCCGGATGGGAAGGGATACGATCTGCGCTGTCCGCCTGCCTATGAAGCGCAGGCGGGCGAGTTCATCACTGCTTACGCAGCTCTCGCGGACATGGACAGCATGCGCTGTCCGATCAAGGTGATCGGCGCCGATCCCACGATGCCCTATACCTACCTGCCGTCATTCGACGCCAAGCTCGTGGCCAAGATCGACTACGACTTCATTCCGGAGGCCGGTCACTTCGTTCCGGTGGAGGCTCCCGCCCGGAGTCATGCGCTGAGCGTCGAGTTCCTGGAGCGGGAAGCACTGCGCAAGCGGGAGTCCGGCCGCTGAGCCGGGACGCGGGCAGTCGGTAGGCGATAGCGGCGGCAAACCGGGGTTCTCCCAGATCCAGAAGTCGCCACGCATCGGATGGTGCGTGCGGAAATCGAAACACGTCGGCTCGACCGCCGTGGAGCACGGGTCCGGGCACTTCGAACCGGGATGGATTCAGCGAGAAGCCGCAGCCCAAGGCCTTGATCAGCGCCTCCTTCATGCTCCACAGCCTGAAGAAGAGATGCACCTTCCCCCACCCCTGGGCGTTCGCCAGGCATCGGCGTTCTGCCGCGCCGTAGACGCTGGCGCCTATTTCGTCGAGGTCGCTCCGGACGACCCGCTCCTCCACGTCGACTCCGAGCCAGTCGTGATCCGTGAGCCCTATCAGACCGTGCCGGCCGCTGTGGCTGACATTGAATCCGACGGCTGCCTGCCTGCCGTTCACTCGCGCGAAGGGCTTGCCATGTTCCAGATAGCCGAACGAGAGCTGGCGGTTGGAGCAACCGAACCGCTCGGAGAGGACGATGCGAAGCGCGGCCCGACACAGGGCGAACTGCCGTTGGGCGTCCTTAAGCAAAAAGCTGGCCCAGCGCTTCTTCTCGCGTTCGTCGAGCAGATCGAGGGCGCGGGCCTCGCGGTTCGCGTCGTGCGTGCAGTCCACATGCAGGACGGTCACGCCCTCGACCTCGCGCCAGTGGCGCCACCATCGCGTGTCCGTTGGCCTCATCTTCGCGGGTATTCCGACAATCGTCGCCCTCGTCGTTGACGGTGTCGTTCCGATCGGCCCACAGGCTCTCGTAGAACTCGGGCTTGGGCTCCCCTCAGAGGTGGCGTGCTAGCCCGGATTTCTCACGAGTGTGGTAAAAAGAGGCGGCCGTAGATGGCGTAAAGTGTTGATATAAAAGACACTTGAAGCCATCAGAGGTAGCCTCTTGTCGACACAGTGTACGCCGCTTCAGCTTGAGTTTCCACCGGTAGGCCGTCGACGTCTGGTAGCCCCGTTCGAGGGCGGGACGATCACGGTCAAACGCGGGAGCGGTGCTTCTGCGGGCGGTCGAAGCGTGTACGCGCGTCTGCCAGCGTGCGGCGCGCTGTTTTCAGGACCATCGGGACCCGCGTCTGGTAGAGCACACGGTCGAGGAACTGCGACGCAGCGTGTGATGGCGCTGGCGCTGGGCTACGAGGACCTGAATGCACCGGTTTAACGCAATGGCAATTGTGACGGGGGGTGTGACAGTGGCTGTGACACCGGCTCCAGTTCCAGTCACAGGCTGTCACGGCAATGCGCCATGCATCACGACCTAAAATGGGTCATAATACAGGCAATAATCAGGTCTCTAAATTAAGAAAGCCCAATATTTTTAGTGCTTTACGGGCATTAGGTGGTGGAGGCGGCGGGAGTCGAACCCGCGTCCGAGGATCCAGCCTCGTCGGACTCTACATGCGTGTCCGCCCTTGTTTGTCTCGTCCCCGGCGTCTAAGGGCGGCGGAAACCGCCGGAGGAACCAGCCCCGATGACGTCTCGCCGCCACGTGTCGGTGCCGCGCGTGGTGGCCAGCCCGCTGATATGACACCTGACTTCCGGCCCGCGGGCAGGATCGAAAGAGGCGTCGCTACCGTCTAGGCAGCGAGAGGCAGCTGCGTGTCCGCAGTTACTCGGTTTCCATCGGATTAACGAGTCGATGGTGCTCGGCATGCATCCGGCGGTTCCATGACCCCCGTCGAAGCCGTGTCGCCCCCAATGACGAACACACAGTCATTATAATCGCTCACCATCCCCATGGCAGACGCACGCGACTACGAGCAGGAAATCGCCGAGCGGGTGGCGCGGTTGCGCGACATCGCGTCGGTAGAAGTCCACGGTCTCGTCGAAGAGCTGATCGCCCGGACGGATCAGGATCGGCAGCGGGCCCTGGATGCCGCCATGGAGGAGCGCGATGCCGCGTTTGCGGAGGCGCTCGAAGTGGCTGCGGCGGAATCCGCGGCGGAGACGGATGCCGCGATCGACGCCGCGCTGGCGGAAGTGGCGCAATGCGGTCCGCGGGCGCTGCTGGCTGCCGTGCGCCGCATCGACGATGCGAAGAACCTGAGCGGCGTGCTGGATACGCTGGTGAACGTGGTCGCCGGCGAGGCGGGCCGTGCCGCGTTGTTTGTCGGTACGGGAGGGGCGCTGCGCGGTTGGCGGTTCGTGGGATTCGACGCGGCGGCGGATGATCCGATGGACTACGCCGCGGGCGGCGTCGATCCGGGGTTGGTGGACCGCGCGATCAGTGAACAGGATGCCGCCGTCGACGCGGATCGCCGAGCCATGGCGGTCCCGGTGATAGTGGGCGGCCAACCGATGGCGCTGCTCTATGTGGACGCCGGGCCGACTGATGCGAAAGTCAAGGGAGACAAACCGGCGCAGCAGGCGCCGTACTGGACCGCCGCCGTGGAAGTGCTGGCGCGCTACGCGGGCTGCCGCCTGGAGTCGCTCACCGCGAATCGTGTCGCGGACCTCGCTGCCGGCATCGCGCCGGACGAGTGACGCAAGGCGTCAGTAGCGGGCGACGGCTTGCAGGTAAAACCCTTCCAGCTTCAGGTCGCCGCTGTCCCGCTCGAACAGATAGCTGAAATCGATCGTGCGATACCCGAGGCTGAGGCCGAAGACTCGCGACAGGTTGAGCGTAGCGTATACGTCGAGATCGAAGTAGCGGCTGCTGCCGTACTCGACCGTGCCTTCAGGCAGGCGCAAGCCGGACACTTCGGCGGTGATTGGCGAGAAGCGCGTAGGGTAGAACCGCAGCACGAGTCCGGCCGCCGGGATCGGCGCCGTCACCTTCAGCCATTCCGGCTCGAGCGAGGGTGTCATGAGTGAAAAGTCGATCTGGTTGTATTTCGCTTCGGCGATCAAGCCGAGGTAGGCCCGAGAGAACGATAGGACGTCGACCTCGTAGCCGATCCGCCAGGCGTTCCACCCGAGTGTCGACTCGACGGGCAGACCGGCGTCGAACCGGATTCCGTGAAAGACGATCGGCCGCTCCAGCGTTTCCACCTGCTGCCGGTAGCGCATCGGCACGACGGAGACACGCAGCTTCTGCCGGCCCCGCTTGAGGGTCAGGCGGACCTCGGGGTGGTCCGTTCGGGAGAGGCCGAGGTCCGATCCGAAGTCGATCCGGGTGCCGAGGATGCCGAACTGCTCGCTGGAGGCGAAGAGCGATGGCTTTGGTCGCCAGCCGCTGCCCGCGACCTCGATGGTGTAGTCCTCGCCGACCGCGGGACCGACCCAGAGCGACTCGTTGATTGCCCAGAGATACTCCGGGAGCTCTTCCTCCGGCTGCTGCGCCGCCGCGGGCGTGGCGGCGCCGGCGGCCAGCAGGGCGGCGGCGGCCACCGCAGCCATCGCCTTCCGGACCGCCCGCCTGGCGGTCCGCCCGTCCTGCCGCATCCGTCTGTTCGTTGTCACCGTTCTGCTCCTCGCCCCGCGCGGAAGAGTCCGCCTGCTATCCTCAACGGATCGATGTCGCCAGCCGCGTCCGCCTTCCTGCCGTATCTGCTCAGGTATCGCCGCCGGTTCGCCCTGGGCGCCATTTTCCTTGTTGGCGCCACCAGCCTGCAACTGATGTCGCCGTGGGTGCTGAAACTCGGTATCGACCACCTGGATGGCCAACTGGCTCAGGGAACGATCGCCGGCCCGGACACCGGCGCCGGACTCGTCACCTACGCCGTCATGCTGATCGCTCTCGCGGCGGCGGCCGGAGTCTGCCGCTTCCTGATGCGGCGGATCATAATCGGTGTCTCGCGCGACGTGGAATTCGATCTGCGCAACGACTTCTTCGGTCACCTGCAACGGCTGCCTCCCGCCTGGTTCCACACGCACAGGACCGGCGACCTGATGTCCCGGGCGACCAACGATCTGTCGGCCGTCCGGATGATGGCCGGGCCGGCGATCATGTATTCCGCCACCACGTCGATCACGTTCGTCGTCGCCGTCCTGCTGATGATGACTCTTTCGCCTGCCCTGACATTGATCGCGCTCATCCCCCTGCCATTCGTATCGGTCGTAGTGAAGTGGTTCGGCAGCGCGATCTACCACCGGTCGGAGGCGGTCCAGGAGCAACTGGCGCGGATGAGCGCGGTCGTGCAGGAGGCGCTCGCCGGCGTCCGTGTGGTGCGGGCTTACCGGCGGGAAGGCGTGGAAGTGGAACGTTTCCGTGGCGCGAACCGCGAGTACCTGGAGCGGAGCCGCCGGCTGGTGGGACTGCAGGGGGCGTTCCACCCCTCCCTCGGCCTGTTCCTGGGGGTTTCGGGCCTGCTGGTGCTCTGGTTCGGCGGCCGCTACGTGGTCGAGGGACGGATGACGCTGGGGGATTTCGTCGCCTTCAACGGCTACGTGATGATGCTCGCCTGGCCGATGATCGCTTTCGGCTGGGTGACCAACATGCTCCAGCGGGGCATGGCGGCCTGGCGCCGGATGCTCGACATCCTGCAGGTGGAGCCCGCCATTCGTGACCCGGAGCGGCCGGCGCCGGTCGACACGATCCGCGGCGCCGTCGAGTTCCGCGACCTGACCTTCGCCTACAACGGGCGGCCGGTCCTCTCGAACGTCTCCGCACGGGTCGATCCGGGACAGGTGCTCGCACTCATCGGGTCGACCGGATCGGGCAAGTCGACGCTCGTCGAACTGCTTCCGCGGCTGTTCGATCCGCCGGCCGGCAGCGTGTTCATCGACGGCGTCGACGTCCGTGACCTGCCGCTCGACCGGTTGCGCGGGGCAATCGGCTACGTGCCCCAGGAGCCGCTGCTCTTTTCGGAGACGGTGGCGGGGAATGTCGCGTTCGGGGCGCTGGCGGATCGCGAGGACGACGCCGCGGGCGTGACCGGCGGTGCGCTCGATGAACACGTGACCGGCGTCGTGGCGATCGCGCAGCTCGACACGGACGTTGCCGGTTTTCCGCAGGGGCTTGCCACCGAAGTGGGGGAGCGGGGCATTACCCTGTCGGGCGGCCAGAAGCAGCGCGCGGCGCTGGCCCGTGCACTGCTCACGGATCCCCGCATCCTGATCCTGGACGACGCCCTCTCGGCGGTGGACACGCACACGGAGGAGGCGATCCTGTCGCGGCTGCGGGGGGTGATGCGCGAGCGGACGACGATCCTGGTGGCGCACCGCATCTCGACGGTGCGGGACGCGGACCTGATCCTCGTGCTGGACGAGGGCCGCGTCGTCGAACGCGGGACGCATGACGAACTGGTGGCGGCGGGTGGCCTCTACGCCGGCCTGCACCGGAAGCAGTTGCTCGAAGCGGCGCTGGCGGAGTCGTAAATGCACGAACCGGAGGTGCTCGGCAAGGCTTACGACGCCCGCCTGATGCGGCGGCTGCTCACGTACCTGTGGCCGCACCGGCGTTCGGTCGCCCTCGCGCTTGGGACCATCGCGGCCGGGTCGGTGCTGCAACTGGTGCCGCCGTGGCTCACGAAGCTGGTCATCGACAATCACATTGCGACCGGCGACCTGGACGGCCTGGGGCATCTCGCGCTCGTCTTCCTCGGTGTCCTGCTCGGTTCGTTCGTCCTCGGCTACATCGAGACGCTGACGCTTCAGATGATGGGGCAGCGGATCATGTACGACCTCCGGATGGAGATCTACGGTCACCTGCAACGGCTGGACGTCGCGTTCTACGACCGCAACCCGGTCGGCCGCCTGATGACGCGGGTGACGACCGACGTGGACGCCCTGAACGACCTGTTCGCTTCGGGCGTCGTGGCGGTGGTCCGCGACGTCGTGATGCTGGCCGGCATCATGGTGTTGCTCCTGGTCCTCGACTGGCGCCTCGCGCTGGTCACCTTCGTCGTACTGCCGGTGATAGCCGCCGTCACCCACTGGTTCCGGACCCATGCGCGCGCGTCGTACCGGGAGGTTCGCACCTGGATAGCCCGGATCAACGCGTTCCTGCAGGAGAACATCTCCGGGATGGCCACCGTCCAGGTGTTCCGGCGCGAGCGCCGGAACTTCGCGCAGTTCCGGCGGATCAACCGGGCGCACCGCGATGCCAACGTCGATTCGATCTTCTACTACGCGACGTTCTATCCCGCCGTCGAACTCCTCGGGGCGGTCGCGACCGGGTTGATCCTCTGGTACGGCGGCGGCCGCGCCCTGCAGGAGACCGTGACGCTGGGGTCGCTCATCGCCTTCATCGGCTATGCGCACCAGTTCTTTCGGCCGATCAGCGATCTGTCGGAGAAGTTCAACGTGATGCAGTCGGCGATGGCGTCGTCGGAACGGATCTTCGGGCTGCTCGACACGCCTGTCGCCATGACCGCGCCGAAAGCGCCACCCGCCCGGATGGAGGTTGCGTCGGGTGGGGGACACATTCGTTTCGAAGGGGTCTGGTTCGCGTACCGGGATGACGACTTCGTGCTCCGCGACGTGACGTTCGACGTCCCGCCCGGCGCCCGCGTTGGCGTGGTCGGCGCGACCGGGGCGGGCAAGACGACGCTGATCAACCTGCTGATGCGTTTCTACGACGTCAACCGCGGCCGGATCACGATCGACGGCGTCGACATCCGCGAGTTGCCGCTGCCTGACCTGCGGCGCCGCTTCGGGCTGGTGCTGCAGGATGTCCATCTTTTTTCCGGCAGCGTCCGCGAGAACATCCGGCTCGGCCACGACGAGATCGGCGACGCGGAGGTGCGCGCGGCGGCGGCGAGCGTGCATGCCGACGGGTTCATCGATCGGTTGCCCGACGGCCTCGACAGCGAGGTGGCCGAGCGGGGAGCGACGCTCTCCACCGGTCAGCGGCAACTGCTGTCATTCGCCAGGGCGCTCGCGTTCGCGCCCGAGGTTCTGTTACTCGACGAGGCGACGTCGAGTGTCGACACCGACACCGAACGTCTCATCCAGGATGCCCTCGGCGTCCTGATGGCGGGACGGACCACGATCGCCATCGCGCACCGCCTGTCGACCGTGCAGGACATGGACCGCATCCTGCTGTTCCACAAGGGCGAGTTGCGCGAGGCGGGGACCCACCAGGAACTGCTCGCGCAGCGCGGCCTGTACCACACGCTCTACCAGTTGCAGTACCAGGACCAGGAACCGGACGGGGCTCCGGCGGGCATGCTGGCGTCCGCGGCGCCGCAGACGTCGGTCTGAGCGTCGAACCCTACGGGGCGGCCGGTACCGCTCCGAAGTGGACGAAACCCTCGGGGAGCGGCTCTTCCCGGCCACCCCGACGCAACCGCACGTCCTTTTCCTTCGTTACCACGCCGATCGGCGTGAGGGCGAGGTCGCCAATCTGCCGCCGGACATGCCGGAGCCGTCCGGTCAGGCGGGGCGGCGCGGTAAAGACAAGCTCGTAGTCGTCGCCGCCGGCGAGAACCGCCGTTACGGGATCGTCACCCGCCGACTCGAACCAGGTGCGGGCCTCCGGGTGGATGGGCAGCGATTCGGCGTCGAGCCGGATGCCGACCCCGCTCGCGGCGGCGATCTGCCGAACGCCGTCGGCAAGCCCGTCGCTCAGATCCACGCAGGCGTGCGCGGCCCGGTTGCGGCCCAGCGCGACGCCCAGCGCAACGCGCGGCTCCGGCCGCCGGCACCGTTCGACGCACGCCGGCAGCCCGGCGGCGGCGGCGCCGGCCTGCAGCGCGTGGAGCCCGGCGGCGGCGGTTCCGACCGTCCCGCTGACCCAGACTACGTCGCCGGGGCGCGCCGCGTCCCGCGTCAGCAGTCGACGCCGCTTCGCGCTCCCGAAGGCGGTGATGCCGACGATGATGGGGCCGGGAGATGCGGTGACGTCGCCGCCGACGAGTGTGGTCCGATGGCGGGCGGCGAGGGCGAGGAGGCCGTCCACCAGGGCGTCGACGATGGCGATTCGGCAATCGCCGGGGAGCGACAGCGCGAGGAGGACGGCGCGTGGCGCAGCGCCCATCGCGGCGAGGTCGCTGAGGTTGGCGGCGAGCGCCTTGTGGCCGGCGTCGGCGGGGGAGCCGAGCGCAAGGTCGAAGTGGATACTCTCGACGAGGGTATCGGTCGTGGCGACGGTCAGGGCGCCCCGGTCCGGCTCGATGACGGCCGCATCGTCGCCAATGCCGATCGCGACACGCGCCGGCGCCGATCCCACGCAATCGCGGATCCGCTGTATGACGGCGTGTTCGCCCCGGTCGGCAACGGTGTCGGCTCTCACGCCTGCGCGCCGCCTACTTCGCGTACTCGACGGAGCGTGTCTCGCGAATCACCGTCACCTTGATCTGGCCGGGGTACTGCAGCTCGTTCTCGATCCGCTTGGCGATGTCGCGCGACAGCCAGACCGCATCCTCGTCCGACACCTGCTCGCTCTGCACGAGGATGCGGACCTCCCGCCCCGCCTGCAGCGCGAATGCCTTTCCGACGCCCTGAAACGACTCGGCGATGTCCTCCAGGCTCTCGATCCGCTTGACGTACGACTCCAGAATGTCGCGGCGCGCGCCGGGCCGGGCGGCCGAGACGGCATCGGCCGCCTGCACGATCATCGATTCGAGCGACGGCCAGTCGATGTCCATATGGTGTGCCGCCATCGCGTCGATGACCGCCTCGGTCTCGCCGTGCTTCCGGAGGAAGTTGATGCCGAGTTCCAGGTGGGTCCCTTCCAGCTCGCGGTCCATCGCCTTGCCGATGTCGTGCAGGAAGGCCGCGCGGATCGTGGTATGGGCGTCGAGTCCCACTTCACGGGCCATCACGCCGGCGACGTAGGCCACTTCCTTCGAGTGGGAAAGGACGTTCTGGCCGTAGCTCGTGCGGTACTTCAGCCGCCCCATCATCCGGCTCAGCTCGGGATGGAGGTCGTGCAGGCCCAGTTCGAACGCGGCCGCTTCGCCATCCTTCAGCGTCGCCGCGTCCATCTCGGTTCGCACCTTGTCGACCACTTCTTCCACGCGGGCGGGATGGATGCGGCCGTCGACGACCAGTTGCTCGATGACACGCCGGGCGATCTCGCGGCGGTAAGGATCGAAGCAGGAGAGGATGATCGCGCCGGGGGTGTCGTCGACGATCAGCTCGACGCCGGTGGCGGTCTCGAGCGCGCGGATGTTGCGCCCCTCCCGTCCGATGATCCGTCCCTTCAGATCGTCGCTCGGCAGGTCCACGACGGATACCGTCGTCTCGATGGCGTGGTCGGGCGCGCTCCGCTGAATCGCCTGCGTGATGATCTGCTTCGCTTTCGCCTCGGCGCTCTCCCGCGCCTCGTGCTCCAGCCTCTTGACGAGGTGCGCGGCGTCGCGCCGAGCATCGGTCTCGAGCTGCTGTATCAGCAGCGCCTTCGCCTCATCGGCGGTCATTCCGGACACCTGCTGCAGTGCGCGCTGGGCTTCGGCGACCAGCTCCTGGCGGCGCGTCTCGTCCGCCTTGGCCGCCGCCTCGCGCCTGGCCAGCGCCTCGTCGCGCTCGGCAACCGCCGATTCGCGCGTCTCGACTTCCTCCATGGCACGGGCGAGCGAGGCGTCCCGGTCGTCAAGCGCCTGGCGCCTTACGGCCAGGTCGCGCTCCAGGGCGGCGATCTCCGTACGCCGCGACTGAGCCTGCTCTTCGGCTTCGCGGCGTAACTCGTGCGCCTGTTCCTTGGCGCTCAGGAGTGCTTCCTTGAGCTTCGCCTCCGCCTCGCGTTCGGCGTCCGCGAGAAGGCGTTGGGAGTCAGCCGTAGCTCGGTCGATCGTCTCGGCGGCAATCCGGCGGCGGGTGGATATCCAGTAGAAGAGGATGGCGAGACCGACAGCGGCAGCTGCGACGGCCCCCGTAAGGAGCGGACCGAATTCCACCACGCGCGCCTCCCTGCAACGCGGCGCGCATGCCGGAACCTGAGCCGAACGAAAAACCCCGCGATTACCGTGTGGGGAGGTCGTATGAACCTGCGTCCGCAGGTGGAACCGCTCTCATCAAACGCCGCCTCTCAGGCTTCCTCGCACCGAGGCTTGCTCACAGCGACGCGTCGCGATTCGCTTCGATTAAACAATGGCTCAAACGAGCCTCCGACCATCACGCGTACTGCAGGGAACTCACTCTCAGGAGTCGCGCCGCCCCCCCTGCGGCCAGCGTCGCGCCCGACATGCGTTTACCGTTTTCGTTGCTGGAAGGCATCTTAGCCCCGCACGGACGGCGGTTGCAAGGGGCTTGACTCAGGCGTTCGCGGAGTTGTCCGGAGGGGGAAGGTCGACCCTGATCGCACGGTCGACAACCGCTTCTATCTCCGCCGTCCGCTCGCGGATCACCCGGTCGCTGTCGGTGCGGCGTTCCCGGCAGCGGAAGTAGTCATCGGCGATGTTGAGAGCGGCGAGCACGGCCACCCGCACCAGGTCGCTGTGCGGCGCCTGGGTCGTGATGGTCCGCATCTTCTTCTGGACGTAATCCGCCAGCCGCTGCAGTTCGGCCGGGTCGAGGCTGCTGCGGACGGGATAGGACTGGTCCAGGATGCGGATCGTCACCGTTGCGGCTTCCGGCGTCGGATCGTCCATGCGGAGCTAGCAGCTAGAGTTCGATGGCCTCGAGCTGATCGAGCATGGCTGCGACCCGGGTCTGCAACTGCGCGCGCTCCGCGCGGAGCGTCTGCAACTCCTCGCGATCGTGTTGAGCGGTCGCACCCTGATTATCCAGGTCCTGCTTCAGTTGCGCATTCTCCTGTCTCGCCTCGGCCAGCTCCCGTCGCGTCGCGTCGAGCAGGTCGACGAGCGCCGACACTTTGTCGGCAAGTCGTTCGATGGCCGTGAGGCTGACGGTCTCGACCGTGCCGGCGCCAACTGCGCCCGCGTCGGTGGTGGTGTCGTCAACGGTGGCAGGAACGGTCTGGTCCATGGCGGGTAGTGCTCCTTGGTGGTGACGGTAGACAGGCCGGCGCGCCTCCGTCTCGGGGAGCGTCACGCCGTGTTGACTGGTCATCGCAACGTCGCGTCGTGCGCCGCCTGGAGGGCCCCGATGATGGAGTCCATCGCCTGTTGCACCTCGGGGTCGGTCAGCGTGCGATCCGTTGCCCGGAAGGTCAGCCGGAACGCCAGACTGACACGCCCCTTCGGTATGCCTTTTCCTTCGTACCGATCGAACTCGTGGACATCGAGCAGGGTTTCCGGTGCGGCCGAACGAATGGTGCCACGAACCGAGGCAGCGGGCAAGGCGGCGTCGATCACGATGGCAAGGTCGCGCGCGCTCGACGGGTAGCGGGGCAGCGGCGCGGCAGTCATCCGGCGGCGGTCGGCGCCGGTTGCGGCCAGCGCGTCGAGATCGAGTTCCGCTACCCACACCGCTTCGGCTCCCGCGCGGTGGATTCCCCGCGTCTCCGCGATGTCGAACGCCAGTTGTCCCACGGTGCCGAGGGGCCGTGAAGCTGATGACGCCCCCTCCCGCCCCGTCCCGACGACGGTGGCCGCCCGGCCGGGCACAAGCGTCGACTGCTTCAGGGGTTCGAAGCTCGCCGCCACGCCGAATGCGTCGCACAGGTGGCGGATGACGCCGGTGATATCGAAGAAGTCCGACGGTCGTCCTTCGGCGCTCCAGTGTCCGGCGGTTCCGGCGCCGGTCAGGGCGACGGCGATACTGCGGGTTTCGCCGGCGCGCGCGGTGAACCGCTGGCCAATCTCGAACAGCCGGATGTCGTGGTGCTCGCGGTGGCGGTTGTGGACCAGAGCGCCGATGAGACCGGGCAGGAGCGACGGCCTGAGCACCGCAAAGTGCTCCGAGAGCGGATTGGCGATGCGGACGATTTCCTCGTCGCGGTCGACGAACGGCCGGGCCTCCGATTCCTCGATGAAGCCGTAGGTGACCGCCTCGGAACAGCCGCTTGCGGTCAGGATGCGCCGCGCGAGCCGCTGCTGGTTCAGCGCGTCGCTCGCCGGTGCGGGCGGGCGGGTCATCGTCGGAAAGGTCGACGGCAGCCGGTCGTAGCCATAGTGCCGCGCCACTTCCTCGATCAAATCGATCTCGCGGGAGACGTCCACCCGGTGGCCCGGCACGGTGACCTGCCAGGTCTTGCCGTTGCGGTCCGGCGCGCGAGCGCCGGCTGGCGCACCGGCGTCGCCCGACGCGGGGACCTCGTCCGGCGCCTCGCCGACGCCGAAGCCGAGTCGCCCGAGCGCCGCGGGAACGAACGCCGGGTCCACGTCAATCCCCAGGATGCGGCCTATCCGGGCATGGCGAAGCGTTACTGTCGGGCGCTCACGGGGAGCGGGGTAGCGGTCGATGATGGGTCCCTCGGGCGTGCCGGCGCCCAACTCGACCAGCAACTGCTGCGCGCGCCGCATCGCGCGCACCGGTGCGCTGATGTCGGCGCCCCGCTCGAACCGGTACGACGCTTCCGTCGACAGCCCCAGGCGCCGGCCGGTCCGGCGGACCGAAATCGGGTCGAACCAGGCGCTCTCGAACGCCACGCGCCGCGTGCCGCCTGACACTTCCGAGTCTGCGCCACCCATGACCCCGGCCACGGCCTGCGGACGCGTGGCGTCGGCAATCACCAGCATGTCGTCCGCCAGCGTGCGTGCGGCGCCGTCCAGCGTGGTGACGGTTTCGCCGGTGCGGGCGCGGCGGATCCGTAGCTCGCCGCCGCCGAGGACATCGAGGTCGAAGGCGTGCATCGGATGGCCCATCTCGATCACGACGTAGTTGGTGATGTCCACGAGGTTGTTGATCGGACGGATGTCCGCCGCTTCGAGACGCGCCGCCATCCAGGCGGGGGAGGGTCCGATGGTGACGCGTGCGAGCGACGCCGCATAGCGCGGGCACAGGTCGAGCGCGTCCGGCTCGATCGTCACCGGCAGCGGGTCGTCGGGATGGCCCGTCGCGCCCGTGCCGTCCGCAACGTTCTCGCCTGCCAGGGTCGGAAGCGTCAGCGGCTCGCCGTAGATGGTCGAGACCTCGCGCGCAATGCCGACGACGCTGAGACAGTCGGGACGGTTGGTGGTTATCTCGAGGTCCAGCACCGCGTCCGGCTCGCCGGCCGGCCGGCCGGGCACGGCGGGCGCCGGATCGATGGAGGCCACCTCGAACCCGTGCAGGGTGAGCGCGTCGGCCAGTTCCTCGATCGAGACCGTGACCGGCACGAACTCGCGCAGCCACGAGACCAGGATCTTCACAGCGCAAACTGCTCCAGCAGACGCAGGTCGTTGTCGTAGAAGGCGCGGATGTCCTGCACGCGGTACTTCAGGATGGCGATGCGGTCGACGCCGATCCCGAAGGCCCATCCGGTGAGCCGTTCCGGGTCGTAGCCCACCGCTTCGAGGACGGTCGGGTCCACCATGCCGCTCCCGAGAATCTCCAGCCACCCCGTTTGCTTGCAGACGGGGCACCCCTCGCCGTTGCAGAAGACGCAACTGATGAACACCTCCGCGCTCGGCTCGGTGTAGGGGAAGAAGCTGGGGCGGAACATCACCCGCGTGTCGGGGTCGAAGAGCTGCTTCAGGAAGCACTCCAGCGTCCCCTTCAGGTCCGCCATCGTCACGTCCTCGCCGACGAGCAGTCCTTCGACCTGCTGGAACATCGGCGAGTGCGTCAGGTCGGGGTTGTCGCGGCGGTAGACGCGCCCGGGCGCGATGATCCGCACCGGCGGCGCGTGGGTTTCCATGTAGCGGATCTGCATCCCGGAAGTATGCGTCCGGAGCAGCGTGCCGGGCGGGCCGTGCGGCGTCCGGAGCGGCCCGTCGAGATACAGGGTGTCCTGCATGTCGCGCGCCGGATGTTCCGGCGGCATGTTGAGCGCTTCGAAGTTGTGGTAGTCGTCCTCGATTTCGGGGCCGTCGACAATCTCGAATCCCAGGCTGGTGAAGATGCTCTCGATTTCCTCGCGGATGAGCGTCAGCGGGTGCCGGTGGCCGATCCGGACCTCGCGCCCCGGCAGAGTGACGTCGACCGCACCGGCGGGGCGGGTGAACGCCTCGAGCGCGTCACGTCGCTCGCCGAGTGCATGCTCGATTTCCTTCCGAAGCTGGTTCGCTTGCTGCCCCAGGGTGCGGCGCAGCTCCGGCGGGGCCGCGGCCACCGACTTGAGGAGCGCCTGCACGGCCCCCCGCTTGCGGCCCAGGTACTGATCGTGCAGCGCCTGCAGGTGGCCGGCGGTCTCGGTCTGCGCGAGGTCGGCGTGGAAGGAGGCCCGGATTTCGTCGGCGGTCGGAACGTCAGCCATCGGGAGCCCGTCGCGGCGGGGACGGGACGTCCTACGGCGCGGTGGCGGCCGACGCGCGCGCCTCGCGCGCCTGCTCCGCGAGATGCGCGAAGGCGTCCGGCTCGCGCGCCGCGAGGTCGGCCAGCGCCTTCCTGTCGAGACCGATGCCGGCCGTCTTCAAACCGTGCATGAACTGGCTGTAGCTGAGTCCGTGTTGCCGCGACGCCGCGCCGATGCGCGTGATCCAGAGCCGTCGGAAGTCACGCTTTCGCAGCTTGCGGCCGATGAACGCGTAGTTCAGCGACGTGTCGACCGCTTCCTTCGCGGCGCGGTACAGCTTGCTCTTGGTCTGAAAGAAACCCTTGGCGCGGGCGAGCAGCTTCTTCCGCTTCCTCCGCCGGATGGGTCCGCGTTTCACTCGAGGCATGATGCTGGCGTCCTTCCTCTGCTTTCTCTTGTGCCGGCCGCTACTTGTAGGGAATCATCCGCGCGACGCGTGGAGTGTCAGCGTCGGAAACCGTCGTCGTGCCGCGTAGCTTCCGCTTCTGTTTCGTCGTCTTCGTGGTCAGTATGTGACGCGAGTACGCCTTCTTCCGCGTCACCTTGCCGGTGCCGGTCCGGTTGAAGCGCTTCGCCGCGCCACGATGTGTCTTCAGCTTCGGCATCTGTCGTCTCCGTCTCGTTATCTACTGGCGCCGCTTCTTCGTGGGAGCCCGGCTCGACAGGATGGTGTGCATCTGGTTGCCTTCCATCCGCGGCATGGTTTCCTGCAGCGCCACTTCCTGCAACTCGTCGATCAGTCGGTCGAGGATGTGGCGGCCGAACTCCGGATGCGCCATTTCGCGCCCGCGGAAGAAGATCGTCGCCTTCACCTTGTCCCCGTGGGCGAGGAAGCGCTCCACGTGCTTCTTCTTGAACTGATAGTCGTGCTCGTCCACCTTCGGGCGGAACTTGATCTCCTTGACCTCGATGGTCTTCTGATGCTTCTTGGCCTGCCGTGACTTCTTCTGCTCTTCGTACTGGTACCGCCCGAAGTCCATGATCCGGCAGACGGGCGGCCGCGCGGTCGGCGAAATCTCGACGAGGTCGAGTCCCTTTTCCCGTGCGATTACCAGCGCCTCCGCCGGCGCCATCAGACCAAGCTGCTCGCCCTCGTCGTTGATGACGCGGACCTCACGAACCCGAATCCGTTCGTTGACCCGTGTGCGCGGCTGACGAAAGTCGCGGCGTGGCCCTCGGGGACCCCGTCCTGGAGGAATCTTCTTCTGCTCCCTTTAGATTTGCACTCGCCCGCGGCTTGCCGCGAACGGACAGTTTACCCTGTCTTGCCTGCCTCTGGATCCGCCGCCCGCTTCGCCCGCACTTCGGCATGCAGCGAACGGACGAGATCGTCCAGACCGCGCGGACCCTGATCGCCGGCCGTGCGGCTCCGGACCGCCACCGTTCCCCGCTCGGCTTCCCGATCGCCGACGACCAGCATGTAGGGGATCTTCTGGAGTTGCGCCTCGCGGATCTTCAGCCCGATCTTCTCCTGCCGGCCGTCCAGTTCCACGCGGAATCCCTCGGCCTCGAGACGGTCGCGCACGGATTCCGCATGCGGGATGTGCCGGTCGGCGATGGTCAGGACTCGGACCTGGACCGGCGCCAGCCAGAGCGGGAACGCGCCCGCGTACTGCTCGATCAGCAAGGCGATGAACCGCTCGAAGCTGCCGAAGATCGCGCGATGGATGAGTACCGGCGTGTGCTCGGCGTTGTCGGCGCCGACATACTTCAGGCCGAACCGCTGCGGCATCTGGTAGTCGAGTTGAATCGTCGCGCACTGCCAGCGGCGGCCGAGCGCGTCGGTGACGTGCAGGTCGATCTTCGGGCCGTAGAAGCTGCCCTCTCCCTCCGAGATCGTGAACGGCGTGCCGGTTGTCTCGATCGCCGCCTTCAGTTGGGCCTCGGCATGGTCCCAGGTCTCCGCCGCCCCGAGGTAGTCGTCCGGCCGGGTCGACAGCTCGACGTCGTAAGGGAGGCCGAAATCGGAGTAGACCCGGTCGACCAGGCGCAGCAGCCGCTCCACCTCGTCGCCGATCTGATCCTCGGTGATGAAGCAGTGGCCGTCGTCCTGCGCGAACTGCCGGACGCGGGTCAGCCCGCCCAGCACGCCGGACGCCTCGTTCCGGTGCAGCACGCCCTGATCGTGGAACCGCAGCGGCAGATCGCGGTAGCTGCGGCCCTCGGTCGCGAACATCAGCATGTGGCCGGGGCAGTTCATGGCCTTCAGGCCGAACGGCTCACCGTTCGATTCGATCAGGAACATGTTCTCCCGGTAGTGCTCCCAGTGGCCGGAGGTCTCCCAGAGCGCCTTGTTGAATACGAGCGGCGTGCGCACCTCCTGGTAACCCTCGCCGGAAAGCGCCTCGCGCATGTAGTCGGAGAGCAACTGGTAGAGCGTTGTCCCCTTCGCCTGCCAGAACGGCGCGCCGGGCGCCCACGGATGGAACGTGAACAGTCCCAGTTCTTTTCCCAGCTTGCGGTGGTCGCGCTTCTTCGCCTCCTCGACCCGGTGCAGATGTTCGGCCAGCTCCGACGCCTTGAAGAACGCGGTGCCGTAGATCCGCTGCATCGGCTGATTCCGTGCGTCGCCCTTCCAGTAGGCGTTCGAGCTCGACAGCACCTTGAAGGCCTTGAGGCGTCCGGTGGAGGGGACGTGCGGGCCGGTGCAGAAGTCGATGAAGGCGTCCTCAATGGTGTAGCACGAGACCCGCGAGCCTCCCTTCTCGTCGATCAACTGCACCTTGAGCGGCTCGCCGCGACCATTGAAGTAGCCCTTCGCCTCCTCCTTGGCCATCATCTTCCGCTCGTAGCGGAGATCCTGCCGGGCGATCTCGGTCATTTTCTTCTCGATCGCCTCGAGATCCTCGGGGACGAACGGGCGGTTGACGACGAAGTCGTAGAAGAAACCGTCGTCGATGGCGGGACCGATACCGCACTGCGCCTCCGGGAAGAGGGCGGTCACCGCCGCCGCCATCAGGTGGGCGGTGCTGTGGCGATAGAGCTCGAGCGCCTCCGGCGTCCCCGGCGTAACGAACCGGACCGTGGCGTCCGCCTCCAGCGGGAACGTCAGGTCCACCATCCGATCGTCGATGAACGCAGCAAGGGCCTGCTTCGCCAGGCGCGGCGACAGCTCCTTCGCCAGATCCGCGACGGGAGCGCCCACCGGCACGGCCCGCGTGGAGCCGTCCGGCAGCGTAACGGTTACGTGACTCATGCGGTCTGCAAGGGAGCGGACAGGCTCAGGCCGGGCTCGGCGCGTCGGGCGGAGGGGCAGAAGGAAGCATGGAACATGGTAGGCACGGGCGGACTTGAACCGCCGACCTCCTGCATGTCAAGCAGGCGCTCTAACCAACTGAGCTACGCGCCTCCTAGAGTTCGGAATTTGCAACCCAGTCATGATCGCGCATACCGGCTATGGCGTCAAATGGCCCGCGCCTGCGCCGGGCCCTTGCCGCTTCGACCGCTAGGGGCTCCTAGTCCGCGGCGGCGCCGGTGATCTCGGCGACCGCCCGATCGAGCACGACATCCTCGTCCGGTAGCGGCTCGCCGAGTTCCGGGAGCGTTACTTCGACGGGCACGTCCGGCTGAAGGCCGAAGGGGTGGATGGCGTCCCCGGACGGGCGGAGGTACCGCGCCCAGGAGATCCACAGGCCGGCGCCGTCGGGCAGCCGGACGAGGCGCTGCAGGCTGGTCCGTCCGGAGGTCTGCTGGCCTACCGAGGTGGCCCGGTCGTGATCGAGCAGCGCCGCCGCGAACACCTCCGCCGGACCCGACGTTCCGTAGTTGGTCAGCAGCGTGACGGGCAGGGTGATGGTCGCGGCGCCTGCGTTCCCGGCCTCGACGGTCGCCTGCTCGTCGCCCGGTTCCTCACGGATGGCGATGGTTCCGTCCGCGACGAACAGTCGCGCCGCGTCAATTGCGCCGTCGTAGGTACCTTCCGCCGCGCCGCGCAGGTCCACGATCAGGTGCGTCGCGCCGCTGCCGGCCAGCGTCCCTGCGGCATCCGCGATGCGGGCGGCGGCGTCGTCGCCGAAGGCGGAGATACGCACGTAACCGATGTGCGCGCTGTCGCCGGCCAGCATCCGGCCGGCCGCCGCGGGTGCGGTCAGCGCTTCGCGCGTAAGCGTGATGTCGTACGGTTCCTGGGTGCTTCCGCGGATAAGTGACAACGTCACTTCAGTACCCGGCTCGCCCCGGAGCAGCCGCTGGCCTTCGACGGCCGAGAGGAGCCGCGTCGGCTGGCCGTCGATCGCACGCACGAAGTCGCCGGGCAGGATGTTCGCCTCATCGGCCGGGGAACGCTCCAGCGGGGCGATCACCTGCAGGTAATAGCGGCGCGTGACAGCCAGGCCGACCCTGCCGTCCGGTAGCGGCTCGCCCCGTTCAATCCGCTCCGCTTCCTCGCGCTCCAGGTAGGCGCTGTCGGAATCGAGTCCCTCCGCCAGGCCGCGCAGGGCGCCGTCCATCACCTCGTCGAGGTTGACCTCCTCGACATAGTTGTTGGAGATGAGTGATACGACGTCTTCGAAGACGCGGAGGTGGCGGTAAGTATCTTCACCGGCGGAGACACGTCCGAGGTAGCCGCCGATCAGCGTGACGGCAACTACCGAAATGGCGGCCAGCAGGACGGTGATGCGGGTCTTGCTCGACATGTGGATTCTGCCGCGTTACGTTGGGTGCAACGCCATATTACCGGATCGGGGGTTGGGTGGACACCTCCGGCCGACGGGACGTAGGCTGAACGACGAGAACGGTGGTTCTGGACGCAGCCCCCGGGCATTCGCAGATGCGTACTCTGGGCATCGACTACGGCGAACGACGTATCGGGCTCGCCGTGAGCGACCCGACGGGGACGCTGGCCCGGCCGTTGCGGACGATCGCGCCGACCGGCCCGGCGGGCGTCCGCGCCAGAGCGGTCGCGGGCGAGATTGCCGTGCTCGCGGCCGAGTCGGACGGCCTGGAGAGGGTAGTGGTCGGCCTGCCGCGCCGCCTGGACGGGTCCGACCACGAGCAGACGGCCCGCGTTCTCACGTTCGTCGACGTCCTCCGACGGTCGGTCGACCTCCCGGTCGCCCTGCAGGACGAGCGCCTCAGCAGCGTGGAGGCGGATGCGCGCCTCGCCGTGCGCGAACGCGACTGGCGTCGCCGCAAGGCGCAGCTTGATGCCGCCGCCGCCGCCGTCATCCTGCAGGACTACCTCGACACGGAGGACCGCGCGTGATGTGGCGTCTGCTGCGGCTGCTGCTGATCGTTCTCGTCTGCCTGACGCTGCTCGCGGCCGTGGGCGGGTTCTACGCCTGGCAGGAGCTCGAGAGGCGCCTGGAGACGATTCATGCGGGCGCGCCGGACGGCGGTGTGTTCGTCGACGTCGCTCCCGGCCAGGGGGCGCAGGCCATCGCCGCGAACCTCGTGGACGCGGGAGTCGTGGCGGACGAACTGACGTTCCGCCTCGCACTCTGGCGGAGCGGCCGCGATCGGGAACTGCAGGCGGGAGAGTACTTCTTCGAGACGCCGATGACGCCCCTCGACATCGTCGCCATGATCGCGGACGGCCGGGTTTTCCTCCGAACGATCACGTTTCCCGAAGGGTTGACGCTGCCGGAGATGGCGGCCATCTTCGGCGCGTCCGGCTTCGGCGAGGCGCCGGCGTTCCGCGAAGCGGCCTCGGACCCCGCGCTGGTCGCCGATCTGGATCCCGGCGCCGCCGATCTGGAGGGCTACCTCTTCCCGGAGACGTACTCGCTGCCACGCAATGCGACCGCCCGCGATCTCGTGGTGGCGATGGTGGCGCAGTTCCGCGCCGCGTTCGACGCCGGGTTGCGCGCGCGCGCCGCCGAGCGCGGACTGACGGTGCGCGAGGTGGTGACGCTCGCCTCGGTCATACAGAGGGAGACCGGACAGGCGGCCGAGCATGAACTGGTCTCGGCCGTCTTCAACAACCGCCTCCGCATCGGCATGCCGCTCCAGAGCGATCCGACCGTCATCTATGCGCTGACGCTGGCGGGGGTCTATGACGGCAACCTGACCCGCGACAACCTGCAGTTCGATTCCCCCTACAACACTTATCGCTACGGCGGGCTGCCGCCGGGCCCGATCGCCGCGCCGGGTCTGGCCGTGCTGCGCGCCACGCTCGCGCCGGCCGACGTCGACTACCTCTACTTCGTCAGCCGCAACGACGGCACGCACGCCTTCGCTCGCACGCTGCGCGAACACAACCGCAACGTGCGCGAGTTCCAGGTGGAGTACTTCCGGCGCCGCCGCGCCGGCGGCTGAGACTGCGCCAGCCTCCAGGCGGTATGCCGCGGTTTGCTGGCCCGCGAACCCGTCAGGGCCTCGGCCCGGCCACCAGCGTCTGCCAGCCGTCCACTTCCGTGTAGAAGAGCCCCGTCGCGTCGCGCCCGGATTGGAGGTTTGCTTCGATCGTCGTGGCCGGCCCGCCCGCGCCCCCGCCGGAAGCGTCCGCCACCGTCGGCTGCTCGAACAGCACGCCGCCGAACGCCAGGTACGCGGCGAGCAGGGTCAGGACCACGTTGAACGCCTGACCCGTGACGTAGAGCTGCAGCGGCCGGCTCCCCCCGGCGTGACGCGCCAGCTCGCGGAACCGGGACTCGAGGCCGATGCTGACGAACGCCAGGCAGAACAGCCAGCCGCGCAGGTCGGAGGTGAGGTCGAGCACGGCGGTGACGCCCGCGTCGCCGAGCGACGGCGTCAGGACGAACGAGAAGACAAGAGAGGCCGCCACGAAGCCGATGATGAACTTCGGAAGGCGGTGCCAGATCTCCATCGCATCGGGCTTGTGGTCCCGGTTCGCCTCTATGCGCGTAACCCAGAAAACCGCTACCAGGAATGCGACGACGCCGATCAGCGTGTTCTGGATCATCTTGACGACGGCCGCAATCTGTTCCGCCTGCTCGCCCAGCAGCGCTCCCGCCGCGACAACGGCGCCGGTTGCATCGACGGTGCCGCCGATCCACGCGGCGCCCACCACCGGGTCGAGGCCGACGGCCCGGATCCCGAGCGGCATCAGCACCATCATTGCCACCGTGAAGATGAGCGACATGCCGACGGCGAGGGTCAGTTCCTGCTTGTGGGCGCGGACGGCGGCGGCTACGGCGATGGCCGCCGATACGCCGCAGACCGATGTCGCCGCGGCGATGACGATGACGAGGGACCGGCTGGCGATGCCGAGGAAGCGCGTCCCGAACTGGTACATGAAGATGATGACGACCGGCGTCACGAACCAGGCGACGAACAGTCCCGGCAGCCCCAGGTTCAGGATGTTGCCGAACAGCACCTCGGCGCCCAGCAGCACCAGTCCCGTCTTGATGTAGAGCTCGCTCCGGATCGCCGGGCGCAGCCACGCCGGCGCGCCGACGGTGTTGGCTATCGCAAGGCCCATCAGCAGCGCCCAGAAGGCGTAGCCGAAGCCGGCGGCCCGTATGCCCGTCTGATTGGCGAGGGTGTAGGCGATGACGGCCAGAATGAAGAGCGGCACGAACGCCGCCGCCTGCCGGGCGCCGTCGCCCGAGATCACCTGCACCGCCGCCGCGGTGAGCGACGCCAGGCCGAGTCCGAGGGCGAGGAGCCCCCATTCGCGTCCGGCGAACGCCTCGAACGGCAGCGTGCTCCAGCGTCCGACGCCCGGGACGAAGGCGATGAGGCCACCCGCTGTTGCCGCCAGCAGCAGACCCGCCATCCAGACCGCCCACCAGTCCTCGGAAGCTACGAGCGGGTTCCGCGGCGGCAGGGAACTGTCAGCCATGAGCCTCGTTATGGGTCGCTATAATGCCGGAAATCCTGCGGCAGTGGGGAGGAGCGCATTATGGCACGGCCTTTGAGGATGCGGTTCGCGGTCGGTGCGGCGGTGGTCTGCACGCTGCTGCTGAACGGCGGCGGAAGCCGTTTCGGCGCTCCGGCGGCGGCGCAGGACGCTGCGACCGAGACACTCCGGACTCCCGGCCTGCAGGCGCCGGTCGAGATCGTGACCGACCGGTGGGGCATCTCTCACATCTACGCGGAGAACGAGCACGACCTCTTCTTCGCGCAGGGCTACGCCGCGGCGCGCGACCGGCTGTTCCAGTTCGAGCTGTGGCGGCGGCAGGCGACCGGCACGGTGGCGGAGATCCTCGGTCCGCGCGAGCTGGAACGCGACATCGGCACCCGGCTGTTCCAGTTCCGGGGCGACATGACGACCGAGATGCGCCACTACCACGACCGTGGCGACACCATCATCCCGGCGTTCGTGGACGGCATCAACGCCTATATCGCCCGGACCGAGGGGGAGCCCGACCTGCTGCCCATCGAGTTCCAGCTCCTGGGTATCACCCCGGGGCGCTGGACCCCGGAGGTGGTGGTATCGCGGCACCAGGGGCTCGTCGCCAACGTGACGTCGGAAATCGACCGTGCGCGGGCGGTCGCCGAGCTGGGGCCCGCCGCCGTGAAGGAGCTGAGTTACTTCATCGGCGATCCCGACCTGACCCTCGATCCGGCGATCGACGCCTCGCTCCTGTCAGACGCGATACTCGACCGGTACCGCGCCCACCGGCGTTCCGTCCGCTTCGAGCCGGAGGACATCACCGTCGCGCACCGGGGCGACCCCGAGTCGTTCGAACGACTGGCGGCGGCGATGCCGTCCGAGATTGACCTGCAGGGGCAGGAACAGGACGCCATCGGCAGCAACAACTGGGTCGTGCACGGCACACGGACGCTGAGCGGTTATCCGATCATGGCGAACGACCCGCACCGCGCGCAGTCGGCGCCGTCACTCCGCTACTGGGTCCACCTGGTGGCGCCGGGATGGAACGTCATCGGCGGCGGCGAGCCGGTGCTGCCGGGCGTTTCCATCGGCCACAACGAGCACGGCGCCTGGGGACTGACGGTCTTCGGCCAGGACAACGAGGACCTGTACGTCTACGAGACGAACCCGGCCGACCCCAACCAGTACCGCTACCTGGGGGGCTGGGAGTCGATGATTGTCCGGACCGACACCATCCCGGTCAAGGGCGAGGCCGACGCGGAGGTGGAGCTGAAGTACACGCGCCACGGCCCGGTCGTCTACGAGGATACGGCGAACAACGTGGCCTACGCCGTCCGCGCGGCGTGGCTGGACTACGGCTCGGCGCCCTACCTGGCCAGTCTGCGGATGGACCAGGCGACCACGTGGGAGGAGTTCGTCGAGGCGTGCAACTACAGCCGGATCCCGTCGGAGAACATGGTATGGGCCGACCGCGCCGGCAACATCGGTTACCAGGCGGTGGGCGTGTCGCCGATCCGGCCGAACCACAGCGGTCTGGTGCCGGTTCCCGGCGACGGACGCTACGAGTGGGACGGCTTCCTGCCGATCAAGGCGCTGCCGAGCGTTCACAACCCCGAGAAGGGCTACTTCGGAACCGCGAACAACTACGTGCTGCTCGACAACCCGGCGACGTATCCCCACTGGGAAGCGCTCCATTACACCTGGGGCGATCAGATGCGCGCCGCGCGCGTCGAAGAGGTTCTCGCCAACGCGCGCCACATGACGGTGATTGACAACATGCGCCTGCAGATGGACGAGCTGTCGGTCGCCGCCCGCAACCTGGTGCCGTTGCTGCGCGATGTGCCGGGGTTGGACGATCGTTCGGTGCGGGCTCGCGAGATGCTGCTCGCCTGGGACGCCGTACTCGACCGCGATTCCGTCGAAGCCGCGATCTATGTGAGCTGGAACCGCGCGTTGCGCAGCGCCGTCCGGGACGTGGTCGTACCGGAGTCCGTTCGCGACTACATCGGCGGCGTCAACACGAAGCGGATGATCGACTGGCTGACGGCCCCCGACGGCCGCTTCGGCGACGATCCCATCGCCGGTCGCGACCGGGTGCTGCGCGACACGCTGGCGGCCGCGCTCGACAGCCTGGAGGAGCGCTTCGGCGCCATTGAGACGACGACCTGGAAGTACGGTGGCGAGCGGTTCAAGCATGCGTTGATCCGCCACCCGATGAGCGCCGCCGTGAACGAGGACCTGCGCCGCCGCCTCGATGTCGGTCCGCTGCCGCGCGGCGGGTACGGCGGAACCGTCCACAACACCGGCAACGGTGACAACCAGACCTCCGGCGGGTCGTTCATGCTGATCGCGGACACCGCCGACTGGGACAATTCGGTCGGTCTGAACACACCCGGCCAGTCGGGTGATCCCGACAACCCCCACTATCGCGACCTGTTCGAGGTCTGGGCCCGTGACCGCTATGTCCCTATCTTCTATTCGCGTGAGAAGATCGACAGCGTCACGGAATCGGTGACCCATCTGCAGCCGGACGGAACGTCCACGTCCGGGGCCGCCGGGCGGTAACGGTGGTAGCCCGCGAACCAGGGCCGAAGGGGTAGTAGACAGACTGAACAGCCGCAGTCCTGTCTGGAGGGTCGGCACAGCGATGTTGCCACTTGGTGGTGGTCACGGTGTAACCTAGACGCTCCGACGTTTAACGTCCCTTCATATGAACGTACGGGTTCCCTCCCTATACGCCGAAGGCTACGCGCGGGCAAGACTCTTCGATCAGGGGCTCGCCGATCGCTACGCGGAACATCTGTGGATTGGCGATCCGCTGGCCGACGCCGCGATGCGGGACGTCGGAGGACTGGACGGCAAGGAAACGGCGCGGCTGATCGGCGGGGCGATTGAACTGGATGAGCGCGTCCTGCGCGATGCGCCCCAGAGCCTGCAGAACCTGATCCATGAAGTGACCACGGTTCCAGCGTGGTACGACCCCCTGGCCGGTCAGCGCGGGTGCAGCGCTTTCCTCAGGAATTCCGACCACGTCCTGGCGGCTTTTGTGGCAGGCGCCATCGTGGAAGGCTTCGCCACGATGATCAGCAAGTCCTTCGCCATCACCGGACGGTTGATCGACGATGGCGTCCGCCGCCTGAAGCAGAACATCCGGCACCTGCTCGACATCTTCATGCCGGGTGGCGTCGAGCCGTCCGGTGACGGCTGGAAGCTCACGATGCGTATCCGCATGGTGCATGCGCGCGTGCGGTGGCTGTTTCAGAATGCGGAGGAATGGGACCACGACGCCTGGGGAATACCGATCAGCGCGGCGCACACGACTCTGGCGGCGGCGGCCTTCTCCGCCCGGATGATCCAGTTCGCGGAGATGCTCGGGGCGTCGCTGGACGACGACGACCGGGCCGGGATCATGGAAGTCTGGTCCTACACCGCCTGGATCATGGGTGCCCCCGAGGCGATTCTGTTCCACAATCAGGCCGACGGACTGCACTTGCTCCGCGTGGCCAATACGTGCGAGCCGGAGCCCGACTTTGATGCCGTTGCGCTGGCCCATTGCATTGTCAACAGCGCTCCCGTCGTCGTCGGTGTTCACGATCCCGCGAAGCGTCAGGCGGCGGCGCAGTACATCTTTCGTGTGTCTCGTGAACTTATCGGCGACGCACGGGCCGACCCGCTGCGTTTTCCGGCAAGCCGGGGGATGCCGCTGCTGCCGTGGTTGAGAACGAAGGTCCGGTTGCAACGCGCTGTGGGAAGGCTCTTTCCGGCCTGGGGCAAGGCGAGAAGCAGGAACACCTTCCTGCACATTCTCGATCTGGCCGACCTCGGCGAGAGTAGATTCTCCTATCACCTTCCGGACGAAGTTCAGTCGGACCGATCGAGCCGATGGTGAGCGAGGACCGGAACACGAATCGGAGGAGTTGCTGATGCCTGCAAGTAACCGACCACGGCCTGTGTTGTCCCGCTCCGCGCTTTGTCTGCTTCTGGCCGTCGTGGTGTGGCATGGCGGGTTGGCGCCCGCAAGCGCGCAGGCCCAGACGCCCGAAGCGGCAGGACTCGCCATCGCCGAGGAGGCGCGGGCGCGGGAAGAAGGGTTCGGTGACTTCACGGCCACCCAGGCCATGGTGCTGCGCAACCGCCAGGGCCAGGAGAGCCGGCGCGAGTTGCGCGTGCAGGTTCTGGAGGTGCCCGACGACGGAGACAAGAGCCTGTTCGTGTTCGACAATCCGGGCGACGTCAGGGGAACCGCGTTTCTCGTTCACGCCCATCGCGAAGACGCGGACGATCAGTGGATCTATCTCCCCGCCCTGAGGCGCGTGAAACGCATCAACTCCGCGAACCGATCCGGGTCGTTCATGGGCAGCGAGTTCGCGTACGAAGACATGACGCCGCCGGAAGTGGAGAAGTTCACCTACCGGTACCTGCGCGACGAGCCGTGCGGAGATTCGACGTGCACCGTCACGGAGCGCATTCCCGTGGACGAGCGGTCCAACTATCGCCGCCACCTGGTCTGGCGTGACAAGGACGAGCTTCGGACGCAGAAGGTGGAGTACTACGACCGCAAGGATGATCACCTGAAGACGCTCACCCTCTCGAGCTACACGCAGTACCAGGAGCGCTACTGGCGGGCAGGCGAGATGGAGATGGTGAATCACCTGACCGGGAAGAGCACGGTGCTGACCTGGACCGACTACGAGTTCGGAACCGGCCTGGACGACGGCGACTTCACGCAAACGAGCCTGCGAAGAGCGCGGTGATGCGACTCCGACGCGCGCTCCGTGGCGTGGCGCTGGGGACGGTCTGCGCGGTCTGGACAACGGCTTCCGTGGCCACCGTCGCAGCGCAGGCCGAAGACGACGAAGACGCGACGCCGTTGACGGTGGGGATCTCCGGACGCCTGAGTGCGGAGAGCCGGGGGTTTCCCGCCGCTCCGGCCTTTCCCGTACAGCGCTCGCTGGCAACCGGCGGCGCCGCCGAAGCGACCCTGTACGTGGAGAACGCGGACGGCCAACGCTTCACCGTGGCGCCCTTCTTTCGCTACGACCATGCGGATGCCCGCCGCACCCACTTCGACCTGCGGGAAGCCTATCTCCTGCTCTTCGGCGACGTTGGCGGCGGCGGCTGGGAGGCGCGCCTCGGGGTCGGTCAGGTTTCCTGGGGAGTCGCCGAGTCACAGTCCCTGGTGGACATCGTCAATCAGGTTGACTTCGTCGAGCATCCCGGCGGGGAGGCCAAGCTGGGGCAGCCGATGGCGCACGTCACCTGGTTCGGTGAGTGGGGGACGCTGGAAGTGCTGGGCATGTCCTACCACCGGGCGCGCACCTTTCCGGGGAGTCGAGGCCGCCTGCGCCTGCCGCTGCTGGTGGATCACGAGAATGTCCAGTACGACAGCTCGGCCGGACGCTGGCGTGTCGACGTGGCGTCGCGGTACAGCCACAGTGTGGGCGCGGTCGATCTGGGCGTCAGCTTCTTCGACGGGACCAGCCGGGAACCCTTCTTCTTTCCCGCCGTGGGGACTGACGGCGAACCGACGCTGCTTCAGCATTACGCGCCGATACGCCAGGCCGGCGCCGATCTGCAGGTGACCGCCGGCGCCTGGCTGTTGAAGGCGGAGGCCATTCAGCGCCACGGCGCGCGAAATCTCCTCGGCCTGGAGCAGGCTTATTTCGCCACCGTGCTCGGCGGGGAGTACAGTCTCTACGCGGTGGCGGGATCGACTGTCGACGTCACGCTGCTCGGGGAATGGAGCTACGACAGCCGCGGTTTTGCCGCGACGCCCAGCCGGACGCCCAACACGTTGGAGAACGACGTCTTCTTCGCGACGCGGTTCGCGTTCAACGATGTCCAGAGCACCGAGTTCACCGCCAGCGTCCTGCTGGACGCGAGTCGGGCGAACCGGTTGCTGGCTCTGGAATTCGGCCGGCGCCTCTCCAACGACTGGTCGCTGCGGGCGGAAGGCGTGGCCATTCTCAGCCTGGACGAACAGGACATCTTCTACGAGATGCGACGGGACAGCTTCATCGACATGAGCCTGGTCTACAACTTCTGATGCCATGAGTTCTTCACTACTGGACCGGTACGTCGACGCCACGCTTCGCTACCGGTGGGCCGTGGTCGCGGCGGCGGTGCTGCTGATGCTCGCGGTCGGGGGCGGCGCCCGTTTCATCGGCGTCACGAACGACTATTTCGTTCTCTTCAGGGACGACAATCCGCAGCTTCTCGCGTTCCAGGCCATGGAGAACCAGTTCTCCGCCAGCGACCGCGCACTGATTGCCGTCGCCCCTCGCGAAGGCTCCGTGTTCACGCGCGAGACGCTCGGCGCGGTCGTGGAGTTGACCGAGGCCGCGTGGGGCGCGCCGTATTCAAGCCGGGTCGACTCCCTCACCAACTTCAGTCACAGCGAGGCGTTCGGTGAAGACGACCTGATCGTCGCTCCGCTCGTCGAGGACGCGACCTCGCTCGGCGATGCGGACCTGGCTCGCATCGAGTCGATCGCGCTGAACTCGGTGGAACTCGTCGGACGCCTCGTCGCCGGCGACGGGCGAGCGGCCGGCGTCGTGATCAATTTCGTGCTTCCCGAGAATCAGGACGAGGCCGTAGTCGAGATCAACGGGCATCTCGACGCACTCCTGGAAGAGGCCCGCGCCAACCATCCCGACATCGACTACTACGTGACGGGCGATGTGCCGATGCACCGCGCGTTCGCCCAGGCCACGGCGGAGGATCTCGAGACCCGGACGCCACTCGTATTCCTCATCATCGTGGTCCTTGCGGCCCTGCTGCTGCGCTCGGTTCTGGGGACGGCGGCCGTCGTTGCCGTTCTCACCTTCGCCGTCGGCACGACCCTCGGGTTTGCCGGGTGGACGGGCGTGGTGTTCAGCCCCGCCAGTTCGGGCGTCCCGATCATCGTCATGGTGATTGCCGTTGCGGATTCCATCCACGTGGTAAGCACCGTGCTGTTGGGGTTGAGGCGTGGACTGGAGCGGCGGGCGGCGATTGCGGAGGCGTTTCGCATCAACACCTATCCCATATTCCTGACGTCGGTCACTACCGGGATCGGCTTCCTCAGCCTGAACGCCGCCGACGCCCCTCCGTTTCATGACCTGGGCAACTACGTGGCCTTCGGCGTGCTGTGCGCGTTCGTCTACTCCATGACGTTGCTGCCGGCGTTGCTCGCGGTCCTCCCGATGCGCGCGAACCGCGCCATCGGCGGACCGGCCGCCGTCCTCGATCGCTTCGCCGACTTCGTCGTCGAACGGCGGCGGGTGCTTCTGTGGTCCGTCGCGTCCGCTGCCGTGATCCTCGCGGCCGGCGTGCCGTTCGTCGAGTTGAACGACAACCCCAGGCAGTACTTCGACGAAGGCTACGAGTTCAGGCGTCACTCCGACTATGTCGCGGCGAATCTCACGAGCCCCGATACGCTGGAGTACTCGCTGGACTCGGGACGTGAAGGCGGAATTACCGATCCCGCCTATCTGCAGCGGATCGACGCCTTCGCGGAGTGGTTCCGGGAGCAGCCGGAGGTGACGCATGTCCAGGTCTTCTCGGACATCATGAAGCGTCTCAACCGGAACATGAACGGCGATGATCCGGCTTTCGATCGTCTACCCGATGACGGAGATCTGGCCGCGCAGTACCTGTTGCTGTACGAGCTCTCGCTGCCGTTCGGCAGCGACCTGAACGATCGCATCGACATCGCCAAGTCGGCCACGCGGATGGTGGTCGCCACGGAGAGTCCCTGGTACCGGGAGCTGCGTGAGCTGGATGCGCGCGCGCAGGCATGGCTCGACGCCAACGCGCCCGGCCTGACCGGCGAGGCCTCCGGTCTCAGCGTGATGTTTGCGCATGTTTCCCAGCGCAGCATCGACAGCATGCTCGGCAGCACGATCAGCGCCATGGCTCTCATTTCGTTCATGCTGATCTTCGTGTTCCGGAGCGTGCGGCTCGGGCTGCTGAGCCTCGTGCCGAACTTCCTGCCGGCCGTCATGAGCTTCGGTCTCTGGGGCTATCTCGTGGGCCACGTGGGCATCGCCGCATCCGTGATGGTCGCCATCGTCTTCGGAATCATCGTGGACGACACGATTCACTTCCTGTGCGAGTACCAGAAGTCCCGGCGTGAGGGCGGGTCCCCGGCCGACGCCGTGCGCTCCACGTTTCGCACGGTGGGCCAGGCGTTGTTCACGACGACCGTCGTGCTCTCTGCCGGCTTCACGGTGTTCGCGACGTCCGGATTCCAGATCAGCTGGTCGCTCGGACTGCTGGTGACGATTACCGTCGTGCTCGCGCTGGCGGCCGACTTCCTGCTCCTGCCGCCGCTGTTGATGGCCATCGACGCCCGGAGGCGCAGTGCGTGAGGCGCCGCGTGCACGGAAACGGTGAGTCAAGTTCTCGTCACCGCGTCTCCGGCAGCGCGAACACGAAGATGTTGTTGCCCGCGCTGGGACGAAGCTCGGGCGTCAGGCGCGCGAAGCCGGAGGCGGTGGCGGCCCAGCCGGTGCTGGCCACGACGTACTGCCGGCCGTCCACGGCGTAGGTGATGGGGAAGCCGGTGACCGGCGAGCCGAGATTGATCTTCCAGAGCATCTCCCCGGTTTCCTGATCGAGCGCGCGGAACCGGCCGTTGACGTCGCCGCCGAACACGAGGCCGCCCCCGGTCGTGACGAGCGACATGGTTCCGGCGCGCTGCTCGTGAATCCATGCGGTGCGGCCGGTCTCGGCGGAGATGGCGTGCACTGTTCCCACCAGGTCGGTTCCCGGCGCGATCTGCGTCCGCACGCCGAGGGCATACGCCCGTTGGTTCCCTTCGTGGGTTGTCAGCATCCGCGCGCACGCGTTGCGCAGCGGCATGTACATCATGTTGGTCAGCGGGCTGTAGGCGCCGGCTTCCCAGTCCTTGCCGCCGATCAGGGTTGGACAGGCCAGCACCTCCTGGCCCATGGCGCTGAAGACGACCTCGCCGTTCTCGGTGACGTCGCCGGTGGCGCCGTCGATGGCGCTGATGACGTTCTGGGTGACCGTCGGGGTCGCCCAGAGGAACTCGCCGGTCTCGCGGTCGAGCGTATAGACGATGCCCGTCTTGCCCGGTATTCCGGTGATGACCTTCCGTTCTTCGCCCTGCTCGATTCGCGGATTGATCCAGCTCACCGCTTCCGGGTCGGGCGCGACGGCGGTGTCGACGAGCAGCCGCTCGAAGGGGTGATCGAGATCCCAGTGATCGTTCAGGTGCTGGTAGTACCAGACGATCTCGCCGGTGTCGGCATCCAGGGCCAGCGTCGAGTTGTGGTAGAGGTGGGCGAGGTCGGCGCCCCCGAGCAGGAACTTGGGCGCCGGCGCGGTGACCGACGTTCCGATGTAGATGAGGTTCAGTTCGGGATCGTAGCTGGGCGGCATCCAGGTGCCGACGTGCTTGCGATCCTCGAACGCCACGTCCCCCCACGACTCGTCGCCCGGCTCACCCGGCGCGGGAATCGTGCGCCGGCGCCACAGTTCCTCGCCAGTCGTCGCGTCATGCGCGACGATGACACAGGCGTCGGGGCCGCCCCGGGGGGAGCAGCTCCGCCCCGAGACCACCTTCCCGTCGGCGATGATCGGACCGGAGCTCTGAAGCGCAGGGTGCGTCTCGTAGTCGAGGATCTGCGTCTCCCACACCTGCTCGCCGGTCGCCACATCGAGCGCGAATACGTAGCCGTCCGCGCTGGTGTCGATGATGCGGTCGCCGTGGATAGCGAGGTTCCGGTTGGTCGTGGCGAGGCCGCGCGTAGCCGTGTCCTCGGGCAGGTTGCGGCGGTACTCCCAGAGGAGATCGCCGGTGGCGGCATCGATTGCCTGAATGACGTCGCGTGGATTCGGCAGGTACATCACCCCGTCGTAGACGAGCGGGGTCGCCTGCTGGCTACCGTCCGTCATGCCACGCGACCACACCATGCGCAGCGCGCCAACGTTCTCCCGGTCGATCTGGTCCAGCGGGCTGTAGCCCCAGCCGTCGAGCGTGCGGCGCCACATCAGCCAGTCCGAGGGCGCGGGATCCTGGAGCATCGCGTCGGTGACCGGCACGAAGTCCCCGTTGGTCTGTGCCTCGACGCCCTGCAGCCCCAACGTCAGCAGCAGCAAGGTCAGAGTCAGCGCGCCCTGGCAAACGGGCTGGAAGTCTCGCCGACGCATGGGGTAGCAGGATTCGGCGCGGGTCTGGGGCGACATGCTCGGCCTCCTCGCCAAGGGGTGTCTCCATCGACGTCCCGACGGGACGAACGCCCTACAGTATCAGGCAGGTTCAGACGGGGTCGAAGCCGAGCGTCACGCAGATCGCGGTTTCAACATCGCGAAGCTCGTCTGCCGTGAGGCGGGCGATGCGGCCTCGCAGCCGGCGCCGATCGAGGGATCGGATTTGATCACCCAGCGCACGGGCCTCTCGCCCCTTAATCGACACGATCGCCTCTCCCGGGTACAGCGACTCGATGTTGCTCGTCAGCGGTACGACGACCACTCGGGTACCGAAGCGGTTGCAGGCGTCGTTGGAGAGGACAATGGCCGGCCGCGTCTTGCGGATCTCGGTGCCTTGTGCCGGATCGAGCGACACCCAGTGGACATCGCCGCGACGCGGGTGATCTTCTATTCCGGCCAGTCCTCGGCCTCCGTGCTCTTCCATGTGTCCGCGAGTTCCGTGCGCCATGCTTCGCGAGACGCTGCCCTGTAGCCGGCTTCGAGCACCGTCTGGTCGGGATGCAGCCGAGCGCGCACTGCTTCACTGATGAAGCGGCTGATGCCCTTTGGAGGGCAAGTGTCCTTCAACCGACGATACAGGCCTTCGTCCATCGTGATATTGAGCCTTACGGGCATGGCATCGCTCCGTGCCTCACGCTTTGAGTGTATTACGTATTGTATACAGGATCCGTGCAAGCACGAAGCCGGCGCGCGCGGGACGCCGCTATTGATGGCCATCGACGCCCGGCGCAATGCGTGAGGCGCCGCGCGTCCCGATAACGGCTTCCGTAGCCAATACTGATCACGTCGACAACGCCAATAGCTGCCGGAGGCGTGCCGTGGTTTGAGCCCTGTCCAGACGACTGCTGGCCACGTCCATTGTCAGTGCTTCCCACGGCTCCACGTCGAGCTGTTCGCTGGGCAGGAGGTCATTTTCCCGGAGAAAAACCAGGCAGGTGGCGAGGGCAACCCGCTTGTTGCCGTCAACGAACGGGTGATTTCGGCAGAGGTAGAAGAGGTACGCTGCGGCGATCTCGACGGGATCCGCAAGTAGCTGTTCACCCATCATGGTGGCTTGCGGCGCGGCCACGGCGGATTCGAGCAACCCCTCGTTCTGCAGCCCGCCTGCCCCGCCGTGGGCGGCGAGGACTGCGGCGTGGATCGCCTTGACCGCCGCCACGGTTGGATGGAGTAGGGGCGGTTTCAAGACAACCGCCGAAACAACTCCGTGTTCTTGTCGATAAGGCGCTTCGCTGTCGCCGTGGCTTTCTCGGGGCCGATCACGGGACGCACCGGCGTCAGCACGATCGAACCACCCTCATGGAGACTGACCGTCAACTGGTCTCCGACCTTGAGATGAGCGAGGTCCATCAGGGCCGAATCGAAGATGACTCCCTGTGAGTTTCCGATCCGGGTAATCGTCTTTGTCATGATGTAAAACTATGTTTTACATGCGTCCGTGAGTCAAGTTCCGAATCGTAGCCGGCGATGCTCCGGCCGATGAAGGCCGGTATATGAGCGCACATGGTCGCGGCATCTGTGCGGCACGTGTGGATTGGATGACCCCGCGTACGCGTGAGCGGCCGCGGTGACCTGCACTGAGGACGCGGAGTTACTCTCGGACAGGCGTCCGCGAACTCCGTACGCTAGGTTTCGCGCGACGCCGCCTCCGATAGAATGCTCGGATAGTCGCGCGTTCACTCCGGCGGGAGACAAACCCATGAACCTTCAGTATCTCCGCAAGTCAACCACTGCCCCCATCGTCGTGGCGGTTGTCCTGACGTTCCCGTCGCTCGGTGCGGCAGCGAGCCAGGCGCAACAGCCTCCCATCGTGCAGCCCGGTGCGCCGGGTGAGCCGAGCCGCTCGATCTCGGCGACCGAAGCATCCGATCTCGCCGCGATCCGGTATAGCGAGGCCGATGTGAGATTCATGCAGGGGATGATTCCCCACCACGCGCAGGCGCTGGAGATGACCGCATTGCTCGAGTCCCGCACGACGAGCGACGCGATGCGGCAGATGGCGCAGCGCATCGAGCTTTCCCAGGAAGACGAGATCGAGATGATGCAGGAGTGGCTGCGCGAGCGCGGCCAGACGGTGACGGCGACGGATGCGCATCATGCGCCCGACTGGATGCCGATGCCGGGCATGCTGACGCCGGAGGAGATGGACCAGCTCGAGGCGGCGGAGGGAGTCGCGTTCGACCGTCTCTTCCTCGAACTGATGATCAAGCACCATCGCGGCGCTCTGACGATGGTCGAGAACCTTCTGGATCAGCGCGGCACGGCGCAGGATTCGCAGCTCTTCGCGTTCACCTCCGACGTAGAGGCGGACCAGAGCATGGAGATCGACCGAATGGACTCCATGCTCGCGCAGTTGACCGTCGATCCGCGGGTTGGCCTTGCGGCCGGCTTCGATGACGCCGGCGAAGCCATCTGGAACATGGCGCTCGTGGCGACGCGCCCGAAGCCGGACGGCTTCTTCGATCGCAACGCGGAGGCGGAGAGAGAAGAGGAAGACGGGCAGGACGAGGAAGACGACGCCGAAGAGGCGGAAGAGGACGAGACGCCTCGGCGGCGCGGAATGCTCAACTTCGGCAACACCGACCTCGCCTTCGCCGGCGACCAGGTGTTCGTGGGGAGCCACCACGGGTTCAACACGTATCGCGTCGAGGTTCCGGCCTCGCCCCAACTCGTCACGTCCGTCGTCTGCCCCGGCGGTCAGGGCGACCTCTCGGTGGTGGGCAACCTGCTGATCATGTCGGTCGAGCAGATACGGGGACGGATCGACTGCGGCCTGCAGGGCGTCGCGGAGCCGGTGAGCGACGAGCGCTTCCGCGGTATCCGGGTCTTCGACATCAGCGACATGCGGATGCCCCGGCAGGTGGCGGCGGTGCAGACGTGCCGCGGATCGCATACCCACACCGTGGTGACCGACCCGGACGACGAGGGCAACCTCTACGTCTACGGCTCCGGCGCCGCCTCCGTTCGCTCCGAGGAGGAACTGGAGGGTTGCTCCGACGAGTCGCCGGCCGAGAACCCGGAGACCGCGCTCTTCCGGATCGACGTCGTCCGGATCCCGGTGGCGCGGCCGGAGGAGGCGGGCATCGTCAATCGGCCGTTCGTGTTCCGGGATCCGGAAACCGGAAACGCCGCCGGCCTGTGGCGCGGCGGCGACCACGGGCCGGGCACGCAGAACACCCGCGAGAGCAACCACTGCCACGACATCACCACCTTCCCGGAGTTGGGTCTGGCGGCGGGGGCCTGTGCTGGGAACGGCATCCTGCTGGACATCTCCGATCCGGTCAATCCGGTCAGGCTCGACGATGTCGTCGATCCCGGCTTCGCCTACTGGCATTCGGCGACGTTCAACAACGACGCCACCAAGGTGATCTTCACGGACGAATGGGGCGGCGGCGGGCGCCCGCGCTGCCGTGCGTCGGACCCCCGAAACTGGGGCGCGAACGCCATCTACGACATCGTCGACGGCCGGCTGGAGTACCGCAGCCACTACAAGTTGCCGGCGCCGCAGACCGAGCGGGAGAACTGCGTGGCGCACAACGGCTCCCTCGTCCCGGTTCCGGGGCGCGACATCATGGTGCAGTCCTGGTACCAGGGCGGCATTTCGGTCTTCGACTTCACGGACTCGGCGAATCCGGTCGAGATCGCCTACTTCGACCGCGGCCCCCTCCACAGCGAACGGTTCGTGATGGGCGGCTACTGGTCGTCGTACTGGTATCGCGGCTACATCTACGGCACGGAGATCGCCCGCGGCCTCGATGTGCTGGAGTTGTTGCCGAGCGACTACCTCACGGAGAACGAGCTCGCGGCTGCCGCGTCGGTCGCTCCCGCCGAGTTCAACGCACAGCAGCAGCGCGGCATTGACTGGTCGCCGCGGCCCGTGGTCGCCCGCGCTTACCTCGATCAGCTCGGCCGCACCGATACGCTGGCGGCGGCGCGCCGTGCGGAGCTGTCGGGCCTGCTCGATCGCGCGGACGCAACGGACTCCGACGCGGCGCTCGCGGCGGAGCTGGTATCCGCCGCGGACGACGTGGACGGTCAAAGCGCCGGCGCATCCCCGCGCAGCCAGGAGCGGCTCCGCGCCCTGGCGGAGACCCTGCGGGGCATCGCGGACCGCCTGCGGTAGCGCCACCCCGGGCGGTCGCCGGTCTGGCGCCGGTCTCTCGATGCGCGGCCGCGCTACACTAGAATCGAAGTATGGCCAACGGGAAACCGCGCCGGCTGCTGGTGGGTGCGGCCCTCGCCGTCAGCCTCATCGTGAGCGGAGCGCCATGGGGAATAGTCCAGGTGGCCTCGGCCCAGGACCAGACGCTCTATATGGCGTTCACCGACGCCGAGGGCGCGCCGGTCACCGACATGATGGCCGAGGAGATCATCATTCAGTGGGATGAGATGCCGTGCGAGATCCGCGACGTCGAGCCGGCCAACTGGCCGGCACGCGTGACCGTGTTCGTCGACAACGCGACGGAAAGCCAGACGGTTCTGCCGGACATGCGCGAGGGGCTGACGCGTTTTCTGGAGGCGCTGCCCCGGGATATCGAAGTCGCGATCGCGACCATTGCGGGACGCCCCCAGTTCCGGGTCGAGCACACGACGGATCGCGGAGCTCTGGCGGACGCGGTTGGCGCACTCGCGAGCGAGGGTGGCGCCGCAACTTTCTTCGACGCGTTGTACGAGGAGGCCGAGAGGCTGGATGACGATGACGACCGGGAGTATCTTCCGGTCATCATGATGGTTGCCGTCGCCGGATCCGAGGGTAGCGGCCAGGCTCGGGGGCAAAACCTGGAGCGCATGATGGACCGGCTGTACGACAACGCGGCGGTTGTCCATACGCTGTTGCTGCCGTCTCCGGTGAGCGGTGTCACGGGCACCCAGGGGAGGCCCCAGACGCGATGGGGAACCGACATCGCCGCCGCGACTCGAGGCACGTTCGCGGACCTGGGCGTCGCGACCGACTACCGCACGCAGTTGCCGGCGCTCGTCAACGACATTTCCCGGCGCCACGGGCTGACCAGCCATCAATTCCGGGTGACCTACCGGCCGCCGCGGGAGGCGTCCGACCAACCGCGCGTGCAGGTGGGATCCGCGCGCCCCGGTATTACCGTTTGGCCGACGGACAACGGGAACATTCCGTAGAATGCAGCAGGAGCTTCACTGCGGGCTCCTGGGAGGAGGTGCCGAATGACCGGTCGAAACATCGCACTCGTCACGCTGTCGCTGCTGGTTGCGCCCGCCGTCTTCGCTGCCGACGTACTGGAGTTCCGCAAGGTGGACGTCTTCATAACTGACCAGAGCGGTAACGAGCGCAAGCGGGACGCGCGCCTGGAGATAGACCCCGCTGCCGCCGAGATCCGGCTGGTCGACGAGAAGCGAGGGGCTTCGCGCGCCACCTACGCGGTCATCCCCATCGACGAGCTCACCGGCCTGCTCTACGAGGCCGAGCTCGGCTCGCGCTGGGGCGGGGTTATCGGCGTTCGCCCCGCCAGGCACTGGCTGGTCATCACGTCCGACGTACTCCCGTCGGGGCAGATGCGGGTGCGGCTTGACGAGGACAACCAGCGGGAGCTCCGCTACGCCCTGCGGGCGGCCACGGGGATCATCGACGACCTGGGTCCCCAGGTGGCGCGGTGACGGATAGCGGGAACGTCCCTTAGCGGAGCTTCCGATCAGCGGTCGAGCAGCCCCGGCTCGACAGGCGGGCCGGGCCTGTGTTCCGGGTCATCGTCGCTCCACGGCGTCCGGCAGGGCGTGGAACGCCGGTAGAGCGCCAGATTGGCCGCCATCCGCTGCGCGACATCGCCGCGTCCCGCGGCTGCCGCGCCCGCCATCGCCCGGCGCTGCCACGCGATGGCTTCTTCATACCGCCCCAGTTCGGCGAGCGCCATGGCCAGCGTCTCGGCCACGGCGGTCGTATCGTGCTGCTCCGCGATTTCCTGGGTCAGGTGCAGGGCTTCTTGGCCATCGCGCACGGAGGGGTCGGGGGAAGCCGCCAGGAGGCGGGCGATCGCCAGCGGGAACGCAGTCTCCTCGGGGTGGAGGTCGGCAGCCGCGCGCAGGCGCTCCAGCGCCTCGCCGTGGCGCATCAGACGCACGAGCGCCATCGCCATGCCGAACCGTGCTTCCCTGGATGTCGGTTCGAGGTCGAGCACCCGATCGTACGACGCCAGGGACGCATCGAGCCTGCCGGTGCGCCGGAGCACGTCGGCCAGCCGGAGGTGCGCCTCGCCCAGGCTGGGGTCGTACCCCGCTGCGGCGGTGTATCGGTCGATGGCTTCCTCGTAGCGGCCGCTCCGCTCGAAGAGCGTGCCCCTGGCGAAGTGCCCCCCGGCAAGCTCGGGATCCAGGCGAACCGCCTCCTCGAACTGGTCCATGGCGGCGCGCGCGTCCCCGGTGCGGTTCAGGGCCAGGCCGAGGTTCAGGCGCATCGTCGGGTCGTCGGGCGCCAGTTCGACGGCGTTCCGGAACTGGCGCACCGCCTCGGGCCAGTCCCCGTTCGCGCCGGCGTAGAGCCCGAGATCCCAATAGACCTGCGGGCTCCGCAGCGCGGTGTTGACCTCCGCCATCAGGGGGTCGGGCAGCGCGACAACCGCGCTGTCGCCCGCGCCACCCTCGGTCTGCTCGAGGTGAAGCCGCGCCTGCTCCAGATCGCCGAGCCCGCGATAGGCGAGGGCGAGAGGGTAGCGGATGGTCGTTGCGGCGGGGTTCAGGCGCAACGCGTCTTCCAGCAGTTCCACGGCCCCGGCGTAGTCCCGCTGGGCGACCGCGGCTCGGCCCAACTGGAAGAGCACGGCCGCGGTGTCCGGATGGAGCGAGCGGGCCCTGGCGAGGATTGGGACGGCCGCCTCCGGCCGGCCGTCGTCGATGGTGACCGTGCCGAGCCACGTGAGCGCCGCGAGGTCGTCGGGTCGAAGGCTAAGCACCCGCTCGAAGTGCTCGACCGCCGCCGTCAGCCGGCCTTTGCTTCTGGCGAGATGCCCCAGGTAATAGGGCCAGCGGAAGTCATCGGGGGCGAGCTGTTGGGCGTTCCGAAAACAGCGCTCCGCCCGGTCCAGGTACTCGCTGGCCATCAGGAGCCGGCCCAGGTGGCCGTACGCCTCGCTCCGCGCTCCGCGCCGGGTCGTGTCCGGGGTTTCCACCGCGTCCGCCGGCTCCAGCGCCATCAGCGACGCGTGCGCCGCCCGCAACTGCTCCTGGACCGAGCCGTGAACGCGGCTCAGATCAGGCAGTTCGACGGGCAGCAACGCCGCCCCTGCTTCGTCGCCCTGCGGTGCGGCGGACGCCGTGACGATCAAGTCGCCGCCGGCAGGGCCGCCACCGTTTCCGAAGAGCAGGCAGACCGCCGCAACTCCGCCGGACAGCCGACATGCCGCGGCAGTCATTCCAGGCTCTGCCCGGTGCCTTCCTCGAGGGTCAACCACTGGTTTATCGTGACGTCCGTCCACTCTTCTTCGCGACCGCTCGGCCAGATGACGCGAACGCTTCGCACCGCGGAAGCGCCGCCCAGGCCGACGAGCACTCTCGGATCGTTGGCCGATGCGTAGCTGGCGTCGCTTCGCGCGCGGCGCCACAGCGCGGGGCCGGAGTCCCGGAATACGCCGACTCGCGCCCCCAGCATGTCCCGGCGGCCGGCGCCACCGATCAGACGCAGGCCGAGCCACGGGTTGCGGTGGCCGACGTTGTTGATCAACAGCCGCGCGCGCCCGTTGTTGTTGGTGACCAGCACGTCGTAATCGCCGTCGTTGTCCACATCTCCGAACGCGGCCCCCCGGCTCACCTCGGACAGCTCGAAGACGGCGCCCGCCCGGTCGCTGACTTCCTCGAACCGGCCGTTGCCCAGGTTGCGAAACAACTGGTTCGGTTGATCCAGCCGTAGCGGTTCTCCCGCTCCCGCTGGCGCGTCCAGCGTGCCGATCGCGTAACGCTGATGACTGGCCTGGACTGCGCCGTTGACAGCCAGCAGGTCCAGCCAGCCGTCGTTGTCAAAGTCGAACCACGCGGTCCCGAATCCCGTGTAGGCCACGCTGGGCGCCCCGAGTCCGGTCGGGGCGCTCCGATCCTCGAAGAGTCCGGTACCGTCGTTGAGGTACAGGGTGTTGGTTTCCCTCGTGAGGTGCGTCATGAAGAGGTCGTCGTCGCCATCGCCGTCGAAGTCTCCGGCATCGACGCCCATACTTCCTTCGGTCCGGCCATCGCCGTTGAGTGCGGCGCCCGCGAGCAGCGCGCCGTTCCTGAAGGTTCCGTCGCGCTGGTTGATCCACAACTGGTTCGGCTCGCCGTCGTTGGCAACGTAGATGTCCGGCCACCCGTCCGCGTCGAGGTCGGCCGTTACGACGCCGAGGGTCGCGCCGTACTCGGTCGCCACCTGCGCCTGGGCCGTGACATCGACGAATGTCCCGTCCCCGCGGTTGCGGTACAGCCGGTCAGGCACCGACGCGAACGCGTTGGGTCCGCAATAGTCCCGTTCGCCGGTGCGGGTGAAGCACTCCGGCTGGCGCGCATCGAGGCGTTGGTCGAGGTAGTTGCCGACGTACAGGTCGAGCCAGCCGTCGCGGTCAACGTCGGCGAACGACGCCGACACGCTCCAACGGGGATCGCCCGTGCCGGTCTCGCCGGTGACATCGGAGAACGTCCCGTCGCCGTTGTTGCGGAATAGTTGATTCGCTCCCAGGCCGGTGCGATACAGGTCGACCCAGCCATCGTTGTTCACGTCGCCGGCTGCGACGCCCATGCCGTAAGAACGTCCCTCCAGCCCGCTCCTTTCGGTCACGTCCGTGAAGCGCAGCGTGCGGGCGCCATCCGGGTGGACTTCCAGGTCGTTCCGGTACAGGCGATCCGCCACGGGTCCGGCTTCGGATGGGGGCGCGGCGTCGCCTTGCGCACCGTCCGGGCCGAGCGTCCCCCCCTGCACGAGGTAGACGTCGAGGTCGCCGTCGTTGTCGAAGTCGAAGAGTGCGGCGCCGGGGGCCAGGATCTCGCTCATGATGAACTTGCCGGAACTCCCGTTGACGTGCACGAAGTCAATCCCGGTCGCTTCGGCCCGATCGGCGAACCACGCCTCGCCGGCGGGAAGCGTTGCCGACTGGGGCGCCGCACGCACGCCGTCGAATGTGCCGAGAAGGAAACCCGGACCCACCAGAAGCAGGCCGGCGGTTGCGCCGTAGCCGAGGCAGTGACACCTCACGCGCACGCGGCGATTATCACACGCCGCCCAGCGGCAACGTCCTCAAGGGCAAGGTCGAGTAGGTCTCTTCGCCCTCCACGATCCGGATAGCCCGATCTGCCGGCACATCGGTGAAGGTCTGTGTGATGCCGGTAGCGGGCCAGAGAACCTCGAGGCGTTCGATCCGCGATGCCGTTCCGAGTCCGATGGTCTGCCGGAGGGGATTGGCGCCGAAGCTTCCGCCGCTGTTCACATGGCGGTAGATGGAGCGCCGCCCGCCCCTCTCCCCGTCAACGACGACGGCCCGGATGCGGGCGCCGATCGCCGAGCGGTTGGAGTGGACTCCTTCGAGCCTGATCGTGATCCAGTGGTTCCCGAAACCCGGATTCTCGTAGAGCGCGTTGCCGAACCGGTCGCCCGGGAAGGCCCCTCCCATCTGCTGGAAGATGTCCTGATCGCCATCGTTGTCGAAGTCCGCGAACGCCACGCCGTGGCCCTTCTGGAGATGGCCGAAGCCCCCCGAATAGGTCACGTCGCTGAAGGCGCGCCCGTCCCGGTTCCGATACATCACGTTCGGCATGACGCTTTGGTACGGCGGATAGCCGGTGCCCAGGTAGAAGTCCGGATAGCCGTCGTTGTCGAGGTCTCCAAAGTTGGATCCCATCGGCGCGCTGGGCTCGGTCAGGCCGTAGCGCTCGGAGACTTCCTCGAAGCCGCCGCCGTCGGCGCCCCGGTAGAGGCGCGCCGTCTCGATGCTCACCGGCAGGCCGAGCGCGCGGGCCGCCAGGTGCTCGATGCGGGCGGTATAGGCCGTGACGTACAGATCGAGGAGCCCATCGTTGTCCACGTCCCAAAACCAGGCGGGGAAGCTCCAGGTGGGTTCGGCCACGCCGATCCGCGGAGCTTCATCGACGAACGTTCCCCGTCCCGTGTTCCGATAGAGCCGGTTTGCCGCGCCGAAGTTGGAGACATACAGGTCGGGCAGGCCATCGGCGTTGTAGTCGCCCCAGACCACGGCCTTGGCATACGCGTGGTTCGCCACGCCGGCCGCCTCGGCGACGTCGGTGAACGTGCCGTCGCCGTTGTTCCGAAAGAGCTGGCCGGGGGCAGGCAGCGAATCGGACGCTTCGTTGCCGACGTAGAGGTCGAGATCACCGTCGTTGTCGTAGTCGCCCCAGGCCGCGGTCTGGCTGGGGTAATGCGCTTCCCCGAGCCCGGCCTCGAACGTCACGTCCGTGAACGTGCCGTCGCCGAGGTTCCTGAGCAGCGAGTTCGGATGCCGGCCGTCCGCGCCCAGCCACGCACCGCGCAGGACCAGGAGGTCGAGGTCGCCGTCGTTGTCGTAGTCGGCCTGGACCATGTTCAGGCCGCCGTAGAGACCGAGCAGGCCCGCTTGCGCGGTGCGTTCCGTGAAGGTGCCGTCCCGGTTGTTGCGGAAGAACCGGAGCTGTCCCTGCGCGTCCCATGTCGAGACGACGATGTCCAGGTAGCCGTCGTTGTCGAAGTCGTCGGCGATCACCCCGCCGCAGATGTCGAAGGTGTCGAGGCCGAGGCCGGGCGCGATGTTGTCGAACCGGGGAATCGTCTCGACGGACTGGAACGTCTCCGGCGGCAGTCGATACGGCTCGGGAACCTCGTCCGGGTAGCCGCCCACCGTCATGGTGGCGATGTTGAGCAGCCAGCGCGCCCCGAGGTGCTGCTGCTCCGCGCCGTCCGGGGAAGGCCGGGAAGCCAGGTCCGCCGTCCAGTTCCGGGCGCCCACGGTGGTCGTCCCGCCCTCCGGGAGGGGCGCACGCCCCAGCACCTCGGTGAAGGCGGCGATCGCCTGCCGCGACGGAGCCTGCCGGGTGTGAATGGCGCCTCCGCGCAACGGGAGGATGCAGGCGTCCGCGTTGGGATGCTGCGCGCAGTTCTGGGTCTCGGCAAGCCGCAGCCAGGCGATGCCGAGTTGGTAGTGGTTGTAGCTGAGGATGACCCGGTTCGCGTCGATGTCGGGCACCATGTCGCGGGCGTCGGTCAGGAGACGGATCGCCTCGGCTTCGTTGCCGAGGCGCAGTTCCTCGTCGGCCAGACGTATCATCAGCCGCCAGCGGTTGGTGCTGCGCTCCGACGGTGGAAGGGCCCCGAGTTGCTCCCGGAGTTCCCTGGCCAACCTGTCGCCCAGGTAGCTGTTCGTCTCGGGGGTTTCGTCCGCCAGTCGCTGGAGCAGGTCCAGCATCCGCTGGTGACCGGCAGCCAGCGCCGGACGGACCTCGCCGGGCGACGGCGGCGGTTGCCCTGCGGCAGGGCTGGCGGGGACGAGCAGGCCCGCTGCCGCACCCGCGACGACGAAGCCGAGCACGGCCCGAAGACGCACCACGCGACGTCCCTGCTACTGCTTGTTCAGCGTCGTCTCGCCCCACGCGAGGGTGAGGAACTGGTTGGTCTGGGCCGTGAAGGTGAGCGGCTCGCGGACGGTGTACCGGTCGTCGGGCCCGTCGTAGTCGCGCACGGTAAGGACGGCGGTGAGATCCTGGATGTAGTAATTGCCTTCCCCTTCACCGTCCGCGTCCTCGAACTCGAACATGCCGTCCGCCTTGAGCGTGAAGTTGGGCGTCCCGCCTTCGGCCTCGTACTCGAAGTCGTCGTTCAGGACCTGGCCGAGGGGCAGCACGGCGAGCACGATCGGTTCCTCACGGCGGCGCAGGCGGCCCGGGGCGCCCCTTTGCGTGCGCATCTCGCGGAGCTGGCGGACACCCTGATACCCGGCGAGGGTGTAGGTGAATTCGTACGCCGTTGTCTCGAGGCCGAGGATCAGATATTCGCCGTCCTCGTCCGTCTCCGCCGAGAACGTGCTGCCGCCGCCGTCCGCCTGCCGGACCTCCACCTGGACGCCTTCCAGGGGATTGTCCCACTCGTCGACGAGGGTTCCTTCCGCCCGCACCGTCTGGGCATGCGCCTGAGGCGCCGTCAGCGAGGCAAGAGCCACCGCTGCCGCCGCCGCGAAAACAGGAAATCGCATCGTCTTTCCCTCCGCCGCGAGTCGCCTTACGGCACGTTGCCGTCGCGGGTCGCCACCATGTTGATGTCGGCGCGCGTAGTCAGGATCTGGATGGCCGACTGTTCGTTCGCGCCCTCCGGCGGATCGTAGGTGATGCGGTACTGGTTGCTCACCAGCCGGTGCTTCCGGGCGATCTCTCCCGCCAGGTCCGGCAGTTGCGTGCGGAATCCGAGGGCGGAACTCAGCCCTTCGTAGCTCCCGCCCGTTATCTGGCCGATGTCCATGCCCCAGCGCATCTGGTCGCCGCCCTGCTTGACTCCCGTAACCGACGTGAAGGTATACATCCGGGTGTGGAGCGTGGCGCTGTTGTCCATCAGGCGCTCCATCATCTCCCGGAACGGCCGCTCGCGAACCCGCGTGCTCCCCTCGGGACCGTTGGTTGCGACCATCACGATCACCGGAAAGTACTCGCCTTCCTCATCCTCGTGCAGCCGCTCCGCTTCTTCGTACAGGGCATCGAGAAAGCTGGCGGCGCCGTCCATTTCCGGCGCGATCACGCCGACGGCGTCCTCCAGCTCCGCCCGGTCCGTGGTGTGCTCGGACCAGAACTGCGGCCGGCCGCCGATGGTGGCGATCGCCACCTCGATATCCGCGGGAAGCCCAGCCAGGAATTGCCGCAAACCCTCGCGCATGTGGTCGAGCACGGGCGGGCTCGCCAGGCCATTGTCGACGAATACGGTCACGCGCACCGGCCAGTTGATCGGCTCCAGGCTGAGCGTCTCGCTCCGCTCGCCGTCGGTCTCTACGATCACCTGCTCCCGGGTCACGTCGGTGACCGGGACCCCGTTGTCGTCGGTGAAGCTGATAAAGAACGACTGGCTCTGGGCGGACACGGTCTGGCCCGTCCAGGGCGCGGCCATCACGATCACGACGAGGGCGATAAGTGAGCCGGCGATGGGCCGGCGCCGCGTGGATTCGGCAGCCATGTCAGGAACCTCCGTTAAGAACGGCCAACGTGTACCGATGCCCGATGGGCTTCAGGGAAGCGCCGCGAGCATCCCCTGGGCCTGCGCCCCTTCCGCCGAGTCCGGGGCCAGGTCGACGACCTGCTGAAACAGTGCCTTGGCGCCTTCGATATCCCCCCGGTTCAGCGCCAGCAGGCCCAGCTTGAGCACGGGGGCCGGCCACTCGGGATCGGCGGCGGCGGACTTCTCGTACCAGCCGGCGGCGGCGTCGAGATCCCCTGCCTCGAACGCCACTTCACCCAGGTTGTAGAGATCCTCGCGCGACGCGTCGCCTTCCGCCGCGGCGAGGTCTCCGGCCGCGTCGAGGTCGCCCATCAGCAAACGGGTCCGGGCGATCTTCCTCTCGATCGCCTCGTCGTCGGGAGCCGCCGCCTGATACCGCTCGTAGGCGGCGACGGCGGCGCCGAACTCCGCCATGGCCCGATGCGCGTCGCCGATGTCCTGATGCAGCGTGGCTATCTGCGGCCACCTCTCGAGCAGCTTCGTGTAGCCGTTGATGGCGGTTCGGTAGTCTTCGTTGTTGTAGGCGGCGTCGGCCGCGATGAGATCGGCCTTGGCCTGCTCGATTTCCGGATTCGCGGCATCCTCCACCTCGCCCAGGGCCGCCTCGACTTCCACTTCCGCGTCCGCCTTCATCGGCGCCATGTAGAACTCGATGGGCTGGAGGCAGTTCTGCATCTTGGTGGCCGTGCACGCGGCCGACCCGCGCTGCGTCACCTCGATCCGCATCATCGAATCCTCGTAGCCTTCGGCCATGACCATCGCGTTCCAGATGCCGCTCTGCATCCAGGTCAGCGCGAATCGTCCGTTGTCGTCCGTTACGGTCTCCAGCGGCTCGGCCGTGGTGAGCGGACTGCCGTCAGGTCCGAAGAGCGGAGGGTCTGCCCGGACGAGAGCGCCGACAACCGGATCCCGGGTGCCTTCGATGTACACGCGGCCCTGAATCCGGCCCTCTTCCTGGGCGAAACTCTGCGGCGCACCAAGCAGGAGGATCGCTATGGCGGCGAGAAGGCAACGGCGCCGTCGGGAGACGCTCATGGCAGCTTCGACGGGAATGCGGCCGGGGCGGCCACGCGCATGGACTGCATGCGCGTGACCGCCGCAACCGGAGGGTTACGCCTCTAGAAGTACATCTGCAGGCCCCAGGTCAGCCGGCGGCCATCGATGATGCTGATGATGCGGTTGAAGTCCGGACTCTTGACGCCGCCGCCTCCCCAGAACCGGTTCCGGTCCGTGACACGGGCCCGGTTGAAGAGATTGCTGGCGTCCAGATAGACGCGCGTCCGAATATCGCCGGTGGTGAAGGTCTTCGAGAACCGAATGAGCAATTCCGTCGTGTAGTCCTCGAACACGGTCCCCGGCTCGATCAACTCGACATCCAGATTAGGATTCGCGTTGTCGACGTCGCCGAGGATGAGGCCGGGAAAGTCGACCTGATTGATGCTGTACTGGGCGCGAATGGGCCTGCCCGGGAATATCTGGAGGAGCCCCGAAACCATGAAGTCGTACGGCAGCGGCAGGGCTCCGGAGAGCTTGCCCATCGGCCGGTACGGCATCCGTGTCTCACAGAACCGCATCCGGTTGGGATTCTCGAGTATCCCGTGCGCGCACCTGTATTCGTTACTGGTGCCGGCGGTGATGCTCCCCGTCATGAAGCCGCCGCGGGGAAGTTCCCCGTCGAGAATCACTTCGAAGCCGTTCCAGGTGCTCCAGCGATGGGGATCGTTGGTCAGGAGGTCGTTGCCGGTCTGGATGTCGATGCCGGGGCGGCTGACATAGATCGGAATCTGGACGCCCTGGGCGTTCGGCGGCAACTCGGGGTCGGTCGGCCCGGTCCACGTTCCCGCCATCATCCAGTCGGCCGCCGACGTGTTCAGGTTGTCCTCCCAATTGAAGTTGGCGTAGGCCCGGCGGTGCCACATCGCGCTCAGCGCCCAGCCGGCGCCCAGTTGGCGCTCGATGCCGGCGGAGTACTCCCAGTTGGTGCCGCGCACCAGCGTGTCGTCGTACGTAGTCTGGATGACTCCCGTTCCATAGTTCGGGTTGTTCGAGGGGCCGACCTCCTCGAGCTGCGGGGTGCCGTCAAGATTCAGCGCGGTGCCGTCGCCGTTGAGGTCGGTCCAGGGCCGCCAGTCCAGCAGGTCGTAGGGGTAGATCGGATTGAACCCCTGAGTCAGGCCGGTTCCCTCGTTCGCCACATAGCGCCCGACGGACGCCTTCACCGCCGTCGAGCCGTCGCCGAACAGGTCGAACGCGGCGCCGAACCGCCCGTTGTAGTTCCGCCAGTTCGGGATGTTCTCCACGACGGGATCCGGCGTCGTCAACTCCGGCGCGAACCAACCCGCTTCCCGGGTCCCTCCCGGCACAGAGTTCTGGAACCAGTCGAAGCGGAAGCCCGCGTTCAGGGTCAGCCGCTCCATCGTCCAGGCGTCCTGCACGTATATGCCGCAGTCGCAGTCCTGAATGATCCCCTGCCGCTGGTTCCCGTTGCCGCCCACGAGGACTCCGATAGGCCATCCGTTGAAGTGGTAGGTCGCGAAGATGTCGCCCGGCGGCGAGTACGCCAGGGCCGTGCGGTTGTTAGCGAAGTTGATGCCCGCCTTGAAGTTGTGCGAGCCCGTCACGTACGAGATCGACGCGTTGATGCGCCGGTGGAAGTCGTGGTTATGGTGGTTCTGGAAGGAGCTGTGGTACTCGGTGCCCTGGGCGACATCGATCTTCGCCGCGCGAGGCTCGCCGTGATCCACCGGACCGGTGTTGACGTCGGCCTGCATGAACGAACCGTGCACCTCCACGAGCAGCCGGTTGGTAATCGGCGCCGTCCAGCGGCCGGTGGCCATCACCGTCGGATGCCCGTTGAAGGTGTACCAGGATTCGGGATTAATCCGCCGCCCGCCCGTGTTGAACGCGGCGATCGACGACTTGGGCTCCTGCCAGTAGCTCCACGTCAACTTGTTGCGCTGGGTGAGCTGGTGGGTGATGCGCAGGTTGTAGTTGCCGTTCTTGGACCAGGTCCAGGCCCGCAACTCCTCCGGCGTGCAGCTTCCGTTGCCGCACATCTCCTGGATACTCTCCGGCGTGGACGGCTGGGCCGGATCCCAGAACTGGTCGAGGGCGAACGACCTGCTCCGGTTCTCGATCATGGAGCCGAAGAACCAGAGCTTGTCCCGGATGATGGGTCCGCCGACAGCGGGGTTGATGCTGAAGCGGTAGTCAACCGGCGCGAACTCGAAGCCGAGATCCTTCAGCGCCGCGTCCTGGTTGTCCCACTCGAATCTCCCCGTCGTGCCCTGCAGGAAGAGGTTGTAGGCGTACTCGTTGCCTCCCGCCTTGGGAACGATGTTCGTGCGCACGCCGCTCTGCGCATACTCGGCCGACTGCGAAGAGGTGTCGAAGACGATTTCGGTGACCATCGCCTCGTTCGTGACGGTCCCGACACCGGCCGACCATTCGTTCCGCCCCTGGAGCTGCCCTCCGGTCTTGATGCCGTCGACGGCGGGCTGGCCGTCCAGCGGGTCGGACCCGTGCAGGCTCGGCAGGTTGCTGCGGTTGTTCTCGCCTGCGCCCAGGACCGTTCCCGGCACGTAGGCGGCGGCGGTTCTGATGCTCGCCGCTCCCGGCAGCACGTTGACGCGCTCGGACGGCATCACCGACTGCTGCCGCGTCGTCCTGACGTCGACGAGCGGCGCCGTGCCGGCCACGGTCACCGTCTCCTCGACGCCGCCGACGTTCATCGAGGCGTCGACTTCCGCCACGAACGCGCCCGAGATGGTAATGCCCTCGCGCAGGACGGTGGAAAAGCCGGGAAGCGTGAAGCTTACCGAGTAGGTGCCCGACGGCAGATTGATGAACTGGTAGTTCCCGGACCCGTCCGTGAACACGGTGCGCACCTGCTCGATCAGGGCCGGGCTGCGCGCCTCGACCGTCACGCCGGGCAGGATGCCCCCGGTGTCGTCCTCGACGTTGCCGGCGATGCCGGCCGTGTCCTGCGCCAGGACGGCGGAAGGGGCCAGCACGAGGCTGACCAGGCAAACAAAAGTCAATGAAAGTAGCGATGCGCGGCTCTGCATGCTGTACTCCCCCTCTTCGCGGAGACTGCCCCTATGTAAGCAACTGCTAACTGGGGACACTACGCCGACTGTTCGCGGAAGTCAAACCCGTTCGCGCCCGCACCGCCACGCTGCGGCGCCCGCTTGACGTTCGCTCCGTGCGGAGGCATGCTGCCGTGACGCCGTCCGCGGGAAAGGGCGTTCGCGAGGAGGCATGATGGTCACTCGATCCCGGCTGATGGCGACAGCGATTGGAGGGGCGGTGGCGGTGGTCCTGATGGTAGGAGCTGCGGCCGGTCAGGACGCCGCCTCCAGGGTCGGCGACGCCGGCGGGCAACCGTACCAGGCGCCGCGCACGCCGGATGGGCGGCCCGACCTGCAGGGCATCTGGACGAATCCGACGATCACGCCGTTCGAGCGCGACACCAACTTCTCGTATTCCGGGGTTCCTGTGCCCGAATCGGCCGCCGGCCGCGCGGTCTTCACGGAGGAGGAGGCCGCCCGCTTCGCGGCCCTGACCGCGGCCGACCGCGAGACCAGCCTCGGATATGTCAACCGGTCACTGGACGCGGGGACCGACTTGCTCTCGACCCGGCAGACGTCCCTGGTGGTCGATCCGCCGGATGGACGCGTGCCCGTGAAGCCGTGGGCCGAGGCGCAGCGGGACCACAACCGGGCCCACGAGACTGACGACTACCGGCACACGAGCGTGTGGGACCGCTGCCTCACTCGGGGCGTGCCCGGATCGATGTTCCCGGCCGGCTACAACAACGCCTACCGCTTCGTTCAGGCGCGCGACGCCGTCATCATCCACTACGAGATGATCCACGACGTGCGGGTCATACCGATCGACGGCCGCCCGCACATTGACGACGGCATTCGCCTGTGGATGGGCGACGCCCGCGGGCGCTGGGAGGGTGACACGCTGGTCGTGGAGACGACCCACTTCAACGACCGGGGCATGATCGCGTCGAGCGGCGGCGGTGGCCGCATCAAAGGGATCCCGGTCAGCGAGTCCCTTCGCGTCGTCGAGCGCTTCACACGGACGTCCGAGGACGAGCTGCTCTGGGAAGTCACGGTGGAGGATCCGGAGGTGTACGACCGCCCGTGGACCGTCTCCATGCCGCTGACTCTCGATCCGGACTACGTGATGTTCGAGTACGCCTGCCACGAGGGCAACCGCGACGTGGAGCTCCTGCTGCGCGGCGCACGTCTCGCGGAATCGTCAGGCCGCTGATGCTCGGGTTGCGGGAGCTGCGGACACGAAGTCCGTGTTACACTGCTTCTGTGTCATGAAGAACGTCACCGTAACTCTGCCCGAAGATGTTGCGCTCTGGCTGAGGATCGAGGCGGCCAAGCATGATCGCAGCGTCTCCAGTTGGCTGGCCGAGTTGCTGGAGGGGATGAGGCGTCACGACGACGAGTACGACGTGTCGATGGAACGCTTCCTCGCCAGGGCGAGGCAGCCGCGCATGTTGAAGCGACCGGGCGACCGGTATCCCACGCGAGACGAACTGCATGACCGCGCCGGTATTCGTTGACACCAACGTCTTCGTTTACCAGCACGACGACTCCGAGCCGGACAAGAAGCCTCGCGCCGACGAGTGGATCACCCTCCTGGTGCGCCGTCGGGCCGGGCGGCTGAGCTACCAGGTGCTGCAGGAGCTCTATGTCACGCTTACGCGCAAGCTGAAACCGGGCATGACCGCGGCAGAGGCACAACTGATCGTCCGCGACCTCTGTCAGTGGCAACCGGTCGCCACCGACCGGGCCATCCTCGAGCGCGGCTGGAACTTGCAGGAGCGCTACGCGCTGTCATGGTGGGATGCCCTCATCGTCGCGGCCGCGCAATCGTCCGAGTGTCGCGTGCTCCTGAGCGAGGACCTGCAGCCCGGTCAGGTCTTCGGCTCGCTTCGCGTGGTCGATCCGTTCGCGTCGCCGGATCGATCGCCGGCTGACATTCTCGACGCTTCGCAGGGGTGACCACAGCCACCGGCTGCGCTTGCGGGTTGGCTACCAGGCTGGCGCTTCCGGGGAGGCGATTCCCGCAGGGCTGTACTCCAGCGGCTCTCCGCCGTCGGACGAGAGCAGGCTGACGAGGAACGGGTAGACGGCTTCCATCCGGAACTCCGAGGGCGTTGAGGCTTCCCACGCCGTGTCCGCCCCCGTGGCGAACCCGGCCGCCTTCAGTGGCTCCGGCAGGGCGGGAATGTCGGTCACGACGTGCAGGGCGACGTCATTGTCTCCCCTGCCTCCGGCGATGAACGGCGGCTGGTGATCGCCAAGCACCAGCGCGATGAATCCGGGTTCGATTCGGTTCCGGAACATCTCGAGCAACAGCTCCCACTCGTAGGCTACGGTCACGAAGAAATCCCGCTTCTGACCCTGTGGAATGGTCAGCGCCAGTTCGACGTAGTCCGGCCGGGTTTCGAGAAAAGTCGGTTGCGGCGTTTCCAGGTCGGCGACGTCTTCCGTAATCCGGGGCGGGGCCTCCCAGGCATAGTGGGTGGACGTGCCCACGAAGTGAAACAGCCGGGGGCGCGAGTGGCGGTTCCAGTAGTCCCGGAACGCGTGGTCGAGAGCCCATTGATCCGGCACGTGGCCGAACCCGTAGGCCCAGCCGTCGTACGAGAAATCCTCCCGGATGATCACGTCGTCGTAGCCGTACAGATCCTCGGTCCACGTCGCCCCGGGCTGAACCGACAGCGTGTAATAGCCGTGGCGCTGGAGGTAGGCGATCAGGTGCGGATAACGCTGAGCCATGCGTTTCCAGGCCCAGTACGTCGAATGGTTCTCGATGCGGATCCCGCTCAGCGCCGAGGCGGTGCTCATCCACGATCCGCCGCCGTACACGGGCGACGTGGCGAAGCGCGTGAAGATCGGGAGCCCGAGCTCGTCCAGCCCGCGACGCACGCTGCGCATCAGGCCCTGTCGCGCCGCGTGGTAGTCCTCGTCCGCCCACAGCGCCGCGCCGTATGACTCGACCGAGAACAGATAGATGTCGGGCAGGCGCACGGGGGGCGTTTCACTGAGCCGACCCGCATCGTGGACGGCGGCGCCGTCCAACGCGTCGATCGTGGCCAGCACGTCCTGCGACCGCTGCAGGTTGTAGGCCACGTGTTTCGCCTGGAGCTGAATGATGGGATCGTCCCGCTCCATGCCGAACCAGGCGAGCGACAGCACGCAGTACGCGTTGAGCAACACCCAACCCGCGGCAACCCGTCGCGGGTCAAGGCCCGAGCCCCAACGCCACGCCGTTTCCAGGTAGCGCTTCACCAACCAGCCCAGACCGGTTGCCGTGGCGATCAGGACAGCGGCGTACAGCAGGTCCGTCACGCCCCACGTGTCGCGCACGACGATCCATGCGCTCTCCAGCATCAGGGCATCGTCGAACAGGGTGCCGGGGCGGTCGAAGAGGAAGTGGACGAAGCCGCTGTAGGCCATGAACGCCAGCAGTCCGGCGTAGGCGATCCCCGCCAGTGGAACCGCGAGCCGCCGCCAGTCGACCGCGAACCGGCTCACCAGGATCAGGGACGACACGATGAACGCCCAGTCCGCGCTCACCCGGAAGATGTCCTTGTTGTGGCGCCGGACGAAGAGCTGCATGACGTACTCGTACGTGCTGCGTCCGACGCCCGGCCATCCCCAGTCGTAGTCGCCCCGGGGATGCCCCTGCGGGAAGAAGGGCCAGAAGTTGTTCTCCTGCGAGAGGAGGAGGTAGACCGGGACGAACAGCAGCAGATTGAGGGCCGCGAACCCGGCGGCGACGCAGGCGCCAGTGGGGAGCGACTTCGGATCCAGCCACTCCGGAATCCGGAGCGTCAGGCGGACTTCAGGAATGACTGGCCTCCCGGGGGCAATGTGTCGGACGGGCCGACGGGCTCATGGTGATCATAGACCGCCGGAGGCCGAGGGCACGTACCGCTCGCAAAGGGATCGAACCGGAGGATAATGGGAAGAGTTGCCGGGTCTGCCCAGGCGTCAAGTGAGGTGGGAGAGATGACACGAATTGTTGTCGCCGTCACCGGGTTCTCGCTCCTCGTGTGCGCGGCAGCGGCTGCCCAGCCCGCGGCGGCGCCTGCCGCGGAGTCCGCTGCGCCTTCCGCTCAGCCCGGTAGTCCCGATCCGCCGGTCACGCCCGTCGTGGGATTGCGACGCTTCGAGTTCGGCCCGAAGTTTCTGGCCGCGGTACCGGTCGGCACGTTCGGCGACCGGATAGGCGCGAGCCCGGGCGCTGCCGTCGACGTGACGGCCCGGGTCGGCCAGAGTCCCTTCTTCGTGGGCGTCGCGGTCGACTACCTGCGCTACGGAACGGAAACCCGACGCGTCGCTCTGTCGCCGCTGGTCCCCGAGGTGCTTACCGACGTCAACACGACCAACAGCGTCGTCCGGTCGCACGCGATCGCGCGCATCCGCCCGTCCGGCGGCCGGATCAGGCCGTACGCGGAGGGCCTTCTCGGGTTCCTTTATGTACGCACGCGAACCTCGTTGGAGCTGGGCTACGAGAACGGTGTCGGGACCACGCATCTCGGCGACTTCGCGCCAAGCTTCGGGGCGGGAGGCGGCGTCACCATCGAGCTCGTGTCGCGACCCGAGGGGCGCCTCGGCCTCGACATCGGGGTGCGGTACCTGACGAGCGGCGTCGTCGACTACCTGACGCGGGGCGACCTGCAGCGCGACGAAGCCGGCGTGACGTTCGAACCGTCGCGGTCGCCGGCCAGCCTCCTGGGGCTGCAGATCGGCATCGCGGTCGATTTCTAGCAGCCGGGGAGTTCCAGCAGCCAGGGAGCGCGTCGCCCGGGGACGCCCGTAGCGCTCCGGGGGAGTCGCTACGGATATAATCGGCGGGCTCGCTACACACCACTTTTGACCCGGGAGGTTGCTCATGTTTGTTCGTTGCCTGATCGCTGCCATCACCGTTGTCGTTCTCGCCGTTACGCTCGCGCCGGCGGCCGAGGCCGCCGAGGACCGTCCCATCCTGACCGCCGGAGCCGCCATGAGGATGGTGCACGGCTGCCTCGCCAAGGCGCAGGAAGAAGGATGGCTGATGCATATCGCCATCATGGACAATCACGGCAACCTGAAGGCCTACCACCGGATGGACGATGCGCAGTTGCTGTCCCAGGACGTGGCGATGGGCAAGGCGCGGAGTTCCGCCGTCAGCCCGCGCTCGACCAAGCAGTGGGGCGACATGGCCTTTGCCGGCGGCAACCCGGGAGCGGCGGCGTTCGTCCCCGGCATCATCTACTTCGAGGGCGGCCTGCCGATCATGACGGCGGACGGCTATCACGTCGGCGGCATCGGGGTTAGCGGCGACACCGGCGCCAACGACGCGGTCTGCGCGCAGGCCGGCATCGACGCCGCCGCGGACGACCTTCAGTAGAGTTAACGGCGCGGTTGCGCGCCTGACACAGGCGCGACACATCGGTTCGGCACACTGGTACGCCAATGACGATCAGCGTGATCGTCTGCGCGTACAACGAAGAAGCGTATCTGCCGGCCTGCCTGGCGTCGCTGTTGGCGCAGACACGTCCCGCGAACGAGGTGATTGTCGTCGACAATGCCTCGACCGACGGGACGGCTCTGGTGGCGGAGGCGGCGCCGGGCGTGACGGTTGTCGGCGAGCCGCGCAAGGGCCTCCCACTCGCCCGCGAGAAGGGTCGCCGCCGGGCGCGCGGCGACCTGCTTGCCTTCCTCGATGCCGATTGCCGTGCGCCGGCTGACTGGCTCGCGCAGGTGGAGGCCGAGTTCGAGTCGCCGTCGGCGCCGGTTGCGGTCACCGCCGGCTATCGCTTCTACGACTGGGATCTGCTGAGCCGTGCGTTGATGCGGCTGTACGACTGGACCGTCGCGCCGCTGGCGCACCTCCTGGTGCAGCGCGTGCTTCGGGCCGGGGCGGTTCTTTACGGCGGCAACTTCACCGTCCGGCGCGGCGCCCTCGAGGCCATCGGCGGGTTCGACACGGCGATCGAGTTTCACGGCGAGGACACGAACACCGGCCGGCGGCTCTCCCGCATTGGCGAGGTGCGCCTGGCGCCCCGCTGCTGGGTCGAGACCTCCGCCCGCCGCTGGAAGGCGATGGGGCGCCTTGCCGTGTTCCGTCTGTACGTCCGCAACTTCACGTCCGAGATCCTGTGGCGCCGGCCGCGCGACCTCTCCCACGAGGACATCAGGAGTTGACCATGCCCTTCGGCAATCCGTACCTGCTCTGCGACTTCCACATCCACACGACGTGGAGCGACGGCGTGCTGTCCCTGCGCGATGTCGTCGACTGCTACGGGCGGACCGGCGATTTCGACGTCATCGCGATCACCGATCACATCCTGCGGAAGAAGGACTGGCTGGCGCGCGCCGGCCGGGTCGCGACGCTCGGACGGCGCAGGTTCACGGTAACCGACGAGACCTTTCCGCAGTACCTCGATGCGATCCACGAGGAAGCCGAGCGGGCGAAGCGCGAGTACGATCTGCTGGTGATTCCGGGCGCCGAGGTGACGAAGAACCACTCGCGCGCCAGGAAGAACGCACACGTCCTCGCCCTGGGCATCAAGGAGTTCATCAGCGCCGATCAGACGCCGGAAGAGGTGCTTCTGGAGATCCGTCGCCAGGGCGCGGTGAGCGTGGCCTGCCATCCGCAGCCGCGACCGAGGCGGAGGCTGGAGCTGCAGACGACCTACCTCTGGAACCACCGGGACGAGCTGTCGGGGCTCGTCGACGTCTGGGAGGCGGCCAACCGCGACGATCTCTTCCCGGTGACCAGTCTCAAGCACTTCCCGTATGTCGCGAACGGGGATTTCCACAAGCCGAAGCACCTCCATTCGTGGAAGACCCTGCTGCGGTGTCCGAAGACCTGGGAGGGAGTTCGGGAGGCGCTCCGGACCAACAAGGACATCGCGATCACGCTGTACCGGAAGGAGGCCTGCGGGGTGGCCCGCGAACCGGCAAGGGCCGCCGTGGCGGCGTTGTAGAACCTCGTGTGCGGGCGCCCTCCGGGGCGCGCGGGATCGGCGCTGGCTGTTCTATACTCTGCGGATAATCCGTCCGCAGAGAAAGGGAAGGGCCATGACCAGCCGATCTTCAGCGTTCGCCTGCGTGCTCGCCGCTGTCGCCCTGGCGGGAGCGCCGTCAGTCGCGGACGCCCAGCTCGGGCCGACCGAGACCTGGGCTTCCCACGTTTCCAACGAGTACCGGGTGGTGCCGAACGTGACCTACCACGTCGCGAACGGCTTCGATAACCGGGTCGACCTCTACCTGCCGCGCAACAGCGCGGGGCCGGCGCCGGTCCTGATGTACATCCATGGCGGCGGATGGGTGGGCGGCAGCAAGGAGGCGAACGTCCTCCGCCTGCTCCCGTGGCTCGAGCGGGGCTGGGCAGTGGTCAACGTCCAGTACCGCCTGGGGCGGATCTCACGCGCGCCGGCGGCCGTGGAGGACTGCCTCTGCGCGCTCCACTGGGTGAAGGCGAACGCCGAGGACTATGGATTCGACGCCGACCGCATCGTCGTCACCGGCAACTCGGCGGGCGGACACCTGGCGCTCACCACCGGCATGATCCCCGCGTCGTCCGGCCTCGATCTGGAATGCCAGCCGCGCGGCGACCTCGGAGTGGCCGCGATCATCAACTGGTACGGCATCACCGACGTGGGCGATCTGCTCGCGGGCGTCAACGAGAAGTCCTACGCGGTCCGCTGGATGGGAAGCCTCGCGGATCGCATGGACGTGGCGGAGCGGGTCTCGCCGCTCACTTACGTCCGCTCCGGGCTGCCGCCGACGCTGACGATCCACGGCGACGCCGACGGGATCGTTCCGCACCAGCATGCGGTTCGGCTGCACGAGGCCCTGTCGGGCTCCGGCGTGTCGAACGAACTGCATACGGTGCCGGGAGGCGGCCACGGCGGATTCAGCCGTGACGAGACCATCGCCATCTTCGAGACCATCAACCGCTTCCTGGATCAGCACGGGCTGGGCGGCTCCCAGCCAACGACAGAAGGACAGCCGTGACCCGGCTGGCGCGCGTCCCGGCTGCGACGCGCGTCCGGCTTGCGCTGGTCCCCGGCGCGGCGGCCGTGCTGCTGGCCGTCGCCGCGCTGCCCGCGCAGGCCGCGCAGTCGTCCACTGACGATCAGGCGCTGGACGCGGCGGTAGAGCAGTTCTGGGCGTCGGCGACCGACGCGGAGTTCGCCGCCGCGTCGTCCGCCATTCTCGGGCTCGAGCCGGGCATCGAGGCGATCTGGCCCCGCCTGCGCGCGGGCCGCACCTATCGCCGCGACGTCCCGACCGGCCGCCAACTGCTCACCCGCACGAACCGCGACGGGGTGGAGCACCCCTACATCGTCCGCGTGCCGGACAGCTACGACCCGGCGATCCGCTATCCGCTGGTCGTCTACCTGCATGGCGGCGTGTCACGGCCGAAGCGCGACGACGGAAGCTGGTGGCGCCGCGAGGAACGCCTGGCGCGCGACGACGCCATCGTCGTGGCGCCGCTCTCGTGGGCCGAGTCGCTGTGGTGGGAGGAGAGCCAGGTCGAGAACCTGCTCGGCGTGGTGAACGACCTCAAGCGGACGTACAACATCGACGAGAACGGCGTCCACATGCTGGGTGTCTCCGACGGCGCGACCGGCGGCTACTACCAGGCGATGACGGCGACCACGCCGTGGGCCAGCTTCATCCTGCTGATCGGGCATCCGGTGGTCCTCGCCAACCCCGCGTCCGAAGTGGACGCCGACCTGCACGTCACGAACCTGCGCAACAAGCCCCTCTTCATCGTCAACGGCGGCCGCGACCGCCTCTATCCCGCGGCGACGGTCATTCCGTTCATGCGGCTCTTCCAGGACGCGGGCGTCTTCCTGGACTTCCGCGCCCGGCCGGAAGCAGGCCACAACACCGACTGGTGGGAGGACGAGGCGGAGGCGATGGCGGCGTTCATGGCCGAGCGGACGCGCCGCCCGCTGCCCCCGCGCGTTTCGTGGGAAACCGGCGCGACGGACCGTTTCAACCGAGCGCACTGGCTGGTGCTCGACGAGCTGGGCGCGGTGGAGGGAGAGCCGGAACTCGACCCGCACAACACGATCCTGGATCCGAGCCAGGGAGTGCAGCTCGGCATCAACATGATCGGCGAGTTGCAGGACGGCACCGGCCTGCGCGTCCTGGAGGTGGGCGAGGATTCCATCGCCTCAGCCGCCGGGATGGTCGACAACGACACCATCGTCGCCGTCGACGGCCAGTTGAATCCGGGGGTCGACGATCTGAAGGAGGCGCTCATCGGCTTTGCGCCCGGGCAGCGGATCCCGCTCGTGATCGAGCGGTCGGGGGAGCGCCTCGACGTCGCCCTGGTCTATCCCGCGGATGCCGCGCCGCAGGGGCGCCAGGCCTTCCCGAGGCGCAACCCGACCGGCCGCGTCGAGCTGGATCAGCGCGGCAACCGGGTCGATGCCTATACGCGCGGCGTCCGCCGGTTCACGCTGCTGCTGTCACCGGAGCAGTTCGACTTCACGCAACCGGTCACCGTCAGCGTTAACGGCGTCACGGTGTTCGAGGACCTGGTCGAGCCGGACGTCGAGGCGCTTCTGCGCTGGGCCGCCATCGATCAGGATCGGACCGCCATGTTCGGCGCGGAGCTGCCGATCGACGTGCCGCCGACCCCCTAGTCTCCAGACCCTCCGGGATGTCGGACCTCCGGAAGATCTACGTCGCCGACGATCAGGGCGACGCCCATCTGCTGCGCGGCCTGCTCGAGCGCGAGGGAATCGACGTCGTGATCCGTGGCGCCGACTTCGTTCCACTGCAGGGCGGGTCGCTCTTCGGCATGGAGACCCGTCCGTCGCTCTGGGTGCTTGCCGACGACGCGGTGCTGTATGCCCGTGCGGTCGAAATCGCCGAGGAGTACGCCGGGTCCAAGGGCGCCCCCGTCAACGCGGAGGGGGAGACGTGGCGGTGCCGCGCGTGCGGCGAGACGATAGAGGCCCAGTTCACCGCCTGCTGGAGTTGCGGGGCGGATAGGTAGCCCGCCGGGCGAGCCGTTCCGGGTTCCACCGCGCGGCGCCCGCGTTCCCGGCGTTCCCGGTGCCCGGCCTCAGCCGGCCGGAATCGACACCAGCCCGAGTGCGATGCCGACGCCGATTCCGGCCGCGTAGAGCGTGTAGAGCGAGAGCAGCACGATTCCCGCCGGCCGCCGGACGACGCGGTATTTCAGGACCACGCCGATCACGGTCAGGAAGAAGACCGCCATCCAGGGGAAGCCGTAACGCTGGCTGAAGAGATCGAGGTTGAGCGGCTCGATCGCGCCCGACATGCCGACGATCAGGAACAGGTTCAGGACGTTGGCGCCGATGATGTTGCCGAGCGACAGGTCGGGGACGCCCTTGCGCGCCGCCGTCACGCCGGTGACGAGTTCCGGCACCGACGTGCCTATCGCGATGACCGTGAAGCCGATCACCGACGACGGAATGCCCGCCGCCAGGGCGAGGCTCTGGCCGGAGGTCACGAGGAAGTAGCTGCCGGCGAGAACGCAACCCCCGCCGATCGTGAACCAGCCGACCGCCCCGGCCAGTCCCGCCCGGTCTTCGGCGCTGGCCTTCGACGCGCCGCCGTCGGCCTGCGACCGGAGGATGCCGAGCAGGTCCCAGCCGAGGTAGCCGAACGCGCCGGCCAGCAGCAGGCCGCCGAAGATCCGCTCCATCGACAGATCCCAGGAGAAGCCGACCACCAGGAGGCCACCCGCGACCATCCAGGTTGCGCGCCGGATGAAGTCGGAACGGTCGACGTCGACCGGCATGATCAGCGCCACCGCGCCGACTATCAGGCCGATGTTGCAGATGCAGGAGCCGACCGCGTTCCCGAGGGCCATTCCCGGATCGCCGCGCAGCGCGGCGGTGGCCGACACCACCAGCTCGGGCGCCGTCGTCGCCAGGCTCACGAGCGTGCCGCCGATGACGATCCGCGGAATCCGGAGCGCCTTGCCGATCTTGATGCTCGAATCGACGAACAGGTCGCCTCCCTTGGCGACCAGCGCGAACCCGACGGCGATGAACAGAGCGTCAAAAAGCATGTTGTTAAAGTTTTAGTGCATTAGTATTAATACAAGGGGGTTGTGTGGCGCCTGTTTATTAACTATTTGCTACCAATGCTTAATAAGTTATTAGATGCCGAGTAGCAGTACCGCGGCCCCGCTGGCGGCAACCACCAGGCCGGCGGCGACATCGGCGTGACGCTGCAGCAGGTCGATCCCGACCCGCCCCGGCTCACCGGCCGGCGCGGCGGCGAGCCAGCGGGAACCGGCAAAGCCTGCCGTCACCGCGGCCAGCATGACGATCACCGTGAGCAGTCCGAAGACCGCCACGACAGCGAGCAACGCGACCCGGTCGCCGGCCATTCCGGGGACCATCATCAGGGGGATCAGCGGCTCGCACGGGCCGAGGAGGAACACGACGAACAGGGCCCCCGGCGTCGCCCGGCCGTCGGTGGCCGCGTGCCGGTGAGGACCGCCGAGTCCCCGGAAACGGCGCCAGACCGCCCAGGCCGCGTAGGCCAGGCCGAAACCGATCAGCAGCGCGGCGGCCAGCTCGCCGCGCGCCGACTCGAGCCACAGCAGCCGGTCCGTCGCGATGCCGAGACCGACGCCGAATGCGCCGATGACGACCGAAGACGCGACATGTCCCGCGCCGCACAGCGTGGTCACCCCGAGCGTCCGGCGGAGCGTCCAGCCGCGGGCGCGGGCAAGCGCGACGAACGGCAGCGAGTGATCGATGCCGAGCAGCGTGTGGACGATCGCGAGCGACGCGGCGGTGCCGAGCAGCAGGGTAGTGGTAGGGATCGGATCGAGCATGATGCGGTGCGAACCAGGCGGGAGCCTCCCAGCGGGTCCGCCCCAAACCCTGAAACGCTACACTATTTTCCGTGACCCGGGCGCAGGACGCGGTGGAGGACCGGCGCGCGCGGCTGCGGGATCGGCTGGGCGATCTGCAGCACGTGGTTGTCTGCTTTTCCGGCGGCGTCGACTCCGGCTACCTGCTGGCCGAAGCGGTGGACGTGCTGGACTATCGCGCGGTCGCGCTGACCGCGGTCTCGCCCAGCCTTGCGCCGGAGGAGGGAGCCGCCGCCCGCGCCCTGGCCGAGCAGCTCGGCGCTCGCCATCTGCTGATCGAGACGGCGGAGGTGGACGATCCCCGCTACGCCGCCAACCCCGTGAATCGCTGCTATTTCTGCAAGACCGAGGTGTACGGCCGCGCCGCGGAGGCAGCCGCGCGCCTGGGCATCCCGCAGGTCATCGACGGCTTCAACGTCGACGATCGGGGTGATGTCCGTCCCGGGCGGCGCGCCGCGCAGGAGCTGGGCGTCCGCTCGCCGCTCGACGAGACCGGCTTCACCAAGGCGGACATCCGCGAAGCGGCGCGGCGGATCGGCCTGCCGGTCTGGGACAAGCCGGCCCTCGCCTGCCTGTCGAGCCGCTTCCCTTACGGGACCGGGATAACTCCCGAGCGCCTGACCCAGGTCGCCGACTGCGAACGCGTGCTGCGCGAGCGCGGGTTTCGCGTCTGCCGGGTGCGGTACTTCGGCGAGCTGGCGCGCGTCGAAGTGGCGCCGGAGGAGGTGGCGCGGCTCACCGGCGACGCCGCGCTGCTGCGCGAGGTGACCGACCGGTTCCGCGAGGCGGGATTCGCACGGGTCGAAGTCGATCCGGACGGGTATCGCTCCGGCGCCATGAACGAGCTGCTGCAGGTGACTCGCCAGGAGCTTGCGCCGTAGAAGTTCGGCGCCCAGCGACACTTCCAACGCGCCCGCCAGGGCGCGCAGTCCCCGGTCAGAGCACGCCGACGGCGCGGAACATCTCGTCGACGGGGACGATGCGCGTGCGCTCCGCCGTGAACGGCAGCTCGAAGACCTCGATCTCGGCGTCCTCGGCGCTGATCGCCTCCGACACGCCGGTGTTGTAGGTCGGCGGCGACGGCGTGTTCGCGAGCAGGGCGTCCCGGAACGCCTCGGCGTCGCGCGTGACGACGGCGACGGCCAGATTGTCCGCCTGCAGGTGCCTGCGGATGGCGCCGTTGACGTCGTCCAGGGTCAGCGCCGGCAGTCGCGCGGCGATCTCCTCGATGAAGTCGGGGATGCCGTAGACGGCGGAGTCCATCCGGTAACCGAGCCGCCGGCCCGTGGTCTGGACGTAGAGGCGCGAGTAGTTCAGCAGGAACTCGCGCGTCGCCTCGAAGTCCTCCTGGCTCAGCCCGTCGTCCACCAGGCGATGCAACTCGCGAACCGCCTGGCGGAGGGCGAAGTGCGCGTTGTGGTGCGGCACGGGGCGGATCCAGATGCTGAAGAACTGGCGGCTGCGTGGGATGTTCGGGGCCGGCAGGCGCGAGAAACCGTCCTGGATGAAGTTCTCGATGTAGGAGTAGTCGCCGTAGTTCAGCCCGCGCGCGCCGCGCATCACGTTCATCAGCAGGCCGTTGAACGTCCGGTGCTCGCCGAAATACGAGTTGGCCACCATCAGCGGGAAGAAGTCGTCGTCGGCGCGGGTGACGTCGATGGGGAAGCCGATCGAAATCGCGGTGGCGATGGCTTCCTTCTCGACGATGAGCAGCTCGTGGCCGTCCGGCGGGTCGGGCGCCGCGATGGCCGCGCGGGTTCCCGCTCCCGCCGGCAGGGCGTCGAGGATCTCCTGCCGCACCCGGTCGACGAACCCGCCGGGATAGCCGCCGCCGAAACCGACGAGCGCCCGGTCGCGCGTGTAGTGCGACGCATGGAACGCGCGGACGTCGTCGAGGGTGAGTGACGCCAGCCCCTCCTCGGTGCCGTTGGACGGCGCTTCGTAGGGATGCCCCTCATGCAGCAGGACGTTCAGCGCCTGCTTGCCCAGTTCCTCGTCGTCGCTGCCGCGGAGGCCGGCGGTGACGCTGTTCACGAGGAAGTCGCGGTTCCGGTCGAAGTCGGCCTGGTCGAAGCGCGGCGCGGTCACGAGGTCGCGCACGATGGCGAAGAACGGGTCCAGGTGGTCGACGTGCACTTCGCCGACGAGCACCGTCATCTCCTTGTCGGACTGCGCCCGGATCGCCGCCGACCACGGGTAGAGCGCCTCGGTGATTTCCTCGAACGTCATCGACGCAGTGCCGCCGCGGCCGAGCATCAGGGCGGTGAGGGCGTTCAGCCCGTTCTTGCCGGGCGGATCGTCCACCGAGCCGGTCCGGAACCCGATCCGGAACGTGACGAGGGGCGAATTCGCCACCGGCAGCTCGACGATGGCGGGGTCGCCGGCGGCCTCGCCACCTCCGGCGGGATCCGACGGGCCGCACGCGGCGAGGGCGCCGGCCAGGAGGAGCGCCGCGGCGATCGGCAGCACCGCCTGCCGGCCTGGCAATCCGCGGTGTTCGTGACACGGAGAGCGGCGAGGCGCCCGGCTGACAAGGCGCGACGAGGGAGCATATTGGCCATATGCGACCGAGGAGCAACGCCGTTCAGGCGGGATGCATCGCCGCTCTCGGCGCGCGGCGGTCACGGCCGTTCCTCCTGCGTCATGACGACCACCGTGCGGTTCGTCGGCGCGAAGTACTCGGTCGCCACCTGCTGCACGTCCTCCGCAGTCACCGCGTCATACAGCCGGTAGATGCGGTTGACCGTCTCCGGATCCTCCGTCAACTGCAGGTAGTGGCCCAGCGTCCGCGCGATGCCGCCGGGGTTGTTGAGCCCCATCGCAAAGCCGTAGCGCATGTGCGACTTGGTCGCCGCGAGCACGTCCGCGTCGACCGGCTCGGTCGTCATCCGCTCGATCTCGGCGATGATCGCGTCGCGGACGTAGTCGATCCGCTCCGGGTCGGTGATGCGCGCGATGATCGTGAAGAGCGGCGGGTCGCGGCTGTCGAGCGCGCTCCCCTGGACGACGTCGACCACCTGCTCTTCCAGGTACAGCTTGCGGAAGAGCGGCGACGTCTCCGAGAAGAGCAACTGGGACAGGACGTCGAGCGCCGGCATGTCAATCCGCTCGTCCGAGAAGGCGGGCGCGTGGTAGCCCATCATCAGCCACGGCAACGTCGGGTTGGGCCAGGTGAGGTGGTCCTCGCGCGCCTCGGTCTGCGGCGGCTCCTGTGGAATCTCGGGCTCGAAGCTGCCCCGCTCCCAGCCGCCGTAGTACTGCCGGATCAGCCGCTCCAGCTCCGCCGTGTCCACGTCCCCCACGACAACGATGATGCAGTGCTCCGGCCGGTAGTACCGGTCATAGAACTGCACGCTGTAGTCGTAGTGGTTCGGCATGTTCCGGATGTCTTCCAGCAGGCCGATCGTCGTGTGCTTGTAGGGATGCGTCGTGTAGGCGAGGCCGTGCAGCCGCTCCCGCAGCAGGGCCACCGGGTTCGAGAAGTTGAGGTTGTACTCCCCCATGATGGCCCCCGCCTCGGTCCGGAAGTCTTCGTCGGTGTAGCGCAGGTTCATGAACCGGTCGGACTCGAGATCAATGATCGTCTCCAGCGCGTCGGCCGCGGCGACGTAGTGGTAGGCCGTCCAGTCGTTCGTGGTGAAGGCGTTGGAATCGGCTCCCATCACCTTCACCGCGTCGTTGTAGGCGGCGGTCGGGTACTTCTCCGTGCCGCGGAACATCATGTGCTCGAAGAAGTGGGCGTAGCCGGAGAAGCCCGGCTCCACCTCGTTCCGCGAGCCGGTTCGGACCACCGTGTAGTAGGCGACGACGCCGGGGCTGTCGTAGTCGACGGCCACCACCTTCAGGCCGTTCTCCAGCTCGAAGGTGGTGACCGGAAACGGGAAGATGTCGTCGCGATCCTGTCCGGCGGCCGGCGCCGCGGACAGGCCGGCGGCCAGCGCGATCGCAGCCGCCGCCACCAGCGGACGGGCGCGCCCGGGCGCTCGCGTTCGCCTCGTCGCAAGCCCTGGCGCCCGCAGGCGTGCGCTACGCCTGATCCCCATTACCTGCTCCTTCCGTTCGCGTGCGGGCGGTTCGCCGCGTCAGTGCGGCGTCGGCCGCCCCATGATCTTCGGCTTCTGATCCGCCAGGCTGTCGATGACCGCCTGCGACACCACGTTCGAGAACATCGGGCGGATGTTCAGGTGGGTGTAGGGCCGGATCTGAATCATCAGCAGGCCGATCAGGTCCTCCACCGGGTCGGCCCAGTAGAGCGTCCCGTAGGCGCCGCCCCAGGTGTAGCTGCCGATGGAGAGCGCGTCGGTGGCCCGCGCGGAGTCGGTCAGAACCCCGAAGCCGAGGCCGAACCCGTAGCCCGGACCCCGGACGTAGACGTCCTTGCCGGAGCCGATGTGGTTGCTGATCATGTTGTCGACGGTCATCCGGCCCAGCAGCCGCACGCCGTTCAGTTCGCCGCCGTTCGCGATCATCTGGGCGAACTGGTAGTAGTCGGCGGTGGTGCCGGCGAGTCCCGCGATGCCCCGGAACATCGGCCGCGGCTCGACGTATTCCGGCTGCACCATCAGCTCGATCCTGCCGTCCGCGTCCGGCCGGTAGACCGACGGCATCCGTTCCACCTTCTCGCGCGGCACGTAGTAGTAGGTGTCGGTCATGCCGAGCGGCTCGAAGATCCGCTCGCGCAGGAACGCGTCGAGCGATTGTCCGGAGATCTTCTCGACCAGGACGCCGACATAGTCGGTGGAATCGCCGTACTGCCATTCGTCGCCGGGATGGAACGCGCCCGGAATGATGGCGGCGGCGGCGACGCGCTCCGCGAGCGTCGGCCATCCCTTGCCGTCGTTCGTGACCTTGGCGATCTGCGCGTCGGTCAGCCCCTTGCCGGCCGGATTCAGCGTGAGTCCGGACGTGTGCGTCAGGACATGCCGCACCGTGACCGGCCGCGTTTCCTGCACCGTGATCGGCCGGACGCCGTCCGTATTGATGCGGACGGTGTGGTTCTCGTACTCCGGGATCCACCTGGCGATCGGATCATCGAGGAGGAACTTCCCCTCCTCGAACAGCATCATCAGCGCCGACGAGACGACCGGCTTGGTCATCGACATCAGCACGAAGATGTCGTCCGTCGTCATCGGGACCTGGTTCGCCGCGTCCCGCCAGCCCTGGGCCTCGAAGTGGACCACCTTGCCCTTGCGGGCCACCAGGGTCACCGCTCCGGCGATCTGATCGCTGTCGATGTATTCCTGAATGAAGGTGTCGATCCGCTGCAGCCGCTCGGACGACATGCCGACCGACTCGGCCTCGGCCACGACGATGTCGTCCGCCGCGCCCGCGGCGAACGGCGCCGCCCCGTATCCGCCCGACGCCAGCAACGCCGCCGCGATCACGCCCGCCGCCGCCATCGCCGGCCAGCACCGGCGCCAGTCCATCCTGCTTCTCATTGCTCTGCCCTCCGCGCATGCACGCGCTACTGCGCTACTGGTAGTCCTCCGCCGCCAGCGAGACGCGGATGATCTCCTCGTCGTTCCGCGTCACGAGATGGCGATTGGCGTACGCCGGGTGCGTCCAGTTGACCGCCCGGTCCTCGAAGCGGCGCGGTCCGAAGCCGGAGCGCGACGTCGCCTCGATCAGTCTCGTCCGATCGATCTCCACGTAGCCCTCCGGCGTGAACTGCGCGATGATCAGGTCGCCGTCGTCGTTGTTGACGAAGTAGCGGTCGCCGTGGCGGACCATGAACGCGGTTCCCCACCGGCGCTGCGCCGTCATCGCATCGGACGTCCAGAGCCGCTGTCCGGTCTGGGCGTCGAGGCCCCGCAGCTCGCCGTAGCTGTCGACCCCGTAGATGTAATCGCCATCGACGATCGGCGTCGTGATGAGCGAATGGAGGGCCTGGGTGTCGTCCGGCATCTCGCTCGTGCCGTTGACCTGCCAGGCGAGCTCGGCGGCGGGGCGGTCGGTGGCCAGACGGAGCATCATCGAACCGCCGTAGAACTGCGTGAAGAAGAGCTGGTTCCCGCTCCGCACCGGCGTCGTCACCGTCATGCTGGAGCGGACCTCCCACGGCTCGGACCAGTAGATCGCTCCGGTCTCCGGATTGAGCGAGCTGATCGCGGTCGGATGCCAGAGGATCAACTGGCGGACGCCGCCCGCTTCGTAGATGACCGGCTGGCCGTAGCCCATCTCGTTCGTCACGTCGATGGCGCGCCAGACCTCCTCGCCCGTCATCTTGTCGAACGCCATCACCAGGCCGTCCGGCTCGGCGCCGACGACCTGGATCAGCAGGTCGCCATCGACGAGGGGCGAGCTGGCCGTCCCCCAGACCGGCACCGTCGTGTCGTATTCCGTCACGGTGTCGTGCTGCCAGACGACCTCGCCGGTCTCGGCCTGCAGGCAGAGCAGCATTCCCGCCCCGCCGGCGACGTAGACCCGGTCGTCGTCGACGGTCGGCGTCGCGCGCGGGCCGGTCGCGTAGGAAAGCTGCAGATTGCGGTACGCCGTCGGCCACTCGTACGTCCAGAGGACCTCGCCCGTCGCCTCGTCGAGGGCCAGCAGCCGCTCCGTGCCGTCCATCACCCGCGTTTGCGGCAGGAACTCGAAGTCCGTGACGAACACCCGCCCGTCGGCCACCGCCGGTCCGGCGAAGCCTCCGTTGATCGGCGTCCGCCAGGTGACGTTCAATCCGCCGGCCGGGAAGCGGTCGATGATGCCGTCCTCGCTCCATACCGCCTGGCGGCCGGAACCGCGCCACTCCGGCCAGTCGACCGCGTCCAGCGCCGGCGTCACGAGCGCCAGCCCCAACGCCGCCAGGATCCATACCCTTACCGTCCGTTCACCGCGTCGCTGTGCTGTTCGCATCAAGAATCTCTCCGTTATCGGGAAGCGGTCCGACCTGCCGCACGCGCAGGCTGCCCAGATGTGCCGCGCCTATTGTCGCGCAATTCCGACGGCGGTCAAAGCGTCCGGCGCCGGCGCCGGAGGGATGCATCGCCGCTCGAATGTAGCGGGGGTTCCACCACGGGCGGCCAGGCAAGCCGTACCCTGTCGAGGACAGGTTCGTCCGCGTCAGAAGGCAGGTCGTCACTCTGTCGAGCGCAGGACACACCCGCGGAAGCCCTGCTACCGGGGCTCTGCCGCCTCTCCCGGTGTTGGCACGCGGTATGCATAAGTCCCGGCCGTGAGTGCTCGATTCCCGGATTGGGACTACGGTAATCCTGAGCACGGAGGAGATGGACCATGTCACGCCTCATACCGCGCTTCGGGTCGTCTTTCCTGACGGCGCTCCTGGTGTTCGCACTCGGCGCGCCCGCCCTCGCGATTTCGGCTGAAACGGCGGAAGCGGGCCAGCGGGCGCGCTCCCGCGGCGGCAGTCAGGCGTCGCCTCCCGGCCGGTCCGCGCCCGCGCCGCGCGCGCAGGCTCCATCCCGCCGCGCCCCGGCGGCCCGCCCGTCGCCGCCCCGGACCCAGGCGCCGCGCACACAGGCGCCGGAGCGAAGCACGCCATCCGCACGGGAGCGCGCGCCGTCACGGCAACGGCCGCCGTCAGCATCACCACCTCCCACGTCGGGCGGCCGCGACCGGGCCGCGCGTCCTCGCCAGCGGGGAGCGCCCGATGCGGATAGAGGCCGCAGCCCGCGAGCCCCGACTCCGGATTTCTCGCCGCGCGACAGGCCGACCCGGCCACGCGCGGTACCGCAGCGTGCTCCAGAGGCGGAAGCGCCGCCGGCTCCATCGCCGAGCCGTCCGGGCGCCCCACGCACCGCGCAGCCGCGACAGCGCGCGCCGGAAGGAGCCGGTCGGGGCCGCGCCGCGCCGCGCCGCGCACCGGAGGCGGCTCCTGGACCGGCCCCGAACCGTCCCGGCGGGACCGGCCGCGTTCGATCCGCTCCTCCGGCGGCGCCTTCCCCGGGCGTGGACACCAGCCGCACCGGTCGCCGCGGCGGAGGTTCGCGCACCGCCAGACCGCGGCAGCGCGCGCCGCAGGTAGTCGACCGGGGCCGCGCCGTGCCGCGCGTCGGCGGGCGCCCCGTCATCGACACGAGCCGGCCCCGGCTCCGGGGCACCGACCGCGACAACAGAGGCGGTCGTCGCGGCTACCGCTATGGCTACAACTACCGAACCGGCTACGGCTATTACCGTCCGTGGCGGTCTCCGGTGCGGTACCACTACGTGCCGCTCCACGGCTACCGGTGGCCCCGGGTCCATGGCTCCTGGTTCTACTTCCCCGGCTTCCACGTCGGCGTGCACGTCGGCCACCGTCCGTACGGCGGCGGCGTCTGGTCCACCGTCTACGATCCGTACGGCGGCTGGTACGACCCCTACGGATACGGCGGCTACGGCTACGGCTACAGCTACAACGACTTCTACACCGGCTTCCTCCGGCTGAAGGTGCGGCCGCGCGACGCGCAGGTTTACGTGGACGGCTACTTCGTCGGCCTCGTCGACGACTTCGACGGCTTCTTCCAGCGGGTGCGCCTCCAGGAAGGGCCGCACACCGTCGAGATCCGCCACCCGCACTACGAGACGCTCACGCTCGACGTGCTCATCGTGGCGGGCGAGAAGGTAACCTACGAGGGAGACCTGATCCTGCGGCCCTGACCGGGGGCCGCAGGCGCTGGATGAGCCCCTACCCGATGAACGCGACGCGTGCGATGCGAGGCCGGTCCGCCGCCGCGATCGGCATGGCGCTGGGGATTGCGCTGTGGCTGGCGTCCGCCGCCGCGCCGCGCGCCGGTCAGCAGGATGGCGGCAACGAGCTGGACCGCTTCATGGAGCAGGTACTCGCGAAGCGCGAGGAGAATGCCGCGGTACGGCTGCAGTACATCCTGGACGAGACGTCCGAGAGCCAGGTCACCGGGCCCGGAGGCCACGCGCTCTGGGGGAGGCGCGGCGACTACACCTGGTACGACCGGGACGGCATTTTCGTCCGCAGCCCGGTTCGGATCGATGGCGTCACCATCGGCGAGGCCGAGCGGCGCGCGTACGAGGCGGACTGGCTGCGGCGAGAGGAGCGGCGCTCGCGGCGCCGACTGCGCGAGCGGGAGTCCCCGGCGCGCTGGTCACGCCGGTCGGCGCGTGAGAATGTCCGCATCGCGATTCGAACGGGAATGGGGCGGCGGCGTCGACTTCGAGCTGCTCGACACCATCGCGCAACAGGCGCGGGACTGGAACGACGGCCAGGCCGCGATGATCGCCGCCGCGGATTGGATCCTCGAAGAGCGCGGAGGCGTCGACTCGGTCGGATTCGGCCGCGCGGTCGCCAAGGTTCGGGACGGCTTTTCGATGCTGGAAGCGGATCGCCTGTTGCGCGACGAGCTGCGGGCGATGCTCGATGGGGCGGTTCCGCAGATAGCGCCCGCCGCGGCGTCGGCCACCGACGAGGAGTTCGCACGGTTTCTCGAATTGTTCGAGCTGGCGGTGCGTGACGGCGTGCGGATCGCGCCCGTCGACGTCGCGGTGGTGGACGCGGTGGAAGCGGCGCCGGCGGACGGCGTGGACGGTCGCCGGCGGGCCGAGCAGTTGCGGGAGGCGAACCGCGCGCTGCATGCACTGCCCGAAGTGTCCGACACCGGCGGCGCGGCCGCCGGTTCGGATCGGGCCTGGGACGGGCTCGAGCCGGGCTTTGTCTCCGACTCCTTCTTCCTCGACTTCGAGTTCGAACCGGGGCGGTACTACCTGGTGGGGCGCGAGACGCTCGACGGCCAGGACGTCGTCCGGATCGAGTACTACCCGGAGCAGATGTTCAGCGCTGACGAAGACGAAGACGACGCCGGCGCCGATGCCAGCGCTGAAATCGAGCGCGACCTCGACAAGACCGCGCTGGTCACCCTCTGGATCGATCCCGCGGCGCATCAGATCGTCCGGTACACGTTCGAGAACCTCGGCCTGGAGTTCCTGCCGGCGCGCTGGCTGTTCCGTGCCGAAGAGTTGACGGCGTCGATGACCATGCGGCAGCCGTTCGCGGGCGTCTGGTTGCCGGCGGAGGTGGAGATGCGGGTCGCGTTCTCGCTCGCCACCGGCCGCTACGAAGCGCACGGTTCGCGCCGCTACACGAACTACCGCGAAGCCGAAAGCGGCGGCCGCATCCGTTCGGTCGATCCGCTAGGGCGATGAGTCCGCGCCACCTGGCTTTCTTTGTTGCCGCCGTGGCGGGGCTGTTCCTTGCCGTCGCGGCGGCGCAGGCGCCGACGGCTGCGGCCGCGGCCGCGGAAACCGTCGTCGAAGTGCGCGTTCACGGCAACCACTCGATCCCGGACGACGAGCTGCTGGCGCTGGTGGGCGTCGCACTCGGCGATGTCGTCACGCCGGACCTGATCGACGTGGTTACCGAACGCCTGGAGGCGAGCGGCCGTTTCGCGACGGTGGAAGTGCGGAAGCGGTACCGCTCGTTGACCGCCACGGATCGGGTGGCCCTCGTGATCGTCGTCCGCGAAGCGCCGGCCGCCTCAGTGCGGAACGGCGCGCTCCGTGCGCTGACCCGGCTTGCGCGGCAGACGATGTTCCTGCCGGTGCTTCGTTACGAAGAAGGCTACGGGCTGACGTACGGCGCGCGGCTCAGCCTGCTGGATATTGCGGGCGAGGGAAGCCGGCTGTCGGTCCCGGCCACCTGGGGAGGTGAGCGGGGCGTGGAGTTGGAGCTGGATGTTCCCCTGCCCGGTCCCGTCGTCGATCGTTTTCTCGCGAACGGGTCGCGCGGCCGGCGGCGCCACCCGGCGCTCGGCCTCGTGGACGACCGCACGCGCGTGCGGATCGGCACGGATCGCGCCTTCGCGAACGGGCTGCGCCTGCACGCCGCCCTGACCCGCGACGAGGTTCGGTTCGGGGGTGGGGTCGACCGCCTGACCCGCACCGAGGCGGGGGTGGCTTACCGCTCGGCCCCGGCCAGCGTCTTTCCGCGCAACGAGGTGGTAGTCGCTGCGACGGTCGAACGGCTCGCCATCGCGGGGCGCGCCACGCCGGTCATGCGGCCGCGGCTCGACGCGCAGGCGTTCGCCGGCGTGATGGGGCAGTCGGTGGTCGCCGCCCGGCTGCTGTACGAAGGCGCATCCGGCCCGCTCCCGCTCTATGAACAGCCGCTTCTGGGTGGCGCCGCGACGCTCCGCGGCTGGCCGGTTGGCGCGCGCATGGGCGACCGCCTGCTGGCCGGCTCACTCGAATGGCGGCTCCCGGTCACGTCGCCGCTTTCGGCCGGCAATGCCGGCTTGCGCTTCTTCTATGACCGCGCCGCGGTCTGGAACGCCGGTCACCCGCTGCGCGGCGCGGAGTTCCTCGACGGGGCGGGTGTCGGGCTGTTCCTCGGCGTGCCGTTCGGCCAGGTGCACGTCGATGTCGCGCACGACCTCGTCGGGTCGGTGCGCGTCCATGCCGGCGCCGGGATTCGGTTCTGATCGCCGGCCGGCGTTAGACTTGTCCCGACACAGGAACCAGGTCGAGTCGATGTCCAAGCTCTCGCCCGTGCGCCACGGGCTCCCGGCGGTACTGGTCCTCGGACTCGCGGCGGTGGCCGTGCCCGCCGGCGTTGCCGCCCAGACGTTCGAAGCGGAAGTGGCGCCGCTCGTCGGGTCGTCCTGCCTGCAGTGCCACGGTGACCGCACCGTCACCCCGCTCAATCTCGCCCGCCTCGGGTTCGACCTCGCCGATCCGGAGACGTTCAAGGTCTGGGAGAAGGTCTACGAGCGGCTCGAGAACGGCGAGATGCCGCCGGCCACCGCTCCGCAACCCGACGCGGTCATGGTCACGGCGGCGCGCGGGTCGTTGAAGCAGGCGCTGGTCGCCGCGAACCTGGCCGAGCGGGGCGAGCAACGGACCCCGCTTCGCCGGCTCACGCGACTGGAGTACGCCTACACGATTCAGGACCTGCTGGGGATCGACGAGGTGATCGCCTCCAATCTGATTCCGCTGCTGCCGGCGGAGGCCGACTCCGGCGGGTTCGACACGGTGGCGGCAACCCAGAGCATGTCGCCCATTCACGTGCGGAGTTACCTGGAGGCGGCCGACCGTGCGCTTGACGGGGCGCTTGCGGTCGGGCCCGCTCCTCCCACCGAGACCTACGTGATCGAGTACGCGAAGTCGGAGTATCTCCACCGGGTGGCCAACAACACGGGACTGGGGCAGGGGATCGTCAAGCAGTTGGACGATGCCTACGTCGCGTTCATCGACGCCGCGTCCACCTACACCGTCAACAGCCAGAGCGAGGGGCACCGGGTTACCGTGCCCGGCCGGTACCGGGTCACGGTCGAGGCCTATCCCCACCAGGCGGTCAGCCCGGTGACGCTGTCGCTCTACCGGGGGCACCGGTCGGGGGGCGGAGTGCCGGCGCTGGAAGAGTTGCTCGGCGAGTTCGACCTGATCGGCGAGGAGCCCCGGATCGTCGAAGTGACGCCGTATCTCCGTCCCGGCGACCTCATCGCGCCGGTGCCCGCGGACCTCGATGGCCCGCGACCCACCCATGCGGTCCCGGGGGATCCGCACAGCGGGTTCGGGGGGCTGAAGCACCATCCGGGTGAAGGTGTCGCGCTCAGGTTCATGACGATCGAGGGGCCGCTCCTGACGGATGGCGTGTGGCCTCCCGAGAGCACGCGGCGGCTGTTGGCCGGCGTCGGGTTCGATGCGGACGGCGCGATCCGGCTTGCGAAGGACCCCTACGACCATATCGTCGACATCGTCGGAGCCTTGGCTCCGCGTGCGTTCCGGCGGCCCCTGGCCGACGGGGAGCTCGAGGCCTACGCGAGCCTGGCCCGCCCGCTGCTCGACGACGATCGGCCATTCCTGGAAGCCGTTCGCGTGCCGCTCCGGGCGATCCTCAGTGCGCCGGCGTTTCTGTATCACGCCAGTTCGTGGGACGCGAACGGCGCGGCTTCGACGCTGGACGACTTCGGCCTGGCCACGCGCCTGTCGTACTTCCTCTGGCGCAGCATGCCGGACGCGGAGCTTCTCGACGCCGCGCGCGAGGGAACGCTGTCGGATCCCGACGTGCTCGCCCGGCAGGTCGACCGGCTGCTCGACGACCCGAAGCGCGAACGGTTCGTCAGGGACTTCGCCGGGCAGGCGTTCCGGCTCTACGAGTTGAAGGCGACGACTCCGGATCGGGGCATGTACCCCGAGTTCGACGATCGGCTGGGGCAGGCGATGGCGCGAGAGACCGAGCTCTTCCTGGCCGAGTTGATCGCCGGGGATCTCGGCGCCGGGTTGCTGATCGATGCGGACTTCACCTTCGTGAACCGTCAGCTCGCCGGACACTACGGCATCGCCGGCATCACGGGCGAGCACATGCGGAAGGTGACGCTGCCCGCCGACAGCCCCCGCGGCGGACTGCTCACCCAGGCCAGCATTCACAAGGTCACGGCGAACGGCACGACGACGTCACCGATTCCCCGGGGGAACTTCGTGCTCGCGAATCTCCTGGGCCAGCCGGCGCCGCCGCCGCCGGCCGCGGTCGATGCTCTCGAGCCGGACACGCGCGGCACGACGACGGTTCGGGAGCAGCTCGAGGCGCATCGGTCCAATCCGGTGTGCGCCAACTGCCACCGGGTGATCGACCCGCCGGGATTCGCCATGGAGTCGTTCGATCCCATCGGCGGCTTCCGCACGCGGTATCGCCTGTCGGGCGGCGAGATCGACGTCGGTGGCGGCTTGCGCTACCCGGCCCCGTACACGGAGGGACCCGCGGTCGATCCGAGCGGGGTGACGCCGGAGGGTGATGCCTTCGCCGGTATCGAGGACTACAAGCGGTTCCTGCTCGAGCGGGAGCTCGATCAGGTGGCGCGTCATCTCGCGTCGAATCTGCTCGTCTTCTCGACGGGCGCCGAGATCGAGTTCGCGGACCGTGACGCCGTGGAGCAGATTGTCGAACGCGGCCGAAACGACGGACATCCCGTCCGGGCGATGATTCACCAGGTCGTGCAGAGCGACGTGTTCAGAGGACGGTAGCGCGCCCTCGCAGTTCCGCTGGCGCATGACTTCCAGGACTCAGGCTCCCGGGACCAGTACGCAGGAGGATCACCCGTTGCCGAACATAAACAAGAACGCGCGCGCCGCCAGGCGCTACCACGACTTCCCGACGCCCATCGGCACGATGCGCATCGTCGGCGACGACACGCAGATCGACCAGGTGAACCTGCCGAAGGAGGCGTCGAACCCGCCCGACCCCGCCTGGGAAGCCTGCGGCGACGACCTGCCGGCGCCCATCGCGCAGGCCAAGCAGCAGTTGGCGGAGTACTTCGCCGGCGCCCGGTCGACGTTCGACCTGCCCCTCGGCCTGAATGTCGGCACGCCGTTCCGGCGCCGCGTGTGGCGGGAGCTGCAGCGGATTCCGTACGGCGAGACGATCTCCTACGGCGAGCTGGCCCGGCGCATCGGGAAGCCGACCGCCTCGCGCGCCGTCGGCGGCGCCAACCACCACAACCCGATCGCCATCATCGTCCCGTGCCACCGCGTGATCGGCGCCGACGGGACGCTCGTAGGCTACGGGGGCGGCCTGCCGACCAAGGAACGGCTGCTGGCGCACGAGCAACGCCACGGCGCGAAGGCCGGCCACACGGCGGCTCACGACGGCAGGGCGGTGGGCGGCGACGCTACGGCAGACTGAGCGCGACCCACTGGCCGGGGACGTCCTGGCCCCCGATCGGCACGACGATGTACTGCTTGCCCTCGTGCAGGTAGGTCATCGGCACGCCGGTGGTCCCCGCTTCAAGCTCCGTCTCCCAGACGAGGTCGCCGGTCTGCTTGTCGTAGGCCCGGAACCACGGCTCGCCGTAGTTCGTGACGATGGAGTGCGGCATTCCCTCCGGCACGCGGCCGCCGGTCCGGATGCCGACATTCGACCCTTCGCCCAGGAAGAACAGCGTTTTCGTCAGCAATGGACCGGGGCGGCCCGGACTGCCGAGACGCCCCAGGTTGAGATGCCGAATCGCCGGATGATTGCGCGGCCCGTGGCCGTTCGGCACCTGCCAGAGAATCTCGCCGCGGTTCATGTCGATGGCGGTGACCCGGCCGTAGGGCGGCTTGAAGAGCGGCAGGCCGCGCGGGCCGCCGATCCACTCGCGCGTTCCCTTGATGAACGCCAGATTGGTCCGGTCCGGGTTCCCCTCCAGGATGTCGGCGACGAAGGGCGAGGTAATCGACGGGATGTAGAGGATGTTGGTTTCCGGATCGAACGACGCGCCCTGGATGTCGGCGCCCCCCTGCGATCCCGGCAACTGAATCGTCCCCTGGTTGTCGTTCGGCCCGGAGCCGCGCACCGTCGGCGGGGTGAACATCGGGCCGATGGTGTAGCGCTCGACTATCTCCAGCGCCTCCTCACGCAGCTCCGGCGTGAAGTCGATCAGGTTCTCGACCGTCGCGCCCTGCCGGTCGAAGGCCGGCGGCTTCGTCGGAAACGGCTGCGTCGGCGACGTGACTTCGCCCGGCGTGGTCGACTGCGGCACCGGGCGCTCCTCGATCGGCCAGACCGGCTCGCCCGTCACCCGGTCGAACACGAAGGCGAACGCCTGCTTCGTAATCTGGACGACGGCCGGAATGTCGCGGCCGTCGACCGTGATGTCGGCCAGGATCGGCGCCGCCGGGATGTCGTAGTCCCACAACCCGTGGTGGACGAGCTGGTAGTGCCAGACCCGCTCGCCGGTCTCCGCGTCGACACAGACGATGGACTGCGTGTAGAGGTTGTCGCCCGGCCGGTGGCCGCCGTACATGTCGTTGGTCGACGACGACGTCGGCATGTAGACGTAACCCAGTTCCTCGTCCGCCGCGAAGAGCGACCAGACGGGCGCGTGGCCGGTGAATTCCCAGGCGCCGTCGGTCCAGCTCTCGGTGCCCGGATCGCCGGCCTGCGGAATCGTGTGGAACACCCAGCGCAGCTCGCCGGTCCGGACGTCGAACGCGCGGACATCGCCCCGGAGGTCTTCCTTCGTGACGAACGTGTCGGCCATCGACTGACCCATCACGATGACGTCGCGCACGACGGTCGGCGCACCGCCCCAGCGGTAGCGCGCCCCTTCCTGCAGACCGGTCGTCAGGTTGAGCCGGCCGTCGTCGCCGAAGCCCGGGATCTTGTCGCCGGTGGCCGGATCGAGCGCATAGAGCCACTCGCCGCGGTGCGCGATGATCCGCCGCTCGTTGCCGTCGGTCCAGTAGGCGATGCCGCGGTGGCCGGCGCCGCGGTACCCGGCCGGCGTCTCGTCGTCGGGGCGCTGCACCCAGATCGTTTCGCCGGTGGCGGGATTCCACGCCTCGACCAGGCCGACCGCGTTCGGGGCAAACAGGACGCCATCGACCATCAGCGGCGTCGCCCGGTTGGCGTTGCCGTAGCCCAGGTCCGGGACCACGTCGAGGATCGACTGATCGACGGTCGGCCGTGACCACGCGACGCGCAACTGATCGACGTTGGTCGCGTCGATCTGGTCGAGCGGCGAGTACTTCGTCGCACCGTTGTCGGCGCCGTATGCGTGCCATTCGCCGTCCGCCGCCCCCTGCTGGGCGGAAGCCGGCAGGGCGATCGCCAGCGCGGCGGCGACGCAGACGACTACCCGCGCGGAAAGATCCCGATGCAGCTTCATCTCGTTCCTCCGTATCGCCACACGTGGCAAGGGGCGATTATAGCGACCCCGCCGCGGTCTCCGGACGCGCGCCGGGCAGACGCCGCACGATGGCGCTGTAGCTGAGCAGTACGCGGTCGCCTTCCCACACCTGACCGCGCACGAATGCCAGCGTGCGGGTCCGGCGGACCACTTCGCCGGTCGCCTCGATGACCGCGCCCGGCGTTCCCGGCGCGACGAAGTGGCAGTCGCACGACACCGTGACGCACTTTTCTCCCGGTTGATCCCAGACCGCGGCCAGGCACAGCGCGAAGTCGGCGAACGTCATCAGCATGCCGCCGTGGAGCGTGCCGCCGGTGTTCGCATGCCGTCCGTCCGACTGGAACGCGAAGCGGATGCCGTCGCCCTCCAGGCGGTAGCCGAACGGTCCGACATGGTCCTCGAACGGATCCTCGTAGGGGAAGGGCCGGAACCCGTCCGGCAGGGCAGGCGCGCCTGCAGTGTCGTTGGCCATAGCGCCAGATCGTAGCAGCGTGTTCGTGGAGTGCCTCTTGCAGCGGCTGCCCCCGGTCCAGTGGGTCAAGGTCGACTACGTCGATGCGGTGCGCCGCGTCAGCCACGGCGGATACGCGAGTGGCGTCGTTTACGACGTCGCCGGTCGCTCAGGCCGTCGTCGCGCACACGGCATCCGTCGGCGCAGGGATTCCGGCGCCGGCGCCCAGCAAGGCCCGCAGCTCGTCGGCGTGCGTGGCGGCGTCGCGTTCACCCAGGTCGAGGAGTTGCTCCAGGTATTCCGGGTGGAACGCCAGCAGGCTGAGCAGGTCGGGCGAGCTGACCTCGCGCGAGCCGAGCCCGCGCAGCAGGTACCGGAAGGCGCTGGGGAGGACCGGTTCGAACTGCGCCGACAGGCGTCCGACATCGACGGACGGACGCACCACGAGCAGGTCGACCTCGCGCAGGCCGCGCCGTTTCTCGGGCGGTAGCTCGCGGAGCAGGCGGTTCACGCGCTGCAGCTCGCGCGCGTCACGGTCGAGGTCGTCGAGGAAGATCGCGTTCATGAGCTGCCCCCCGATCTGCAGCGGCGGGGGATAGGGCGTGCTGTCGGGCGCCGCTTCGAGAGCGTCGGTCGCGGTGAATCGCGTCGAAATGGCGAGGATCCGGTTGGCGCCGAAACGGAGCGCGGGCGAGAACGGATCCGTGAGGCGGATGCCGCCGTCGCCATGCCAGCCATCGTCGAGCTGGATGGCGGGGAAGAACAGGGGCAGGGCCGCCGACGCCAGGACGTGCCTGACGTTGAGGCGCGTGTTGCGGCTGCGGCGCTCGGGACGGCGCCATTCCGGAAGGTCGCGCCCCTGGGTCCAGATGACCGACTGTCCGGTGCCGTAGTGGCTGGTAATCAGCGCGAGCGCCCAGAGCCTCCCGCCGGCGATGTTCTCGTGAAGGCCGCCGATGGCGCCGTCCGGTTCCAGCTCGAGCAGGCCGCCGAGCGTTCCCTCGAGCGGCGAGGCGTCAAGCAGGCCGCGCGTGGGTCGGGAGAGCTTCGCCCCGCCGCCGAGCAGGCGCCCCGCCCACCGCGCGACATGGCCCGCGAGCGATCCCCGGTCGGTACGGAAGACCTCGTCGACGGTCAGGAGCCGCCAGCGTTCGTGGAGCCGCGCGATCGTCTCGGCGTGCGAGCCGCGGCTGGCCGCGAGGCAGGCGGCGTTGATGGCGCCGGCCGAGACGCCGGTGATGATGGGGAAGTGAATCCCCGGGAACGCCCGCGCGATCCAGCGGAGGAAGCCGACCTGGTAGGCGGCGCGGGCCCCGCCCCCGGTCAGCACGATCGCCAGGTCGTCGGGGCCCCGTTTCGAAACGGGACTGCTCACGGTGCCTCCCTCCTCAGTATAGTCGTCGCGTCGTTGCCCCGAGGGCGGCCAGACCATGACGGACGTTTCCCGTGACCTCTCGATGGCGCTGCGCGGGGCGATCGATCGGTTGCTCGACGGCGTGCGGATGGCCGCGCTGCATCGCTCTGCAGCCCGCCTGACGGGCGCTTATCGGGACGGCGGTAGCGCGGGCGCGATGACGGGAGACATCGACCGGCTGGCCTATGCGGCGGTCCGTGCGCCGGCGACGCATGCGGCGACGCGCGCGGTACTGGCGGAGCTGCGCCGGCGCGCGCCCGGCTTGGAGCCGCGCGGCCTGCTGGATCTGGGGTCGGGGCCGGGGACGGCGGTCTGGTCCGCCTGGGAGACCTGCGAGCGGCTGGAGTCCGCCACACACGTCGATCGCGACCCGGCGATGGCGCGCCTCGGAGAGCGACTCCTCGAGGGATCGCTGGTGGAGCGCCAGGTCCGGTCCACGTGGCGGACGCTCGACCTCGCCGCGCGCGGCGCCGAGTCGCAGGTTCGCGCCCTGGGCGCCCACGATCTCGTGCTCTTCGGATACTCCCTGGGCGAGTTGCCGGAGGAGCGGCGCGCGGCGGTGGTCGATGCCGCCTGGGACGTCGCGGCGGGCGCGCTGGTGATCATCGAACCGGGAACGCCGGCCGGGACGGCGCGCGTCCTCGCCGCGCGCGAGCAGCTCATCGCACGTGGCGCGGTGGTCGCGGCGCCCTGTCCCCACGGCGCGGACTGTCCGCTTCCACCGGGCGACTGGTGCCACTTCGGCGCGCGGCTGAACCGCTCGGCCGTGCTGCGCCGGCTCAAGCAGGCGTCGCTGGGCTACGAGGACGAGAAGTACGCCTACATCGCGCTCGTGCGCGACGCGGCCGACCGCTGCGCCGCGCGCGTGCTGCGCCGGCCGCGCATCGAGAAGGGACGCGTCACGCTGCACCTGTGCGAACCCGATGGAGTGCGGGCGAGCGTGGTCGCGCGCCGCGACCGGGAGGGCTTCCGCGCCGCCCGCAAGGCGGCGTGGGGCGACGCGTGGCGCACTACCTGAGGATTCGGATGCGGTGCGCTTCGCTGTCGCCGACGTAGAGGGCGCCCTCCTCGTCGGTCCAGATGCCGTGCGGGCGGTTCATCCGGCAGCGGCGCGGTTCCGGCTCCGGGCCGTCGCCCCGCTCGCCGGTGCCGATGGCCGTGGAGATGACGCCTGTCGTGACGTTGAGCCGGCGGATGACGTGGTTCTCGGTATCGGCGATATAGAGGGTGCCGCCGGCGGCATAGGCCAGCCCCTTGGGGCCCGCCAGCGTCGCTTCGAGCGCCGGTCCGCCGTCACCCGTGTAGCCCTGCTCGCCGGTGCCCGCGACATGGTGGATCGTCTCCGCCGCCAGATCGATCCGGTAGATGGCGTTCCCCTCGCGCAGCGCCAGGTAGAGGTTGCCGTCGGGATCGAGCGCCATCGCGCGCGGACCGTTGAGCGGCGTGCCGGCCAGCGGCGCGCCGTCCGGGGTCGGCTCGCGGTCGCCGGTGCCGGCCCAGGTCTCGATGAGCCCGGTCGCCGGATCGACGCGGCGGATCCGGTGGTTGCCGATGTCGCAGATCAGGAGCTGCCCGTCCGGCGTGAAGACGATGCTGTGCGGCGCGCGCAGCAGGGCCCGATCGGCCGGCCCGCCGTCACCCGAGAAGCCCGCCTCGCCGGTGCCGGCGACGGTGGTGATGACGCCGGTCCGCATGTCCACCTTCCGCACCGCGTGGTTGTCGCGCTCGACGATGTAGAGGTCGCCGCGCGTGTCGAACTGAATCTCGTGCGGCATGTTGAGCATGGCGTCGGTGGCGGGGCCGCCGTCGCCGCCGTAGCCGCGCTCGCCGTTGCCCGCGATCGTCTCGGTGGCGCCGGTCGCGAGATTCAGCCGCCGGATCAACTGGTTGTCGAGGTCGCAGAAGTAGAGGTGGCCGTCCGGGCCGATGACGACGCCGTACGGGTTGTTCACCTGGCTGTCGGACAGCCCCGGCATCCCGTCGCCGATGACGGTGGTGACGGTCCCGAAGAGCTCGAACTCCTGCTCCAGCGTGAGCGTGATTCCGGCCACTTCATCGCGCACGGCGGCGCGGACCAGGTAGCGGCCGAGAGGGTCGTCGTCGCCGACCGCGATCTCGGCGTAGCCGACGGACAGCCCCAGCGTTCCCTGCGCCGGCGCCGGCTTCCGCTCCCACAGCTCCAGGTCCGGGGTGCGGAACAGCGTCGATCCGTCCGGTTTGATCACTTCGAGATCGAACCGGGCCTGACAGCCGTCCCGGCCGTCCTCCTGACAGCCGATGAAGAGGATGAACGGCGCGAGCGGTTCACCGCGGCGGGCGGTTCGCGAGGTGCTGATCCGGACCCCCGGCGTGCGCTGCACCCAGTTGTCCAGGAACTCTTCCGGTTCATCGGACAGCAGCAGCATCGCGCCGAAGTCGCCCTCGGACTTGCTCCAGGATTGATCCGGAGCGCGGGCGCCATCGCGGAACCACTGCGCGCCGGCGGGCTGGGGGACGGAGACCGCGATAGCCGCGGCGAGGGCCAGTAACGTGTTTCTCACCGGGGATTCCTAGAACGTGGCGATCGGGTTGAGCGGCGAGCCCATCCCTTTCTCGATCCGGAGCGGCGCCGCGGTGAAGAGGAACTCGTAGCGGCCCAGCTCGCGCGCCAGGGCGGCCACGGCGTCGAGGTCCAGGTTGTCGAAGATATTGACGCCGAGCGAAACGAGCGCCAGGCGGTGGATGGGCAGCCGGACCGCATCCGAGAACTCGTGCGGGAAGGCGTCGTTCCACATGTCGGCGGCGATGAACGCAACGCCGCGGTCCTTCAGGAAATAGGCGACGTCGGCATGGTAGCCGGCGACTCCCTCCTCGTTCGGATCCCACGGGCCGAGCGCGGCGCGGCGCGCCCAGCGCCCGGTGTGCAGCAGGATGACGTCGCCCTCCTCGACGGTGACGCCCTGAATCCGCTCCAGTTCCTCCAGGTCGGCGTAGCGGATCGCGGTGCCGGGCGCGATCCAACCCCTGCCGTCGTCATCGAGGCCGGGAAGCAGCGTCGCGTCGAACAGCACGCCGCGCGTGAAGATGCCGTCGCGCAACTCATGGATGCTTCCCTGCGGGCAGCCGTCCGCCGCTTCCACGTCCTCGGCCGTGACGCCGTTGTAGCCGACGCCTTCGAACATGACGTGGCAGGCGACCGAATCGAGGTGGCTATGGATGACGCCGTGGTAGGTGCCCGTGTACTGGAGGCGGTCCGACGCGCCGGTCTCGCTGACGTTCACCACCTGGCGGTCGAGGTACCACTGGCCTTCGAGGGTCGGCTCCTGAATGATGTCGTGCGCGAGGGAGACGCTGATTCCCTCGGTCACCAGCGCGGCTGCCGCCTTGCGCTTTTCGGGCGTGATGAAGTTGGCGGCGCCCAGGCCGTCGCTCTCGCCCCAGCGACCGTGGTTGGAGAGCTGCTCCATCGCGTGAAGGAAGTCCTCCTCGGTCGTCATCGCGCGGCGCGTCTGGCTGTCGACCGGGGCCATGCCGCATCCCGCGGCGGCTGCCAGCAGCGCGACGCCGGTAACGGCGGCGGTGAGCGTGCGCGTCATGTCAGTAGCCCTCCAGGACAGGGAAGCGCTCGTCGTCGTCGAGCGGCTGCACGCCGAAGGCGTTGAGCGACAGCGAGACCATCCGGTAACGCGCGGCGGTCACCGCGACGCTCATCAGTTGGTGCGTGTCGTACTGCTGGGAGAGCGCCGCCCACGTCTCGTCCGAGATCATCGAGTCCCGGAACATCTCGTTGGCGGCGTCGATCAGGGCCAGCTCGTGCGCGTTCCAGCCGGACTGATCGCGCCCCTGGGCGATCCAGAGGGGCTCGAGGCCATGGTCGCGCGCACGGCCGACGCTGCCCACGTGCTTCGCCCACTCGTAGACCGCCCCGGAGTTCCAGCCCATCCGCAGAATCACGAGCTCGCGATCGTGCGGCGTCAGGCGCGACTGCTCCGGATCGAGGATGTAGCGGGGATACCGGCCGCGCGCCTCGACCATGTCGGGGCTATGGGCGAAGGTGCGTGAAACGCGGAGGCCGTCACCCTCGAGGGGTTCGATGCGCGGGGTCATGAGCGGCGGTTCCGGATCCGGCACGACGACCCGGTAGCCGACGTCGTTCGTCGGCATCAGGGCATCGGCCGGCGCGTCGGCGTCCGGCTGAATGCCGAGCGAGTTGTACAGAATGGCGGCCTGCACCGTGTCGCCCACCGTGATCACGGCATCGATCAACTGCGGCGTGTCATAGCGCGCGGCCAGGGTGTCCCAGGTGTCGTCGGTGACCGACGCGTTGCGGAACAGTTGATCCGCCAGCCCCACCAGGATTGCCTCGAACTCGTCCCACTCGTCGCCCGGACCCTCCGCGACGCGGCGGACCTCTTCGGGGCTCAGGCCGGCGCCGGCGGCGCGGCGCGCCACGTTCGCCCAGATGTTGCCGCTCTGGGTCAGCCAGGCCGTGCGGAGCATCAGGATGGCGCGGTCGCGCTCCGGGAGGGTCGACTGGTTGGCGATGTAGTCGCGCAGGGGAAAGACGCGATCGGCCATGGCCGGGATCCGCGCGAGCGTGCGGAGCGCGTTCTCGGAGTGTCCCTGGCCCGCGTAGCGGTCCAGAATGACCCGCTGCGCGTCGGTCATCTGGTCGTCGGCGAGCGGTGCGACGCGCGCGTCGGCGGCCCGGACCGCGGGAATGACGGTGCCGGGCGCCTCGGTGATGGCGCGGGCCGGCTCGATCCGGAGCAGGGCGCCGTTGTCCTCCTCCGTCAGCACGTAGAGGTAGCCGTCCGGTCCCTGCTGCACGTCGCGAACCCGCTGCTTCAGCTCCATCAGGAGCCACTCGCGGCGGATTTCCTGACCCTGCCGGTTGAAGACGATCCGCTCGACGTGGCCGGTGTGCTGCATCCGGCCCACCATCATCGAGCCGACGAAGAGGTTGCCGCGCCACGCGGGGAAGTGCTCGCCGGTGTAGAACGTGAGGCCCGACGGCGCGATGGACGGCCACCACATGACGTGCGGGCCGGTGAACTCCGGACTCCACGGGGTGTCGGTGATTGGCCGGCCGCCGTAGGTCCGGCTATACGAGGCGAGGGGCCAGCCGTAGTTGCCGCCCGGCTGAATGATGTTCGCCTCGTCGCCGCCCTGGACGCCGTGCTCGGTGGCCCAGAGCTCGCCCGTTTCCGGATGGAAGGCGAGACCGATCTGGTTGCGGTGGCCCATCGACCAGATCTCGGGGTGGTAGTCCGCCTGGCCGACGAAGGGATTGTCGTCCGGCGCGGTGCCGTCGTCGTTCAGCCGCAGCAGCTTGCCGAAGTGGGTCGTGCCGTCCTGCGCGTATTCGCCGGTGCCGGCGAACTCGAACGCGCCTCCGACCGTCATGAAGAGCTTGTTGTCAGGCGCCCAGTGGAGCCGCGACGCCGCGATCCCGCCGCCCCAGCCGTCCGCCACGAAGATGTCGCGCACTTCGGTCAGCGCGCCCGCGCCCGCATCAAGGCGGCCGCGGGCCAGCGCCACCGTGGCTCCGGGCCGGCCATCGCGTTCTTCCCCCTTGGAGTAGGTGAGATAGACCAGCGTGTCGTCTTCCGGATGTACCACGACGTCCATCAGTCCGGCGAGCCGGACGCCCGTGAACACTTCGGGCACCCCGGGGATGTCGCGGTCGAGCAGTTGCCCGTCCCGGATGACGCGCAGGGTCCCGCGGTCGCGCTCGGTCACCAGGATGTCGCCGTTGCGCCGGAACGCCATGCCCCAGGGGTGGTCGAGGCCGGTGACGATCGGCACCACGCGGATGCGGGGCTGCTCGGCCGTATAGAGCACCACCGGGCGCTCGGGTGGAGGCAGGGCCGGAACGCCGCGCAGGGCGGAGGCGCCGGCGCGGTTCTGCGCCGTGACTCCGGCATGAAGCCCGAAGGCGACGGCGGCGGCAACGAGGACGAGGCCGGCGCAGGCGCCGCGGTGAAACGGGCGGATCCAACCCATTGCTACCTCCCGGATGGTGCGTGACAACTCTATCGGAACGAACTGGGGGACGCTAGGAAGACTCTTCAGGAAGACGACCGGTCGGCCTCAATGGTGTATAGTGTTGGTGTATATTTAAATCCGGCATGCCAACATGGTACGAACACAGATCTACCTGACCGAGAAGCAGCGCGCCGAGATCGCCACCATCGCCAACCGGAGCGGCAAGCGGCAGAGCGAGGTAATCCGCGAGGCTCTCGACCGGTTCATCGAGCAGAGGAGCCGTCATCGACGCGAGGCCGTTCTTCGGGAGGCAGCCGGGATCTGGCGCGGTCGAACCGACCTTCCGGACCTCGACGCGCTGCGCCGTGAATGGGACCGGTCCTGAGCGGTGTCGAAACCGATCCTGGTCGACACGGACGTTCTGATCGACTTCCTGCGCGGATACGAAGAGGCGACATCGCTGGTTGCCGTGAACTCGGAGCGCATCATCGTATCGGCCGTCGTCGTCGCAGAACTCTACGCGGGCGTGAGGGGCGGTGCGGACGGCCCCGAACTGGGCGTGCTGGAAAGGCTGCTCGCGCTGTTCCGCGTCGTGCCTGTCAGCAGCGGCATCGCGCGGCTCGGCGGGCTCTACAAACGCGACTACGGCAGGTCGCACGGCGTGGGTCTGGCCGACGCCATTGTCGCGGCTACCGCAACCGTGGAGGACGCGGCGTTGATGACCCTCAACGTGAAGCACTATCCGATGCTCAGCGGCATTCAACCGGCCTATCGGAAATAGCCGGGAGCGGCCGGCAACGATGGTCGGACCGGCGTACCACCACATGCCATGACGGAGAACACCTGGACGGCCGATCGCGTTCCCGACCAGACCGGCGCGACGATCTTCATTACCGGGGCCACCAGCGGCATCGGATTCGAGGCGGCGAAGTTGCTGGCGGGGAAGGGCGCGCGGGTGTTGCTCGGGTGTCGTTCGCGCACCAAGGGGGAAGAGGCGGCGGCGCGAATCCGCGACACGCACCCGGCGGCCGACCTGGACCTCGTCGAACTGGACCTGGGTGCGCTCGCCTCCGTGCGCCGCGCCGCCGAACGGGTGGCGGAGGAGCCTCGCCTCGACCGGCTCATCAACAACGCCGGCATCCTGTGCCCTCCCAGGACGTTGACGGTGGATGGCTTCGAGTCGCAGTTCGGCGTGAATCACCTGGGCCATTTCGCCCTGACCGGGCAACTGCTCCCGAAGCTGCTTGCCACGCCGGTAGCGCGGGTGGTGACGGTGAGCAGCCTCGCGCATCGGTCGGGCCGGATCGCCTTCGACGATCTCGACGCCGCGCAGAACTACGGCCGCACGGAGCGCTACGCGATGAGCAAGCTCGCCAACCTGCTGTTCACGTACGAACTGCAGCGCCGGTTGGCGGTTTCGGGCGGCGACACCATCGCCGTCGCCTGCCACCCGGGTGTGACGCCGACCGACATCGGCCGGCATTTCCCGCGGTGGCTGGTGGGCCTCGGGATGCTGGCCCTCCGATGGAGAACGCACCCGGCGTCGTCGGGCGCCCTTCCCACCGTCAGAGCCGCCACTGATCCCGACGTGACGGGAGGCCAGTACTACGGCCCGTCGAGCCGCAGCGAGTACGCCGGGCCGCCGGTCCTCGTCCAGTCGACGCCAGCGAGCCATGACGCGGAGGTCGCCCGCCGACTGTGGACGGTCTCCGAGGAACTCACCGGCGTCCGTTACGACTTGTGACGGAACTGGATCAGAGCGCTCAGTCGCTAGCCGGTCGCTTCGAACGGGTGCAGAAGAGCGCGTGACCCGGGAGCGCGGGTCACACGTCGATCTCGTGCATCGGCGTCGCGCTGTTGCCGAAGCGTTCGGTGTCGACACCCATGCGGTGCAGGAGCGAGAGGTGCAGGTTCGCGAGGTCGGTCTGCTCGGCGAAGTCGATGGCGCGGCCCGACGCGATAGTGTCTCCACCGCGGCCGGCGAGCAGCGTCGGGAGATCTTCCGGATCGTGCTCGTTGCCGTCGCCCAGCGTCGCGCCGTAGACGATCATGCTGTTGTCGAGCAGCGTCCGCCCGTCCGGCTCTTCGATCGAGCGGAGGCGGCCGAGCAGATAGGCGATCTGCCGGTGGTGCCAGCGGACCACCTCCAGGTACATCCGCCGCTTCTCTTCCGGTGAACTCCAGCTCGTGACGCCGTCGTCGTCCTCGGTCTTCCCGGAAGCGTTCCGGTAGTGCGACAGCGCGTGCCAGGTTCCCTTCACCCCCGGGATGAAGTTGAAGTAGCGGTTCGACTGGCCATGGTCGAGCATGAACGTGACGACGCGCGTCGCGTCGGACTGGAACGCCGCGACCATCAGGTCGAGCATCAGCCGGACGTACTCCTGATGGTCGGCCGGTATGCCCGGCTCCGGCGGCGTCAGCGTGTCGGTCAGCGCGCGGTCGCTCTTCATGGCCTGGTTGCGCGCCTCCGAGAATTCGATGCGGCGCTCCAGCGCGCGGATCGATTCGAAGTACTCGTCCAGGCGAACCTGGTCGGTCGAGCTTGCCGTCCGCCGCAGCGCCTTCGCATCCTCGAGCACGGCGTCCATGACCGAGCGGTTGGTGGCGCCGCCCGACGGCGGACGGAACATCCGGTCGAAGACGGCGCGCGGCTCCACTTCGCGCGGCAGCGGCCGGTCCGGAGCGGACCACGAGATGCTGTTGCGCGGCAGCGAATTCGAGAAGAAGCCCTCGCCCTTGGTGGAAAGCTCCAGCGATGGCAGCAGCGTTTCCTGTCCGGTGCGGCGCGCGACGATCTGGTCGACCGACATCCCGCCCGCGCTCACCGCCTGCCGGTCGTAGTCGAACCCGGTCAGCCAGGTGGGAGTGCCGCCGACGTGGCCGTTGCCGAGCGGCGTCCAGACGTTCTTCGGAATGACCAGGTCATCCCTGAAGGGCTCGAGCGGACTCATCCACTCGTTCAGTTGCAGCAGGCGGCCATCCGCGCCGGTCTTCGCGGGATGCCACGACCCCCGCGCGATGCCGTTGGGGAAGTAGACGTACGCCAGCCGCCGCGCGCTTGCCGCCCCACCCGCCGCCTGCGTGGCCGCCCCGGCCGCCGCCGGACGCATCACGTCCAGCAGCGGCAGGGCGATCGTCGCGCCGAGTCCGCGCAGCAGGGTCCGTCGGGAGATGCGGGGTGCGGTCATGAGTCTCTGCTTCTCTGCCGGTGCGATCGTATCCCCGATGTCAATTTGCCGGCGTCGCCGGTTGCCGCTTGTACTGGAACGGATAGCTGGCGACGATCTCGTGGACCAACGTCCGGAAGCGGAAGTCGTCCGCTTCGAGCGCGGCGATGATCTTCCGGACGGCCGGCTCGTCGTAGTACTCCAACTGCCGGCCCAGGGCGTAGGCGAGCATCTTCGACGCCGTCTGGCGAACCAGATCGTCGTGACGCTCGGCCAGCAGGGCGCGTTTCAGGCCGACCGGGCCCTCGAACGACGGGCCGTCGGGCAGCGAACCGGCCGTATTGATCGGCGTGTAGGTGTTCCGGTAGAAGCGCCGTTCCTGGAAGACGTTCGTGTCCTCGACGATACGGATCTCGTCCGCCTCTTCCTCGGTCTCCACGCGTTCCCGGAAGTGGTACGCCTCACGCCAGCGTCCGAAGTAGTCGAAGGTCTCCAGGCTGAAGCCGATGGGATCGATCCGGCTGTGGCAGGCGCGGCACGTCTCGTTGCTGGAGTGCATCTCCAGCTTCTCGCGGAAGCTGAGCTTGCGGAGGTCGGCTACATCCTCTGACAGTACGCCGGCGCCCGGGGGCGGGGGAGGGGGCGGGGTGCCGAGCAGGACGTCGAGGATGTAGTGGCCCCGCTTGACGGGGCTCGTGTCCTTGTAGTTCGACGTGACCGCGAGGATGCTGCCGTGGCCCAGGATGCCGCCGCGGTTCGGGTCCGTCACCGGGACGCGCCGCATCTCGTCGCCGGTGATTCCCTCCATGCCGTAGAGCGTCGTTGCCAGTTCCTGGTTGACGAAGGTGTAGTCGGCGTCGATCAGCGTGCGGATGGGCCGGTTGTCGCGGACGAGCGACATGAAGAACATCGATGACTCGTCGCGCATCGCCGTCATCAGCGTGTCCGTGCACCACGGGTTGTCGATGGGGTCGAGCCAGATTCGGGTCCCGACATGCTGGAAGCCGAGCCACTGCGCCGCGAAACTGGTGCCGAGGGTGTCGGCCCGCGGGTCCGCCAGCATCCGGTCCACCTGCCCGGCCAGCACGTCCGGGTCACGCAGTTCGCCGCGCCGCGCGAGGTCGCGCAACGCTTCGTCGGGCATGGAAGACCAGAGGAAGTACGAGAGGCGCGAGGCGAGATCCCAGTCGCTGATGGGATACGGCGCCGTGGCGTCGGCGATCGCGCCGGCCGGGGCCGGCGTCTCGATCCGGAGCAGGAAGTTGGGAGAAATGAGGGCAGACTGCAGCGCCGCCTTCACGGAGGCCTTGAACCCGCGGTCCGATCCGCGCGCGTCGCGGTACTGATCGAGCGCCCGCTGCACTTCCTCCGTCGTCGGCGCACGCCGCCAGGCGCGTTCCAGGAAGCGGCGCAGCACCTGTTCGGCCGCCTCTTCGTCGCTCACGCCGGCGCCCGGCTCGGCGACGAAGACCAGTTGATGGGCGCGCCGCTCGGCGTCGGTCGCCGGCGCGTCCGGCAGCATCAGCTCGACCGCCCGTTCGGCCGCCGCGATGTAGCGCTCCATCAGGGTCGATTCGAGGAACAGCGTGTTCGCCGAGTTGTCGAAGCCGCTGGCGCCGGTCAGTTCCACGGGAAAACGTTCGGTGACCGTAAAGGTGGCGCCCACCAGATCGCGCAGCGTGAGGTCGAGTTCGCGGTGAGTCAGGCGGCGGACCGGCTCGAAACCCGGGTTGTCGACCGTCGAATAGTCGAAGTTGTCTATCGCGTCGGTCAGCAGGGTGGCCAGCGCCGTCCGATCCGCGTCGGTGGGTTGCGGCGCGCCGGCGGGCGGCATCTTGCCCACCTCGAGCGCGTCGATGACGCGGGTCCACGTCTCCCGGTTGCGGACGAGCGGTTGCTGGCCGGCGAGCGAGGTCAGGTTGAGCCCCGCCGTCTGGGTCTGCGGGCCGTGACAGCCGGCGCAGTAACGGTCGATGAGCGGCGCCGCGGGATGGGCCTCGGCCGGTTCGGCGGCGACGGAAGGCGGCGCCTGGGCTGCCGCGCCGTCACCCCCCGGGCCGGCCATGCCCACGGCGATCGCGATCGCCATGACAAACCGCAGGTATCGGGAGCCTGAAGGGCGCAATTATCTGACCTGACAGACGGTCCACTACCGTAGCACAGGCGTTGCGGGCAGGTAACGTCGCGTGTAGAATGTGCGGGAGCAGATCCGCCGTACTACCGGGGCTTCAGCCCCAGGGGCTAGAACATGACCACGCGGCGTCGGCCAGCGCTCTGGACCGGAGGGCTCGCGCTTGTGCTCCTCGGCACGATCGCAGCCGGGACCGCCTCCGCCCAAGGGGGTGGTCAGGAAGCGGAAACGCAGCGGGCGCTGCTCGATCGCTACTGCGTCACCTGCCACAACGACTCGCTCCAGACCGGCAATCTGTCGCTTGAGGGAGTGGATGTCGTCCATCCCGAAGCGGACCCGGCGCTCTGGGAGGCCGTGCTGCGCAAGTTGCGCGCCGGCGCCATGCCGCCGCAGCCCCGCCCGCGTCCTGATGCGGCCAGCTACGCCGGCCTGATCGGTTACCTCGAGACGGCGCTCGACCGGGCGGCCGGCGCATCGCCCGACCCGGGTCGCACGCCGACATTCCGCCGCCTGAGCCGGACCGATTACCAGAACGCCATCCGGGACCTGATCGACCTGGATGTCGACGTCACCGCGCTCCTGCCGCGCGACGACGTGACGTTCGGTTTCGACAACGTGAATGCCGGTGGCCTGTCGCCGACCCTGATGGAACGCTATCTTGCCGCCGCGCAGAAGGTGAGCGAGCTGGCGGTGGGGAGCCGGCTGCCGGCCCCCGGCAGCCGCGTGGCGATAATCCCGCCGGACCGGACGCAGGAACGGCATGTCGACGGCCTTCCGTTCGGGACGCGCGGCGGCACGATCGTCGACCACACCTTCCCGGCGGACGGGGAGTACGAGATTCAGGTCCGGCTGCAGCGCAACCGCAACGAGAACGTCGAGGGCCTGACCGAACCGCACGACATGGAGATCACGCTCGACGGCGTGCGGCTCGACCTTTTCACCATGCATCCGAGCGAGAACATGGTGATGCAGGCGAACGCGGCGTATTACGCGGATGTCGGCATCGACAACCACCTGAACGTCCGCGTGCCGGTTACGGCGGGGCCGCACGAGGTCGGGGCGGCGTTCATCCAGAAGAACTCGGCCCTGATGGAGACGACGCGCCAGCCGTACGACGCCGCGTTCAACATGGACCGGCATCCGCGCCAGCAGCCGGCCGTCCGGTCGATCTCCATCGTCGGGCCGTTCGATCCGACCGGGGTGGGAGAGACGCCGGCCCGCGCCCGAATCTTCGCGTGCCGTCCCGCTACCGCGGATGCGGCCGAGGCGGAGGAGTGCGCCACGTCGATTATCGCGACGCTCGCGCGCCGCGCCTACCGCCGCCCGGTAACGGTGGACGACCTCGATCAGCTCGTGTCCTTCTACCAGCAGGGCTACGCCTCGGGCGGCTTCGAGGCGGGTGTGGAGACGGCGCTCCGCGCGCTGCTGGCGAGTCCGGAGTTCCTGTTCCGGATCGAGCGTGACCCGACCGGCGGCGACCAGGGGGCCCCGTACCGCATCAGCGATGTCGAACTGGCGTCGCGGTTGTCCTTCTTCCTCTGGAGCAGCATTCCGGACGAGGAGCTGCTCGCGGCGGCCGAGGCCGGACGTCTGAGTGATCGCGAGACGCTCCACGCGCAGGTTCGCCGCATGCTGGCCGACCGGCGCGCCGAGATGCTCACCACGAACTTCGCGGGGCAGTGGCTGCATCTCCGGAACCTGGACGCGGTTCGGCCCGACGCGCGCCTGTTCCCCGATTTCGACGACAACCTGCGCCAGGGCTTCCGCCGCGAAACCGAGTTGCTCTTCCAGAGCATCCTGCAGGAGAACCGGAGCGTCATCGATCTGCTGACCGCCGACTACACGTTCGTCAACGAACGCGTGGCGCGCCACTACGGCATCCCCAGCATCTACGGCGACCGTTTCCGGCGGATCGACCTGCCGGAGGGCAGCCCGCGCGCGGGCCTGCTGGGCCATGGGAGCATCCTGACGGTCACCTCCTACGCCACGCGTACCTCGCCGGTGCTTCGCGGCAAGTGGGTCCTCGAGACCCTGCTCGGCACGCCGCCGCCGCCGCCGCCGCCGAACGTGCCGCCGCTCGACGAGACCCGCTCCAACACGCGGGTGGTCTCCATGCGCGAGAAGATGGCGGCGCACCGGCAGAACCCGCAGTGCGCGGTCTGCCACCGGATCATGGACCCGGCCGGCCTGTCGATGGAGAACTTCGACGCGATCGGGCGCTGGCGCGACACCGAGGGGGGCGCTCTCATCGACGCGACCGGCAGCCTGCCGGGCGGGGAAGACTTCGATGGTGTCGCCGGCCTTCGCGCCGCCCTGCTCGAGCGTCCCGAGCTCTTCGCCAGCGTCGCGGTGGAGAAGCTGCTCACCTATGCGCTCGGCCGCGCCGTCGACCCCGCCGACCAGCCGGCCGTCCGGAACATCGTCCGGTCGGCCGAGGCGGACGGCTATCGCCTCTCGTCCCTGATTCTTGGTATCGTTGACAGTCCTGCGTTCCAGATGAGGAGAGCCCAGTCATGATGATCACGAAGATGGCGCTGCCCCGGCGAACGTTCCTGCGCGGCGTTGGCGCCACCCTCGCGCTGCCGTTGCTCGACGCAATGGTCCCGGCCGCCTCGGCGATGACCAGGACGGCCGCCGCCGCGCCGCGGCGTTTCGGCGTGGTCTACATGCCGATGGGGAAGCATCCGGATCCGTGGATCCCGGCTGAAGTGGGACGGCTGACCGGACTCTCCGAGTCGCTCGCGCCGCTGACGCCGCACATCGACGACATCTCGATCGTGACGAACCTGGAGATCAGCGAGGCGCACACCACCGGGAACCACGCGTCGGCCAACTCCTCGTTCCTCACCTGCGTCAAGCCGAAGCGGACCGAGGGCAGCGACTTCGTCAACAGCACGTCGGTCGATCAGATCGCGGCGAAGCAGATTGGCGGCGACACGCCGCTCCCGTCGCTGGAAATCGGCACCGACCTGATCGCACAGGTGGGCAACTGCGACAACGGCTATGCCTGCGTCTACATGAACAGCCTGTCGTGGGCGTCGCCCACCGCGCCGAATCCGACCGAGGCGGACCCGCGGATCGTTTTCGAGCGGCTCTTCGGCGACGGCGGAACGCCGGAGCAGCGGAAGGCCCAGTTGCGTCAGAACCGGAGCATTCTGGACTGGGTGCTCGACGACATGGCGAGCCTGCAGAAGCAGCTCGGCGGTGGCGACAAGGCCCGTGTCGACGAGTATCTCGACACGGTGCGGGAAGTGGAGCGCCGCATCCAGCGCGCGGAACAGTCAGCCTCGGAATCGCCGCTCAGTGATCTGAACCGGCCGACCAGCGTGCCGGACGAGTGGGAAGAGCACGTCAAGCTGATGTTCGACCTGCAGGTGCTGGCCCTGCGCGCGGACCTGACCCGGGTGATCACCTTCCAGATGGCGCGCGAGGCGAGCACGCGGACCTACCCGCAGATCGGCGTGCCGGAGCCGCACCACCCGGTGTCCCATCACACGGACGATCCGGAGAAGCTGGCCAAGCTGGCGAAGATCAACCAGTACCACGTCTCGCTCTTCGCCTACCTCGTGGATCAGCTCAAGTCGACCGAGGATGGCGACGGGACGCTGCTCGATCACACGACGTACCTGCTCGGCAGCGGTCTGGGCAACCCGAACGTCCACGATCACCGCGACCTGCCGATCGTGATTGCGCGCGGCGCCGGTTCGAAGATCGCGGGCGGGCAGCACGTCAAGTACGACGAGATGACGCCGCTGGCGAACCTGCACCTGACGCTGCTCGACGACGTGGGCGTCCGGCTCGACGAGTTTGCCGACAGCACCGGCCACGCCGGCGAGGTAGTGGAGCCGCTGTCGCTCTGATCGCCTGGTCGCGCGACGGCTCGGATGCCACTCGCAACGGGGGCGCATGCATGCACGCCTTGGGAGATGCAGACGATGCGTGAAGTGATCAGATGGTCCGCCGCCGCTCTGGTGGCGGTTGCCTGCGTGGCCGCGTTTCCGGGCGGCGGACACGCGGCGGAAGCGGACGCCGGCCTGATCGATGCCATCAGGGCGGTCGACATCGATGGCGTTGGTGCGGCGCTCGCGCGCGGCGCCGACGTCACGGCGGCCGAGGCGGACGGCACCACGCCGCTCCATTGGGCCGCCCACGCCAACGAGCCGGCGATCGTCGAGTTGCTGCTCGACGCCGGGGCCGATGCGTCGGCCACCAACCGCTACGGCGTGCGCCCCATTTCGCTTGCCTCCATCAACGGCAACGCGGTGATCGCCGAGCAGTTGCTCGACGCCGGCGCCGATCCGAACACCACCGCGGCAGAGGGTGAGACGGCGCTGATGACGGCGGCGCGGACGGGCTCGCACGAACTGGTGGAGTTGCTGCTCGACCGGGGCGCCGACGTCAACGCGGCCGAGACGTGGCGCGGGCAGACCGCGCTCATGTGGGCGGCGGCCGAGGGGCATTCGCGGCTGATCCCGACGATGCTGTCGTACGGCGCTGATGTCAGCTCACGCTCGGAGAGGGGCTGGACGCCGCTGCTGTTCGCGGTGCGCCAGGGGCACATCGGCGTGGTTCAGACGCTGCTCGAAGCGGGCGTCGACGTGGAGGAGTCGCTGCCCGTGCGGGAGGAGACGCGCCGCGGCGGCACAAGCGCCGAGCGCGCCGCCACCGGCCTCAACGCATTCCTGCTTGCCGCCGCGAACGCGCACTACGAGTTGGCCTCCTTGCTGATCGATCGCGGCGCCGACGTGAACGTCGCGCCGCGCGGCTGGACCGCCTTGCACCAGGTGTCGTGGGTGCGCAAGGCGGGCGTCGCCGGCAGCAACAACCCCGCGCCGAAGGGCTCCGGCAGCATGACCAGCCTGGAGTTCGTCCGGAAGCTGGTGGAAGAGGGGGCCGACGTAAACGCACTGGTCTCCAGGCGTCCGCCCGCCGGCATCACGCGGCTGAACTTCATCGGCGGCACGCCCTTCCTGCTCGCCGCGCGCACGGGCGACGCGGATCTGATGCGGCTGCTCGCCGAACTGGGTGCGGATCCGCTGCGGCCGAACGAGGACAACACGACGCCGATCATGGTGGCGTCCGGCGTCGGCACGTCGGCTCCCGGTGAGGATCCCGGCACGGAGCCGGAGGTGTTCGAAGCGGTGCAGGTGGCGCTGGAGCTGGGCGGCAACGTGAACGACATCGATGACAACGGCGAGACCGTCATGCACGGGGCCGCCTACAAGCACCTCCCGTCGGTGGTCGAGCTGCTCGCCGAGTCGGGCGCCGACATCAACGTCTGGAATCAGCCGAACGGCAAGGGCTGGACACCGCTCGACATCGTCCGTGGCGTCCACATCGGCATGAACATCCAGAGCAGTCCGGTCACTGCGGAAGCCATACGGGGTGTCATGCGGGCAGCCGGCGTCGAGCCGGCGGAAGAGTAGCGCGCTCGGCTTCGGATCGCTCCGCCAGCCAGCCGGCCCTCAACGTGGCGACAGCCGTTCCCAGCGGAAAGCCGTGATCACCTCGCGTCCTTCCTCGTCCCGGTGACGGGGCGGCCGCAGGATGAGGTGGGTGTCCGTCATCTCGTAATAGCGCCGCACCTCCGTTGGCCTTGCGTCGGGCGATTCATCGCTTCCGGCCGGCTGATGGAGCAGGTAGCCCTGGTCGCGCGGGCCGGGACAGGTAATGCAGCCCGCCATTTCGTTCAGCGAGAAGGGACCGAAGTAGTGCGCGGTGCGAAGCAGCGTTTCGTTGTTCGCCGGGTTCTCTCCGTCGTACGGCGCGCGTCCCGCGGCAAGGAGGTGCACGGACATCTGCCCGGATGGCGTGTAGATGAGGTAGCCGTCATCGTATTGACCGATGTCGACTTCGTAGGCGTCCGTCGTGTGGCGCGTGACCGAGTCGATTCGGTACGCGCCGAACAGTTGCCGGTGCGCGTCGGTCAGTGCTTCCGCCGGCGAATCGGGTTCGCGCACCCAGGTCAGTGAAGCCGCCGATCCGTCGTCGTCGGCGGGCCATTGCAGCGTCAGGCGGTTGCCGTTGAGCGTGTAGGGGTGCCGGTACTCGGCCGCCGCGCCGGCGTCGGCGTGCAGGTTCCCTGCCACGTGATGCGTGACGACGCCGGCAGCCTCATCCACCGTGAACCGGCCGAAGTACGAGACCTGGCCGACGGACTGCGCCGTCGTCTCATCGGCGGTGGAGCCGCCGGCCGGCCCGGCCGCCACGTCCGGCGCCATGATGGTCAGGCCCAGGTAGCCGGTCGCGTCGTAGACGAGGGATCCGAGGCGATCTTCGACCGGAGGCGCCACGGCCTCGCCGCCGGCGCCGAGCGGCTCGATTCGAGCCAGCGACCACGCGCCGGCCATCTCGCGCTGCGCAGGCGGAATGGCTGCCGCCTCAGGCGACCCGTCGGGGCCGGAGGATCCGCCGCAGGCGAGAGTTGCGGCCAGTCCGGCGGCGGCCAGGAGAAGGCCCCTGCCGCGCCCGGCCGGGCGCGCTCGCAGGCTTCTACGGCTGGCAGGACGCGTCCAGACTCGCCACCACGGTGACGTTGAGCGCGTCGATCGCACCTGCTTCTTCACGGCGGATCAGGAATCCCTTCGCCTCGACCCGGTGGCCGCGGTAGGCGGCCGGGTCCGGGAAGACGTACATCAGTTCGAACGAATTGTCGCCGAGGGGCGTGGCCTGCGTGATGGTGAGGAGATCGTCCTTCGACGCTTCCGGATCCCGCGTCCGGATGGGCTCGCTGGCGTTCGCGACGATCCAGTGGCGGTCGCCGGCGTCCCGGGCGAGGCAGCCGACCACCTGCACCAGGGCGAAGTTCGGGACGGCGTCCGGGCCGTCCGCGCCGTAGACGAGGACGTCCGCGGCGTGCGCCGTCGTCAGGTCCGCGGCGCCCACCGGGAAGGCGTTCACTTCGAGAATGTAGGCCATGATCGCGAGGTAGCCATCCTCGCCGAGGCTGCCGGCCCCGCCCGGCGGCATCGTGCGGGCGCGCGTGAGGACGCTGTCGAGGGTCAGGCCGCCCCAGTCGCGGATGAACGCCTCGCCCGCCAGCGGCCGCGCATTGGCGCCGGAGAGATCTTCACCGTGGCAGCGCGCGCAGCTCTCGCGATACAGCGCCTGCCCCCGCTTCGCCTGGTCGGTGGAGTAGACGCCGTCCCAGACTGACGGGGATGCGTCGTCGTCCTGCGCGCCGGCAAGAGGGACGCTGGCCGCGGCGACGAGCACCGCCGCCACCGCGCAGGCGCCAATAGCGGGCGGAACCCTACCGGCCCAGGTAGTCGTCGTCACTAACGGGACCCTCCCAGTTGGTCTGGCCACTGACGAAGGTGAGCTGCACCATGTGCTCGTCCGGTGCGGCGCCATGCCAGTGGACCACGCCCGGGCCGGCGTAGACTGGCGTTCCGGGCGTCAACTCCTGCAGCGCCTCGCCGCGGACCTGGGTCCGCCCGCGTCCCTCCTCGGCCATGATGATCTGCCAGTTCGAATGGCTGTGCCAGTTGGAACGCGCGCCCGCCTCGAAGCGCAGCCGCACGGCCCGGATATCGGACGAGTCGGGGCGGGTCGGATCGCCGCCGACGAAGTTGCTTTGGGCCGCCGTGGCGCCAGGCTGGTAGCCGACCGCCACCCCCGCGACGGTTGCCGCCGTCACTACCGCCAGCGCCAACCGAATTCCTGATTGCGTGCGTTGCGTCATCGCCTTGTCCTCCCAGCTTGCGCCGCGGCGCCCCCGAGGGGCGCACGGCGTTCAGGTTGCGAACCGGTCAGTCGAGCGTCCAGAGCGTGAGCGTCGAGATGTCCTTCACGAAGAGACGGTTGCCCGACAGCGTCGGAGCGGTCCACGTCTCGCTGTCCGCCACTTCGTAGCGCTGCACCGGGTTGAACCGCGTCCGGTCGTGATCGATCACCACGAGTTCGGCGTCGTCCTCGAGCGAGAGGATCGTGCTGCCCGACCGGGCGATCGAGGCGTGTTCCGCCTGGCGCGGGTCGCTGGTCCAGAGCACTTCGCCGGTGTCGAGATCGAGACCGAAATACTGGCCGCTGTTGAGGTGCGAAAGACCGATCAGGACATCGCCGTCCACCACGCCGTTCACCATGTGGAGCGACACTTCGTCCGTGTGCCAGACATCCTCGGTCGTCCAGGCGCCACCGCTCTCCGCGACCCGGAACGCCGTAACGCCGTTGCCGCGCCCAAGCTGGATCACCATGTCGTTGTAGAGGATCGGCGTCTGGGACGTCGTGTCGGACGACGTGGTGAACGGCCGGCTCCAGAGGAGCGCGCCGGTCTCGAGCGACACGCCGACGAATTGCCGGTGCGTGAAGACGACCACCTGCCGCGTCCCGCCCAGGTCGAACAGCATCGGCGAGCCGTAGGCGGGGCCATCGCCGTCCCACGTCCAGCGGGCGTCACCGGTCGCGACATCGAAGGCGGTCAGCCGGCCGTCGTTGTCGCCGCCGACATGCAGGATCACGAGGTCGCCGACGACCAGCGCCGACTGCGACGTGTGGAAAGCGGGGGCGCCGGTGTCGGGGACCTGCCACAGTTGCCGCCCGTCGGAGGCGTCGAACGCGGTCACGGTCCCGGTCATGCCGAGCGTGAAGAGACGGCCGTCGGCATACGTCGGCGTGGCCTTCGGTCCCGCGCGATGGCGCGCCGTCGACGGGTTCATGTTGAACGGCGCGGCATAGGAGGTCTGCCAGAGGGTCTCGCCGGTGCCGGCGTCGAGGGCCATCATCACCTCGTCGTCCCCCTGGCGGCTGAACTGGTAGATCCGGTCGCCGATCAGAACCGGCGTGGCGTAGCCCAGCCCCACCTCGACCGACCATTGCCGGTTCAGTGCGCTCGGCCACTCGGACGGAACGTCGAACCCGCTGGCCACGCCGTCCCGTGCCGGGCCGCGCCATTGCGGCCAGTCCTGGGCGGCGGCGCCGGCGACGCCCAACGGAGTCAAGGCGATGGCCAGGGCGGCCACCCACAGTCGCTTCTGATTGTTCATGGTTATTGCTCCGGGTCGCGGCGGCGGCGACGGTCCGGTCCCGCCCACACTTGCGACCCTATTCTACGGCGATTCATCAGCCTCGCAACCGGCTTGGATCAGGTGGCGCAGTCGTTGCAGAATGGCGCAAGCAGCCGTTAGCGACCGCAGCACGCCGTTCAGCGACGCCCGGAGGAGGAAGCCGATGACGCGCCAGACAGGGATTCGACGGTTCATGGCCGGTGGAGTGGGAGCCGCCCTCGCCGCCACCCTTGCTTTCGCCGCATCGCCCGGCGCCGTCCAGCCGCCGGATCCGGCCGCGGACGAGGAAGACCTGCGCGGTGTCGTGCAGAGCCCGGCCGGTCCGGAGGCGGGAGTCTGGGTCATCGCGGAAACCGACGACCTCGACACCAGGTTCCGCAAGATCGTGGTGACCGGCGACGACGGCCGGTTTCTCGTACCCGACCTGCCGGCCGCTTCCTACAGCGTGTGGGTGCGGGGCTACGGTCTGGTCGATTCCGAGCCCGTCACCGCCGAGCCCGGCGAGACGTTGACGCTGCAGGCCACGCCCGCGGCGACCCCGGCGGAAGCGGCGCAGGTCTATCCCGCGAACTACTGGTACTCCTTGCTCGAGCCGCCCCCGTCGGGCGATTTCCCCGGGACCGGCCCGGAGGGGAATGGCATCGCGGAGAACCTCCGAAGCCAGGCCGCGTGGGTCGACCTCACGAAGCAGGGGTGCCAGCTCTGCCACCAGATGGGAAACCGGTACACGTTCGACACGAGCCACCTGACGGATTTCGATTCGACCGTCGAGGCATGGGATCACCGGCTGCTGTTCGGCCAGCGCGGCCGGCAGATGAGCGCCGTCATGAACCGTTTCGGCCGGCAGCGGGCCCTGGAGATGTATGCCGACTGGAGCGACCGCATCGCGGCCGGCGAAGTGCCTCCGGCGCCGCCGCGTCCCGAGGGCGTGGAGCGCAACCTGGTGCTTACGATGTGGGAGTGGGGTGGTGAGACGTCGTACATCCACGACGAGATCACCACCGACAAGCGCGATCCGACGGTCAACGCCAACGGCCTGCTGTACGGCGTCTCGATCACGCACGACACGCTCGTGATCACGGATCCTGCCGGGCACCAGTCGATGGAGCTGAACATCCCGCTGCGCGAGCCGGATGGAATGGTGCCGTCGTTCTTCCCGACCGAGCCCGGCTTCGAGCCGTCGCCGAGCTGGGGGGACGAGGTGATCTTCAATGCGCCGGCGAACCCGCACAATCCGATGATGGACGGCGAGGGCCGGGTCTGGATGACCTCGACGGTGCGCCGCCGCGACAACCCGGACTGGTGCAAGGAAGGCTCGATGCATCCCTCGGCCCAGTACTTCCCGGTCGATCGGAGCGGGCGGCAGATCTCCTACTACGACCCGGCCTCCGAGTCGTTCACGCTGATCGACAGTTGCTACGGCACGCATCACCTGCAGTTCGGCGAGGATGAGCAGGACACGCTCTGGCTGAGTGGCGACCCGAACGTCGTCGGCTGGCTGGACACGAAGCTGTACGACGAGACGGGCGATGAGCGTGCGTCGCAGGGATGGTGCCCGACCGTGATCGACACGAACGGCGACGGCCGGATCACGCGTCCCTGGAACGAGCCGAACGAGCCGGTCGATCCTTCACGCGACACGCGCATCTCGGGTTTCGCCTACGGAATCATCGCGAGCCCCGTGGACGACTCCGCCTGGATCGCCCGGACCGGACCGTTTCCCGGGCGCCTGGTCCGCCTCGACCGCGGCGACAATCCACCGGAGACCTGCATCGCCGAAGTGTTCGAGCCTCCGTCGATCGAGAACCCGGCCGTCGATTCGGCGCAGACCGGGCACGCGCCGCGCGGCGTCGACGTCGACCGGAACGGCCTGATCTGGACCGCGCTCTCGGGCAGCGGCCACATGGCGAGCTTCGACCGGAGCAAGTGCGCGGTTCTGAACGGTCCCGAGGCGACCGGGCAGCACTGTCCGGAGGGGTGGACGCTCTACCCGTCGCCCGGTCCCCAGATGAGGGGAGTCGACGATCCGGGAAGCGCGGATTACCACTATTACAACTGGGTCGATCAGTTCGACACGCTCGGCCTGGGCCCGAACGTCCCGATGGCGCCCGGTTCCGGATCGGATTCGATACTGGCGCTGCTGCCGGAGACGGAGGAGTGGGTCGTACTGCGCGTCCCCTACCCGCTCGGCTTCTATTCGCGCGGCCTCGACGGGCGGATCGACGATCCGGACGCCGGATGGAAGGGGCGTGGCCTGTGGGCCAACTACGGTTCGAACCTGAACTGGCATATCGAGGGAGGCAAGGGGATGCGGAGCTCGATTATTCACTTCCAGATCCGCCCCCACCCGCTCGCGGAGTAGACGGGCGAATTGACGATCCGGACGGCGGAGTAGACATCGTGAGTAGAGGAGGCGAAGCCATGACGACCTATCGACTGACGGCGTTGGCGGTGGCGATCGGTGTGGCGTTGATCGCCGCGCCCGTCGCCGCGCAGGACGACGTGCCGCGAACGGCCTGGGGCCAGCCCGACCTGACCGGCGTCTGGGACTACCGCAGCATCACGCGCATGGAGCGTCCCGAGCAGTTCGCTGACCAGGAGTTCCTGACGGAAGAGGAAGTGGCCGACCTTGAGCAGCAGGCGCTCGACCGGCTGAACAACTTCCTGAACCTGCCCGCGCAGCGGACGGTGGCGGGCGAGAACGTCGACCGCCGGCCGGACGGCGGAAACGGTTCCTACAACCATACGTGGCTCGATCAGGGACTCGAAGCGGTGACGACGGGCCGGACGTCGCTGATCGTCGATCCGCCAAACGGACGCTACCCCCCGCGGACGCCGGAGGGGCAGGCGCGCGCGGAGGCCTATTCCGAACACCGGCGCAACCAGCCGGCGGATTCCTGGCTCGACTTCAGCACCTACGACCGCTGCATCCTCGGCTTCAACGCCGGACCGCCGATGACCCCGAGCGCCTACAACAACAACATGCAGTTGGTGCAGACGCCCGACACGGTGGCTATCGTCACCGAGATGGTGAACACGGTGCGCGTCGTTCCGCTCGACGGGCGGCCGATGCACGACCTTCTGCAGTGGTCCGGCGAATCGCGCGGCCGGTGGGAGGGGGACACGCTCGTCATCGAGACCGCGAACTTCGATGCGCGCCGGCAGTGGCGGACGACAAGCGGCGCGATGCGCCTGACCGAGCGCCTGACGCGCGTTGACGCGGAGACGCTGCTCTACGAGGCGACGATCGACGACCCGGAGACGTGGACCGCACCCTGGACGTTCGAGGTCCCGATGAAGCTCCTCGACGGCGAGAAGTGGGAGTACGCCTGCCACGAGGGACACGTCTCGATGCCCATCATGCTCGGAGGCGCGCGCGCCCTCGAAGCAGGGGCCGGCGCCGGGCAGTAGCCGGCCGGCCGGACCGCCCCGGAGAACACCGACGTGGCCACCGCACAACCCGTCGCCAAGTTCACGTACGAGGACTACCGCGCCACACGGGAAGACGAGCGCTACGAGCTCCTCGGCGGCGATCTGATCATGGTTCCAGCCCCGAACATCAAGCACCAGAGGGTGAAAGGGCGGCTGTACTACAAGCTGACGCAGTTCATCCGCGACCACGAACTGGGGGAGCTGTTGCTCGCCCCCTGCGACGTGGTGCTGTCCGACACCGACGTCGTACAGCCGGACCTGCTGTTCGTCGCCCGGGAACGCGAGCATCTGCTGAGCGGGGGCGAGAACGTGCAGGGTGCGCCCGACCTCTTGATCGAGATTCTGTCGCCGTCGACCGCCGACAGGGACCGGGGAATCAAGCACGAACTCTACGACCGACACGGCGTGACGGAGTACTGGCTCGTCGACCCAATGGCCGAGATCGTCGCCATCCATCACCGGCAGGCGGGTCGGCTGGCGCTCAGCCGGACCTTCGGGCGGCGAGACACACTTCGGTCGCCGTTGCTGGTCGGCCTCGCTCTCCAGCTCGACGACGTGTTTCGGTAGATCGCGTAACAGACCACGCAGATCGACGCTGCGGCATCGCCAGCCAACGCGCGGTCAGTGGGCGCCCGAACTGGCCGCCGCCGCGGCGCCCGCGGCCGCCGCCTGCTGGGCGTCGATAATCGCCTGGATTGCCTGGAGTGCGGCAAGATCACCGGCCGCCTCCTGGCCGGCGCGCTGGTGATCTTCCGCCAGGAATATGCCTGCCGCCAGCGAGAACGCGATGTCCCTGGTGGGCCTCGGCTTCGCTCCACGCAACCGGTCCCGGAACTCCAGGACCCGGTCGACCACCTGGGAGGGGGTCGACTGCGTCAGGGCGAGGATCGCGACCTCGTCGTAACGGCTCGGTCCAATGCGTTGTCCGGCGTTCCGCAGCCGTTCCGAGATGACCTGGAATCGCTGCACGGCGGTGTCGACGCCGCGCGGATCGGCCGCGAGCAGGTGGGACGCGAGCTGAAGCTGGTTGCCGCGCCACAGCCCCCCTTCGCGTAGTCGTTCGTAGGCCCGCTCGACGTCGTGGGTCACCGATTCCACGGCCCGGTCCCGGGTCGCATGAAGCGCGGCCGTCGGCAGGTCCCGGGACGAGGTGAGCCAGAAATGGTCCTTGCGCCACTGCCGGTAGATGCGCGCGAGCCGTTCGACGTGGGTGTCGGGTACGGGCCGGGCGTCGCCATGCAGCGCCAGCAACAGCGCCGCCAGGGTTGGTCCGACGCCGCGGCTCGACAGTTTCTTCGACTTGAACGCGTCACGCGTCTCGTAGACGACCCGGTGCACCTCGGCCGGGTCCAGTCCGCGGCGCAGGATCATGGCCGCCACGACATAGCGGACTTCCGACTTGAGCGGACTGGTCCAGCGCGCGCGACGCTTCAGTCCGGCCGCGGCCTCCTCCAGACGGTCGTAGTCAATCGTCGGGCCGACGCTACCCAGCGTCACGGCGACATACCGGAACCCCGTCATGTTGTGGTGCCACCGCTTGCGCGCCCGAAGGCGGTCGAGGACGAGGAGGTACCGTTCGACGGGATCCTGGGGCCCAGTCATTTCCGACAGTCTACAGGGGAGGTCAGCGGTCGGCCCGCCCCGGGCGGTCCCTCAGTAGATGGCGACCGGCACGACGGTCGATCCGGTCGCGCCCTGCAGCTTCAGCGGCTGAACGACGAAGGCGAACTCGTAGACGCCGGCCGCGGCCAGCTCGTCCAGCTTCATGCGCTCGACGAGGTGGATGCCGTGGACGACGAGCGCCAGTTGATGGATGGGGAGGGACAGGTTCGGATCGGGATTCGGAGAGACTTCCACGGGCTGGTTGTCGGCCCCGAGGATCATCGGGTCGTGCCCGATGAGCCATTCGGCCGCGGCGATGCCGATGCCGGGGTTGGTCGCCATGAAACGGTCGCCGTCGGTTTCCCAGAGCACGCCCCAGCCGGTGTGAATCAGCACCGCGTCGCCGGCTTCCAGCGATACGCCCTGGCGGTCGAGCGCCTGCTGCAGATCCTCGACCGTGATCTCGTAGGTGTCGGGCAGCATGTCGACGCCCTTGAGGGCGGCGACATCGATGAGGACGCCGCGCGTCATCAGGGTGCCGATGCCCTCGACGCCGAGCCGCGTGAAGCCGGTGCGGGTCATCACGTCGTTCATGTCGACGCAGTTGTAGAGACTGTCCCCGATGGTCTGGTGTGGGAAGGCGTCGAACTGCGTCCCGACCTGCCCCATCTCGGCGACCACCAGCTCCTCGTTGGACCCGCGCCGGTTGCTCTGCGGGTTCATCGTCGTCGGCTTCATGTAGACGTCGAAGTGCCGGGCGCCGAGCGGCATGCCGCTGTGGAGCACCTGTCCCAGCTCGATCACGCGGCCTTGCTGAATCAGCCGCGCCGCGCGCAGCACCGACTCCGGCCCCATGTGGTTGGCGGCGCCGCGCGTGTCGTTCGCGCCCCACTTCGACGGGCAGCGTTCCGCCTCGGACGGCAGCGACCAGGACTGCGCGTGCGCGGCTGGCGCGAGGGCGTGCGCACCGGCGGTCACGGCGAGCAGCAGCAGGAAGGCGATCGGGGAAATGTGAAGTCGCACGGGTTCCTCCTGGAGACGTGGATTCCGACTCTGTCACGCGGCGGCGGCGGCGTCAACGGGCGGGATCGGGCATAATTTCCCGACTCGGTTGAGGGGGATCGACACCATGACACGACGGCGAGCGGCGGGAACCGTGCTCGGAGCGTTGGGCATGCTGGCCGTGGCGGCTACGGTCACGATTTCGGCGCAGGACGACGGCGGCTGGACCCACTGGGGCGGCAATGAGCGGAGCGCGCGCTACGCGCCGTTCGATCAGATCAACGCCGCGAACTTCGAGGATCTCGAGGTGGCCTGGGTCTGGCGGGGTGATAACTACGGGCCGCAGGTCGACAACGTCATGCGTTCGACGCCGATCTACGCCGAAGGCAAGCTGTTCGGCGTCGCCGGCTACCGCCGCCAGGTGATCGCCATGGACCCGGAGAGCGGCGAGACGCTCTGGACGTTCCGCGAGCCGACGACGAAGCGGTGGGCGGATTCGATGCGCAAGAACTACGGCAAGGGGGTCGCCTACGAGCAGGTGAACGGCGAGGGCCGCATCTACGTCGTCACTCCCGGCTTCTTCCTGCACGCCCTCGATCCGGACACCGGCAAGCTGATCCGCGGCTTCGGCAACAACGGGACGGTCGACCTGCTCGCCGACTTCGGCTACGAGTACCACCCGACGAACGGCCTGCCGTCCGAGGTGGGCTACATCACCAACTCGTCCCCGCCGATCGTCGTGAACGGGGTGGTCGTGGTGGGCAACTCCCACGAACAGGGCTACCGCCAGACGCGCCACGAGAACGTGCCGGGGCACGTGCTGGCGTACGACGCCGCGACCGGGGAGCACCTCTGGAAGTTCAACGTGATCCCGCAGTCGGAGAGCGAGTTCGGCTTCGACACGTGGGAGAACGACGCCTGGCAGTGGACGGGCAACGTCTCGGCCTGGGCGCCGCTGTCGGCCGACTCCGAGCTGGGGCTGGTCTACGTCGTGACCGACCCGCCGACCAACGACTACTGGGGCGGCTTCCATCCGGGCGACAACCTGTTCGCCACGAGCATCCTGGCTCTCGACGTCCGGACCGGCGAGCGGCAGTGGCACTTCCAGACGGTGCACCACGACATCTGGAACCGCGACAATCCCACCGCGCCGAGCCTGCTCGACGTCACCATCGATGGCCGGCGGACACCGATTCTCGTTCAGACGACGAAGCAGGCCTTCGCCTACACGTTCAACCGCGAGACGGGCGAGCCGATCTGGCCCATCGAGGAGCGCCCGGTGCCGCGCGGACACGTTCCGGGCGAGTGGTATTCGCCGACCCAGCCGTTTCCGACAAAGCCGCCCGCCTACGACCTGCAGGAAGTGACCGAGGACGACCTGATCGACTTCACGCCGGAGTTGCGGCAGCAGGCGCTCGACATCCTGAACCAGTACGAGTACGGGTCGATGTTCATGCCGCCGCTCCATCCGGACAACGACCTGGGGAAGCGCGGCGCAATCCACTGCCCCGGTCCGGGTGGCGGCACCAACATCACCGGCGGCACGTCGGCCGACCCCGAGACGGGCATCCTGTACGCCTCGTCGATGACGCTGTGCGCGGCGCCGATCCTGACGCCGGGTGAAGAGGGGGATGCGGCGGATCCGAACCCCGTCGGCCGCACCATTGCGAAGTACGCGACCGACAACGGGTTCCTGCAGGGACCGCAGGGGCTGCCGCTCTTCAAGCCGCCCTACGGCCGGATCACGGCCATCGACATGAACACCGGGGAGACGCTCTGGATGATTCCCAACGGCGATACCCCCGACGCGATCAGGAATCACCCGGCGCTGGCCGGCGTCGACCTGCCGAACACCGGCGTGCGGAGCCAGTCGCTCTCCATCGTCACCCGCTCACTGCTGATGTACTCCGAAGGGCGGGGTGGCCGTCCGCTGCTCTACGCCGTCGACAAGCGGACCGGCGACCGGGTCGGCGCCGTCGGGATCCCGGCGCCCGCCACCAGCATCCCGATGAGCTACCTGCATGCGGGGAGCCAGTACATCGTCGTCCCGATCGCCGGCGGCCCGGAACGCATGCCCGGCTCGCTGGTCGCCCTGCGGTTGCCGGACGGCGACTAGCGGCGCCAGCCGCCGAAGTTCCGCGGCAGCGAGGCTTTCGATGCGCCTGCCGGCGCAGGCCGGTTAACGCCGCGCTACCGGCATTCGCGCGAGACCACCTCCGACTCGATCACCACGCCGCAGACGTGGCTGGTGTACTCGAACGGATCGCCGTCGTAGAGCACGAGATCGGCGTCCTTGCCGACTTCGATGGAGCCGACCCGGTCGTCGACGCCGGCGCGCGGGTTAGCGGGTCACTTACACTCGGATCCGCACTTCCAAGCGAGTCTTTGCGAGTTCCTCGGCGAATTCGTGGGCCGGAAACAGCCGATTCCAGGAAGCTGCCATGCGTGGAGTCATAACGAAATTGGTATCTAGAAGCCGATGATTTTGCATTTTACAAGTACGACGCGATCTTGGTTAATTGTAAAATGCTCTAGTGCAGATTGCGGACCGACGAAACATGCGCCAGACCGGCTGCCGACAGAATCCGACTCGACCGCAAGGACTTGCTCAAGAGTCGCGGAGGCGATGGGGTGACCGGCAAGTCTGCTGACGCGATACCGGGCGCCCTTGAGACGCTGCTCCGCAACGCGATCTCGCAGGAACGTGCGAGATCCATTCTGGCGCCGTACGAGCGGCCGGACAACCGTCGCAGTCTGCTGCAACTGGCGGTCACCCTGGCATTGTACGGCGTCGCGTGGACCGTTCTGCTCCGGAGCGCGGACGTCGGCTACTGGCTGACGGCGATTGTCGCGCTGCCAGCAGCGGGTCTGATGGTGCGGCTGATCATCATTCAGCATGACTGCAGCCACCACTCGTACTTCACGTCGCAGCGGGTGTGCGACGTTGTCGGCAGGGTAGTCGCGGGCGTGGCCCTGACGCCCTACGACTACGCGAAAAGGATTCACGTAGAGCACCACGCCCACTCCGGCAACCTGGACAAGCCGTTGGGCAGTGACCTCCCGACGCTCACGGTCGCCGAGTACCGCGCACTGGGATGGTGGCGCCGGCTTGCGTATCGCTTGCAACGGAACCCCTGGATGATCGGCGTTCTGGTTCCGGCGCAGTTCCTGTTCGTGAACCGTTTTCCCGCGTCCGCACCGCTTTCCTGGGCGCGGGAATGGCGCTCCGTATGGTGGACCAACGCCGCCCTGGCGGCGGTGCTGGTGGGCATCTGGCTTGTCGCCGGGATTGAAAGTCTCGTGCAGGTCGTGATCATCCAAGGCATGATCGCGGTGTATGCAGGCGCGTTCTCCGGCGTGATCAACCACGCGCAGCACCAGTTCGAGGACGCCTACTGGCGCCGGTCGGGCGAGTGGGACTTCTTCGAGGCCGGGTTGCGAGGCTCATCCTGGCTCGCACTCCCGAAACCGCTGCAGTGGCTGACCGCCAGTATCGGTCTGCACCACGTGCACCATCTGAGCACCCGCATTCCGAACTACCGCCTGCAGCGCTGTCACGACGAGAATCCGACACTGTGGTCCGCCCACCGAATCACGTTGTTGCAAGCGTTGAAGGCACTGCCTCTGGCGCTCTGGGACGAGCGGCGCGGCAAGTTGATTTCGTTCGGCGAATACCGTCGCGAGTACCGCGAGCCGGCCCAATCAATGGCCGTGGGTCGATGAAGGTGATTTGGCGACATGGCGTTGAACGGCGGCATTGCATGGCTGGCGCGCAACCCGGTCGCCGCCAACCTCCTGATGGTTGTCTTCGTGGCGGCCGGCCTGATGGCATCCACGGAGGTTGTCGACGAGGCGTTTCCGCAAGCCGATCTGGATGTGATCGGCATTGACGTGCCCTTTCTCGGCGCGGCGCCCGAGGATGTGGAGGCAGGGGTCATCCTGCGGATCGAGGAGGCCGTTCGGAACATCCAGGGCATCAGGCAGATCCGGTCGACGGCGAGCCCGGGCCGTGCGTCGGTCCAGCTCGATCTTGAGCTCGGCGCCAACGCCCAGCGCGTGTTGGACGAGGTCACCACCGCTGTCCAGGCGATCACGACGTTTCCGGCCGCCACTGAAGAGCCGCTCATCCGCAAGCCGATCGTCCGCAATCAAGTTCTCGTCATTGCCATCTCCGGCGCCGTCGACGTCGCCACCTTGAAGTCGGTCGCCGAACAGGTGCGCAACGAAGTGCTCACCCTGTCGGAGGTCAACCAGGTAGACGTAGTCGGCGTCCCACCGTATGAAATTTCCATCGAGGTGTCGGAGGCGGCGCTGCGCGCGCACCGACTGACATTCGACGATGTGACCAACGCCGTGCGGCGCTCCTCGCTCGATATTCCCGGCGGCGCGGTCCGCAGTGAAGGGGGAGACATCCTGCTCCGCACCATCGGGCAAGCCTACCGGGGAGCCGAGTACGAGAACCTCGTGTTGTTGGCGCGGCGCGACGGCACCCGCCTGTTGCTGGGTGACGTGGCGACCGTCGTCGACGGTTTCGCCGAAACGGAACAGCTCGCCCGCTTCAACCAGACTCCGGCCGTCATGCTGTCCGTCTTCCGGCCCGGCAGCCAGAGCACGAAGGACACCTCGGCCGCCGTGCACGACTACATCGACGGCCTCCGCCCGCGGTTGCCTGACGGCATTGCGCTGACCATCTGGCAGGATCAGTCGCTGGCGATCGACGACCGGCTGGCGATCATGCTGCGCAACGGCGCTGCCGGGCTGGCGCTCGTTCTCGTCGTGCTGGCGTTGTTTCTCGAGATTCGGCTCGCCATCTGGGTCAGCCTCGGAATACCGATCGCGTTCCTAGGGGCCATCGCGCTGATGCCGGGGCTGGGCGTGTCGATAAACATGGTCTCCAGCTTCGCATTCCTCCTGGTGCTCGGCATCGTCGTCGACGACGCCATCATCGTCGGTGAGAACATCTACCGCCATCAGCGAGCAGAAGGGGACAGTCTGCGCGGCGCGGTGGAGGGTGTGCGAGAGATTTACAGGCCCGTCATCTTCGCGGTCCTGACAACGGTGGTGGCGTTTCTGCCACTGCTGTTCGTGCCCGGCCTCGCGGGGGACATGTTCGGGGTCATTCCGCTTGTCGTCGTCCCCTGCCTGCTTTTCTCGTTGCTCGAATCGCTGGGTATCCTGCCTGCCCACCTGGCGCACGCCCGCCGGCGGCGGGCGGCCGGCTCATGGTTGGGGTTTCAGCAGCGCATCGCGGACGGGCTCGTGTGGGTCGCCCGGTCGGTCTACGAGCCGCTGCTGGAAGTGGCCTTGCGCTGGCGGTATGTCACGGCCGCGATCGGGATCGCCGCCTTGATGCTGAGCGGGGCCCTTGCCTTGAGCGGTCGGCTCGCCTTGCGTTTCTTTCCATCCGTCGAGTCCGAGTTTGTTACGGCCGCGGTGACGATGCCGCTTGGCACGCCGATCGAGGCCACTTTGCGGACGGTCGAGAAGTTCGAGGCCGGCGCCCTGCGGTTGCGCGCCAGCCTTGAAGAAGAGACGGGCATGGACCACTTCCGGCACGTGGCGACGATGATCGGCGACCAGGGGCTGGCGGCGGCCAGCGCCAGCCCCACGGGTCGGACAGGCAACCCTGCCAACGCGCCGCACCTTGCCGAAGTCACGATCGAGCTCGCATCACCGGAGTATCGTTCGTACACGAGCGAGGAGCTCGGCATCCTGTGGCTTGAGCATACCGGCCCCATCCCGGAAGCCGACTCGGTGGGCCTTATTGCTTCACTGATGAGTACGAGCGAGTCCGTCGACGTGGAGCTCGCAGGACAGGACGTGGACGCGCTGCATTCTGCCGCCGGCGCCCTCGCGGGCCGGCTGGCGGAGTATGCGGGTGTCTATGGAATCGCCGATTCGTTTCGCACCCCGAGGACGGAGATGCGGCTCGACATCCGGCCAGCAGCCGAAGGGCTGGGGTTACGCCGGCAGGATCTCGGCCACCAGGTGCGGCAAGCGTTCTACGGCGAGGAGGCGCAGCGCATCCAGCGCGGCCGGGACAACATCCGTGTCATGGTCCGCTATCCACGTGACGACAGACGGTCACTCGGTAATCTCGAGAACATGCGCATCCGCACGCCGGATGGCGGGCAGGTGCCGTTCGGTCAGGTAGTGCGGCTGGAGGCCGCGCACGGCTTGCCATCGATTACGCGTGTCGACGGCAACCGCACCGTGGATGTGACGGCGTCGGTCGCCCCGGGGGCATCCGCCTCGGAGATCGTCGCCGATCTCCGCGCACGCATCCTCCCCGACGTGCTCGCCGACTTCCCAGGTGTTCACAACAGTTTCGAGGGCGCCCAAGCCGAGCAGCAGAACACCACGGAAGCGTTGGCGACCGGGTTCGTCCTCGCGGTGATCGCGATCTTCGGGCTTCTCGCCATCCCGCTGCGATCGTACATCCAGCCAGTCATCGTCATGGGCGCCATCCCGTTCGCCTTCGTCGGGGCAATTTGGGGCCACATGCTGCTCGGCATCGCATTGTCGTTCACCTCGGTGTTCGGCCTGGTGGCCCTGACCGGAGTGGTCGTCAACGACAGTCTGCTCATGGTTGACTTCATCAACCGGGCGCGAGTTCAGCGGTCGGGCGCCAGCCTTGCGCAAGCGATTCGAGAAGCGGGCAGCCGGCGGTTCCGCCCCATCCTGCTGACGTCACTGACCACGTTCGTGGGGCTCGGTCCGATGATGCTGGATCGGAGTCTGCAGGCTTCGCTCTTCGTTCCGATGGCCGCCTCGCTGGCGTTCGGCGTGTTGTTCGCTACGTTGGTCACGCTCTTCCTGGTGCCGACCTCGTACCTGATTCTCGACGATCTGCAGCGTCTGCCGGGGCGCTTGTCGGCATCGTTCGCGCCGGGCGGGGCGCGCGCGTCGGACGGGTCTCGGCCAAAATCTGTCGCTTGAGGATCGACCCTTGCAGTTCCAAACCGTGTTCCGTGAGAAGGCGTTGGCCCAACGTGCGGAGCGGGAGGCCATCGACGCCAGGCTACAGGTTACGGCGCCCCACGAGTGGCTGTTGGTGTCGGGACTGGGCGTGGTGCTGGTCGCCCTGCTGGCCTATGGCCTGATCGGGCGGGTGGAGCGCAGCCTTTCTGTCGAGACGGTGCTGGTCCAGCCCGGGGAGCGCGTTGCCGTGGTTGCCGGCGCGCCCGGCGTGGTCGTCGATGTGTTCTCGGAGGTCGGCGACACGGTGGCGCAGGGTCAGTCCATCGCGCGCGTGCAAACGCCTGTCCTCCGCGCCCCTGCCGCCCCGCGCTCCGAGACTGCGCAAGGCGGGGCCGACAACTTCACGACACACGATATCGTGGCTTCGGCTGACGGCGAACTCGTGACGCTGCCCCTGACGGCGGGCCAGCGGGTCGCGGCCGGCGAACTCGCGGCCCGTATTCGCACGGCGTCCGCCGGTCACATGGAGGCGATCGCGTTCGTCACGCGCGACGAGGCCCTGCAGCTTGCGCCTGGCATGCAGGCGCAGGTGCGCCTGATCGTGCCCGGCACGGGCGCAACTCGAATCCTGTCGGCGCGCGTCGAGCGCGTATCCCCCCGCGTCGTACCGCCGGCGCCGTGGCTGACCGAGTTCGGGCTCGAGCCACCGGTACGTGCCCATCTGCTGCGCGCGACACTGACGGACCCGGAACCGCGGTCGATCATCGATGGCGCCATCGGCACGATGCGGATCGTCCTCGGCCACCGTTCATTCGCCTCGCTGCTCTTCGGGAACGGCGGCGACTGATGGGTTTCGCGGTCAACCCCAAACGCCGGGGCCGCGTGCGCACGCCGACGCTGCTGCAGAACGACGCCGCCGAGTGCGGCGCGATCAGCCTCGGCATCGTGCTCGCGTTCTTTGGCCGCTGGGTGCCGATAGAAGACCTGCGCGCGGTCTGCGACGTGACTCGCGACGGCTGCGACGGCGTCGACCTCTTGCGAGCCGCCAGGCACTTCGGCCTCGAACCGCAAGGCTGGCGCAGGGAGCCCCATCAGCTCCATGCCATGCCCATGCCGCTCATCCTGTTCTGGGACTTCGGCCATTTCCTGGTGCTGGAGGGCTATGCGCGCGGCCGCTACTACATCAACGATCCCAACGGTGGACGCAGGACGGTCGACGAGGACGAGTTCGGCAAGCGGTTCACCGGCGTGGCCGTGAGTTTCGAGCCGGGCGCGGACTTCGAGCCGGGTGGACGCAGGCCTGGCGTCTTGCGCCGGCTCTGGCCCTGGTTGCGGGAAGGCAAGGCGCCTCTTGCCTTCGCGTCCACCTGCGGGTTGCTGCTGTCGTTGACGGCGCTGGCCTTGCCGCTGTTGCTCAACGTGTTCGTAGACTACGTGCTGAGCGGTCGAGAGCCCTCGTGGGGCGGGGGGCTGGTCATCGGCGCGACGGTAGCGGCCGGGCTTGTCTACCTGCTCACGTGGCTGCGGGAGCGCTGCCTGCGCCTGCTCTCGGTGCGGCTTTCGCTTGGTCGTGCCGACTACTTCATCACTCACCTCTTCCGGTTACGCACGGAGTTCTTCGCCCACCGCTACGCCGGAGATCTGACCGCGAGGATGCAGTCCATCAACGAAGTCGCCGCCGTGGCGACGGGCCAGTTCGCGGGTGTCGGCATCGAACTGGTCACCAGCCTCCTGTTCGTGGTGCTGATGATCGTTTACGACCCGCTGCTGGCCGGGGTAGTGGTCGCACTGGGTGCGGCGAGCGCTCTTCTGACCCGAGCGGTGACCCGCTCGCGGATCGAGGAGAACCGCCTACTGCAGCGCGAGGCCGGCAACATGCAGGGGGCCGGGATGAGTGGATTGCGCTCCATCGACAGGCTGCAGGCGATAGCTGGCGAGAACGATTTCTTCGTCCACTTCACCGGCTATCAGGCCCGCGAGCTGCTGGCCCGACAGCGCTTCACCGAGCTTGGCCACGTGATTGCGGCGCTGCCGGGTCTGTTCCTGATCACCGGCAACGCCGCCGTGCTCGGCCTGGGTGGCGTGCGCGTGATGTCGGGCGACATGACGCTGGGTGCGATGATGGCCTTTTACGTGTTGGCGGCGAGTTTCCTGCTGCCGATCGGGCGGTTCGTGCAGTTCGCGGACCTGTTCCAGGTGCTCGAGGGCCACCTGCAGCGCCTCGACGATGTCTTCGACGCGCCAGAGGACGCCGTCCTGGCCAAGTGCGACGAAGAGCTGGCCGAACGGCCGCCGGCGTTCGCCAAGCGGTTGCGACTGACAGGACGGGTGGAGTTGCGGAACGTGACGTTCGGCTACAAGAACACCGGGGAACCCCTGGTCAAGGACTTCAGTCTGGTCGTCGAACCCGGCCAGCGCGTAGCCGTCGTCGGGCCGAGTGGTTCGGGGAAGTCCACGCTGGTGTCTCTGGTGACGGGAACCCATCGGCCCTGGTCCGGCGAGATCCTGTTCGACGGTCAGGCCCTCGCCGAGGTGCCGCGCGATCTTCTGACGGACTCGGTATCGCTTGTCGACCAGCACATCTTCCTGTTCGCCGGCTCGGTGCGCGACAACCTGACCATGTGGGATCGGGAAACGCCGGATCAGGACTTAGTGGCCGCGGCCAGGGATGCCGACATCCATGCGGAGATCACCGCCCTGCCCCGGGGTTACGACGCTCCCGTACTGGAGGGTGGGCGCAACTTCAGCGGCGGCCAGCAGCAGCGCCTCGAAATCGCCAGGGCGCTGGTGTCGAATCCAACCGTTCTGATTCTCGACGAGGCCACCTGCGCTCTCGATCCGATCGCCGAGCTGCGTATCGACGATGCCTTGCGCAGCCGCGGCATCACCTGCCTGATCATCGCCCATCGCCTGAGCACGATCCGGGACAGCGATCTGATCGTCGTGCTCGACCGCGGTCGGGAAGCCCAGCGCGGCACCCATCAGGAACTGATGGAAGATGACGACGGCCTGTACCGTCGACTGATGGAGGCCGAGTAGTGATGGCGGAAGCCCCCGGACGGAAGCACGTTCCCACCGGCTTGCGGGTCTCGGACGCCGCAGTTGACGCTGCCGCCGAATGGCTGGCGAACTTCGCCCTGGCGCACGGCACGCCGTTCGCGGGCGGTGGCAACCGGCCCGTTCGCCTCGACGATCCCGATGCCCTGTGGTTCATCGCCCGCGGTTCGGTGAACGTGTTCGTGGCGCGCGAGCAGGACGGCGAATTCGTTGAGTTCAAGCACCTCCTTCGCGCGGCGCGCGGCCGTCTCCTATTCCCGACTGCAGAAGGGCCGAACGCGCTTGTCGCGAAGGGGCTGTCCGATTCCGAACTGCGGCGCGTGTCGCGCGACGACCTCCTGGCGGCGGACGAGGGCGGCGCCGTCGTCGATCAGGTGGATCTCTGGATCGCCGAAATCTCGGCCACCGTAGCTCTGGACGTGACGCATCGGCCGCACACCGAGTGTTTTCTTTCCGCCGGCGCCACGGTGGACTTGGATCCTGGCGCGGTCGTTTCCGCCAAGCGCGGCGTCGTCTGGACGTCAAGCAGGGATGGCGGCCTCGCATTCCTCGGCACCGAGGAGCCTGGCCGGACCGACTCCGGCTTCGTGCCCATGGCGCCCGGCAGTTGGGTCAGCGTTTCCAACCCGACCCGGCTGCAGGGCGCTTCCTCTCGGGAGTTGCATCGCGCGGGGCGCCTCTTGGCGGCGCTGGCCGAATTCCAGCGCTTGGCGCTAGCCGCCGACGACCTCAACCGCCGCCTGTTGTTGGCCGATGCGGCGAACCTGCGCGCCGCGCAAACGCGATATCGCCGGGAAAGCGAAGATGCAGCGCGCCGAAGACTTTTTGACGTAAACGACGCGCGCGGCTCCCGGCCGAAATCGAGCGGCGGCGCCCTGCAGGCGGCGCTGGTCCTGGTTGGGCGCCACGAGGGCATTCGGTTCCAGACGCTGCCTGCCCCACAGGGCAGCCAGAATGACCCCGAGACCGGTCAATCCCTGGGTCGTATTCTGACCGCGTCTGGAGTACGCGGCCGCGAGGTCGCGCTCCGCGCAAGCGATCGCTGGTGGCTTGGCGACAGCGGCTCGATGCTGGCGTTCCGGCGCGAGGACGGCGCGCCGATCGCCCTGCTTCCGGGCCGCTTCGGGCGCTACCGCATGGTGGACCCGACAACGGGACGGGCACAGCCTGTCAATGCCGGTAGGGCCGCCCTGCTGCGCTCGAATGCGATCTTCTTCTATCAGTCGTTACCTCCTGGTCGGACGTCGGGCGCCCGCGACCTGGTCCGGGTCGCGTTCCGCCGGTGGAAAGGCGACGTGTTCAGGTTCGTAACGGCTGGACTGCTGTCCGGTCTCGCCATGCTCGTTCCCGCGGTCCTGCTTGGCGTCTTCGCCGACGAGGTGGCGCCGGCGGGGCGCGTGGACATGCTGGCCTGGCTGACGGCGGGGATGCTGTTGCTGGCGCTGGCGGCGGCCTTGCTCCAGGTGCGTGAAGGCACGGCCCTGATGCGTCTGGAGGGTCGCGTCACCGCGCGCATCACGGCGGCGTTGTGGGACCGCCTGCTGGACCTGCCAGCAGCCTTCTTCCGCGACTTCACGTCCGGCGACCTGGCAATGCGCGCCATGGCGTTCCAGGGCCTGCGCGATCAGGTGTCGGGCGTCGTCATGGGGGCTCTGCTGTCGACCGTTTTCCTGCTACCAACGTTCGTCCTGCTGTTCGTCTACGACGTCGCGATGGGGTGGCTGGGTCTTGCAGGCGGCCTTGTCGCGCTGGCCGTGACCATCACGCTAGGCGCACGGCAAGTACCTCATCACCGACGGCTGGTCGCCGCGCAGCGCTCGCTCGCCGGCGTCCTGCTGCAGTTGATCGGCGCCGCGCACAAACTGCGCGCCGCCGGGAAGGAATGGACGGCATTCACACGGTGGGCGCGAGACTACCGGGAACAGACGCGCAGCGCGATGAAGGTCGGCGCCCTGCACGAACACCTGGTCGCGTTCACGGCCGCAGCGCCACTGCTGGCTACCGCCGCGCTTTTCGCCGTGGCCGTCGAAATGGGTCCCGCCGCACTGTCCGCAGGCGCCTTCCTGACCGTCTACGCGGCCTACATGGTCTTCATGTCGGCGATTACCGCGCTCGGCCACTCCATGTCCGGTGTGGCGGCCATCGTACCGGCCGTCGAACAGGTTTCTCCGATCCTCGAAGCGGCGCCGAAGAGCACCGCCGGGGACGCCCTCCTGCCGGAGTTGCGCGGCGGCGTACGCCTGGACAGGGTCAGTTTCCGCTATACCGAGGGAGGCCCTCCGGTGCTGCGCGATGTTTCCATCGATGTGCAGCCCGGCGAGTTCGTTGCCCTGGTCGGCGGTTCCGGCGCCGGCAAGAGCACCATGCTGCGCATTATCCTTGGACTCGAGAAGCCGTCGTCCGGCGTCGTGTACTACGACGGCCACGATCTCGACCGCATCAACCGCCGCGCCCTGACTCAACAGGTCGGCGTGGTGACGCAAGACAGCTCGTTGCGACCCCGGACGGTTTGCGACAACATCATCGGCATAGCAACGGACCTGACGCTGGACGACGCCTGGCGCGCCGCCCGCCTTGCCGCGGTCGACCGCGACATCAGGTCGATGCCGATGGGCATGTTCACCGTCATCACCGAGAACTCGGCGGTGTTCTCAGGCGGGCAGGTCCAGCGCATCATGCTGGCTGCAGCCCTGGTGCGGAGTCCGCGCGTGCTGCTGCTCGACGAGGCCACCAGTTGGCTCGACAACGACACGCAGGCGACGATCATGGAGCGAATCGAGGAACTAGCCGTCACCCGCATCGTCATCGCGCACCGGCTGTCCACAATCCGCAACGTGGACCGCATCTACGTGCTCGACGAGGGCCGGGTGGCGCAGCAAGGGACCTTTGCACAACTGATCGAGACGCCGGGCATTTTCCGCGACCTGGCGAGCCGCCAGTTGACTTGAGGGCGCGAGCGCCCCACGCCGACGCTTCTGCCCCACATGGCGCCGGGTGAGGAGAAGCGCGGACGACATTCACCACCATGCTCATCATCGCCGCCGTGACACTGGTCATCTGGGTGGCCATGGCGCTCATCACCCTCTACAGCTACCAGCACGTCTTCAGTCTCGAAGAGATCGGGGAACGCAGCGACGAAGATCCGCCGTTTCCCCGGCTGTCGGTGGTGGTGGCTGCCCGGAACGAGGATCTCCGGGTGGAACGGGCGCTCGCATCGCTGCTCGTCCTCGACTACCCGGACTACGAGGTCATCTTCGTCGATGACCGTTCCGACGACCGCACCGGCGAGATCGCGGATCGGCTGAGCGAGCGGGACGACCGTCTCAAGGTGATTCACATCGAGAAGTTGCCCGCGGGATGGTTCGGGAAGAACCACGCCTGCTGGCGCGGCGCGCTGGCTGCGAGCGGGGACGTGCTCCTCTTTACCGATGGGGACGTGGTGTTCGGGCAGGAGGCGGTGAGGCGCGGGGTGCGCCACCTCCTGAGAAACAAGCTGGACCATGTCGCCGTTCTGGCCACGTTGACGATGCCGGGGCCCATGCTGGAAGCCTGCGTGATCGTGTTCCATTGGGGCGCGCACGTCACGGGGAGGCTCTGGCAGGTTCGCGACTCCGGGAGCACGGCCTCCTTCGGGAGCGGCGCCTGCAACCTGTTCCGGGCGGATTCCTACCACGCCATCGGGGGACACAGGCAGGTCGCCCTGCGCCCCGACGAGGCCCGTCAACTGGGTCGACTGGTGAAGTTGACCGGCCGCTGCTCGGACCTGCTCCGCGCCCAATCCGGGGTGCGATGCGAGTGGTATCAGTCCGTCCGGGACCTGGTCCACGGAACGGCGAACAATTTCTTCGCCCTCCAGGACTACCGGATTTCGGCCGTGCTGGTGCAGACGGTCGGATTGCTGTGGATGGGGATTGCACCGGTCGTGCTGGGCGCCGCCCTGGCTGCCGTGGACGCTGCGGCCGCCGCGTTGTTCGCTGCTTCTGCAGTGACTGCCTGGGGGGTCGCCATCTACATCGCCCGAGCCTCCCGCTTCCGGTGGTGGACCGGACTGGCGCTTCCGGTGGCCAGTGCGGTCATCGTCTACAGTTGGTGGCGCTCCGTGATTGTCACACTGCGCCGGGGCGTGGCCTGGGGTGGTCCTCCCGTTCCAATTTCCGAGCTGCGCGCCGCCCGGGTAAAACTCCAGGCACGTTCCCTCCGCGAGCTCGTCGACGCCGCTCTCGCGCAGAAGCCCGTCCAACGCCCCGCTCAGGCGCAGAAGGGAAGCCCCGGCCGGCGAAGAAGACCGGCAGGATCGACAGCACGCTGAAGCCGGACGAGACGGGCATGGCGCGCCTCCCCGAAATGCGCCCGCCAGCGGGAAGCATCGTAGCCGGTCGCGCCCGACACGTAAGCGCAACCGCCGAGATCGCGAATCACGCGATCGGCAACGTCGAGACGGGCGGCGGCCTCGAGCGCGTCCGCGCGCCGCTCGAACATGGGCAGGACGGAGTACGTGAACAACCGGTCGCCCGGGGGCAGTACGAGCGCAGGCGCATCGATGTGCGCGCCGCCGATGAAGAAGCAACCGGTCCAGCCGGGCGGGTCGGGAAGCCGGTCGAGGGGCACGGGCGGACGTGCAAGGAGTCGACGGAGCGCACTCCACGGAAGAAACCAGTCGCGCCAGGGATAAAAGCGCTGCCTCGGAAACTGATCGTCCGGAATGAGGCCGGCGCGGCCGATGTCGTCGGCGTCAGTCCAGAACTGCGCCTGAACGCAACCGAGACCGAAAAGAAGTTCGAGGGGCGAAGGTCCGGGAGGCTCGTACTCGATGCCGATGTCAAACAGCGCTTCGCCCGCATGCGGCCGAAGCTCCAGACGCAGGTGGCCATAGCGAGGATCCGAATACAGACGCTCCACGTCGTCGGCGAGACGATCCATGTCGACGTAGCGCAAGCGATAGTAGCGAATACGCGAAGGGCACCGGCGAAGCCGCAGCCACGCCCGGGTGATCACCCCGAACTGACCCTGTCCAGCGCGTACCGCGTCAAAGAGCTCACGCTCGGCCTCGCGTGAACACGTCACGAGATCGCCCGCGGGAGTGACCATTTCGAGGCGCTCGACGTGCCCGACCTGCGCGCCGAAGCGCACCGAAGCGGTGCCGAAACCACCTGCCGACAACGTTCCGCCCACGGTCGGAAAGGCGCTGTCGGTGAGCACCGGCACGGTCAACCCGGTCCCGTGCAGCGCGTCGATGACGCCGCCCCACGGCTGGCCGCCGCCGACTTCGAGGATGTCCCCCTCATGGAGCGTTACCCCGCAAAGACGTGAAGTATCGATGACCATCCCATCGCGAAGGACGGTGTGTCCCGACTGCGAGTGTCCCGCGCCGCGCACCGCGACAGGGAGCCCGTCGGAGCGAGCCGCACGAAACGCAAGCGAGACCTCGCGGGCAGAGGAGGGATGAACGCTCCTGGCGGGAGCCCCGTGGACGAGGCCGCCGAAATCGCGCGGGTGCGAGGGTGGAGGATTGTCGTGCGAAAGGCGAGGAGACGAGGTCATGAGCTTGCGGAAGCGCGGCGTTCGCCTACCGGCGAGCGGCATCCCGAATGACGCCGGCGTCGTGCAGCGCCTCGATTTCCGCGTCGTTCAGGTCCAACTCCGCGTTGAGCACCTCGCCTGTATGTTCGCCAAGCCTGGGCGGGGGCTTCATCGCGGCGCACGCCGCCGAAGGCCCCGCAGCGAACCCCAGCATCCGCACCCTTCCGTGCACCGGCAGATCCAGATCGTGGATAAAGCCGCGCGCGGCCAGGTGGCGGTCCCTATGCAGGTCAACGGTGTCCAGACACGCCGCACAGGGCACGCCGGCGCCGGCGATGGTCTCCATCGCCTCGTACTTGGTGCGTTCGCGGATCCAGGAGCCGATCTCCTCGCGCAGCGCGTCAGCGTACTGCAGGCGCCAGCGCGGGCTGCAGAAGCGCGGATCGGCGCGCAGGTCGGGGCGGTCGATCGCCCGGCACAGGGCGTCCCAGTGGCCCTCGGTGAGAGGTTGGAGACAGATGTAGTCGTTGGCGCCGAACGGCTTGCACGGATACAAGCCGGCCGGTGGCAGCCCGACCCTGTTGCCGGTGCGCGGTGCCGCCTGCCCACGCCTCATCGAGCGTCCGAAGAAGTGGGAGCGCAGGTAGTACGTTACGGCCTCCTGCATCGACAACTCGATGAACTGCCCTTCACCGGTCCGCTGCTTCTGCGTCCACGCGGCCAGCACCGCCAGCGCCGCCTGCAGGCCGGAGCCCGCGTCGGCCATCGTCGGACCGGGCATCAGCGGCGGCCCGGTCGCCTCGCCGTTGACGGAGAATGCCCCGGCGGCGGCCTGCGCCGTCGGGTCGACGCTGTCGTAGCCCGCGTCCGGGCCGCTGGCGCCGAAACCCTTGATGCGGGCGTAGACAAGGCCCGGGTTGATGGCGCCAAGCGTCTCGTAGCCGAGGTCGAACCGTTCGATCACGCCGGGACCGTAGTTCTCCACGAAGACGTCGAACGCCGGTATCAGGCGCAGCAGCAACTCCCGGCCCCGGCGGCGGCCGAGGTCCACCGCCAGGCTGCGCTTGTTCGCGTTCCAGGCGCAGAAGAACGCCGAGTAGCCGCTGGAGCCGTCGCGGCCGAACACGCGGGCGCCGTCGCCTCGTCCGGGCGACTCGATCTTGACCACGTCCGCCCCGAACCACGCCAGCACCTGCGTGCATGACGGGCCCGCCTCGTACTGGGTCATGTCGAGGACTTTCATTCCATCCAATGCCGGCATCTCGCACCTCCGGGCACTCGGCGCGTCAGTCGCATCGCGGCGGGCCGCCGATCACCCCGGCCTCTCGCAGTGCATCGAGTTGGGAATCGTCCAACGCGAGCTCGGCGCGCAGCAGCTCGTCGGTGTGCTCCCCCAGGCGGGGCGGGCGCTTCACCGGCACCCGCGATCCGGACAGGCGTGGTGCAAAGCCCGGCACGCGCACCTTGCCGTGCACCGGCAGGTCCATTTCCTCGATGAAGCCGCGCTCGGCCAGGTGCCTGTCGCGAAGCAGCTCTGTCGTGTCCAGGCATGGGCTGCAAGGGACGCCCGCGGCTCCCAGGGTCTCCATCGCCTCGAACTTGGTTCGTGCTCTCGTCCAGGAGCTGATCTCCGCGTGCAGCGCCCGATGGTTCTGGATGCGCCAGGGCATGCTGTAGAAGCGCAGGTCCGTGCGCAGCTCGGGTCGGCCCATGGCCCTGCACAGGGATGCCCAGTGGATCTCCGTCATCGGCATGAGATAGACGTAGTCATTGGGGCCGAACGGCTTGCAGGGATAGAGATCGCCCGGCGGCGCGTCGCCGGCGTTGCCTCTGCGCGGCGCCGCCCGGGCGCCCCAACGCGAGCCGAGGGCGCCGCGCCCGCGCACGAAGAACGTCATGGCCTCCTGCATCGAGAGGTCAATCTGTTGACCCCGGCCGGTGCGTAACTTCTGCGCCCAGGCGGCCAGCACGGCCACCGCCGCATACGTCCCGGCGCTGGCATCGCCCATCGAGCCGGGTATCGTCGGGGGGCCGTCAGGTTGTCCGTTGATCGAAAGTGCGCCGGCCGCGGCCTGCGCGATCGGCCGCTGGACCGCGAAGCTGGCGTACGGGCCGCTGTTTCCGAAACCCTTGATGCGTGCGTAGATCAGCCCCGGAGCAACGGGGCGCAGCGCGTCAGGGTCGATGTCGAGCCGCTCCATCACGCCGGGCCCGAAGTTCTCCACCAGCACGTCGAACTGCGGCACGAGGCGCAGGAACAGTGCGTGGCCCTGCTCGCTGCCGATGTCGATCGCCAGGCTCCGCTTGTTGGCGTTCCAGGCGCAGAACAGTGGGGCGTACGCTTCGTTGCGGGCGCTGTCCGCGCCGCGGGCCCGGTCGCCGCGCCCGGGCTTCTCCACCTTCACGACATCGGCGCCCAGCCAGGCCAGCGCCTGCGTGCAAGCAGGACCGGCCTCGAACTGCGTCAGGTCGAGGATCCTCAGGCCGTCCAATGCAGGCAAGACACACCCTCCGCTGGTCGGCTCCACCGCCTCATCCGCCGAACTGGCGGACGACCATGGCCACGTAGGCCTTGGCGACGATGCGACCATGATCCACGACGGCCTTGACGTGGTTGATGTACTGGTAAACCCGGTAGGCGCCGTGGGGGCCGAGCACCCGTTCGGTGCGCGGCCACGCGCGCAGGCCCTCGGCCTTCGCAGGCACGCACCACCGTCTGTCCGTCAGCCGTTCGATCATGGGCAGCCAGCCCGTGCGGTCGATGGAAAACTGCTGCACCGGCCGGAACAACTCCAGCCCGAGCCGCGGCGAGACGCCGGTCGCCGAGACGTCGAGGCTGAGTACGGCGCCGGGCGAGGTCAGGTCGTTCGTCGCCGCTGTCACCGACAGGGCCGTATCGGCAGGTCCCGGCCATCGGAGCCGATCGAGCAGGCCGGGAAGCTCGGCGGTGTCGATGCGATGCACGACGAGGCGCACGGCGCGCTGTGGCCGCCCCGGCAACACGCCCGCCTGGACGACCAACGCGGCGTCGGAGAAAACCTCGGACACGCGCTCGACCTGGCGCAACTCCGCAGGGTCGGCGCGCAAACCGGCCGCGGCCCAGAGCGCGGCGACGGTGTCGGCCGGATCGTCGAGGAGTTTCTTTGCGGCATCGACCGAAACGTCGCCGGGCACGAAGAAGATGCCGGGCGGTGGCGGTGCCTCCCGACAATGCGCTGGAACGTCGTACTCGAGGATGATGCTGCCGTCTCTGCTGGCAAGAAAGGAAGCGGGGTCGCGGGCATTCCCGGCAAGGCAGGCGCCCAGGGCTGACGCGGCGGACCCGGTCGGCGCTGCCGCGCCTGCACGGATGTAGTGCGCGGCAAGGGAGGAGCCGGGGGCGGCAATCACACAAAAATCCGCGGCAGCCGCTTCGTTGCAGAGCGAAAACTCGAAGCCGAATGGCTTGTCGATCACGCAAAGCGGCAATCGTTCCGCCGCTGCCAGAAGACGCTCGAGGCCGTCTCCACTCAGCAAGGCCTGCGGGAACAGCCGCTGCATTCCTCCGAGAAGCCCCCCGAAGGACAGGCTGTCACTCACGCGCAAGCAACCCCGAGCCCGTCGCTCAGACGCGTGCCGAGTTGCCTGACCCCATCGCCGTCAGCCGCAGCAACCTGCCTCGACGGGGCCGGACGGTCGCCTGGAGCTGACCAGACAAGCCAGACAGCTTGCCGGAGCTAGACCGGGCAGCACCAGCCGCCGCCGGCGACGGCGCGCATGTCCTCTTCGGCGAGCTTGGCCGAGGGTGGAAGCACGAAGTGCGAGGTCGTGGCAGTGTCCTCGTGTATCTGGATATCGAGACCGTCCGGAATGGACAGGTCCAGTTCTTCCTCGATCACCGCCTTGGGATCTGCGAGCAGGCGGGACCTGAACTCCTCGTCCTCCGCCGCCTTGTTTCGGGCGTAGTCGTAGAAGTCCTCAAACGTCTGAAACTGTTTAGCCATCAATGATCTCCTTTTGAACGAACGAAACAGCCTTTCAAGCTACACAAACTATTAAACAAGATTCACGTCGTGTTGTAAATGCAAAATCATCGGTTTTTCCATACCGTTATACTTAATCGTCCTCGCGGATCGCTCCCCCGGATGAGAGTGCGCGCCGTGCGGATCGGTTGGCACGGTCCACAGCGATCTTGGTTACCGGGGGAACGCCGGCAGGGCCGGCTCGACGCCGTCCGGAAGCGGGGTCCGAGCGGTGTTCATCATCATGGCGAGGAGCTGGTAGTAGCCCATGATGCCGATGGTGTCGACGACGCCGCGTTCGCCGAGGTGGTCGACGAGGCGGGCGTAGGTCGGATCGCTGACTCCCCGCGTGCGGAACAGTTCCGTCACGAAGTCGTAGACCGCCCCCTCGTCGTCCGCCATGGCGCCGGGGCGGCGGCCGTCCGCGACGGCGTCGATGATGGAACGATCGAGCCCTTCGCGTTCGGCGATCGGCGCATGGACGTACCATTCGTACTGTTGCGTCCAGTGGCGCGCCGTGAGCAGGATGACGAACTCGCTCAGCCGCGGCGGGAGCGCCGTCTGGTAGCGAACGTAGTCGCCCACGTTGCGGGCGCGGCTCATTACTTCCGGGCTCCGAAGCAGGGGAACGAACGGGCCGCCGACGCTGGTTCGGTTGCGGACGGTCTTGAACTCCTCGACGGCGGCCCGCTGGGCCTCGGTCAACTCCGCTTCCGGAATCGCCGGCATGCGGTCCTGTGCGGTGGCGGTCATGGCGTACGTCGGCGCCAGAACGATGATGGCCGCGAGCTTCCCGGCGGCCGCGGCAATGCGGTGACGATTGGCTTTCATCTGACGCCCCTCCTCGCGCGGGATCCTACGGCCCCGCGCGCGTGACGGTCCAGGCGGACTGCCTGCCGCCGGCCGTCGCCGTACCCGTGATCGTGTCGCCGTCCACCACGCCGCGGTAGAGCGTGCCGTCGGCGCGGAACGTCAGCGCGTCACCCAGGAGCGCGACGTCGTCCAGGGTCAGCGCGCCGCCGCCCTGCCGGCGGAACGTACCGGTGACCGTCTGAAACCGCTGTTCGAAGCGGAACGTGTCGTCCCCGTTCGCCGTCACCCACGCGCCGGCGACGCGGGCGGGAACAATCCAGAGGAGCGCCGTACAGAAGCCGGGGCAGGGCTCGATCTGGATCGTCTCGTCCGCCGCCCAGGCGCCCATGTCCCACGTGTTCGAGACGATGCGCGTGCCCGGGGCGAGGTCGAGCAGCGTCGGCCGTAGCCGCAGGTTCAGATCCGGGAGCAGGAAGAGGGTGACGACCGTGGCTTCCGACAGATCGACCTCGAACAGATCCGCCTGCCGGAACGAGGCGCGCCCGGACATCCCGGCATCGGCGGCCCGCTCGCGCGACAGCGCCACGAGTTGGGCGTCGTACTCCACGCCGATGGCGCGTGCGCCGCGCCTCGCCGCCTCGATTACCAGCCGCCCGTCGCCCGAGCCGAGGTCCATCAGGACATCGTCCGGGCCGAGGTCGGCCATGTCGAGCATCGTCTCGGTCAGCGCGTCCGGCGTCGGAACCCATTCCACATCCTTGCCGTCCTGGCCGACCGCGGGCGGATCCTGAACCTCCCGTCCGGACGGGTTCGCGCCGTACAGCACGACAGCCCCGGCCCCCGCGGCAACCAGCAGGGCTGCGGCGGCGACACGGGGCTGCGAAACGGAAGGCATCGTCAGCCTAGGAGCCCCTGGAGCGGAGTTGGCGGCGAGACGGCCGCGCCGGCTCGGATCGCTTACCGGTTCTCGACGTAACGGGCGCCGCTCAGGGTCCCTTCCATGCCGTAGTTCCCCTCGTGGCAGGCGTACTCGAAGATCGGCATGTCGCTCCGCCGCATCGGCAGCTCCACCGACCACGGCGCGGTCCATGTCGTCGGATCCTCCACCGTGAAGGTGTAGACCAGCGTGTCGTCGTCGAGCCGCTCGAACCGCTCGGTCAGCATCAGGTTCTTGCTCGAGTTTCGGAAGCTCGTTTCGCGGAGGAAGTTCTTCGTCTCGACCACGAGGGTGTCGCCTTCCCAGCGGCCGGTCGACACGCCCGTCCAGAGGGGTACGTCATGCGTCGATCCATCGAGCGGGACGATCCGCGCGTTGTGGACCATTTCGTTGAGCAGCACGACGTGGTCCTTCGTCTGGAAGATCTGCACGTTCATGTTGTAGGCGGCCGGCAACATCGGCGGGCCCGAGTTGAATCCCGTGATGCACCGCTCGGCGAGGGAGCGGTCCTCCGGTCCCTCCGACGGCCGCTGGCTGATGCGAACCCGCTCGTCGCTGCGCGCCTGCGCCGCTTCGGTAAGCGGCGGGATCCGGCCGTTCGGCGGATCGACGACGAGCGACGTCCGGCGCGTCTCCACCGCGGTCGTTCCGCGGTCCCACCAGAAGTCGTTGTAGGCCAGGCGGAGGTCGGCGCTCTCGCGCGTGCCGTTCACCACGGCGCGGTCGGTGGTCGTGTCTTCCCGGTTCAGGTCGGCGTTGTTGGCGCGGACCCGTTCCTGCTCGTAGGCGGCCACCTCTTCCTCGGTCAGGAACTCCTTGTCGGCGAACTGTTCGGGCCGCTCAAGGGGCGTTACGGTCCGGAAGTCCCAGACGCCGCTGATGTCCGGATGGCCGTCCGGGGTGCGGAGGGCGCTGCCGCTGCCCGACTGGGCCAGGGCGGCGGGAGCAAATGCCAGCAGGACGGCGCACGCCATCACGCCGTGCCAGGAGAAACGGAAGGTCATTGGATCACCTCGTCGGAATCGGGATGCCTGACTCTAGCACGAACCGAAGCACCCGGCGGCTGGTGGTCTACCGGTTCCGGTTCTGCGGGTTGTCGTAAGGCGCGCCGGTGCCGGACGAGCCCATGAAGAACTTCCGGCCGTCCTCGAACGTGACGTCGCGGCCGTTGGCGCGCGTGGTCCGATCCTTGCTCTGGTACCCGTCCACGACGATGATCGTGCCGGGCTGGATGTAGTCCCGGCTCAGTCCGCGTCGCAGCAGCGTATTCGGCGTGCCGCCTTCGACCATCCACACGTCCGTGGTGCCGTCTTCGTTGGTCACCTCCATGTGGATCCACGTGTGGGGGTTGACCCATTCCACCCTGACGACCGGCCCGCGCAGGAGCACGGGACGGTTCGGATCGAACTCCGCGCCGAAGGCGTGGTGGGCATCCACCGGTGTGCCGGCCGTGACGAAGGCGATGAGGCCGGTGGCCAGAAGGCCAAGCAGGAAAGGCGCTGCGCGCCGCGAGTGGTGTGACAGTTTCTGCATGACGGTTCCCCTGTGGCTTCTCCCTGCCGTTTCCCTGCTGCGTGTGGCAGCTTCTGCCTGCATCCGGTCTATTGTGGCGGATCCGGCACCCGTCCCTCGCGGACGTCCTGCTCCAGGATGCGCGCCCCGCCGAGGATTCCCTGGAAGGAATAGTTCGCTTCGTGACAGGCGTACTCGTAGACTCGCGTGTCGCTGGCTGGCCAGACGTACTCGCCGCTCCAGGGCGCGGTCCAGACGTTCGGATCCTCCACCGTGAACTGATAAAGCAACGTGTCGGCGTCCAGCCGGGTGAAGCGCTCCACCACGTGAAGGTCGCGCGTCGCGCCCCGCAGCGCCGGCGTGTCGTTGAAGTTCGTCGTGTCGATGACCAGCGTGTCGCCTTCCCAGTGGCCGACCGAGTCGCCCAGCCAGTTCCGGATCCCGGGTGGGGCATGTTCCTGGTTCATCCGGACGATGCGCGCGTCGTGCACCATCTCGACCAGGATCATCACGTAGTCGTCGGTCTGGATGATCCGCTTCAGGTTGTTGTAGAGGACCGGCAGCATCGGCGGCCCGGCGGTCGAGCCGAAGCCGAGGAGGCAGCGCTCGGCGAGCGGGCGGATCTCCGGATCGTCGTAGGGACCGGGAGCGTCCAGGCCGTTCTCGATCATCCACCATGCGGTCCCGCTGTTCGGCCGGGCGAACGCGGCCCGCTCGGCTGCCCGCGCCCGCGCCGCCTCGGTCCGCGGCGGCTGCCGGCCGTTGGCCGGGTCGGTGATGATCGACGTGCGCCACTCGCCGTCGATCTGGAATGCGCCGGCGCCGCGGTCGATCCAGAAAGTGTTATAGCCCCCCACATTGCCGGCGGCGCCCGGCGATCCGTCGCCGCCGACGGGCGGCGCCTCGCGGTTCGGGTCGCTCGCCTGGTTACGCTGCGCGTTGCGGTCGAACTCCTGCCGCGCGATGGCCGCCGCTTCTTCCTCCGAGAGCGACAGGGTGTCGCCGAAGCGCTCCGGCCGCTGCAGCGGCGTCAACGTGGCGATGTCGTAGGTGCCCGACAGATCGGGCCGACCACTGGGCGTCCGCGGAATCTCCTGCGCCTGGATTGCGGCAGGCGCCGCCAACGCCAGCACGGTTGCCGCCGCGATCGCTCGCCCCAGCATCATCACCTCCATGCCCCGGGAGTGCCTCTCTACCGGGGGCGACTAGCGTCCTTCGCGCACGTCCTGCTCCAGGATGCGCGCCCCGCCCAGAATACCCCGGAACGAGTAGTTCGCCTCGTGGCAGGCGTACTCGTAGACCCGGTCGTTCGTGGCCGGCCAGATGTACTCGCCGCTCCAGGGCGCGGCCCAGATGGTCGGGTCGTCCACGGTGAACTGGTAGAGGAGCGTATCGGCGTCGACCCGCGTGAAACGTTCCACCACGTGGAGGTTCCGCGAGGCCCCGCTGAGGGCCGGCTGATCGGTGAAATTGGTGGTGTCGACGACCAGCGTGTCGCCCTCCCAGTGGCCGACCGAGTCCCCCAGCCAGTTCCGGATCCCGGACGGCGCATGCTCCTCGTTCATGCGGACGATCCGCACATCGTGGACCATCTCGACCAGGATCATCACGTAGTCGTCGGTCTGCACGATCCGCTTCAGGTTGTTGTAGAGGACGGGCAGCATCGGCGGTCCGGCGGTCGAGCCGAAGCCGAGCAGGCAGCGCTCGGCCAGCGGACGAATCTCCGGATCGTCATACGGCCCGGGCGCGTCGAGTCCATTCTCGATGAGCCACCAGGCGGTGCCGGTGTTGGGCCGAAAGAACCCGGCCAACGCGGCCGCGGCGGCCTGCGCCTCGGGAGTGAGGGGCGGCCGCCGGCCGTTGGGCGGATCCGTGATGATCGACGTGCGCCACTGGCCGTCGATCTGGAACGCCGAGGTTCCGCGGTCCATCCAGAACGTGTTGTAGCCGCCGACTCCGCCGGCCGCGCCGGTCGATCCGTCGCCGCCAACGGGTGGCGCCTCGGTCGGCGGGGCCGCTTCGATGTTGCGCTCGGCCGGGATGCCGAACGCCGCCGCCAGAGCGACCGGCTCGCCGGAGGCGATTGCGGCAGCCTCTTCCTCGTTCAGCGTCAGCCGGTCGCCGAACTCTTCGGGCCGCTGCAGCGGTGTCAGCGTCGCCGTGTCGTAGGTGCCGGACAGGTCGGGCCGTCCGCTCGCAGTTCGGGGGATGTCCTGTCCCGCCGCGGAGACGACCACCGCGCCCGTAACGCCGAGGGCGATCACGAACCGGAGCGCCGTGTGCATGCTTGCCATACTACCCTCCGCGGATGCCGGTTGCGCCTGCCACGGCCACGGGCTGTCAGCGGGGCAGGGGCGTCCGGCGGAACTCGCCATAGATCAGTTCCTCGACGAACTCCACGCACTTGAAATCCATCAGACGGGCGCCATCTTCCATCCGGCGGTACAGCGGCATCCGGATGGTCCAGGGCTCCGTGAAGACGTTCGGGTCTTCCATCGTCGCTTCGTACTGAACGTGGTTCGGACTGATGAGGGTGTAGCGCTCGGTGACGACCAACTGGTTCGAATGGTGGCTGCCGGCCCGGTCGAACCAGGTCTGGTCACTCTGGCCCGTCACCTCCACGACCAGCGTGTCGCCCTCCCACCGTCCGACCGACTGACCCATCCACGAATCGGTTTCCGCCGGGCCGACATCTTCCAGATAGATCTCGCGGACGGCTCCCGCGAACTCGTAGGCGATCAGGATGTTGCCCTCGTTCTGGAAGATCTGGAACGGAAATGGCATATAGGTGGCGCGCGGGACGCCCGGCATGTAGCACTTGATCTCCGGATCGCGATCCAGCCAGTTGGCGTGGTTCTCCTCCTTGAGGGCGCGGGCCTCGTCGGTGTACGGAATCTGCCCGCCACCCACGATGAAACCCATGCTCCCGGGCACGGCCCCGACCGCGCCGAGGCGCAGCACCGGCACGTCCGGCAGCGGGCCGCGCGGCCCCTCCCGCAACTGCATCGCATGGCGTGCGTTGTGCGGCTCGAGGTCGTAGTGCGCCGCGCTGAGCGCCTGCCAGATGCCGTTCAGGTCGGGGTTGCCGTTCGACAGCCGGGGCGGTTCGAAGTCCGCCGGCTGACCCGCCGCGGGAGTCGACACCAGCAGGGCGGCGACGGCCAGGGAGGCCGCAATCCAGGGGGCTTGTCGTCCAGTCGTCAGCATGGACGAATCATAGCAGGGGGCTTCTGTCCTACCGGCGGACGAAGCGCTGCACCCGTTTCCCTTCGAGGGTTTCTCCGACGTAGAGGTTCCCGCTCGAGTCGACGGCGAGGCTGTGCGCCGCGGTGAAGCCGCCCGCCTGGTGGCCGCCGAAGCCGAACGAGTCGACGATCGACAGGTCCGCGCGCGAAATCACCCACACCCTCGCGTTCATGCCGTCGATGTTGTAAAGAAACTCCTGGGCCGGATCGGGAGAGAAGTCGACGTCGAACGCCGAACCGAAATCGAGCGTCCGCGGCGCCATGACCACCTCGTCGATGTACGTGCCGTCCCGCTCGAACACCTGAATCCGGTTGTTCACCCGGTCGCAGACGTAGAGGCGGCCGTCATCCGAGAGGGTGGCGCAGTGGACCGGACGGCCGAACTGCTGCGCCGGCGGCGCGTCGGGATCGTAGGTGTAGGCATCGTCGGTCGGTACGTTGCCGTAGGCGCCCCAGTGCCGCAGGTGCTCGCCCGTGTCGCCGTCGAAGACCGCGACCCGCCGGTTGCCGTAGCCGTCCGCGATGAACACCTCGTTCGTTTCCGGATCGACGTCGATCTCCGCCGGCTGGCCGAAGTTCGCGGTGTCGTTGCTTCCCTGGCCTTCGCCCTGCGCGCCGATCTGCATCAGGAACTGGCCGTCGCGGGTGAATTTCAGGATGTGCGAGTCTTCGCCGCCGCTCCCGCCCAGCCAGACGTTGTCCATGTGATCGATGAAGATCCCGTGCTCCGACTGGGGCCACTGGTAGCCGTCGCCCGGACCGCCCCAGGCCTCGACCAGGTCGCCCTCCTGGTTGAACACCAGGACCGGCGGCGCCGGCCGGCAGCACTCGGCGAGCGGCGGGTCGTCGTCGGCTCCGCCTTCCTGCTGCGACAGGCTGCCGGGACGGTGGACCACCCAGATGAAGTCGCGCGAGTCGACCGCGACGCCGACGACATTGCCCAGCGTCTGGTTGTCGGGCAGGGGCTTGGGCCACGTGGGATCGAAGACGAACCCCGCGCCGCCCGGCAGCCCCTCGAACGGATCGGGCGCCGCGTCGGCCGCGGAGGGATCGCTCTCCGCCGGAGCGGACCCGCCGCACGCGAGCGTCATGGCGATGGTGACGATGAACAGCGCAAATCCGAAGCGTCGACAGATCATCTTCTTTCCCCCTGCCTGGCTCGGCCGGCGCGGCACGGCTCCGGCGCCCTGTCATTCTAGTACAGCCCGGTGGCATGGGTCCCCGGTCATGTACGCTCACGCGGGAGATTGCCGCACACGGGAAGGAGCATCGCATGCGCGTTGGATTCATCGGCCTGGGCGTAATGGGGCGCCCCATGGCGCTCAACCTGCTGCGCGCCCGCCACGAAGTGACGGTCTGGGCGCGTCGGCCCGAGTCGGCGGAACCGCTTGTCGAGCGGGGTGCGACCGCCGCCGCCTCGCCGGCGGAGCTGGCGGCCCGGTGCGACGTCGTTTTCACGATGCTGACCTCCACCGCCGACGTCGAGCACGTGCTGCTCGGGGAGGACGGTGTCGCCAGCGGGGCGGAGGCGGGCCTGGTCGTCATCGACACCAGCACGATCGATCCGTCGGCCACCCGGACGATCGCCGCCGCACTGGCCGGACAGGGGATAGAGATGCTCGACGCGCCCGTCTCGGGCGGCCCGCATGGCGCGCGCGATGCGACGCTTTCGATCATGGTGGGGGGCGATGCGGCGGCGCTGGAGCGGGTCCGCCCGGTGTTGGACGCCGTCGGCGCGAAGGTGCGGCACATGGGCGGCCAGGGCGCCGGGCAGGCGACGAAGGCGTGCCACCAGTTGCTGCTGTTGATCACGGCGCAGGGCGTGGCGGAGTCGCTGAACCTGGCGCGGCGGGCGGGCCTGGACGTCGGGCAGGTCCGCGAGGCGATGCTGGACGGGATGGCGTCGAGCCGGGTGCTCGACTTTTTTGGCGACCGGATGGCGCGGCGCGACTTCGCGGCCGGCATCGAGAGCCGGCTCTATCACAAGGATCTCGACATCGTCCTCGGCCTGGCGCACACGCTGGGGGTTGCGCTGCCGGCCGGCGCGGTGACGATGCAGTTCATCAACGGCCTGCACGGCCGGGGGCTCGGCCGCGACGATCTGTCGTCCCTGATCCGGCTGGTGGAGGAACTGGGCGGCGCCTCGGCCTGACGCGCGCGCCGGCGCGACGAACCGGAGCGACGAGGATGTCGGGGGGAGGAACGCGCCGGCCGTTCCTACTGTCCTTCGGCTTCCTCCGCCCGCGACCCCGCCATCATGTTGAACATGCCGTAGTTCCCCTCGTGGCAGGCGAACTCGAAGATCGGCCCGTCGGTGCGGGTCATCGGCAGCGCGCCCGACCAGGGCTCGACCCAGGTGCCGGGGTCCTCGACGGTGAAAGTGACGTCCAGCGTGTCGGGTCCGACGCGGGTAAACCGTTCGACGACGCGCACCGCTTCGGTCATGTCCCCCCGCGACAGCGAGTGTTCCGGGCGGGCCCACCGCCGGATGAAGGGCTGCCGCAGGTTGGTCGTCTCGACCACCAGCGTGTCTCCCTCCCAGTGGCCGCGCGAGCTGCCGGCGAACTGCCGGATGCCCTCCGGCAGGTGGGGACGGCCGTCGAGGGCGATGATCCGGAGATCGTGAATGTGCTCCTGCAGGATGATCACCATCTCCGGCGTCTGGAAGAAGTGGAAGTTGTTGTTGTAGCCGGTCGGGATCGTGGGGATGCCGCGGTACCAGAGGCACCGCTCGCTCAGGCCCATATCCTCCGGTCCGTCCGCGGGGACGCGGCCGTCCCGGACATCCGCCAGTCGCCGCGTCTCGGCCGACGCAATCCGCTCGCGCGCCGTATCCGTCAACACCGGCAGCCGGCCGTTCTCGGGATACGTGATGATCGACGTCCGCTGCGTGCCGACCACCGACGTCCGCTGATCGGTCCAGAAGCTGTTGTAGGCGCCGACATTGCCGCCCACCGGCAACGGTTCGGTGCGCACTTCGCTCGGGGCGTTCGCCTGGTTCACTCGCTCGACCGCGAGCCGTTCCAGTTCCGCCGCCTGCTCGTCGCTCAGGAACGCCTGGTCCGCCAGCGCCCCCGGCCGTTCCAGCGGCGTGATGGTGGAGTTGTTCCAGATTGCCCGCAGGTCCGGGTCGCCCCAGGGGGTTCGCGGCGCCGTCCAGCCATCGGGCGCCTCCTGCTGCGCCAGTGCGCCGGCCGGGGCGAACGTCGCCGTGAGGGCCAGGGCCGCAACTCCGACTGCCAGCGCGCGCAGCCATCCGGAATTCCGCTGGTGCATCGTCTTCCTCCTGAGTCGGTGCGTCGTTGCAGGATACACCCACCCGGCAGCCGGAGAGGGTGGTTTCTTGACAGTCTCACGGGGCGGGAGTACAACCGCACTGCGCCGCGGGACGGCGTTCAGGTAAAGTAGCTGGATCATTCGGATCTCGCCACAGAGGAGCATCATGCGACGCATTCTGACCATCGCAACACTCTTGGCCCTTGCGGCCCCCGGCGCGGCGCTCGCGCAGGGCCCCGGGGTCGAATCGGTCGAGCCGTTCCACGTCGGGACGTTCGACATCCACGGGGTACCCCATGTCGGCCTGGTCCTTCGCGACAGCCTGGTCATCGACATCGAGGTGGCCAACCTGGCGCTCGAGTCGGACCCGTCCTACAGCCATGTGCCGATGCCGGAGGACACGCTCGAGCTGATCGGGCGCTGGGACTACGGCCTGAAGTACCGCCTGTTCGAGATCGTGAACCACGTCGTCGGCAACGACCTGCTCACGGGTAACGGCCAGGCCGACTACGTGTACGCGGTGGCCGACCTGCGGACGCGCCCGCCGATCATGTTTCCGGGCAAGATCCTGAACGCCGCCGTCAACTTCTACAGCCACGTCAGCGAGGGCGCCACCCCCGAGGAGCGGGCGGCGGAGCAGCGGCGGCGGCGCGACGAACGGGGCGTCCCGTATCTCTTCCTGAAGCCGAGCCGCGGCGCGGTCGTCGGTAACGGCGATCCGATCGTCATTCCCTACGGGCGCGACCGGACCGACTGGGAAGTGGAGCTGGGCGCGGTGATCGGGCGCACCGCGAAGTACGTGTCGGCCACGAATGCGCAGGACCACGTCTTCGGCTACATCGTGTCGATCGACGTCTCCGACCGCGGCGGCCGTCCCCCGGGCGGTAACGCCACGCGGTCGGACTGGTTCGTCGGCAAGGGGCACGACACCTTCGCGCCCCAGGGTCCGTGGATCGCGCCGAAGGAGTTCTATGGCGACCCGATGGCCAACCTGCGCCAGACGTTGACGGTTGGCGGCCAGGTGCTGCAGGACGCCCAGGCGGGCGACATGATCCACTCGCTCTGGGAGATCATCGAGTACGCCTCGTCGATCATCACGCTCTACCCGGGCGACGTGATCAACAACGGGACGTCGGGCGGCACTGCGGCGGGCGCCGCGGATACCCGCGGCCCGGAGGATCGCTACCTGAAGCCGGGCGAGGTGGTCGAGGCCAGCATCGAGGGCATCGGCACCCTGCGCATGCCGGTTGTGGCAGGCGAGGAGCCGCCGGCCGATCTGACGGGCGCGCAACTGCCGCCGGTCAGCAACTACCGCGACTGAACCCGGTCGCTACGTCCTGTTTCGGAACGGGCGGGGGCTGCGCGAACAGCCCCCGCCCGTCCGTCAGAATCAGAAGCGGAACAGCCGCGTGAACTTGATGACGAACGCGCGGTTCTCGAGGATCGGCCACCGCGCGTCCCGGAACGAGAAGTCCGCAACGTCACGCTGATCGTTGTAGACGATGAACATCTCGCTGCCCGGCTGATACTCCCAGCGCAGCCGGAGATTGGCGCTGAGCGAGTTGGAGACCGAGTTGTACTGCACGAGCCCCCCGAAGAACATCCGGGGCGTGAACGTGTAGGTGATGCGGCTCGTGACGAGCGGCGCCGTGTAGTCTTCCTCGTCAATCCGGATCATGTTGACCGAGACGCCCGGCTCGAGGGAGAACTGCGGCGTGAGTTCTATCCGGCCCCGCGAGTATCCGATCGCGGTGATGTCGCCGTCGTAGTAGCCACCCTTCCAGAGAGACAGCGTGCCTGAGACGCGCCGTTGCTGTCCCATGGCGTACGACATGAAGACGCTCCGGTAGTCGTAATCGCCAACCGCAATGGGCACGACGCCGGCCGCGTTGAATTCGTAGGGGACGTAGTCGTAGCGCTGCTCGAGGTCGATTCCGATAACGTCGCTGTTTTCCAGTTCAGCCGAGAAGGCGCCCATCTGGATGCGGGTCTCGACGAGGCCGGCCGGATTCTCGATGTAGTCCAGGCTTCCTTCCCACCGAAACTGCCGGATGGCCCGGATCGAGCGGGGCCGCGGGCTGTAGCGGGCCAGCGCGTAGGTGCGCAGGAAGCCCTCGTCGCGCCGCTTGAAGCCCACTTCGGGATTGAAGTTGTCGCCGACCATCAGCCGGTCCACCTGCAGCCCGAAGAGGTCGCCGGTGTAGTTGAACGCCGCCTGGTAACTCTGGTCGTCACCCACCATGTCCGGCGTTCGGGTCTGCGCCCAGTACCCGTAGAAATTGACGTTGTCGTAGAACGAGAACGCGGCGTCCAGACCGTAGGCTTCGTTCGACCCGTTACCGTCGACGGCAATCGACCGGCCCGTGAAGATGGCCCCGATCCGGCTTCGGCGCAGGATGTCCCGCTTGACGCGAAGCACGGTGAAGTTGGTGGAGTCCGGCCCGTCCGCCGCGTTGGCGTCGTCGGTCTGGATGTTGAGCGCGCCGATGGTGAAGGCGCCAGCCTTGCCGGTCAGCCGTCCGCCCCCCAGAATGGGTTCGGCCAATCCGATCCGCCGGCTGAAGAAAACCTGCGGCGTGTCGCTGCTGCCGAAGGGTCCGCCCGTTCCGAGCCGCGTGGCGCGGAACACGCCGCCGGTGGTGCCGGCCGAGCGGCCGAAATCGAAGATCCCCCGCCCCTCCAGGAAGAACTCGCGCTTCTCGGGAAAGAAGAGGTTGAAACGCGACAGGTTGACCTGCGCCTCGTCCGCCTCGACCTGTGCAAAGTCGGTGTTGTAGGTGAAATCGGCGGTCAGGTTCTGCGTAATGCCGACCTTCACGTCGACCCCGCCGGTGCCGTCCCCCCGGTTCGTGAACGGCGAGTCGCCCGTCAGGTTCGTTTCCAGCGAGCCGATGCCGTACGGCTTGATGTCGAACACACGGTTGCTCGACGGCGTTTCGAGGCCCGTCATCGTTCCGGCCGCAGACAGGCGGAACATGCCCGGTCCGACCGAGATCGGCACCGCCGTCAGGTAGACGCTCTCGTTCTTCCATCGAATCCGCCGGCCGACCTGCACGCCCCAGACCTGATCCGTCCGCCCCGGGAACCGGAGCGACTTGAACGGGATCTCCAGCTCTACCGTCCAGCCGCCATCGAAGCGGCCGGTGCGCGAATCCCAGATCGGGTTCCAGTCGTTGTTCGGGTTGCCCTCGTCGGTGATCTCGTAGTCGAAGAAGCCGCCGATGGGATTGACCATGAAGGCGACGCCGTTGCGGCGGTCGTAGAACGTGTCGAAAGCGACGCTGAACGTGTCGTTGTTGATCAACTGGAACGAGTCGCGCTGCATCTCGTTGGCGACCCAGCGCGATTCGGGGGCCGAGTCCCACATGCGCGCCGCCACGTAGACATTCGTGTCGTCGAAGAAGATCCACGTCTCGGTCCGCTCCGTTGCGGGAGCCCCTTCATCCGGGAGCTGCTGCAGGAAGTCGGTCATCGACGGCGTCGTCTCGTAGGCCCCTTCGTCGAGCACGCCGTCCAGCCGGAGCGGTTCGCCGATCCGGACCGCCCGCACCGAGGCGCGGCCGGCGGCGTCGCGGATCATGACTTCCGGAGCCTCGGGGGGTGGCGGTCCGTCGGTGTTGCCGGGCGCGGAGCGCGCCGTGCCGCCCGCGACCTCTCGGGCGGCCGGTGGTGGCCCGCCCCTGGGGGGGGCGCCTCTTCCGGGCGGTCCTCCGCGCGCCCCGGGGGGGCGCGTTCCCGGCGGCGGCCCCTCGCGCGGAGGTTGCGCTTCCGGCGGCGGCGTATCACCTGACGGCGGGGCTTCCCCCGCTGGCGGCCAGTCGGGATTGATCGTGATCGTGACCGGAGCGCAGCCGGTCACCGCCAGCAACAGAAGGAGGGCTACCGGCGCGGTCGCACGCGGCAACAGGTAAGTCATCTCGATCCGTTCGCCGCAGCGCTGACCTTCCCGGCGCAACGATCTACGCCCCTAAGGACGGGTCCGGCGGTTTCGCCGTTTACTGCGTGCGCGCCGGCACCTGCAGGTCCGGCATGGGCGCCGCGGTAAAGAGCCGCTTCAGGGGAATCGCCAGCCACCGCGCCCAGGTCGCGGCGCGGGAGACGCGCGCGCTGTCGGTGGCGATGCCGGTGTTGCCGTACATCTGGCGGTACAACTTCGACACCAGCATGAACGCGAGGCGCGACTTGAGCGAGCGGACGCACCGCGACCGCCGCCAGACCGCGCCGAGCCGGTAGAACCGGTCCCAGGCCCGCTGCGTGCCGAGACGAATCTCCTCGCCCGTCATGGCCGGGTGGGGTGAGAAGATCTTCGGCCGCTTGATCGGGGGATCAGCCAGTAGCGGCTGACGGGAACGCCGTCGACGTCCGGCACTCCCTTGGCCTCGTTCTCTTCCCACTTCAGGAAATCGAGGGTGCCGGGAAACGGAGTGAGCGTCAGGAACTGCGCGAAGTCGATGTCCGCGGCATTCGCGAGCGCCGCGGTAGCATCGAACGTCGACGGTTTGTCGCTGGGCAGGCCGAAGATGAACGATCCCAGCACGTGCACGCCGTGCTCGCGGAACTGCCGCAACTGTTTCACCAGGTCGTCGCCCGCCAGGTTGAAGCCCTTGTAGACGTCCTTCAGTCCCTCTTCGGTCACCGCCTCGACGCCGATCAGCGCTCCCTTGATGCGCGCCCCGCGCATCGCATCGAGGAACGCGGGATCCTCGGCCGCCTCCATCGTGATCTGTGTGAAGAAGATGGTGTCTTCCGGCAGCTTCGCGAGCTGTTCCATCAGTTCGAAGCGTTCGGCGCGCAGCGCCTCGAGTTCCTGCAGCCGCGACGGGTCCTTCTTTCGCCGCGCCATTGCCAGGTCCTCGAGCGTGACCGGGTAGAAGTTGTCGTCCGCCAGCGCGATGAAGCGGAAACCCATTCGCCGGAGCTGCACGATCTCCTCAACGACCGCGTCAACCGTCCGCTGGCGCGGCTCCTGGCCGTCGGTCCGCCAGACCGAGCAGAACGAGCAGTGCTTCGGGCAGCCCCGCACCGTCTGGACGGAGGCCCACATGTAGCGGTCGCGCGGCATCAGGTCCCATCGCGCCTTCTGCAGCGATGTGCCGGGCACCCGGCCACCGTCATAGATGCGCTCGTGCCGTCCCTCGGCGACGTCTTCAATCACCTGCGGCCAGACGCCGTCTCCGTCTCCCTTGACGACCGCGTCGGCGTGGCCGCGCTCGAGCGCTTCCTCCGGGTAGAGCGTGGCATGGATGCCGCCGTAGATAACCCGCGCCCCGCGCTCCCTCGCAATGCGTCCCACCTCGTACCCGCGCAGCGCATTGCCGGTGTGGACGCCGACGCCGACGATGTCCCCTTCCTCGATCGTCTCGGGGTCGAGCGGTTCGAGCGTCTCGTCGACGATGACGGGATCGCCGTACTTCCGGGGCGTGGCGTGCGCCAGCACGTAGAGCCAGCGTGGCGTGATGACCGCGAGGCCGAACGCGATATGGCTGGGGTTGATGAGATGAATGCGCATATAAGGCGCGCCCTCCGGGCTTCTTGGACCGTGCAGGTAGCACGCAAGCTTACTACAAGCGGGGCGAAGTCGAGTCGCCGCTCTTGCGCCGGACACGCGCCTGGGCCATCATCCGGGAGACTGCGATGGCCGGGCCGAGTTCAGGAGGACGCTCATGAGATGGTTCGTTCTTGCGCTCGCCGTACCGGCGATCCTCGCCGGTGGAAACCCGCCCGCCGCGGCGGCCCAGGCCCCGGAACCGGGTGAGGGGCCGGCGGTTCCCCGTACGCCCTGGGGCGATCCCGATCTGCAGGGGTTGTGGAACCACGGCACCATCACGCCGCTCGAGCGGCCGCCCGAACATGCCGGCCGCGAGTGGCTGACGGAAGAGGAAATCGCCGCCGCCAACCGCGCTTCCGAAACCCGGGCGACCTCCGAGCGGAGGAGCGAGTTGACCCGGGAGCAGGACGTCGCACTCGCCTACAACCAGTTCTGGTGGGACCGCGGCATCTCGGTGGGCCGCACTTCGCTCATCACGGACCCGGCGGACGGCCGGCTCCCTCCGCGTACGCCGGAGCGGCAGCAGTATGAGGCGACGGACGAAGCCCGGCGGCTGGCCGCCGCCAAGCGCGGCCGGGTGCCGGCGCACGGGCCGGAGGACATGGATCTCGGCGACCGCTGTCTCGTCTATCGCCACGTGCCGATCACGTCGAGCGGCTACAACAACCACGTCCACATCCTGCAGTCGCCGGGCTATGTCGCCATCTTCCAGGAGCAGATTCACGACTTCCGCATCATCCCGGTCTTCGATCAGCCGGCGCTGCCCGATCAGATTCGCCTGTGGCTGGGCGTGTCGCGCGGTCACTGGGAAGGCGATACGCTCGTCGTCGAGACGACCAACTTCCACGCCCAGACCGACTATCTCGGATCGGGTCCGAACCGCAGCGTCGTGGAGCGTTTCACGCGACGGGGCGAGGACGCCATCGAGTACTCGTTCACGGTGACCGACCCGAGCGTCTGGACCCGGCCGTGGAGCGGCATGGTGCCGTGGCGTCCGGCCGAGGGGCCGGCGTTCGAGTACGCCTGCCACGAAGGGAACTACGGGATGACCAACCTGCTGAGGTCGTCGCGGGCGGTCGAAGCGCGCCGGTGAGGAGGACACGGATCGTCGTAGAATGGCGTTGCCAGGGAGGTTCAACATGATGGTTCGCGGTTTCGTCGTCGCTTTGCATGCTGATCGGATTGACGGCGGTCTGCGTCGGCGCCGGCGATGGCGCAGGGCGGGTTCGAGCCGCCGCGGCTTCCCGACGGCCGGCCCGACCTTCAGGGGGTGTGGGACTTCCGCACCCTGACGCCGCTGCAACGGCCCGAGGACCAGGAGAGCGCGGTTCTCAGCGCTGAAGAGGCGGCCGAGATCGAGGCGCGGTCCGCCGAGCGCAGCGCCGAGCTGAACGCGCCCACCGAGCGGACGGGCGAGTTGCTGCCGGTCGGCGGCAACGTCGGCGGCTACAACCACTATTGGGTGGACCAGGGCGCGAGCGTCGTGGACGACCAGCGGACGGCGCTGCTGACGGATCCGCCGACCGGACGCCTGCCGGCGCTCCGGCCCGGTTTCGAGTTGGTGGAGCTGTCACTCGCCGAGGACCGGCCCGGCACCCGCCCGGTGCGGGTCCGCGCGGCCGGCATCGGGGCGGACAGCTACGAGGACCGCGGCCTCGCGGAACGCTGCCTGCTGGGCTTCAACTCCGGTCCCCCGATCGTTCCCGCCGGCTACAACCAGAACCTGCAGATCTTCCAGACGCCCGACCACGTCGTCATCCTGCACGAGATGGTGCACGACGCCCGGATCGTGCCCCTCGACGGCCGCGACCATCTGCCCGGGGGCATTCCCCAGTGGATGGGCGACTCGCGCGGCTACTGGGATGGAGACACCCTGGTTGTCGAATCGAGGAACTTCAGCGAGAAGGTGGCGAGCTTCAACCCGTCGGTCGCGACGTCCATCGGCACCGGCGACACGATGCACCTGACGGAGCGTTTCAGTCTTGTCGGGGACGACACGCTGCTGTACGAGTTCACGGTCAACGACTCGACCACGTTTACCGCGCCCTTCACGGCGGCGCTGCCGATGAAGCGTGGCGAGGGCATGTACGAGTACGCCTGCCACGAAGGCAACTACGGGCTCTTCAACATCCTGTCGGGCGCGCGGGCGGCGGAAGAACCGGCGACGGATTCACAGCCCTAGCTGCCAGGCCGGGCGCCTGGCGGAAGACGGCCGGCGGGCGATGATTTCGGCGACGCCGAGATCGTCGCTCGCCGTGGGCAACGCTGCCCGCTCCGCGCTGTGGACGACGTCCCAGCGCCATCCCTTCACCACCTGTTCGAGTTCGCCCGGCCGCAGCACGTAGCGGTGTCCCTTCCCGCCGGCGCGCGCCGGCAGGTGCAGTGCGGCGACGAACAGCCCGCCGGGGCGCGTTCCCTCCCGGATCGCCGCGAACAGCGGCCGGTGCAGGAAGTAGCAGTCGACGATCAGGTCGTACGCCTCGCGGGCTATCGCGAACCCTGGCGGGTCGGCCTCGAGGTCGGCGGCGTGCGCCGCGATCCGGTCCTGGCAGCCGGCCCGTTCGGCATGCGTCGCCAGCAAGGTCAGGGCGGCCTCGGCGCCATCCACCGCATCGACCCGCCAGCCCCGCTGCGCGAGCCAGATGGCGTTGCGGCCGGCCCCGCAGGCCAGATCGAGCGCGCGCCCCGGGCTCAGCGCCTCCACGGCCTCCGGCAGCGGTGAGGCCGGCGGTTCGCTCAGCCCGGGATCACGGCCGGCGTACCGCGCGTTCCACTTCGCGATCTGCCGGTTCATCGCCGCTCGCTCGAGTGCAGCAGGGGTTTGCGACGGCCCCTAGGGATGGGTGCCCCAGACCAGCTCGGCGAGAAAGCCGGCCGGAATACCGACCACCATCAGCGCCAGGCTGATGAGCAGGAACCGGGAATAGATGGGGACCTTCAGGGCGCGGTGCGTCAGCGGGACGGCGACCGTCTCGCGTTCGTCAATCGCCGCGTAAGCCTCCTGCAGCCCGTTCTCCGTGGACACGTCGAAGTAGTCCCCGCCGAAGTCGCGGATTCGGTCTATCAGCAGGACGCGGTCGGCATCCTCCTGCGTCGAGGTCTCGGCCAGCGTATTGATGTAGACGATGTAGGGGATCACGTTTCGGGCGTTCAGAGCGGCGAGCTCCGCCTCGGGAATCTCGTCGACGTCGGCGTCGGTGATGATCAGCAGGGCGCGGCTCTCCGGCGCGCCCCGGTTGACGACGGAAGCGTCGCGGTCGAAGTGCCGGATGATCGACTGCAGGGCGCGCGTGATGTTCGTGGTTCCCTCGGAGTCGATGATCCGCACCTTGTCCTCCGGGACGAAAAAGCGATCGCGCGCGGCGCCCGGCTCGCTCGCCAGGATCTTCACCGTCACCCAGGGCGCTTCCATCACCTGGAAGTAGTAGAGCTCGTCGTCGAGGACGAAGTCATCCACCATGTAGGGATAGGACGAGAAGAGCCAGAGCGACACGCGGTCGTTCTTCTGGCGTCGCATTTCGAGGAACTCGAGGTGCGCCTCGCGCGCCACTTCGGCGCGCGATCGGTCGCTGTTCGCGAACTCCCACGCCATGGAGAGGGACGTGTCGACGAGGTCGATCCGCACGCGCGACTCCACGTTCCCGGTGACCCGCTCGCTCGACGTGAGAAACGGATCGGAGAGCGCCACGAGGACCATCAGGAGGGCGAGACCCAGCGCGATCTTCGGTACGGCGTGCAGAACGCGGCCGGGCCAGCCGCGATGGAACCGCCGCGGAACCCGGTAACCCGAGTGGCGGCGCGCATGCCGCCGGCGAAGCAGGGCCAGGCGGCCCGCCGTCAGGAGCGCCGCGGTAACGACCGCCAACGCCACCAGCACCGCGGTGCCGGTGTCGCCGTAGCGGACCTGCGCAAGGTCCGTGGAAAGCAGATCACGCAGCTCTCCGCCAAGAAACTCCGAGAACGCGGCCCAGTTCGTGACCACGGCGGTATCATATAGAGGGATGGTGGCCGGGTGGTTCGCGGCGGGCGCGGCGTTGTGCGGGTTCGGCGTCATGCTCGGCGCGTTCGGCGCACATACGCTGCGCGATCGCCTCAGCGCCGACATGCTCGCGATCTTCGAGACGGGTGTCCGCTACCACTTCATTCACGCCCTCGCCCTCTTCGTCGTCGCCTGGGCGGCCTCCCGCTGGCCCGGTCCGCTCGTCGGCGTTGCCGGATGGCTGTTCGTGGCGGGCATCGTGATCTTCTCCGGCAGCCTGTACGTCCTCTCCGTCTCCGGCATCCGCTGGCTGGGTGCGATCACGCCAATCGGCGGCCTGTGCATGATCGCGGGCTGGGCGCTGCTGGCGGTCGCCGCGCTGCGCTCTTCCTGACGCGCCGTTGATACCGCAGGCCGCCGGCAACCAGCGCGCCCTGGCGGGCGCGTTGGAAGTTACGGCGCAGGGTTCTGGACCGCGGCTGCGAACAGCTCCGCCAGTTCGTCGGCCGGGCGGCGATTCCAGGTTTCGTTGACGCCGATCAGCATGCGGCCGCCGCGAGGCTCGCTCACCGTGACGCCCGCATCGCGCAGCCGGCGCCGGAAAGCGGCGGCATCGCCGGTCCTCGGCCTCAGCCAGGACAGGTTGGTTCCCTTGGCGACCGGCTCGATCGAGAACGCGTCGTGCCTCGCGATCTTTGCCGACCACGACGTCGAGACGTCGATGGCCTGACGGTAGCGGTCGATGAAGCCGGGCAGGTAGTGGTGAGCTATCGCGGCGAAAGGCCACGCCGCCGGCAGTCCGGCGCCGAACATGCGCCGCGTGTGGTACATGTCGTCGAGCAGGGCGCGGGGGCCGGCGAGGATCGCCCCGGACGGCGCGTTGAAGTACTTGTAAAGCGACACGTAGACGGTGTCGAACGGCGCGGCGTATTCGGCGACGGCGCGTCCTTCGTACGCCGCCTGCAGGAAGATGCGGGCGCCGTCGAGATGGAGGCGGATCCCCTCGCGTTGCGCCAGCGACGCGATTCGGCTCAGCTCGCCGCGATCGAAGGTGGCCCCGTAATGGCGGCGGACCGGAGTCTCGATCGAGATGACCCGGACCGGCGTCTCCACCCGCCCGCTGGCGGTGCGGTCGAGGGTCGCTTCCACGTCCACGGCCGTAAAGTCGGGACGTCCGGCGCCGAGCGGTATGAGGGTGATGCCGCTGAGCGTCTGCACGCAGTCGCCCGAGTCGTTGTACAGGTGGCTGTCGGCCTGCACGATGGCCCGTCCGGTTCCCCCCGCCAGCGCGCGAACCGCGAGGTGGTTCGCCAGGGTGCCGGTCGGCATGAACACCGCTCGCTCCTTGCCGAGCAGTTCCGCGAACGTGTTCTCGAGCCGCTCGACCGCGCCGCCGTTCGAGTAGGAGTCCCGCACGATGCCGCCATCGGCGGCGAGCTCGGCCAGCAGCTTCGCCGACTCCGCGGGAGTGAGACCGAGGCCGTCGCCCACCATGCGCACCTCGCGCGACTCCGCCGGGCCCGGGGAGGCCGCCGATCCGCCCTGGGCTTCGACCGTACCGGTCGCCCCGAGGCCGTAGCCCACGCCGAGCGCGCCGACCCCGAGGAAACGCCGCCGGTCGATGGTCGCCATGGCTTACCGCTCCCTTCGTAACGCCGCTTGCTGCACCTTACGCCCCCCCGCGGGAGAAGACAACGCCGCAACGCTCCGCCCGGGTGATTCGACTATGCTTTTCGGCTGGAGGTCGACCGATGACGCACAGGCACCGATTGACGGCTCGTTCGGGCACCGCCGTGGCTGCGGCGGCAGCGCTGTTCCTGGGAGGAGCAACGCCGGCACTGGGGCAGCAGAACGTCGACTGGCGCCTGCACAATCTCGACCTGCACGGCAGCCGCTACGCCGAGCTCGACCAGATCACGCCGGAGAACGCCCACCGGCTGGAGCCGCGCTGGCTGTTCCAGCATGGCGTCATCGACGGGGTCAGCAACCAGACGACGCCGATCGTCATCGACGGCGTGATGTACCTGACCGATTCGCGGGGCAGCGTCTACGCCGTCGACGCCCACGACGGGCATCATCTCTGGACCTACGACGTGACCAACCTGCTCGGCGGGGGACGCGCGGAGGGCTACATCTTCCGACACCGCGGTCCGACCTACGAGGATGGCGTCGTCTACAGCGCCGCGGGGTCGTTCATCTTCGCGCTCGACGCCGAGACGGGGGAGCCGATCGAGACGTTCGGCGACAATGGCCAGGCGTCGGTCATCCTCGACGTGCTGCGGCTTCGCTACCCCGATGTCGAGACCGCCATTTCGATGGGCTACTGGTTCACGACGGCGCCGCAGATCCACGACGGCGTCATCTACGTCGGCTCCACGCGGAGCGAGAGCCTGATTCCGGGCGGCCACGTGCTGGCCGTCGACGCGAAGACGGGCGAGGTGCTCTGGCACTTCAACACGATCCCGCAGGACGAGAACGATCAGGGATGGGACATTGCCGGTCCCACCTGGGTCGGTGGCGGGCGAGAGGGAGGCGGCATCTGGGAAACGCCGTCGATCGACCCGGAACTGGGCCTGCTGTACGTCGCGGTGGGCAACCCGTTCGGCGACAGCACGGCGCGGGACGGCATGAATCTCTTTAGCGACTCGGTGGTGGCGCTCAGTCTCGACGACGGGGAACTGCGCTGGTACTACCAGCTCGTCCACCACGACGTCTGGGACTACGACAACGGGAGCCAACCGATCCTTTTCGACATGGAGGTGGACGGCGAGCGGGTGCCCGCGCTGGCCCAGGCCAACAAGAACAGCTTCGTGTATCTGCTGAACCGGGAGACCGGCGAGCCGATCCACTCGATCGTCGAGACACCGGTGCCGACCGCGACCGAGCGCGAGGGCGAGGAGCCGTGGCCGACGCAGCCGATTCCGCACACCGCGGCCGGCGAGCCGATGCTGCCGGCGTCGCCCATCTTCCCGGAGTTGATTCCCGCCGATCATGCCGAGGGCAAGACCCTCGTACCGATGTACACGCCGATGGCCCCGGATCAGATCTTCGCCCCCGGCTACGGCGGAGGCCCGAGCTACGGGCCGCTCGCCTACAGCGAGCAGACCGGTCTGCTCTACGTCAACGCCATCGATCAGCCCTTCAATTCGGGGCGTGGTCCGCGGATGTTCTTCACGGCCTACGATCCGACGACCGGCGAGATGGTCTGGCGGCGGATCTACGAGGGCTACGGCCAGGCGGGACCGGTGGTGACTTCCGGCGGCGTGGTCTTCGTCGGCACCGGGAGTAACATCGCCGGCTATTTCTTCGCGATGGACGCGCGCACGGGCGAAGAGCTCTACCGCTTCAACACCGGCGCCGGAGTTTTCTCGTCTCCTTCCGTCTACATGGTGAACGGCGAACAGTTCGTAACGGTCGCGTCGGGCGGCGGCGACCGGGGCCGGCGGGGCGGCGACCTGATCCTCGCCTTCGCGCTGCCGAGGGAGAACTGACGGCGGCCCGAAATGGAGCGGCCCAGTGTAGAATCGCCTGCAGGACAGACGAAAGCGAGAGGTTCAGCGACCATGCCGAAATGGGTGGATGCACGGACGCGGGTGATCATGATCGTGGCGGCGCTGTTGCTGTGGGGCGCGCCGGGCGTCGGGTCCGCACAGGACGGCGCCGCGGAGATCCCGGACCTCGAGGGGACGTGGGACGGCGGACCCGGCTCGCGGCCCATCAACGGCCCGAACATGCCGTGGGTGCCCGGCGAGAACTTCCCCGTGCTCAATGAACGGGGCCTGGCCTACCAGGAGGCGTTCGACGAGGCGATCGCGGCGAAGTACGACTGCGTGCCGTCGACGCCCCCGGCGCTGATCTACGACCCCTACATGATGGAAGTGGTGCAGTGGCCCGACCGGGTGCTGCTCCGCTACGAGAAAGACGATCAGTTGCGCACCGTCTGGCTGGACGGCCGCGAGCCGACAGTGCTCGACTACAGCCTGCAGGGCGTGTCGGTCGGTCACTACGAGGACGGAGCGCTGGTCGTGACGACCACGCATTTCACTTTCGACATCAGTGGCTTCGATGACTACAACGGCATTCCGTCGTCGCAGCTCAAGAAGGTGACGGAGCGCTACTGGCGCGAAGAGGAGCAGTTGAAGGTAACGGTAACGGTGGAGGACGAACTCTTCCTCCGCGAGCCGGCGGCCTTCACGACGCAGTGGAACCCGGCGCCGGAGGGTTACAAGCTGCAGTCCTACGAGTGCGACCCCGAGATCGCGCGCATGCCGGTGAAGTTCATGGTCCCGAAGTACCAGTAGCGGCGCCGGTGACGATGAAGGAGGGTAGATCGGTGAGAATCCTGCTTTGGGCAACGGCGGCCGCGGCGGCGGTGGCCCTTGCGATTGTCCTGACCGGCGCGCCGGCGACGGCGCACCACGCGAGCGCCCCGTTCTACGACAACACGAAGAGCGTGGAGGCGATCGGCACCGTTACCCGTTTCCTGTTCCGGAATCCCCACTCGTTTCTCTTCCTCGATGGCGAGGATGAGAACGGCGAGACGATCCACTGGGAGATCGAGATGGGCACCGCCGTCTCGATGAGCCGCCGCGGCTGGAGTCCCGAGACCATCGAGGTGGGCGACACGATCCGCGCGGTCGGCCAGCCGTCGCGGGCTCCGGGAACGCACGGCATGTGCTGCGCCGAGCTCACCAGGGCCGACGGCGGTCCGATCCGTCCGGCGGACTGACGGCCTGTCCCCGCCCGCCCCGCTCCGAGCCGGGGAGCAACGCCGTTCAGGCGGGACGCATCGCCCCTCGAAGGCAACCGGGGGCTCACCACGGGCTCCCGGGGCGGCAGGACGCGCCGCCCGTGTATGCGGAGTAGACCGCGTTCAACCCGGCGACCACGAGGAAGACCATGGAGAGACAACGATTCCTGATTACGGGCGCGAGCCAGGGCATCGGCGAGGCGCTCGTCCGGCTGGCGCGCGAGCGGGGCCATGACGTCGTCTTCACCGGGCGGGACGAGGCGCGCATCGCGGCGGTCGCCACCGCGACCGGCGCGCACGGCATCCAGGCGGACGTCGCCGTCGCGGACGACAACCAGCGCACGGTGGATACCTGCGTCGAACGGATGGGCGGGCTGGACATTCTCGTCAACAACGCGGGGATCGGTTACGCCAACCCGCTCGGCGCGATCGAAATGGACCGGATGCGCGCCCTCTTCGACATCAACGTGTTCGGCCTGGTCGACCTGACGAACCGCGTCGCCCCGATGCTCAAGGCGCAGCAGAGCGGCGCCATCATCAACGTCGCGTCGACGTCCGGCATGAAGGGCGCGGCCGGCGGGACGGTATACGCCGCGAGCAAGTGGGCCGTACGCGGCATCAGCCAGTGCTGGCAGGCGGAGCTGCGACCGCACGGCGTCCACGTCATCTCCGTCCTGCCTTCGGAAGTGCAGACCAACTGGATGGGAAAGACCGGCCGGAACAATCCGAACAAGTTGTACGCGGTCGACATCGCGCAGACCATCATGGCGGCGCTCGAGATGCACCCCCGCGCGTTGTGGCCGGAACTGGCGATCTTCGCCAACAACCCGTGGAAAGAGGACTGAGGACGGATGTCGTTTCGCGCGTTCCGGGTCGAGAAAACGGAAGACGGGCAGTTCGTCCGGAGCATCGTCGAGCGGGAGGTGGACGATCTGCCGCCCGGCGACCTGCTGATCGACGTCCGCTGGTCGTCGCTCAACTACAAGGACGGGCTCTCGGCCATCGGCAACCCGGGGGTCACTCGCAGCTTCCCCCATACTCCGGGCATCGACGCCGCCGGCACGGTGGTGGAATCCGCCTCTCCCGACTTCTCGCCGGGCGACGCGGTGATTGTCTGCGGCTTCGATCTCGGCATGAGCACGCCGGGCGGGTTCGGCCAGCGGATCCGGGTGCCGGCCGACTGGGCCATCCCCATGCCGGACGGTCTCGATGCGCGCAGCAGCATGATCCTCGGGACCGCCGGATTCACGGCCGCGCTCTCGGTCGACAAGCTGGAAGCGGCCGGCATGACGGCGGAGGGCGGGCCCGTGGTGGTGACCGGCGCGACGGGCGGCGTGGGATCGGTTGCCGTCAGGCTGCTGGCGAAGCTGGGCTACGACGTGCATGCGGTGACCGGCAAGACGTCGCGGCACGGTTTTCTCCGGGATCTCGGCGCGAGCACCATCCTTTCGCGCGAGGAGGCGCTGGAAGGCGCGAACAGGCCGCTGCTGCGGCCGAAGTGGGGCGGCGCCGTCGACACCGTCGGCGGGCCGATGCTCTTCAACGTGGTCAAAGCGCTCCGCTACGACGCGAGCGTGGCCGCCTGCGGCCTGGTGGCTTCGCCGGAGATTCCGGCCACCGTCTTCCCGTTCATACTGCGGGGTGTCAACCTGCTGGGAGTCGACTCGGTCGTGCTGCCCCTGGAGCGGAAGCGGGAGATCTGGAACCGGCTGGCCGGACCGTGGAGGCTTGACCTCGAGGCGCTGGTCGTGCCGCTGACGCTCGAGACGCTGTCGGATGCCATCGACACGATCCTGGCCGGCAACATGGCGGGCCGGGGCCTGGTCGATCTGAACGGATAATGCGACGTTGCTTCCCCGTGCCCGGGGTGGCGCCGTTCCTGCTGCTGCTCGGTCTCCCGGGCTGCGCGGCGGCGCCGGAGCCCTCCGCGTTCCGTCCGACCGCGACGGTCGAGGAACTGATGCGCACGATGATCGACCCGGCCGCCGACGCGGTCTGGGACGCCGTCGTGGTGGACGCCACTCCCGAGGGCATCATCGAGATCGTGCCGGAGTCCGATGGCGACTGGATCCGCCTGCGGCGCCACGCCGTGACGCTGGCCGAGTCGGCCAACCTCCTGCTGGTGGAAGGACGCCGGATAGCCGCTCCGACGTCACGCTCGGAATTGCCGGGGATCGATCTGCATCCGGATGCGATTCAGACCCTGGTCGACGAGGACTGGGAGACGTGGGTGGACGTGTCGCAGGGACTGGGGGCGAGCAGTCAGACCGTGCTCGACGCCATCGACGCGCGCGACGTCGACGCGCTGCTCAACGCCGGCACCGAGCTGCACCTCGCGTGCGAAGCCTGCCACGCGATCTACTGGTACCCGGGATTCTCCGATCCGCGGCCGGCGGAAGACGCCCAGGACTGACGGCAGTCGGCCTGCGCGCTGGGTCACCAGGCGCGGGACCAGCTCGGTCCGGGCCGGTCGTCGGTCCGGAGGGAGGCATCGAGGCCGGCCTGATGCTCCAGCAGGCGGCCGCACAACCAGAGCAGATCCGAGAGCCGGTTGAGATACGCGAGCACGGGCGGCCGCACGTCCGCTCCCGCTTCCGTCAGGCGGACGGCATCCCGTTCGGCCCGGCGGCAGACGGTTCGCGCGACGTCGAGGGCCGAGGCGACGGGATCTTCGCCCGGGAGCGACCAGTCGCCCAGAACCCCCTTCGATTCCCTCGATGCGATGCACCTCGGCGGTCAGCCGCTCGACCATCGCGTCGGTTACGCGGCTGAGCGCGCGTCCGCCCTTCGTCTCGGGTGCGCCTGCCGGCGTGACCAGCTCGCCCCCGACGACGAACAGCTCGCGCTGGATTTCCTTCAGCAGAGCGCCCACCTGTTCGTCCCGGCAGATCGATCGGGCGAAGCCGACCTGGGCGTTCAGTTCGTCCACCGTTCCGCACGCCTCGATGTGAGGCGACGACTTCCGAACGCGCGCCCCACCCACGAGACCGGTTTCGCCGCCATCGCCGCGCGTCGTGGCAATACTGCTCATGGTTACATCCTCCCTGGTGTCCGGTTCATGGAATCAGTCGCCGCCCAGGCTGACCGAGAACGACAACGAGAACGAGAGCGAGAGGGAAAGCGGCGCTGCGGCGGCGCGCCCACGATGGACCGCATCGGAACCTCCAGTCGGCGTCTCCACGCGCCGAACGCGCGGTGCGGCATCGGTCATGCCGCGCCCGCAGGGTCGTGAACTCCCCGGCGCCTGGTCTCCTGACTCGTGGATCGACGCGGTGCGGCAACGCCTTCCCATGCACGCGCACAGTGGCGGACGCCCGAGCGCCTTCTTGCCGTCCGCTCCCCACTTACAGTGGCGGGACCGTGTGGGCATTTCACCCACTTCCCAGTTCGTCGGGGCGCGAATCTGCGCGCAGAGTGTAGCATGCCCGCGACACCATGCATCCAGCCGGAGCCGGGACGGCAACCGTGATGGCGGATGGGGCGGAGTTGCTGCACACAGGGGCGTCATTTCACCGCCCGGCGTGGCGGCCGGTTCCTGGTTGTGGAACTGCTCGCGCCCCACCGCGTTCTCAGCACCTCGGCGCGCCGTGGAGGAGAGCAGGAGGCCCTGCGTTATCTGGTGAACCACCAGAGCTGCGAAGCGAGTGGCGATACCGCGCGGCACGAGCTGATCACCCGGCTGGGGCTGCCCGCGTACCACGGTGAGGTATGCGAAGAAATCGGCGTCGACCCGGACCGGGCGGCGGTGATGGGAACCGCCGCCAACATGGCGTGCGCCGGCCACCGCTTCGCCGCGTTCGAGGACCTGCGTGCCGACGCGTTCGTGACGGCGGGGGTTGCGGGCAACGCCACGCGCGCCGGGGAGCCGGCATCGTGGACGGAGGGTGACGACGGCAAGTGGCGCCGCGTCAACCCGATGGCGGGAACGATCAACACGATACTGCTGATCAATGTCCCGGTCACTGCCGCCGCCCAGGCCCGCGCGGTGGTGACGATGACCGAGGCGAAGTCGGCCGCGCTGGCGGATCTGGCGGTGCCGAGCCGCCGGTCGCCGGCGATCGCCACCGGCACCGGAACGGATCAGTTCTGTATCGCCGCGCCGCTCGATCCCTCTCGCCGGCCGCGCGAGTCGACCAGCCCGCACGCCAAGCTCGGCGAGCTGATTGGCGTTGCCGTCAAGGAGGCCACGGCGGAGGCGCTCCGGTGGCAGAACGGACTGGAGCCTTCGTATACCCGTAGTCTCGCCCACGCTCTGGGCCGCTTTGGCTTCACCGAGCCGGAGGCGCTGGAGCGGCTCGCCGAACTGCTGCCGGAGTCGCAGCATGCGTTGCTCGAACGCAATCAGCGCGGGCTGTTCTACGACCCGGGCGTCGCCGCGTCGGCTTACGCGACCGCCGCCGTGCTCGACCGTGTCGCAGCCGGCACCCTGCCGTCCGGCGCCGCCGCCGAGGCGCTCCGTCACCAGGCGGCCTCGCTTGCGTGCGCGGTGGCGGCGCGCCCGCAGGACTGGGTCGCGTTCCATGCCGCGCTGGGAGACGCGCGCGACGCCGATCCGGTCGATCTGGTGCTGCGCGCCATAGCGGCCGGCTGGCTCGCGAAGTGGAGCTGAGCCTGCTGGCCCCCCGCGCCGATCTGCTGATCGTCGCGGTCCTGGCGGATCTCGCACTGGGCGATCCGGCCTATCGGCTGCACCCGGTCCGGCTCATCGGCCGGGCCCTCACGGCGCTGGAAACGCGCCTGCGCGCCGCCGGCGGTGACGGATATGTCGGCGGCTGCGTCCTGTTCGTGCTGCTGGCGGCAGTGAGCGTGGGCGTGGCGGTGGCGTTGGTGACCGGCCTGGCCGGCGTCCACTCCGTCGCCGCGCTGGCGGGACACTGTTTTCTGCTCTACAGCCTGATCGCCCTGGGAGATCTCTACGCCCACGGCCGGGCGATCAACGGCGCCGCCAACGCCGGCGATCTCGAGGGTGCGCGCCGCGCCGCCGCCAGGCTCGTCGGGCGCGACGTCGAGCGGCTCGATGCCGCCGGCTGCCGCCGCTGCGCCATCGAGAGCTTCGGGGAGAGCCTGGTGGACGGCTTCGTCTCGCCGATCGCCTGGTATGCGGTCGCCGGACTGCCTGGCCTGGTGGTCTTCAAGGTAGTGAGCACGATGGACTCGATGGTCGGTTACCGGACGGAACGCTACGCCCGCTTCGGCTGGTGCGGCGCCCGGCTGGACGACGTGATGAACCTGCTGCCGGCCCGAGTGGGGTGGCTCCTGATCGCCGCAGCGGGCGCCCTGGTTCCGGGGGCGTCGGGCGCCGCCGCGGCGCGCATCGGCTGGTCGCAGCATGCCGTGGTGCCGGGACCGAACGCCGGGTGGAGCGAAACCGCCCTGGCGGGGGCGATCCGGCGGCGTCTCGCCGGGCCCATCCACCTTCGCGGGGAGTTGGTCTCGGATCGCTGGATTGGCGACCCCGGCGATCCGCCGGGCGGGAGCGCGGCGGACTACCGCGTGGCCGGCCGCGTCGTCGCGGTGGCGGCGTTCCTGACCGTCGTTGCCGCCGCCGCGTGGCTGGCGTAGGATGGCGGGCATGCCTCGACTGCCTTACGTCGTGACCGTTCTTGCCGCACTCGCCTGGGCTGCCGCACCGGCGGCGGCGCAGGAGCCTCACCGGATCGCCGCCGACGGAGGCGATCTGGTGATTACCCCGATACTGCATGCGTCCGTGCAGGTGGAGCACAACGGGACGGTCGTCCACGTGGATCCGTGGAGCGCCGGCGACCTGTCACTGGCGAAGCCGGCCGACCTGATCCTGGTGACCGATGATCCGACCCACCACCTGGATCCGGAAGCGATTGCGCGTGTCCGCAAGCCCGGAGCACCGGTGGTGGTGACCGCCACCGCGGCCGAGCGGTTCGGCGGTGGGGAAGTGCTCGCCAACGGCGCGCAGGGCACGTTCGCCGGCATTCCGGTGGAAGCCGTCCCGGCCTATGACATGACTCCGGGGCAACCGTGGCATCCGAAGGGCGAGGCGAACGGCTACGTCATCACCCTCGGCGGCAAGCGCATCTTCTTCTCCGGCGTCGGCGAGTGCGTGCCCGAGATCCAGGCGCTTCGCGATATCGACGTGGCGTTCATGCCGATGAACCTGCCGGTAGACCGGATGCGTCCCCGGCCGGTCGCGGAGTGCGTCAAGACGTTCGGACCGTCGGTCGTCTACGTCTACCACTACGACAACGTGTCGGCGCGCTGGTTCGGCGACCGGAGCCAGCCCCGGCCGGACAATGCGTCCGAAGTCGCCGCCACGATTCACGCGTTGCGCGACGCGCTCGAGGGAGAGCCGATCGAAGTGCGCGACGCCGAGTGGTATCCCCGCTAGCAGCCCCGTTCAGCCGGGATGCATCGCCGCTCTCAGTAGGTGCCCGGCAGCCGAGCGTCTAGCACCATCGCTTCGGTAAGCGTCGACCCGAATCCCGGCGCGGTCGTCGCTACCGCGTCGCCGTTGTCGAACGGCGGCGACATCGCTTCCAGAATGGGTGATCCGGCGGGGAAGCTCTCCGCCATCGTGCAACTGGCGGCCGTCAGCGCGATCGGCAGGCCCCAGACGCTGCCCCCGCGGTGCGGGATCAGTTCCAGGCCGGCGGCTTCGACGAGGTCGCGGATGCGCCGGCCCGCCGTCAGGCCGCCGCACCACGTGATGTCCGGCTGCAGAATCTGCGCCGCGTCGAGCCGGACCAGCACGTCGAAGCCATGCTCCGTGTACTCGTGCTCGCCGCAGGCGACGCGGGTCCAGCCGGGCCCGCCGCCGCCGATGCGGCGGACCAGCTCGGCGTAGCCGAACACGTCGTCCGGCGAGAGCAGTTCCTCCATGAAGTAGAGGTTCGCGTCGCGTAGCTGTTCGGCGAAGCCGACGGCCCACTCGACGGTCCCGTTGCGCGATACGCAGTCGGTCATCAGGTTGCCGTCGGGCCCCGCCGTGTCGCGCGCCGCCAGCACCGACTCGACGAGGCGGGCCTGGTCGGCCGGCGTCGTGTGCGGCCCGACGGGGGCCGACCGCTTGAAGTGGCGGATTCCCCGCGCGCGTCCCTGCGCGACGTCCCCGCCCGTCTGGTAGATCGCGATCCGGTCGCGCGAAACGCCCCCGATCATCTGGTGGACCGGGCGGCCGGCGTGCTTGCCGGCAATGTCCCAGAGCGCATTGTCGACGGCGCTGAGCGCCATCGCGAAGACGCCGCGCCGCCCGTAGAAGAGGGCCGAGCTGTACATCTGGTCCCAGAGCTGCTCGACGTTCAGCGGGTTCGCGCCGACGAGGAGATGGCGGAGGTGGCCGTGAATGATCTCGACCGCCGCGCCGCCCCCGGCTCCCATCCCGAAGCCGGTGATCCCCTGGTCGGTCTTGATGACCACGAGGATGGCGGAGGGAAGCTGCTCGAACGGGCCGCCCCAGCGCCACCGGCGCGGGTCGTCGTCGCCGGCGAAGGACGGTGGATCGAGCAGGCCCTCGGATCGCTGGTTGATGTAGATCGGATAGGCGGTCACGTCGTCGACGGTGATCGGCGGGCCCTGCAAGCGCCATGCCTCGGCCGGCGCGGCGCGGCCTGCTCCCGCCGCCGCCGCCAGCGCGGCGTAGCGGCCCATCCGCCGCAGGAAGTGCCGCCGCGTCGTCCGTCCGTTCTGCACGCCGCCGTATTTGCTGTCTGACATGGTGTTGTCTTTCACCGGGCGCGCTAACTGCCCGGAGGCGTCCACAGCCGCGGTTTCCCCTCGCCCGCCATCTCGAGCAGCAGCCGGTTCAACCGCTTCACGAACGACGCGGGATCCGCGAGGTGGCCGCCCTCGGCCAGCATCGACTGATCGAACAGCACGTGGCTCCAGTCCTGAAAACGCTCGTCGTCGGTCTCGTCCTTGAGTCGGTTGACGATGGGGTGCGTCGGGTTGATTTCGAGCACCAGCGGGATGTTGGGCACGGCCTGGCCCGCCGCGCGGAGCATCCGCTCCAGATTCGCGCTCATGCCGGGGGCGTCGCTCACCAGGCAGGCGGGCGACTCGGTCAGCCGATGCGTCAGCCGGACCCCCGATGCGCGGTCGCCGAGCGCCTTCTGCATGCGTTCGGTGAGCGGCTGGAAGTCCGCGTCGGTCTGTTCGTCAGGCGGTTGCTCCTCCTCGCTCTCGGCCGCCAGTTCGCCCAGATCGAGATCGCCCTGGGCGACCGACTGCAGCGGCTTGTCGTCGAACTTCGGGAGGTGTCCGACCACCCATTCGTCCACCCGGTCGTGCAGCAGCAGCACTTCGACGCCCTTCTTCCGGAACACCTCGAGGTGCGGGCTCTGACGCGCCGCGTCGAAACTGTCGGCGGTCACGTAGTAGATGGCCTGCTGTCCGTCCCGCATCCGTTCCACGTAGTCGGCGAGCGAGACCGACTGCTCCGGCGTGTCGGCATGGGTCGAGGCGAAGCGGAGCAGCCGGGCGAGCCGGTCCTGGTTGCCCGGGTCCTCGCCGATGCCTTCCTTCAGGACGCGGCCGAACTCCGTCCAGACCGTCCGGTAAGTCTCCGGCTGCTTGTCCGCGATCTCCTCGAGGCGCGCCAGCGTCCGCTTCACCGCGGTATTCCGAATGGCCTCGACGTCGCTCGAGTGCTGCAGGATCTCGCGGGAGACGTTGAGCGGCAGGTCGTTCGAGTCGATCACGCCCCGGACGAAGCGGAGATACCCGGGAAGGAGTTCCTTTGCGCCGTCCATGATGAAGACGCGGCGCACGTACAGCTTGACCCCGTGCCGCCGCTCCCGGTCCCACATATCGAACGGCGCATGCCGCGGGAGGTAGAGCAGCAGCGTGTAGTCCTGCCGTCCCTCGATGTGGACGTGGGTGTGCGCGAGCGGCGCCTCGATGTCGTGCGCGATCGACTGGTAGAACTCGTCGTACTGCTCCGCCGTGATCTCCGACTTCGACCTCGCCCACAGCGCCGAGGCGCTGTTCACCTGCTCGAGCGGTTCGGTGTCGCCGGTGTCGAGAGGCTTCCCGGCGGGCCGCACCTTCGGCATGCGGATCGGAATGCTGATGTGATTGGAGTACTTCACGGCGATCGACTGCAGATGCGCCGCATCGAGCAGCTCGTCCTCGCCCTCCCGCAGGTGCAGCGTCACGTCCGTTCCGTGCGCCGGCTTCGCGGCGCTCTCCAGCGTGTAGTCTCCTTCGCCGCCACTCTCCCAGCGGGTCGCCTCGTCCTCGGGGGAACCGGCCCGGCGCGTCGTCAGCGTCACCCGGTCGGCCACGATGAACGACGAATAGAAGCCGACGCCGAACTGGCCGATGAGCTGCGCGTCGTGCGCCTGATCGCCCGTCAACTGCTGGACGAACTCGCGGGTGCCGGAGCGGGCGATCGTCCCGATGTTGTCGATCACTTCCTCGCGCGACATCCCGACGCCGGTGTCCGAGACGGTGATCGTGCGGGCGGCGGCATCCACCGTCACTTCGATCGCCAACTCGTCGGCGGACCCGAGGAGGGCCGGCTCCGTCAACGCCTCGAAACGGAGCTTGTCGCAGGCGTCCGAAGCGTTCGAGATCAGCTCGCGGAGAAAGATCTCCTTGTTGGAATAGAGCGAATGGACCATCAGGTCGAGGAGTTGTCTGGCCTCGGCCTGGAAGGCGTGCGTGGTCTTCGTAGTGTCAGTCTCCGGCACCGTGGTACTCCTGTTCGGCCCCTGCTGTCGGGCCAATCCGACAATCTATCACGCCGCCCGGAGTGTCCCATTGACAACGCTGCACGATCGGCGCAAAGTTACTTCGATCGGCTGCGGATCAAGGAGGCAGAGCCCCATGAGACCCCACGCGCGAGTCCGTGTGTTCGGATCGTTCGGTATCGCCGTCGCTGCCCTGTTCGCTCTCTCGGCCGCCCTGCCGGGCAGCGCCGCCGCGCAGGCTGGCGCGGACGTCACCTTCACGAAGGACGTGCTCCCGATTCTGCAGGACTCGTGCCAGACCTGCCACCGGGATGGCGCGATCGCCCCGATGTCGCTGATGACCTACGAGGAGACCCGCCCCTGGGCGCGGTCAATCCGCGAGAAGGTGACGACCCGCGCCATGCCGCCCTGGTTCATCGACAAGACCATCGGCGTGCAGGGCTTCAAGTACGACCGGTCGCTCAACGACGATCAGATCGCCATGATCGCCGCCTGGGTCGATGCGGGCGCGCCGCGCGGCAACCCGGCCGATGCGCCGCCGCCGCGTGACTTCGCCGACCGCGACATCTGGCATATCGGAGAGCCCGACTGGATCGTGCCGATCCCCGAGCCGTTCGTCGTGCCGGCGGACGGCGCCAACTGGTGGGGCGATCTCTTCTCGGACTCGGGCCTGACGGAGGACCGGTGGATCAGCGCGGTCGAGACCAAGCCGTCCGCGGAAGGATTCCCGGTCGTGCACCACGCGGTGACGCGGCTGCAGGAGTCGGCGGATGCCGACGAGGGAGACTTCCTGAACGAGTACGCGCAGGGGAAGAACGGCGACATCTTCCCGCCGGGCACGGGCCGCCTCGTGAAGGCGGGGTCGATCATCCGGTTCAACATGCACTACGCCTCGATCGGCGAGGAGCGGACCGACCGGACCAGCGTCGGCCTCACCTTCTATCCCGAGGGGGAGGAGCCGGAGCACGAGCTCTTCTCGCGCGCACTCGCGCAGAACTACGACCTCGACATCCCGCCGGGGGAGGACGACATCCGGCACGACAGTTACCACCGGTTCGAGAACAACGTCCGGCTGACCGGATTTCAGCCGCATCTCCACAACCGGGGCAAGCGCCAGTGCATAGAGGCGATCTATCCGACCGGGCAGACCGAGATGCTCAGTTGCGCCAACTGGGACTTCGGCTGGCACATCGTCTACAACTACGCGGATGACGTGCAGCCGCTGCTGCCGGCCGGCTCCATGCTCCACACGATCACGTGGCACGACAACTCGCGCGGCAACCGGTGGAATCCCGACCCGCGGAACTGGGCCGGGTTCGGCCAGCGGTCGAGCGACGACATGAGCTTCACGTGGACCAGCTACTACGAGCTGGATGACGACGAGTACGCCGCCGCGCTGGAAGAGCGTGAAGCGGCCGCGAACAACAACAACTGACGGAGGCGGGATGATGCGGCTGCTGAGATTCCTGGCCGCCCCGGGCGTGGTGGGCGCGGCGCTGCTGCTCACCGTGCCCGTCACCGCCGGCGCGCAGATGAGGTACGACCGGGGCCAGAGCGTGGCGCCGGTCTACGAGGGTTGGGAGCGGAACCCGGACGGCACTTTCACGATGGTGTTCGGGTACATGAACCGCAACTACGAGGAGATGCCGCACGTCCCGGTCGGCCCGGACAACCGGTTCGAACCGGGTCCCGCCGATCGCGGCCAGCCGACCCGCTTCTACAACCGCCGCCAGCAGTTCGTCTTCCGGGTGCAGGTGCCGGCCGACTGGGGCGAGCAGGACCTGATCTGGAGCCTGACCATGAACGGCAAGACGGAGCAGGCGTTCGGATCGCTCTGGCCGAGCTGGGAAATCGACGACGGCGTCATCAAGGCGAACCGGGGCATGGGGATACAGGGCGCGCCGTCGGACAACCAGCTTCCGGAGATTGCGGTCCCCGGCGGCACCGAGTTGACCGTCGCGGTGGGCGAGCCGCTGGCGATCACGGTGGAAGTGAGCGACGACGGGGTGCCGGGACCGGAGCCGGAGCCCGCAAGTCCGGAGCAGGCGGCGTCCCGGGAGCGGCGCCGGCAGCTTGCGCATCCGATGAACCAGGCGGTCGTGTTGGCCTTCGACGCGGCGAAGACGGGCCTCGGCGTGGCCTGGGTCCACTACCGTGGGCCGGGTGACGTGACCTTCGACCCCAGAGTGATCTCGATCGAAGGGGGACGCGGCGGGGAAGCGACCACCACCGTCCGTTTCACGGAGCGGGGAACGCACCTGCTGCGCGTCCACGCCGACGATTCCATCAACACCACGCCGATTGACATCACGGTCACCGTGGAATGACCGCCGGATGTCGTGACGGGATGGGCAGCAGCGAAGGAGACGACGTGATGCACCGGCATACGGGAAGCCAATGGTCTACGGAGGCGCGTAGCGTGGCCTGCGCGGCCCTCGCGGTGATGGTTCTCGGCTTCGCGGCGCCGGCCGGCGCCCAGAACGCGCCCGATGGCTGGGAGCCCGAGCGCCTCGCCGACGGCCAGCCCGACATCCAGGGGATGTGGAACAACACGCGCGCGATGTTCACGCCGCTCGAGCTGCCGGAGGAGCTGGAGGGGCGGGAGGACATCACCACGGACGAATTGCGTGAACGGGCGTCGGCGCGGGGCAGCGGCCGGATCGAGCGGAGCGAATGGCGCGGCCACGAGAACAACCGCGGCGGCGTCGGCGGCTACGGCCTCTACTGGTTCGACTGGTTCTTCGACGAACCGACCGACATCGGCCAGGCGTCCATCATCGTCGACCCGCCCAACGGGCGCGTCCCCGAACGGACCGCCGACGCGCGGGAGCGGATTGCCCTGAACATGGCGCAGTTGCACGATTCCTACGCCAACATGGAAACGGGCGACCGCTGCATCTCGCGCGGCGTGCTCGGCATGATGATGCCGACCGAATACAACAACGGCACCCTGATCCTGCAGCCGCCGGGCTATGTCGTCTTCCACAGCGAGATGATTCACAACGCGCGGATCATTCCGATCGACGACACCCCACACGTCGATGACGGCATCCGGCAGTGGGAAGGCGATCCGCGTGGCCGCTGGGAAGGGAACACGCTGGTCATCGAGTCGACCAATTTCCGCGCCGTGCGGAACATGCGGGGCCCGACCGCCGGAACGCGCTCGCGGCAGTCCGAGGCGCAGCGGACCGTCGAGCGGATCACCATCGTGGGCCCGGATGCGCTCCGCTACTCGGTCACGATGGACGATCCGGACACCTACACCGCGCCGTGGACGGCGTCATTCCCCTACGACCGGGACGACGACTACCTCCAGTTCGAATACGCCTGCCACGAGGGGAACTACTCGGTGCCCAACGCCCTGGGGGGCGCGCGGGTGGAAGAGGCGGAAGCGGCCGGGCGCTGAAACACGCCGCCGCTCTTCCTCGCCGTCACCGGCCGCGGGTACACGACAACGGCCCGACCCTCGGGGAGGGCCGGGCCGTTGGACAAGCCTTTCCGTTGCGCCGCGCGACTACCGGCCGGGGACCATCAGGTGGGCGGCCGTCGTGCCCGCCTCCATGATCCACACGCTGTCCGAGCGCCGCTCCGCCGGCAGTCCCAGCGAGTCGGCCGTGGCGTTCGGCACGGCGATCGTGATGTGGGCGTTGGCACTCGCCTGATCGCGGCCGCTCACCGAGTACCAGACGGTTCCGAACTCCGCCTCCACCCGCGTGCCGTTCGCCTCGGCCTCGGCCATCATGGCGCGGCGCGCATCCGCGTCGTCCCCCGCCTCCATGGCGAACTGCCGGTTCTGCTCGAACCGCGGCAGGTTGCCCTCGGCGGAGCACTGCACGGCGAAATCAGCCGTTCCCGGCACGTCCGAGCGGTCCCAGCAGACCAGGCCGTTGCCGCTCTCACGGACCACCACCCGGTTACCGTTGGCATCCCAGCGGACGACGCCCGCCTGTTCGCGGAGCCGCTGCGGGGCGGCGACTGTCGCCTTGGCGATCACGTCGGCGTCCGATTGCGCGTATGACGTTGCGGGCGCCGCAAGCAGCGCGGCGATAGCGATGAGCAGATAGCGTCCCATGTCTTGACCCTCCTCGGGAGAATCCGGCCCCGGTATTCTAGCCCAGCCTCCTGCCCCTATACTGCCGTGACGGCACCAACGCGAGAAAGGAGCGCGATGGCGTTTCGACGGGCGGGCGTGATGCGATGGCTCGGACTCGTTGCGCTCCTCGTGTTGCTTGCCACGCGGCCGACGGACCTGGGTCGCGCCGCGCAGGGCCGGCAGGGGTCGGGCGAGGAACTGGCCGAGGATTGCACGCTCTACTTCGAGTTCCTCGGGCGAACCGGCGCCGGACGCCAGGAGACGTTCGAGATCGACCCGTTCGGCATGGGCTACTGCGCGGGCCTCGTGCGCGGCGTGGCCGAGTCGGCGAACCGGCTGATGCCGGGCGCCGTCTGTCTGCCTCCGGACACCACCGCGGCGCAGGCGGTCTGGGTGGTGGTCAACTACCTGCACGAGCACCCGGAGGTGCGCCGCACCGCCGACACCACGATTGTCCTGACCGCCCTGCGGGGCGCCTTCCCGTGCAACTAGCCGCGCCCGGTCGCTGACGGTCAACCGTCAGGGCATCACGCGGACCTGCTTCCGCAGCATCCCGTGCGGCCGGGTCTAGCGTTCCTGCGCGCGCTGTCCGCTCAGCGAGTTCGGTACGGCGTAGTTCCCCTCGTGACAGGCGTACTCGTACTGCAGGTACTCGTTGTCCCGCTTGTAGTTGAACGAAACGGTCCAGGGCGCGGTGTAGGTTTCCGGATCGTCGACGCGCAGCTCGTAGCGGAGGGTGTCGTTATCGAGCAGCGTGAACCGCTCGACGACATGCCGCGCCTCCGTCTGCGGGGCGCGCGACCCCGGTCCGCGCTGATTCTCGACCACCTTGAAGTTGCGCGACTCGACGACCAGCGTGTTGTCTTCCCAGCGGGCGCGCGGGTCGCCGTTCCAGAGCCGGATTCCCGAGTCCGCGTGCGGACCGGCGTCGATCGGAATGACCCGCGCGTTGTGGATCATCTCGCTCAGGATGACGACGTGGTTCGGCGTGTGGAAGAACATCTTCCCGTTGTTGTAGGCGGTCGGCATCATGATGCCGTAGGTGCCGCGCGACAGGCAGCGGTCGCCCGTCTCCATCGTCGAGTACGAATCGTGCAGGTGCACCTGATGCCATTCCACGCTGGCCTGCGCCTTCTCCGTCAGGGCCGGCATCTTGCCGCTGGCCGGCTCGATCAGCAGGGCCGGCGCATCGATGCCGTCCGGCTCCTTCCAGAACCAGTCGAACCAGTAGTTGGCGTACGCGCCGACGCCGCGGCTGTTCTCGTGGCCTTCCCACGTCACGGACTTGCGCTGGTCGGAACGCTCCTGCACGAGGGCCTCGATGTCCTCCTGGCTCACTTCGCGGTCGGAGAACGCATCGGGCAGCTCGAGCGGAATATGCGCGGAGCCGACGTTGTTCCAGGTGCCGTTCAGATCGGGCTGGCCGTCGGCGAGCCGGGGCGGATTCCAGTCGCTGTCGCCGTTCTGTGCGACTGCGGGGGTTGTCACGCCGAAGGCGGCGACCACGGCCACCGCCACTGTCACCGCGAGTCTCGGCCGAAGGATCGATGGAACCATGGTGAACCTCTCTTTCGGGCTGATGATACTGCGATCCGGCCGGCTCCGTGCACGGGCCTGCAGCCGTTCTTGCGCCCGTGTTCGGCGGGGGGTATCGTAGGAGCCTGCGACGCAGAAGTTCCGCGTCAGTGGAACTTCCAACGCGCCCGGCAGGGCGCGCTAGCCGCAGGCGAACCGCTCAACCGGGAGGAAGTTTCACCATGCGCGCAAGAAGTGATGATTGTCGCGGTTGGTCGTTCGTGACGGCCCTGGCGGTAACGCTTGCCCTCTTCGCGGCAACCCCGGCGGCGGCGCAGGAATTCCGGACGCCGTGGGGCGACCCGGATCTGGAGGGCACCTGGTCCTACGCGTCACTGACGCCGCTGCAGCGGCCGTCCAGCATGGGTGAGCGGGAGCACTACACCCCGGAGGAAGCCGCCCAGCGCAACATCGAGGTGACCCAGGACCGCGAGCCGCCTCCCGGGAGTGTCGGTTCCTACAACGCGCTCTGGTTCGACCGGGGCCGCGTGAGTCCGGACCTGCGGACCTCGCTCATTACCGATCCGGCTGACGGACGCCTGCCGGTCCGGCCGGAGACGACGGCCCAGCAGGAGGCGGCGCTGGCCTACAGCCGCGAGCACCCGGCGGACTCCTGGCTCGACCGGAGCAACTGGGATCGCTGCATCACCTATCACGGCGTGCCGCCGGTATCGACCGGCTACAACAACACGTACCACATCGTGCAGACGCCGACCCACGTGGCGATCCGGGTCGAGAACATCCACGACGTCCGGGTCATCCCGATCGATGGCCGTCCCGCCCTGACGGATGCCATTCGCCAGTGGAACGGCGACTCGCGCGGCCGCTGGGAAGGGGACACGCTGGTCGTCGAGACCCGCAATTTCAGTTCGCAGACGCAGCACCGGTTCCCGTCGTCTCCCGACACGGTGGCGGTGGAGCGGTTCCGCCGCCTCGACAACGACACCATCGAGCACACGTTCACGATCGAGGACGACTCGGTCTACACGCGCCCGTGGACCGGAATGCGGCACATGCCGCGAATGCCCGACTACATCATCTACGAGTACGCCTGCCACGAGGGGAACTACGCGATGACCAACATCCTCATGGCGGAGCGGTCCCGGGAGGCGGAAGGGCGGCGCTGACGACCGACGCCCGGACGCTGCGGGCGCTCCTTGAAGGCCGGGCGCGATCGACGCCCGCGGCGCCCTTCGTCATCTTCGACGACCTGCAGGGGCAGGTCGCGACCCGGTCGTACCGCGAGTTCGACCGGGAGGTTAACCGGACCGCCCACCTCCTGGCGCGCCTGGGCATCCGCCGGGGCGACACGGTCACCCTGCTGCTGGCCAACTGCCTGGAGTTCCTGCACCTCTGGTTCGGCGCGGCGAAGCTCGGCGCGGTCATCGTCCCCGTCAACACCGCGTCGTCCGCCGCCGAGCTGGAGTACCTGGTCGCCCACTCCGAGAGCCGGCTGATCTTCACGCAGGCCGCCCAGTGGGAACTCGCCCGGGACGTGCGCGCCCGGTGCCCACGCGTCGAGGACGTGCTGGTCTGCGGAGACGGTGCTCCGTCACCCGCGGTCGACTTCGGCCGGCTGGCGGGCGAGTGTCCCGAGACGGCGCCCGAGGGGCCGGCGCCTTCCCCCACGGACGAGGCGGCCATCCTCTATACGTCCGGCACGACGGCGCGTCCGAAGGGCGTGCTCGTCACCCACGCCAACTACCTCTGCGCGGGCGAGACGGTGGCCCGCGCCGTACGCCTGACGCCGGCCGACCGGCATCTCGTCGTGCTCCCGCTGTTCCACGGCAACGCCCAGTACTACTCGACGATGAGCGCGCTCGTGACGGGCGCCAGCATCGCGCTGATGGCGCGCTTCAGCGCCAGCCGCTTCATCGATCAGGCCATCGCCCACGGATGCACCGTCTCCAGCCTGTTCGCGGCGCCGATCCGCATGCTGCTGGGCCAGCCGCGGCGGCCGGAGCACGCGTCGAACGACCTGCGCGTCGTGATCTTCGCCCAGAGCGTGACGCCGGCGCAGCTCGCGGAATGGGACGAACGGTTCCGCGCGCCGCTGCTGCAGCTATGGGGCATGACCGAGACGATGGGGCCGCCTCTCATGAATCCCCTCGACGGCGAGCGGCGCAACCAGTCCATGGGGCTGCCGGCGCCCGGATATGCGACCCGGCTGGTCGACGAGAGCGGCCGCCCGGTCGCCCGCGGCGAAATCGGGCAGATCGTGGTCCGCGGCGAGCCGGGCCTGTCGTTGATGAAGGGCTACTACCGGAACCCGGAAGCCACCGCCGACACCCTCCGGGACGGCTGGCTCTGGAGCGGCGACAACGCCCGGCAGGACGCCGACGGCTACTACCACTTCGTCGACCGCGCCAAGGACATGATCAAGCGGGCGGGGGAGAACGTCGCCGCGAGCGAGGTGGAAGCGGTGATCCGCGAGCATGCCGGCGTCTTCGATTGCGCCGTCATCGGCGTGCCGGACGAGATACGCGACGAGGCCATCGTCGCCGTGGTCGTGCCGCGAAGCTGGGCGGGGGAGCAACCCACAGACGGGTTGACGCAGGACGCGGTGATCGACTGGTGCCGGCAACGCCTTGCCAGCTTCCGCGTCCCGCAGTTCGTACGGTTCCGGACGGAGCTTCCGCGAACCGCCGTCGGCAAGGTGCAGAAGCACGTGCTCCGGGCGGAGATCGGATCGGCCCCGCAACCCTGAACGGACCGGCGGGCCGTGGGTTGCATCCGCGGTGCGGGTGCGCGAAGATGCCGTCGTGGGCCATTGCGGCTCCAGGGCGGGGAGGTGACTCATGGCGCGTCGAAGGCGAGTGACGGTCGCAACCGCGGCGGCGATCCTGGCGGGCGCGGTGCTGGCGCCGTTCCCTGCGATCGGGCAGGAGGCCCCGCGCACGCCGTGGGGCGACCCGGACCTGCAGGGCCTATGGACCGGGTCGACGCTCACCCCGCTGGAGCGGCCACAGCAGTTCGCCGGCCAGGAGTTCCTGACCGAGGAGGAAGCGGCGGAACTCGAACAGCGCGCGGACAGCAACCGCTTCGTCGAGCGCGAGGTGCGCGAGGGCGATCCCGGCACCTACAACCAGATCTGGTTCGATCCCGGCACGCGGCTGGTGCCCGACCGGCGCACCGCCCTCATCACCGACCCGCCTGACGGTCGCGTTCCCTATACGGAGGAGATGCGCGAGCGCGAGCGGCTACAGGTGGCCTACCGGGTGAACGGCGCCCGCCACTCCTGGGTGGATGTCGATACCGGCGAACGCTGCATGACGGACGGGGTGCCGATGTTCTGGCTCGGCTACAACCCGAATCACCTGATCGCGCAGACGCCGGACCACGTCGTGATCCTGCACGAGATGTTCGGCGACCGGCGCATCATTCCGCTCGACGACACGCCGGCAGGGGCGGTCCGGCAATGGAACGGCCACATCCGCGGCCACTGGGAGGGCGACACGCTGGTCGTGGAGTCCGCGCATTTCGTCGACGGAACGGCGAACCGCTGGGCGGCCACGTGGCGGATGCCGACCGAGACGATGCGCCTCGTCGAGCGGTTCACGCGGGTCGACGCCACGACGCTGGAGTACGAGTTCACCCTTACCGACCCGGCGAAGTTCACCCGTCCCTGGAGCGTCCGGCTTCCGCTGACCACGAATCAGGCGTCCCGCGGCGTCACTTCGGGGCCGCTCTACGAATACGCCTGCCACGAAGGCAACTACAGCCTCCTGAACGTGCTCAGGGGCGCGCGGGCCGAGGATCGGGCTCGCGCCGCGGGCGGCGGGCAGGATTGATCGCACGAAGGCGTAGACCCAGGGCGGCTGCGCTGGCGATGGCGCTGTGGGACAGTCTTACCGACGCCGAGCGTGAGGCGGAGCTTGTCCTGACCCCGGAGCAGGCGTTGGAGTTGGACCGGCGCTGGGCTGCGCATCTCGAAAACCCCGCCTCGGCGATTCCTTGGGCCGAAGTGCGCCGTCAGCTTCTCGGTAGCCGGTGATTCGGTCGCCAACATCCCGAACGCTGGCAGTCTCGCGCATAGTCATCTCCGCGTTCGTCACGCCATCATCTGGCTACCGAGGATACGGCTCGCGCCGGAGATCGTGTAGCGCGTCGCCAAACGGCGGTGCCGATGCCACCGACCACGAGCAGGACGACGGCCAGCGCCAGTAGCGGCGCGACAAGCGTCAGCACGGACAGCCCGATCGCCGCCGTGTTCTCGCCGGTCGAAACCACCGGTGTTCCCAACCCTGCGGTCATCGTGTTCGTCGCTCCACGCACCAGCGCGGTGCCTGCCCGGACAAGGCCCGCCGTCCCGCCACCGGCGACGGCGGCCAGGGTCCAGTCGAGCAGTGGGGACATGGTTTCCACGTTGGCGGCCGACACCACGACCCCGGCGGCCATTGCCATCGGAAGGGCCACCGTGTCGAGCAGGTTGTCGAGCCAGGGGATGTAGTACGCGCCGATCTCGAATACCACCGCCGCCGTGAGCGCCAGCAGGGCAGGAGTCTCCGCGACCCATCCGAAACCGGTGCTCAGCTCGATGAAGCCCGCGCGGGCGGCCAGGCCCATGACCAGAACCGGCAGGAACACGCGAATGCCGCAGGCCGCGGCCAGCCCTACTCCGAGACCCAGGCTCAGCACGAACTCCATCGTCACGGTAGCGCGAAGGTGACCAGCACATTGCTGCCGAGGGGCGCCTCCAGCTCCGGCGCATACGTGGCGATGCGGTCGCTGAAGCCGCCCACCGGGACCGTGACGTACTGGCGCCCGTCGACCTCGTAGGTCACCGGGTAGCCGCTGATCTGGCTGCCGAGGATGGTCTCCCACAGCACGTCGCCGGTTTCGGCATCGAAGGCGCGCAGCCGCCGGTTCGAATCGCCGAAGAAGACGACGTTGCCCGCCGTGGCGAGGGTTGACCCCGCGTTCGGCGCGCGCTGCCCGTAGCGCCAGACGTGCCGCCCGGTGGCGATGTCGATGGCCCAGACTTCCGTGAGGTCGCCGTCCTCCTCGCGCCCCGGTTCGGGCACGGAGAACCGCGGGCTCGTGCCGGAGACGCTCCGCTCGTTGGCCGTCTGATTGAGGCACGAGCGGTTGATCGGGATGTAGAGCAGCTTCGTGACCGGACTGTACGACCACGACCACCATCCCTTGATGTTGTGACCGCAGATGATGAACTGTTCCCCGAATTCGCGCGCCACCAGGTCCATGTTGATCGTCACCGCGCCCGTCTCGACGTCCACGTCGCTGATGATGAAACGCTCGGTGTCCTCGTAGGGGAACGGGGTGGCCCACAGGAACTCGCCGGTCTCGCGGTCGTTGACGAACAGACCGCCCGGCTCGCCCATCACCACCACCACCTTGCGTTCCTCCGCGCTGCCCGCGATGGCCGGATTGATCCAGCGCACGGCGTCCGGATCGGGGTTGACCACGGTGTCGATCAGGGTTCGTTCCTGCACGAAGTCCTCGTCCCAGTCGTCGCACGGCAGGTACTGGTAGTACCAGTCGATCGCCCCGGTTTCCGCGTTCATGGCGATGGTCGAGTTCGAATAGAGCTCGCACGGCGTCGTGTCGCCGACGTCCCACGTGCCCCGGCGGGCCAGCCGGGTGTAGGGGAGCGGCACGGCGATACCCCAGAAGACGAGGTTCAGCTCGGGGTCGAAGCTGCCGGGAAGTCCCCAGGGCGAGACGTGAACGCGACGGGCCGTCGGCAGGTTGCCCCACGTCTCGCCACCCGGATCGTCGGCGCCGGCGGCGGTGTAGGTCCGCCACTGCTCGTCACCGTTCGAGGCATCGTGCGCGGCGACGAAACAGCGCGGCTCGAGGCGGGCCGGGCTGCACGTGCGGCCGCTCATCACCTGGCCGTTGATGACCATCGCGCCCGACGAATGGCTGATGCCGGTGCGGAAGTCGGCCGTCTCGACGTCGAGGGCCACCTCGCCGGTCTCGGCGTCCAGGGCGACGATGTGCGCATCGGCGGTCAGGTGATAGACGTAGCGGTCGTAGAGCGCGAGGTGCCGCGTCCTGCCGCCGTACTGGGCGTGTTCCCGGATGTCAGACGGGAGGTCGCGCTGGTAGTCCCAGATCCGGTCGCCTGTCGTCGCATCGAGCGCCTCGATGTGGTCGTAGCCCGGATGGGCGATGTACATCACGCCGTCGTAGACCAGCGGACGGATCTGCTGGGGCCCCTCGTCCATCGCGCGCATCCAGGCCAGCCGGAGTTCGCCGACGTTCTCGCGCGTGATCTGATCGAGGGGGCTGAACGCCTGGAAGTCGTACGTCCGGTGCACCATCAGCCAGTCGGCCGGATCCGGATCGCGCAGCATCTCGTCGGTGATCGGGACGAAGTCCTGGGCCTCGACGGAAGCGGACAGCCCGGGTGCGGGGAGTGGCAACTCGGCACTGCTTCCGAACAACCAGAGCAGGCCGACGGCGAGGGCCGCACTACTCGGTGCGTGGGACAGGGATTTCGGCATCGTCTGGCTCCTTCCCCGATACGCGGCGCAACCCGGCATGACCGGAAACCCGCAACGGGATCCGGACGCTCCATCATGCCGTACTCCCGCGTCCCGTGCGCGAAGTCTCGCCTGGGCACCTGATTCTTGGGCTCTCGGGGCCAACCCGCGTTGTGCGCCGCCGTCGCAGTGGTGGCGCTCTCCGCGATCTAGCCCTCAGACGGATCGGTCAGGATCTCGCCGAGTAGCCGGTCGACTGTGGCGCGGACCTCGGTCGGAGTATCCTCGTCGAGCGTCGCCGCGAAGTGGAAGCGGAGTGCGTAGCCTGCGCTGGCCGTCTGCAGGTCGCTGACGCGGTCGGCGAGATCTTGGACTTGCGCGGGATCGACATCGAAGTGCGCGACTGGGTCCACTGGTGGCGGGTCGGGCGCAACGGCCTCGGGCTGCTCCACCACCAGGTTGCCAGCCTGATCGTACCCGCAGTGCACGGTCACGCTGCCCTCGGCTAGCTTCAGCCAACGGCTCTTCACGCTGGCCTCTATACCGTCCCGGACTAGACTCCATGGCAGGGATCGGCCGCGCTGCTGGGAGAGTGCCTGCAAGAGCGTGACACCGTTCGCCCGGCCGCCGGTCCAGGCGCCGGGTAGCGCTGCGGCCGTCAGCTCCTGCGGCACGATACCCCCTGGGGGGGGACGCAGTACAGCGTTCGCATCGAGGGCGCCGTAGGGCAGCGACTCCTTCCAGACCGACGCAGGACCGTTCGTCAGCCAGAGTTCGCCCCGCTCGACCGCCCGTTGCACAGCCGCGCGCACCACATCTTCTCCGCAGCCGGGGATCGTCACTTGCTCTTCGTACTCCTCGGCCGGCACGCTGAACGTGCGACTGTCGGCGAAGTAGTCGACGATGTCGCTGACGGAAACTTCCGGTGCTTCTGTCGTCCCGGCCCAGAGCGCCGGTAATGCACTCGGGGTCAGGAGGTGCTCGTCTAGGCGGGTGAGTGTTGCCTTCCCTGGAAGGACAACCTCCAATTGCGGATCCTCGCGCACCTCCTCATCCACTGGTTCGCGCCACCAGGTCCGGGCGCTGCCGTCGGGTCTGGCTAACCGGGCTACGAAAAGCCCCCGTTCTACCCCCTGCATCACGGTATCGAGCACGATCCGTGGTTGCAGCATCTTCGGAAGCTGCGGTTGGCGGCTAAACGCCCCGGCAAGGTCACGGACGAATCTGGCGTCCTCATCGTCTCGCCACAAGTCAAAGGGGCCGCCCGGTAACAGTGCTTCGGCGTCTACTGCCGTTTCCATGATGCGCGCGCGTTCGGTGTCCGCCTTGATCGCGGCGAAGAGCGGCCCCGCGCCGCCACTCAGCTTGAATGCGCGGACATCATTCGCTTCGTCTACAGTGACGACGATCGAGTACGCCTGCCGGATGATGTCGGGCGCTTGCCGCTCGGCGTCAGCCCGCCGCCGCCGCAAGCGTTCGTTTTGGACGGGATCAACCGTGTGTGCGTCGAGTTGTTGCTGCACTTCCTCCCATCCGAGTAGGGCGCGGATCGCGTGACGCGCGCCCTCCAAGCTGTCGCGCGACAGAACGGCCGCCACGATCGCGTTCCGGTGCACGCGCGGCCGGTCCGGTCCCGTCGTCTCATCGATGAAGCGTTTTGCTAGCCTGCTCGGTTTTCCGGAATCGGATGCCGCCGCGGCACCGAGCACGATGTAGCGGAAGCTGCCATCGTCGCCGATGTCGCGCGGCGTCTTGGGCAGCACGTGGACCGTGGCTCCCGCCGCGTCGGCGCCGGCCCGTAACGATTTCACTTGACCGATCAAGGATTCCAGCCGCTCGTCTACCATTACGTCGGTCACCCGCTGCCCGCACGCCTCATCGTGCATCTGCCGCAGGTTGGGCCGATTACCGAGCCGCCACGACTTCGGCAGCCCCGGCGCACCGCTTTCGTCCGCCATTCCCGCCTCGTCGTCGTCCAGGAACCAGGAAATGTCCCGCCACCGGCGGAGCCCTTTGTCCAGTTCGATGGCATCCGGTGCAGTGCTTCCGACCAATCGTCGCAACTCCGGCGTCTGCGCCTTGTGGCCAGGCGGCTGCGAATGGAGGAAGACTGCCACGACCGCCTGCTCCGGCTCTCGGCCTGCGGCGAGCGCCGGCAATTCCGTCTGGATCTGGCGTGCTTTCTGCAGTTCGGCATCGAGCAACGTCGCCCAGTCGGTCTTGCGCCCTTCGGTCTTCTCGGAGGTGGCCACGCCGGCCAACTCGCGCACCGCTTCGGAGATGCCGGACGCGCCCGGTGCTGCGAGCAGCGCCGCCGGGCCGATCAGCGGGCTCGTGTCGCCCCACCGTTCAGCCTCGCGCAGCGCCGTCGCCAGCGTTCGCAGGATGCCGCGCGTGCGCTGAAAGCCTTGGAGTTGCGTCCAGCGACTGTAGAAAACATCGGTCAGGTCGGGATGGAAGGGAAAGCTCTCGAGGAACCGTCTCTCCAAGTCCGCCTTGTTCTTCGCAGCCGTTTCGTCGAGTGCGGCGATTCGCTGCACCACGGCGATGACGTGGGCGCGTTGCGCGGCTTGGTCCTGCGGGCTGTCGCGCTCGAAGAACCGTCGGCGCAGCACCTCCGCCACGTCCTCCTTGCGCACGGGCAGCACGCCTTCTTCTCGCTGCCGCCGAAAGACGTCGAACAGTTCCGACCGCAACCGCTGACCGGTCTCGTCGCTCTGCTTCTTCGGGTCGGTCGCCAGCAGCGACGCCACCATCGCGGCCCGGTCCACCTTCGCGACCGCCTGGACCAGATACTGAAAGAAGTCGACGATCCGGTTACGCCAGACCGGGTCGGCGCCCGCCTTCTCGCGGGCGTACATCAGCACCTCGTCCACCAAGATCAGTGTCGACAGGCCGCGCGCCCGCGGTCGTTCCAGCAGCGCGACCAGTAGCGGCTCGGCCGGCGGCGTCTCACGTTCCTTGGATTCACCGTCACCGTGAATGGCTCGGAGTCCGTCTGCGCCGGCGAGTTGGAAGGCGAGCGCGCTCCATGGGTGGCGCAGCGTGCGGGTCTCGCCGTCCGGCCCCCGCACGCCGTCGATCCCGCGCTCCACGTCGATCTTGTCAAAGCAGAGCGAAACGGGCTGTGCTTGCGGCAGCGCGCCGCCGGCCCGAAACTCGCCTACGGCCGGCACCTCGTTGGGCAGTGCGTCCGGGTCTCGGAACAGGTGGTACAACGTGATCAGCGTATGCGTCTTGCCGCCGCCGTAGGTCAGTTCGAGCTGCCGCACCGCCTTGTCGCTCCGTCCGCCGAGCCGCGCCGCGACGTCCTGTACCAATTCGCGAAGCGGTGGCGTCGGAAACGTGAGCGCGAAAAACCTCGCAGGGTCCTCGTAGACCGGTCGCCGCCCGAGCGCCAGGGTAACCTCGTGCAGATCGGCTGCGAATTCAGCGAGGCTGAGTTCGCCAGTGCGCAGTTCGTTCTTCAGGCGCACGATGTCGCGCCAAGGGCGGGGGGCGGCTTTCGATCCCATGATTTCAGGCGAATCCTAATCGATGTAGCGCCATTCGGTGCCATCGGGTGCGGCATGGCTGTTGAGCAACGGAAGGCGAACCCCGTTGCGTGCAGTGCCCGCCGGGTTGCCGAGCGTGGCGGCGGCTCCAAGGCTTGAGTTAATCGGAGTGTTTCGCATTCGTGCGCCGCAGTGTGTCAGGAGACGGCGTAGCCGAGCGTCCTGGCGATATTCTTCAGCAAACTGAGAAGTGTCGGGTCGCCGAGGGCGCGATGAAGACCCGCGTTTTCCGGGGTGACGCCGGCCGCCTCGGCGCGATCCGTCAAGACGGTCGCCGGTCGGTTCGCGTGCATCGATGACGGATAGCGTAGCCCGACGGTGGCGGGGTAGGCATCGTAGAATCCACGCGCCCAGTCTCGGGACACGGATCGAGAGCCAGCCATTAGCCCCATCGACGCGCCAGCCCGCGTGGCGAAGGAACCCGTGAGATCGAGGAGCGGCAGCGGGACCGCCGTTTCAAACCCGACGAGCCATGGTTCCTTGTGCCAGCGATTGATGACGCGGGTGTTCTGGAAGACTTCCGCGAAGCACGTGGTCGGGTCGCTGGCCGCGTAGAGAACCGCCCGGTCCTGGTAGGTCACCTGTCGGCCGAGGTGGTGATCGAACCGGGCGGCGGTGGGTCCTGCGTGTCGGAAGTGGTCCCACCGCGTGGGATGTCGCCCGCCACGGAAGTAGATCCGCCACGCCAGCGAGCCGGCTGGCAGTGTGTGTACGTCCGGTTTCAGCGCCTCGAGTCGGGCGATCTGGGGTGTGCGTGGGACTTTGGGCACCGGCGCATCACAGAGCGCTGGCCATCTCGACGACAGGGTCCGGGTCCATCCCGGCCTTCAGCCAGTCGAGGGGGCTGAGCGCCTGGCCGTCCGGCGCCTCCAACTCGGGGTCGGGGGTCGTGAACCACCGCAGCACCGAGACGGCATCCAGTGTGTGCGGCACGGCTGCATTTACGGCGCTGATGTTCGGGACGAGCCCGTCGTGAGCGAACTGATGGACCGGGATCTTCCAGCGACCGTCGACCCGGACCGCGTACAACGTGCGCTCGTGGATCATCTGGCGTACGCGAACCGGGGTGATTCCTCCGAGGCGTGCCGCAGCGTGCGCCGGTGTGAGGGCCGTGGCCAGGATCGCACCGAAGGCGGCGACGTAGGTCGCCATGGGATCATCGCGGTCCGGGTGCTCTTCGACGTCGGCGCCAGCCCGTTGCAGCAGGGCAATCTCCGGCGGCGTCAACTCGTGGAGCGACGGTCCGTACAGTGTGCGGCGCATGCTGTCGATTGCCTGCTGAAGCGCAGTATTCAGAGCCCTTGGCGGCTGGGCCGCAAGGCCGTGCGTCTGGAAATAGCGATCGTCCGCCGCATGCGCGTGTCGTTGCGTCATAGGCTTTCGTATTCTTTTGTCGAAAGAATAGAAAATAGTATCAGTCCCAATAGGCCGCTATCAAGCACACGGAACTGGCGGTAGTGCGTGACTGCCAGGATGACGCACTACCGAACTGGGGCGCTGGGAATGAGAGCGCCCCACGAGTCGATCCGCTGCCCCGTACGGGTCCTGATTCCCAGCGTTCGCGTCAAGCTAGCGGGAGTCGGCGTGTGGGCGGGACGTCATCACGGGGACGTAGGTGGTTCTGGATGGACTCGAGGGTTGCTCGCTCATCGGAGCTGGCGTCTGCGAGCTCGATCAGCGCTTGCACAAGGCGGGCGAACAGCTCGTGACGCCAGAGGCCGCGCTCTTCCAGGTAGGCATCGACCCGGCTCTGCTCGCCGGTCTTCCAGCGGTGCATCAACGCGTGGACGCAATCGACGAGTGGTGGCGCGGCGCCGTCGGCCGACGGCACGCCGAGGCCGCGAACGCGTCGGCGATTCCATGGCTTCAATCGAACGGTACCTGATGCCGCTTCGCCGTCGTCGGTGTCCTCCCGCTCGTCTTCCTCCGGGGACGCCGTTCGACCACCGCGGGCGAGCAGATCGAGACTGCCGGTGAGTTCCGAGTCGGACAGGTTGCACGACAGCGCGTACAGGATGCAGGCGCCCGCCGGTGCCGGGTCGAGGCCGAAGTCGGTTCGATGCAGCAAGTAGTAGGTGGTCGTATCGTCCAACTCCCCGGCCGCGGCATCGTCGCCGGCGAGGAGCTGGCTAACTACGAAGCCGACTACCATCCGCCGCACTCGGCGCAGGAACTCAGCCACCGTCAGGAAGCTGCCTTGCTCGTCGCTCCGCTTGACCACCGGATAGCGGCTGAACGCCTCGAGCGCCGGCCCGGTCGCAGCCCACACGAAGTCGGGACCGCGGATACCTGCGTCCCAGAAGTCGCGTAGCCGCCCGGTGATCTTCGAGCGCATCTCCGCCAGCACCGGCCCGTGCCAGCCGTGGTGGGCATCGGTGGGCCGTTTGCGGCAAACCAGCCAGATGGAGGAGGCGAGCGCCGCCGACGAGAGGGAGCGCTGACGAGTCTGCATTTCGGTCTGGATGGGCCACGACGCGTCCACCACGAAGCCGGCGCGGATGAGGGCCGTGACAAGCGTCTCCCAGGCTTCCGGCTGCTTGTTGGCGAAGACGAGCACTAGGCGCCCATCGTCCCGCAACGACGCGTGGAAGCGAGAGAACGCCAGCGCCATTCCGTCCTGATAGTTCTGCCGGGATGCTTGCCGGTCGCCCCCGAAACGGCTAGCGTCATCGATGAGCTCTCCGTCGCCTGCTTCGGTGTCCCATTTCGGACCGAGAGCCTCGGCGAAGACCGCGTCGGTTTCCGGTGACAGGCCTTGCAGGATCCGGCGTAGCCAGACGTGAAAGAAGTCCATCAGATCGGAATAAGGAATGGCGTCGTAGTAGGGCGGGTCCGTGCAGACGATGTCGAATTGCTCCGATGCCGACACGTTCCCGGCGGACCGCTGCACGACGCGTGGGGGTGGGGCGTCCGACACTGCTGCCGCAGTATGCTCGACGACACGGGCGATCCACTCGATGGCCTGTATGAAGCCACCGGTGGTGTCCGAGAGGGGACAGGACTCAGCAAAGTCCCATACCATCGGCAATGCGAAGCGGGCGAACGTGCTGCGGATCTTGTCGTGGTCGTTCGTCCATGTCGCCAATGTGCTGCCCCGGTCGGCGAGGCGGCTAACCGATGGGGCTAGGCAAGCCGTCAGGGCTTCACGCCATTCCTGCGGATAACCATCCATTTCATCGGCGCACCGCCGGATGCCCCGAACGAAGGCACCCAGCGCCAGCAGTTGCCGTTCCGTGAAGAGCGTTTGCCACGTGTCGAAGCCGTAGCGAGGTACCCGCATTCCCAGACTTTGCTCGCTTGGCGTCGGATCGTCCGGCAGGCCGAAGGGCACTTCCCCGTACAAGGCATCGAGCTCGTCTTGTCCGACCTCCGCGACCTCGATTTCGTGTACGGTCGGCAGTCTGTATTCTTTGCCCCGCTGTCCGTCGACGACGACTGCGGTCATGCGGGTCCCAAGTCGTCCGGCGCGGCCGGCCGCTCGGAGGTCCTGCATCGTCGCTATCGTGCCGCAACAGGGACAGGTCGCCCCGCTCCGGCTCATCGTGCCGCCGCCGAGCCGCTTGTCGTGTTCTCGCCTTCGCGCTGGGTTTCCGGGTCCTTCGGGCACGTTCTGCTCGACGCCAAACTCGACGCGTGAGCCGTCCTTGTGCGGCGTCATCCCCAAGAGGACGCGCTTCGCTCCCTTCTTGCAGAGCCAGCGCGTCTTCAGTAGCGGAATTTCCGCCCGGCAGCTGGCGCAGCGGACCGTCCGCGCCCACAGATAGGCGACTACTGGCTTGGCGACCCAGCGCGGATTGGTGTCGTGCTCAAGATAGAGCGAGTCGAACTCCGCGTTCAGATCTGCAGTCGACACCCGTCCTTCCGCATCAGGTTCGAGCAGTTGTGGTCGACGACGCCTGTAACGCCTCGGTGCCGACCGGGCTGCCCGGAGGAGCCGCTTGGGAGCCACTGGCTCGAATTCGGCGTACGTCGGATAGCGCGTCGCCAGCTCCCGCCGAACGCTGTCGAGCACGCGTGCCCCCCACGCCCGCAGATGCCACGCAAAATCCGCCGCTTCCGCAGGTGATGGCCGTTCCGGCAGTCCGCCGAGGGTCTCGGGCGCCGGTTCATTGTCGAGATGGCCCAGCTGCACCAGTTCGCGCCGCAGGTCGGGCGTCCGCCTAACGCCCCGTGCCCGAAGGAATGCCCTGGCGAAGGCACGGTCACGCACGGCGAATACCGGTAATGGCCGGGTCCGTCCCGCCAGCAGGCGTGGGTAGTGCAGCGTGCAGCGCAGGACGAACCACGCCACTGGATTGATGTCTGCCGCGACCACCTCGCAGCCGAGCCGCATCGCCTCGAGGGGGATTGCCCCGCCTCCCGCGAACGGATCGAGCACCTTGGGCGCCCGTCCTCCGAAGGCATCCTGGATCTCGTGGCGGAATGCATCGATCTCGGCCGGATTCTCCCTCCCCCAATGCAGAATCCCGCCCTGTGTCTCCTGCTTCGCCGCATTGATGCCAGTGTTCGACGGCAAACGTCCTGCTATCCGATTGAGCAGCACCCTACGTGCCGCCGGATCACTCGGGTCGCGCAGCAGTGTTGCTAGGAGCACCGCGCGGCTCGCCGCCAGTGGCCGACGCGCCGGCCAGACGTGTAGCGTGGAGATGTGCCCATGGCGGACGTTCTTCTCGTGCACCGAGTCGATGGATGTTTGTCGGAGCGGGAAGATCGCCTCGATGAGTCTGGTATCGGTCATCGATGGTGTCGTCAGACAGTCACCTGAGCGTTTCGATCGCTGAGTAGTCGTTGCACGGCGTCGCCTGACGTCGGCTCATAGAGGTTGTCGAAACGGCTGGTCATTCGCGTTCACGCTGCCACAGATCGTCGATTTGCTTGCAAGTCGCTGGGACCATGTTGGACCTCATAATGTTGAAGCGAACGAGCCATTGGTGATTTATGACTAAGTATTTGTACTTGGGATCACGCAACTCATCATCCCTCGCAGTTGCGTAGGTCCACCCGTCCTTATGCCATTGGACGGTGCCCTCGTGTATTTCCCTGGTACCCCAATCGTCGAATTTCAAGAACTGCATCGCGTCATTCATATGGAGTCGTCCGGTTCTCGCTTTCTCGTACAGTTCCGGATCGACGATTTTCATGGCGGCGAGGCCGGAGATCAAGGGCGCGAATCGAAAGTAGCGCTCGTTCGTGGCGAGGCAAACGAGGCCAATGCTACTTACGACCTGTTCGAGTGTGCGCAGAGACAGGCCGTATATTTCCGTCAGGGGACGGAGTCCTTCGATAACTCTATTCATGACTCCCGGTTCATCCATCCGTACATCCATCTCTCGCAATAGATGATCCAAGTATTGAGTCTGTCGTCGCTCATGGCTTGCGAGGGCAACTGGCAGACCGATCCTGAGTTGATGAAATTTTTGAAGATACTGTATCCCGGAGGTGATCCCATATTCCCTCTCGACCATCCTGGCCAGTTGCGGCAGGTGAGCGACCAGCACAAAGACGATCTCATCGACAGAGAACAAATGTTTGATGCGTTCCAACAGGTTCAACGCAAAGGTCGGCTTGCACCGATCCAACTCGTCGATGATGACAACGAGTCTCTGCTTTGCCTTGTTCTTCGGCTTGGTTTCTTTCGTCCCGGATGTCGTGCCTTGTGCAAGCTTCCTTGCCAGCTCCGTCAGGCGATTGCGGAACTCGTTGATTGCTTGCGTGTTCTCTTGAGCCCCTTCAATACGCTTCTCGAGTTGCGATCTGCTGGCTGATTGGATGGACTCCACCAGTTTGGACGGGTCAGCGGCAGGAAGCGCACCCTGCGTGACGAAGTTTACGACCACCCGCGTGGCGATGGACGGCATCGCGTTGGTGACGCTGGTGGCAGCTCTGAGGAATGACTTCTTGAGTTTCTCGATTCCCTGAGGCGTCTCGTCCTTTGAGCATGCATGGATCGCGCCCGCGAGAGCGACGAACGCGTCGTCCTGATAGTCGTTGGCGAACGCGTCGAACTGTACGACAGCGTGTCCCCGCTGGCGAAGCAGTCCGGCCCACTGCTGAGTGAACGTGGTCTTGCCACTGCCCCACGGTCCGTCGAGCAGGATGACCGTCGCGGAATCGAGCCCTTCGATGATGTGAGCGAACCGTTCTCCGAAGTCCTTGTACCCGAAGAGATCGGTGTTCTCGAATCCGTCGTCGGGACCGATGGCGAGTGGAGGTGGCGCGAGCTTCATGCGTCGGTCGCCTTCGCGGTGGCGAGTTCGTTGGCAGACGCAACGTATGCTTGGAGCTGTTCTAGTACCGTCAAGGCCAGCGATTTGTCGTCCGCCATAGCGGCGAACTCGGCCGCTGCGGCGAGTTGGACCATTCCGGCTGAACGCAGGACCTGCATGACCTCGAGCAGCTTGTAGTTCGACATCAGTCCGTCCGCCGTCAGGCGGGCGCCGATCTGCTGAAATCCCCCGTGAGTGTAGCTGCACAAGTGCTTCCAAAAGCTACCCGCCATGAACGACGCCCCATCTTGTTTGAACGACGCCCCGTCTCGCTTGAAGGTGTTGTCCAATCCGTCGAGGATTGCGTCCTTGGCAGGAAACTTGTCTCGGCCGGCGTCATCGACTTGGGTGTCCGTGGCCGCATACCGTAGCCACAAGCCGCGCGAGACCGTCTCGAGCAGCGGTCGTTGGAGTGCCAGCGCCGAACCGAAGCACTTGCCCTGCGTGAGCACGACGATTGATTGGCCATGCTCGAGAGCCAGGTGGAGGCAGCCAGCGGCGAGCTGAAACCTCTTGCTGTCGCCGAGGCCGGGTATCGTGAAGTGAGCGAAATTGCCGGCGACAAAAATCAGCGCACGTTCAGCTTCCTGAAGAGCTGGACCCAACAGGTCGTCGAAAGCCGGGTCTTGCTCGTCGACGTCGGCGAGCAGGGCCTGGGTTCGTTCGGACGCGGCGATTGCGGCACTGGTGCGCGAGGCCCGCCGGCGGGCCGTCGCGGCAGCCTTGTGCATGGCTTCGTGCACGCTACGCAGGCTCGGGTTGCTGGGCACGGGTCCGCGTGAGGACTCTGGGTTGTTCATGGACGTTTTCCTTCCGCGACGAGGATCGGTTCAGCACCGGAATTGTCGTACAGGAGCCACTCGTCGACGAGGTCGCGATACAGCGTCTCGAAGTTGCGCCAGCCGGCACGAAACCGGCGGCGGACGGTTGCCTCGGGCACGGCGTGCCCGCCTTCGGCCACGCGCTGTCTGACACGAGCCATTGCCATTTCCGGCGACGGCAGCCGCAGAAAGACGAGTGTCACGCGGTAGCCGCGCTGCCGCCATTTGACAATGGAACGGGCGTGCCCGCGGCCGCTGAGCGTGGTTTCGAAGGCGAAGCTGTGCCCCCGCTTCGTGTTGTCTTCGATTGCCTTCAGCATCACCTTGCCCGCCTGCACGGCAGTTAGATCCGGTTCGAATCGACTCAATCCGGCAGCAAGTTGATCCGCGTTGACAAACCGCGGACAGTCCTCGTTCTGCAGATAGTCCACCGCGAACGTCGACTTGCCGGCGCCGTTCGGCCCGGCGATGATGACTATGCGCTTGCCCGTAATCATCGCTCTGTGTCTACGGGGTGTTCCGCCTCTACGTTTGTTCCATCACCTTCAGCAGCGCCGCGGCGGCTATGGTGAACATCGACGATGCGCGTTGCTTCGCCAGCAGCTTGTCGAAGGGGTTCTGCACGCGGACCAGCGTCGGTGCCGGCGTCGCGCAGTCGAAGACGACGTACAGCCAGTAGCGGTCGCCGAGGTGGCACGCCTGCTTCCACTCGTTCGGCTCCATCTGGATCGCCGTCCGGCCGGCGCGGCCCTTGACCTCGATGCACCGCGGTTTGCTGCCGGGCGGATGCGCCAGCAGGTCGAAGCCGGGCCAGTCGGGAAGGCCGGCAGCGCGGGCGAGTGCCGGCCGCGAGACGTCTTGCACGCGCGCGCCCCGATCCTGCTCCCATCCGGTAGCGATGCGGACGGCGATCTCCTCGGCGCGTTCGTGGGAACCGGCATCGTCGTTCCTGTGGGCGGGAATGACGAGGGCGTGGGCGAGGAAGCGAATCTCGCCCACCTCGATGCGGTCGGGCGCACGAGCGACCTGTGTCAGGGCGCGTTGTCGCTCGGTTCGTATCGCGCGTTGCGCCCGCTTGACGGCTTCGAGTTCGTCCCTGGCGTCATCGTCGGCGCGCGAGTTGCCGAGTGCGGTCCGCCGGGCGGCGAGTTCGGCGGCTCGGCACTCGAAGTTGGCGGCGACGCGGCGGCGGCGGTCGGGAAGCTCGGTGCGCCGTGCGGCGCGTTGCTCCTGAACGATGCGTTCCAGCAGATGTCCGGTGTGCGCAGCGGCCTCTGCGCGCAGGCCCAACGCCCGTCCCGCGAGCGGAACGGCGCCCGGAGCGGCGCCGGGCGCGGTGCGGAGCACCAACAGCTCCTCGACCGAGCATTCGGCGGGCGCGCCGCTCGATCCTTGGCGCAACGCGAGCAGGCGGCGTTCTCGGAGGGGCGTTCCGTTCGACGGGGTGCGGTGCGCGGGCGAACCGTCCGGCGATCCGGCAGCGGACTCTTCCCGCCTCTCGTTGATGGAGACCTCCGCGAGATGCATGAGGTACGGCGTCTCGGCGCGCGGGTCGGTGAAGATACCGCCGCGGAGGGCGTTACGGCCGCATGCGTGCAGCACTTCGCGCCGCAGCGCGTCGAAGACCGGTTCGCCAGGGTGCAGCCAGATGCAGGGAGCGTCGGTCCCGGGTCGGCGCACACGGAGGCGGTCACGCGCGGCTGACGGATAGCCGTCGAGAGCAGGAAGCAGCGGATCGAGTGCGGTGGGTCGCGCAGGGGACAGTGCGAAATCGCCGTCGAGATCGCCATGGATTGTCAGTCCGAGCAGTCGTGCGGCCGTCTCCACGAACCGGTGCACGTAGGCCGGAAGCAGTTGGACGTACCGCTCGTGGTCGAGATCGCCGCGAAGCGCGTCGAGGCGCTCCACCACTTCGCCCGGGCGGCCGTAGGTCTGTGCATCGACGGCTTCGATGCGGCGAACCTGCTCAGTGGTCAGCGCAGCGTCCAACCGGTCGCGGACCCGCCGTTCGCCGTCGTCGGCAAGCGCTTCAATGAGGTAGTCGCCGAGCGATCGGTTGCCGACCAGTCGGCCGATGACGTCGAAGACCTTGTCGGAACGCAACTCGTCGCGGATTGCATCCAGCTTGTTGAGCAGCACTTGCAGCACGCGGCCCTCGCGGGTACTGGTGGCGACGAGGTTGACAATCACCACGTCACGTCGCTGGCGGTAGCGGTGGATGCGCCCGAGACGCTGTTCGAGGCGCGCGGGGTTCCAGGGAATGTCGTAGTTGACCATCAGCCGGCAGAACTGCAGGTTGATGCCTTCCCCGGCCGCGTCCGTAGCGACGAGAAAACGGGCGCCGTCAGGCTGGCGGAACCGCTCGACCGCCGCTTCGCGTTCCGGCCATGCCATGCCGCCATGGATCGAGACGATCCGCCCCGCGTGCCCGATGCCTTCCAGACGCTGGATCAGGTACTCGACCGTGTCGCGGTGCTCGCTGAAGACCAGCCATTTGTCGTCGACGTAGCGCTGGTCTTCAAGGACAGCACGAAGCCGTTCGAACTTCGACTCGGCTCCCGCCTCGATCAACCTGCTCGCCCGCGCGATCAGCCCGTCGATGGTGGCGATCTCCTCTTGCAAGTCGTCGATCGTCACGGCGACTACCGCGCCGAGCACTGCTTCCTCGTACTCCGCTGCGCGTCCCGCAGCGGTGTCATCGTAGCCAGCGTCGGCGTCGGCCAGCACATCGAGGATATCGACGTCGTCAGCGTCGCCGAGCGGGATCTGTGCGGACCGGAGTTCCGCTGCGGCAAGGCGTCCGGCAGCCAGATCCTCAAGGGTGTGCCGTAACTTCGCGGCCCGGCGTTTCAACGACCGGCGAAGCGCCCACGTGGAGCTGGCGAGGCGTCGCTGGAACATGGTCAGGGCAAGGCGGGCCGCCGGCCGGTTGTCGAGCGCGCGGCCGTACGAGTGGCGCAGCCAGGCCGTGGTGAGGTCGTACAACATCTGCTCACCGTCGGGGCCCTTCGTCAGGTCGTAGCCGAACGTAGCGCAGGTGCGTTGCGGAAAGAGCGGCCGGCCTGCAAGGTCGACCATTTCCTCCTTGGTCCGACGGATGAAGTGACGGGCGCGTGCCGTAGCAGGGAAGCGGCGGAACGCCTCTTCGGCGCCGAGGGCGTGTGGGTCGAGAAGGCGCCACAGATGGTGGTAGGGTGAGTCTTTGCCCATGTGCGGTGTGGCGCTCAACAGCAGGAGATGCCGTGCGCTCCAGCCCAGGCCGGCGAAACGACTCTCTGGCGCGGCGCAACCAGCCAGCGCCTCGGCGAGCTGGTAGCGGCGGGACTTACGGGTGCGCTGGCGTTCCCGCGAGGCGGACAGCTTGTGCGCCTCGTCAAAGACCACGAGATCGTAGGGGGCGACGGTGCTGTTCTGTAGCCGGTCGAACACCATGTCGCTGGCCAGCGTGTCCAGCGACACAATGACCAAGTCGCTATCCGGCCCCGAGAACGGCGTGCCGGCGCGCGTCGCGCTGCCTGTGACGATACGGAAACGGAGTCCGAACAACGTCCGCAGCTCCCGTTCCCAGTTGCCGACCAGCCCGGCGGGTGGCACAACAATCACCCGATTGATCCGCCGGCGCGACAGCATCTCGCGCACGACCAATCCGGTCATAATCGTCTTGCCGGCACCCGCGTCGTCAGCGAGCAGAAAGCGTAGAGGATCCTGCCGGAGCATCCTTTCGTAAACCGCGATTCGCTGGTGCGGTAGCGGATCGATGCGCGCGGTTTCGCTGGCGAATGCCGGGTTGCACTGATGGCCGTAGGTCAGATGCAGTGCTTCGGCGACGGCCAGGACGTGATCGGCGCCGCCCGCGAAGTCCAGCGCCGGGGCCGAATCCGTCGTGCTGGGCGGGGTTGCCGGGGCTCGGTCGATCCTGTGCGCCGCAAGCGCGGCGGATTCCTCCTCCAGTGCACGGAGCTGTGCTGCCGCCAGTGGATGGGGGCGTGACTGACCGTTCTCCCACCGGTGCACCGTGAGCGGTGTGACGCCGAGCCGGCCGGCGAACTGCTGCTGGGTCAGGTGCATGGACTGCCTGAGAAGTCGTACCGCTTGAGCCGTGTCCATCATCTGTGCAGGTACAACCGTCGCGAGGCAACGAATTGTACAAGAAAAAGAGCAGTCATGAATATTTGTAGAGCGGCTATCAAGTGATAGTTTTGGGGCCAGAATCTTGTGGGGCGGGCGTAGCGCGAGGACTCGTTCGAAGGCCCAAGTTACTGTCTGGATGTAACGCGGACCACCGGCGTGGGTTGTCGCGGCGCTGAAACGGGCCGGTATGGGAACGACAGGTTTGCCAGTCTGGGCGCTATCGTGGATGGCGCAGGCTGGTGGCTGGCGGTCGCCTCATGGGGCGTCTTGACGCCACGCGGGCGGACGATGGTGCGGAAGGGGGGATTTGAACCCCCACGAGCCGAAGCCCACAAGCTCCTGAGGCTTGCGCGTCTGCCAGTTCCGCCACTTCCGCGAGAGTGAGGACTGCGGGAAAGGGCAGTATAGCACCGCGCCGAATCGGGCCGTTCCGCCTATACTCGGTCGTCTGCGCAACAAGGAGATTCAGCAGTGGCACTGTCACGTGGAGCGCGTTTCGTTCTCTTGTTCATCACGCTGGCCGTCATCGTCTCGATGGTCGGCCTGTCGCTCGGCTACTACGCGGTCTCGCGGGGGCCGCGCGTCGAATCGGAATCGGTGCTGTGGTTGCGCGTGCCGGCCGTGCTGAACGAGCGATCGCCCACCGATCTCTTCAGCCTGCTGAGCGGCGACGGGGGCGCCACGGTCGGGTCGGTCGTCGGGGCGCTCCGGAAGGCGAAGGTGGACGATCGGGTGACCGCGGTCGTCCTGGCCCCATCGCCCGGTCTGTCGTCGTGGGCCGCCATGCAGGAGATCCGCGACGCGGTGGCCGACTATCGCGAATCGGGCAAGCCGATCGTCGGCTACCTCGAGTTCGGTCTGGCCCCGGCGTATTACCTGGCGTCCGCCTGCGACGAGGTGGTCATGACGCCGAGCAGTCCCCTGATTCTGCTCGGCGTCGCGGCGTACGAGCTGTTCCTCCGCGGGGCGCTCGACAAGATTGGGCTCGAGGCGGACATGGTGGCGGCCGGCGACTACAAGACGGCGATCAACCAATACACCGAGACGACCTTCACGCCGGAACACCGCGAGGCCACCGACGCGCTGGTGCGCGATATGTACGAGCAGCTTGCCGACGGGATCGCGGAAGGCCGGGGCATGACTCCGGCCCGCGTCCGCGCCCTGATCGACGAGGGACCGTTTGTTTCCGCCGACGCGGTGCGCCATGGTCTGGTGGACGAGCTGGCGTACGAGGACGAACTGCTCGCGCGCCTCGCGCCGGACGACGATGAACCCAGCACGATCGACGCTGCGGCGTACCGGCGCGTGAGCGCCCGCAGCCTCGGGCTGGGCGGCGGGCCGCGCATCGCCGTGGTGTACGCCGAGGGCCCGATCCTGATGGGATCGGCGGGCGGCTCCCTGCCGGGCATGGCGCAGATAGTCGGTTCCCGCTCGACTTCCCGGGCCGTCCGCCAGGCGCGCGAGGACGACTCCATCGAGGCTATCGTTCTCCGGGTCAACTCGCCGGGCGGCGATGCGACGGCGTCCGACATCATCTGGCGCGAGCTGGTGCTGGCGCGCGACGAGAAACCACTCGTTGCCTCCATGTCCGGAGTAGCCGCCTCCGGTGGCTACTACATCGCCGCGCCCGCCCACGCCATCGTGGCGCAGCCCGGCACGGTGACCGGTTCGATCGGCGTATTCGGCGGCAAGTTCGCCGCGCGAGGCGCCCTCGAGAAGCTGGGGATCGGCATGGAGGGCGTCACCTATGGCGCGAACGCCGATCTTCTCTCACCGGTCGATCGGTTCAGCGACGCCGGGCGCGCGTCGATGCAGGCGCAGTTGGACGACACCTACGAGCGCTTTCTGCAGGTGGTGGCCGACGGCCGGAAGATGAGCCGCGACGCCGTGGATGCGGTTGGACAGGGACGGGTCTGGACCGGGCGGCAGGCGCTGGAGCGGGGCCTGGTGGACGAGCTGGGAGGCCTGCGGCACGCGGTCGAGCTGGCGAAGGCGGAGGCGGGGATCGACGCGGACCGCGACGTGACGCTGGTGGCCTACCCCGCGGCGCGTTCGTTCTTCGAGACGTTGCGGGCCGGGGTGCGGACCTGGTCCGCGCTGGACGCGGCCGCCGCCTGGGCGCAGGCGCCGGGCGCCGAGACTGCGCAGGCTCTCTGGTGGCAGACGCGCCTGGCCGCCCGGGGGGCGCCGCTGCTGCTGATGCCGCCGCTGCTCGTTCGGTAGCCCCTGGCGCGAGCCCGGCTGCTACGCCTGGCCGAGCGCGAGGTCGAGCACCTGCTGATCGATGGTGATCTCGAGCCGCTGCTTGACCTGGTCGAGGTAGGCCGTGAAGAACTGTCCCTGACGCTGCGCCGTCAGCTCGTCGCGGATCGTGTCGCGGTTCTGCGCCAGATCGTCGGCCGTCGCCTCCTGCCGCTCGGCCACGTGCACGATGGCGACCGCGTTTCCGGCCTGCACCACGTCGCTCACCGCCCCCGGCTCCATCTCGAAGGCGGCCATTTCCAGCTCCGGGCTGAAGCCCACCTGGGGGTACGAGGCGCCGCGAGCGACCAGGTCGCTCGATCCGACGGACAGCTCCGCCGCCTCCGCCGCGGCCACGAAGTCGTCGGCCGCCCGTAGCGCCGCGAGCGTTTCGGTGGCCCGCTCACGCGCCAGGGTGAGCGCCTTCTTGCGGATCACGTCCTCCTGCACCTGATCGCGCACCTCGTCGATCTCCGGGATATAGGGGTCCTGAACTTCCGAGACCGTCACGAACGCCGGCCCGGCCGGCGACGGGATCGGCCCGGCCACCGCCCCGATCTCCAGGCGGAAAGCCTCGGCCGAAACCTGCGGCGCGAGGCCGAGTCCCAGGATCGGCTCGCCCTGGGCGGCGAAGCCCGACTCCTGCATCAGGTAGCCGCGCGCCATGGCGGCGCGTTCGAGCGTCTCCGGCGAGTTCGCCTCGACGGCCACCGCCCGCGCGAGGGCGTTGGCCCGCGCGAGGGCCCGCTCCTGCTTCATCGTGTTCTCGATGGCGGCGCGCACCTGATCGAACGGCTGCGTAACCTCCTCCACTTTCTCGGTCACGTGAATCACGTGGAAGCCGAACGGGCTCCGGACCGGGTCCGAGATCTCGCCGGCGGCCATCGCGAACGCGGCCGCCTCGAACTCCGCCACCATCCGCCCGCGGTCGAACGTCCCGAGGTCGCCGCCGTCGGCGGCGTTCGATTCGTCGTCGGAATGCTCGCGCGCCAACTCCGCGAAGTCGGCGCCGCCCCGCGCCTCCTCGGCCAGCGCGGCGGCGCGGGCTTCCACGTCCGCTTCCTCTTCGTCGTCGTCGATGCGGAGCAGGATGTGGCTCGCGGTCACCTGGCCCGGCGTCCGGTACTGCTCGATGTTCGCGTCGTAGTACAACCGCGCCTCGTCGTCGGCCAGGGTCAGGCCGTCGCGGATGGCGATCTGATCGATCAGCAGGAACCGCAGCCGGCGCTTCTCCGGGATCTCGTAGGTCCCCTGCTCCTCGGCGAACTGCGCCGCGATGTCCGCGTCGGTAGCCTCCAGGCCTTCCCGGAAGTCGGTCTCCCGGAAGGCCACCACGTCCACCCGCACTCGCTCGTTACGGCGCCGGTGCTCGGCTTCCACTTCGGCATCCGACACGCTCACCCAGCCGGTAACGGCCGACTGCAGGCGCTGGAGCATGATCTCGTTCCGGATGTCCTCCTCGAACCGGGACGGATCGATCGGCGGACGCTGCGACGCGAGCAACTGCCGGTACTGCTGTTCTCCGATGAACTGCCCGTTCACCTGGAACGCCGGAATCGACAGGATCTGATTGCGCACTTCCGCGTCGCTCACCTCGATGCCGAGGCGCCGCGCTTCACTCAGCGCCGCATGGCCGTCGATCATCTGCTGCAGCACCTGCCGGTCGAGGCCCAGCGAGAGAAGCACCTCGTCGGAGACGTTGCCGCCCATCTGCAGCCGGTACTGCTGGAGTTGCTGCGTATAGAGCTGCTGGAAGTCGAAACGGAGGATTTCGCGGTCGCCTACGCGCGCCAGTACCTCGTTCGGCATTCCCACGCCCCCCGACTGATCCATGAAGCCGGGAACGTAGAGGAAGACAAAGGCAAGGACCACGGCCGCGAGGCTCCACTTGAGCCATCCCTTGTGCCGCCGCATCCGATCGAGCATGGTCATGGCGTCATTTTACTATCAGGCCGCGTGGTTCGGCGGACGGCGCGATTCCCCTGCACGCCACCGCGCAGTCGGTGTAGAATCGTTCGGCGCTACCAGTGCGCCAGTCAGGAGTCGCGATTCTCGGCCAGTTCCCGGTGCCTGCCCTGGCACAGCTCCCCGGTTCGGGGGGATTCACCCGCCGACCGGAGGAAATTGTCGCCATGATGCGGTCGGCGCAGTCGTCGCCGGACCCCGCATACATCGCTCGGACCGCTTTCGCTCTTGGCGCGATCGCGCTGGATACGGCCAGACGTCTCGAACGGGCGGAGGCTCTATCCCTTACGGACGACCTGACCGGTTTGCCGAACGGTCGCCGATTTCGACAGGCGGTCGAGGCGGAGGTTTCGCGGGTGGCAGACGCCGCGAGCCCGGTTTCGCTGCTGTTGATCGACCTGGATTATTTCAAATCCGTTAACGATCGCTATGGCCATCCGGGCGGCGATCGGGTATTGGTAGAGGCTGGGGAACTGCTGCGAGCCGGTTTGCGGAGGACCGATCTCGTGGCGCGTGTCGGTGGCGACGAGTTCGCCGTGCTCCTGCCGGCCACGGGCCGCACGGGTGCGGCGGCGGTCGCGGCCCGGCTGCAACGGCAGATCGGGAGTCACCGGTTCCTCGGCGGCGGGCGGTTCGGAGCGCGCGTCACGGCCTCGATGGGAACGGCCACCACGCGCGGCGAAACCCCGCCGGGCGCGTTGGTGCGGATGGCTGACGACGCCCTGTATCGGGCGAAGTACCGGCGGCGCCCCCGCGGGGCGCACCGGATGAAGGAGCGTTGATGTTAGGGATGTTGTCGTTTCTGTCGACCGACCTCGCGATCGATCTCGGCACCGCGAACACGTGCGTTTTCGCCAGCGGAAAGGGAATTGTCGTCAACGAGCCGTCCATAGTCGCCGTCAACCGGATGACCGGCAGCATCGAAGCGGTCGGCAACGAAGCCAAGCGGATGCTCGGACGCATGCCCGGCGGCATGGACGCGGTGAAGCCGATGCGCGAAGGCGTGATCGCCGACTTCGAGGCCGCGGAGCAGATGCTCTCGTACTTCATCAAGCGGGCGAACAACAGCTTCCTCGTCCGTCCGCGCGTCGTCATCGGCATCCCGTCCGAGGTCACGCAGGTGGAGCGGCGCGCCGTCAAGGACAGCGCGTTCCGCGCCAAGGCGAGCGAGGTGTATCTGGTCGAGGAGGCGGTGGCCGCCGCGGTCGGCGCCGGCATGCCGATCACCGAACCGTTCGGCAACATGGTGATCGACATCGGCGGCGGCACTACCGACATCGCCGTCATCTCGCTGGCCGGCGTGGTCTACAGCCGGGCGGTTCGCGTGGCGGGCAACGAGATGGACGACGCCATCATTCAATACGTCAAGCGGGAGCACAGCCTGCTGATCGGCGAACGGACGGCGGAGGAGATCAAGATCGAAATCGGATCGGCCTCCGAGCTTGACGAATCGATGACCCTCGCCATCAAGGGCCGCCACCTCGTGAAGGGTGTGCCCCAGTCGGTCACGCTGACCGACAGCGAGATCCGGGAGGCGATATCCGACCAGGTGGACATCATCGTCGAGGCCGTGCACGACGCGCTGGAACAGACGCCGCCGGAGCTGTCGGCCGACATCTCCGACCGCGGCATCACGATGACCGGCGGCGGTGCGATGCTGAAGGGTCTCGACAAGCGAATCACCGCCGCGGTCGGCGTGGCGGTCATGCCGGCCGACGATCCGCTCCACTCGGTCGTGAAGGGGGCGGGGGAGATGCTGAACGATCTGGGTCTGCTGCGGAAGATCGCACTGAACTGAGAATCGGAGGAACCGGAGCCTGAGCCGTGTGGAAGAAGCATCGCACCGCATCGGTAGTGCTGTTGGTGCTGGCCGCCCACGTCGTGCTCATATCCGCCCAACTCACGGTCCAGCCCGGACGAACTCTGCTCGACGCGGTGATCTTCGGCACGCTCACCGAGGCGCAGCGGCTGGCCGCGGGCGCCACCGGCCTCGTTCGGGGGGGCTGGAACGGCTACGTCGGCCTGCACACCGTCAGCCAGGCCAACCGCGATCTGGAGGCGGAGGTGGCGTCGCTCCGCTACCAGTTGCAGCAGCAGCACGCGCTCGTGCAGCAGGCGCGTGGACTGGAGCGTCTGCTGGAGCTGCGCGAGTCGGTCGATCTCGACACCCTGAGCGCCCGCGTGATCGGGGCTGACGCGTCCCCCTGGTTCCGGACCCTGACCGTCGACCGCGGCAGCCGGGATTTCGTCCATGCGGACCTGGCGGTGCTGGCGCCCGAGGGCGTCGTCGGCCGGATCGTCGGCCGTCCGGGACTGCGCGCCGCGCAGGTGCAGCTCCTGATCGACCGGAACGCGGCGGCGGGCGCGCTGATCGAGCGGACGCGCGCCGTCGGCATCGTCGTGGGCCAGGACGACCCGGCGGTGTTCTCGATGGAGTACGTGTCCAATCAGGAGGACGTCGCGGTGGGCGATCGCGTCATCGCGTCGGGCGCCGACGGCATCTTCCCGCACGGTTTCACCATCGGAACCGTCGCGGAGGTGACGCGCGGGCCGGACCTCTACAAGAACATACGGGTCATTCCGGCTGTCGATTTCGCCCGGATCGAGCAGGTGTTGATCGTGTTGGACAACGCCGGCGCCCAGATGGCGGAGGACCTCCGATGAACGTCCGCCAGCTTGGCCTGGCGATCCTGGCGGCGCTGGTCTTGCAGACGACCATTGCGTGGCTCGGGGGAAGCGCGCGCGTGAACGTCGATCTGCCGCTCGTGGTGGTGGTTCTCGCGGCGATTGACGGCGGACCGCTGACGGGTTTCCTGACCGGCGCCATCGCCGGCTGCGGGCAGGACTGGCTGTCGGGCGGGATTGTCGGGGTCAGTGGCGTTTCGAAGAGCATCGTCGGGTTGGCGGTGGGTGCGGTGGCCAGCTATTTCCTCGCGACCGGACTCATGTTTCCGGGACTGATGGTAGCCGTCGCCACGGTGGTGCACGTATGGGCCTTCGTCGCCCTCTATGCGCTGATGCCGCAGGCGGGACCGTCGGCCTCGTGGGATGTCATGCTGGTGCAGACGCTGGCGAACGTTGCGATCGGGCTGGGCGTCCTGGCCGCGGTCCGCTACGGCCGCCGCCGGTTCGGCGCCGAGGAACTGATGCGCCGCTGGTCGCAGAGGAGCGGCTGACCGCGCAGGCGTGAAGCGGGATACGGGTTTGGCTTACAGACTGTCACCGTCGCTCGAACAGGCCACGCGGGCGGATGCCCGCCGCGTCGGTTTCCTGCTGATCGGCTTCCAGGCAAGCGTCGTCCTCGTCTTCGCCGGCATCCTGACCGCCTTCTGGTACTTCCAGGTGAGCCAGCACGAGCGGTTCCTGCTCCGGTCGGAGAACAACTATCAGCGCCAGCTCGACCTGCGCGCGCCGCGCGGCGTCATCCTCGACCGCGACGGACGCGTGCTCGCGGAGAACCGCGACACGTCGAACATCTCCCTGATCCGGGATCAGACGGAACAGCTCGAGAATTCCATCGCGACACTCTCACGGGTGACCGGGATCGACGTCCAGTCGGTGCACGATACGCTGGAGCGCCATCGGAACGTGTCGCCGTCGCGACCGATCGCGGTCGTGCAGAACGCCTCGATCTCGCAGATCGCGGCGGTCGCGGCGCGCCGTCTCGAACTGCCGGGCGTCGTGGTGGAGCAGACCCCCAGCCGCTACTACCCGGCCGCCGGCCTGGCCGCCCATTCGTTCGGCTACGTCGGAGAAATCACCGAAGGGCAACTCGAGCAGGAGCAGTTCGCCGGGCTCCGGAGCGGCGACATCATCGGGCACGCGGGGCTCGAGCATGCGTACAACCATCTGTTGATGGGGACGGACGGCCAGCGGAGCATCGTCGTCGACAGTCTCGGCCGGGAGTTCGAAGTCGTCAGCGAAACGCCCCCGGTCGAAGGCCACCAGTTGCGGCTCACCATCGACTACGACCTGCAGAAGGCGGCGGAAGATGGATTCCGGGCCGCCGGTTTCAACGGGGCGGCGGTCGTGCTCGATCCCTGGAGCGGCGACGTCCTCGCGCTCGTCAGCCTCCCGGCCTACGATCCGAACGCCTTCGCGACCGGTATCGACGGCGACGCCTGGACGGCGCTCAACCGCGACCGGTTGAAGCCGCTGCAGAACCGCGCCCTGCAGGGACGCTATTCGCCCGGGTCGACGTTCAAGATCGCGATGGCCGTCGCGGCCCTCGAGGAAGGCGTGATCGATCCCGACTTCAAGGTGGCCTGCCACGGCGGCGCCATGTTCTACGGCCGGTACTACCGCTGCCACGCGACGCACGGGGTGGTCGGCATGGAGGAGGCGCTCGAGAAGTCGTGCAACACCTACTTCTACACGCTGGGCCAGATGCTGGACGTCGACCAGATCCACAAGTGGTCGACCGCGCTGGGCCTCGGCGAGCTGAGCGGGATCGATCTGCCGTACGAGGTGCAGGGTCTGGTCCCGTCGCGCGCCTGGAAACAGGAAGCGACCGGCGAGCGCTGGTATCCGGGTGAGACGATCTCGGTCGCGATCGGCCAGGGGCAGGTATCCGTGACCCCGATGTCGCTGGCAGTGATGATGGCGACGGTGGCGAACGGCGGCCAGCGCGTGGCCCCGCGCCTGCTCGACGCCTGGAACGACGGCAGCGGCTGGCGGGACGCGCCCCGGCCCGAGACGGCGTCCATCGTCCGGATGTCGCCGCGGACCATCGAGCTGGTCCGCAACGGCCTCTGGAACGTCGTCAACCGGGCGGGAACCGGCCGGCGCGGCCGGGTCCGGGGGCGCGACGTCATCGGGAAGACCGGGACCGCCCAGGTGATATCCCTCGATGGTCTGGCCGCGGCGGAAGGGACCGATCGCGATCTCCGCGATCTGCGCGACCACGGCTGGTTCGTCTTCGCGGCGCCGCGGGACGTCCCGCGCATTGCCGGCGCCGTCTTCGCCGAGCATTCCGAGCACGGCTACCTCGCGGCGCCCATCGCCCGGCACGTGATGGAGACCTTCTTCGCCAAGGCGGACGGCGAGCCGTTGCCCGTGCTGCCGCCGCCCCCGCCACCCCCGCCGCCTGCGCCGCCCGCCGTCGCGCCCGACCGGGCGGACGTGCCGGCCGGCGGATCGGTGACCGACCCCCCCGCGGCGCCGGGAGGCGAGCCGGTCGCGGCGGGAGACCTGGTCGGAGCCGGAGGCGGGCAGTGATCGTCGACCGCCGGCTCATGGCCCATTTCGACTGGGCGCTCCTCGCCGCCATCGGCCTGTTGAGCCTGCTCGGCCTGGTGATGATCTACAGCGCCACCTACGATCCCGCGACCGGGCAGGCGGGGCCCCAGTTCCTGCGGCAGCTCGTCGCTCTCGTGATCGGCTTCGCCGCGCTCGGCGCCTGCCTGGCCTTCGACTACCGGCTGCTCATCGAGCGCTCCCTGCTCCTGTATGCCGGACTGATCGGGGCGCTGGTCCTCACCCTGTTCGCCGGCGTCGAACAGGGCGGCGCGCAGCGCTGGCTCAACCTGGGCGTCGCGACGATTCAGCCGTCGGAGTTCGCGCGGATCGTGCTGGCGCTGACGCTGGCGATGCTGCTCGCCCGTTCCCGCTACCGCCAGCGGACGAAGGGCGACTGGATCGTCACCGGCATCCTGGTCGCGGTGCCCGTCGTCCTGATCATGCAGCAGCCCGACCTCGGGACCGCGGCCACCCTGCTGCCGGTCGGACTGGTCATGGCGGTCATCGCCGGCATGCGGTTCCGCGTGGTGGCGGGCGTGGCGCTCCTCGCGGTCCTGGCCACGCCGGTCGTCTGGGCCTACGGCCTGGAGGACTACCAGCGGACGCGCGTCGCCAGCTTCCTGGACCCGGAGCGGGACCCACGCGGGGCCGGCTACCAGCAGATCCAGGCGCGGATCACCGTCGGCGCGGGGGGGCTGATGGGACGCGGCTTCCTGCAGGGGACGCAGAGCCAGTACAACTTCGTCCCGGCGGCGCACACCGACTTCATTTTCTCCGTGCTGGCGGAAGAGCACGGGTTCCTGGGGGTGGTCGTCGTCCTCGGTCTCTACCTGTTCGTGATCCTCAGATGCCTGCAGGCGGCCCGGGTCGCCGAGGATCGCCTGGGCGTGCTGCTCGTGGCGGGCATCATGGCGGGGTTCACGTTCCAGGTTGTCTACAACGTCACCATGTCGGCGGGCCTGTTGCCGGTCAAGGGGCTGACCCTGCCCCTGCTCAGTTACGGGCGCTCGTCGGTAATCGCAACACTCATCGCATTCGGGCTCATCCTCAACGTGAGGATGTACCGGTTCTCGAAGTACTGATGAAACCATCGTCGGTTCGGCGCAACACGGCGCACGGCGGCCTCAGGAGGGCGGGCGCACTTCGCGTGCGCGCCCCGAGCGCCAGTCGGTTGCCGCGGCCGGACCGCCAGGAGATCGCACCGCATGAACAAGGAGTTGATTGTGTCGTCGACCGGCCGGGAAGTGGCCGCGGCGATTCTGGAGAACGACCAGGTTGCTGAGATCTACATCGAACGGGAAAGCCAGCGCGGCGTCGCCGGCAACATCTACAAGGGGCGTGTCCGCAAGGTCCTCCCCGGGATGCAGTCGGCGTTCGTCGATATCGGTCTTGAACGGGATGCCTTCCTCTACGTCTCGGACGTCGTAGACACGATCGAGGAGTTCGAACGACTCGAATCGGCCGACAGCGACGACGACGCCCCTGACGGCGACGGCGCCGGCAGCGGTAACAGCAACAGCAAGACCAACGGCGGCAACGCCAAACCGTCCGGCCGCGTCCGGGCCACCGGCCAGAACAGCGCCGACCAGAAGATCGAGAACCTCCTGAAAGGGGGTCAGGAAGTGCTGGTGCAGGTGGTGAAGGAGCCGCTCGGCACCAAGGGCGCGCGCATCACCTCGCACGTCAGCGTCCCGGGACGCTTCCTCGTCTTCATGCCGGCCGCCGATTCGATCGGCGTCTCCCGCAAGATCGACTCGCGCGAGGAGCGGAGGCGGTTGCGCGGCATCATCAAGGGATTCCGGGAGGAGAACGGCTTCCCGGGCGGCATCATCATCCGGACCGCCGCCGCGAAGCGCTCGACGGAGGACATCGAGGGCGACCTGCGCTACTTCCACGAGTTGTGGTCCGAGATGCGCGGGCAGATGGAGTCGCGCCGCGCTCCCGCCGTGCTGCACCGCGAGGAGAACCTCGTGGCCAAGCTGCTGCGCGATCACCTGACCGACGACTATTCCGCCATCCGGATCGACGACGAGCGCGAGCACCAGCGCGCGCGTGGCCTGGTCGAACGCTTCATGCCGTCGCTCGCGCCGCGGCTTCAGCACTACACGAAGTCGTTTCCCATCTTCGAGGAATACGGCGTGCAGGCGGAGATCGACAAGGCGCTCCGGACCCGGGTGTGGCTGAAGTCGGGCGGCTACATCGTGATCAACCAGACCGAGGCGCTGGTCGCCATCGACGTCAACACCGGCCGCTACGTCGGGAAGAAGAGCAGCGGGCTGGAGGAGACGATCGTCAAGACCAATCTGGAGGCGGCGGCCGAGATCGTCCGGCAGATCCGCCTGCGCGATCTCGGCGGGATCATCGTCCTCGACTTCATCGACATGGACGATCGCAAGAACCGCCTCAAGGTGGCGCAGGCGTTCGAACAGGAGATGCGCCGCGACCGCGCGCCGTCGAAGACCGCGCACGTCGCCGACTTCGGCCTGATCATCGTCACGCGCAAGCGGGTCCGGCAGAGCCTGGAGCACCAGCTCACCGATCCGTGCCCGTACTGCTCCGGCAGCGCCGTCATCAAGTCGACGTCAACGATCTGTCACGAGATTCTGGCGGAGATGCAGAAGGCGGGACCCGACCTGCAGGGCCGGCCGGTCCAGCTCCGCGTCAACCCGGACATCGCCCGCAGCCTGAACCAGGAAGAGCAGGGCGTGCGCCGCGACATCGAGAAGCTCCTGGGAAGCCCCCTCACCATCGAGGCGGACGACCGGCTGCACCACGAGCAGTTCGACGTCATGGCCTGGTAAGGCCAGGAGTCCGACTACGGGCTCCTGGGGCGCCGGCCAGGAGGGACGCCGGGTGTCAGAAGCCCAGCGAGACGGCGACCCCGCGACGGTGAGCTGACAGCAGTGGCGTAACGGTCAACCGTTTCCGTGACGTACCCGTCGAGCGGTAAACGACGCGGGACTCCCGGATCAAGGCATCCACGCCTGCGCCAATGCCCCCTCCCACGCCCAGCCAGAGCAATACAAATGGCGCGTGCACTCCTCCCTCGTTCGCTGCCACCAGCGCGAGCAGGGATACCGGAACCGCGGCGATGCCGAGGCCGATCGCCGTGCCGTTCTGGAGGGAGTCGAACCGCCGGTGGCGAATGGTCGAGACCTGGTCGGCGCGCAGGTCGATCCGAGCGCCGGTGTACTCGAGGGAAAGCGTGGAGGGTGACAGGTCGAGGATCCGTCCCCCGAGATTCCGGCCGCTGTTGTCGGTCACCGTAACGAGGTCTCCCGTACGTAGTACGCGTGGCAGTTCTTCGAAGGATGCAGCGGTTTGCGCTTCGGCAGGAGCCGTCGTCGCCAACACGGCCACCAGTGCCAGCGCCCAGCATCCTCCGGTCCGTTCAGGTTGCGTCCTCATCGCCAATCCCCTTTCCTGCATTGGGTCGTTCGCTCTGGGGGGTAGTGCGCGAACGGACGGCGAACCGGCTCATGAGGTGTGCAAGCCCACCAGGTTGTTCAGCGGCGCTCGCCCTTGCCGTTGGTTCGCGGCGAATAGGGGCGGGTGCGGATGTGCTTGAGGTTGAGCCGCCGACAGAGCCGGGCGAAGGCCGGGAGGTGTAAGTCACGCGGTTTCCTCCGCGCCCGTACTGTCTCCCGGTCGCCACGCCACACCGATCACGTACGGCAGGTCAAGGTGCTTCCCGTCCCAGTTGGGGATCGAGGTGCTGGAGTCAATTCGGATGCCGTCCTCGGCGAGCTTCGCATCGGTCGGCGCGAGCGGAGCACCGCTCCAGGCGGGCATGGCGGGCACCGTCGGCAGCGCCCGGCCGGTCGCGTGCGTGAATTGCGGCTGGCCTTCGGCGTCCAGCGTGATCCTGTAGCCCTCCTCATGCACCAGGCGATGGTGCCGGCGACACAGCAGGACGAGGTTTTCCAGCTTGGTAGCGCCCCCGTCCGCCCAGTGCCTGATGTGATGGGCGTCGCAACGCCGCGCCTCACAGCCCGGGAATCGGCAATGCCGGTCGCGTGAGGCCAGGGCCCGGCGCAACGCGGGCGGGATGGTCCGCGTCTTGCGGCCGACGTCCAGGATGTTGCCGTCGGCGTCGTGCCGCATCACCACCTTGCCGGCGTCGCAGCTAAGCCGCCGCGACGTTTCCGCGGAAACGCGGATGCCGCCCGCCTCTTCCAGGGCAGCCTGTCCGGCGCTCGGCGACGCATCCGAGCAACCGCTTCCGTCACGCTCACTGGCTTCCGTCTGCGTTTCCGCGGAAACGTCGTCCCGCAGCGCTTCCGGATCCACGTGCACGACCACCTGGTAGCGGTCGCCAGCGGTTCCCGTGTCGAGCTTCGCCGCCAGGGCGCTCTCCGCAATCAGCCCCAGTGCGTCCGCCTGCCGGCAGCCGGGCGAGTCGATGTTCCGCGGCTCCGCCTCCTTCGCTTCCTGGTAGAGCTGGTCGGACGCCGCCTCGATGGCCCGGCGCACCACCGCGCCCACCTCCGGTGTCAGCCGTCCCCGAACGACGAACATGCCGTCGGCATCGGGATAGATGCTGATACGGTGATTCCGCCGCCGCTCGCGGTCCTCCCGCCCCTCGTGCTGGCGGTCGCACAGCCGCCACGCCCGGACGATCTGTTCAAGGTGGGCCGCCGTCCCCTGGTGGGCGAGATGCAGCAGGCGATCCTCGGTCGCCGGCGTCGCCACCCGGGTGATGGCGCGCACCTTCGAGTAGGAAACCTGCCCCCGCCGCAGGGCGTCGGAGGTCTTCGGCAGCTTCGCCAGGGCATGCGCGACCCGCACGTATTCGCGCGCCGTGCCCGGCGCCAGGTTGGCCCGCCAGCTCAGCCACTGCGCATACGACGTCGCACCCGACCAGCCCTCGAGTTCATCGAAGCGACGGATGCGGACCAGCAGTTCGTAGACGGCGGCGTCGATGCGGGCGGAGAGTTCGGCGATCTCGTTCTCCAGGCGATTGCGCTCTTCGCATCTCCGGCGCAGGTCGTCGGGAGACAGCGATTGATTCGTTTCAGCAGTCGTGGGGGTGTTCATATTCCCAGTGTAAGTGCCTATATTTAGGGGCTTTACGCTGAGGCGTGACGGTCGCGGCGGGATAGAGATGAACCTGTTGCCGCAATTCGCGGCCGCGTGGCCCTGCGGCGCTGTCAGCCCGCTGGAACGACGGGTTTGCCGGCAGGTCGGGAAGTTCCGCAGGGGTGTCTGGAAAAACCTGTCAAGCAGATTTCTGCCTGCCGTCGTGGCCGATCCGGCCCGCGGGACTAGTTGTCGCCTGTGAGAAGCGGGTCGCCGCTTGGCGGCCGCGCAACGCGTCTTTCTTCTGCGCCCGGCGGGACGGGGGCGGTTCCGGCGAGTTGCCAGCCAGCGAGTGGGGGCACAGCGCTCACGGCGGTAATGCCCGCTACGAGGATTCCGATCAACAACAGTCGTCTCATCGTCTTGACTCCCAGATCCGTTCCCGCACATCTGGCGGGGAACGAGGCTCATAAGCGCCAACGACTTTTCTATCGGCCGCTTCTGTCCGCCGTAGTAGTGCCGGGCGGGGCGTGAACCGTGCGGCGGCGGACGGTGCCAAGGGGGGCGGTTGGAGTCAAGCGGGGGCCGACTGGCGCCGGCGCGGCGTCGACGGTGCGGGGCGTGAAAGGTGCGGGCCGCCGGACTGGGGGTGCCGGGCGGAGGGGCGCCGGTCAGCGGGAGGGCGTCTTGCGCCAGATCTCGTGGATGGCGTCGGCGTTGATCAGCTTCGTCGCGTAGGCGATCTGGCCCACGTGGATCGAGTAGTGGCTCAACTGGAGCGTGATGACCTCGGCGAGGGTCATCGGCTCGGGCGTTTCCTCGGTCACCTCGAGCAGGCGCGCCGGGTCGAACCCCCGGAACGCGGCATCAGCTTCCTCGATCGCCATGTCCAGGTCGGCCCGCAACTGGGCGGGCGGCAGCTCGCGCCGCTCGGCGAACTCGGCCCGCCGGTCGCGGACGAAATCGCTCCCGCCGATGATGCGGCCGATGTAGAAGCGCGTGGATCCGGCGCAGTGCAGGACCAGGTTCCCGATCGCGTTCGACTTCTCGTTCGGGCGCCACCAGATCTGTTCCGGCCGCAGCGCATCGATACAGGCCCGCACCTGTCCGGTCAGGTGGACGCAGAGGCGCGCACGCGCGATGTCGACGAAGGCGGCGCCGGGGGACGAGGCGGGATCAGTCATGGCGTGATCCTACTGCGGGCCAGCCCCGTGGGGTAGGCTTCCCCGGAATGCGAACCGCTTCCGGAGGGTCGACGCGATGACCGCGGCGGGCAGGCTGCGTCTCGCCGCCGGCGCCGGGGCCGTCCTGCTGGCCCTGGCCGCGTTCGCACTGGCATCCACCCTGCCCGGACCGGTGCGCGCGCTGATGGGGATCGCCGCGTTCATCCTGACCGCGGTCGCCTGCTCCGCGAACGTCACGGCCATCCGGTGGCGGACCGTGGCGTGGGGGATCGGCCTGCAGTTCGCGCTCGCGCTCCTCATCCTGAAGTTCAGCATCGGCGGCGTCCGGCCCGGCTATGCCGCGTTCTCGACCATCGCCGACGTGGCCACCGCGTTCATGGGCTTCACGAGCGCCGGCTCCGAGTTCGTTTTCGGCGTGCTGGCCGACCCGGCCGCGATGGAGCAGGTGTTCCCGACCGGCATGGTGCTGGCTTTCGCGGCCCTGCCGATCATCATCTTCGCCTCGTCCTTCTTCACCGTCCTCTATTACCTTGGCGTCCTGCAGATGGCGGTCAGCCTGATGGCCCGCGCGATGATGCCGCTGATGCGCACCAGCGGCGCGGAGTCGCTCTCGGCCGCCGCCAACGTCTTCCTCGGGCAGTCGGAAGCGCCGATCGTCGTGCGTCCCTACATCGCCCGCATGACGCAGTCCGAGTTGCTCGCCCTCATGACCGGCGGGCTCGCGACGATTGCCGGCAGCGTCTTCGCGATCTACGTCAGCCTGGGCGCCGATCCCGTGGCCATGCTCACGGGCAGCGTGATGGCCGCCCCCTGCGGCCTGTATCTGGCGAAGATCCTGCTGCCGGAGACGGGCCAGCCGGCGACCGCGGGCCGGGCCGTGATCAGCCGCGAGCGGCAGCATGCGAACCTGGTCGACGCCGCCGCGGGGGGCGCCGCCGCGGGCATGCAGCTCGCCTTCAACGTCGCCGCGATGCTGATCGCCTTCCTCGCGTTCATCGCCATGCTCGACGCCCTGCTCGGCTTCGTCCGGCCCGGCCTGTCGATGGCCGGGATCTTCGCGTTCCTGTTCGCGCCGGTCGCCGCCCTGCTCGGGGTGCCGCCGTCCGACATCCCGGCCGTCGCCGACCTCCTCGGCACCAAGCTCGTGACCAACGAGTTCGTCGCCTACGTCCGGATGGGCGGCGAGCACGCGACCACGCTCAGCGACCGCGGCCGCATCCTCGTGACCTACGCCCTGACCGGCTTCGCCAACTTCGGCTCCATCGGCATCGTCCTGGGCGGCATCGGCAGCATGGCGCCGGAGCGGCGGGCCGACCTCGCCCGGCTGAGCGGCCGCGCCCTGCTCGCCGGGTTCACCGCGACCATGATCAACGCCTGCGTCGCGGCCCTGCTGCTGTAGGCTGATCAGCACGATGTTGCCAACGGTTGAATGGAAGGGTGATCACGTCCTGATGGTCGATCAGCGGAAGCTGCCGGCCCAGGAGGTCTACGTCGAACTGAAGACGGCGCGCGAGGTGGCGCGCGCGATCGAGCGCATGGTGATCCGCGGGGCGCCCGCCATCGGCGTCGCGGCGGCGATGGGGCTGGCCCTCGGCGTCGTGAAGTCGCGGGCCACGGGGAGCGCGACCCTGGCGGGCGAGTTCTACCGGCTGTGCGAGATGATGGCCGCCACCCGCCCGACGGCGGTCAACCTGTTCTGGGCCATCGACCGCATGAAACGCGTCTTCTCGGAGGCGGCGCGGGCCGGCCGGTCGCCGGCCGAGATCCGCGACATCGTGATCGCCGAGGCGCAGGCGATCCACGACGAGGACGTGGAGTGTTGCCGCGCCCTCGGACGCCACGGCGCCACCGTCCTGCCGGACGCCGGACAGGTGTTGACGCACTGCAATGCAGGCGCCCTGGCGACCGGCGGCTACGGCACGGCCCTCGGCGTCGTCCGCGCGGCGGTCGAGACGGGCAAGCGGATTGCCGTCTACGCCGACGAGACGCGGCCGTTCCTCCAGGGGGCGCGGCTTACCGCGTGGGAGCTGCTGCGCGACGGGATCGACACGACGGTCATCACCGACGGGATGGCCGGGCCCCTCATGCGCAGCGGCCGCGTGGACGTGGTCGTCGTTGGCGCGGACCGCATTGCGGCGAACGGCGACGTGGCGAACAAGATCGGGACCTACACCGTCGCCGTCCTCGCGCGCGAGCATGGCGTGCCGTTCTATGTCGCGGCGCCGACGTCGACGGTCGACCTCGCGACGCCGGACGGATCGGCGATCCCCATCGAGGAACGGAACGAGCGGGAAGTGACCCACGTCGGGTCGTCGCGCGTCGCGCCAGAGGGCGCGGGGATCTGGAACCCGGCGTTCGACGTGACGCCGCACGCCCTGGTCGCGGGCATCATCACGGAACACGGCGTCTGCCGGCCGCCCTATGCGGAGAGCCTGCGCGCCGCGTGCGAGGCCGCGTCGGCCGCCGCCGGAGCGGGGGCCATAGCCTGATGGGGGAGCACGCTCGTCCGCCGGCCAGGCGGGACGCATCGTCGCTCGAAGGTAGCGGGGGTTTCACGACGGGCTCGTAGTGCTCCAACGCTGACGCACCATGCAACTGCTCGCCATCGAGACCTCGTGCGACGAGACGGCCGCCGCCGTGGTGGCCGACTCGGGCGATCCCGCCCGGCCGTGGGACGTGCGCTCGAACATCGTGGCGTCGCAGGTGGACATTCACCGCGCGTGGGGCGGCGTCGTCCCGGAACTCGCCTCGCGCCAGCACGTGCGCGACATCTGCGGCGTCGTCGACCGCGCGCTGGAAGAGGCGGATACCGGCTGGGACGGGCTTGACGCCATCGCGGTGACCCAGGGGCCGGGACTGGTCGGATCGCTCCTCGTGGGCGTCGCCTTCGCCAAGGCGGCCGCCGCGTCGCTCGGCGTGCCCCTCGTCGGCGTGCAGCACCTCGCCGGGCACATCGAGTCGCTCGTCGTGGAGAGCGGCGCGATGCCGCTGCCGGCGGTCGTGCTCGTCGTGTCGGGCGGCCATACCAACCTCTACCTCGTGGCGGAGGAGAAGCCGGACCGCACGCTCGACTGCCGGCTCATCGGCAAGACCCGCGACGACGCGGCGGGGGAGGCCTACGACAAGGTCGCCTCGCTCCTCGGCCTGTCCTACCCGGGCGGGCCGGTGATCGACCGGCTGGCCCGCAGCGCCAACGACCGCGCCGTCGACTTCCCCTACGCCCGCATGACGCACGACGACCGGAACGCCCCCCCGGAGGCCGCCCGGCCCGCCGGCCTCGCCGCGACGCGCCGCCTCCGGGAGCTGGAGTTCAGCTTCAGCGGCCTCAAGACGGCGGTCAAGCGCCACGTGCAGCGGCGCCGGGCCGAAGAGGACGGCCGCGACGTCCAGCCGCGCCCCGGCGCGCCGGACAGCACACCCGCCCCCGGTCCGCCCAACAGCCCACCCGCCCGGGGCGCGCCGGACAGCCCGACGGACGCCGGCGCCTCCGCCACCGCCCCTGGCCCCGCGCTCCCCGAGGCGGAAGTGGCCGACATCTGCGCCAGCTTCCAGCGTGTGGTCGTCGAAACCCTGCTCGACCGTACGTTCCTCGCGGCGCGGCGCTATGGCGCGCGCAGCGTCGGCATCTCGGGCGGCGTCTCCGCGAACTCGCGCCTCCGGGCGGACGCCGCGGCCCGCGCCGCCAAAGAGGAGCTCCCGCTCTTTCTCCCGTCGATGGCCCTCGCCACCGACAACGCCGCGATGATCGGCGCGGCCGGCCTCCGCCTGCTGGCGGCCGGCGTGACCGCGCCCCTCGACCTCAACGCCAAGGCGTCGCTGCCCCTCTGATAGGCTTTCGCGGATGGGCTGGCTCGGGCAGACGCACTGGCGGATCCTGGTCGCCCTCGGCCTCGGCCTCGTCTGGGGCGTCGTCGCCACGTTCGTCGGGCTCAGCGGTTTCACCCGCAACTGGATCACGCCGTTCGGCACCATCTTCCTGCGGCTGCTGCTCCTCATCGCGGTCCCGCTGGTGCTGGCGTCGCTCGTCACCGGCGTCGCGTCGCTCGCCAACCTCCAGAAGCTGTCGCGCATCGGCGGCAAGACGATCGCCATCTACCTCGGCACGACCCTCATCGCCCTCGTGATCGGCCTCGTCGTCGTCAACCTCGTCGAACCGGGCGCGTCGATTCCCGAGAGCCTCCGCATGAGCCTGCAGGAGGAGTACCAGGGCGACGTCGCTCAGCGCCAGGAAACGGCGGACCAGATGGAGCGCGGACCGCTGCAGCCGCTGGTCGACATGGTGCCCGACAACATCTTCAACGCCGCATCGAACAACCGCGCGATGCTGAGCGTCGTCTTCACGGCCCTCCTCCTCGGCGTGGCGCTGATGCTGCTGCCGCGGGAACAGGCGCAGCCGCTGCTGTCGCTGTTCGAGTCGATCAACGCCGCGATCATCAAGATCGTCGAACTCATCCTGATAGTGGCGCCGGTCGGCGTCTTCTCGCTCATCGCCGGCACCATCACGTCGGTGGCGGGCGACAACCCGGCCGACGTGGCGCAACTGCTCGGCGCGCTCGGGCTCTACTGCGTCTGCGTGCTCGTCGGCCTCGCGATCCACGCGTTCCTGACCTATCCCATCCTGCTGCGGACCCTCACGCCGATCACGCCGTTCCGCTTCCTGCGCGGCGCCGCCCCGGCCCAACTCGTCGCGTTCTCCACGTCGTCGAGCGCGGCGACGCTGCCCGTCTCGATGGAGACGGCGGAGCACAACCTGGGCGTCTCCGAGGAAGTGGGGTCGTTCGTCCTGCCGCTGGGGGCGACCATCAACATGGACGGGACCGCCGTCTACATGTCGGTGGCGGCGGTCTTCATCGCGCAGACGCTCGGCATCCCGCTCGATCTGGCGGCGCAGGCCACCATCGTCTTCACGGCCATGCTCGCGTCGATCGGCACGGCGGCGGTGCCGAGCGCGGGGATCGTCATGCTGGTGATCGTCCTCGAGGCGATCGGTGTGCCGGTGGCCGGCATCGCCCTCATCTTCGGCGTCGACCGCATCCTCGACATGTGCCGGACGATGACCAACGTCACGGGCGACATCACGGTGTCCGCCGTGGTCGCGGCGAGCGAGGGGCAGTTGACGGCGACGTCGATGAACGGGCTGGCGGCGTCGTCCGCCGGGGCGGCGGCGGGATCCGGGTCATGACGCCGACGCGCGCGGACGCCTGGGCGCTGCTGACCGAATACACGCAGGGCGACAGCCTCCGGAAGCATGCGCTGGCCGTCGAGGCGGCGATGCGCGGCTACGCGCGCCAGTTCGAGGAGGACGAGGAGGCGTGGGGCATCGTCGGCCTCGTCCACGACTTCGACTACGAGCGGTGGCCGGACGCGGCGGACCACCCGTTTGTCGGCAGCCGCATCCTGCGCGAGCGGGACTGGCCGGAGGACATGATCCGGGCCATCCTCTCGCATGCCGACTACAGCGGCGTGCCGCGCGAATCGCGCCTGGAGCACACGCTGTTCGCCTGCGACGAGCTGGCCGGGTTCATCACCGCGGCGGCGCTCGTCCGGCCGACGAAGAGCGTCCTCGACCTCCAGGCGAAGTCGGTCCGGAAGCGGATGAAGGACAAGGCGTTCGCGCGCGCCGTCAGCCGGGACGACCTGCGACAGGGCGCGGAAGAGCTGGGTCTGCCGCTCGACGAGCACATCACGAACGTCATCGGCTTCATGCGCGAGGTGGCGGACGATCTCGGCCTCCGGGGGACCGCCTGAGCTTCCTGAGGGTGCGTTTTTGGGTTATTAAAGATAAACGCCCAATGTATCAATATGGACGGCCCGTTTCGGACCCCATACAACAACATTAGCGTCCATTCGTTAATAGGCATCCGGGAGGGCGGGCGATGACGGTGACAACGAGACGTGCGGCAGGGCTGGCGCTGGCGGCGCTCGTGGTGGCGGCCCTCGCCGGGGCGGCGGCGCAGGAGCGCGACTTCGTGCCGGTGACGGACGCCATGCTGTCCGACCCGGCGCCGGGCGACTGGCTCTCGTGGCGGCGGACGGTCAACGGCTGGGGTTACAGCCCGCTCGACGAGGTGAACCGCGACAACGTGGGCGACCTCCGCATGGTGTGGACCCGCGCCCTCGCGCCGGGACGGTCCGAGGGAACGCCGCTCGCCTACGGCGGCGTCCTCTACATGCCCCAGGCGAGCGACGTCATCGAGGCGTTCGACGCGGTGACCGGCGACCTCATCTGGAGCCACCGCCGCAACCTCCCGGACGACGTGTACACCTTCGTCGGCGGCAACTCCGCCAACAACCGCAACATCGCCATCTACGACCGCTACCTCGTCAACACGAGCGACGACTCGTACCTCTTCGGCCTCGACGTCGAGACCGGCGAGATCGCCTGGGAGACCAAGATTTTCGACTATCAGGAGACTCCCGCCGGGCACAGTTCCGGGCCGATCATCGCCGAGGGGAAGGCGATCTCCGGGCGGAGCTGCCGGCCGGCGGGCGGGCCCGAGACGTGCGTCATCATCGCCCACGACGCGCGGACCGGGGAGGAAGTCTGGCGGCGGCGCACGGTGCCGGCGCCGGGCGAGCCGGGCGACGAGACCTGGGGCGGCGTCCCGTACGAGCAGCGCGTGCACGTCGGCGCCTGGATGCCGGCGAGCTACGACCCCGAGCTGCGGCTGATCTACCAGGGGACGTCCGTCACCTCGCCGGCGCCGAAGTTCCTGCTCGGGGGCATCGAGAACACGCACCTCTACCACAACTCGACGCTCGCCCTCGACGTCGACACCGGCGAGATCCGCTGGCACTACCAGCACCTGAACGACCACTGGGATCTCGACCATCCGTTCGAGCGGCTGCTGCTCGACACGGCGGTCGCGCCCGACCCGTCCGAGGTCGCCTGGATCAATCCGCGCATCCAGCGGGGTGAAGTGCGCAAGGTGATGACCGGCATTCCCGGGAAGACCGGCCTCGTCTATACCCTCGACCGCGAGACGGGGGAGTTCCTCTGGGCGAAGCCGACCGTCCCGCAGAACGTCATCAGCAGCATCGACCCGGTGACCGGCGTGGTGACGGAGAACGCCGAGGTGACGTTCACCGCCGAGGGGCAGCAGGTGCTCGCCTGTCCCAACATGCACGGCGGGAAGGACTGGGAGGCCGGCGCCTACAGCCCGCTCACCAACACCATGTACATGCCGCTCCGCAACATGTGCCAGCGGCTGCTCGCCACCACCTCGCCGGACGCCTCGCACCGCATCTACGCCCTCGCCGTCCGTCACGAGCTGGCCCCCAACATGGACCAGCTCGGCTCCGTCTACGCCATCAGCGCCGAGACCGGCAGGACCACCTGGCTGCACCAGCAGCGGGCGGCGACACTCTCTCTCGTCGCCACCGGCGGCGGCCTCGTTTTCGGCGGCGACGCGGCGGGACGCTTCCGCGCCTTCGATCACGAAACCGGCGAAGTCCTCTGGGAAATCAACCTCGGATCGCCCGTCTCCGGCTTCCCGATCAGCTTCGCCGTCGACGGCCGCCAGTACATCGCCGTCAGCACCGGCCGGGCGGCCACCACCGCCAGCTTTCTCCAGTTGACACCGGAGCTCCGGCCGAGCATCGCGAGCAACCTCTTTGTCTTCGCGTTGCCCGGGTGATATCTGGCGAGATCGGAAGAGCCGTAAGAATCTCTCAATCGTCCTCTCTACCTTTTGGCTCTACTATTCGTAGTACGGAGAAAAGGCTGTCATAGGACGGGCTGCAACGAAGTCTGAGAGCAGGAAACGGCACCGAGTTTACCGAGCACCGCCTGAGCGTGCTGGAGTTAGACGTCGCCGAGGCGTGCTGGCAGTGTGGGTTGGTCCGAATTCGCTTGTTCCAGCACCAGCAAGAAAATGGCACGGCGAGGCCGCAAGAGAAAAGTTGACGGCACGCGGATGAAGTTGCAGTTATCTTTCATCAAAACCTCCTACCAGCCTGATGGGGTGAACCAGCCAAGTCAGAGCCACGATTTTCAGAACGTGCCGTTCACTTTGTACGTCCTACTCTTTCTTCTCTTCCTCATCGTCACGGAAAATTTCTGGCCAACCCGTACAGTCATCGGCAACCATTAGGCCAGTAGGAGTTTGACCGCCTCGAGTTATGTAGGCCGTCACAGATCCAAGTATTTGGAGTTTTTTCTTCGATGGGGAGTAGCGAAAAGCGGGCCCGCCACTGACTCCTGGTATGGCAACTCCGTCAATAAAGTAACGATTCTCAGCATATACGCTTATGTGTCCACTGAAAAAGCAAGGTCTATTACTCGTAACGAGATTCGGGTAACCCAGCCAACCGACCTCTTCTCCAGAGGGAACAGCTAACTCAAACGGAACGTGTTCGATCGGCTGTTCAGGCAATGCGTCTTCTTTGAAATCCTCCGGTAGTTGCACCGTTATGCAGGCAGAGTCGAATCTAGGGTGCAAGAGAATCTGGCGTTCTTCTGACCAAGCTTCTAATGGTCTTGGGAAAGCACGATGACGGACAGTTACCAGTTGGCGCCAAGTTTCTGCATCACGTATAACGTGGGAAGCTGTAGCTAGTGTTAGTTTCTTCTTTTTCTTGTCAATATGCAGTATGAACCCGGTGCCGCTGGCCTCCGGTGTGCCTAATCGTACGACATGGGGTAGCATCGCGTCAACGTGATTTCTCCAATTCATCCGAGCCTCCAATTCCTGACCGTAAAATGGAACTACGGATATAGTAACACATGCGAAAGTCACATTCTCGTTGCGTCGTTCCCGTGCATCGGAGTAGTATCTCGACCTCCCCGAACCGGAACACGACGTTCAGGGCGTTCGCGGACTCTGTTGCTAATCGGCTACCCTGAACGCGCTCCGTGACGTCCCACGGATTCAGCAGGTGGCGCGTCGCACTCCAACAGCACTCGACTTCGCACGCGTAGCTTCCTCGATTCCTGCGTTGCTCCGCGAGCCGAACTCGGCCGCTGTCAACGGTCATTCAAAAATCCCCCACCCCTGGGTGCACGGTCGTCGTGCAGTGGTCGCTCACGTCCCCGCCATCGTCGGTTTGACGACTCCGGATTTCAGTTTGTCCTTCAACCGGTAGGAGTCGCCCCGGATAATGATCGTCGTCGCGTGATGCAGAATCCGGTCGAGGATGGCGCTGGCGATCACCCGGTCGCCGAAGACATCGCCCCAGCTGCCGAAGCTCTGGTTGCTGGTGAGTATCATCGGCCCGCGTTCGTAGCGGCGGCTGATGAGCTGAAAGAAGAGCGTGGCCGCCTGTCGGTCGATGGGCAGGTAGCCGATTTCGTCGATTATCAGCAGCCGGGGGATCGTGTAGACCTTGAGCTTGTCGTCGAAGCGCCCCTCGTTCAGCGCCTTGGTGAGGGTGGAGAGCATGGCGATGGCCGTCGTGAAGAGCACGCGGTAGCCGTGCTCGATGGCTTTGAGGCCGAGCGCGACCGCGAGGTGGGTCTTCCCGACGCCGGGCGGTCCGAGCAGGACGAGGTTTTCGCCGTGCTCGACGAAGTGGCAGATGCTCGTCGAGCCGCGCCATCTGTGGCGACATCATTGCGCACCCCCGAGGCCATACGCCGCCTCGTAGCAGGAGAGGTCGCGGACCTCGACCTTGCACGGGAGTGTGCCGGTCGACGAGCCGGTGGTCGAGTAGCGCAGGCGCGCATTGCGGGCGATCGCTCCGGGGCCGTGCTCGGGCAGGACCCGAAGCTGGTGCCGGACCGCGGGCACCGGATGGCTGGCGATGACCTCGCCGCGGTGACGCATCTCCAGCCATCCGTCGCGTCGGCGGACCTCGATCGAGCGTCCGATGAGCGTGAACGGCACCGAGTAGCGATTGGTGTCGACGCTCACCAGGTAGTCGCTCGCCACAATGCGCGTCAGTGGCGCCTAGAGCCGGAACGCCGGACCCGCCGGCGCTGAGCACGGTCGCAGGACTTCACTCCGGCGTGACGGCCGGCGTCGTGAAGGCGGCGGCGGGGAACGCGCTGACGGCGACGGGAATCGACGAAGGAAGCACAGTCGGTCCAATGACTGTAAGTACCGGAACTTGACACGTCGGGCGGCGCGCGTAGAGCATGCTCCGCAGCATCTATGTCGCTGGATACGACGCTCGCTGACATCACGGCCCGCCTGCGCGAGAACGGATTTCCTAACGAGCAAGCGATCTCGCAGGGAATCGTCCTTCGAGTGCTTCGCGAACTTGGTTGGGACACATACGACACTGCGATCGTGTGGCCCGAGTACCAGACCGGTGGCGGTCGAGCGGACTTTGCGCTGTGCCACCCTCCGTCGAAGCCGGCGATCTTCATCGAGGTCAAGCATGTGGGCAGAGCCGAGGGAGCCGTGCAGCAGGCTCTGCAATACGCCTTTCACAGTGGAGTGCCCTTCGTCGTGCTCACCGACGGCAGGAGCTGGAGCTTTTACCTGCCGGCCGAGCAGGGCGACTACGACGAGCGGCGTGTCTACAAGCTCGACCTGTACGAGCGGTCTGCGGGCGAAGCCGCCGAGACGTTCCAGCTCTACCTGAACCGCGAAAACGTGGCTTCCGGCAAGTCGCTTGGAGCCGCCCGGACGGAGTACCGCAATCGCAACCGCCGTTCGCAAGCGAAGGCGGCCATACCAGAGGTGTGGCGAGAACTCGTGCAGAAGAGGGATGGTCGCCTGCTTGAGATCCTTACCGATGCCGTGGAATCGAAGGTCGGGTTTCCACCCAACGCCGACGATGCAGTTGCGTTTCTCGGTGGTGTGGCCGCGCCGGGATTGATCGATTCCGGCGCCGCCCCAGCGATATCCTCACGGCACACGGCGCCGTGGCCAACCAAGGCACAAGACGGGAAGCCCACACCAGAACAACTTTCCGCACGCCGAACAGCAGCCGCGACGAAGGCGGCCGCAACTCGACGCGAACGGCGGCTCGTCGATTCACCCGACGCCGCTGTGCGTGAGGTCCGCGGACGCCGTGCTCAGTTGCCATCGCGACAGCTCGTGATTCGTGGCCAGAAATACAACTGCTCGAGCGCCAAGGACGCGATGGTAACCGTTCTACGCACGCTGGCTGCCTCGGATCCGTCGCTTCTCGAAAAGTGTGCCCAGCATCCTGGAGCTCAGGGCCGCAAGCGTCGGTACATCGCCCGAACGCCGGAGGAACTCTATCCAGATCGCGAAGATCTTCGTGACTTGCACGTGAAGCTACCCGGTGGTTGGCTAGTCGGCACGAACATCAGCAATAGTCAGAAGCGGAAGCTCATCGAGCTCGCCGCCAAGACGGCTGGACTGAGGCCGCACGAGGACATCGTCCTTCCGTTCTGAGTCGCACAGAACTCGGCGGGCCCGAGACGCTCAGAGGTGCCGGGCCGTGAGCGAGCTTCCGAACGCTACTGTGGCGGTCAAGGGACGAAGGTGAACTACGCCATGCCGATTATTCCGTGTGTCACTCGGGCGTTCGCTCCTGAATATGGAGTGCAAGTTGATAGTCACCGCTACCTGACTGTCACGTGGTCGGACATCGTCCATGCTGCGATCACAGTCGGGCGCCGCGGCTGGTGGGACGTATGGCAGCACGGCGAGTACTCGATGTTAGAGATGTTTTATCGAACCTCAATGGTCTTCGCCAATCTTAGGGAATCAGCGGCAGGGAGTATCCAGAGAACCGTCGCGCATGAGTGGCTGGACGCGTCGGAGAAGTCCGCTATTTCATATTTTCTTGGTCTGACGTTTGCGAAGTTAATGGCAACACGCCTATTGCATGTGCATTGGGCCATGCACCTCGAGGTGTACGCTGAATATCTGCAAGCGACGACTACGTCGTCCGGTCGACGCCGTCGGCCAGACCTCGTCGGTCGGGATGCCTCAGGTAGGTGGTGTGTGTTTGAGGCGAAAGGGCGTACGAATAAAGCGACGGCCAAGACAATCCGGGACGCAAAGGAACAAACAGGTTTGGTGGGGACTATTCGTGGAGTCGAACCACACTTGAGAGTTGCATCTATCGCTCATTTCGTTAACGAAACCCTTTGCGTACACTTGGAAGACCCTAACGGTGCTGGCCGAGAGGCTCTCGATCTGGATATTTCGGGAACGCAATTCATGAGGGATTACTACCGTCCGTTTTCTGACCTCGTGGACCAGAACCGGGCTGAGTTGTTAGCGATAAACGGCCGTAAGGTTCGTGTCGTCGAAGTACCTGGTGCTGACTTGAGGATAGGTTTGAGCGAAGAGATTCGAGACATGGTAACGGAAGAGCCAAGAAAAGAGCTACCACCCGAAGAAACGATTCGCAGGGTTGACGAGTCTAGACAGATACTTCTAGGAAGCGATGGCATACTTGTCGAGTTGGGTAAGACTTGGTCACCGGAAATGATGTCGCTACAACCATGGAACCGACACCGCTAATGCATAACCAGGCGCGGCGCCATACATGTGCCTGATTTCTCGATTTCGTTGTATCAGGGCGACGATACGGGCTCGATAGTTTGCTGCTCCGCATTGTTGCCGGGACTTCGTTCCGTCTCATCCCATCTAATCGTGTTGGTGGCAACCGTAAATAGAAGCGAATACGTGCCGCTTCTGTTTCCTAGGTTCTCGGGTATCGAAACCAAGGACGGAGGCCCGTCGAGACCATCAACCTGTTCGTAAGTCCAGAAAGCTAAGAGGATACATAGGGTTATTGAGTGACCCGTGATAACACCCGTGCTCGTCGAAGGCAGCCAGCCGGTTCACCGCTTGCCTTGTACGCCTTCGTTTACAATGCGCAGACGCGCGAGTGAGCCCTATCGCGAAATGGGAGGCACACCACACGACACCGTACCGGAATCCCTGTATACGTCCGACTACCCCGCCTCGGTCACTGTGTCCGTTCAGATTCCATTGGTCGTTGGTGGTCAACCCAAGCCGATATCCCAGTCCTTCAAGGTCAGCCTGCCTGTGCCAACTCACCTCGCCAATCACGGTGCACGTCACTGGAACGCTATAGACACCGAGCTTGCCGCGGCCATCGCCCTGACTTGGCGCGGCCTCCGAGAGATCGTAACCACTGAGCGTTCCTCTGTTGGTTCGCCTATCGCGCGTTCCTCTAAGGGTCACTTGCGAAGGGCCTTTGCCGTTGTTCTTCACTGTGCAAAACTCGTGTCAGACGATATTGCCCTGTTTGCTGGCGCACAACGCCACGACGCAGCGCTCGCTCGGTGCCGAAAACTATTTGAATGTTGGTTGCACGCGGCTTTGCTCCATCACTTCGGAGATGGTGTGGCTGCGATCTACCTGTCACGTGATCATCAGACCTCTCGTTCCTTGCATCAAGCCCGTACGGCAGATTCAGCCCTTCGTGGAGAAGGTCCGCCGCTCACACCACTTGTGGAAACGGCACGTAAACGTCTCGCCGCTGCCGGCCAAGCTACCGACTTCGCGACGGATGGCCCCTATTGGTGGGTGCGAGCCTGGAATGGACTTCGGCTTCGTACAGATGAGGAAGCACTCAAGTACATTCTCAAGCACGTGCCGCCGGCTGCTCATAGAGACAAAGCGTTCAACGAACGTTTCCTGACACTTCTGAAATCCATGCGGCAGTATACCCACAAGTCAGTTCACGCGGATCCCGGAATGATGTGCCACGAATACGAGCGCCGTGACGCCTCTCAGTTTGCGACCTATTGTTGTGATCCAGATGCCGTTCGGAACGCCCTCGTGCTGAACTATGCAATCAGTCAGTTGCTGTTGGACATCAGCACTCGCGTCTTCGATCAAGAGCCAGAAGTAATGGCAGCCCTTATGGTATTGGCTCACCGAATATCAAAGAACAACGTCACGGAAATTCACACAACCTGAGGGGCACCGGGGCGATGACCGGACCTCGTTCCAAGGTGACCGCAGTGCGACCGGCGGGCGGCAATGGTCGAATGCCACGACCTGATCCGAAGCTCATCAGAGGCCATTGTCCGAGTTGCGGCAGCGGTCGCAAAGCGTACGTTCGGGCCGAAGGAATTGAGAAGCTCAAGGCCGCTGTGCCTGCCCGGCCGACAGCCTCGTCTCGGTATGAACCGTACCGGGTTTTCCAGAGACTGAATTACGTGACTCCGGCCACCATGGCTGGAGTCTCTTGACGGCGATAGTACTGCTCTTCGCACTCGATCGGAGGGACGTATCCGATAGGGGCGAGGAGGCGACGGTTATTGAACCAATCGACCCAGTCGAGCGTGGCCAGCTCAACCGCGTCGACGCTACGCCACGGTCCACGACGATTGGTGACCTCGGTCTTGTAGAGACCGATGACGGATTCGGCGAGGGCGTTGTCGTACGAGTCGCCGCGGCTACCCACTGAGGGCTCGATCCCGGCCTCGGCGAGACGTTCGGTGTAGCGAATAGAGAGGTACTGCACCCCGCGGTCGCTGTGATGCACCAGGCCCTGGGCCGAGTCCAGCGGTCGGTCGTAGAGAGCCTGCTCCAACGCGTCGAGCACCAAGTCAGTACGCAGCGTCTGGGCCACCCGCCAACCGACGATTCGCCTGGCGAAGGCGTCGATTACGAAGGCCACGTACACGAAGCCGCGCCACGTCGCCACGTAGGTCACGTCGGCCACCCACAACTGATTCGGACGTATGGCCGTGAAGTTGCGCTCGACCAGATCCTGCGGCCGCTCGGCCGCGTCATCCGGAATGGTCGTCTTGAACCGCCGGCCGCGTACCGCACCCCGCAGATTCAGCTCGCGCATCAACCGCTCGACGGTGCACCGCGCAACCGCGAAGCCCTCTCGCTTCAACTGCCGCCAGACCTTGCGCGACCCATACACGCCATGGTGTTCGGTCCAGACGCGACGAATCTCCGTCTTCAACCCGTCGTCGTGCCCCGCACGCGCCGGCAGACGCGACGCGTCCGCCTGCCGGGCCTTGTGCGCGTGATACGTCGCCGGGGCGATCGGCAACACGGCACAGATCGGCTCGACCCCGTAGGCGGCCCGGTGGGCATCGATGAACTTGACCATCACTTCGGTCGGCGGTCGAGCTCCGCCTGTGCGAAAAACGCCGAGGCCTTCCGCAGGATCTCGTTCGCACGCTTCAGCTCGCGATTCTCCCGTTCAAGAGCCTTGAGACGCTGCCGTTCCTCCGTGCTCAAGCCGGGGCGGCGCCCTGTGTCACGTTCCATCGCCCGAACCCAGTTGCGCAACGTCTCCGCCGAGCAGCCGATCTTCGACGCGATCGAGCACATGGCGGCCCACTGCGAGCCGTGCTCCGGCGTGTGTTCAAGCACCATCCGAACCGCCCGCTCCCGTACCTCAGGTGAGTACCGACTCGGTCTTCCCATGGACTCCATCCTCCCAAGAAATGGAGCCTCCAGAAAACCCGGTACGGTTCAGTACCGCAAATACACGCTAGGGTGACTGTGCCCATGACTTCGCCCGCGTTCCTCGATAGGGTGGCGCGCCGTCGAGCGGATCGTCGGTCTATCACTAGCCGAACGGACGTGACCCAGTAGGTACATCTCCGGCGTGAATGGTCACCAGCTGCGTCGGGCCGCAGGACGACGCCAACGCTGGCTCGGCAGGCCAGACGTACTCCCATTTGGCGCTAAGATCAGGCGCCCACTTCCTTCAGTGGTTGCCCCGATGCTGTTCACAGGCCTCGGCGGGGATGACCGGATGCGCCGAGGGCGAACGACCGATGAGTTACGGCTTCCAGCAAACGCTTGACCAGATCCGGGCCGACGCAAGTTCAGCTCGGACGAGTGGGACGTTATTCGAGCGCCTCATGCAGGCGTACTTCCGTAAGGATCCGCTCTACGCGGACCGCTTCACGAACGTCTGGCGGTGGCCGCAGTGGGCGGCCGAGCGCCCCGAGTTCGCCGGTCAGGATACGGGGGTCGATCTGGTCGCCGAGGAACGCCGTGGCGGCTACTGCGCGGTGCAGTGCAAATTCCACGCGCCGGGCACGCGCATCTCCAAGCCGGCGCTCGACTCGTTCATATCCGCCTCTGCCCGCGAGCCGTTCACGCAGCGCATCGTCGTTGATACCGGCCACACCTGGGGGCCGAACGCTACCAGGACCATTGAGGGCCTGACGCCGCCCTGCCAAGTGCTGCGGTTCCGCGATCTGGCCGACCGGCCCATCAACTGGCCGGACCTCGTACGCGAGCGGCCCGAGGCGCTGTCGTGGCGCACCGAGGCGTTCCACCTCCGGCCACACCAGCGCGAGGCGCTCGGCGACGTGCAGGCGCGGTTCGCCGATCACGACCGCGGCAAGCTGATCATGGCCTGCGGCACGGGCAAGACGTTCGTCGCGCTGCGTATCGCTGAGGCTGTGGCCGGCGTGGGCGGCCGGGTGCTCTACCTAGTGCCGTCGATCTCGCTGTTCCAGCAGTCGATGAGGGCGTGGGCCGAGCAGCGGGCGCTGGCGCACCGCTACGTCGGCATCTGTTCCGACACCCGCGCGGGCCGCACCGACGAAGACGCCTCGCTGCGGGAACTGGAGATTCCCGTCACCACCGACACGGCGGCAATCCATCGCGCGCTGGCGGACGAAGCGCACGGCGCCATGACCGTCGTGTTCTCCACCTACCAATCGCTCGGCCTGGTCGAGCAGGCGCAGGATGGCGGCGCCCCGCCGTTCGATCTCATCCTGTGCGACGAGGCCCACCGTACGACGGGCATTGATCGTCCGGACGACAAGACATCGCCTTTTGTGCTCGTGCACGACCGGGAGCGCATCCGAGCTGCCAAGCGGCTCTACATGACCGCAACGCCGCGCCTCTACACGGAAGGCGCGAAGTCGAAGGCGGCCCGGCACAGCGTCGACGTGTTCTCGATGGACGACGAGAAGACCTACGGCCCGGAATTCCACCGGCTGCCGTTCTCCCGCGCGGTCGAGCAGGACCTGCTTTCCGACTACAAGGTCGTTGTGTTGGCTGTGTCCGAAGAGCACGTCAATCCCGCGCTGCAGGCGCACCTGGCATCGAGCGAAGGCGAGATCAACCTGGACGACGTGGCCAAGATCATCGGCTGCTGGCGAGCGCTACAGGATCCGGAGAACCGTGCCGCGGGCGACGAACCGATCCGGCCGCTGGGCCGCGCCATCGCGTTCACCAACACCATCCGCTCATCGAAGCGGCTGGCCGAACACTGGGGCGGCATCGTCGAGCAGGCGGTGGCGCGGCTGCCGGAAGCCGAACAGCCCCACGCGTTCCGCTGCGAGACGCAGCACGTGGACGGCCAGCACCATGCGCTCGACCGCAAGGCGCGCATCGAGTGGCTGAAGGGCGCCACCGGCGGCGCCTGCCGCATCCTGTCGAACGCCCGCTGCTTGTCCGAGGGCATCGACGTACCGGCGCTCGACGCCGTGTTGTTCATGAGTCCGCGCAACAGCCAGGTGGACGTCGTGCAGGCCGTTGGTCGTGCGATGCGCAAGGCAGAGGGCAAGACGTACGGCTACATCGTGCTGCCGGTTGCCGTCCCTGCCGGCGTCGAGCCCACCCGGGCGCTCGACGACAACGAGCGGTTCGCCGCTGTATGGGGCGTGCTGCGGGCGCTACGCTCGCACGACGACCGCTTCGACGCCGAGATCAACCAGATCGACCTGAACGATGCGCCGACCGGCCGCATCATCTTCAGCGGCTTCGATCCCGATGGCCCACGTCCCGGCTCCGGGACGGACTTGCCGTTCCCGCCGCTCGACCTACCGCCCGGTGCGCTTTACGCGAAGATCGTGGACAAGTGCGGCGACCGCAAGTACTGGGAGACCTGGGCCAAGGATGTCGCCGACATCTTCGCGCGCCTTGTCGTACGGATCGAGGTGCTGCTCGACAGCCCGGATAGCGCTGCGCTGCGCGAGTGGTTCGACGCCTTCCACGTGGAACTGAAGGATTCGATCAACGACTCGATCACCCGCGACGGCGCCATCGACATGATGGCGCAGCACATACTGACGCGGCCGGTATTCGAGGCGCTGTTCGAAGGTTACGACTTCGCCCAGACCAATCCCGTGGCGCGGGCGCTCGACGCGCTGCGCAACGACTTTGGCGAGTTCGGTCTGGAGAACGAGACGCGCGATCTGGAAGGTTTCTACGAAAGCGTGAAGCTGCGGGCGCGCGGTCTCGACAACAGCGCGGCGCGACAGCGCGTGCTGATGGAGCTCTACGAAAAGTTCTTTGCCATCGCGCTCAAGAAGGAAGCCGAGCGGCTCGGCATCGTCTACACGCCGGTGGAGATCGTCGACTTCATCCTCAGGAGCGCCGACCGTGTGCTGCAGAAGGAGTTTGGCCGGACGCTGAGTGATGCCGGAGTCCGCGTGCTGGATCCGTTCACCGGAACCGGCATCTTTCTGGTCCGGCTGCTCCAGTCACGTCTGATTCGGGATGGAGACCTGACGCGGAAGTACCGCGACGAGTTGTACGCGAACGAGATCCTGCTACTTGCGTACTACATCGCTGCCATCCATATCGAGGAGGCGTTCCACGGCCGTCGGGGAGGCGACAGCGATTACGAGCCGTTCGACGGCATCGCGTTGACCGATACGTTCAACCTGCACACCGGGCGAAGCGGGTTTCCTCGAGACTGGCTGCCCGGCAACAGCGAGCGGGTCGAGCGTCAGCAGAAGTTGCCGATCGAGGTGATCGTCGGCAACCCACCGTGGTCGGCGGGCCAGCGCAGCTCCGCGGACGACAACCCCAACGTGGACTATCCGGAGTTGGAGAGCCGCGTCGCTGAGACTTACGCCGCACGCTCCACGGCGACCCTCAAGAACAGCCTGTACGACACCTACAAGATGGCGATCCGCTGGGCATCGGATCGCATCGGCGAGCAGGGCGTCGTGGCTTTCGTCACCAACGGCTCGTGGATCGACGGCAACGTCGATTCCGGGGTGCGCGCCTGCTTGGCGGAGGAGTTCAGCAGCATCTACGTGCTGAACCTGCGGGGGAACCAGCGGACCCAGGGCGAGCGCTCACGCCGGGAGGGAGGCAAGGTGTTCGGGCAAGGCTCCCGCGCGCCGGTGGCGATCAACATCTTGGTCCGCAACCCGACCGCTGCGCACGAGGGCTGCCGCATCCTGTACCGCGATATCGGCGACTACCTGAAGCGGGAGGAGAAGCTCGCGATTCTGCGCGAGGCCGGCTCGATTGCTGGCATCGATGACTGGCAGGAGGTCACGCCCGACCGGCACCACGACTGGATCGGCCAGCGCGACTCGGCTTTCCAGGAACTCTACCCGATAGGGTCGAAGGCCGCGAAGGCTGGCAAGTCGGACGAGGCGATCTTCCGGCTCTACTCGCGAGGCTTCGCGACGAGCCGCGACGCGTACATCTACAACTACTCCCGTGACGCCTGCGTGGAGAACGCCCGCAAGATGGTGGGCGACTACATGGGCGCGATGCAGGTTCGGGAGGAGCGTCCCGAGTACTCCGTCGGTGAGGCTGCGAGCCGTCACTCGCAGCATGTGCGATGGGATCAAGCCTTGCTGGACAATCTGCGCCGGGGCAAGACGGTTGCTTATTCACAGTCGCGAATCTGGACCACGCAGTACCGGCCGTTTGTGAAGCAGCACTGTTACGTGGACTACATGCTCGTCAATCGGAAGTACCAACAGGACAGCATTTTCCCGCCGCCCACGCCTGAAATTGGCACGGTTTTTGCAACAAACAAACAAACAAACAAACAAACAAACAAACAAACAAACAAACAAACAAACCACGTTATCTGCGTTCCGGGCGTGGGCGCGACCAAGGGCTTCTCGGCGCTCATGGTGGACACGATGCCCGACCTGGAAGTGGTATCGAAGGGCCAGTGCTTCCCGCGCTACCGGTACGAACGGAGAATCGCGTCATCTGCGTCCCGGGAATCGGAGCCAACAAGCCGTTCTCGGTCCTCGTCGCCGACCGCATGCCCGACCTCCACTTCCTGGAGTTCGGCCAGTGTTTCCCCCGCTGGGTCTATCCCGCCCCGCGGGGGTATCTTTGACGAAGCCGACCTGTTCCCGGCCGCTCTGGAGCGCATCGACAACATCACCGATGCCGCACTCGACGCCTTCCGCATGCGCTACGCCGACGCGGAGATCACGAAGGACGCGATCTTCGACTACGTCTACGGCGTACTGCATGCGCCGGCCTACCGCGAGCGCTTCGCCAACGATCTCGCGAAGGCGCTGCCGCGCATTCCGATGGCGGCCGACTTCTACGCCTTCGAGCGGGCCGGCCGGGATCTGGCGGTCCTGCACCTCGGCTACGAGACCTGCGCGGAGCATCCCCTGGAACTCGTCGCCACTCGAACCGGTGGCCTTGAGCCGCAGCACTTCCAGCTCGGGAACCGCGCCATGCGCTTCGCCGACGACGCAAGGACGATCCTGATCGTCAATGAGCATGTCCGTCTTGTCGGGATACCGCGCGAGGCGCACGGCTACATCGTGAATGGCCGGACACCGCTGGAGTGGTTCATCGACCGCTACCGCATCACGCAGGACAAGGAGAGCGGCATCGTCAACGATCCGAATGGTTGGTTCTCCGAGCCCGAAGAGGTGATTGCGGCCATCCGGCGGATTGTGCACGTCAGCGTCGAGACGACCCGCATAGTTGCCGGTCTACCAGAGCCGTTTGCTGACGACGGGCCGCAGGACGATGGACAGTAGAAACGACCATCGATGCCGTCAAGGCGCAGAATAGTGGTTGGTAGATCCGCGAGGGCGTTGTCCGTGGTGGCGGTGCGCTCCAGTTCGACCAGATGAAGGCGGTTGTGCGCGGGGCCGAAGGCAAGCGCCTCCGCTACGCCGACCTGATCAACCACGAGCACGGCGGGCAGGCTACTGCTAGCGGAGACGGAGTGTGAACACCTACCTGATCCACTACGTGAAGGGCGTCAAGGGGCCTGCCTACGTCAAGGCAGACAGTGTCAACGGCTTCAAGCCGGAGTCGGACAGCTACGTGTTCAAGACCGGCTCCGAAGTCACAACCGTCATCCCCAAGAGCCGAGTCGTCTCCGTCCAGAGGGTAGAGGCCGGAGAGGACGTCGACTGATCATGGACCTGGAAGAACTAGCTGGATGCGCGATGGGCTTTGTGGCCGGTCTTCGAAGTTCATGGTTTGCGAATTTATCCGCCTGGCGCTCCACGCTAATGCAATGGCCAACACATACTGAGGCTCTTGCTCGTTCCACAGCGTTGTCCCGCACGAGCACGTCAGGCGTCTTCCGACCTGCTCGGTGAGGGACACGACCGTCACTCGGCTGCAGTTATTGCACTCAACTTGAAGAGCGCTGATGTCGGAAAGTTCTGCAAGCTGCTGGATCTCCACCTACTGGTCCTCCTTGCGCTCGGCAAATCACGCCGATCTGAGCGGTGGGGCGGGGCTGGCCGTAGGGGGTCATTCAAGACCCAGCCGCATACACTGCGCGCCAGCCGAGTCCTTTCGTTCGCCTGCGGCCTCGCGCTCTTTCGCAGAGCGCCGAATCTCATCCGCAGTCGGAATCTCCATCTGCTCCAGGGAAGTGCCCCTATCGCGGGCCGGATCGTGCTCGAGCTGCCTGACGATCTCGCGCAAGCGTTCTGTGAGGTTCTCCACCTTCTGCTGGTGGAGCGCGAAGTCTTCCGTGGCTTGGTGCCGTTCCCAGAGGGCGTTCTTCCGAATCTCGTCCCGTTCCTGGTCGGTCACGTCAGGATGTTTCCCCGCGAATTTCTGTTCCGCCGTGCAGGCGCATGGGTTCTCATCGCAATAGATGCAATAGGTCATTCTAACCCTCTTTCCTGTTGGCGAGCCTAAACCCGTCAGTCCGCCACGATGCGCAGGGCGCGGTCGTCCATCGGAACCATTTCCCCCGTACGCTTCCCGGATTCCGAACCTTGGTCGACACGCGTTCGCCGGTCACTTCCCGGTTCGAAATGTCGCTTCGAGCAGCGTCGTCGCGGCTCGCCGGTCAAGTAGGTGCGCGGCGAACTGCGTATCGGCCGTCAGGAGACAGCCGTGGCACGCACGGTCGCAGTCGTCGTTGCTGCAATCGAGAATCTTGCGGGCGAGCATGGCGACTCGGGGGAGTTCCGTCTGCAGAATGGCTGTGTAGCCGGTGCCGGCGGATGATGCGTCGAAGAGGAAAGCCGAGCGCGTCACCTGTTCCTCGTCGGTCCTGCTCTGCGCGACCGCGACGCCCATTTCTCGTTCGTCGACACCGAGCAATTGAGTGACTCCACCACGCAACGCCGTCGCGAGCGAGTAGATCGAGGCCTGTGACGGGTTGCCGTAGACCTGTAGCTCGAAGACATCCGTGCGGCTGGAGTAGCCGAGGTTGGCGTTTCTCTTGATGGCCCAGGGCTGTTCGCTCCCTTCACAAATGGATGCCCCGGCGGGCCTACGTCCGCCGCGCAGCCGCGGATGGCTGTCGCCCAGGGGATTATTGGCTCCGAACTCCGGAGCTGCTCGACCGCAGTGTAGACAGACGGCATAGCCCTTCCCCGCCGGGCCGTCATTGCCGTAGAAGATGTGCCCGTCCTCTGTGTATCGGAAGCGGCCGCAACTCGAATCCGGTAACGACACCCAGTGGCTGGTGGGGCAACTCACCCACGGCTCGTTCACCGGCAGGTACGTAGCCGTCGTCACGTCGTTGTGCGGCTGGCGCTGGAAGTCCACCGCAAATCCTGCTGGCTCCAGGAACACGTACGTCTCGACGCTGCGTGTGCCGCACACCTCGCACCGCGGTTGCGAACCCGCGCGGTCGCCAGTAGCGCCACAGCGGCGGCAACGCCACGCAGACCGAATCGATTGGATCTCGCGGACGCCGTCTGCGTCGGCAGGCAAGCGCCAGTTGAGGGTTACACCGTCCGACCGGTGGACGCGGCCATCGATAACCACATCGGTGCCCGGCGCATAGTCGCGAATAGCGATCGGTGCGGCACGAGTGGGAAAACCGTTCCGCTGCCCGAAGGACTCGTCCCGCGTCGGAGCTTCCCGTCGTCGTCGGCGCAAGTCCGCCCTTGTCGTCGTGACGAAACTCACGATACCAGTGGGGAACCCGTGTCCGGGCAGCATTCCTCTACGCACGAGTTCGCCCAGCAGGTACTCGCCGCGTTGCCGGTCGAGCTGCCTGCTCACGGCTTGGAACGCCGGGTTCTTCTCGTGGCCCGGCGCGCTCTGGAACCAATCGGCCTCGGCCTTGAGGGCATCGAGTTCCTTTGTCCAGTCCATCCCAGTTTTCTCGACCGCCGTCGCCGTTTCTTGCAGCAGCTTGCCGATCTCCTCGCCGGCGAGGGCGGTGCGTGCTAGGAGACGCCGGATCCCTCGGGCGGTATCCTCATCCCTGAACGCTGCCGTCAGGCACCACGTGCGGAACCGGTCAGCTGGCGAAGGCGTAGTGTCCTCCGTCTCGAAAAACCATCCCGCTTCCAGGCGGTGGGCGTTGGCGTTGTCCAGAAAGCGTCCTAGCAAGAGCGCATTGACGTGCCGTTGGACCAGTCGCCGGCTGTCGAGTCCCACGCGTGGCGGGCTGACCGACGCATCGAACGGCCAGCGGGGGTTCTTGAGGATTTCGACGCCGTGCGGTGTGTTCCTGCAGAGCGTCAGGGCTAGGGAGCTGCCTTCACCGCGGCGCCCGGCGCGTCCCGCCCGCTGACGATAGTTCGCAGCATGCGGCGGAGGATTTGTCATCACGACGGCGGCCAGCCCGCCGATATCGATGCCCATCTCCATCGTCGTTGAACAGCTCAGAACGTTCATCGCACCGGCCTTGAACAACCCCTCCTGTTGCCTCAGCCGCTGACCGCTGATCTGCGCCGAATGCTCGCCCACTGCGAAGTACGCACTCATGGCCGCCGCACGGTCGTTCAGGTTGGACCACATTCCCTTGGCACGTGCGTCTACGACCTCGGCGTCGTTGTTCAGCCACTCGATCACGGCCGCCGCGGAGAACGAGCCGCCCTCCTCGTTCCTCCAGAAGGGGTGCGGCAAGCGCGGCATGCGAATCCTGTCGCAATGGTCGTCGCTACGGAGCGGCGTGTAAGGCGACCGGCCGGCGAGCGTTGTATCGAGCATACGCCGCGTGAAGGGGCACACGCGCATGTCTCGCGCTTCCTCCAATACGCAGGCGTCACGCAGGCGAAAGAGGTAGCCGCGTTCGACCTGCCGCAAGTGCGGCAGGACCACTGTCCAAGCCGAGCGGAGACAATGGTTGATCGCATCACGGTGGACGGCGTTAGTCACGTCCAGCCCGAAGGCGCGGCAGAGCAGGTTGAGCACGACCGTGCGGTTGCCCCCAGCGCGGGCGAGCGGCCACAACGTCTGGCCGCGCGCGAGCCGGCCCCGGAAGTCTGGCCCCTGCATGTAGCTCCGGTAGGTCTTCGTTCCCATCCATTGGAGGTAATCTTCAGGTACGTCGGTCGCTCCCCGCGCTCGCAGTACGAAGTCGACCAAGAGCTTGACGAATCTCGGCCACTCGTCCGGCGGAGCAGCGAGGGCGCCGGTCCATGCTGTCGGCATCAGGTCAGCCGCCCGTTGCTCGATAGTGGGGTAGCGCAGGACGACTAGACCAAGTGTCTCGGCGGAGTTCATCCGTTTAGGGCGTCGGAAGAACTCGCGGAACAGACAGAACTCGGCGTACTCAGTCGCCGGGATGTCCACACCGCTCAGGCGCCTGTACTCCGTGCGCATTCTCCCGATGTCGGCGCCGTTGGCGAGTTGGGACACGGCGTCCTGCCAAGAAAGCCGTCCCAGCGGTTCCTCTGTCGATTCCGCCTGCGCTGTCTGTAGCTGCTGCTTCTTCTCTACCAGGATCGCCCGGAGGGTAGGCGACTTGGCGACAGCCTCCAACTCGGCCACCTCTCGCGTGAGCCGTTGCAGCTCGTTCTCTGACATGCCACCGGCAGGTCGCGACGCCGCGATGCCGTGTAGCAGTTGGCTGCGAACATAGTTCCGCTCCGATTCCTGCTGGAGCCTGACCGCAAGCCGCGCAGACCCCTGTCGGGAATCGCTGAATGCGAGCAACCGTCGACCGTCGAACGGGACATCGTTCGACCGCTCCGCCGCAGGCGTGTGCTCCAGCACCGTGGGAGTGACGGTTGACAGGAGAAACGGCGCGCCCATCCGCAAAGGCCAGAAAAGAGGTTCCCTCGACTCGCGTTCACCGCAGCGCCGACAGCGCAGTGGACCGGCCTCGTCTTCTGGCGCCGCAACCGAGACGCACGCCGGCCCCGACGACAACGAGACATCCCAGGTGTTCGGGTGCAACGAGACAGCTTCAGCATCGATGTCGATGCTCGTGATTAGCCGGCGCTCGGAGGGCTGAACTGACGGTGCCTCGTCGTCGACATCTCCTGCACCAGCCTGGTCTTCCGGCGCATCGATTTCGAGTTGGAACTCATCGACCCCCGCCTTTGCAAAGCGCGGGCGAAGCGTCATTACGTTCGTCTCAGGATCGTAGCGTTCGTCTGCTGCCAGGTACACCTCGCCACAGGCGCGGCACTGCACGACCTCGTAGACTGGGTGGTCGCAGTGGCGGCAGAAGTCCCGGGGAACAGTGTAGACGGCGCCGAAGGCCCAGTCACCGCCTAAGCTGTAACGGCAAGCCGGATTCGCGCAGGCCCACAGACCGGCCTGCGTACGACAGAAGAGATGCCCCCGGAGCGGCAGGAATACCTCGTCGCCGCGTCGCGCCGTCGTGCACAAGTCGATCAATCGTAGGAGTCCGTCGACCGAGGCCTCCGATTGCAGCCTTCGGCGCACGTCAGTGAGCGTCGCCACGTTGGGTGACGAAGCGAACAGACTCCGCAGCCGTCTCGCCTCCAGGTTGGTGCCGAGATGCGAGAACCTCTCCTCGGGGGACAGAACCCGGAGGTGGTCCGCGTCGAGGGGTTCAGCGTTCTTCGCCTCGGGCAGGTTCGGTAGCAAGCGCTCGCCAGCGATGACGTGCACGGTTTCCGGTGGAGCGCCCGACACGTCGCACAGGAAACGGTGCAGCGCCTTCTGTTCGTCCCGGCCGCCGAGCGTGGCCGAAGTTGCGACGAACCGCACGTCTCCGGGCTCGACTCCGAACCGGTGAAGGACACGCCGGATCAGCAGCGCTATCTCCGCAGCGCGTGAGCCAATGTAGGTGTGTGCCTCATCCAGCACGATCCAGCGCAGTGTTCCCTGCGACTTGGCAATGATCGGCGCATCCGCGTCGCGAACCAGCATGTACTCCAACATCGTCGCGTTGGTGACCAGGATCGGTGCCGGATCACTACGCAGTGCCTGCCGCGTAGGTTGCTCCGCCGGGGATGAATTGCGTAACTTGTGTGCAGGTAGTGTGTCTGGTGTCTCACCGTTGTACAGGCAGAACCGGATATCGCCGTCGAACGCTGACGACCACGCGCGCAGGCGTTCGCGCTGACTGTTGATCAGCGCGTTCAGCGGGTACAGAAAGAGCGCGCGCACGCCGCTGAGGCGTCCGTGCTCCGCGGATTCGCGGGCGAACTGATCGAGTATCGGTACCAGGAAACACTCGGTCTTCCCCGACCCCGTACCACTCGTCACCAGCACCGATTGCGCCGGTTCCCGCGCGAGCAGTTGCCAGCACTGCAGTTGATGCTCGTATGGGTGCCAGTCGCGGTCGAAACGATAGTCGGCACAGTCCGAAGGCGGGCTGTCCATTGCGTCGACGAGCCGTCGCGACAGGGTGTCGGACTTGGCGAGGTCGGTCATCGTTTCTTGCGCAACGCGCCATCCGAACGTCGCTTCGAAGACCGGATCGGCGAGCAGGGCACCATCACTGCCCGCGGGCGCTTGGAATGTGTCGGTCAGGAAACGCCGGAGGGTGGGTGACCGCACGGCCAGTTGACTCGACAGCGCACGCGATGAACGCTGCGAGAGATCGCGGACGACATCGGCGAAGGAGAGTGCAGACTCAGTCATGTTCCAGCAAGGTGAGGTCAAGACCTAGAATTCGGGCGAGCACACCGGCATAAGCTGCGTCGAACCACTCTGACGCGTGCGACCGTAGCAGCTTCGTCGCGTGGACTAGGCGGCGGGACACACGGACGTCGGATGCCGCCGCGAACGCAGCGCCGAACGGGGCATCAGTAAGTGGACGCCGGAATCTCACGCCCTGGCAGTCCGCCCAGATTGCATCCTTCCACGGCGATTCCCTCAACTGAGCAATCTCTGCGGTCCAGTCGTCCCGGTCCGGTCCGGCAGGCCATCTGAAATCGCTGCCGGCCCTCAGCAAGACCTGATACGGACTGTCAGCGTGATACAACTCGTCGAACGTTCCGAGCACCGCACGGTCTGCAGACGCTCGAAGAACCTTCCGGCGATCGGAAATCGCGTCGGCGGCGAACTGTTTCAGTGGGGCCAAACCCCGACAGAAGCGAACCGCCTCCGCCGCCACTTGAGTGAGGCGGTCACGAGCCCGTTGCCGCACTTCGTCCGCAGCGAAGACGCCGACGTCGTTCAGTTCAGTGTGAATAGTCTGGTACGTGTCGGTCATTTCCTCGCGCCATACCCGAACCGGAACGAGCAACCACGAGAAAGGTAACTCGTGCTCGAGTCGCCAGATCCTGGTGCGCGCCTCCTCCTGCGGGGTGCGTAGCAGCAACCGGACCAGCACAACAGGATTGTCAGCCAGACAGTCCAGAGCATCGAACGTCGTGGCCGGCAACCCGCGACTCACGTCGAGAAGATCCGCGAGGTACTCCAGATTCTCGTCATCGCCGCATCCGACCATGTCTTGCAGGATTCGTCTCATGGCGGCGATTCGACCCTCCATGTTCGTGATCGCCGGGGCCTCCGCGAGAGTGCGCACCTCCGCGGCGGTGCGCGGCACCCCGTCAGTCGGATCGATGAAAGGTCGGGCGAAGTACTGATCGCCAGATCGCGCAAGCACGATCCGGGTCTGTTGTCGAAACGCCGACTTCGGGAGCTTCCATGAGCGTCGCGTTTCCCCGTCGTCCTCGGCGGGCTCGAGCGGTAAACGCCCGAGCCCGGGCCGCTCCAGACTGAATACCTCGAACGACACGGGCGCGCCATCCGGCAGGTATCGGGTCGGGACCGAAAAGAGCGACGCGTCGGAAGGCTCTACGGCGCACGCGAATCTCCGCACGACTGTTCTTTCTTTCGCGATGCCATCCGAACTCAATTCGATCTGGATCCGGGCATCGAGCAACTTCGTGGCCGCGAACAGCGACTCAAGCTCATCATGGACCATGATCAGCGGCAACTCGGAAACGCCGTCGGAGATCTCCTCCAATGCGACTTCAAAGTGGGCTGCCGCCTCCATCGATTCGTGCAGATCGCTGGCTCGCAACTCCGCGACGAGGCGAAAGAGGTCGCTCGTCTTCGGCGAGATCGCCAGCGCCCTCCACCCGTAGAGCGATTCCACGGACAGTGCACGACGCCGGTCGGCATCTCCGTGATCGGGGTGTACGAAACGGGCGCCGCGACCCGGGAACGGCACGGTCACGGGCAAGATCGATCCGTTCGGCCAACGCGTCGTCAATTCCACGTGCGAAGGCGGGACAGCGCGCTCGCCCCCTGTGCCGGTTACGCGGTCTGGTACGAAGCGCACGGTGATACGGAGGCGATCGGTCCGCCTGTCGGTTTCAATACGCACCTGCGGGTGTTCACAGGCGACATCGAGTGACGTGCCTTTAACGTCCACAAAACCGCGCGTCGGTCCCGATCCCGGCACTACCTTCGCGCTGAATTGAGCGCCGGCCAGGCAAATCTTCGACAGGAACACGGTTTCTCCGTCGACCTGTCGCCGGACGCGCCATACTCCGGGGTGATCAGGATTCCGAACCCATCCATCATCGCGCACCGCGCGCCACGAGACCTGGGTGGCGGGAACCCGACGCTGTTCGCCTTCGAGCTCGATGGAATACAACGACGGTGCACGGTGGTATACGGGTACTGGCGTCTCGAAGTCAAAACAGCGCTCGCCAGTGAGACGATGCTCAAACTGCCTCTCCTGCTCCTGGGCCGTGCGTATTCTGCAAGTGCCGGCCGGTGTGTCGAGGCTGACGTCCCCTTCGACATCGAACATAACGCGTCCGCCGATCGGTTGCGTCTCCCAAACGCGGCAGTCGGGATGCTGGCGAAGCGCCGGAGCTGCCTCGTCGCGGCACGCAACCGCAACGCGCGGAAAGCGGGTGCGGACTGAGCCTTCGGCGTAGAGATCAAGCCTGGTCTCGCCGTCCTCTTTGGCGGCAAACACCCAGGGCAGATCGTCGGCAGGCGCCGCGCTTCCCCGTGGCGCGAAGCGGTTCCCGATTCGGCGTCCAGCCTGGAGAAACCAGTGGATCTCCCGGTCCGCGAGTGTTGACAGGTCCTCGGGTTCGGCGAGCACGCCCGAGAACACGACCTCGTCACCCGCGACCCTCCCGTTGGCTATGGGTATCGGGCGGCTCCCATCGACACGCAACTGAAACCGACCGGGCAGTTTCCCCCGGCCGATGCCGACCCGTCGCGCCACGCTCGCTGCGAGCATGCGTCGTGGCACCCGCGGTTCGACAACGAACCTCCGGCCAGCGGTAGTGTCGGTGATGTAGCGGAACATCTGGAACTCGCCAGCCTCAGCGCTTTCCTCCTTGGCGGCGTCGCGCAGGAGCGAATCGATCAGCCGCCGCGCTTGTCCGTCCCCCAGGTCGATCGGCATCCGCGATCGCCATTCGGGCGTCTGCCTATCCAGGATCGCGACCGGATCGTCATGCTGCGCCCCGGCGTCTCGCCACTCCCAGATCTGGTCCATGACCTCGGCACAGAGGCGGTAGACGGGTTCTTGGCGTAGCGATCGCGGCAAATGGGACCGGAGTGGTTCCGCGAGTGTGTAGCCATCATCCACCACGCGGCGGAAGACGCGATACTCGCGTAGAAGCGCCCGCAGAAAACGACGCACGTTTGAGTGCGGGCTCGATACGAAGTGGAGCGGAAGGCCACCCTGACAAGCGCATGTGCCAAGGTAGCGAACGCTCGCACCGAGGACGACAGGCCTGACTCTCCACCAACGCCAAGCGTTGCGCAGTGGCTCGTAGAGTTCCGGAAACGGTGCCTCGCAACGGATAGAGTCGAGCAGCGGCTGCCACGCCCAAGGACCGCCTTCGTAGCGTCGTCGCCACCACTCGGCGGCATAAACGGCGAAGACGCGGCCGCCCGCAACTGGGTCACGCTCGGGGCTCCACCCGGCGAGCACATCGCCCGCCTCCTCAAAGCGTTCGGCCGAACACCGATACGCATAGAGGGGCCGTTCGTCGGGAATTCGAACTCCTGCGGACTCCAATAGACCGTCTAACCACGCATCGGGTGTGATGTTCATGCTCCTCCTCAGACCCGCAGTTCGGCCCTGCTCGCGTACAACCACGCGATCCTAGCCGTATTCCCTTGGCGACCCCGCTCGATGACATCGTGAATACGGCTTACGCCAGACAACTTCCGCGGTGACCGGGTGCCGTGACTGTATCGTGTAGGCGGCGCGCTAATCGGCAAGTGAAGCTCTGTGTGTCAACTGCGATCGTGCCTAGAAATAAATGCGTTTTTGACTATGGTTGACGGAATAATACATAATGTTGCCGATTTGACAACCGGCAGGCCACGCTGGGAGGTTGGCGTGATCGGCAGACGACTCAAGGTAGCCAGGGCCGCCGCGGGACTATCCCTGCGAGGGCTGGAGGCGCGGATCGACGGGCGGGTGACGGCGCAAGCGATCAGCAAGTACGAACGTGACGAGTCGGTGCCCGGCTCCGGCGTGCTGACTGCTCTGGCCCACGCCCTCGGCGTATCCGTGGACTACCTGACCGGCGATCCCGAGGTGGTCCTCGATGCGATCGAGTTTCGCAAGAAGAAGATCGCCAGCCGGCGGGAAGAGGCGCAGGTCGAAGGCCAGGTTGTTCATCTGCTGGAGCGGTACCTGACCATCGAGACGTCACTCGGGTTGCCGAGCGTCGAGTGGGACCGGCCCCGAGAAGCGCCGTACCCGATCCTCGACGTTCGGGAGGCGGAGTACGCAGCCCGCAGCCTGCGGACGGATTGGAAGCTGGGCATCGATCCCATTCCGAGCGTGGTTGAACTGCTGGAAGGGCGCGGGGTCAAAGTGCTCTCGGTCGATCTGACGAACATCGACGGTCTGACGGCGCGCGCGCGGCGCGGCGCGGCGGGTTTCGTTTCGGTGATCGTGGTGAACCGAGGGACGTGGGGAGAGCGCCAGCGGTTCACGTCGTCGCACGAGCTTGGACACATGGTCCTGAGCGTCGCCCCTGATGTCGATGCCGAAAAGGCTGCACACCGCTTCGCGGGCGCCTTTCTGATGCCGGCCGAAGCGTTGCGAGCGGAAATGGGAGCGCGCCGCAGTTCAATCGGTTGGCGCGAACTGTTTGACCTCAAGCGGTTGTTCGGGGTCAGCGTGCAGGCCCTGACGGTCCGTTGCCGTGATCTCGGCATCTTCGACACGGCGCTGTACCAGCGGCTGTTCCGTGATTTCAACCGGCTCGGCTGGCGGAGCCCCCCGTACCGGGAACCGCATGCCATGGACAGTGAACAACCGTTGCGGTTCGAGCGGCTGTGCTTCCGCGCGCTCGCGGAGGGCGTCGTTTCCGAGGCCAAGGCCGCCGAGTTGCTCGGTGTCTCGGTTCGCGTCCTGCATCGGCGCATGGAAGAGCCGCCCGACACCGGGGGCGCTGGCACTGCGTAAGGTCGGAATCCAGGCATGGTCGTCGTTTCAGATACGTCAGTTCTGATCGACCTGTTCGAACGTCGGCGGCGGCTCATGGACGATTGGTCTGCGTACCTCGTTGAAGAACGCCGGCATGGCGTGATCGGAAGAATCGGATAAGGCTTGGTTGCCCGGGAGATATCATGACTGAAACCGTTGGCACCGTCCGGCAGGTCGTCGAGAAGGGCACAGGATCAGCAGAATGGCGGATACGCGGATTCAACTGGCGGTTGAAGACTGGGTGAGGCTGGAGTGGATGCGGACGCAACTGGGGCAACGGTTCGTCCGTGAACGAGTTCCCTTGACCTCCGGTGGTGTCTTCGATTTTGACGCAGTCAGTGTCGATGGCAAGATCGTCGCGGTGATTTCGACGAGTGGCTCCAAGACAGCGTCCGGGAAGCACGCCGTCGGCAAGATGAACAAGATCCGTTCCGACGTCTACTTCCTGCTGTTGGCGGAGGCCGAGCGCAGGCTCGTTCTCTTGACGGAGCAGGACATGTATGCACGATGGGGTCGGGAGGTCGAGGCAGGCCGAGTGCCCAGTTCCATTGAGTTCGTACATGTTGAGATCCCGCAAGACCTCAACCTGAAGCTTCAGGCCTCACGCCGGAGGGCATCCCAAGAAGTGACGCCGGAATGACCGGGCCGATACATAGAGGGCCGACAATTCTTCGTCCGACTGACACCCGACCACTAGTGGGCAGTACCGTGGCCTTCACTCGCGTCACGAATCTCCCTGACCGGCCGCCCTTGAACTCGCAATTCCGCGTCCAACTGGTCAACGGCCGAGACTCAGGTCTCGCCGGGGCACGACACGAAAGTTCTGGAACGCGACGCGGGCCTTTACTAGTTCCACGCTGGCCTGCATTTCTCCGAGTGCATGCTCAAGCGACTCTATGTCAACGACACATTGGGCACCAAGCACGACCCTACGTAGCTGCAGGCCGGGGCCGAACGGACAGAAGTAAAGGGTTCTTTCGGCCCTTGCTTCAGGACGACACTCCTGAAGAAGCACGAAGCGGCGGTGTTCGGCCTCGTATTCCCAGTGCTGGAATTTTGTCCACAGGATGTCCTGAATGTCTATGTTTGGATTCCACGTATCTAACGGCATCCGTTTCGTCATGTAGTTGACCCGACGCAAGCTGTCGACCGAGAAACCTAGCCCAATGCCGCGGTGCCTATCAGCGTAATGACTCCAGAGCAGCGGATTGCTCCAGCCGTCGCTAAAGCACAGCACGCCGTACTTATTTGCAATGCGTACTCTCCACTCGCGGAGAGCTCTCCTCGTCTCGCGATTCTTGGCTCGATTGGGCTGGCTTCCGACATTAACGCCGAGTAATTCAAAAGGATCATTAATGTCGTCGAATGTGGTCACCTTCAAACAGCGCCTCTCAATGTTGTACAGTGCGTATTTCGCCGACAGAAAATGATAATAGACACCAATTGATGGTCGCATTGATTCTGCACCTATTTGGTTCGAAATCGCTCCGCTAATACATTAGCCGCGATTTCCGAGTGTATCTGTTTGTCGCACTAGTTGTCCTCGTTTGTCCCTTGTTCTCGTCCAGGCGACTATTTATTCAGGCGCTCTTTGGCACTGATTCCACGCCTCTACGCGCAGATCACTTGCATTCGTAATCTCAACCACCAATGCTCTCAGTGCAGTCCTATCTTCCGTCGCCATGGGCCCCCTCTCGTAGAGCGACCATAACCGTGACAGGGTACTTCCTTTCTCTGCCCATCGCCCTATCGTGTAGTTCGCATCAGGCAGAGACCGTGTCTTGTGGATGTCTGCGCATTCCGTGACGATTTCGGAATGCCAACTCCCAAGGTCATCGTGCCCCTGCCTGGTTTCGGGCTCAGACACATTGTGAATCGTGTCGACCATTTCGAACCGAGACATTTCACATTTATTGTTCCACGCTCGATGGCCCAGTATTGTTTCAACAAAGGCTTGACTGATGACTCGTGGCCGCCGTGCTCCGCTCTCCGCCAGCCACTGTTCCACTTCATCGTGAAATGTCAGCGGTGACCGCTCCATGGCTCGGCTCGCCGCCCATGCCTTAGCAAGGCAATTCCAAATATAGTCCCAGCTGTAGGCGATGTCATTCTCTAGCTCTGGTGGTGGGATGTATGCTCGTTCGATACCGTCGAATTCAGCGGCGAGTTCTCCTATTCGACGTTTGAATTGCTCTTGTTGCCATCCCATGTCTTTTCTCCCTCGGTCGCACGGCTGACGCAGTGGGGGTCTTGTCTCGCCGTGCTGGGTGAGGCCCGAGTGTAACACACGAAGTTTTTCAGACTATTGTCTAACGAAAGCCATTATGTGGTGCAGTTCTGACGGCGGACCTGCGGCGGTGCATCGACGGAAGCCGATGACCGGTCGGCGAGGAGTCTAGGTGCTCGCAGGTGATGGCTAGGCGGACTAGCGGAACTTGGCCGGGAGGACGAGCAATGACAACGCGCCCGGACGTGGACACGAACCTTAAACAGGAGTGCGGCCGGTTGCGGGCATCGATCGAGGCGGATCTGACGATTCGGACTTTCTTCAGAAATAGCTACTTGATTGGTTGATCCTTGACCCACGCCAACCGCAACCGGATCCCTTCGCATTCCAGCTCCTCGGACACCTGATTCACGGCGTGTACCGGTACGCCCATGGACTCAGTGAAGGCTTGGAAGTCGCCGAAGGAGGTGTCGGTCGCGCTAAAGGAGTGCACGAGCATGATCGCTCGCTCTGTCTTGTACCGCTGAGCCTCGTAGATGGCTGAGGCCGTGCGGTGCAACAGTTGGTACCGTATGTCGCCGACTCCGGCGACGCGAAGCCCGAGAGTCGCGCAGAGGGACTGCAGACGCCGTTCCTTACCGGGTTTATGATCGTTCCAATCTGAGACGAGTTCTCCGAACGGCTCGTCCACCTTCCCCTCGACCGCGATCACAGCGTAGCCGTAGACGGACTTGACGAAGGCAAGCATGTCGGTTTGGCTGGGGTATCCTCTCGTTCGCAGGGTGACGGGACGCTCGAAGAAGCCCTCGATAAGGTCGGTGTCCACGTAGTCGGGGCAGGTGTCCAAGACAGAGCGGACAACGGTAGGGATCCCATCGGCGCCTAGCCACGAATGGGCGAGTTCATAAGCGGAATAGCCCTTCTTCCAATGATGCCGCTGTTTGGCGAGGTGCGGGATCACGTCCTCCGGCTTCTGGATCTCGTGGCCGCAGAAAAAGTGGCTCATCAGTTCCTCGGGCTGTGTACGGGTCAACGCTAGGCGATTGAATCGATCCTGTCACATCTGATGGGCGCGTGTAGTGGAGCCTCACTGTTCCAAGGCGTACTCTCGCCGGGCAGTGACTCGCAGGGCGGCCGCGAAGGCGACCGGCCAGATTGTCGCCAGCACGACGATGTGCGTCCATGCGCCGAGCAGGGTCTGGATGCTGGTTAGGATCCCGCCCTCGATTTCGCGGGCCTCCTCGCGTACGGGCGCGACTTCGCAGCACGCGTTCTCGAAGAGTACGACGGGCCCGGGGACGAGCGGACGCTCGAGAGGGCACGGCTGTACTTCAAGCGGATCGCGATCGAGACGATGGTGTATTCGTTCTAGGGCTATCCGTGCGCCTTCGAGCAAGGCTACACGGAGTTCAGGAGAATCCCCGCATAGTCCGATGCCGCTCGTCCGCGTGCGCCCGCAGTCCCGACGCCAGGCCCGACAACTGCGGTACCAAGCGTCAATCCTAGAACTCCCACACGCCCATGACGGTCGGCTGCACCATGAAGGGCAGCCATAGCAGCGGAAGCCACGTCACCCCGTAGCGGATCTTCAGCCCGTCGCGTATCGGTCGGCTGCCGTACACGTCGATGTGGGGGCGAAGGAATACGTCCAGATCGCGCCGCTTCTCGCCGGTAAGGGACACGGTGAGGGTGTCCGGGTCCAATTCCCAGACCGGCGATACCCGAACCTGCATCATCGGGCCGGCGCCCACGCCGAAGATCAGGTCGGACCCGTCATCGTGCTCCCAACGCCACCGGTAGGCGACGCTCCCATAGAGCGGGAAGTCGTACCGGGTGTCGCTGGTGTGCGGGCCCTGCTGAGGCGTGAGCACCGCCGTCACGCCGATCGCCCAACCTTGACGCTGGTCCTCGCGCCAGCCGACGCGTGTCACCGTGAGGATGGGACCTGACGGAATGCTTGTGAAGTCGTCGATGTCGAGGGGGTTGAACTCCATCCAGCCGCCGCCGACCTCGAGCTCGCGTGTGCCTTGCGCGGACGCGGCGGTGGCCAGCGTGAGCGTCACCAGAACCGTGAGTGCCGTCGTGCGCATGGTGTCTACCCTCCTGCAGGGTAGTGTGCGGACGGTGGGGGAATCGGCTCGTCGGCCGGGTGCGCCGACGCGCGCGTGATTCATGTGCGAAGCGAGGCTAAGCAGCGGACGGCGCTGGCGGAGTAGGTGCCGCTGACGCACACGAAGTGGGTCCGTTGACCTCGGTGGCGGGTCCGGCGTCACTCGGCCTTGGGCCACAGTTTCGGCTCGGCAGATTGAAAGGTTCAGGGTCGGCAGATTGAAAGGTTCTTCTGCGGGACTCGCACGCTTCGATACACTGACGCCTCGTGCGCTTGGGAAGAGCCGGACATGCTGACGTTTAATGCGATCGACGTCGAGACCGCCAACGCCGATCGCGCGAGCATCTGCCAGATCGGCATCATTCACGTTCGAAACGGTGAAATCGCGGATCAGTGGCAGACCCTGGTAAACCCGGAGGACTGGTTCGATCCGTGGAATATCGCGATTCACGGAATCACCGAGGGTGACGTCAAGGACAGCCCGACGCTCCCCGATGTACATGCTGAATTGCGCTCTCGGCTGCACGATGCGGTCTTGGTGAGCCACACGGCGTTCGATCGTGTCGCCTGTGAACGCGCCATGACGCGGTACAAGCTGGAGCAGCTTGAGGTGACGTGGCTCGACAGCGCCAGCATCGCTCGCCGGGCGTGGCCGGAACGCGCTGGTTATGGCCTCAAGAGTATTGCGAGGGACCTTGGTGTCTCATTCCGGCACCACGATGCGCAGGAAGACGCCAGGGCTGCCGCGGAGATCGTGCTTCGAGCGTGTGCAGCTACGGAGACAGACATAGCGGGCTGGCTGGGCCCGGTTGAGCACCCCATGCTCCCGTTGTCGACATCGTCAGCGCAGCGTGAGGCTAACGCAGAGAGAACGCTGCGCGGCGAGACAGTCGTCTTCACCGGTGCACTCGTCATTCCGCGTCGCGAAGCGGCCGCTATGGCCGCAGCGGCCGGGTGCGAAGTAGCCGACGGCGTCACCGAGAGAACCACCATGCTCGTGGTGGGCACGCAGGACAGGACGAAGCTGAATGGTTACGAGAAGAGCAGCAAGCACCGGAAGGCTGAATTGCTTGTCGAGAGGGGCGTGGACATTCAGGTGCTCTCGGAGAGCGACTTCCATGAACTCATGAACGTTGCCGCGTCGAAACGCGCTTTGCCCTGACCTCGTCGGTGGACACCGCTAACGACCCCGGTTCGACCGGGGCAGGGCATCGAAGAGAGGACGAGGGTCGGTCTCACAGACGGGATGTAGGCAAGCGGGTCAAGCGCCTCCGCTGCCCAAGAGCGTCAGTGCCGCTGTGAGCTTGTTGTTCCATCGCGGAGCTCCGTCCCGCCGTCACGGGAGCTTTCTATGGGTTACCGCATATTTCTTGCTATGGGTAACGTATGGGTATGCTGTCTGGAAGACCACGGTATCAGAGATACAGGACGCGCTATGGGAGCTCGCTCACACAGTGTGTCTCTGTCACGACGCACCAGCAAGTCCAAGCCGACGGCACGCCAAGCGGAACGGTCGTCCACTCCGCGCCGTGGTCGAGGAGGGTCTCCGCCATCAGTGCTGTCCAGGATCGGGGACCCATTCCCGGATATGAGCGCCTGTTGCCGACGGGAATTGATCGAGGAACTGAGGGTCGGTAGTCGGCGAGCCGGAAAAGCCCTTCGGAAATCTCCGGGTCGCTGTGGACGATGGAATGCGATTCAGCTTGCATCAACTCCATGATAAACCCGCCGCCCCCGACCGGCCCTAGACCCGCACGCGGCTGTTCAGCCACTCGAGACACCATCCGGCAGGGTCTACCCGGGAACTCCCACACCCAGGTCGGACCCGTCATGATAAATTAACGCATCGTCCGGCGCCCACACGAGATCCAGGATTATGGCCCTGCGGTAGGCCCGAAGGCCCTGCGCTGTGTTTCACCCGAGAACGTCGTGTTTTTCTTGGTCGATGCCCGCACTCCGTTCACGATCCAGCTGGCGGCATCTTCATTCGAGACTATGAGAGAGTCTGCGGCCATCAATGAAGCACGCGCTAGGAGCGGATGACCTACAAGCATGCCCTTTACAACACGGGTTTCGTCGGCGCCAAGATCGTATGCGCTCCGCCTGACCAGTTGGACAAGCCGGCCCTGCTGGACGCCATTGCGCCATTCCGGTGAGCGGCACGGAATACCTCCGATCGCGATATGCCACTCTCCCTATGTCCGGCCGGTGTCGGCTCGGCCGTGGTTCCGAGCGCGGCCACCGCGGCCGGGGTTTATGGCGCAATCGACTATGTCCGGAACAATCGCTTCCTCGTTCACGGGTCAAGGTGGGTCGGCGCGTCGCCGAACAGCTCAAGGCCGCCAGAGGTTCTCGACGTACTGCCGGAGAGAACCGACGGCGCCGGATTTCGCAGCGTGTCGGGGAACCCGATCTGGTGGACCGAGGCTTTCGACGTGCTGGTTCCATGTTCCGGACCCAATGTGATCACACCGGCCATAATTCGTGAATTGACGTGCTCGAGCATCATCGGCGCGACCAACAAGCCGTTTACCGACACCGTAACGGCAGTCGATCACCTGGCCGAACAAAGCATCTTGTGGGTGCCGGACTTCGTCAGCAACGGCGGCGCGGTCATTGCCGATTCTATCGAGCATCACGCGCCCGACGTATTTCAAAACGCTTCGGCCGATGCTGTTTATGCGTTCATCACGCGCTGGTCGCTCGCATGTCTCGGCGCATATTGGAACAATATAAATGGGGCGGCGGCATGGCGAACGACATATTGACGATATCATTGACAAGGCCGACCGAGCCGCTGTGCGGACTGCTCTTTGGCCAACAACGAGTCACCCAACCCCGCTGGTTCCGGCGCGACACGCTGATGTCTGACTCCCAGGCTCTCATTGTCGTGGGAGGCGGCGTGATGGGGTTGGCGGCTGCGTACTACGCTTCCTGTCAAGGCGCGACGGTCGTCCTTCTCGAACAGAACGGCGATTCTCGGCTTAACAGTTCTTACGGTGAGTCGCGCATGTACCGGCTGATGTATTCGGATCCGTATCTGGCCGAGCCGCGCCGCACGGGCTCGATCTCTGGCGGGAGCTGGAGGCGGAGTAGATGGGCTCGGAGCCGAACGAGACGAGGCGTGACGAGAGAAGGCTGCTGCCGCCAACGGCTTGTTGTTCTACGGTGAGTGGACGAGACCATCGAGGGGAGTCTGGTGCGGCGGCGGTGATGGAGGCGCGCGGGATACCTTTCGAGCGCCTCGACAGCCGAGATCTGGCGAGACGGTTTCCGGTGTTGCGGAATCTGCCCGCGAAGTTCGAGGGCCTCTTTGAAGGGGGCAGTGGCTTCCGCGGGTCGGGCCTGTCGAGCGCTTCGGGAGTTGGCGCAGCGGCGGGCCGTCGTGTGCCGTGCTGGTGTCGAGGTCTCGCACGTGGAGGCGACGGCTCGGTTGTGACGAGCCATGGAGAGGTTATTACCGCGCCGAAGGCTGTTCTCTGACGAACGATCTCTTGATGCGCAGCTTCGGTCTGCGGCTGGATGTCACCCTGTGGCACATGGCGTGGGCGCACTATCGTGTCGATCCGGCGTGGGAAGAACACTATCCGCAGTGGTTCTGTTTCAGTTGTCTGCCGGAGGGCGAGAGCGACCCGGAGGACGACTACGGCTTTCCCAGCCTGCGTCGCGCGCGTATCGGCCGGCGTTGATTGGACAGATCGTACGTGTCAGTCCATGGCGGAATTCAGCTCGCCCGCCGGCGGTGTGCTGCAAAGGCTGGATCGCTTCATTCTGGGCCGAACGACTCGACGCGGCCTGTTCTCCCTACACTGAGTCCGGATTCGCGATTCGTGCTCGATGCGATTCCCGGCCGTCGCAATATCGTGCTGTTCTCCGCCGGTTCAGGACAGGCCTTCAAGTTCGCCCCGCTTATCGGCAAGCTGCTGGTCGAACTCGTCGAAACCGGCAGGACGAGTGTCGATATTGGGCCACTGAACATTTCGAGAGTGATAAGCGAGAGCGTTTGATCGAGCTTGAAGCCGGGGAGCGGAGCACCGGTGGACGAAGTGGCAAGGACCCGGCACCGGGCAGAATGCTAGATTCCGCCATGGCTCCGGAGCTGTTCCTGAGACGAATCAAGGAGGAGTTTCCGGAGATCACGTGGAACTCGTATCGCCACTTGGCGCACGGCTGGGACCACGCCGTCCTGATCCTCGACGAAGCACTCGTTTTCAGGGCCCCGAACGACCCGGCGAGCCCGAGCGAACTCGGGAACGAGGCCGGGCTGCTGCGCCACCTCGAACGAAGGCTCGAGGTCGGCATTCCTCGCTACGTCCACCTGGCCGCGGACGGCTCGTTCGGCGGCTACCGGCTCCTTCCCGGCCGGGAGCTGGACATCGATACCCTTCGGGGACTCTCCGGGGAGGAAAGGGAAAGGGTGACGGCGCAGCTCGCGGCGTTCCTGACCTCGCTGCACGAGACGCCGAGGTCCGTCGCCCGAGAGCACGGGGTGCCCGAGAAAGACCCGGAGGAGGACCACGAAGACCTCGTTCGAGACACCGAGAAGCTCGTGTCACCGCATCTGGGCCAGTGGGAACTCGAGGCCGTCCGGACGGTGCTCGCCGAGCTGGCCGCCGAGCTGAAGCGGCGCCGTCCAACCGCGCTCCTGCACGGAGATCTGAGTGGCGAGCACATCCTGTGGGACGCGGAGAAGAGGCGGATCAACATCATCGACTTCAGCGATCGCATGCTCGGGGATCCCGCCCTCGATTTCGCGGGCCTCCTCGCGTACGGGCGCGACTTCGCAGCACGCGTTCTCGAAGAGTACGACGGGCCCGGGGACGAGCGGACGCTCGAGAGGGCACGGCTGTACTTCAAGCGGATCGCGATCGAGACGATGGTCTATTCGTTCCAGGGCTATCCGTGCACCTTCGAGCAAGGCTGCACGGAGTTCAGGGAGAGACTCTCGGCCAACCCTCGGCTTGCCGTCGCCCCCGACCGGCCCTAGACTCGCACGCGGCTGTTCAGCCACTCGTCCACAGACACCATCCGGCAGTCCCCGGTGAGCCGAGCCGGCGTGCCGCCGAGGCCCATCTCGAACCTGGCGTCGAGCAGTGCCAGCAGGTGGACTTCGAGCCCCAGCGTACCCCCAAGGCCAGAGATGAGATCGCGGACGGCGGAGAGCCATTCTCCCGCTTCGGGATGGTTCGCATACCCTGCCCAATAGTCATCGGGCGCCATGACGACCAGCGTCGGCCGACACGCCGTCAGCGCATAGCGATCAGCAGCCTCCGACGCGATTCTCGCGATGTTGGCCTCGACGATGGCGCAGTGGGTCAGACCCTCCAACAGCGCCCACAGCGGGGTGTCGCCGAGAGCCGTCGTGCCGGCCACCTTCAGTTCGACGACGCAGGGCAGCCGGCCGTCCGCGACGGCGAAGAGGTCGACCTTGCCGATGCCTCGATCGTCCCGGCGAGCCTTCAGCGGCATCTGGTAGTCGATGATCTCGAGCGGTCGTCGGTCGGGCAGCGTGAAGGCGGCGCCACCGCGAGAGGCGTTGTACAGCGCCACAGCGAGGTGCTCCTCCCTCCGATTGGACCAGGCGCCGCTGCCCGTAACGCCGGTGCGGCCGTGCAAGTAGCGTTTGCCTCGGTCGTGGCGGCGCGGCGCGGTCCGCACGAGGTCTTCGTAACGGCGCGCGAACATTCCCACCTCTGAGGCCAGGGTCGCCGCGACCTCGGCGAACTCGGTAATGCGGTTTACGGCAGGGTCGTTGTGCATCTGTCAATCCTGGAATTCCCACACGCCCATGACGGTCGGCTGCCGTACACGGGCACCGCGGACAGAATCGGCGCAGCTACGCCAGGGGCAGTTCCTGCAGGCGTTCGTAGCCGCTGCGCCAGTGACGGCCATAGCGGGCCAGGAATGGCGCGTCGACCGTTTCGGCAATAGCTCTGGCCTGGCTCAGGTTGCCGGGCCAGTTGCCGTTCAGATGGCCGGCCTCCAGCCATCCGAGGGCGAGCACGTCCGCGCGCTCTTCATCGTCGAGATCGTCCAGCAGCTTCAGGAGTCGTTGGTAGGCCGGTGAATCGACCGAGCGGCCTTGACCGGCAGCGCGTCCGACGGTTGCCCCGCCGCCCGCCGCGGGACGCTCATCGACGACGTCCTGTTTGGCGACTGCAAAGATCTGGTAGGCCTCGACCAACTCGTCGAAGTACGGCTGAGGATCCGGAATCTCGTTCGTGTGGAACTTCTTCCAGATGGCGTTTGCGCAGTCGGTGAGCAGGATGTCAGGCGCGTACAGGTCGATCCGGGGCGTAAGGAGCACGCGGGCGGCGTCGGACAGCAACTCCGTGACGAACCACTTGACGACAACGTTCGAGTCGACGGTCAGCTTCATCGGTCACGGTCGTCGCGCAGCAGGGCGGTGCTGTCGGTCTGGGGGGTTGCTGCCGTCGTGGCGGCAATCTCCTGGGTACGTTCACGGAACCGCATGATGCGGGAACGACGGTCCGCGCGCTCCATCAGGATGTGCCGTACCTCACCCTCCAGGGAACGCTGGTTCACCTTGGCCTGCTGCTTCAGCAACTCGATGACGCGACCGTCCAGATTGCGTATCGTCAGACTGCCCATCGCCCTGAAACCGCGCCGCGTGGCCTTGGCAGGACTTCACACGCGACATCCGGGACACCCGTAATCTAGCTGTGATCTCTCGGTAGGTTGTTCATGCGACCGCCGCCAAGCATGACATATTTTCAATTTTAACATGACATAAACGACTTTAAAAAAGTGCGCGCCTCACTGCTCCAGCACGTACTCGCGCCGGGCGGTGACCCGCAGGGCGGCGGCGAAGGCGATCACCCAGATGGCCGATTAGGACGACGAGGTTCGTCCACGCGCCGAGCGGCGTCTGGATGCTGGTCAGGATCGCCTCCAGAAGGCTGAGCGCATCGCCCTGCGGCATGGCGTGCGGGACGAGCCCCTGCAGGTAGTACGAGACGGTCAGGTACTTCATGTAGCCGGGCAGCATGGTGACTATCGGCTCCCAGCCGAAGACGACGACGAGGCCGGTGAGCAGCGGGCGGCGGAACCAGGCGCCGATCAGGGCGAACAGCGCGCCGTAGACGGCGAGGCCGGCCGCGACGAGGGCGAGATCGATGGCGAGGGACGGGAACTCCCGGCCGATGCTGCCGCCGAGGATGGGCGCCACCAGGAAGTAGACGAGTATCACCGACGGCAGGACGACGACCGCGGTGCAGACGAGGTAGGCCAGGTACTTGCCGGCGAGCACCGCGCCCCGCGGGATGGGACGCGTGAAGAAGTAGGTGAGCGTCCGGTCCTCCACCTCGTCGGCGATCAGCGCGGTGCCGTAGAAGACGCCGAGCACGGGGACGGTGAACCGGAGGTAGAACGTCCAGACCATCAGGCCGAAGATGGCGGGGCCGTTGAGGCTGATCGCGCGGCCGTTGATGTTGCCGGACGCGCCGTCGAACGCGCCGAAGTCGGTCATGACGCGGAGCAGCAGCCCGAGGACGACGGGGCCGGCCGCCACCAGCGCCATGAAGATCGTCCGGCGCGACCAGAGCATCTCGCCGAGGCTGACGTCGAAGACGCGCAGGGCGGCCGTGACGAACGTCAGCGCGGCAGGCGCGGCAGGCGCGGCAGGCGCGGTGGGCGTCGCGGGCGCTACGGGGGGCGCGGGCGTCGCGGGCGTCTGGTCGGAGGTCATCGCCGGGTCACTCTTTCACCAGGTACGCGAAGACCGCCTGCAGGTTGTCGTCCGGCGAGGTCACCTCGCCCACGTCGCCGGCCTCGTCGGTGGCGGCCAGCGCCGTGAGCCGCGTATAGAAGTCGTCCGGCCGGTTCGTCTGCGCGACGATGGCGCCCTCTTCCAGGTGCATGGCGATGACGTCGGGGTGCTCCAGCAGATGGCGCGCCAGCCGCCGCGGGTCGGAGGCGGTGATGCGCACGGTGTGCGGGCGTTCGTCGATGAGGTCGCGAATCTGGTGCACGTTCCCCTCGGCCAGGATGCGCCCCGCGTGCAGCAGCAGGATGTTCGATGTCATCCGCTCGATCTCGTGGAGGATGTGGCTGGAGACGATCACGCTCCGGCCCGTCTCGCCCCAGGCGCGAATGGCAGCGATCACCTTGCGGCGCCCGATGGGATCGAGGCCGGCGAGGGGTTCGTCCAGCACGAGCAGCTCCGGTTCGTGGGCGATCGCCTGGGCCAGCTTGATGCGCTGTCGCATGCCCTTGCTGTAGCCGCCGATCTTCCGGTCGGCCGCCGCCGTCAGGTCGACCGCCTCGAGCGCGCGCGTCGCGGCGTCCGCCGCCGCCGCTCCGTCATAACCGTTCAGGCGGAGCAGGGCGGTCACCCATTCCATCCCCGTCATCCGGTCGTAGCAGCCGTCGTGGTCCGGGCAGTAGCCGATGCGGCGGAACGCGGCGGGATTCCCCCAGATCGGTTCGCCCAGCACGTCGATCGTCCCCTGGCTCGGCCGGAGCTGGCCGGTCACCAGTTTCAGCAGCGTCGACTTGCCGGCGCCGTTCGGGCCGAGCAGGCCGCTGATGCCGGGGGGGATGTTGACGGTGACGTCGTTCAGGCCGATCACCTCGCCGTACCACTTCGACAGGCCGCGCGCGGCCACCACGCTCACGACACCACCTCGACGCCGCGCACGCGCCGGCCGAGTATCCAGACGGAGAGCGCGATGAGCCCGACGACGATCAGCAGCGAGATGCCCCACGGCGTGTCGTAGCGGGGATCCGCGCCGAAGATCACGTCGCCCACCTGCTCCTGGCTGGCCGTGAACGAGATCCACGACCACGCGGAGCTGCCGGTGACGCCCCGCAGCACGGTGAACATCGAGCCCGTGAAGATGACGGCGCCAGCGTAGAGGATGCCGACGTAACGCGCGCTGGTGGAGAGCGACGACAGCGCGACGATCGTGATCCCCGCGACCAGCGACTGCAGGAAGCCGTAGGCCGTCACCGCCGGCAGCAGGAACGCGTGCTCGCGGACGAAGTCCAGGCTGCCGGTGAACATCGTCTGCAGGACGAGCAGCAGCAGCGCCTGCACCCAGGTGATGAGCAGCAGGAAGACCATCACCGCGGCCAGCTTGCCCGCGACGTACTCCCAGCGCGTCAGGGGCCGGGCGAGATAGAGGGGCAGCGCGTTCGCCTGCCGGTCGTTCGCGATGGCGCCTGCGCCGGTGTAGATGGCGACCACGAAGACGAAGAACGCCTGGCTGTCGAAGAAGTCGCGGAACGTCGCCGGGGTCGGGGCGATGAAGCCCTCGACCTGCGGGAAGTTGGCGGCCAGGTAGAAGACGACGCCGCGGACGAAGAACTGCATCCAGGCGAAGAGCAGGACCAGCAGGAAGAGCTTCGATGAGAACATCCGCCGGATGCCGTTCCGGCCGATCACCCACCATGCACGGCCCGGCGGGCGCCGGGCGCCGGTGTAGCGGGCGTAGCCCTGATCGTGAATCGGCATGGCGGCGTCAGGACTCCCCGACCGCGCGGGCGAAGACGTCCTCCAGCGTCTGCACGCTCGGTTGCAGGTGCCGGACCTGCACGCCGGCCTGCACCGCGAGGGCGAACACGTCGCGGGCCGAGCGGCCGTCGCCGATCAGGACCCGCAGCAGGTGGTCGTCCGACGGGCGGCAGTCGGCTCCGGCCGCGCGCAACGTCTCGGCGAAGGCGGTGACATCTCCCTTGATCCGCACCTCGAACGCCTGCCGGTCGTCTCCCTTGAGATCGGCGATCGGCCCCGCCGCGACGACGCGGCCCTCGTGCAGGACGATCAGGTTGTCGCACGCCGCCTCGACGTCGGGCAGGACGTGCGACGAGACGATGACGTTGACGCCCTTCCGCTCGGCGAGGTCGCGAATCAGCTCGAGCATCTCGCCGCGTCCCTTCGGGTCCATGCCGTTCGTCGGCTCGTCGAGGAAGAGCAGATCGGGATCGTGGACGAGCGCCTGGGCCAGCTTGATCCGCTGCTTCATGCCGGCCGAGTAGGTGTCGACCATGCGGTAGCGCGCCTCGCCGAGGCCGACGTACTGCAGGACGGCGTGCGCCCGCTGCATGGCGTCGGCCGGCGGCAGGCCGGCCAGCTCGCCGCAGCAGGCGGTGAACGCGATGGCGTTCAGTCCGGGGAAGTGCGCGTCCGATTCCGGCATGTAGCCGAGGCGCGCGCGAATGTCGAGCGGGCTCTCGGCGACGTCCAGGCCGAGCACAGACAGGCTCCCCGCGCCGCCGTCGGGCGGAACGAAACCGAGCAGCGTCTTCAGCAGCGTGCTCTTGCCCGCGCCGTTCGGTCCCAGCAGGCCCACCGCGCCGGGCGGAAAGCTGGCGTCGACGTTATCGAGCGCGCGTTGGCGTCCGTAGGTGACGGTGACGCCGTCGAGGCGGGCAACGGACTCCGGGGAGGCGGTAACGGCGGGGGCGTCAATCGGCGCCGCCGCCCCGTCGACATCAGGATGCATGCGCGGAAGCCGCGGCAACCGACGTCGGATCCCGCTTCGCTACGGCCTCCGGCATGAAGTACGCGCCGTGTGCCGTGGTGTCTTGGGGCATGGTGTCCGGGTAGCCGGGACGGTCAGTGGGCTGGCTGCGTCAACCCATTCTACCCGCCCGACCAGGTTTGGCGGGTCTCATCTGACCGCGACGCAGCCGCCTACACTTGAGATGTGAGAGTCTCGGGAAACTGGCGCATCGTCTTCCGCTTCGAGGATGGCGTGCCGGTTGGCGTGACCTTGGTTGACTACCACTAGAGGGGACACAATGCCGACGATGTACGACCCGGCACATCCGGGCGAGAGTCTCCGCGATGCGCTGGCAGCCGAAGGTTGGACGGTGACCGAGGCGGCCGAGAAGCTGGGCTGCACACGGCAGACTTTCTCACGACTGCTGAACGGTCGCACCGGCATCTCGCCAGCGATGGCGCTTGCCCTGGAACGCATTGGTTGGAGCAACGCTGCGTTCTGGGTGCGCCGGCAGGCGCAGTACGACTTGGCTCAGGAACGCATTCGCCAAGAACGAGTAGTGGCATAGCCGCCTGCGGCACCCGCCATTCCTTGGGGCATTCCGACGGCAGGTCTGCCGTCTCACCGGAGGTGTTCCGCTAGTCCACCCCTCGGGTGAGCGGCCAGTGGTCGCGCACACGACGAGCCTCTTCTGCGCCGGGCCATGGCGGCATGGTCGTGATCACCAACTGGAGGTCTTCGTCGCCGGTGCTGCGGAACTGGAAGTGCGTCCCGCACTCGATGTTCAGAGCCACGCCCGGCTCGACGTCGACCTCCGATTCGGCCTCCTCACGTCGCCGCCAGACCTGTCCCTTCCCGGCGAGGCAGTACCACACCTCGTCGACCGTGGCATGGACAACCGCCATCGACACCCCACCCTTCGGCAGCGCGCAATGCACCATGCTGCCTCCCGCTACGGCGACCAGCTCGCGAATCTGCGAGCCGTCGGGGGCAACGACCGTCTTGCCGTTCGCCAGACGCACCGTCCGCATCTCCATCCTCCGTCAGAATCGCAGGGCCCTTGGCGAGCCCGCTGTTACCCTATGCCTCTCATGGGCCGAAAGAACAGTTCTCTTACCCGCGTGCAGCCCGTGTTCAACGCGCTGCTGAACCTCGATCCCGAAGGCAAGGCGTCGCTGGACTGGCTTCTCCAGATGGTCCCTGCGACGAAGAAGACATCGGGGCAGTTTCCTCACGAGGCGGTGTCGTTGGTACCTGCGGAAACACTCGAGGATGCGGCTTGCGACGGAATCGTGTTTGAGTACAGAGTACCGGCGCCCGCCGCTTTCTTGCGTGCGGCTCAGAAACCCATCGGTCGCCGTCCGGACGATCCTGAAGTTGGTCCTCCTGTCTTGCTATATCGGATACGTGCTATGTGCCAAAGATTCTGCTAAACTTCACCATTTAGGTGAAGGATCGAGATGTGCGGTCGGCTCTCCGAGCGCAGCTCGAGCGCGACTACGGTGACGACGGCTCGCTCATCCTGAACGAACTCGGGTTACTGGAAGGTGCCACGCGCGTCGATGTCGCAGTCATCAACGGCGAGTTGTCAGGGTACGAGATAAAGAGCGCTGCGGACACTCTGAAGCGGCTGTCGCACCAGCAGAAGCTCTACTCGCAGGTTCTCGACCGGGCGTGGCTAGTATCAACGCCCGGGCGGGTTGAGATGCTCAAGCGAGAGCTACCCGAGTGGTGGGGGCTGATCGCAGCCAGCGGAGATCCTGTCGCGCTGACGATCGTCCGCGAAGCCTCGCTTAACAAGGATCCTGATCCCTTGGCGATCGCACAGCTCCTTTGGCGCGACGAAGCCCTCGGGCTCTTGTCGGCCGTAGGGGCTGACAAAGGCGTCAGATCAAAGCCCCGCCGAGTGCTGTGGGCCCTATTGACTCGCGCATATGACTTGGATACTCTGCGCGCAGCTGTGCGGGAAGCACTGAGAAATCGACCTAATTGGAGAGCTGGTCGACAACGGTCACGACGTGGTGGGAAGTCGCCTCTCGGCGCGAGATTTCTGGCGTCCCTGGAGGAATCTCTCCCGCCGCGGAACGAGCGATGTAAAGATCTCCTGGGCTGAAATCCGGCCCGCGATACTCCGGGCGATCCCTGAGTATCTGGCAGAGGTCGCGGTACTCCTGCATCCCTACCCTTCCTCGGCCAATGACGATTCCGCCACGTGCAACAATCCACTCCTCTGGCGCCGCATAGCGTATATTCGCGCTCGCCCTCATTACTCTTGGGTCAATCGGCAGCCCCCATCCAGGTGACTGAATCCCGTAATCACCAAAGGTGGGAATACGAACGTTGCCAGGGAGTGTGTTGCGAATATTTGCCCACAACAGCCAATCCCAACGCGGCAACGCATGCACGCCTGGAGCCAGCCCCGTCAGGCTTTCCGGAAATGCTCCAGAAGCAACTACTACAGAGCGCCAATCGTCGCTTCCAAACTCTGCCGAAGTCAGGATTGACCGGATGGCTACCGATGAAACAGAAGCGTTGTTAGCGTTAATCGCGGCGAGATCTAGCACAAGGTCTATATCGCCTTGGTCTAACTCTAGCTCGGCATGCAGCCCGGCAGCGGTGGTGGCCGCATCCTCAAGACCCTCCCCAGACACACGAATACACGCGCCCCGTCCATCCTCAGCCGCTACAGCCCCAACTGCGGCTCTGTAGTCCTCGTCCTTGTCATTGCCAGTCACCGGAATCGAAAGCAACCCCTCTGCCCGAAGGCCATTGCAGAGCACGATAAGAGGATGCTCTCCGTCGATGCGTTCGTCGGGATCAAGAAGATTTGGCAAGTCGACGAAGAATGGGCGGTCAATCCAACTCCTCCTTAGATTCGTCGGAAAGGGCGAGAGGTGTTCTTGGAGCGTCTTGGCAGGTTCCTCCATGTCCCAGTCCCACGGCACCTCTGTAACCTCGAGAAGCGGCGTAACTCGCTCGCGGATGGGAATAGAAGTTCCCTGAGCGCGATTAGTTCACCGCGACGGGCTTGAAGCACTGGTACGTAATCGCGTTCGTTCATGTGGAACCGTCCGTCTGTTTGGCGCACCGCAACGGTAGTGTGTTCTTGTCTTGCTCGTCAAGGTTGCGCTACGCTCTTCGCATGGCGATCATCAAGACGAGCGACGGAACGTACAGTCGCGTGAGAGTGTACCCGACAAGGGTGTCCGAGAAGATCAGCCTGACCCTTGTTGCCGGAGTGAATTACTGTGCCCACGTAACCTGAGACGAAGCGAAGCGCATCGCGTACGCGCTCCTCTTGGCGGCGGACGGCATCGATCCGTAGCCAGCGCGCCGAGCGGTGAGTACCAATTGGGTCGTCCAAGGACGTGGGATTCCACTGGAACCAGTCGTCGCCCAGCTCCGCTCTTTGAGACGCGCGGCCAAGGTGCGCCCCCTCCATCCTGAGTCGCTGCCGGCACGCTGGTGAGCACGATAGCGACGACGACAAGAGATGGTTCTAGTATCTCCTTCTTTCTCACGCTGATCTGTGCAGAATGGAGGAAGATCAGCGCGTCCTTTTCGATCCTCTGCGCTCGAGAGGGCGTCCACCTCGCTGACCGGGATCTCGATGACGGTCTTGCCGGCGGGGGTGAGGAAGTGCCCACACTTGGTCTACGGCTATGGCCCGCGAGGCGGTGACGATGACGATGCCGTTGTGGACCCCGACCCGGAATGCGCACTGCTTGACCCCGAGCCCCTGGAGTCATCGTCCTCCCCCCGGCTGAAGCGTGACGGGAGGGAAGGCCATCGCGGCGACACCTTCGAGAGGAAGCTCTTGGATTCTGAAAGTCCGTCAACAACCTTCCGGGGGCGTCGCTCGGTACGGCTGCCCGCGGCGGAGTGTCCGGTAGGTCGCACGCATGTGGTAATGCTTGGTCCGCGCGAAGCTTCAGTTGACTTGCATCCATGACGTGTTCAGTAGGATCGACCGCCAACGAATCCCTCGACGGGTCGCGCCTACACGACGCGAATCGATGTTTGGCGACTGAATGCTGCTGCAAGACCGTTGCAGTCGCCAGGCGGTTCGTGGCCCAGAAAGCATCGCTCACCGCAGCCGGTTTCGGTGTGCACTGGATCATTTGGAGGACAGCGTCATCTACGTGCGGGCCGTCATTGCGCTAACGTTCGTGGTGGTGGCGCTGCTGTTCTCGGTCGTCAATGCGGCGATAGGCGTGCTCGGCGTGTGTCAGGGTGGCTGCAACCAACGAGGTGGGCAATCTACCGGGCTGGTGCCGATAGGGGTAGAATGGGGTTGGAGGAGATGCTCATGCACGTTCGGCCCACTATTCTGGTGGCAAGCCTTCTCATGGTTGGCTGTGGCGCAAGAATTCCGCCCACCCAAATCACGAGCGATACACAGAACAGAATCGCTCGGTGCACAGGCGGCTATGAGAGACAGGCACTAAACGAAATCGCCACAGAAATAGGGTTGAGGAGCGGAGAACTTATCAGCAATGAGGAGGTTCTAGAGCGGGGGGCCAACACCTTCTCATTCGGTAGCCATACAGGCCAAGTTGCAGTGGCCATGTACAACTCCTACGTCCGCTGTATTCAGGCTCCAGACCCGGAAAGCAGACGTGGAGACGCAGCGGCTCCGCGACGCAGGTTCCATGAAATCGGCATAACACACACCAATGAGCCAGTCGTTCAAACGCCCATGCCAGGAGAAGAGAAGTTTGGAGAGGAGATTCAACTCGAGATCGTCACAACCGGGGGCTCGTGGTCATCGAATGGAGCGCCCCGGTGGCGCGGACGCTGCTCAGACGGGTTTCTACATCGGATTGGAAACAGTACGAGCTATGTTTATAGGTTCCGAGCTTCCCCCCACTTCAGGGATCAGGAAACTGTCAGTTGCGTGATCACGCTGTACGCCGAGGAGCGTCGATCAGACGGTTTCTATTGGAGGCAGGACTACGCCGTTCAGATTGGGAAGTAGGCCATCACTGGAACGTGAGCCGGGGAGGTAGCAGCTCCCCGGCTCGCTGCCGTTCAACCACCCAGTCGCCAGGGAGGTAACCTAGTGTGAACGACAGAACCATCGACCCCTTCGGATTCACACCTGAACCTGAAGCCGCAGCAACGCCGGCCGTGCGGAATATGGGCTTCGGCGTCATCACTCACAACTGGGTCGGCGTCGTGTTTACCGTCTACCCTCTCGATGCCATATGGCACGACGTGCCAGGTATCTACATTTTCACGGGGAGAGACAACAAAGACCCGGCTACTTGGACGCCGCTATACGTTGGTCAAGCCGATCCCTTCCGGACACGCCCCATCGGTCCTGGACACGAGAAGTGGGCTCCGGCACAAGAACTCGGGCTGTTCGCTGTGCACGCGGTTGTGGAGCACGACGTGCGAGTCCGTACGAGAACCGAGAGAGCCCTGATTCGCAGGCTGGATCCGCCCCTGAATGATCGGGGCACAGGGGGTCCGTCGCTGCTGGACTTTCTTGGGGCGAAGAAGGGGCGAACAAGGGGTTAGGCTTTCGCTTGCCCGGCTACGGATCGGTGAAGCGGACCACCGTGTTGCCGCGGCCCTCGTTGCGCTCGAAGAGTTCGAAGGCCTCGATGAATCGGTCGAGAGGGTAGATGCGATCCGCCCGCGGCGTGATCGCCCCGCTCGCCATGTAGCCGAGGATCTCGGCGACGTTCCGCTGGTGCTCCTCGGGACGGGTTTGCGCCCAGCCGGACCACATGCTGCCGAGGACGACCGCCTGCTTGATGAGCAGCAGCCCCGGCCGGATGGGCCGCTGCCCGGCCGTGAACCCGACGAGGCAGATGCGGCCGAGGGGGCGAATGGCCGAGACCAGCGCCGCCTCGAACAGCTCGCCCTGCACCATGTCGACCACGACGTCGACGCCTTGCGGATGCCCCAACTCGGCCGCGGCCTGCCGGACGGCGTCCTTGAACCGCCGGAAGCTCTGCCGGTCGCGCCCGTAGCAGAGCACGCGGTCCGCGCCCGCAGCGGCGGGGGACGCCTGCTTCTCGGGCGTGCTGACGCCGGCGATCACCTGCGCGCCCATCGCCCGGGCAAGCTCGACGGCGGCCAGGCCGACGCCGCCCGACGCGCCGTCAATGAGAACGAGGCTGCCGGGCCCGACCTCACCCAGGACCTTCAGCGAGTGGTAGGCGGGGAAGAAGTTCCGTCCCAGGTTGGCGCAGTGCTCCAGCGGCACCTCGTCCGGCGCCTTCCACACGGACGCGGCCGGCGCCTTGATGACCTCCGCGAGGCAGCCGATGCTCCTCTGGGCGATTGCCCGGTCGCCCGGCCGAACGTGCTCGACCCCGGCGCCCACCTCCACCACGATTCCCGCCGCATCCATGCCCGGCACGTAGGGCAGGCCGGGCTTGTGCTGGTAGAGACCCTGCGCCTGCAGCGCGTCGGGGTACTGCACCCCCGCGAACGCCGTTCGCAGCAGGACGTGGCCCGCCTCGCATGCCGGGGCCGGGATCTCGTCCAGCGAGAGGACGTCGCGCAACGGGTCGGGGGTGGAGACGGGAGCGCCCGCCGCGTCCAGACCGGAGTAGCGGTGGCAGCGGACGGCGCGCATGGGAGCAAGCGGAACTGCGCCGGTTCCTCAGGCGCCGGCCGGCTGGCGGAGTCGCCGGGCGATGTTGTCGACGACCACCTTGCCGTGGAAGCGCCCGTTCTCGATGAACACTTCGCCGCGGTTGGCGCCGGCGACCACCGCGCCCGCGAGGTAGAGCCCGGGGACGTTCGTCTCGTAGGTCTCGGGGTCGTGCCGGGGGACATTGTTCGACGCCACTTCGATGCCGGCGCCGCGAAGGAAGTCGAGGTCGGCCAGATAGCCCGTGAGCAGGAAGACGCCCTCGGCCGGGAGGATCTCCGTGGGGCCGCCCGCGACCGGCTGAACCACCACCTCGTGCGGGCGGATCTCGACGACGCGGGTCTCCATGCGGGCCGGAATGGACCCTTCGGAAATCCGGTTCTCGATGTCCGGCTTCACCCAGTACTTGATGGAATCGCCCAGCACGGCGCGCCGGTGGACGAGCGTCACGTGCGCGCCGCTGCGGTAGAGGTCGAGCGCCGCCTCGGCGGCCGAGTTCTTGCCGCCCACCACGACCACCGGCCGGCGGTAGAACTCGTGTGGCTCGGTGTAGTAGTGCGAGACGTGCGGCAGGTCCTCGCCCGGGATGCCGAGCTGGTTCGGATGGTCGTAGCAGCCGCTTGCGATCAGGACGGTCCGCGCCTGCCACACCTGGTCGCCCTGCTCGTCGCTGTGCGTCCGCACCGTGAACGGGGCACCGGACGACGCGCCCGGCTCGACCGAGGTCACCCGGTAGCCGAAGTCCACCTGCAGGTCGAAGGTATCGACGACGCGCCGGTAGTAGCGCAGGGTCTCGTCGCGGGTCGGCTTGCCGTGCGGGGTCACGAACGGCAGGCCGCCGATCTCCAGCAGGTCCGGCGTCGTGAAGAACACCATCTGCGGCGGAAAGTGGAAGATCGCGTTGACGAGGACGCCCTTCTCGAAGATGCGGGTGTCGAGGCCCGCTTCCCTGGCTGCGATTGCGGCGGCGAGGCCGGCCGGGCCGGCGCCGATGATGATCAGATCATGCACGGTGTCATTCAGTCCCTATCGTCCGGTGTACTCGATTTGCGCGTTGCTGAGGACGGCGATGGCGCGCCCCACCGTCCGCACTTCGTCGGTCGTCTGGTCGAAACGACGCACGTCGAGGTGCTGCCCGGCAATGACGACGCGTTCGACGCCGGCCGGGACAGGCACGAACACGCGTTCGACGCCGGCCGGCGCGATCGCCTTCATGCCCTGCGGCCCGGCGCCGCCGCCGACCCGGTCGACGAGATCGGAGGCGGCGCGGAACTCGCTCAGCACATAGCGCCGGGCCAGGATGTCGCCGGCCGCGGTCGCGACCGCCACCTCCGCCAGGTAGCGGGTGTAGGCGCGGCCCGCGCGCACCTCGTTCTCCGAGTAGGTGTGGCGGTTGTGCAGATCGAACGAGAGCGTCGCCTCGCCCCGCCGCGACGGCAGCTCGACGGTGATGGCCAGCGTCGGGTCGGACTGAATCAGCACGTCGCAGAACGGGACGTTGGTCGTGACGCCGACGCCGAGAACCTCCGGGCAGCGCACCTCGACCGGCTCGGTCACCGTCGTCTGGGCCGCCGCCGCGGCCACGGGAGCGGCAGCACAGAGCGCGATCGCCACGGCGCGCGCGATCGTCATTCGCGTGGGGCTCCCGCGTCCGACGAGGCTGCCGGCGCATGCATGCCGGTTGACGGATCGAACCTGGCGTGGAGGTCGCCCCGTAGCTTCAGCAGTTCGAGAAACTCCATCCGGGTCCGCTGGTCGGTCCGGAACGATCCCAGCATGGCGCTTGTCAGCGCGAACGAACGCTGCTTCTCCACCCCCCGCATCGCCATGCACAGGTGCGTGCCTTCCACCACGACGCCCACGCCGAGCGGGTTCAGCTTCTCGAGCAGCACCTGCGCGATCTGATTCGTCATCCGCTCCTGAATCTGCAGCCGCCGGGCGAAGACCTCGACCAGCCGCGGGATCTTGCTCAGCCCCACCACGCGTTTCCGCGGCAGGTAAGCGATGTGGCACTTGCCGAAGAAGGGGAGCATGTGGTGTTCGCACAGGCTGTAGAAGTCGATGTCGCGCACGATCACCATTTCGCTGCAATCGACCGTGAAGAGCGCGTCGTTCAGGACGTCGTCGACATCCTGATCGTAGCCCTTCGTGAGGAACCGCAGCGCGTCGGCCACCCGCTGCGGGGTGCGGACCAGTCCCTCGCGCGTCGGATCCTCGCCGACCTCGGCGAGGAGCGTTTCGACCGCGCCGCGGACCCGACCGTCGTTCATCGAGTCGGACATCAGTAGGTATAGAACCCCCGGCCGCTCTTGCGCCCATGGCGGCCCGCGAGCACCATCCGCTTCAGGAGCGGCGGCGGCGCGTACCGTTCCTCGCCGAACTCCTCGTACATGATGCCGGCAATGTAGTAGGTCGTGTCGAGACCGACGAAGTCGAGCAGCGTGAACGGCCCCATCGGGTGACCCATCCCCAGCGTCATCGTCTTGTCGATATCTTCGATCGATCCCGCCCCCGACTCGTAGGCGCGTATCGCGTCGAGCAGGTACGGTACCAGCAGCCGGTTCGCGATGAAGCCCGGCCGGTCCGGCGCGGTGACCGGATCCTTGCCGACGCTCCGGCCGAACGCCATGGCCGCCTCGTAGGTGGCGTCGCTCGTCTCGATGCCCCGGATCACTTCCACCAGCTTCATCACCGGGACGGGACTGAAGAAGTGAATGCCGACGAAGCGGTCGGGCCGCGCCGTCGCCGCGGCGAGTTCCGTGATGCAGAGCGACGAGGTATTGCTGGCGAAGAGGGTGTCCGGGCCGACGAGAGGCTCCAGCGCATTGAAGAACTCGCGCTTGGCGCCGATCTGCTCGACGATCGCCTCGATCACGAGATCGCAGCCGGCGAGGTCTTCGACGCGGCTGGTGACGGCCAGGTTGCCCAGGGTCGCTTCGCGCTGCTCCGGCGTCACCTTTCCGCGCTTGACGCCGGCGGAAAGGAACTTGTCGATGCGGGCGAGGCCCGCCTCCGCGGTCGCGTCGTCAATCTCGCGGACGAGGGTGCGGTAGCCGGCCTGGGCGGAGACCTGGGCGATTCCCGAGCCCATCAGGCCGCACCCCGCAACGCCTATCGTGTGAACTGCCATGGTCTACGGTGAGCCCGAAACGCGCTCACGGCGCGCCGGGGGCGAGAGTGTCCTGATCGGGAAGCAATTCGAGCAGCGTGTCGGCCGGCACGTCAAACGACAACATTACATGCGATCCGTCGAGGCTGAGCTGGAGCGCGTTCAGGACGGTGGCCAGCTCGGGACGTTCGGCGGCCTGGAGGCGTCCGAGGGCCAGGAATCCCTGCACGAGGTCGCGCAGGTTGCGGCCCGTCTCCTCGTCCGTCGCCTCGGCCGTGAGCCGTCCGCGCACGCCGCCGTTCACCTGGCCGCCCAGGGCGAACGCCGCTATCTGGGACGTCTGCGACGCGAGCTGATCGGGAATCCATTCGCCGTCCCGCAGGTCGTCGAGGCTGCCGACGGTCCAGGCCGTGCTGCCGTCGTCGACGTGCTCGAGCAGCCCCATCAGCCGCTCGTCGGAATCCGCCCCCGCGCCGCCGTCGAGGGCCTGGCGCACGAGCGTTTCCGACCCCAGCGCCAGCACGCCGGGTTCGAGGAAAGCCAGCGCCCCGTCGTCATCGCCCGCGTCGTCCCGGTTGATGTCCAGCAGGATCAGCGGGCGGCCGTCGTGCTCGACCCGGATCCCGCCGCGGGCGATGGCGGTCGATTCGATGCGTTCGGCGTCGAAGCGTCCCGTCAGAACGACTATGCCGTCCGGATCGTCCCTGTCGTTGGGCGCGAGCGCCGCGGCGACGCGGTCGATATCCGTATCGATGTCGATGCCGGTCCAGGTCTCGAGGTCGGCCGACCGGCCGATTTCGGGATCGTGTTCCCGCAGCCGCTCGCGCAGCTCGGAGTCCATCACCTCGCGGACGTTGGCGAACGAGATGAGGGCCGCGCCGGCGGGCAGGTGGCGCAGTTCGTCGGGGTGGCCCTGGGCGAGGGCGGGGAGGCCGCCACCCAGCCAGGCAACCAGGCCGATGGTCAGACCGGCGACGACCAGGCCGCCTCCGCCGAACACGACGTAGCGGGTTCCCTTGCTCATGGGGGATGAACTGCTACAGGAGTATACCGGCGCAGGCCGGGGAATGTTCCCTATTGAACACCGCCGGCCGCACCGGACGAGCCACCGCTCGCGAGGCGCATTTCCAGCAGGTCGATCAAGGCGGAGCAACGGTCGCAGGGCGTGGTGCACTCGAGGAGCGCCTGCTTCTCGATGGGGGCCAGCTCGAGATACTGCGACAGGGCGTTCACCAGTTCGGCGTCGGCCATCTCGCGCGGAATGCGGGGGGCGGCGGCGTGGCCGTTCTGGTTCGACTGGCGCACGAGCAGCGCCTCGAGGCGCTGGCGGCCATCCCGCAGGCGATCCGGGTCGTCGACCGCGGTGTCGGCGAAGGGCTCGACGGTGGCGATCCGGTAGCTCCGGGAGCGGTCCTCGTCGACCACGCGGAACCGTTCGACGCCCCGCAGGACGATGTTGTAGCGGCCTTCGGGCAGCGTCTCGACGTGGGTGATGCGGCCCGCGCAGCCGACCGGGAAGACGGGCGGATTCGGATCGGGATGCTGCTGCCAGCCGTCGCGGAGCAGCACCATGCCGATCCGGCGCTCGCCGTCGAGCGCGTCGGCCACCATCTCGCGGTAGCGCGGCTCGAAGATATGCAGCGGCAGGAAGACACGGGGAAACAGCACGACGTTCGGGAGCGGAAAGATCGGAATGCGGGAGGGTTGCGGGACGCCGGGCACTTCGCTCACTGGTCTTGCTGTCAATGGACCGTCTTCGTCTTCCGGTCCATGTAATCCATCAGCACGTACCGGCCGAGGGTGTACGGCGTCGTGAAATAGGCCTTGCCGCGGCAGATGGCGGCGACGCGGCGGACGAAGCTGACCAGGTCGTAGTCGCGGGCGAGCATGAACGTGTTGATCATGATGCCCGCGCGCCGGCAGTTCGCCACCTCGGCGAACGTCTCGCGGATGATCATCGGGTCGAGGCCGAACGCGTTCCGGTAGATGCGGCCGTCCTCCTGGGTCAGGGCGGAGGGCTTGCCGTCGGTGATCATCACGATCTGCCGCATGTCCTTCCGCTGGCGCTCCAGCAGGCGCCGGGCGAGGCGCAGCCCTTCGCGCGTGTTGGTGTAGTAGGGGCCGACCTTGACCCGGGCGAGCTGCTTGACCGGTATCTCCTCGGCCGAGTCGTGGAACAGGACGGCGTTGAGCGCGTCCCCCGGGAACTGGCTCCGGATGAGGTGCGCCAGGGCCAGCGCCACCTGCTTGGCCGGGGTGAAGCGGTCCTCGCCGTACAGGATCATCGAGTGGCTGCAGTCGAGCATCAGCACGGTGGCGCACGAGCTCTGGTATTCGCCCTGCGAGACCATGAGGTCTTCGTAACGCACGTCGATGCCGGAAGCGCCCCCAGCCAATTCCGCCGTCCGCTGGACCGCGTTCAGGATGGTGCCGCTGGCGTCGATGTTCAGCGTGTCGCCGAACTCGTACGGCTTCGACGCGCCGCTGGCTTCGACCCCGGTCGCCATCTCGCGGGTGTCATGCCGGCCGACGCTGGCCTGGCCGGTGGAGCCGAGCAGGTCGCGCAGCGCCCGGTAGCCGAGGAAGTCGAGGCTCTTGTCGGTCACCTCGAAGCGCACCTGCCCCGGATCCTGATCGGGGCCGATGCTGCCGCCGGCGCCAGGGGCGTCGGTCCGATTGGCGTCCGAGTCCAGCGTGATGTAGCCCTGGGCCGCCATCTGGCGGATCAGTTCCTGCACGAGCTCTTCCAGTTGGGAGTGTCCCTCCGCCTGATCGGCGTCCGCCGGATCGCCCAGCAGCCCTTCGACCGCTTCGTCCGAGAGCATTCCGTCGTGGAGCAGGGCGTCGAGGATGGCGTCGTGCAGCGACTGCACGCTCCGGTCGTCCTGATCCTCGCCGTACGGATCGTGCCGGCCGTGGGGAGAGTCGAACCCGCTCGACAGGAGCAGCTTCGACAGCTTCGACACCAACTCGTCGATGTCGATGGAGCCGAACGGATCGCCGGTGTAACGCGTGTACCGGTACCGCACTTCAGTTACTTCAGTTGTAGTACTGCTTCTTCTTGTTGCGGCCGGATCGCCGGCCGCCGCTGCCGCCGCGCCGCGACTTCTCGGGCGTCTCGAACGACGGCTCGGGGCTGTCGAGGACGGGCTCGCGGCGCATCCGCTCCGGCCGTTCCGAGCGGGGGAGCGCTTCGTAGCCGCCGCCTTCGCTGCGGCTGATGCGGCGGAGGGCGCAGAGTCCCTCGAGGACGAAATCGACGGCGGCGGCGACGTCCGGCTCCGCGTCCCGGTCCGTGACGCCGGCGTGGGCGGCCAGGTCCATCAGCCCGTGGATCTGCGAGACGTCCTTCAGCAGCGCCTTCGACGCGGTGGTGTCGCTTTCCTGCAGGTTGCCGCCCAACTCGAACCACTCGACCACCTGGGTGGTGTCGACGCCGTCGAACCAGCCGGCGAAGACCGCGGCGATGGCGTCATGGATCAGTTCGTGCGCCACCGCGTCGGCGCCCCGCAGCTCCCCCTCGTATTCCAGCTCGAACTTGCCGGTCATCGACGGGAGCGCGGCGTACACGTCGGTGACGCGCGCGGTGGGGGCCTCGCCGGCCGCGAGGGCGCGCCGCTCCGCGTTCGACACGACGTTCTCGAGGCAACTGATGGGCATCCGCTGGCTGACCCCGGATCGGCCGTCGATCCGCTTGTTCGATCGCGCCTGGAACGCCAGTTCCTCGATCACCTCGCGCACGTAGGGCGGAACGTTGATGTCGCCCAGGGCGCCGTCCCCGTCGCGCTCGACCCAGGCCTCCTGGTGCGTAATGGCGACCGCCTCGGCCCGCGTCTTCGGGTAGTGGGTCCGGATCTCGGAACCGATGCGGTCCTTGAGCGGCGTGACGATCTTCCCGCGGGCGGTGTAGTCCTCGGGGTTGGCGGTGAACGCCATCATCACGTCGAGGTGGAGGCGGACCGGGTAGCCGCGGATCTGCACGTCGCCTTCCTGCAGGATGTTGAACAGGCCCACCTGGATCTTGCCGGCGAGGTCGGGCAGCTCGTTGATGGCGAAGATGCACCGGTTCGCCCGCGGCACCAGGCCGTAGTGGACGGTCAGCTCGTCGGAGAGCTGACGGCCGGCCCGCGCCGCCTTGATCGGATCGATGTCGCCGATCATGTCGGCGATCGTCACGTCGGGGGTGGCCAGTTTCTCCACGTAGCGGAGCGATCGGTCGAGCCAGGCGACCGGCAGATCGTTTCCCTCGACCCGCACCCGTTCGCGGCCGGCGGCGGAGATCGGGGCGAGCGGGTCGTCGTTGGTGTCGGAGCCGGCTATCACCGGGATCGCGTCGTCGAGCAGGTCTATGAGCCCGCGGATGAGCCGCGTCTTCGCCTGGCCGCGCAGACCCAGCATCACGAAGTCGTGCTGCGCCAGCAGGGCGTTCACCACCTGGGGGATGACGGTCTCGTCGTAGCCGACGATGCCCGGAAAAAGGGGCGCGCCGCTGCGGAGGCGGGCTATCAGGTTTTCGCGGAGTTCGCGCCGCACGGAGCGTCGTCGGATCTTGCCTGCGTCGACGGCTTCGCGCAGTGCGCCTAGCGTAGTGGGCCGCATCAATCGATTCTAGCAGCCAGTGGTCGGGGTGCCTGCCGCAAGGTTACGGGCGCGCTAACTCTTTGGAAGCAGCGGCGAGAGAGGGCCGCGAACGTTGCCGCGAGGTCTTGACAGGACTACAATGCGGAGGATTGTGGGTTGGTGTGCGGTTTTGACACCGGCCCCCGTAGACGGATTCGAGCGCCGCATTCGGCGGGCGGCATTGCGATATCTGGAGAAGACGTTATGACCGAGCGCCCGAAGTATCCCGGTGAACGGATCACCGCCAACGGCAATCAGCTCGTCTCGTACCACACCGAGGCGCGGATTGCCGACGCGGGGATCTTCTACCCGATCACTCCTTCGACGGAGGGGGGCGAGCTCTACCAGCAGTCCTTCGCCGAGGGGCGCCTGAACGTCTTCGGGCGGAACACGCTGGCGGTCGAGGCGGAAGGCGAGCATGCCGCCCAGGGCGGCGCCATCGCCTACTCGGTGTGCGGGCGGCGGGTCGTCAACTTCACGTCGGGCCAGGGCATCGTCTACGGAATCGAGCAGTACTACCACGCGCCCGGCAAGGCCTCGACGATGGTGGTCGAGGTGGTGGCGCGCGCGCTCACGAAGCATGCCCTGAACGTCCACTGCGGACACGACGACGTCTACGGCGCGCTGGATGTCGGCTGGATCATCCTGTTCGCGAAGGACGCGCAGCAGGCGGCCGACCAGGCGCTGATCATCCGGCGCGTCACCGAACTGAGCCTCACCCCCGGCATGAACGTGCAGGACGGCTTCCTGACGTCGCATCTCGAGCGGACCTTCTACCGGCACGAGTCGGAGCTGATCCGCGAGTTCCTCGGTTCCCCGGAAGACATCATCGAGTGCCCGACGGAGGCGCAGCGGACGCTCTACGGCCCGACCCGGCGCCGCGTCCCGCGCATGATCGACCTGACCAACCCGGTGCTCCTCGGCCCCGTCCAGAACCAGGAGCACTACATGCAGGGCGTCGTGGCCCGCCGCAACAACTTCGTCGAGCCGATCCTCGGCTTCCTCGAGGAGGCGCACGAGGACTTCGGCCGGCTGACCGGCCGCTACTACGGCCTGGTCACGGAGTACAAGGCGGACGACGCCGAGACGGTCTTCCTCTCGCTCGGCTCGGCGGCCGAGAACTGCGAGGCGGCGGTCGATCACCTGCGGGCGACACGGGGCGCGAAGGTGGGCTCGATCCACCTGAACGTCTTCCGGCCGTTCCCGGAGCAGGCGCTGGTCCGCGCGCTGGCCGGCAAGAAGAACGTCATCATCCTGGAGCGGACCGACGAGCCGCTGGCCGGCGACAACCCGATGGGCCGCGACACCCGCACCGCCCTCAACAAGGCGCTGAAGCTGGACGGCCGCCCGGTCGAGGCCGGTTTCCCGGAGGTGACGCCGGATCGGATGCCGCGCCTGTTCAACGGCACCTACGGCCTCGGATCGCGCGACTTCCGTCCCGAGCAGATCATCGGCGCCTACGAGTACGTCCACGAAGGGCGCGCCCGGTCCGACGGCAAGACGGCGGCCGATGGCGAGTCGTTCCTCGTGCTCGGCGTGCCGCACCCCTACGAGGTGAAGTCGGACGAGACGCCGTCGCTGCTGCCGGAAGGGGCCATCGCCGTCCGGTTCCACTCCATCGGCGGCTGGGGCGCGATCACGACCGGCAAGAACCTGGGCGCCATCATCGGCGACTTCAACGACTTCCTGTCCGAGCGGAGCGCCGAGAAGGACGAGTTCGGCCGGCCGAAGGAAGTGATTCACGTCTCCGCCAACCCGAAGTACGGGTCAGAGAAGAAGGGGGCGCCGACCTCCTACTTCCTGGTCGTCGCGCCGGAGCGGATCCGCGTGAACTGCGACCTCCGCCACGTCGACGTCGTGCTCTGCTGCGACCCGAAGGCGTTTACCCACTGCAACCCGCTCGAAGGGATGTCGGAAGGCGGCGCGCTCATCTGGGAGTCGGACGAGGAGCCGCAGGACGCCTGGGAGCGGCTGCCGCTCTGGGCCCGCTCGCAGATCATCGAGCACAAGATCCGGATCTTCACGCTGCCCGGCTTCGATATCGCGCGCAAGGCGACCAACCGTCCCGACCTGCAGTTGCGGATGCAGGGCAACGCGTTCCTCGGCGCCTTCTTCTCGGTCTCGCCGCTGCTTCAGGAGTTCGAGATCAGCCGGGAGCAGTTCGAGGAAGTGGTGCTCGCGCAGTACCAGAAGAAGTTCGGACGCCTGGGCCCCGCCGTCGTCAAGTCGAACATGGAAGTGATGACGCAGGGCTTCGGCCGCGTGCGCGAGATCCCGATTGGCGAGGTCAACGCGGCCGACCGGTCGACCCTGCGCGGGCTGCCGCTCCTGCCGCTGGCGGCGACGCCGCAGGCGGCGGAAGCCAACGGCGGCGGCTGCGCCACCTGCCGCTCGCACCCGACGCCCGAAGGCCAGGACGAGCGGACGCCGGTGACGCGCATCGCCAGCTTCGACGGCGAGTTCCGCTCGGACTACGGCTACGACCAGCCCGCCTCGCCGCTCGCCGCGATGGGTGTCATGGCGGCCGGCAGCGGCGATACGGCGTCGAAGTACGTCGCCCGGCGCGAGACGCCGCTGTTCATCGCCGAGAACTGCACGCAGTGCATGGAGTGCATCTCGGTCTGTCCGGACACCGCGCTGCCGAACTGTTCGCAGGAGATCGACACGATCCTGACGACGGCGATCTCGAACTACGTCACCGACGCCGGTGAGCGGGCGAGCATGCTCGCCAAGGTGCCGGAGATCGAGGCGCAGACGCGCGAGAGGATGAAGGCCGCGGTCGTCGCGAAGGAGAAGACGCCGCTGCCGGAGATCATCCGCGACGTCACCAACAGTGTCGACGGCTTCTCGGAGACCGCCAAGGCGGAGTTCTTCGATGTCATCGAGAAGCAGCCCCTGGCGTACTCGGGCGTGAACGCCATCTTCAAGTCGGCCGAGAAGAAGAGCCCGGGCAGCGGCGGCATCTTCTCCATCTTCGTCTCGGATCTGTGCAAGGGCTGCGCGGCGTGCGTCACCGCCTGCGGCGACCATGACGCGCTCCGGATGGTGCAGGAGACGGAGGACGTGAACGCCGACCACGAGACCGGCACGGCGTTCCTCGATCTGCTGCCCGACACGTCGCAGAAGTTCCTCGGGCTCTACAACAACGAGAACCCGACGGACTCGAAGACGGCGACGCTGCGCAACCTGATGATGGTCCGGCGCAACTACGACGCGCTGGTCTCGGGCGACGGCGCCTGCGCCGGCTGCGGCGAGAAGAGCGTGCTGCGCGCCATCGCGGGCGTGACCGAGGCGTACGTGCGTCCGGTCTTCCACGCGAAGGCGGATCGGCTGGTCGCGCTCGCGGACCGGTTCGAGAAGGACGGCCCCGGCCGCCTCGCGGCGCTGGCGAAGCGCGATCCGGAGCAGCACAAGCTGTTCGTCCGGGCCGTCGCGCACATCGTGATGGGGCTCGGCGGAGACACCGACGACGACACGACGGCGCGGCTGGAGGCGAACGGCCCGATCCCGGACGCCGAAGTGGTCGGCGCCCTCGCCGCCGTCATGCGCCAGGAGGCGTTCAACCACCGCGACCTGCAGGCGCTCGACGGCCGGCTGCCGAACGGCCAGTCGGTGATGGCGATGGCCGCGCACACCGGCTGCAACACGGTGTACGGCTCGACGCCGCCCAACAATCCGCATCCGTACCCCTGGATGAACTCGCTGTTCCAGGACGGCGCGACGATCGGCTGGCTGATCGGCGAGAGCTTCATCATGGAGCACGGCCGGCGCTCGGTCATTCCGGAGCGGCTGGCCACGTGGATGCTGGAGCGCGACGACGACATCATCGACGAGAAGCGCTACTACGAGTTCACCCACTTCTCCGACAACCTGATGACGGACGAGGAGATCCTCGAGATGCCGCGCGTCTGGATTGTCGGCGGCGACGGCGGAATGGGGGATATCGGCTACCAGAACGTGTCGAAGATGATCCTGCAGAACCGCCCGAACGTGAAGGCGCTGATGCTCGACACGCAGGTCTATTCGAACACCGGCGGCCAGAATTCCGATTCGACGCCGATGCTGGGCGGGGGCGACATGAACGCGTTCGGCGCCGCCAGCCAGGGCAAGTGCATCGAGAAGAAGACGGTGGCCGAGACGTTCCTCGCCGGACACGGCTCGCCCTTCATCGCGCAGGTTTCGATTGCGAACGCGCCGAAGCTGTTCCGGGCGATCCTCGACGCGCTCGAGTATCGCGGCACGGCGTTCCTGCAGTGCTTCACCACCTGCCAGCCGGAGCACGGCGTCGGCGACGACATGGCGCTCGATCAGGCGCAGCGCGTCCGCGACTCACGGGGCGCGCCGGAGTTCGTCTTCAATCCGCGGCTGGGCGAGACCTACCCGGAGGCGCTCGACCTGAAGGGGAACCCCAACGGGAAGGGCGACTGGTACAAGACGCGGTTCAAGTCGACCGGCGAGCGCTACCGCTACACCGTCGCGCACTGGTGCGCCACCGAGGCGCGGTTCCGCAACCACCTGAAGAAGATCAAGGAAGAGGACGCGGAACGGATGATTCCGCTCGAGAACATGCTGGTGCGGCTGACGCAGAACGACGTGGTCTACCGCCGGCACCTCGATCCGGAACACCGCGCCTACGTGCCGGACTTCGGCGTCTACATCAAGACGCTGCCGGCCAAGGGCGACAAGCCGGTCCTGATGAAGATCTCGCGGCAGCTCGTGCTCTTCTGCGTCGAGCGCCGCAAGGCGTGGCGCCTGCTGCAGAGCAAGGCCGGGATCGAGAACGTCGAGTACCTCGCCCAGCGCACGCTGCTCGATGAGGTCGACTCGGGCCGGCTGCCGAAGGAGGAGTTCTTCGACCGCGCCGAGGAGCTTCTCGAGGAACGGATCCTCGGCCCCGCCGCCTCGAAGACGGCGTAGGCAACGCTGGCGCAGTCCGAATCGTCGCGTCGGGCCTTCGTAAGCCGCATCGCGCGGGGCGTTGCCGGCGGCGCGCTGGCGGTGTCGGGCCCGCGGCCGTTCACGGGCACCGCGCGGGCCCAGGACGGCGCGGGACTCGCCGACACCTACCCGTGGCCCGAGTTCCGGTCACGACTGCACCGTCGGTTTCGGGACCCCCGGCGCCACTTCGTTTTCGAGTACTACCCTTGGTACGCCACGGATCCGGTCTTCCACTGGGATCAGTGGGGGCGCCGCCCGCCGGACGACCTGGCCGCGACGGCCGTGCCGCGGCTGGGGGCGTACGATTCGCGGTCGACGGCGGTGCTGGAACAGCACGCCCGCTGGATCGCCGAGGCGGGCGTGGGGGTCATCAACAGCAGTTGGTGGGGCCGCGGCAGCTTTACGGACCGCGCCGTCCACACCCTGATGGACGTGATGGCCGCGCACGACATCCAGGTGATGTTCCACCTGGAGCCGTACAGCCCGCGGCGGGGCGAGCGCCTGGCGGACGACATCCTCTACCTCCTGGATGAGTTCGGCGAGCGCCGCCGCTGGGACTGCCTCTATTTCAACGAACGGGCGGATGGCCGCAGCGGCCCGGTGTTCAAGGGGTTTCACACCCTGCTCCCGCGGCGCGGCGTGGATTGCCTGGGCAGGATGGTGGAGGTTCGCGACCATGTCTCGCCGGACGTCTGGCGGCGCTCCATCGATCAGGTTCGCACGACGCTGGCCGCGGATTTTCCGGTCGTGACCCTGCTATCCGACCACTGGATGGCCGGCGAGGTGGAGGCCGCGGGCTTCGACGGCCTGGCGACCTACGGACCGTTCGTCGAGACCTGGAGGTGGTACCACATCGCGCGCGCGGCGCGGCAGCACGGAGTTGCGGTCGCTTTCGGCGTCAATCCGGGGCTGGACGCGATAGAGAATCCGGACCCCGCCGATCCCTGCTACCAACCGCACCCGTTCCTGCCGGCGGAGCGGGACAACCCCATCGACTGGTCGCGTCCCGCCGACCGGGAGCGCGCGGCGCGTCTTGCGATGGGGCAGATCGACGAGACCCTCCTCTGGGCGCTGGAGCTGCAGACCGATCCCTGGCTCTCGGACACCGGGCAGGGGCTCTTCCTGATGTTTCTCTGCTCGTTCAACGAATGGCACGAGGGCCACCAGTTCGAGCCGATGAAGGACGCCGCCGACCTGACCGCCGGGGAACGGGCCGTCGGCTATCACAACCCGGAGGATGGCGCCTACCGGCTGCGGCACCTCGCCGACCGCCTGGCGCACCTGGTCTGAGGGCGCGCCGGCGCGTCCCGCGGGCGCATTGCCGTCGGGCGACTGTCAGCGACCGGCGTCTTCGAAGTCGCGCAGGCGGGGGAGGGGAGACGGGACGTCGACCCGGGGCACGTAGAGCCGGATGTCGGTCAGGCTGGCGCGCCCCTCGTAGACGTTCGTATAAGGATCGCCGATCACGAAGTAGTCCGGGTAGGCGGAGCCGGCCGGCCACTGATCGGGCCAGGTCATGCTGCCCCAGGCGTCGTCCTGTACCAGGTCGGCGTTGAATCTGCCGTCGTATTCACCGGCCGTCACGTTGTAGTGCCAGATGGGCACGCCGTCCACGACGAACGGGCGATGGAAACGGAGCGTCGTCCGCCCGATCCGCGCGAAGTTCCCGCTGGTCTCCAGCGTGTAGCCGGTCGCGCTCCGTTCGATCGCGAAGGTGTACGGCTCGTCCGGCATCCGTTCCGGCCGGAGTTCGGCGGCCGACGAGAGGTGCGGCTCGGCGCGTCCCGCGGAGCAGCTCGTCATGAACCATTGCGAGTTGCCGACGAGCGAGCCGCGCCGTGGATTCCAGCGTGGCAGCCCGTTGATCCACAGGTTGACGACATTGAAGCTGCTGTCCCGGTACGCGTAGTAGGTATTGGCCGACGGGTCGCAGACCCGGCCGCCGGACCCGTTCCCGATACGGTCCGGATGCTGCGAGAAGGCGTCCATCAGCACCTTCCGGTGGTAGTGCCAGAAGTGGTTGTTGCGGGGCGCCGGATCGGGGAAATCGACGATCGCCAGGAAGTGGAACCCGTTGTACCCGTAGGGGCCGGCGCGGACGTCCTGCCACTCGCAGTACGGGGCCGAGGCGTCGCCGGACCAGCCGCGCGTGCGCGATCCTTCGCCCCACGGATGCTGCGTCTTGCAGCCCGTCGCGCCATAGCCGTTCACGCGGCCGTCGTATTCCAGCGAGCCGTTCCGCCTGCCGCCGAAGTCGAGAGTCGTCAGCGTGTACTCGATGCGATAGCGCGGGGGCAGGGCGCGGGTGGATCGAATGATCGCTCCGCCGGTATGGTCCGGCACGTTCAGCACCGCGACCGGCACGCCGTTCAGGGTTTCCGTCGTGATCGACGGCGGCGTTTCGATGGCGCCGTCGCGGTCCCAGTCGCGGCCCGACAGGGAAACCGTCAGCCAGCCGTCCTGGCCGGCCGGGTATTCCTTCCGATACGTCGCGAACGAATTGAGCGCCGCGGTCCACGCCGGCCCGTAGTCGTTCCGGTACCACAGGCCGGCGTCGTCGACGATGGTGTCGAACGGCTCGGCGTGGCCATCCCAGATCCAGGGGGCTAGGTCGCCGTTGAGCGGGGTGGAGAAGTCCTCCGCGTAAACCAGGGTCCAGGCCGGGTCCGGATCGGCGCCGGGTGCAACCGCCGGCGCCTGGCTCGTCGCGGTTGCGCCGGGTGCGTCCGGGAGCAGCAGCAGGACCAGTCCCGCCGCCGCCACTGCAGTGCCCGCAGCCATCCGCCGACCGGTCGATAGACGCGCCATTGCTCCAGTGCCGCGCACGCCGTGGCTACCGAACCGGCTGCCGGTAGACGGCGGGCGTGGAGAAACCGCCGGCCGGCAGGGCGGCCTGTACCCTTGCGCGCGACACGCCGCGATCGTAGCAGCCGCGCCTCGCCGCCTCCGGCGCGGATCCCGTACGCGACGACGGTGGATAATTCGATCAGGATGTGCCGGAGCTTGCTTGACGGGAGGGAGCGTTGCAGACACGACTGGCAGTGATTGGGGCGGGTCCGGGAGGTTATGTGGCGGCGTTTCGGGCCGCCGACCTGGGGATGGCGGTGACGCTGGTCGACGAGGCGCCCAGGCCCGGCGGCGTTTGCCTGTACCGCGGATGCATGCCGTCGAAGGCGCTGCTGCACGCGGCGCGCGTCATTGGTGAGGCGCGCGAGGCGGAACGGTGGGGGATTGCGTTCGGCGCGCCCGTGATCGATCCGGGGCGGCTGACGGCGTGGAAGAACGAGGTGGTGTCGAAGCTGACGGGAGGACTGGCGATGCTGGCGAGGCAGCGGGGCGTCGCCTGCGTTCAGGGGCGCGCGGCGTTTGCCGATGCGGCCACGTTGAGCGTCGCGCGGGCGGACGGCGCCGCGGCCGGAGAGGCGTCGCGGGTCGCGTTCGACCACGCGATCATCGCGACGGGATCGCGGCCGGCCCGCCCGGGGGCGCTCGCCCTGGACGATCCGCGCGTGCTCGACTCGACCGGCGCGCTCGACATCGAGCGGATTCCCAAGTCGCTGCTCGTGGTCGGCGGGGGCTACATCGGCCTGGAACTCGGGACGGTGTACGCCGCCCTCGGCGCCGCGGTGACGGTGGTGGAGATGACGGGGAGCCTGCTGCCCGGCGTCGACGCCGACCTCGTGCGCGTGCTCGCGCGGCGGATGAAGGGGATCGCGGCGGCCGTGCACGTCAACACGACGGTGCGGGGGCTGACCCCGCGGCCGGACGGGATCGAGGCGACGCTTACCGGGGCGGCCGCCGGCGGTGCGGGCGCCGGCGGGGGCGAGCGCGAATGGACGGAGCGGTTCGACGCCGTGCTGGTGGCGGTGGGACGGACGCCGAACTCCGGGATCGCGGGTCTCGAGCGGACGCGTGTCGAGCGGGACGAACGCGGCTTCATTCGCGTCGACGCGCAGCGGCGGACCGGCGAGCCGGCGATCTTCGCGGTGGGCGACGTCACCGGCGAGCCGATGCTGGCGCACAAGGCGTTCGCGGAAGCGGACGTGGCGGTGGAGACGATCGCGGGCCGGGACGCGGCCTTCGCCCCGCGGGCGATCCCGGCCGTCGTCTTCACCGATCCGGAGGTGGCGTGGTGCGGGTTGACCGAGACGCAGGCGGCGAGCGAGGGCCGCGACGTCAGCGTGGCGCGCTTCCCCTGGGGAGCGTCCGGGCGGGCGCTGACTCTTGACCGGCCGGAGGGCGTCACCAAGCTGGTGATCGATCCCGGAACCGAGCAGGTGCTCGGCGTCGGCATCGCCGGCGTGGGCGCGGGGGAGTTGATTGCCGAAGGCGTGCTGGCGGTCGAGCAGGGTCTGGGAGCGTCAGAGCTGGGGAAGGCAATCCACGCGCATCCGACACTCTCCGAGACGATGGGTGAGGCGGCCGAGGCATTTTTCGGCACGAGCGCTCACATCTACCGCCCGAAGCGTTGAACGCGGGCCCTGACGGGTGCGTCGGGAGTCTCGCGGGAGCGAAAGCGCGCCGCGTGGCGCGTTGGAAGTTCCGCTGGCGCGAAACTTCGACGACGCAAGCTCCTAGGCCGTGGCGGCCTGGTACGAGTCGGCCTGCTCGTGCGCGTGGTAGGAACTGCGCACCAGGGGACCCGATTCGACGTGGCGGAAGCCGGCCGCCAGGGCGTGACGCCTGAGGTCCGCGAACTCGCCGGGATGGTAGTAGCGCGCCACCGGCAGGTGAGCGGGGGAGGGGCGGAGGTACTGGCCAATCGTCAGGATCTGGCAACCGGCCGCCCGCAGGTCGTCGAAGGCGGCGAGCAACTCGTCCGTCGTCTCTCCCAGGCCGACCATGACGCCGGACTTGGCCGGGACGTCCGGACGGTAACGCCGGGCGTGGTCCAGCAGACCCAGCGCCCAGCGGTAGCGCCCGCCGGGGCGCGCGGTGCGATAGAGGCGCTCGACCGTCTCGAGGTTGTGGTTCAGGACGTCGGGTCCGGCGTCGAGAACCGCTTCAATCGGCGCCGGACGATTCGAGAAGTCGGGGATCAGCACCTCGACGCGGCAGCCGGGCGCCCGCCGGCGGATGGCGCGGATCGACGCCGCGAAGACGGACGCCCCGCCGTCCGGCAGGTCGTCCCGGTCGACGGACGTGACCACGACATACTCGAGGCCAAGAGCGGACACCGCTTCCGCCAGCCGTTCCGGCTCGTTCGGGTCGACGCGGCCCGGCGTCCCATGCTTGACGTTGCAGTAGCCGCACGAGCGCGTGCAGGTGTCGCCCAGGATCATGAAGGTGGCGGTGCCATGCTGCCAGCACTCGCCGATATTGGGACAACTGGCCTCCTCGCAGACCGTATGGAGCGACAACTCGCGCATCAGGCCCTTGAGCCGGACGTAGCCGGGACTACCGGGAGCCCGGACACGGAACCACGGGGGCTTCCGTTCACGGGGGAGGTCCGGACTGCGGGTGGGACGGCCGCGGAAGAACGTGACGGGGGCCATCGGCAACGATCGTAGCATGGGCGGCGGGCCGCTCCGGGACCGCCTTGACGGCGCCGCAACGGCCGGTCTGAAGGGGGGATCGAGCCTGTTTGACTTGCCTGGGGGCGGCCAGTATTGTAGGCCGTTTATGCCTGAGACGCTTGTCGCTCCCGTCCCCCTCCCGATTGCCAAACCCGGCCCGATCCACTGGAACCTCGGCACCGCCGCCCTGTACGAAGAGGCGATCCGGCGCAATGAAGGAACCGTGGCCGAGACCGGTCCGCTCGTCTGCATCACGGCTCCCCACACCGGCCGTTCACCCAACGACAAGTTCCTCGTGAGGGAGCCGTCGACGGAGAACGACGTCTGGTGGGGAACCGTCAACCGGCCGATCGACGGGGCGGTGTTCGACGCGCTCTACGAGGAGACGATGGCGTCGCTCGACGGCCGGACGCTCTACGTGCAGGACTGCTTCGCCGGCGCGGATCCCGACTACCGGCTGCCGATTCGCATCGTGACCGAGCGGGCCTGGCACAGCCTCTTCGCCCGGACGATGTTCCTCGAACAACCGGCCGGCACCCCGCCCGGCCGGCACGAGCCGCAGTTCACGGTGATCGACATTCCGTCGATGACCGCCGATCCCGCGCGCCACGGCACGAATTCCGGCACGTTCATCCTGCTCAACTTCGCCCGCCGCACCGTGCTGATCGGCGGCACCAGCTATGCCGGCGAGATCAAGAAATCGATCTTCACGGTGATGAACTACCTGCTGCCGGCCCGGGGCATCATGTCGATGCACTGCTCGGCCAACATTGGTGCCGGCGGCGATACGGCGCTCTTCTTCGGCCTCTCCGGCACCGGCAAGACGACGCTGTCCTCGGACCCGCACCGCGGCCTGATCGGCGACGACGAGCATGGGTGGAGCGACAACGGCATCTTCAACTTCGAAGGCGGTTGCTACGCGAAGATGATCAACCTGTCGGAGGAGGCGGAACCGGAGATCTACAGCACGACGCGCCGGTTCGGGACCGTGCTCGAGAACGTGGTGATGGATCCGGCGAGCCGGGCCCTGGATCTCGACGACGATTCGATTACGGAGAACACGCGCGGCGCGTACCCGATCGCGTTCATCGACAACTGGGTCGAATCGGGGCGCGGCGGCCACCCGGCGAATATCGTGATGTTGACCTGCGACGCCTTCGGCGTGCTGCCGCCCATCTCGCGGCTGACGCCGGCCGGCGCGATGTACCACTTCCTTTCCGGCTACACCGCCAAGGTGGCGGGAACCGAGAAGGGGATCACCGAACCGAAGGCGACGTTCAGCACCTGTTTCGGCGCACCGTTCATGGTGCACCACCCGACCACCTACGCGAGGCTCCTCGGCGATCGCATCGCCTCGAGCGGCGCCCGGGTCTGGCTGGTCAACACCGGCTGGACGGGCGGCGCCTACGGCGTCGGCAGCCGTATGAAGATCGCGCATACGCGCGCGATGATCTCGGCCGCGCTGTCGGGCGCCCTCGACGACGTGCCGTACGTGCCGGACGCGATCTTCAACGTCGAGGTGCCGACCGTGGTGCCTGACGTGCCGGCGGAGAGCCTCCGGCCGCGGGCTGCCTGGAGCGACGGGGCCGCCTACGACGCGCAGGCGGTGACGCTCGCCGGAATGTTCGCCGAGAACTTCGCCAAGTTCGAGGTGGAAGCTTCGGACGACGTGCGGCAGGCGGGTCCCCGGGCCTGAGCGGGCTGCTAGCCGAAGCCGGATCCGGCGGCGCCGTCTCGCCTCCCGGTCCGGCCTGCCGAAGCGGGCGACATGACATTCGAAACGGTCATCGGCCTGGAGATTCACGCGCATCTCCTGACCGCCACGAAGATATTCTGCGGTTGTCGCACCACGTTCGGTGCGCCTCCCAACAGCCAGGTCTGTCCCGTCTGCCTCGGACTGCCCGGCGCGCTGCCGGTGCTGAACCGCCGCGCCGTGGAGCACGCGGTCCGGGCATCGCTCGCCCTCGGCTGCGACGTCCAGCCCCTCTCGATCTTCGCCCGCAAGAACTACTTCTATCCCGACCTGCCGAAGGGCTACCAGATTTCCCAGTACGAACAGCCCCTCGCCACCGGCGGCCGCGTGTCGTACGCCGTCGGTGGAGAGCCGCGCGAAGTGCGTATCACCCGCGTCCACATGGAAGAGGACGCCGGAAAGTCGATCCATGACGGCTTTCCCGACTCGGAGCGCGTCACGTATCTCGACTTCAACCGGAGCGGCGTGCCGCTGATCGAGATTGTCACCGAGCCCGATCTGCGGGCTCCGGGCGAGGCGGCGCACTTCTTCGAGCACCTGCGCGGCATCCTGCTCGCCCTCCGCGTCAACGACGGCAACATGGAGGAGGGCAGCCTGCGCTGCGACGCGAACGTGTCGATCCGCCCGGCCGGCGCCGAGCAACTGGGCGTCAAGGTCGAGGTCAAGAACCTCAATTCGTTCCGCTTCCTGCAGCAGGCGCTGGCCTACGAGGTGGAGCGCCAGACCGGCGTGGTCGAGGGGGGCGGCACGATAGTGCAGGAAACGCGTCTATGGGACACTGCGCGCCGCCGGACCACGGCGATGCGGAGCAAGGAAGAGGCGCACGACTACCGGTATTTTCCGGATCCCGACCTGCCGCCCCTCGTGGTGGATCCGGCGTGGGTCGAGGAACTGCGCGGGTCGCTGCCCGAGTTGCCGGAGGCTCGCCGGCAGCGCCTGATCGTGCAGTACGCCTTGCCGGAGCAGGATGCGGCACTGCTGGCGCACGACGGCGCGGTCGCGGACTACTTCGAGGCGGCGGCGGCCGCCGCGGGCAATCCCAAGGGCGCGGCGAACTGGATCATGGGCGAGCTGACGTGGCTCGCGAAGACCCGGGACGTGACCGTGCCCGAGGTGGGCGTCGCTCCGGAAGCGCTCGGCGCGCTCGTGCGGATGATCGACGGCGGCAAGGTCAGCGGTTCCGCCGCCAAGGGAGTGCTCGAGCGGATGGCGCGGACGGGCGAAGCGCCGGACGTAGTCGTCGAAGCGGAAGGACTGGCCCAGATCGGAGATGCCGGCGCGCTCGAGGGCGCGGTCCGCCAGGCGGTGGCGGACAATCCGGATGCCGTGGCGAAGTACCGTTCCGGGAAGGAGGGCGCGCTCGGCTATCTGGTGGGTCAGGTGATGCGGGCCACGCGGGGCCAGGCGAATCCGCGCATGGTGAAGGACATGGTGCGCGCGGCGCTGGAAGCCCGTGGTGAAACCCCGCGTAGCACCGAGAGCGGCTAGGCGCCCGGCGGTTCGGTTTGACACCGTAGAGCCGCGCTGTCTACACTGATCTATTCACTCCTTTATGGCGCCAACTGACGTTGCGTTGCCTCGCGATCCGGAGTCTGGCGTCCCGCCAGCGTGGCTTCGCCAGCCCGTGTCGGTCCGGGTCACCTTCTACCGCAAGGAGTTGTTCAGACACTGGCGTTGCGTGGAACAGCAGCGCGAACACTTCTCGGAGAAAGCGATCTGCGACGTCGAGACGGCGATCCTGAGGCTGATGCAACGCGTCGATCGACTCTGCGAAGAAGACCGTGGGGAAGCGGTGCTGAACCGGCTGCTCCGGACGATCGATGGCATCACCCGTCTCTCCACGTCGACTGAACGAGCGCCCCGTCACTGACCTGTGATGAGATCCTGCGTAGCACCGCCGCTCGCTCGCTGAGCCTTCATCTGACTCTCGCAACCCTTCGACAACAGGCCCGTCGCATCGTTGACGCCGGCATCGCCGGCGCGGGTGCGGAACGGCTGACGGCGCGTGCGCTCGGCACGCCGGCGGTTGACGCCGCGCTCGGCGGGCGCACGCCCATCGTGATCGCCGCGGGCAAGGCGTCCGCAGTGATGGCGCGGGCGTTTCTCGCCGCGCGGCGGGATGCGCCGGCAGGTCCGGACGCCGGGGTGCGCGGCATGATTGCGTCGCCCCAGGCGGGCGCTCCGGTGAGCGGACTGGAGTGGTTCGAGGTCGGTCATCCGACTCCCACCGCGGGCAGTGTCGCGGCCGGCCGGCGGGCGCTGGAACTGGCGGCGGGCGCCGGCGACGGCGAGGTGGTGGTGCTGTTGCTGTCGGGCGGCGCGTCGGCCGGCCTGGCGGTTCCCGTCGAGGGGATCACGCTCGCGGACAAGGCGGTGGTTACGACCCTGCTGCTGCGCGCCGGTGTGGCGATAGACGACCTCAACTGCGTCCGCAAACACCTGTCGGCGATCAAGGGGGGGCGTCTCGCGGTCGCCGCGGGCGGCCGCCTCGTCACGCTGGCGATCTCGGACGTGGTCGATCCCACACCGGACGACCCGGCGGTGATCGGATCGGGTCCGACAACGCCCGATCCGACGACGTTCGCCGACGCGCTGTCGATCGTGCAGGCCGCCGCGGCTGCGACGGGTGACGCCGTGCCCGCCGCCGCCCGCGATGCCCTCGAGCGGGGCGCGCGCGGCGAGATTCCCGAGAGCCCGAAGCCGGACGATCCGCGGCTCGCCGGCTCGTCGTATCACCTCGTCGGCAGCCGCCGGGACGCCATCGAAGGGGCGGCGGCCGAGGCGGCCGCGCTCGGCTTCACGGTGCTTGCGATCGACGAGCCAGTGACCGGCGAAGCCCGCGACGTCGCCCTGGGCCACGTCCAGCAGGTAGCGCAACTGGCGTACGAACAGCCCCGTCCCTGTTGCGTGCTGTCGGCCGGAGAGACGACGGTTCATGTCAAGGGAAGCGGCACGGGGGGGCGGAACCAGGAGTTCGCTCTCGCCACCGCTTTTCATCTGACGCGACGTTTTCCCCAGGCGGTCCTCGCGAGCGTCGGCACCGACGGCATCGACGGGCCGACCGAGGCCGCGGGCGCGCTGGTCGACACCATGACGCCGACGCGCGCCGCCGACGCGGGCCTTCACCGGCCCGAGATCTACCTGGCCGCCAACGACTCCTTCACTTTTTTTGACGCCCTCGGCGATTTGATCCGGACCGGCCCGACTGACACCAACGTCGGGGACCTCCAGGTGGTCCTGATCGCCTGACCCGTGGCGATTCCTGCACGATGAACTCCACGTCCACCATGATGAATTCCACCGATCGACTAATCGACACCCTGCGCCGGGAGGTCCGGGACCCGGTCACGCTGCGCGAGCTGGAAGCGCGCCTCGGACGGTCGCCAGGCGGACGCGACGCCCTCGAAGAGTGCCTCCAGAGCCTCGTCGCGAGCGGCGAGGCGATCCGCCTTGACGAGCGGCATTACGCGGCGCCGGGGACCGATATCCGGCTCACCCTGGAAAAGCACGACATTCCGGACGACCACGACCCGTCCGCGGTCGCGGAAGCGAAGCGCCTGGGAAAGGCGGTACGGAAGTCCGATCTGAAGGGCCGCACCGACTTCCGCACGCTTCCGACCGTCACAATCGACGGCGAGACGGCGCGCGACTTCGACGATGCGATTACTCTGGAGCCGCTCTCCGGGGGGCGCGTCCGTCTGGGCGTGCATATCGCGGACGTGGCGCACTACGTGGTCGAGGGCAGCGCGCTCGATCGCGACGCCCGCGCCCGCGCGACGTCGGTCTACTTTCCCGACCGCGCCGTTCACATGCTTCCGCCTCCTCTCGCCACCGGTCTCTGCAGTTTGCGGCCGGGGGTGGATCGGCTAGTGCAGTCGTGCCTGATGGAAGTCGACCGCCGCGGCAAGGTGGTGCGCTACGAGATGCACGACGGCGTCATCCGGAGCGACGAGCGTATGACGTACGCCGATGTCGACGCGATTCTGTCGGAACCGGCGGCGCCGCAGCGGCGCAGGTACCGGAAGCTGATCCCGTTCTTTGAGCAGTTGGCCGGGTTGACGGCGCGGCTGACGAAGCGCCGGCGCGCGCGCGGCGCGCTCGACATCGACGTGCCGGTCGCCACCTTCCAGCGGGACGACGAGGGGCGCGTGGCCGCGATCGTCGCCGATCAGCGCACGACCGCGAACCGGATCATCGAGGAGTGCATGCTGCTCGCCAACGAAACGGTGGCCTCGCACCTGGAGCGGATGCGGATGCCGGCGCTCTACCGGGTGCATGAACCGCCGGACCCGGAGAAGGTGGAACGCCTGGACGTCTTTGCCCGGTCGCTCGGACAGAGTCTCGGCGCGCCGCCCGATCAGGTGACTCCCGCGCACTTCCAGCGGCTTCTGGACCGAATGCGCGGCCAGCCGGCGGAACGGGCGGTGGGCCTGCTGACGCTCCGCACGATGCAGCGCGCGCGGTACGACGCGACCAATCTCGGACACTTCGGTCTGGCGTCCGGTTCGTATACGCATTTCACGTCACCGATCCGCCGCTACCCCGATCTGCTCGTGCACCGGGCGCTCCGGGAGTCCCGCGCCGGCGGTCTGACCGCGACCGAGCGGCGCGAACGCCTGGCGGCGCTGGCGGAACTCGCGAAACAGACCTCCGAGCTGGAGCGGCGGGCCGAAGAGGCGGAACGCGAGGTGGTCCGCTGGCAGCAGAGCCGCTTCATGGCGGACAAGGTTGGCGACACGTTCGTCGGCTACGTCATCGGCGTTACGAGCTTCGGCCTGTTCGTGGAGCTGGTGGATCCCTTCGTGGACGGCATGGTCCATATTTCCACGATGGCGGACGACTACTACCGTTTCGACGAGAATCGTCATCTCTGGCGGGGTGAGGCCAGCGGGCGGGTGTACCGCCTCGGCGACCGGGTGGAAGTGCAACTCGTGCGCGTCGATCGCGACCGCCGCCAGTCCGAACTGGCCCTGACCGAGATACTCGAATCCGTATCGCGCCGCCGCGACGGTCGCCCCCCGCGTCCCCGCCGTCGCCGGCTCGACCGTCCACCGGCGGACCGCCGGCCCCGAACGCGCCGGCGGCCGGGCGTGGGACGCCGCTAGCTGCCAGGAGCCCGAGGCGTGAAGCATCTCGTGGTCGGCACCGCCGGACACATCGACCATGGGAAGAGTGCGCTGGTCCGGGCGCTCACCGGGGTCGATCCGGACCGCCTTCGCGAAGAGAAGGCGCGCGGCATCACGATCGATCTCGGCTTTGCCCGGTACCGCGAAGGGAGCACCGGCCTGGCGTTCGTCGACGTGCCGGGGCACGAGCGGTTCGTCCGGAACATGCTGGCGGGGGTGAGCGGCATCGACTGCGTCGTGCTGGTGGTGGCGGCGGACGAGTCGGTCATGCCCCAGACGCGCGAGCACTTCGACATCTGCAGACTGCTCGACGTGACGGGTGGCGTCGTGGCCCTGACGAAGGCGGACCTCGTGGATGACGAGACGATCGAGCTGGTTCGTCTCGAAGTGAGCGAACTCGTGGCCGGCTCGTTCCTGGAGGGCGCGCCGATGATCCCGGTATCGTCCCGCACGGGTGACGGTCTCGACCGCCTGCGGCGCGCCCTGGCGGAACTGGCCGACGGCGCGTCGGGTCGCCGCGACGACGGGATCCCACGGCTGCCGATCGATCGCGCGTTCAGCATGAAGGGATTCGGGACGGTGGTGACCGGCACCCTCGTTTCGGGCCGGATCGCCCGCGACGCGGACCTGGTCCTGCTCCCGGGCGCCGGGCGCGTCAAGGTACGCGGTCTGGAGGTGCATGGCGAGGCGCAGCCGTCCGCGCACGCGGGCCAGCGCGCGGCGATCAATCTGGCCGGGATAGGCGTCGACGACCTGCGGCGCGGCGACACGCTTACGCTTGCCGGCGGCCTGCTGGCGACCCGGCGGATCGATGCCCGCGTATCCCTGCTCGACGACGCGAGGCCGCTACGGTACGGCGCGCGGGTCCGGTTTCACCAGGGGACGACCGAAGTGATGGCGCGCATCGCGCTGGGTGCGCTGCGTTCGCCGGAGGAAGCGGGCGGGGATGCCGGTGCGGATGGCCCGCCGGCCTTTCCGGGGTCTCTCGATCCGGGCGGATCGGCGTTCGCGCGCCTGCACCTCGAGCGTCCCGCCGCGCTGACGCGGGGAGACCGGTTCGTCCTGCGCGCCTACTCGCCGCCGCTCACCATCGGCGGAGGCGTCGTGCTCGATCCGGATCCGCCGCGCGGGCGACTTCGATCCGCCGCGGGCGCGCGGCGACTCCGCCGGCTGGATCGGATGGACGCCGATGGCGTGCGCCTGGCGATCGAGTTGAGGGTGGACGAGGCGGAGGGAGCCGGCGTGACGGCGGAGGATCTGGCGCCGCGGGTCGGGCTCACGCCCGCCGCCGTGCGGGAGGTTGCCGCGGAGCTGGTTGGCGCGGGCGCGGTGACGGCCGCGGCTGGCCGGTTCTTCGCGACGGAACGGGTGGCGTCGGCGCGCGCGAGGCTTCTGGATGCCGTTGCCGCCTGCCATCGGAAGGCGCCGCTCGAGCCCGGGCTCCCGCGGGAGAACGCGCGCTCCATCCTTCACCCGCATGCTGGTCCGGAACTGTTCGACCATGTAACCGAGACGCTGGTGACCGACGGCGTACTGGTTGCCGGGCGTCACCTGGCGCTGTCGAGCCACCGGGTCGTGCTGAGCGACGAGGAATCGGCCCTGAAGGACGGGCTGGCCGCACGGTTCCGGGATGACGGGCTGGCGCCGCCCGACGTTGCCTCGCTGCCCGGGTTGCTCGACGCGGAAGCGGAAGCCGTCGACCGGATGATGGCCCTGTTGATGCGGGAGGGCTTGCTGGAGCGGGCGGGACCGCTCGTGTTTCACCGGGAGGTGCTCGACGGGGTGCGGACGGAGGTGGCCGCGCTGAAGGCCTCCGCCCCGGCGGGCGAGTCCGCCCGGGTCGACATAGCCTGGTTCAAGTCGCGGTTCGGCATTACGCGGAAGTACGCCATTCCGCTCCTGGAGTACCTCGACCGGGAACGGATCACCCGGCGCGTCGGCACCGGGCGCATCGTCGTCTGATACACTCCCCATCGGTCAGAAAGTCCCGACTTCCCGTGTCTCTCGACATTCCCGTTCTGCTCGACCGGCTTCGGCATCGTTACCCCTCGCTGCTTGTCGACCGCGTCGTCGATTACCAGCCGGGCCTGCGGGTGACCGCCGTCAAGAACGTGACGGTGAACGAGGAGTATTTCCAGGGTCACTTTCCGGGCAATCCGCTGATGCCGGGCGTGATGATGATCGAGACGTTCGCGCAGGTGGCGACGCTGCTGCTGCTGGGTGACGAGGGCAAGGCCCCGACCGGCCGGACGGTGCTGCGCGGCGTCAACAACGCGAAGTTCAGGAAGCAGGTGCTTCCGGGCGACCGCCTCTATCTGGAGGTGACGGTCCGGGGAAGGCCGGTGGGCGATGCCGTGGCCTACGGCGTGGCGACAGTGGCGGGGCAGGCCGTCGCGGAGGCCGAGCTGCTCGTGGGGATCGAGCCGTCGACCCACATCGATCCGACCGCGACGGTCCATCCCGAGGCGGTGCTCGGACCGGATACCCGGGTCGGCCCGAACGCGATCATCGGTTCGGAGGTGCGGTTGGGCCGCGGGTGCCGCATCGGCGCCTCCGCCATCATTGCCGGCAATACGGAGCTGGGGGACGAGTGCCAGGTCTTTCCCTTTGCGTCGGTCGGGCTCATTCCCCAGGACCTGAAGTACCGGGGCGAAGAAACCCGCGTGGTCATCGGCCACCGCAACGTGATCCGGGAATTCGTCACGATCAACCGGGGAACGCGGGGCGGCGGCGGCCTGACGCTGATCGGCAACGACAACGTCTTCATGGCCTACGCGCACGTGGCGCACGACTGCACGATTGGCGATCGCAACATCTTCGCCAACGGCGCGACGATCGGCGGCCATGTCGTGGTGGAGGACGAGGCGACGATCAGCGCGCTCTCCGGCGTGCACCAGTTCTGCCGCGTCGGCCGGCAGGCGTTCATCGGCGGCGGCAGCGTCGTGACCATGGACGCGCTGCCCTTCAGCCGGACGGTAGGCAACCGGGCGCGGCTCTACGGCCTGAACACGATCGGCCTGGAGCGGCGGGGCATCCCGCCCGAGACGATCGTGCAGTTGCGACGATCGTACCGCTACCTCCTGCAGTCGAAGCTGAATACGACGCAGGCGCTCGCCGCCATAGAAGCCGACCGGAGCCTCCATGTCTCGGAGGTGCGCACACTCGTCGACTTCATTCGGAGTTCCAAGCGTGGCGTCATCCTCCGCCGTCCCACACGGCGCTACGAGCCCGTCGGCGTCGAGGAGTAACGCGCAGACAGCTCCGATGCGGATCGGCCTGATCGCCGGTAACGGCCGGTTTCCCTTTCTGGCGCTCGACGCGGCGCGCAGCCTGGGGCACGAAGTTACCGTCGTCGCCATTCGCGAAGAAACCGATCCCGGCCTCGAGGAGGCTGCCGCCGACCCCGCGCCCGCCGCCTTCCACTGGGTGTCCCTGGGACAGTTGGGCCGCTGCATCAGGATCCTGAAGGAAGCGGGGGTAACGCGTGCGTTGATGGCGGGGCAGGTCAAGCACAACAAGCTGTTCGCCGGCGTCGTGCCGGATCTCACGCTGCTGTCGGTGCTTCGCCGGCTCCGCGCGCAGAATACCGACGCGCTCATCTCGGCGGTGGCGGACGTCCTCGAGGAGCATGGCATCGAGCTGGTCGACTCGACCCTTTTTCTCGCGCCGTTGCTTGCCGGCGACGGCACGCTCACCGAGCGGGCGCCAACCGCGTCCGAGCGTTCCGATCTCGACTTCGGTTACCGGATGGCCGACGCCATCGCCGGGCTGGACATCGGCCAGACGATCGTCGTCAAGGACCGGGCCGTCGTGGCGGTCGAGGCAATGGAAGGGACCGATGCCGTGATCGCGCGGGCCGGCGGCCTCGCCGGTCCCGGCGCAACCGTGATCAAGGTGGCGAAACCGAATCAGGACATGCGGTTCGACGTGCCGGTGGTCGGAGTGTCGACAGTGGAGGCGATGCGCGGGGCGGGCGTGGGCGTCCTGTCCGTCGACGCCGGCCGGACGCTCATGATTGACGGGGATCGCGTGTTCGAGGCGGCGAACGACGCGGGTATAGCGATCGTCGGCCGGCCGGAGGCCGATCTGCCCGCGGCAGCGCGGACCGAGTGACAGTGATGGTGGACGCGCCGTTCCGTGCCGCGGTTATCGGCGTTGGCTCCCACGGGCGGCACCATGCACGGATCCTTGCCGCGTTGCCCGATGCGGAGCTGGTCGGCATCGTCGATCTCGACCGCGACCGGGCGCGCGCCGTCGCCGCCGATGTCGGCGCCCCGGTGGTTGATGACGTTCGCGCGATCGATCCGCCGGTAGACGGTTGCGTGGTGGCGGTGCCGACGGCGGACCATGCCGCGGTGGCGGCGCCGCTGCTGGAGGCCGGCGTCGCGGTTCTGGTCGAGAAGCCGATTGCCGCCTCGCTCGCGGAGGCGGATCGGTTGCTGGCCGCGGCCCGAGTCTCCGGCGCGCCGCTGGCGGTCGGGCATACGGAGCGGCACAACCCGGCCGTTGCCGCGGCGCTTCCCCATATTTCGGCGCCGCGCTTCATCGAAGTGCACCGCCTGTCGGCGTTTCAGCCGCGCAGCCTCGATGTCGACGTGATTCTCGATCTGATGATCCACGACATCGACATCGTGCTGGCCATTGTCGGCGACGAGCCGGCGTCGATCGAGGCGGTCGGCGTGCCGGTGCTGAGCAAACGGATCGATATCGCGAACGTGCGGCTCCGTTTCCCGGACGGGTGCATCGCCAATCTGACCGCGAGCCGGATCAGCCGTGATCGGGTCCGGAAGCTCCGCGTGTTCCAGCCGCATGCGCTGGTCTCGGTCGATTACGCGGAGCGGCAGGTGGAGGCGGTAACCGTGTCTCGTCCGGAGCGCGGCGCGCCGGCGATCGACGTCCGCCATCTCGACTTTCCGGACGCCGAGCCCCTCGAGCGCGAATTGACCGACTTCATCCGCGCGGCGCGAACCGGCGGCGCGCCGGGGGTGACCGGGACCGACGGACGCCGCGCCCTCGCCGTGGCGCAACGGATCGTCGAGGCGCTCAGGGCGGGGGCGGCCGCCGGATCCGTGGGGGTTCGCGCATGAGCGACCCGGCGCTGTTCGACGCGCTGAGGGATCGGGTCGTGGCGGGCGAACCGCTGACGGCGGACGATGTGGCCGTGCTGGCCGACACCCGGGATGTGGTCCGCCTCGGCGCGCTGGCCGATGAACGCCGGCGGTTACGGCGGGGCGATCACGCGACCTATGTCCGCGTGCTGGAGGTTTCCCTGACGGATCCGGAGAGTGCCGCCGAGGCGCCGGGGGCGGGGGAGATCCGGCTCGCTGGTCATCCCGGGACGGAGTCGGCGGCGTTGGCGGCGGTGGAACGCGCGGTCGAGGCGGCGGGGCGGATACCGGTGACCGGGTTCGCCCTCGATGAGCTCGTCGACTGCTGCGGCGGCGACGCCTCCCGTTTCGACCGGTTCGCGGGGGCCCTGTGCGGCGCGGGGCTGGCCGCCATATCGGAGGCGGTGGTGGAACGGACCGGCCGTCCCGACTGGATCGGTCGGGCGCGCGACGCCGGCCTGGCGTTGAGCCGTCTGACCGTGCACGATCCGGCCGCCTCCGGGATCGACCTCATCCTGCGGGTCGCCGGGTGGGGCGGGGGCGCGCCGGCGCAGGCGTTCGCGCCGCTGCCCCGGCGGCTGACGGCGAAGCCGACGACCGGGTATGAAGATGTACGTCAGGTTGCGTTCTCGCGGCTGCTGGTCGACAATATCGATTCGATTCAGGTGGACTGGCGGCTGTACGGCCCGCAGTTGGCGCAAGTGGCACTGGCTTTCGGCGCGGATGATGTCGACGGCGTCTCTCCGATCGACGATCCGGCGGAAGGCGCGCGGCGGATGCCGGCGGTCGAGATTCGGCGGCAGATTCGGGCGGCGGGGCTCGACCCGGTCGAACGCGACGGGTGCTTCGCGGCGCGGTCGGCAGACGAATAATGAGTGTCATTCGCATCGGCGCCGTCGAGTACCTGAACGCCCGGCCGCTGGTTCATGGCCTTGAGGCGCGCTCCGACCTTTTCTCCGTCGTTTATGACGTACCGGCTCGCGTGGCCTCGATGCTTCACGGCGGCCAGGTCGATCTGGCGCTGATTCCGTCCATCGAGTACCTCCGTGGGACGAATTACCGTGTCGTTCCCGACATAGCCGTCGTGTCCGATGGACCGGTCGCGTCGGTGGCGCTCTTCACGACGCGGCCCCCGACGGCCATCCGCTCGATCGCGGTCGACTCCAGTTCGCGGACCGCGGCGTCATTGCTTCGGATTCTGTGCGCGCAGTCGTTCGACATCGAACCGCAACTGCATACGATGCCTCCCGACCTTCCGACGATGCTGAAGCGGTGCGACGCGGCGCTGCTGATCGGCGACCTCGCCCTGTTTACCGAGCACGAGACGGTGGTCGATCTGGACAAGATCGATCTGGGGGAGGAGTGGATGGCGCTTACGAACCTGCCGTTCGTCTGGGCGTTCTGGGCGGGAAGACCGGGCGTGGCGACGCCCGAGCACATGGACGCGCTGCGCGCGGCGCGCGCGGCGGGCGCCGACGCGCTGGACGAGATTGCGTCGGAGCACGGACCCAAGGACGAGGAGCAGGCCGAGATCGCGCGCGTCTATCTGCACGAAAACGTGCAGTACACGCTGGACCAGGAAGGCCGCGCCGGCCTGAAACGCTACTTCGCGGAAGCGGCCGACCTGGACCTGGTGCCGGAGGCCCACGCCGTTCGGTTCTTCGAGTCATGACCGGGGCGGCGTCAGCGGATCGCGCGGCGGCCGACCGGGCCGCGGCGCGGCTGCTCGACGGCGAGCGTATCGGCGCCGCCGAGGCGCTCTCCCTCTACCGCGGGCTTCCGACCCACGAGCTGGGCGCGCTGGCGGACCGGGCGCGCGCCGCCCGCCACGCCGACGGCCTCGTCACCTACATCATCGACCGGAACGTCAACTACACGAACGTCTGCGTTGCGCGCTGCAACTTCTGCGCGTTCTACCGCCACGTCGGCGCGGCTGACGGTTACGTTCTCGGGTTCGACGAGATCTTCGCCAAGATCGACGAGACGATTGCGGTCGGCGGCGTGCAGCTCCTGCTCCAGGGTGGACACAACCCCGACCTGCCCCTCGACTGGTACGAGGATCTCTTCCGGGCCGTCAAGGGGCGGTACCCCGGCTTCCGGCTGCACGCGCTCTCGCCGCCCGAGGTAATCCACCTGTCGCGGTTGTCCAGCCTGCCGGTGGCGCAGGTCATCGACCGGCTGGTCGCCGCCGGTCTCGACAGCATTCCCGGCGGTGGAGCCGAGATTCTGGTCGACCGGGTTCGGCGGTTGCTCCATTGCGACGGGAAGGCGACCGCCGATGAATGGATCGCCGTGATGCGCGCCGCGCATCGGGCCGGGCTCCGGACGACCGCGACGATGATGTACGGCACGGTCGAAACACTTGAGGAGCGGATAGAGCACCTGCTCCGGATCCGGGAGCTGCAGGACGAGACGGGCGGCTTCACCGCGTTCATCACCTGGAGTTTCCAGCCGGATCACACCGAGTTGGCGAGCATGCGCAGAATCGATCCCGCGACCTGCGTGGAGTATCTCCGCACCCTGGCGCTGGCGCGCCTCGTGCTCGACAACGTCGACAACCTCCAGTCCTCGTGGGTGACGCAGGGAGGCAAGGTGGGGCAGTTGAGTCTCGCCTACGGCGCCAACGACATGGGCAGCGTGATGATCGAGGAGAACGTCGTCCGCGCCGCCGGCGCCGCCTACTGCATGGACGAGGTGGAGATCGTCCGGAACATCGAGAACGCCGGCTTCATTCCGAAGCGGCGCGACATGGAATACGCCGTCCTGGGAGATCCGTTCTTCCGGGAGCAGGCGGTGCCGCGCATGACCGAGCTGGCGACGGCGCGCGTGGACGGGGACGACTCCGTACCCGAGGAACTGCACCGCTACGAGGCGCGCAGCCGAACCGGCAAGCAGCAGCGGGCCGGCGCTTCATGAGCGCGGAGCGGAAGCTCCGCTACCGCGCCCGCTGGGTCCTGCCGATCACCTCCCCGCCCATTCGCGACGGCTGGGTCGACGTCGCTGGTGACACGATCCACGCCGTTGGCGGCCCCGGCCTTGGTCCCGGCTCCGTCGATCCGTCCGATCCACCGGCCGCGGAGACCGACCTCGGCGACGTCGCGCTGCTGCCCGGGCTCGTGAATGCGCATACCCACCTGGAGCTTTCGGGGCTCCGGGACGGCTCCCCGCCGGCGGAGTCGATGCCCGCCTGGGTGCGCACGCTGGTGCAGCGGGTCATTGCCGACGGCGGTCTCCGCCCGGACGCGATCCCCGGCGCCGTCGCCGAGTTGCGCGCCGCCGGCACCGTGCTGGTCGGTGACGTCGGCAACACGTTGGCGGCGCTCCCCGTGCTCGATGCCGGGCGCGTCGACGCCGTCCTTTTCCAGGAGCAGATCGGCTTCAATGTCGGAGCGGACGACGCGGACGCTACCGCCGGTCGGCTGGCTGAGCGGATCGCCGAGCGTGAGACGGAAGCCGGCGGCGACCGCGTGATGCTGCGCGGCGCGGCGCATGCGCCGTACTCGGTCTCGCCGGCGCTGTTCCGGGCCCTGGCGGATCGACTGCCCGGCCCGCGGATGGTGCATCTGGCCGAGTCGCGGGAGGAGATCGAGTTCCTCCGCGACGGGCAGGGGTCGTGGCGCGCGTTCCTCGAATGGCGCGGCCGCTGGGATCCGGCGTGGCGGCCGCCGGGCGCGGGAGCCGTCGACTATCTCGCAGCGCTCGGATGGTTGCGCGACGACACGCTGGCGGTGCATGGCGTGCAGCTTCGCCCCGGCGAACTGGCCCGGCTCGCGGATGCCGGGACGACGCTGGTCACCTGTCCGCGGAGCAACCGGTGGACGGGCGCGGGCGAGCCCCCGGTCGCCGACTTCTATGCCTCTGGCGTGCGGATTGCCATCGGCACCGACAGTCTGGCAAGCGCGCCTGACCTCAATCTCTTCGCCGAACTGGCGGAATTGCGTCGCCTCGCGCCAGCCGTGCCGGCGTCGCGCCTGCTCCGGAGCGCGACGCTCGACGGCGCCGCCGCCCTGGGGTGGGGAGAGACGCTGGGTGCGATCACGCCGGGCCGGCGCGCGTCGCTCATAGCCGTCGATCTGCCCGGCGGCCGGGACGATGTGGAACAATACCTCGTAGGCGGGATCGAGCCGGAGCAGATAGCCTGGGTCGAGACGCACTGATGCTGACGCGACTCCTCACCTATGGATCGTTGGTCCGCTTCAGCCACACGGTGTTCGCGCTGCCGTTCGCGCTCACCGGCGCTCTCCTGGCCGGTCAGGTGGCCGAGCTTACGTGGGGGCGCGCCGGCTGGATCGTCGTCGCCATGTTCACGGCGAGAACCGCCGCGATGGCTTTCAACCGGCTGGTCGATGCCCGTTTCGATGCCCTCAACCCGCGGACGGCGGGACGCGAGATTCCGCGCGGTCGCGTCTCCCGCGTCGAGGCGGGCGCGATTGTGGTGGTGGCCTCCGCCGCCTTCATCGCATCTACGTGGCCGCTCGGCACGCTCTGTTTCGCGCTCTCGCCGCTCGCGCTGCTGATCGTGTTCTGGTACTCGCTCGCGAAGCGTTACACCACGTACACGCAACTGTTTCTCGGCCTGGCGCTGGCGGTCGCCCCGGTGGGTGGATGGCTGGCGGCGGGAGGGCAGTTCTTTGCCTGGCCGCCGTGGCTCCTCGCGCTCGCGACCGGCATGTGGGTGGCCGGGTTCGACGCCATCTACGCCTGCGAGGACCTCGACTTCGACCGGAGGCAGGGGCTCCGCTCGATTCCCGTGCGCTTCGGCGTGGAACGGGCGCTCCGCCTGTCGCGCCTGTTCCACCTCGTGACGGTAGCCGCGCTGGCTTCGCTCGCGTGGCTGATGCCGCTCGGACCGATCTACCTGTTCGGGGTGGCGGCGGTGGCGCTGTTGCTTGCCTACGAACAGTCGCTCGTCAGCGCCTCGGACCTGTCGCGCGTGAAGCAGGCCTTCGACCTCAACGGCTACGTCGGGATCCTGTACCTCATCGCGACCGCGACGGCGCTGCACGTCCGGTAGATGGCCAGTGTCTGACAGACAGAAGCGCGTGGTGGTCGGCATTACGGGCGCGAGCGGCGCGCTCTACGCCGTCCGGACGCTCGCTGCCCTGATGGACGCCGGCGCCGGGATCGACCTCGTCGTGTCGGAATACGGGCACCGCCTGCTGCACGACGAACTGGGTCCGGACGTCACCGTCGACGGCTTGCCCGTCTACCTGGCCTCGCGCTACGGCGTCTCGCCGACCGGCGGCGCCACGTTCGTCGTGCACCGCAACCGTGACGTCGGCGCGTCGATCGCCAGCGGCAGCCATGCCTGCGACGGGATGGTGATCGTCCCCTGTTCGATGAAGACGCTGGCCGGCGTGGCCAACGGGCTGTCCCGCAACCTCATCGAGCGCGCCGCCGACGTGATGCTGAAAGAACGCCGCCGCCTGGTGATCGTGCCGCGCGAGACGCCGATGAGCCTGCCGCAACTGCGCAACATGGTGGCGTGCGCCGAGGCGGGCGCGCACCTGCTGCCCGCCATGCCGGCGTTCTATCAGCGGCCGGACACGCTGGACGACCTGGCGGACTTCATGGCGGGGAAGATCCTCTCCGCGCTGGACATCGAGCATCAGCTCTATCCCGCCTGGACCGGATGATTGACGGCGCCACGGATCGCCCGGCGGCGGATCACGCGCTGGACAAGTCGGCCGGACAGATCGCCGGCATGTTCGATGCCATCGCCGGCCGCTACGACCTGCTGAACCACCTGTTGAGCGCCGGGTTCGACCGGCGCTGGCGGAGGCTCGCCGTCCGGGAGCTCGGGTTGACGGGCAACGAGACGGTGCTCGACGCCTGCACGGGCACCGCCGATCTCGCGATCGAGCTGGCGGTGGGCGCGCCGGGGGGACGTCGCGCGTCGCGCGTCGTGGGAGTCGATTTCGCGGCGGCGATGCTCGAACGCGGCCATTCGAAGCTGGCGCGGCGCGGGTTGGCCGACCGCGTGCAGCTTGTCCGTGGCGATGCGACGCGGCTGCCGATGCCGGATGGTTCCACCGGCGCCGCCACCATCGCCTTCGGCATCCGCAACGTCGAGGATCCGTCGCGCGCACTCGCCGAACTGCACCGGGTCGTCCGCCCGGGCGGACGGATTGCCATCCTGGAATTCGGCATGCCGACGATCCCGGGGGTTCGTGCGCTCTACGCCTGGTACTTTCGGCGCGTCCTTCCGGCGTTCGGGCGACTCGTTTCCCGGCACGACAGCGCCTACGCCTACCTGCCGGCTTCGGTCGGCCAGTTTCCAAGCGGCGACGCTTTCGCGCGACTGCTGCGCGAGTCCGGATTCGACACGATCGCGGCCCGCCCGCTGCACTTCGGCATCGTCTATCTCTATACGGCGGTGCGGTCCTCCCCGGGGACAGCTATAATCGCTTGACGGCCGGACCCGTTCGGGCGCGCCATGATCTTCGACTTCGAGGGCCGATACGCCGATACGCCGGGGCTCGAACCGGCAATGTCGTGGCGGGAGCAGGCGCTGCTCTCCCTCTTCCTGCACCTCTTCGTGGTCGGACTGATCCTCTTCATCCCGCAACTGGAGTGGGTCCGCCAGGCGGAGGCGGAGCGGGCGGCGCGCCTTGCGGAGCTGGCCGAGCAGCAGGCCCAGGCGGAGGCGATGGCGCAGGCGCTGGCCACGGCGTCCGACCCGACGTTCGTCTTCATCGAGCCCCTCGTCGAGATCGTGCCGGAAGAAGCGCCGCGCCCCGATGCGCCGCTGTCCGATCGGGATCGCGTCGGGCAGTCGCCCACGGCCTCGGACGATCCGCTGAACTCCCTGCCGAACGCGGAAGGGAATTCCAGCAACTTCGTTATCTCCGAGGATCCGCAGCCGGGACTCAATCCCGACCCCCGTGGCGTGCTGGGTGACGCCGAAACCCCGCTGGACGCCGATCCGCCGGATATCGTGTCGGCGGCCGACGCGACGGAACCCGTCGACGATCCGTTGGCCGAAGCGGAAACCGACGAGGTAACCGCGGGCGCCGATGGAACGGCCGAGGATCTGGTGGAGGAACTGGTCGAGGTGGAGGAGGAGGAACCCGAGGAACCCGAGGAAGAACTCGCCGACGCGGAGATTGACGAGCCGGAGGGGGAGGACCCTGACGCTCCGGACAGGGATCTGGAAGCACTGGTGGCTGATGGCGCCCTCCTGCTGCCGGGGTCGCGTGGCGTTCCCCCGCGGCCCAGCGATCCGGACCCGTTGGATCCGAGGATGCAGCGTCCGGCGGACGGCCTGGTGGGGCGCGCCATGCGGGACCTCGACCGCTACGCCCTGCGCGAGACCTTCTCCAACCGCCGGGGCGATACCGGCCGGTTCGGTCCCGATATTCAGTTCGATTCACGCGGCGCGGACTTCGGACCGTGGGTTCGCCGCTTCATTGCCCAGGTCCGGCGGAACTGGTTCGTCCCGTACGCGATCATGTCGCGGTCGCTGCATGGCAACGTCGTCCTGACTTTTCATATCCAGCGCGACGGATCGATGACCGACCTGACGATCGTGAAGCCGGCGGGCATCGATGCGTTCACCAACTCCGCCTTTAACGCGCTGGCGACCTCGAACCCGACGCAGCCGCTGCCGGACGACTATCCCGGCGACTCCTGTTTCTTTACCGTCACGTTCTATTTCAACGAAATGCCACCGGTCTGACCGCCTGGAGCGCTCATGAGCTTCATGCCCCTTCCGACGCGCACGCAGCTGATCGGCTGGGTGCTGCTGCTGGCGGGAATGGTTGCCTGGATCCTGTATCGGTGGTCATGACCGGGGCGCCGGCGCGGCCCCGTCTGATCGCCGTTGTCGGTCCCACCGCCACCGGCAAGAGCACGCTCGCCGTCGCGCTCGCGAAACGGCTCCGCGGCGAGGTGGTGAGTTGCGATTCGACGGCGGTTTATCGCGGATTCGACATCGGCACCGACAAGCCGCCGCTCGCATCACGCGGCGGGATCCCGCACCATCTCATCGACGTCGCGGATCCGACCGAGGCCTATTCCGCCGCCCGCTACGTTCGCGAGGCATCCGCCGCGATCCGTGACGTCACGGGCCGCGGGCGGACACCGATCCTGGCGGGTGGCACCGGTTTCTACTACCGCGCCCTGGCGCGCGGTCTGTTCGACGGCCCGGGCCGAAACGATGCGGTGCGCTGCCGGCTCAACCGGATTGCGGAGCGACGGGGCGACGCCTGGCTGCACCGCATGGTCGCCCGCGTCGATCCCCCTTCGGGCCGGCGGATTCAACTCCACGACCGCAAGCGGTTGGTCCGGGCCCTGGAGGTGTACTTCCTGACCGGCCGTCCGCTTACCGAGCACTTCGCCGCGACGCGCCAGCCGCTGTCGGAGTACGATCGAGTGACGTTCGGCCTGCGGCTTCCCCCGGCGGAAACGGCGCGCCGCGTTTCGGCGCGGGTCGATCGGCAGTTCGATGGTGGCCTGCTCGACGAGATCCGTTCGCTGCTTGCCTCGGGCGTGCCCGCGGCGGCGCATCCGTTCACGGGTCTCGTGTACCGGCAGGCGCTGGAGCATCTGAACGGCGTGCGCGATGAAGCGGCCACGCGCGCGCTGATAGCGCAGGAGAACCGCCGCTACGCCCGGCGGCAACTGATCTGGTTCAGGAAGGAGCCGGACGTGCATTGGCTGGCGCACCCGGGCGATCATCCGGAGGCGCTCGAGGAGGCGCTGGCGCGGGCGGACAGTACGGAGATGACGCGAAGGATGCGCAGCGCATGACCATGGTGCAGGAGTCGTCGCTTCGGGTGCAACTCGAGAGGCGGGAGGAGGCGACGCTCTGCCCGGCGGCGTCGTTCAGCCGCCGGACGCGGGGCCGGCTGCGTCCGGAGACGGAAGACCCGGTTCGCCCGGCGTTCCAGCGCGACCGGGACCGGATCATCCATTCGAAGGCGTTCCGCCGGTTGAAGCACAAGACGCAGGTGTTCTTCGCTCCGGAAGGCGATCACTACCGGACGCGGCTGACGCACACGCTCGAGGTGTCGCAGATCGCCCGCACCATCGCCAAGGCGCTCCGGCTGAACGAGGAGCTGACCGAGGCGATCGCGCTCGGCCACGACCTCGGCCACACGCCTTTCGGCCACGCCGGGGAGCGGGTGCTGAAGGCGCTCTGTCCGGGCGGCTTCAACCACTACGAGCAGAGTCTGCGCGTGATCGACGTGATCGAGCACGACGGCGAGGGACTGAACCTCACCTGGGAAGTGCGGGACGGCATCGCCCGGCACTCGAAGGGAAAGGACGGCTTGCCGGTCGGGGCCGCGCCGGATCAGCGGGCGTCGACCCTGGAGGGCCAGGTGGCCCGCGTCGCCGACATCATTGCCTACGTGAACCATGACATCGACGACGCGGTGCGCGCCGGACTGCTCCAGCCCGGGAACCTGCCGGTGGAACCGATCCGCGTGCTGGGCGGCAGATCGTCGGAGCGGATCGGCCGGATGGTGACCGACGTGGTTGCCCGCACGCAGGAGCGACTCGAGGCCGACAAGGCGGAAGTGGCAATGAGCCGGACGATGCTGCAGGCGACGGTCGATCTGCGCTCGTTTCTGCACGATGCGGTCTACGAGCACGCCGCCGCGGCGGGCGAGCTTCGGAAGGCGCACGACATCCTGATGGGCCTGTGGAAGAAAGTGCGCGAGGATCCGGACCGGTTCCTCGACGCCCGCACCCTCGAACGGGATGGCGTCGACGTCGCGGCGAAGGACTTCCTGGCGGGAATGACGGACCGGTACGCGGTGCGGCTGTTCGAGGGACTCTTCGTCCCGCGCCCCTGGGCGCCCGAAGTGGTAAAATGAGCGGTTCCGTCTTGGGCAGGAAACTTCGACCATGCATCACGATGCTCAGTCTGCGGGCAAAGCGGCGCCGGAAGTCTCCGAGCAGTTCGATCTCCGCGACGTGCGCGGTCAGATCGAGCCTCTGGAACGGTCTTTTCCGGCCTGCCGTTTTGCCGGCTCCGAGGGTGAGCGGGATGAGTACACCGTGGCTGCTCCCGTGGTGCTGGAGCTACGGATCCTGAAGGATGGCGATCGCTACCGGCTCTCGGGACCTCTCCGGACGACGGTACAGCGGAGTTGCAGCCGGTGCCTGGAGCCGTTTGACGTGCCGACGGTCCTCGATATCGACGTTCGCTATCTCCCGCAACGCGCGAACACGGGCGAGAGTGAACACGAGATCTCGGATGACGACCTGTCGATAGCGTACTACCGGGACGACCAGATTCACCTCGGAGACCTGGTTCGCGAGCAGCTCCGCCTGGCGTCGCCGATGAAGCCACTCTGCGACGACAACTGCCGCGGCCTCTGCCCGGTCTGCGGCATCAACCGGAACGAGGCGGCGTGCGACTGCGACGCGTCGTGGCATGACCCGCGGTTCGAACAACTCCGGACGCTCCGGCCGGCGCCGGCTCGAGCCGCACTGACGAAGAAGGCCTGATCACCATGGCGAATCCGAAACGACGGCATTCCAAGACACGCACGGCCAAGCGCCGGGCGCACGACGCGCTCTCGCCGGTGCAGTTGAAGCGCTGCCCGCAATGCCACGAACTGCAGTTGCCGCACCGCGTCTGTCCGCACTGCGGCTACTACGGCGACCGCCAGGTCCGTTCCGTCAAGGAGTCGTAGTCCTTCTCGCAGGACGCGTGCGGACAGGATGCGCATTGCCGTCGATGCCGCAGGAGGGGATCACGGGCCACGGAACGTGGTGGCCGGAGCCCTGGTCGCGGCGCGCCATCTCGGGTTCGGACTTACTCTCGTCGGTCCCCGGCGCGTGATCGAGGACGAGTTGCTCAGCCATCCGGAGGCGAACGGAATCGACGTGCGGGTGGAGCCGGCGCCGGACGTGATCGGAATGGACGAAGGGCCCACTGCGCTGCGGCGGAAGCCGGGCGCTTCGGTCCGGGTGGCGGCTGACGCGGTAGCGCGCGGAGAAGCCGCGGCCTTCTTCAGCGCGGGCAATACGGGGGCGACGCTCGTTGCGGCCCACGCCGCCTTCGGCATGCTCCCCGGTGTGGACCGCCCCGCCCTCGCGGTGCGGATCCCGACGCGCCATGGCGACGCGGTGCTCCTCGACGTCGGCGCCACCGTCGAGGGCCGGGCGCACCACCTGGTGCAATTCGCCTCCATGGGAACCGTCTTCTCGCAGGCCGTGCTCGGCATCGCCAACCCGCGGGTCGGCCTGCTGTCGATCGGTGAAGAGGCGACGAAGGGGAATGACCTGACCCGCGACGCGCACCGCCGCCTGCAGGAGAGCGGTTTGCAGTTCATCGGGAACGTGGAGGCGCGCGACCTCTATGCGGGCACGGCGGATGTCGTCGTGTGCGACGGCTTCACCGGGAACATCGCGCTGAAGGTGAGTGAAGGGCTGGTGGAGATGGTGGAGACGCTGTTGCACGACGAGTTGCAGCGTACGTTCACGACATCGCTCGGCTATCTGCTCTCACGGCGCGCATTCCGGCGTTTTCGCCGCCGGGTCGACTATTCGGAGTACGGAGGCGCACCGCTTCTGGGTCTCGCGCGTCTCGCCGTGGTGGGGCACGGGCGTTCATCGGTCAAGGCGGTCCGCAACGCGCTGGCCCTCACGCACCGATTCGTCAGGCAGGACCTGGTCCATACCGTCGGGGAACGGATGCAGGCGCTGGCGCCGAGCGCCTCGGGACGGGCATCGTGATTGCCTTCGTCTTCCCGGGCCAGGGATCGCAGCAGGTCGGGATGGGCAGGGCGCTGGCCGAGACGTTCGACGTCTGCCGGGAGACCTTCGCGGAGGCGGACGCGGCGCTGGGCGAACCGATCAGTCGCCTTTGCTTCGAGGGCCCGGAAGAGCAGTTGACGCTTACCGCCAACACGCAGCCGGCGATTCTCGCCATGAGCGTTGCCGTCGACCGGCTGCTCCGGAGCCGCGGAAACGAACCGGCGTTTCTGGCCGGGCACAGCCTCGGGGAGTACTCCGCCCACGTTGCCGCCGGCACTCTCGGGTTCGCCGACGCCCTGCGCATCGTTCGACGCCGCGGCGAGTACATGCAGGCGGCGGTCCCGGTGGGCGAGGGGGCGATGTCGGCGGTGATCGGACTGGGCCGCGACGGCGTGGAACAGGCCTGTCGCGAGGCAGCCGACGGAGAGGTGGTCAGCGCCGCCAACTGGAACGCCCCGGGACAGGTGACCATAGCCGGGGCGGCGGTGGCCGTCGCCCGCGCCGGGGCGCGTGCGCGCGAGTTGGGCGCGCGCCGCGTGATGCCGCTGCCGGTCAGCGCGCCGTTCCATTGCGCGTTGATGCGGCCGGCCGAAGAGCGGCTGGCGCCCGAGCTGCGCGCCCTGGTGTCCGAGGCGCCGTCCGTGCCGGTGGTGGCGAACGTCGACGCCGAACCGAAGCGGACGGCTCCCGAGGCGATAGAGGCCCTGGTGCGGCAGGTGAGTGCGCCGGTCCAGTGGACGCTGGTCGTGGAGCGGCTGGCGGCCGAGGGGGTTACGACGCTGATCGAGGCGGGGCCGGGTCGGGTCCTGAGCGGTCTGGCCCGGAAGATCGACCGGTCGCTGACCGTCGCCAACGTTCAGGATCCGGCGAGCCTGGAGGCGGCTGAAGCGGTCCTGGACGGGGCTGGTCGGGCAGGGGCGGACCGATGAGCGATCTCGCCGGGCGTGTGGCGCTCGTGACCGGCGCCTCGCGGGGCATCGGCCGGGCGATCGCGCTGCGCCTGGCGTCGGCGGGCGCTACCGTGGTGGCGGGTGCGAGATCGGACCATGCCGCTCCGGTGCAGCGGCAGATCGAGGCGGCGGGCAGCGTCGCGCTGGCGATCACGGTCGACGTGACCGACCCGGCGTCGATTGGCGGCGCGGCCCGGACAGCGCTCGACCGCTTCGGACGGGTGGATATCCTCGTGAACAACGCCGGGATCGTGCGGGATCAGTTGTTGATGCGGATGAAGGCGGAGGAGTGGGACGCGGTGGTGGCGACCAACCTGACGGCGGCTTACCGGTCGTGTCAGGCGGTGCTCCGGCCGATGCTGAAGCAGCGGTCGGGCCGGATCATCAACATCGCTTCGGTCGTGGGCCAGTCCGGCAACCCGGGTCAGGCGAACTATGCGGCGTCGAAGGCGGGGCTGATGGGCTTCACGAAATCGCTGGCGCAGGAGGTTGCCTCGCGCGGCATCACGGTCAATGTCGTGGCCCCCGGGATGATCGAAACGGACATGACCGCTGCGCTCGACGAGCGGGCGCAGGCGGCACTGAAGGAGCGGATTCCGATGGGGCGGCTGGGGTCACCGGAGGAGGTGGCGGGGGTCGTCCGGTTTCTTGCCTCGGACGAAGCATCGTATATTACAGGGCAGGTCATCGGAGTAAACGGTGGGATGTACATGTAGGGAGGCTCGAAAGCATGGCGGTCGCTGACAAGGTCAAGAACATCATCGTGGAGCAGTTGGGGGTGGACGAGGAAGAGGTGACGCCGGATGCCTCTTTTGTCGACGACCTTGGCGCCGACTCGCTCGATACGGTCGAACTGGTGATGGCGTTTGAAGAGGAGTTCGGTCTCGAGATCCCTGATGGGGACGCGGAGAAGATTACCCGCGTGAAGGAGGCCGTCGACTACATAGAGTCCCACGTCACAGGTCCCCGATAGGTCCGGCGGGTTCACCGACGGGAGCATCACCTGTGTCAAGGCGCGTTGCGATCACCGGCGTCGGCCTCGTGTCGTCGCTCGGCGTCGGGACCGACGCGAACTGGGAGGCCCTGCTGGAAGGGCGGTCCGGCATCCGGACCATCGCCAGCTTCGACGCCTCGGCTTTCGCGTCGCGAATCGGGGGCGAAGTGCGCGGCTTCGACCCGCTCGCGTTCCTGTCCCGGAAGGACGTCCGCAAGATGGACGTCTTCATCCAGTACGCGATCGCGGCGTCCGAGTTCGCCGTGCGGGACGCCGGCCTGCCCACCGACGAGGCGCTCGGCCGGGATGTGGGCGTCTTCATCGCCTCCGGCATCGGCGGTTTCAGCACGATCGAGCGTGAACACCGCGCCCTGCTCGAGGGTGGGCCGCGGAAGATATCACCCTTCTTCATTCCCTCCGCCATCATCAATCTGGCGGCGGGCCAGGTGTCGATCCGGTTCGGGGCGCAGGGGCCGAATTCGGCGACCTGCACCGCCTGTTCGGCCTCGGCCCATGCCATTGGCGACGCCTACGAGATCATCAAGCGAGGCGACGCCGACGTCATGATTGCCGGCGGGTCCGAGGCATCGATCACGCCGATGGGGGTGGGCGGTTTCGCCGCGATGCGCGCCCTCTCGACCCGCAACGAGGAACCGGACCGGGCTTGCCGGCCGTTCGACAAGGATCGAGACGGCTTCATCATCGGCGAGGGTTCGGGGGTCGTGATTCTCGAGGAACTGGAGCGGGCACGCGCCCGTGATGCGTCGATCTACTGCGAACTGGTCGGTTACGGCATGTCCGCCGACGCCTTCCACATGACCGCCCCGGCCGAGGATGGCGACGGCGCGGTCCGCGTGATGCAGAATACGCTGCGCTCGGCCGGTGTCGAACCGAACGTCGTCGACTACATCAATGCGCACGGCACGTCCACGCCTCACAACGACCGGATCGAGACGCTGGCCATCAAGCGCTGTTTCGGCGACCACGCGTCGTCGCTCGCGATTTCGTCCACCAAGTCGATGACCGGACACCTGCTGGGGGCGGCCGGCGGCCTGGAGGCGGGGATCACCGCCCTCGCGGTTCGCCATCAGGTGGCGCCGCCGACCATCAACCTGGAGAATCCGGATCCGAACTGCGACCTCGACTACGTGGCGAACGTCAAGCGCGAGATGCCCATCACCTACGCACTCTCCAACTCGTTCGGGTTCGGCGGCACCAACGCCAGCCTGCTTGTTCGCCGGTACGACGGCTGACCCGCACGGAGCCCGATGAAAATCGCCGTCTGCCTCAAGCAGGTCATTACCCGGGACTGGCCGCTCCGCGTGGCGGAGTCGGATACCTGGGTGCGCGACGGCGATGCGACGTTCGAGATGAACGAGCCGGACGCCTATGCGCTGGAAGAAGCGCTGCGGCTGAAGGAACGCCTGGGGGGCGACGGCAGCGAGGTGGTCGTCTGCTCGGCGGGACCCGCGCGCGCCACGCAGGTGATCCGGGAGGCGCTCGCCCGGGGCGCCGACCGCGCCATCCACGTCGAAAGCGATGCGCTGGTGGAAGCCGACGCCGGCGTGATGGCGGCGGCGCTGGCCGACGCGATCCGTGAGGAAGCCTTCGATCTGGTGCTGACCGGCCTGCAGTCGGACGATCAGGGCTTCGGGCAGACCGGCGTGGTGCTCGCCGAACGCCTCGGTCTGCCGCACGCCACGATCATCATGGAGGTGGAGGCCGCCGGGGATGGGGCGCTGCGCGTCAAGCGGGAGCTGGAGAGCGGCTGGTTCCAGTGGATGACGCTGCCCCTGCCGGCGCTCCTGACCATTCAGAGCGGAATCAATCAGCTCCGCTACGCGACGCTCCGTGGGATCATGGCGGCCAAGCGGAAGGAGATCCGGAAGGTGACGCCGGAGCCTGGCGGCGCCGCCGGACAGCGCATTCTGCGGATGTACGCCCCGGAGAAGTCCGGCGATACGCATCTGATCGACGGCGCGCCGGCCGAGGCGGCGCGCGAGCTGGTGCGCCTGTTGCGGGAGGAGGCCCGCGTCCTGTGATCCTGGTTATCGGCGAACAGCGCGACGGCGCGGTCAATCCCGCCACCTGGGAAGCGGTGGCGGCGGCGCAGCAGATCGCCGCGAGCGAAGCGTCGCCGGCCGGGCCGGTGGCGGTCGCCCTGGCCGGTGCGGGCGGGTCTCTCGCGTCGGCAGCGGCGGAGCTGGGCGCGGCCGAGGTCGGCGAGGTGCTCGCGATCGATCACCCGGCGCTCGAACCGTATACCGCCGATGGCTTCACCACTGCCTACGCACAGGTGATCGAGCAGGTGTCGCCGGATCTCGTGCTGTGGCCGCATACGTACCAGACCCGCGACTACGCGCCGGCGCTGGCCGCACGGCTCGGCCGACTCCTGATTCCCGACTGCATCGGGTCGAAGGCGCACGAGGGCGCGACGGTTTTCGTTCGCCCGATGTTCCAGGGCAAGTTCGTCGCGGATGTGGCGCCGGAAGGCCCGTCGCCCCACTGCGCGAGCATCCAGATCGGCGCCTGGCGCGCCGACAACGCGCGCCGCGGCGACGCATCGGCCCCGGTCCGCGCGGTCGACGTGCAGCTTGACCCGGCGGCGGTCCGCCAGCAGCCGGACGCGCCGTTCAGGGAGGCGAAGCAGGCGGTCGACCTGACCCAGGCGGAACGGATCGTCGCGGTGGGGCGGGGCATCAAGGACGCGGAACATCTTCCCCTCGTCCAGGAGCTGGCGCGCGTGCTCGATGCCGAGGTGGCGGCCTCGCGTCCCATCTGCGACTCGGGCTGGCTGCCGATGGATCGGCAGATCGGCAGTTCCGGCCAGACCGTCGCGCCGGGACTCTACCTGGCCCTTGGGATCTCCGGCGCCATTCAGCACCTGGTGGGCATGAAAGGGGCGCGTACCATCGTCGCCATCAACAAGGACGCCGATGCGCCCATCTTCGAAGTGGCGCACTACGGAATCGTCGGCGACCTGTTCGAGATAGTGCCGGCGATTCAGGCGGCGCTCGAAGGCGGAGACGGCGGGGGAGACTGACCCTGGATCCGAGCGAGCCGGATCGCGATACGCTCGACGTCGATGTCCTGATTGTGGGCGGCGGACCCGCCGGCCTCGCCGCCGCGTACCGGCTGGCGCGCCTCAGCGCCGAAGCGGGTGGCGAGCCGCTGATGATCGCCCTGCTCGAGAAGGCGCGTGCGCCGGGCGCGCACATGCTCTCGGGCGCGGTCCTCGATCCTTCGGCGCTACAGGACCTGATCCCCGACTGGCGGGAGCGGGGCGCACCGCTCGAAACCCCGGTCGCCCGCGACAGCATCTATTTCCTGACCGGACGCCGCGCCATCCCGTTTCCCTTCACGCCTCCGCCCCTGCGCAATCACGGCCACTACGTCATTTCGCTCAACCGTTTCGCGGCCTGGTTGACCGAGCAGGCGGAGGCGGCGGGCGTCGAGGTCTTCACGGGCTTTGCGGCGTCCCGGTTGCTGTACGACGGCGACCGCGTCATCGGGGCACGGACCGGCGACCGCGGCATCGGCAAGGACGGCGCCCGGAAGTCGACCTTCGAGCCGGGCGTCGACATCCGCGCCCAGGTGACCCTGCTCGCGGACGGCGTGCGGGGCAACCTGACCAAGACGCTGATCGGGCGTTCGGGCCTCGACGCGGACCGCCTGCCCCAGTCCTACGCCATCGGTATCAAGGAGCTGTGGGAGGTCGCTCCGGATCGTCTCGCGCCGGGCTCGGTGATCCACACGATGGGCCACCCGCTGCGCTTCGAGGAGTTCGGCGGCGGATTCATCTACGCCTTGCCCGAAGGGAAGCTGTCGGTAGGCTTCGTGGCCGGCCTCGACTACCGCGATCCGCTGTTCGATCCGCACGTCGCCTTCCAGCGCTTCAAGCAGCACCCGCTCGTGGCGCGGCTGCTCGACGGTGGGCAGATGGTGCGTTACGGGGCCAAGGCGCTGCCGGAGGGGGGCTGGCACGCCATCCCGAAGTGCCACGTCGACGGGGCGCTCATCCTGGGTGACGCCGGCGGTTTCCTCAATTCGATGCGGCTGAAGGGGATTCACCTCGCGATGCGGAGCGGGATGGCCGCGGCCGAGACGGCGTTCGCCGCCATCCGCGCCGGTGATGTTTCGGAGTCCCGGCTCGCCGAGTACGACCGGCTGATCCGGGAGGGGCCGATCCGTCGCGAGCTGTACCCGGTCCGGAACGTTCACCAGGCGTTCGGAGCCGGTCTTCTGCCCGGCCTTCTCTATTCCGGTCTGTCGCTGCTGACCGGCGGCTGGTGGCTGCGCGATCCGATCCCGTCGCATGCCGGGCACGAACGCATCCGGAAGCTCGGCGATTACTACCGTGGCGACGGGGCGCCGGAAGCGCCCGGGGTGCGGATCGACCGGACGCTGACGTTCGACCGTCTGACCAACGTTCACTATTCGGGTACGCGCCACGACGAGGATCAGCCGTCCCACCTGATCGTCCATGACACCGACATCTGCCGTACCCGCTGCATCGAGGAATACCGGAATCCCTGCACGCGGTTCTGTCCCGCCAACGTCTACGAGATCGTCGACGCGGGCGCCGGGGAGGGGAAGCGGCTCCAGGTCAACGCCTCGAACTGCGTTCACTGCAAGACGTGCGACATTCTGGATCCGTACCAGATCATCGACTGGGTACCGCCCGAAGGCGGCGGCGGCCCGCAGTACGAAGGGATGTGACCGAGGGGGCGGCGCGCCGCGACGATGCGCCCAGACGGCTGTCGTTCCGCCAGCGGACGACGGCGTGGCTGATTGGCGCGCTCGGAGCGCCCGTCATCGACGCGATCTGCCGGTCGCTGAAGTGGCGCGTCGAAGGGATGGAGCACCACGACGCGATCATCGCGTCGGGCCGGCAACCCATCCTCGCTTTCTGGCATGGCCGCGTGCTGCACGCTACGTGGTTCTGGCGCGGGCGCGGCATTGTCGTCATGATCAGCGAGAATTTCGACGGGGAGTGGATCGCCCGGCTGATTCACTGGTTCGGCTATCGAACCGCCCGCGGTTCGTCGTCGCGGGGCGGCGCGCGCGCCATGGTCAGGATGCGCCGGCTGAGCGTGGACGGCGCGCCGACGGGGTTCGCCGTCGACGGTCCGCGCGGTCCGGCGCGATCGGTGCAGTTGGGCGCGGTTTGGCTGGCCAGCCTGACCGGCCAGCCGATCCTGCCGTTCCATGCGGAGTCGGATCGCTATTGGTCGGCTCGGAGCTGGGACGGCACGCAGGTGCCGAAGCCGCTTGCGCGGGCCGCCATGGTGATCGGCCCCCCGATCTACGTGCCGCGGCGGCCGGACGATGACCTGATGGAGGAGAAGCGGCGGGAACTGGCCGACTCCCTCGCGGCCCTGGCCCGGCGGGCGACGGTAGTGGCCGGGGCGGCGTCGCGGGAGGAAGACTGACGATGGCGCTGGAGGATGTGCTGCTGGTCGCTTCGCCCCGTTTCGTGGAGCACGAAACGCCCGCCGGACACCCGGAGCGGCCAGGCCGTGCGGAGGCGATGACGCGCGCCGCCGAACGGTGGCGGGCGGAGGGCGGCAGGATCGTCGAACCCCGGGCGGTGACGGACGAGGCGCTGGCCCGCGTGCACGACGCGGACTATCTCGGGACTATCGCGGCCACCGCGGGGCGGCGCGTCCGCCTGGATTCCGACACGTATACGTCGCCCGAATCGGTGACCGTCGCGCGTCTCGCCGCCGGCGCGACGATTGCCGCGGTCGACCATGCACTGGACCAGGACGCCCCCGGCCTCGCCTTCGTCCGGCCGCCGGGCCACCACGCCGAGCGCGCCCGCGCGATGGGCTTCTGCCTCTACAACAACGCCGCGGTGGCGGCAGCGCACGCCCGATCGCGCGGCGCCGGGCGTGTGGCGGTGATCGACTACGACGTCCATCATGGCAACGGCACGCAGTGGATCTTCTATGACGATCCGAGCGTGCTGTATGTCTCGACGCACCAGTACCCCTTCTATCCGGGCACCGGCGCCGCCGACGACGTCGGCCGGGGCGACGGCGCGGGGACCACGCTGAATATCCCGCTGGCGGCCGGGGCGACCGACGCGGATCAGGACCTCGTCTTTCGCGATGTCGTCCTTCCCGTGCTCGGCGCCTTCGGCCCGGATCTGCTGATCCTCTCGGCTGGCTTCGACGCGCACGCCGACGATCCGCTCGGCGGCATGGTCCTGACCGTAGACGGGTTCCGGACCCTCAACCGCCGGTTGCGTCGGTTCGCCACCGCGCACTGCGGCGGCCGCCTGGCCGTAGTGACCGAGGGAGGCTACGACCTCGATGCCCTCGAGGCATGCCTCGACATGACGCTCATGACGTGCGCGGAAGAGCCGCCGGCTTCCATCCCCGCCGCCGCCGGACCGACGGGGATTGCCGGCGCCGTCCTCACGTCGGTCAGGCAGGCCCACGCGGCGTACTGGCCCTCTCTCGGCTGGTAGGCTGACAGGGCCGACCTTCGGCCCGTCCGCCCGGCCGAGACTGTAGACTATCGATCAGGGGCCGGCCGTGGTGCCGATCCCGTACCCCGGCGAACTTCTCCGTGCGCGACTACGACCCCCAGGCGATAGATCGGAAGTGGCAGCAGCGCTGGCGCGAGAGCCGCGCCTTCGAGGTGGTGGAGGATCCGGCCCGGGACCCGTTCTACTGCCTCGTGATGTTCGCCTATCCGTCCGGCCACGCCCATGTCGGCCATGTCCGGAACTACATGATCGGCGACGTCGTCGCCCGAATGAAGCGGATGCGCGGCTACAACGTCCTCCATCCCTTCGGGTGGGACGCCTTCGGCATGCCGGCCGAGAACGCGGCGATCAAGAACCGGACCCATCCGGAGACGTGGACGCGCGAGAACATCGCGCACATGAAGGACCAGTTGCAGCGACTGGGCATCAGCTACGCCTGGGAACGCGAGCTGGCGACCTGCGACGCCGAGTATTACCGGTGGAACCAGTGGATCTTCCTCCGCATGTACGAACGCGACCTCGCGTACCGCAAGGAAGCGTCCGTCAACTGGTGTCCCGACTGCCGGACGGTCCTGGCGAACGAGCAGGTGGTGGACGGGCGGTGCTGGCGCTGCGGCGAGATCGTTGGCACGCGGAAGCTGGCGCAGTGGTTCTTCCGTATCACGCGCTATGCCGACGAGTTGCTGGAGGGTATCGAGACGCTCGATCAGTGGCCCGAGAAGGTGCTGACGATGCAGCGGAACTGGATCGGCCGCTCCGAGGGAGCGCGCGTGCAGTTCGCGCTGGCCGAGCCGGACGGGATGGTGGAAGAGAGCGCGGAACCGATTGAGGTCTTCACGACGCGCATCGACACGATCTACGGGGCGACGTTCGTCCTGCTGGCGCCGGAGCATCCGCTGGTCGAACGGATCGCGGCCGGCCGGGACGACCGCGAGTCGTTCCTGGCCCGCGTGGGGCAGTTCCGGGCGCTCGATCGGACGGCGCGCCGGACCGGTCAGATCGACAAGGAAGGCATCGACACCGGGCGCGTCGCGATCAACCCGTTCAGCGGCGAGGCGGTGCCCATCTGGGTCGCCAACTTCGTGCTTGCGGAGTACGGCACCGGCGCCATCATGGCGGTGCCTGCCCACGACCAGCGGGACTTCGAGTTCGCCAGGAAATATGGGCTTCCCGTTCGCGTCGTGGTTCAGCCTTCGGGGGTGGCCCTGCCGTCCGGCGACCTGCTGGATGCGGCGGTCCCGGCGGATGGCCGGCTGGTCGAGTCGGACGAGTACACCGTGCTGGAGAGCGCCGAGGCGCGCCGGAAGATGACCGCCAAAGCGGAAGCGGGCGGCTTCGGCCGGGGCGAAGTGCAGTTTCGCCTCAAGGACTGGGGTATTTCGCGACAGCGCTACTGGGGTACGCCGATTCCGATCGTCTACTGCGACACTTGCGGCATGCAGCCGGTGCCGGACGATGAGTTGCCGGTGGAGCTTCCGCAGGTGGAGCTGTTCAGCGGACAGGGCGACTCACCGCTGGCGCAGGTCGAGTCGTTCGTCAACACCACGTGTCCCAGGTGCGGCAGCGCGGCGCGGCGCGAGACTGACACGATGGACACCTTCGTGGACTCGTCCTGGTATTTCTACCGGTATTGCGATCCGACCAACAACGAAGCCGCGTTCGACCCGGAGGCGGTCCGCTACTGGGCTCCCATCGACTTCTATTGCGGCGGCGTCGAGCATGCCATCCTCCATCTGATCTACTCACGATTCTTCTGCCGCGTCCTGCGCGACCTGGGACTGCTCTCGCACGACGAGCCGTTCACGCGGCTGCTGACGCAGGGCATGGTGCTGAAGGACGGCGCCGTGATGTCGAAGTCGAAGGGCAATGTCGTCGACCCGGACGAGATGATGGCGAAGCACGGGGCCGACGCGCTGCGCCTGTACGAGACCTTCGTCGCCCCGCCGGAGAAGGAGATCGAGTGGACGGACGCCGGTCTCGACGGCAGCGCCCGATTCCTGGGACGCGTCTGGCGCCTGGTGATGCCGTTCGCCGAGACCTTCCGGGCGGCGTCCGCGCCGCCGGCGTTCGACGGCATGAAGCTCGACGACGATGAGCGGGCGCTGCGGCGGAAGACGCATCGGACGATTGCGCGGGTCTCCGAGGATCTCGATCCCCGCGTGCATCTCAACACGGCGGTCGCCGCCCTGATGGAACTCGTCAACGAGTTGTACGCTTTCTGCGAGCAGCGCGCGATCGGCCCCTTCGCCCCGAAGAACGGCGATCCGGAGGTCGTCCCGACGGCGTCCGCGCTCGCCGTCCTGCGCGAGGCGATCGAGGCGCTCGTGCTGATGCTGTCGCCGTTTACGCCCCACGTGGGTGAGGAGTTGTGGGAGGCGCTGGGCCATGCCGACGGCGTCGCGGCAGCCGGCTGGCCGGCGGCGGATCCCGGCGTGGCGGCGGGGGAGACGGTGGTCGTGCCGGTGCAGGTGAACGGTAAGGTGCGGGCACGATTGACGGTTCCCGTCGATGCGTCGCGGTCGGAGCTGGAACGCCTGGCGCTGGAGACGCCCCAGGTGCGGGCGCACACCGCGGGCAAACGGATCGACCGCGTCCTCGTGGTGCCGGGCCGCATGGTGAGTATCGTCGCGAAGGGGTAAGCAGCGGGGTCCGGAGGACTTGACCGTGATGACCATCAACTTCCGTCGTCGTTGCCGTCGTTTCGTCACCGTGGCGGGTACCGTGATTGCCGTGGCCGGCGGCGGCATGCTGGCGGCCGGCTGCGGCTACACGCTGGCGGGGCGCGGCTCGTTTCTGCCCGACTACATCGAGACGGTCGCCATCCCCACGTTCGAGAACCGGACCGCGGTCTTCGACGTCGAGCAGTTGCTGACGCAGGAGGTGCGCACGGCGTTCATCGGCCGGGGTTCCTACCGCGTGCAGACCGCCACCACCGGTGCGGATGCATCGCTGATCGGCGCCATCACCAACATCCGGATCGAGCCCGCCAGCTTCAACGCGGATCAGCAGGCGTCACGCTACATTTTCACGCTGACCGCGAGCATCGAGTTCCGCGACCTCACGACCGGCGAGGTAATCTGGGACAACGCCCAGCTCCAGTTCGCGGACGAATACGACGTCGCCTCCGGCACGGGCGACGTGGCAAGTCCATCCACCTTCTTCGGCCAGCGGAACAATACCGTCGAACGTCTTGCGACCGACTTTGCGGACACGGTCGTCAGCTCGATTCTCGAGGCGTTCTAGGGCCTCGCAAGCCGACCTTGGCCGAGCTCACGCCCGCCGTATTCCGTGCGCGCCTCACCACGAGCGGCCCGGGTCCGGTCTGCCTGCTCATCGGAGACGATTCGGTCGAGAAACAGGCGCTGATAGAGGCGACCGTCGCCACGATTGACGAGGGCATCCGACTCTTCAACGTCAACCGGTTCCAGGGGGACGAGGCGACCATCGCGGAAGTGCTCGACACCGCGCAGACGCTTCCGATGATGGCGGCGCAACGGGTGATCGTCGTCCTGCATGCCGAGCACCTGCTGCAACCGAAGCGGGAGAGCCAGGCGGCTTCGGCGGGGCTGGAAGCCCTGGAGGCCTACCTGGCCGCACCGGCGCCGCACGCCACGTTGTTGCTGGAGGCGGCCGATCTGGACGAACGGCGCCGCATCTTCAGACGGATCAACGAAACGGCGGACGTCGTCCGGTGCGGCGACCTCGCCGACGCCGCGGACGCCGGGGAGTGGATCGCGAAGCGGCTGAAGGAAATGGACCGGGAAGCGGAGCCCGCGGCGGTGCGGCTGCTGGCCGCCGTGGTCGGCTCCGACGCCGGCGCCCTGCGCGGTGCGCTTGACCGGCTGTCGCTCTACGCGGCGGACGCTCCGAGAATCACGGTCGACGACGTGCGGACGGTAGTGGGAGCGTCCGTGGCCGGCCCGGACGATGACTGGGCGGTGGCGCGTGCGATCGAGCAACGGGACACTCCGCGCGCACTCCGGGAGGTGGGGCTGGCGCTCGAAGCCGGCGCCGTGCCGTACATGCTGCTGGGGCAGCTTGCCTGGGTGGCGCGCAGTCGTCTCGATCCGGCGCGGACCGGTCCCGCGATCGATGCCGTGTTCCGAACCGACCGGGCGCTGAAGCAGTCGGGCGGCGATCCGCGGGTTCTGCTCGAGCGCCTCGTCGCCGAGTTGTGCCGCGGGCGTGGAAGGCCGCCGGCGGCGGGCGGTGGTCCGCGGGGACGGCGCTAGGATTCCTGGGCGGCGCTCCGGAGGCGCCGGGCGAGACGCGACTTGTGGCGCGCGGCCGCGTTCCGGTGAATCGCGCCCTTGCCCGCGACCGTATCGATCAAGGCGTTGGCGGTCCGGACGGATTCGCGAAGTTCCGTGGCGTCGGCGCCGGAGTCGATGTCGCGGCGCGTTGCCCGGATGACCCGGCGCATGCGGCTCTTGAGCCCGCTGTTGCGCACCTGCCGCTCCACGCTCTTCTGGTGGGCCTTCTGGGCTGACTTGTGGTTGGCCATAAACACGTAATGATACAGATTCGTGCCGCGGCCCGTCTACGGGCCGTGCGTCGCCCAGACTTCGGTCTTGCCCTCGCGGTCGAACGCAAGGACGTCGTACCGCTCGTGGCGCGACGGATCCGGCATTTCCATTCCGGGTGAACCGAGCGGCATGCCCGGCACCGCGAGACCCGCGACGCGTGGCCCTTCGCGGAGCAGTCTCTGGATGTCGGATGCCGGCACGTGTCCTTCGATGGCGTAGTCATCCACGATCGCCGTGTGGCAGGACGAGAGTTCCGGCCGGATCCCGAGCCGCTGCTTGAGCGCCGTGACGTTCGGGACGTCGGTCACCGTCACCTCGAATCCGTGCTCGCGCAGGTGGTCAACCCAGATGGTGCAGCAGCCGCAGGTCGGCGTCTTGTACACGTCGATCACCGGACCGGCCGCCTTCTCCTGGGCGCCGGCCAGCGTCCAGCCGGAAGCGGCCACTGCCAATGCGATCGCGATCCCCGTCAATGTCCGTTTCATGCAATGTCTCCCTGCAACAGATTATATGCTCGCCCGGCGTGGCAGAGAGGATGAGGCTCCCGGGGTCGGGTTCCGGTCGCGAACCACGGCGGGCCGCGGACGGCGGTCCGGTCGACGTCGCGATCATTGGCGGCGGTCCGGCCGGATCGTCCGCGGCGCGGCTGCTCTCGACCTGGGGGCATTCCGTTCTGCTTCTGGCGAAGTCCGACGCCGGGAAGCCGTCGCTCGCCGAGTCGCTGCCCCCAAGCTGCCGAAAGGTGTTCGAGGCGATCGGAGTCCGCGAGGCGGTCGAGCGGGCGGGTTTCGCGACCACGGGCGGCAACACGGTTTGCTGGAGCGCCGGCGCGCCCCGCGTGGCGTCGTTCGGAAGCGGCCGTCTCGGCTATCAGGTGCTTCGCCGGGACTTCGACCGCCTGTTGCTGGACGAAGCGCGGAGAGCGGGCGCGGTGGTCAGGGGCGGGGTGACGGTACGGCGGGCGGCGATTGGCGACGATGGTCCGGCGGTGGTGACCGGCCGGGACGAGGGCGGGCACACCGTGACGGCCTCGGCGCGTATCGTTCTCGACTGCTCCGGCCGAGCCGGCGTCATCGCCCGCCCGCACCGGACGCGGCTCCAGACGGCCGAGACGACCCTCGCGCTCGTCGGCATCTGGCGGCGTGGTGACGGATGGCCGCTCCCCGGGCCGGCATCCACGCCCGGCGCCCCGGCCGTCGGCGAATCGGGGGATGCCTCGCACACGGTCGTCGAGGCGTACGCCGACGGTTGGGCGTGGTCGGTGCCCGTGTCGGCGCAGCGCCGCTATGTGACGGTAATGGTCGATCCCCGCACCACCGAAACGGACCATCCGGAATCGTTCGCCGCGCGCTACCGCGCGGAGATCGCCAAGACGGTTCATCTGGCCCGCCTTACCGCCAGCGCCGGACTCGAGGGTGAGCCCTGGGCCTGCGACGCCTCCCAGTACGGCGCCCGCCGCTTCGGTGGCCGCGGCTATCTGCTGGTTGGTGACGCCGCTACCTTCATCGATCCGCTGTCGTCGTTCGGGGTCAAGAAGGCGATGGCATCGGCCTGGCTGGCGGCGGTAGCGGCCAACACCTGCCTGCTGCATCCGGCGCGCGCCGACCTGGCGCTTCGGTTCCATGCGGAGCGGGAGCAGGAAGTCTGGGATTCGTATCGCCGGCAGTCTGCCGCGTTCTTCGCCCAGGTGTCGCGGCACGAGCTGCATCCGTTCTGGAGCGACCGCTCGGATCCCGTCGCCATGGACGGCGTCCGCGGCCGGGCCGGCGCGCCGGATGCCGTCGAGGCGTTTCGCCGGGATGCCGCGGTCCGGCACGCGTTCGACGCACTGCGCCGCGCACCGTCGATTCGCCTGCGGTCCACCGGCACCGCCCGCACGACTTCCGCGCCGGCCGTCGAGGGACGCGAGATCGTGGCCGGTGCGTGTCTGTCGCTCGATGCGGGCGAGGCCGGCGCCGTCGCGATCCGCTACCTGCGGGGGGTCGACCTTCTGGCCCTGATGGAGATGGCGGACAGCCGGTCGCAGGTGCCGGACCTGTACGAGGCGTACCGCCGGTCGCAGGCGCCGGTGGAACTGGCCGATTTTCTCGGCGCGCTGGCGGTGCTCGTGGGACGGGGCATGCTGCGCAACGAAGCCTGAGCGCGGGGTAGTGCGGCGGCGGTCGCTCAGAACCTCAATGTGTGCTACAACAGTGCGACGCATGCCTCTCTCACGATTCCCCCTCCGCAGGCGCGGAGCGGGATCCGGCGCGGCCATGCTGGCCGCGCTGGTGCTGTCAGCCGCGGCCGCGCCGGTGTCCGCCCAAGACGACTCCCCGGGAGGCGCACTGCCCGACGGCGGGATTCCCGTCGCCAGCGACCTCGTCCACCGCGTCTGCGGCGACTGCCATCCCGCGGGACGACCAGGGGCGGATGAGCCGCATTTCCTATCAGCGGACGACGCCGGAAGGGTGGCAGCAGACCATCCGGCGCATGGTGCTTCTGAACGATCTGCAGATCGAGCCGGCGGACGCGCGCGAAGCGGTTCGCTACCTGGCGACCCATCACGGCCTGGCCCCGGAGGAGGCGCGTCTCGGGGCGTTCGAGGTGGAGCGGCGGAACCATCGATTTCTTCTACGAAGCCGATCCCGCGACGCAGGAGACCTGCAACCGCTGCCACTCGATGGGCCGCGTGCTGAACCAGCGGCGGACGCTCGAGGAATGGGAGTTGCTGACGGCGATGCACCGCGGTTACTACCCGTTCGCGGATTTTCAATCGTTCACGCGGGACGTCGGCTCCCGGGGGGAAGCGGGAGACGGGGACGACGAGGCCGATGACCGGACGGCGGTCGAGCGCGCGGTAGAGCATCTCGCCGAGGCTTTCCCGCTGGATACGCCGGCGTGGACGAGCTGGTCGGCCAACATGCGGACCCCCGTTCTCGACGGCACGTGGGCGCTCGCCGGTCACGAACGGGGCCAGGGCCCGGTGTACGGAACGCTGACCGTTTCGTCGGACCCCGCGGCGCCGGATGAGCTGGTTACCGAGGCCCGCTACCGCTACCCGGCCCGCGGCGTCGAGGTCACCCGCACCGGCCAGGCCCTGATCTACACCGGCTATCAGTGGCGCGGGCGCTCCGCCAGTCCCGAGCAGTTCGATGCCCGGGAAGTGATGGTCCTCTCGCGCGACCGCGAGGAGATCACGGGACGGTGGTTCACCGGCGGTTACGACGAGCGCGGCATCGACGTGACGCTGCGGCGCGTCGGCTCGGAGCCGCTGATCACCGGCGTCTACCCGCGCGCGGTGCCGTCCCGGGCGGGAGACGTGACGCTGCAGCTCTTCGGGGCCAATCTCCCGCAACCGCTCGATGCCGCGTCCATCGATCTCGGCGCCGGACTGACCGTCAACGGCGTCAGCGAGCAGTCCGCGACCTCGGCGACCCTGGCCGTCACCGTGGACCCGGAGGCCCGTGTCGGCGCGCGGGACCTGTTCATCGGCTCCGCCTCGCTGACCGCGGCGGTTACCGTCTTCGACGGGATCCACCGGCTCGACGTCACGCCGGCGACGGGGCTGGCGCGCGTCGGGGGCATCGTGTTCCCCAAGCAGTACGAGTATTTCGAGGCGCGCGCCTGGCACGATGGTCCTGACGGCGCGTCGGGCACGGACGACGATCTCGACCTCGGCATGGTCGACGTGGACTGGAGCATCGAAGAGTACGCGGTCACCTACGATGACGACGACACCGCTTTCGTCGGCACCCTCGGCGAGCGCGGCGAGTTCGAACCCGCCGTCGACGGGCCGAATCCGGAGCGGAGCGGCAACCGCAACAATGTCGGTGACGTCTGGGTGGTGGCGACGCTCGCATCGGAGCCACTCAGCGGCGTCGCGCTGGAGCGTCCGCTCCGGGCGCGGGCGCACCTGCTGGTGACGGTGCCCGTGTACCTCCGGCGGGGTGAGACGGGACAATGACGGAGATAGCCCTCGGCGAGTGCCATCCCTTCGAGGCGGCGGGCCGCCGATTCCTCTACCTGGTGCCGAGCGCGGCCGTCTTCGCGCTGGATGAGACGTCGGCCGCCGTGGTCGACGCGCTGAGCGCGGGGCGTCTTGCTCCGCCGGACCTCTTCGCGCGCCTGGCGGGGCGCTTCAGCCCGCCCGATGTCGAGGCGACCCTCGCCGAGCTGGCCGGCGCGCGCGTGATCCTGCCGGTCGAGGCCGGCCCGCCGGCGCCCGAGCCCAAGCCCGCTCCGAACATCATCCCGCTGAAGCCGATTCCGCTGTCTACGCTGGTCGTCAACGTCACGAACCGCTGCAATCTCGCCTGCACCTACTGCTACGAGTATGGCGAGGACCGGATCGCCGAACCGACGGCGGGTGGAATGCCGAAGCTGATGAGCGAGGAAACGGCCCGGGCAAGCGTCGACTTCATGGTCGAGCGGTCCGGGAGCAGCCCGGTGGTCCGGCTGACCTTCTTCGGGGGCGAGACGCTGCTGAACTTCGCCGTGCTCGAGAAGACGATTCCCTACGCGCGCCGCCGGGCCGCCGAGGCAGGCAAGCGGGTCGAGTTCAGCCTGACCACGAACGGCACCCTGCTGCGCCCGGAGGTAATCGAGTTTCTCGCGGACAACGACGTCGGGGTGACGATATCCATCGATGGCCCGAAGGAGATGCAGGACAGGTTCCGCGTGTTCCACGACGGGCGGGGCAGCTACGATGTCGTGGCGCCCAAGGTGCGCGAGCTGCTGAGGCGTCACCGGTCGCGGCCTATCGGCGCGCGGGTCACGCTGACGTCCGACGTGCTCGACATCACCCGGATCTACCGGCACCTGACCGACGACATCGGCTTCTGGGAGGTTGGCTTCGCGCCGGTCACGACGTCGCCGGGCCGCTCCCACGCGATCGGAGAGACCGGTTTCGATGCCATGCTCGCGCAGTTCCGCGAACTGGGGCAGGAGTTTCTGCAGGCCGCCCTCGAAGGTCGCCACCACGGCTTCAGCAACGTGCGCGACACGATCGAGGAACTCCACAAGGGCGCAAGCAAGGCGCTGCCGTGCGGGGCAGGGCTCGGGCTGATGGGCGTCGCCACCAACGGCGACGTGGCGCTCTGCCACCGGTTTGCCGGCTCCGACGACCACAAGTTGGGGACGGTGCGGGAGGGCGTCGACGATACCGCGCAGGAGGCGTTCCTCGATGCCCACCACATCGACCGGAAGACCGACTGCCGCACGTGCTGGGCGCGTCCTCTCTGCGCGGGCGGCTGTTACCATGAGGCGTACACGCGGTACGGGACGACCGAGGCGCCGAATCTGCACTATTGCGAGTGGATACGCGGCTGGACGGAAACCTGCCTGGAGATCTACGGCGAGATCGCGGAGCGGAACCCGGCGTTTCTCCGGAGGTTCGACGGCGGCGACGTGCCCGACGAGGTGAACGATGACGCATCTCCGACCCATTAACCAGAAGGCGGCGCGGATCGCCCAGGGGTTCGCCGAGGCCAGGCGCCGCGCCGGCGAGGCGGGTGGTTCGGCCTCGGCGGGGGCGGAGGGCCGCGTGGTGGCCCTGCAGGAAGGGAGCACCGGGCCGCCCAGGCCGGAGGGGCCTCACATTCCGCTCGGATGCAGCTTCGTCTTCTCGCCGGGATGGGAGGCTGACCGGAATGGTGGCGCGGCCGGGCTTTGCCAGCCGGTCGAGCGCGACCTGTTCGACTGCCATCTGGGCTGCTTCTGGCCGGCGCAGGTGCCGGATCAGCTGAATCACGCGCCGGACTGGACGGCAAAGTGCGCCGCCGCGCAGAAGGACTGGCGGAAGATTGACCTCATCTTCCCCTGAGGGTTGGGCGCCAGACGGCCGGCTGGTGGCGGTCGGCCTGCTCGCGCTCCTTGTGGTGAGTGTCGCGGCGCCCGCGGCGGCGCAGTCCGCGGGCCAGGTGTCGGCCGGCGACGGCACGCTGTACCTCGGGGCCTACCCGAGCCGGATCTTCGTCATCGACGAGGCGACGACCAGCGTCGTCGACGAGATCGAGGTGCCGCACGGCGCTCCCCGCGCGATGGTCGCCTCCGAAGATCGGGAGCGCTTCTACTTCCTCGACCCGACCATGGAGCACCTGACGACGGTCGACATCGCCTCGCGGGAGGTCACCGATTCGTTCACCTTCAGTGACGGGAACCGGCGCGTCCGCATTCGTTCGTTCCGCGTGGCGCCCGACGGACGCACCGCCATCCTCAATCTCGACACCGCGGTCAAGCAGCTCGACCGCTTCGAGATCGAGCCGTACCGGCTGGTGAAGGTCGACATGACCACGCACGCGATCGTCGAGGAGCTGCCGTGGCCGACGGGGGAGCCGTCACCGCGCGCACCGATGCTGTTCTCGCCCGACGGCGACTATCTCTACGTCTTCGGCCGCAGCGTTCGCATCCTGGAGACGGAGGCGTTCACGGAGATTGACCGCTGGTCGTTCCGCGAGCCCCTCGAGCCCGGTCTCGGCCGTATGGATTTCGGCTTCTCGACCGACTTGGTGTACGAGGAGCCCGGCTTCTTCACCGGCCTCTTCACGCTGCACGACGAGGCGCAGGATCGCGAACTGATGGGCGTCGCCCGGATCGACCTGCCCAACCGCGATGTCGACTTCTATACGCTGGGGCCGGCTACCGGCATCCAGTTCGCCCTCGCGCCGGGACGGCAACGGGCGTACGGGCTGGCGAGCCGGATCGAGGGCTACGAGTTCTGGACCTTCGACCTGGAGCAGCGCCGCGTCGGCTTTCGCCGCCAGATCGCGGGCCGCCCGCGCATGGCCCTCGACGTCAGCACCAACGGCGAGGTGCTCTACATTTCCTCGGCGGGCGAGACGATTGACTTCTACGATGCGGAGTCGTTCGATTACCTCAGCACGCTGACCCTGGACGGCGACATGACGTCCGGGCTTATCGTCATGCCGTCGTCGCCGGCGCCGTGAGGCGGCCGCGGAGACGGCGGGCATGCTCGATCCCCAGTTCCGGCGCGCGCTGGCCTATGTCCGGCCGTACTGGCGGCGCCTCGCGCCGGTAGTCGTTCTCGGCCTCGCCAGCACCTTGGCGACGCTGTACGTTCCCCTCCTGTCGCTCGACCTGGTCGACAACGCGCTGCTGGGGGGCGACCGGACGGTCCTCGTGCGGGTGGTTGGCCTGTTCGTCGGCCTGACCATCCTCAGCTTTCTCCTCAACGTCGTCACGGGCCTCCGCTACACGCTGGTCTCCGCGGAGATCCTGTTCGACATGCGTCTGGATCTCTACCGGCATCTGCAGCGGCTCTCGCCCCGCTTCTACACCCGAACGCGGCTGGGCGACATCGTTTCGCGCCTCAACAACGATATCGGTGAAATCCAGCGGGTGGCGGCCGAGGCGGCGCTGGGTTGGATCGGGAACGTACTCTTCATCGTCGGGTCGGTCGGGATGATGATCGTGCTGGACCTGCGACTCTTCCTCGCCGGAGTCGCGGTGCTTCCCATCACCATCTGGGCGCTGGTGGTCTACCGGCGCCGTCTGGAACGCCGGGTCGCCACTTTCCGCGAGCGCAGCGCGGACATCGGCAGTTTTCTGATCGAGACGCTCTCGGCGATGCGGCTCGTCGTGACCGCTAACGCGCAACAGCGGGAGACCGCCCGCTTCCGCGATCGGAATCAGGCCTTCATCGGCGCCTTGATGGCGATGCAGCGCGTAACCTATCTCGCGGGCGGGCTGCCCGGCGTGCTGCTGTCGGGCGGAATGGGTGTCGTGTTTCTCTACGGCGGCTTCCGGTATCTCGATGGCACCCTCAGCATGGGGACGCTGGTCGCCTTCATGGCCTATCAGACCCGGCTGATGGGGCCGGTGCAGGCGCTCATGGGCCTCTACGCGAACCTCGCGACCGCCCGCGTGTCGCTGGCGCGGGTCAACGAGATCGCGGATGCGCCGGTCGAGGTGAAGGAAGCGCCGGACGCTTCGGCGCCGGCCGACGTGCGCGGCCTGATCGAATTCGATGGGGTGAGTCTGTCGTTCGATCGCGGCGCGCCGGCGCTGGACAACGTGTCGTTCGCGGTCGCCCCGGGCGAGACGGTGGCCATCGTGGGCCGCAGCGGCGCCGGCAAGTCGACGGTCGCGGACCTGCTGCTCCGGCTGCTCGATCCCGACAAGGGAACGGTCCTGCTCGACGGCCGCGACGTGCGGGCGCTCCCGCTGGCGTTCCTGCGCCGGCACGTGGCGCTGGTGGAGCATGCGCCGTTCATCTTCCACGCGTCGATGGCGGAGAACCTGCGCTACGCGCGGCCGGATGCCGGTCCCCGCGAGGTGGAAGCGGCCGCGCGAGCGGCCGGCATCCACGACTTCATTGCCGGGTTGCCGGAGGGGTACGACACCGTCCTGGGCGAGCGGGGCGAGGCGCTGTCGGCGGGGGAGCGGCAGCGCGTCGCGATCGCCCGCGCGCTGCTCGCCGACCCGAGCGTACTGATACTCGACGAGGCGACCGCGTCGCTGGATCCGCTCGCCGAGGGGCACGTGATCGACGGTTACGAAGCCGTCATGCGGGAGCGGACCACGCTGCTCATCACGCATCGCCTCGGGCTGGCCCGCCGCGCGGATCGCGTCGTTGCCCTGGATGGCGCGAGCGTGGCGGAGATTGGCCCACCCGACGAGCTGCTGGCGCGGGACGGCGCCTTCGCGCGCCTGTTCGCGTCGCAGGCGGCAGGAGTCCGGTCAGGCGTGTGACCGTGCCGTCATCGTTCGTGGTCGGCGTGATCGACAGCGGCATCCACGCCAGCCATCCGCATATCGGCGCGGTCGCGGCGGGCGCCGGCTTCGACCGCGACGGGACGTCCCACGATGACGTCGTCGACCGCCTGGGTCATGGCACCGCCGTCGCGGCCGCCATCCAGGATCTCGCGCCGGCCGTGCAGGTCTGCCCGCTCAAGGTCTTCGACACCACGCTCGACACGTCCGTCGAGGCGCTCGTAGCGGCTATCGAACGGGCCGCCAGTCTCGCGCTGCCGCTGGTCAACCTGAGCCTCGGCACGACCGATGGATCGTGCGCCGCGGCGCTTGCGGCCGCCGTGCGGCGCGCGCACGCGGCCGGCGCCATCGTAGTGGCGGCGGGTTCGGATCGAAGCGTCGACTGGCTGCCCGGTACGCTCGGCCTGGAGGGCGTGCTCCGGGTGGAACTGGATTGGTCGCGCCCGCGCGGCGCGTACGCCGTCGCGGGGTCTCCTGACACCCCCGTATTCCGGACGTGCGGTTATCCCCGTTCCATCCCGGGGGTCGCTCCCGAACGCAACCTCAAGGGACTCAGCTTCGCGGTGGCGAACATGACCGGTACGGTGGCGGGCATGATGATGGAAACCGGCGTGCGCGACCGCGGCGCCCTCGTCGAAGCGTTGCGGCAGCGCGCCGGATAAGCGGCCGCGGGCGACCCCGGCGAGCCGACTCTGTATACTCGCCGGCATGCGCTACAGCACCGCAATCGTTGCCCTCTTGCTGGCGGGGGTTCTTGGGGTCGTTATCCCTGCGCAGGAGCAGGAGCCGGACCCCGGCCCGATTGGCCCGAGCCCCTATGACGTGGTCCCCGGGTGGCACAAGCCGTTCGCCTCGGACGGTTTCGCCTTCGGCGGCAACTCGGGCGTCTTCGCCGAGTCGCCCGACCGTATCTTCATTTCCCAGCGCGGGGAGACGCGCCTTCCCGACCCGGTCCCGCCCGAGTTCGCGGGCTACGTCGGCTCCATCGGGATCAACGCGCTGCGCGACACCGAGCTTCGCACCTGGCAGAACTGCCTGATGGTGGTCGATGGCGACGGCAACCTGGTCGAGGTATGGGATCAGTGGGACCATCTGTGCGCCGATTCCGACGGCCCGGGTCCTCACCGGGTCCGGATCAGTCCATACGATCCGGAACGCCGGGTGTGGGTGATCAACGAGACCCGGCACCAGATCTTCGTGCTGTCCAATGATGGCAGCGAGCTGATCATGACGCTGGGCGAGAAGAACGTCCTGGGCGACGACGAGACCCATTTCGGACGGCCCCAGGACGTGGCTTTCCTCCCCGACGGCCGCGTGCTGGTGGCGGACGGGCTCGATAATCACCGCATCATCATTCTGGACAGCGAGGGGCGTTACCAGAGTGAGTTCGGCGGGTTCGGCACCGAACCGGGCCGCTTCGACGGCATCCACGCCCTTGGCGTGGGTCCGGACGGCCTCGTCTTCGCCCTCGACCGCGCCAACGGCCGCGTCCAGAAGTTCCGCATCTCCGACGAGGCGTCGGGCGAATACCACCCCGAGGTCGATCATCTCGCCACGTGGTCCGGCTTCGGCCTGCCCCTCGACATCATCGTCGGCGACGACCACCTGTGGGTCTCGGATCTGCGGCCGCTCAAGCTGGTGAAGCTCGACTTCGACGGCAACCGCCTCTACACCTGGAACGTCGAGAACGAGGGCCCGACGGGTTTCCTGGAGGTGCACACCTTCAGCGTCGATACCGACGGCAACCTGTACGGCGGCGACAACCAGCATGGCCGGACGCAGAAGCTGGTGCCGAAGACCGGTGCGGACCCCGCGCTCCTGATTCGCCCCCCGTATGTCGCGCGTTGACGCTTGCGATCCGGCCCCGTAGAAGTCTCGCCATCGGGGATTTCGCGAACGGGATCGCCGCCCGGTCCGTTACGGCGGGTCGGCCGGCAACCGGAAAGCGATCACATGATCGCCCCGCCCGCCGCCGCCGGCGAGCAGCGCGGACAGGGCAACGAGGGTGACCAGCCGGATTGGCCGAGCGAGACGTATCCTTCGCATGAGTTCTTTCTCGAGCTGTTGAAAGCTAGCGGCCCTTCAGCGAGCGGAGCTGGCGGCGCTGGCGCTTGTCCGGCCGGTTCGGGGCGTTCGCCCGGCTCACGCGCCGGACGAAGCGGCGGAAGTCGAGTTCTTCATCCGTCGGGGGCGGGGTGCGGTCCTCGTACAACGCGCGAGCCTCGCTCTTCGGAATGTGACGGTCGGCCAGCGCGGCCACGGCAACCACCTGGGTGACTCCCTGGGGCCGGGTGATGTGCAGCACGTCGCCGGGGCGAAGGTCGCGGTTCGGCTTCGCGCGGGATCCGTTAACCGAGACCTTGCCTCCCTTCACCGCGCGTTGCGCTTCGGACCGCGTACGGAAGAGGCACGCGACATCGAGCCAAACGTCGAGGCGGACGGGCTCCGCCGGCGCGTTGTCCCCGTCTGGCCTGTCGTGGTCGGTCGGCCGCATCCTGCCGTAGTCTCGTGTGGGTCGGCGAGGGGGGCGTCAGGAAGCCGTCTACGGACTCCTAGCTCTCCGCCAGCATCTGCTCGACCGCGTTACGGGTTTCCGTCGGCAGCTCGGCGAGGCGGGCAGTCTGCTTGCCGCCCGCCTGGGCGAAATCGGGACGCCCGCCGCCGCGCCCGCCGACGATGGACGCGATGGCGTTGATCAGGGCGCCGGCGTGGACGCGGCCGGTCAGGTCCCGGGTGACGGCGACGGTCAGCGCGGCCTTGCCGTCGTTATCGGAGGCGAGCACGACGACACCGCTTCCGATGCGATCGCGGAGTTGATCGGCCATCAGGCGGAGGGCGCCGGGGTCGAGACCGGAAACGACGCGCGTCACGACCCGGACGCCGCTGACTTCCGTCGCGTCCGCGCCCGCGCCCCCGGCGTCGCCCGCGCCGCCGTCCCCCGCCGCGCCATCGCCCATAGCACCGCCAGCCAGTGCGGCCCGAACCTTCAACTGCTCCATGTCGCGAGCCAGGCGCTTCGCGTCCGTCTGCAGCCTGCGTACTGCTCCCACCGCCTGATCGGGCGTCGCGCCCAGGGTGTTGAGGAGGCCGTCCAGCGTGTCGCGCCGCTGCTGGAGAAACTCGACTGCGCCGGCGCCGGTCATGGCCTCCAGTCGGCGGACCCCGGCCGCGACGCCGCCCTCCTGCGTGATCACGAACGGACCGATGTCGCCTGTCGCCCGGCAGTGGGTCCCGCCGCACAATTCCGTCGAGTAACCCGGCACCTCGACCACGCGGACGCGGTCGCCGTACTTCTCGCCGAAGAGGGCCATCGCGCCGTCGGCGATCGCCGCCTGGGTGTCGCGCACCTCCGTCTCGACAGCCTGGTTGCCGAAGACGCGCGTATTGACGATGCGCTCGATCTCCAGGATTTGGGCGTGGGTCACCGGCTCGTGGTGGGTGATGTCGAACCGCAGCCGGTCCGGCGCAACGAGCGATCCCGCCTGCCGGACGTGATCGCCCACGACCGTTCGGAGGGCGGCGTGAAGCAAGTGAGTGGCGGTGTGGTTGCGCCGAATCGCGTCACGGCGCGCGGCGTCGACTTCGGCCGTCACCGTGGCGCCGTCCCGGAGAACCCCGGCCCGCACCTCGACGACGTGCATCCGGGGCCAGGTCGCCACGGGGCGGATGACATCGGCCACGTCCGCTTCCAGAGCCTCGCGGGCCGGATCGCTGTCGTCCTCATCCCCGGGAACGCCCGCCCCGCCCGACAAGAGCCGGCCCGTATCGGAAACCTGTCCGCCCGCTTCCAGGTAGAAGGGCGTCCGGTCCAGCACGGCGTACCCCGTCTCACCGGCTTCGAGGCGGTCCGCGGCCTTGCCGTCGGCGCCGAACAGGGCGACGACACGGCACGCCTCGGAGGTCGTGTCGTAGCCGATGAACCGGTCGTCGAGTCCGGCCGGGTCGCAACCGGCATCGCCGAGCGTGAATGTCGGAGCATCGCCCGCCGCGAACTGGCTGCCGGCTCGCGCGCGCGACCGCTGCGCCTCGAGCGCCTGCTCGAAACCGTCGCGGTCCACCGCAACCGACCGCTGCCCGGCCAGGTCTTCGATGAAGTCGAGGGGCAGGCCGAAGGTGTCGTACAGCCGGAACGCCTCGTCGCCGCCCAGTGCGTGACGGCCTTTCGCCGCCGCATCGACCGCCGTCTCCAGGCGAGGCAGCCCGTCGGTGAGCACCTTGTCGAACTGTTCTTCCTCCCGCCGGACGGTCGAGGCGATCGTCTCCCGGTTCGTCACCAGTTCCGGGTAGGCGCCGCGCATCTCCGCGATGACGACCGCGCAGAGTTCGTACAGGAACGGTTCGCCGATCCCGAGTCGCTTTCCGTGCCGCATCGCGCGCCGCATGATCTTGCGCAGCACGTAGCCCCGCCACTCGTTCGAGGGGACGACTCCGTCCGCGATGAGGAAGGTCATCGCGCGGAGGTGATCGGCAATGACGCGGAGCGAGACGTCCGACGTCTTGTTCGCTTTGCGGCCCGCGAGGGGTCCGTACGGCACGCCGGCCCGCTCGCCGATCGCGGTCAGCAGCGGCGTGAACAGGTCGGTGTCGTAGTTCGAGAGCTTGTCCTGGAGCACGGCCACTATGCGCTCCAGCCCCATCCCGGTGTCGATCGACGGGGCCGGCAACGGAGTCAGGGTTCCGTCCTCGTGCCGCTGAAACTCCATGAAGACGTTGTTCCAGATCTCCACGTAGCGGTCGCACGAACAGTCGATGCCGACGCAGGTGGGGGTGGGGCAGGGCAGATCATCGCCGCGGTGGTAGTGCACCTCCGAGCAGCGTCCGCACGGTCCGGTGTCGCCCATCGCCCAGAAGTTTTCGGCCGCGCCCATCTCCGCGATCCGATCCGCCGGCACGAGCGCGCGCCAGATGTCGTACGCCTCGTCGTCGCGCGGGATGCCGCCCTCACCTTTGAAGACGGTGACGTGGAGTCGTTCGGGCGGCAGCTCCCAGACGTCGGTGAGCAGCTCCCACGCGAACGGGATGGCATCCTTCTTGAAATAGTCGCCGAACGAGAAGTTCCCCAGCATCTCGAAGAAGGTGTGATGCCGGAGCGAGGGGCCGACGTTCTCCAGATCGTTGTGCTTGCCGCTGACGCGCATGCACTTCTGCGAGGTGGTGGCCCGCCGGTAGTCGCGTTGCTCGGCGCCCAGGAAGACGTCCTTGAACTGGTTCATCCCGGCGTTGGTGAACAGCAGCGTCGGGTCCTCGGCCGGGACGAGCGGCGAACTGGGAACCACACGGTGGCCCCGGGCTTCGAAGTAATCCAGAAAGCTCTGGCGGATCCGGGCCGAGGTCATGCGGGTCAATTCTGACACAGGGGGCGCGCCGGGCGGCGTCACGGAGACGCGTCGGCGTCGGCGTCGCCGGGACCGCCGCGGGCCCGGAGGGCTCCGACTGCCGCACCGGTGTCGAACCCCTGGCGGATGAGATAGCGGCAGAGTTTCTCGAAATGCGCCCGGTCGCGGACCGGACCGCGGAGCCGCCGGTCGAGTGCGCGCTCGAGCACGACGTCGACTCCCGCCTCGGCGTACGTCTCGTCCACGGCTTCGCGCGCCACCTCGGGCGCTATTCCGGCCGCCTCGATCTCCTGCCGGGCTCGATGCGGCCCCCGGTGCATGATCGTCGCGGCGCGGCGCGCGATCATCGCTGCGGTCCGCCGGTCGTCCACCGCGCCCTCGGTTGCCAGCCGCGCCACTGCGGCCGCGGCGTCGTCCGTCTCGTAACCCCTCCTGACGAGGCGTTCCGTGAGCTGCGACGCCGACAGCTCGCGCCGGGCCAGCAGCGCGAGCGCCGCCGCGTAGGGAGAGGTGGTCACCGCTGGCGGATCAGGATTGCAGAGTGCCCGCCGCGGTGCCGGAAGCGGCAGGCTGCGCCGCGCCGCCATAGACGAACGTGAGCCAGCCGTGGGTGTCGGGCACCCGGCCGTTGATCACGTCGAAGAAGCGTTGCTGAATCGTGGCGGTGACGGGACCGCGCTTGCCGTCGCCGATGACGATCTTGTCTATCGAACGGACCGGCGTGATCTCCGCGGCGGTTCCCGTGAAGAACACTTCGTCGGCGATATAGAGCATCTCGCGCGGCAGCGTCGCATACCGGACTTCATAGCCCAGGTCGGCGGCCAGCGTGATCACCACATCGCGTGTGATGCCCGGGAGAATCGAGTCCGCGAGCGGCGGCGTCGTGATGATGTTGTCCCGTACGAGGAAGATGTTCTGGCCGCTTCCCTCGCTCACGAAGCCCTGCGGATCGAGCGCAATCCCCTCGGCGTAACCCTGGAGCGTGGCTTCCATCTTGATCAACTGCGCATTCGCGTAGTTGGCGGTGCATTTCGACATCGACGGGAAGCGGTTCGGGGCGCCACGGCCCCAGGAGCTGACCTGCACGTCCACACCGTGCTCGAGGGCGTCATCGCCCAGGTAGGCGCCCCATTCCCAGACGAGGATGGCGGCTTCGACCGGACAACCCAGCGGATTGACGCCGAGCGTGTCGTAGCCGCGGTACATCAGCGGCCGGACGTAGCAGGCCCGGTAGTCGTTGGCGCGGATCGTGTCGAGCACGGCATCGGAGAACTCCGCCTCACTCAGCGCGTACTTCATCCGGTAGATCTTGGCCGAGTCGTAGAAGCGGCGGACGTGGGAGTCGAGACGGAAGACGGCCGACCCGGCCGGGGTGTCGTAGCAGCGCGCACCCTCGAAGATGCCGCTGCCGTAGTGGATCACGTGCGATCCGATGTGGATCTTCGCGTCCTTCCAGTCGACGAGCGAGCCGTTCATCCAGATGCGGCCAGTGCCGAAACTCATGGTCTTCTGCTTTCAACTCGCGCACGGCGAGCAAGCTACCTCCCTGCCTCCCAGTGTAGGTGGCCGCCGCGGATTCTGGCAAGCATGCGCACGCCCCGGTGGGCGTGCGTTGGGAGTTTCACTGGCGTGAAACGCCGGCGCGCGGGTTTGTGGGCGGCGCGTTGGAAGTCCCGCTGGAGCGAAACTTCTGCGCGCGGATTGCTAGCGGCTGTTCGCTTCTTCCTGGAGCCTGCGCACGAAGTTCGTCCCGAAGGGTTCGAAGAACGCAAAGTCCTCGAGGTGGGCCGGCGGTGCGTAGTCGGCGGCAATCTCCTCCGGGCTGCGTCCCTGCTCGAGCGCGGCGAGCGCGGTATCTTCGAGGTGCCGGTGGAATTCGGCGTACCGGACGAGGTCGTTCCAGGGATAGGCCTCGACATGTCCGGAGATCACCGTGTCGACCGCGCCCTCCAGTCCCGCTACCGCGCGGGCGATCGTCTCGTCGTAGTCGAGCGCGGTGCCGCCGTTCTCGGTGTCGATGTAGGGGACCCCCTTGGCGCCGAAGAGATCTCCGCCCATGGCGACCCGGATGTCGGGAAACACTATCCACGTGTCACCGTTGGTGTGGCCGGGGCCGAAGTAGTGGAGCTCGATGTTATCCGCGCCAACCTGCAGGGTGCGAGTGTCGCTGAACGTGACGTTGGGCAGGTATCGCGCATTCTCTCCCTTGAACGCGTCGCAGTTGGTGACCGGGGCGCAACTCGTCCGCATCAGGCTGGCCCTGGCGTTTTCGTGCGCCACGATCTGCTCGACCGCTCCGAATTCGGCATTGCTCCCGGTGTGATCGAAATGGGTGTGGGTATTGATGATCATCGTCAGCGGCTTGTCGGTAACGTCGCGGAGCTGCTCGAGAATCGCGGAGCCCTGGCCCGCGACCTTGGTGTCGACCATCACCACGCCGCCGTCGGCCAGGTAGAACAGCGTGTTGCCGCACATGCAGCCGCCGTGAAGGACGTAGAGCTTGTCATCGAGCTGCTCCAGCCGTAGCGGGGGTTGCGGGGGTGCACCGTCGGGCTGGGCCGTGAGCACGACCGAGAGGACACCGGTGACTACAAGTGCCGACAGGAGACAGGTTCTGAACACGGCGCCCTCCGGGATTACTGGGTAAGCGAATACTAACCCAGAGCACTGTCCGGCGATACTGCGGGCCGCGGTGCGGACGACGAACGGCTGCGGCGGTGACGGCTCAGGTAGTCTCGCCGCAGAAGGGGCACGCGACCGCCCGCGCGTGAAGCGGCCGATGGCACGACGGGCAGATCCGCCGTCCGCTGGGGGTCGGCTCGACCGTCCGGCGCGGGGGAATGCTGGCGACACTGGCCACGTCGTCGTGGGTTGCCGCCCTTCCCGGCGCATCGCCATTGCCTGCTGTCGCCGGCCGGCTGTCGACCGCGGCTGTCGTCGCGACCGGCTGTCCGCCGCGCCTGGGGGCAGGTTCCAGGTCGTTCAGCAGCTCCGTTGCGCGCTGGTACCGGCGGGAGATGTCCGGCGCGAGCGCCTTCATCACGATATCGCTCAGAGGCTTCGGCACCTCCGGGTTCTCGAGGCGCGGAGCACGGACCAGCTCGCCGCTCATCAGCTTGTCCAACTCGTGAGGCGACGGCGGCTCGTAAGGCAGGACACCGGTCAGCATCTGGTACATCGTGACGCCCAACGAATAGATGTCCGACGCGAAGACCGCCTTGCCGGTGAACTGTTCCGGCGCCATGTAGGGGGGACTGCCGATCACCGTGTTGCCGTGCGCGGCCAGTTCCAGGAAGCGGGAGGTGCCGAAGTCCGCGACTTTGAGCGTGCCGTTCTCCGCCACCAGGATGTTCGGTGGGCGCAGGTCGCGGTGAATCACTCCCTGATCGTGCGCGTGGGCGAGCGCACGCGCGATCTGGGCGGAGTAATCGGTGGCCCGCTCGGGCGTGAGGCCGCCGCTCTCACCGATGATGGTCTCGAGCGTCTCGCCGGCAACGTACTCCATCACGATGAAGAAGAGGTTGTCCTGCTTCTCCGCCGTCGCGATGGAGACGATGTTGGGATGGTCGAGCGCCGCCAGCAGGCGCGGTTCCTGCAGCAACTCGGTGAAGTTCAGGTTCTGCTTGTGGGGAACCTTGATCGCGACTTCCTTGTCGATCCAGGTGTCGCGTGCGCGGTAGACGGCGCCGAACCCACCGCTGCCGAGCGGGGCCACGACCTTGTACTTGCCTAGCGTCTGACCCCGGAACAGCATGCAGCACGGCGAGTATAGCGCGCCGGGTTTGGCCGGCTCCTAGAGATCGCCCCAGACGGACCGGAGGACGGAAAGCGCGACGATGGGGACGAGGTCCGCGCGGAAGGTTCCGTGCCCGAGGGTAAGTGGACGGAATCCGGCGCCGATGGCGCGCGATGTCTCGTCGGCCGTCCAGCCGCCCTCCGGACCGACGGCGACGACGGCGCCTGCGGGGATCGGATCGGCACGGAGTGACGTGAGCGACGCTGGACCTGACCGGGCAGTGTCCGCCTCCGCATCGGCGGACGGTTCCAGCAGCAGGACTCGCAGCGTATCGCCTGACGGCGCGTCCGCCAGAAACGCGTCGTAACCCTCCGGCGGGTGCACCTGCGGTACGAAGGCGCTCCCGCATTGCTTGGCGCTTGCGATGGCGACACCGCGCCAGCGTTCAACGAGGTGGCGCCCTCCGGCGCGCCCGGGCGCCGCGTCGGCGCGGCGGCTTACGAGGGGGACGATCGACGCCACGCCGAGAGCGGTCGCGTCACGAACGACATCGTCCAGTTTTCGGCCCTTGAGAAGCGTGACGGCGAGCGTCACGGGGACGCGCGGGGCCGGCGCCGGCTTGACCGGCTCGCCCACGCGAACGATGACGCGACGCGGATCGTCCTGCTCGACCGTCGCGTCGTGTTCGTGGCCGGCGCCGTCGAAGACCCGGATCTTCGCGCCGGCGCGAAGGCGGAGCACGCGAGCCAGGTGGCGGCCTTCATCCGGCGAAAGCGGCAGCGCGCCACCGGCGGCGGGCATGACCGGTGCGTAGAACCGCCTGGCGGTCATCGCGGATTCCCGGCGCCGGATCTGCGGAACGCCGCGCCGACCCAGTCGTCTTCCGTCTCGCGTGCGATGAGGGTGAACGCGCTGCCCAGCGCCGCCTGGACGCGAGCGCTTTCATCCTCCGTGAAGCCGCTCGCAATCAGCAGGCCGCCGGGTGCGACGTATCGCCGTATCGCTTCCGCGTGCCGGGCAAAGAGCGTTCCATTGAGGTTCGCGAGCACGACATCGGCGTCGCCGCCGACGGCTCCTTCCCTCGTCAGGTCCGCCTCGACCAACGCAATCGCTGGACGGTGTCCGGGGCGCCCGTGCGGCGATCGGGAGTGGATCCCCCGCTTGTTGCGCGCAATGTTGTCCCGCGCGTTGCGCAGGGCATCCGCGTCGCGCTCGAGCCCGCTCACGTTGGCTGCGCCCAGGTGGATGGCGACGATGGCGAGCACTCCCGATCCGGTCCCGAGATCGACCACGCGGCGGCTCGCCGCGATCTGCCTGCGCTGGCGTTGCATGAGTGACAGGCAGAGACGCGTGGTGGCGTGATGCCCGGTGCCGAAACCGGTCGAAGGCGTGATCTCGACCACAATCGCGGCGCCGTCGGGCGCGGGCCGGTCCCACGGCGGGGCGACGACGATATCGCCGACGCGGATCGCCTTGAGGTTGGCCTGTGACCGTTCGGCCCAACCGTCGTCCGGAACGTCGATCGGCGTCGCGTGCGCCCCGGCGGTTCCGAACGCCCGGTCGATCGCGCGCGCCGCCGCGTCGCGCGCGCCGGCGGTGAAGAAGTAGACACGACGCGCCCCGCCATCCGCCTCCTCGATGGCGAACGGATCGAAGTCGTCGAGCAGGGCGTTGAGTCGGGGCAGTGCGGCGGGGGTCGGGGGAAGCCGGATGTCGAGCGCCGGGCGATCCGGCCGCGACGCGTCAGCCAAAGATGTCCTTCATCCGATCGAAGAAGGGACGGTCTTCGTCCTTCGTATCGTCTCGGTCCGGCCCGGCTACGGGACGCGCGCGCGTGTCGTCGGCGTCCTCCATCGTCTCGCGCAACGCTTCGATCAGGCGCTTCTGTTCGGCGGACAGCCGCTTCGGCACGTCCACCGTCAGGTCGACGTACAGATCGCCTTGGCCGCGTCCCTGCATGTGGGGCAGGCCCTTGCCGCGCAGGCGGAACCGTTCGCCCGGTTGCGTTCCCTTGGGCACCTTCAGTCTCGCGTCGCCGTTCAGCGTGGGCACCGTCACTTCGCCACCGAGCGCGAGAGTCGGGAAGCCGGTCTGCACGGCGCAGAGCAGATGTGCCCCGTCGCGCCGGAAGACCGGGTGGTCTTCGATATGGACCACCACGTACAGGTCGCCCGGCGGGCCGCCGCGCAGGCCATGTTCGCCTTCGCCGACGATCCGCAGCCGCTGTCCGCTGTCGACTCCCGGCGGCACCCGTACGGTGATCGTCCGTTCCTGCGTCACACGGCCACGGCCATGGCAGGGCGCGCAGGGCGTGGCAATGACCTGACCGCTTCCGCCGCAGCGCGAGCAGGGCCGCGCGACCGTGAGAAAGCCGTGCTGGGTGCGCACCTGGCCGCGGCCGCCGCACGGCGCGCACTGTTCAGGCCGGGTCCCGGCGGCGGCGCCGGACCCAGCGCAGTCGTCGCACGTCTCCTCCCGCGGAATGCGCAGCGTCGCTTTATGGCCCGCCGCCGCTTCCTCGAGCGGGAGCCGGAGGTCGTACCGCAGGTCGCTTCCCTCAAGCGGTCCCTGCCGCCGGCGCGCTCCGCCGCCGAAGACGTCGCCAAAGCCGAACAGGTCGCCGAAACCGGAGAAGATATCGTTGAAGTCGGCGAACGTGGATGGATCGATGCCGCCGGCTCCCGCTCCGCGCACGCCGGCGTGGCCGAACCGATCGTAACGGGCCCGCTTCTCCGCGTCCGCCAGCACGGCGTACGCTTCGGCCGCTTCCTTGAAGCGCGCCTCCGCCTGGGCGTCGTTGGGATTCCGGTCGGGGTGGTACCGGAGCGCGAGCTGGCGGTAGGCACGCTTCAGCGACTGTTCATCCACGTCGCGGGAAACGCCGAGCACCTCGTAGTAATCGCGTGTGCTCATGACCGTGCGTCCTTGTCCATGGCGGCGCTGTCGTCCGCGGCGCCGCCGTCCGTGGCGGCCCCGTCGTCCGTGGCCGGCGTTGCGTCGGCGTCCCCGCTGCCGCCCGCCGCCACAACCACCACGGCCGCGCGCAGCAGCCGATCGCCCAGCCGGTAGCCGCGGCGGAATTCCCTGACCACCGTGCCTTCCGGATGCTCGTCGCTCGGTTCCTGCGTCACCGCCTCGTGCAGATTCGGATCGAACAGCTCACCCACCGTTTCGATGGGCGTGACCTGTCGCTTGCGGAGGAGTTCCAGCAGTTGCCGGTGGATCAGCTCGACGCCCTTCCGGTACGACTCGCCGTCCGGAGTCTCGGCGGCAACGTCGAGCGCGCGTTCCAGATCGTCGACGAGCGGAAGGAGGTCGAGCAGCAGATCTTCGGCGGCGCGCCGCGCGAACTCAAAGCGTTCGCGCTCCGTCCGTTTGCGGAAGTTGTCGAACTCCGCCGTCTTGCGCAGCAGGAGGTCGCGGAGCTGATCGCGCTCGGAGGCCACCTCGTCGAAGGCCGCCGGCGCCGGTTCAGTGTCGCCTTCCCCGGTGGCGACGTCGACGGCGGCTGTCGCGGGCGCTGAGGATTCGTCTTCAGGCGGTGCCGATCTCTGCTCGTCTGTCATGGTGGGACGCGGCCGCCTGAGCCAGCAGCACGCGGCTGACAGCGGCGGAAACCTGATCGACGGCGGAGATGGCGCGTCCGTAGCGCATGCGACGCGGCCCGATCACGCCGATACCGCCAGTCTGCTCGCCGACGGAATACGTGGACGCCACCAGGCTGAACGGCTGCATCTCCGGCGCCCGGTTCTCCGTGCCGATCACCACCGTCAGGCCCGGCTCATCGAGGTACTCGTCCAGCAGGCGGACCAGCATCTCCTTCCGTTCGATCATGGCAAGCAGCGTTCGCAGGATGTCGAGCGGGACACGGTTGGCTTCGTCGGAGACTTCCTCGGCGAGAAACCAGGATCCCTCGATGAAGAGCGGGTCGGCGACGGGCCGCGATATCCGCCGCGGCATGCAGGCGAACGCAAGGTGGTGCGAGGCGGCGGACAGCTCGTGCGAGACGCTGGAAAGCACACCGCTGAAGGTCTGCGCGCGCCGCAGCCGCGCTTCCACCGCCGCGGGCGGCGTCGGACGCCGCCGCCGCTGGAGCAGGCGGTCGACGAAGTAACGGTAACCGCGGTCAGTGGGCACGCGGCCGGCCGACGTGTGCGGCTGGTGAATGTAGCCGTCGTCCTCCAGCCTCGCCATTACGGTGCGGACCGATGCGGAGGAGATGCCAAGGTTGCCGTGTCGGGCCAGCCACAATGACGAAACCGGTTCGCCGCGGTCGATGTACTGCCGGACGACGCACGCGAGGATGCGGCTGGCGCGCTCCGTAAGCGGCGGGCGCTCCGATGGACTGGTAGCCGGTCGCGGTGTCATGGGTGTGCTCAGCGCCGGCGGGCTTGCCGCGTGACTGGCGCGCTAACCACTCTTGAGTATAGCCGGTTCTTCTTCTGCCGGCGTCTCGTCGCCGACCGGCGCCGGGTCCTCAACGAGCGCCCGCGGCATCCATCGGAGCGAGCGGGCGCCACCGTCGTCCAGCCTGTTGTACTTGACGGCGATCAGTTCGGCCAGGATGCTGACGGCGATCTCGTGAGGCGTGACCGCGCCGATGTCCAGACCCACCGGCGCGTGCAGGCGCTCGGGGTGGGTGACTGCGATCCCTTCCTCACGGAGCGCCTCGTGCAGTCGAGCCACCTTCGCCCGGCTGCCGATGAGTCCGAGGTAACGCAGCGGACGGGTCGCGAGTGCGCGAAGCGCGTCAAGGTCGTGGCGATGCCCGCGGGTCAGGATGACGACGTAGGCCGCTTCCGGCAGGACGGCGTTCTCGAGCCAGGTGGGGATGTCATCCACGACGCACTCGACGGCATCGGGAAAGCGCTCCTGGTTGGAGAACTTCTCCCTATCGTCGATCACATGCAGCCGGAACCCGGCGGCCGGAGCGATCTGGCCCAGATGCTGAGCCACATGGCCGGCCCCGACGAGATAGAGCTGTGGCGACGCTTCCAGCGGGTCGATGTAGACCTCCATCTGGCCTCCACAAATGAGCCCCGACTCCTCCGCGAGATCGTCGGCCAGCTCGTACCGCGCGACCAGTGGCTTGCGGGTCTCGAGCGCCTTCCGCGCCTTCCAGAACGCGTCGTTCTCGTAGCAGCCGCCGCCGATGGTCCCGACCGTCCGCCCGTCGGCGTACACCAGCATCTTCGCGCCGACCCGCTGGGGGGTCGACCCCTGGGTACGGACAATCGTCACCAGCGCGGCTGATTCGCCACGCTGGAACGCTTCGTTGACGGCGCGGAAGACTTCCTCGTTCATGCTTTTGATGCGTCCGTCCGGACGCGAACGCCCGTCTGGGCGTGAACGCCGGTCCGGGCGCGGGTTTCAGTATAACCCGCCGTCCTGGGGCTACCCGCGAGCACCGCGGCGGGTCTTCAGAGTGTGAGCAGGTCGTGGTGGCCCGGCGCGAAGGAGAGTTCGGTCAGAAGACTGTCGACCAGCCGAAAGCCGTAGCGGTTCACAAAATAGACGACGCCGACACGCCGTTCCTGCGGATCGCCCCCGGGGAAACACTGCGCCCGCGCGCGATGGAACTGCCGCCGGAGTGTCTCGTCGCGCCGCTTCGCCGCCTGTATGACCTTGTTGCGCAGGTTGCCGAGATCGCGCTCGATACGGCCGCGCGTCGAGTCGACGGCGCCGGCCAGGGTCGGATCGACGGTGGGCACCACTTCCCGAATCGCATCGAGCCGTTCCGCGGCCGCCTGTTCGGCCGCATCGAGCGCCTCATGGACGGTGGCGGGCAACTGTGCGTCGAGCAGTGCGTTCAGGGCGGCGTCATCCTGGGGTTGCAGCCGCGCCAGCTCCAGTCCGTAGCGTGACAGGAATCTCGCGGTCGCCGCATCCGCAATCGTTGCCGTCGCTCGCGTGTGGATCAGTGGCATCGGCAACTCGAACGCCGCGTACACCTGGCGCAACTGGCCGAGGTAGGCGAGTTCGTGCGGTCCGGCGACGACCGCCGCAGTTGGCAGCAGCGTGTCCTGCACGAGTGGGCGGAGCAGGACGTTCGGACTGAACGACGCGGGATTCTCGTCCAGCTCGGCCAGAAGCGTCGCGCCGTCGAGGCGCTGGCCGCCCGTCAGGAATCCGCTGCCGTCGATGCGGATCGGTTCCCGCGCGCCGTTGATGCGAAAGAGCGCCGTCGAGCCGGGGGTGGGGGAGACCTGCGCATGGTAGCCGAGCGACGTCAGCCGGCTGCCCGCCGCCGCCGCCAGTTCGCAGGTCCTGCCGGGCGCGAGCAGCTCGCGCGCGAACAGATCGCGGGTGAACGGTTTCGCGGCGCGGTCCGACGAATCGAAGACGATCAGGCCGTGCTCCCCCAGGAGCCGGTCGAGCCAGCGGGCGAACGCCTCGACCAGGCGGACGCCCGGTGCGTACGCCGCGGCGAGGGCATCGAACACCTCGGCGGTGAATTCGGTTTCGGGAAGTGCATCGCGCAGACGGTCGATCGCAGCGCTGACCGAATCGTCGAAACGGACTTCGGCCGCGGGTGTGCCGGCGGGAGTGTCGAGGTCGAGCACGACGGACTGCGGCGCGGAGTCGCGGTCCAGCAGATCACAGTGCCGGATTTCGTCGAGGTCGTGGTCTTCCGCGTCGATCCAGAAGATGGACACCACATCGCCGTCGCTCTCCCCGGCGTACCGCCGGGCGAGCGTTATCGCGGTCATCGCCTTGAGCAGCGTGAAGAACGGGCCGCCGAACAGCCCCGCCTGCTGGCCGGTGACGACGGCGACGGTTCGCGGATCGCGCAGCTTCTCGGCCGCCGCGCGCGCCGCGGCCGGCGCGTCGCGCTCGGCAAGCTGTCGTGCAATGAGCTCCGCCACCGCCGAATCGGGCGGGTGCGAGCGCCGAACCGCGACCGCCTGCGCCCGGTTGGCCGCGTCCGTCGGCGATCCGCTGAAGAAGGATGCAACGCGGTCGAACGCGTGGCCGTAGTCGCGGACGAACGGGCCGGTCCAGGGGAGTGCTCTGGTGTCGATCCTCACGGCAACGCCAGGGCGATTAGTTCCGGGGTAGCGGTGGTGCTGCCGCTGCCGACGGCGACGACGATGTACTGCCTGCCGTCGTGGAGATAGGTGATGGGGTTGCCATAGGGAACCGCGGGGAGCGGAATCGATCCGAGGTACTCTCCGTTGTCCTTATGGTACGCCGTGATTGCGCTCGCCGAGGCGACTTCGTCTTCGACGTAGCGCGCGCCGGAGTTGACCAGCAACAAGGTCTTCGTGACGAGCGGGCCTCCGCCATGCATGCCGCTGTGGCCGCCCAGCGCCGGCAGGTTGAGGTGGCGCAGCGCCGGATGGTTGCGCGGGCCGTCACCGTGCGGGCTCATCCAGAGCTGCTCGCCGCGGTTCAGATCGAAGGCTGACACCCGCTTGTAGGGAGGCTTCACGAGCGGCAGGCCGCGTGGTCCGGGGACGTTGACCGCCCACGGATCGGTGAAGTACCCGACGGTTGCAGGAGGCTCGTATTCCACCAGTTCAACCGCGCGCAGGCGGGTCTGCGAGGGAACGAACAGCCGGCCGGTTTCCGGGTCGACCGCCGCACCGGGCCAGTTGATGCCGCCGCCGGGACCTGGCGACTGCACGAGCGGTCCCTGGGAATCCCGCACCGGCGGCGGCGTGAAGATGGGGCCGAGCCGCATCCGTCCCGCGAGCCGGAGCGCTTCCTCATGGAGTTCCGGCGTGAAGTCGATCAGATCGTCGAGCGTGATCCCCTGCAGATCGAAGGGCGGAGGCTTCGTCGGAAAGGGTTGCGTCGGGGCGTACCACTCGCCCGGGACGTCGCCGGCCGGGACCGGTCGCTCCTCTATGGGCCACACCGGCTCGCCCGTCACCCGGTCGAAGACGTAGGTGAACGCCTGTTTGCTGGTCTGGACGTAGGCCTTGATGTCGCGGCCATCGACCGTGATGTCGAGAACGTGTCCGGCGGTCGGAAAGTCGTAGTCCCAGAGCCCGTGGTGCACCGCCTGAAAGTGCCAGATGCGCTCGCCCGTCTCCGCGTCGACGCAGATGATGCTTTCGGCGAAGAGATTGTCGCCATGCCGCATGCCGCCGTACCAGTCGTTGGTCGGTGTGCCGGTCGGCAGATAGACGTAGCCCAGTTCCTCGTCCACCGCCATGGTTCCCCAGACGTTGGTGTGACCGGAGTAGCGCCACGACTCGTCGTGCCACGTGTTCGCGCCGAACTCCTCGCCCTGCGGAATGGTGTGGAACGTCCACTTCAACTCGCCGGTCCGCGTGTCGAAACCGCGTACGTGGCCCGGGTCCGCCTCGCGCCGGGTGAGCGACGTGTCCTGCACGATGCTGCCCACGACGACGGTATCGCCCACGACGGCGAGGGGCTGCGAGTGGGTCAGCCGCGAACGGTCGATCGGCCGCCCGAGGCTGGTGCTCAGATCGACCGCGCCGTCGGCGCCGAAGCCGGGATAGAGGGCGCCGGTTCGGGCATTCATGGCTACCAGCAGCAGGTCATGCGTTGCGATGAAGATCCGCGCGTCGGCGCTCCGGCCGTCCTTCCAGTAGGAGACGCCGCGGTGCTGCCAGCCCATGTTGGCGGGGCGTTCGAGCCGGTCGTAGGTCTCCGGGTCGTACGACCAGACCAACTCTCCCGTCCCGGCGTCGACCGCTACCACCTGGCCGAGCGCCGTGCTGGCATAGACGAGCCCATCCACCATCAGCGGGATGGTCTTGAAGGGGCCCGGTTCGATTTCCTCGCGTTCCGCCGCCACTTCGGTCGAGATCGACTTCCAGCGCCAGGCGACTTCCAGGTCGCGGAAGTTCTCGGGACGGATCTGATCGAGCGGCGAGTACTTCGTGTTGGCGCCGTCATGACCGAACGCGCGCCACTCGACCGCCGCGGCGTCCGCACCGGTCGTCTGGGCTGCTGCCGGTGGCGGCGCGGCGGCCACTGCGGTGAAAAGCAGAACGAGGACGAACCGTCGTGTGATCGGCATGCTGTCTCCTGGCGCATTGCGCCATGCTTCCCTCGTTGTCCCGCTCATGCGGAACGGGACTCGATGGGACCAGCCAAGCCGTCGATGATACTTCGAATGCCGGCGGAGCATCCGCCGGAGGTCAGTCCGCGCCCCGAACCCGCCCGAGGCCGACCCCGGCACCTGCGCATACCAGGACTACCAGCCCGCCAAGGACGGACAGCGGAACGGCTGCGCGGCGGGCAACGTCGGCGGACTGCTCGTCCACGAACCGAAACCGCGGCACGTCGGGCAAGACGGCGGCGGTCATTCGCTCGTCGGCAAGGATGGCCGGAACGAAGAACTGCCGCCACTGTTCGGCGAAGGTACGGACCTGCGACTGAAAGCTGGCAAACCGGGCGTCTCCCGTCCCGGCCGCGTCGATGAGCACCTCCTGGGCCAGCAGCGCCGGCGACAGGAAGCGGTAACGGCGCACGAGGGCGAGCTGGTCGGCGCGGCGCGCGTCGTGGACGGCCGTCACCTCCTCCAGGCGCTGGTTGACAGCGTCGGTGGCCGCCCAGGCCAGCGCGCCGAGGCCGGGCTCTTCGGCCACCACGCCACTGGCCATCTCCGGATGGTCCTCCAGGTACCGGGCGAGCAGTTCGCTGCGGCGGCTCACGGCATCGTTCGAGGCCTCCCGCTGGGCCGTGATCATCTCCACGCGGGACGGCAGCGGGTGCAGGAAGCCCGCCGCGATGTTGACGGCGGCGGGCAGCACCACCACCAGCACGAGCCAGGCGCCCACCAGGACCGTGGCGTTCCAGGCGGAGGATCGCCGCAGGCTGTTCACCCACGCCGCGAGCGCGAACCAGAACAGCGCATACAGGGTCACCGTCGCGCACCAGAGGAGTACGCGGCCCGACGAACCGAAGCCCCCGGTGGCCAGGATGCCGAGCAGCGAGACTCCCGCGGCCAGCCCCACCACGAGGAGCGCGCGAAATGCCAGCTTCGCGCCTACCACGTCGCGCGTCGACACGGGCTGCGACAGGGTCAGGGCCAGCGTCCCCTGCTCGCGTTCCTCGGAGAGGACGTTGAAGCTGAGGGCCAGCACGAGCAGCGGCAGCAGGTACACCGTCACGAAGGCCAGGTCGAAACGGCCCACCATGAGGTTGAGGGGGTTCTGGACCTCCCCGTTCTGCTGGAAGGTCGATTCGTTGGTATAGATGCTGACGTCGTAGTAGTACGGCAGGAGGTCGCTCTGGCCGACCGCCAGGGCGGCCAGGGGCCCTGGTTCCAGCACCGCCGTATGGGCGCCGCGGGCGCCGCCGAGGACGTTCGGGGCGCGGGGGTCGCGGAAAGGTGACGACGGCTGCCCCCCGCTCGCGATGGCGGCGAGCTCCTGCTCCAGGGCGCGAACGCGCTCCGCGTTGCCGGTCCGCGCGGCCTCCACCGTCTGCTCCTGGAAGCGCTCCCAGGCCATGCCGTTGGCCAGCGCGTAGACGAAGAGAACGGCGAAGACCGCGAGCACGATCCGGAGCGCCCGGTCGGCCGCGAGCAGGCGCCACTCGTTCCGCAGGACGGTGCGCAGGGTCATGGCTACGCGACCTCTGCGCGTCGCACGCCGGTCGCCGCCGCCAGGACGGCGCCGGCCAGCCACAGCCCCAGCACCAGCAGCGACAGGATCCGGTTGTTCAGAACCCAGCCCAGCGTCGGGGCGTCGTACTGCAGGGACGGCACCTGCGTCCAGAGATCCGACCCGGCGACGTACGAGAAGTCGCCACTGCGGGAGTTCTCGGCCAGGTCGCCGTTCATCCTTCGCATCAGGTCCCGGCGGTACGTCTCCGCCGCGGTCGCGAAGTGCCGGTGCTGCTCGACGTCCGTGCCCGCCAGCCCCATCGAGAGGGTGCGGACGGCGAGCAGCGGCGCCGCCACCGCGAGCGCCTCGTGCACCAGGCCCTGGCGCTCGAACGTGTCCCATAACGCCCCGTAGTTGCGGTCGAAGATCCGGTTCCCGAACTCCTCGCTCTCCTGGAGGTAGACCCCCACATCGTTCACCGGCAGATCCTCCGCCCTTTCCACGCCGTACTCCGCGAGGAGGCGCTCGGTCGACGCCGCCCGGTCCGGGCGCTCGATGCCCTCGACGCCGGCGGCGATCTCGCGCTCCAGGGTCCGGGCGAACTCGACGGCGGACGGCGTCGGGTGGACCCATCTGGAGAGGTCCACCGCCACGCGCGGCGCCACCAGTCCGTTCACGACCCACACCGCCAGCAGGACGACCAGCGCGGTGCGCGCCGAGCGGGCCCACGCCGACACCGCCAGCGAGAGCCCCACAAAGGCGGCGAAGTAGGCCAGGTAGACGCCGGTCAGGACCGCACCCCGGGCCAGCGCGGACGCCCCCGGCCCCGGGCTCCCCACGACGAGGGCCGCCGCCCCCACGACCGCCGCCGGCACCAGCAGCAGCGCCAGTGCGCCGGTGACGCCCAGCGCCTTGCCCAGGGCCAGATCGGATCGGCCGACACCCGTGGCGAGGAGCTGGCGAAGCGTGCCCTGCTCGCGCTCGCCGGCCAGGGCGCCGAACGTCAGCAGGATGATGAGCAGCGGCACCAGGTGCTGCAGGACCTGCGCCGCCGTCAGGGCGCCGATGCGCTGGGCGGACGTCGCGTCCTGGGCGGGGCGCAGGAGGAAGTCGTTCTGCCGGTGCGCCTCCAGCCACACCGACGTGCCCGTGTAGGGATCCACGCCCTCGTCGACGAACGACAGCGCGAGACGGGGCTTGAACGCATAGATGCCGTAGTGGGCCGCCGAGTGGGGGTTCTTCTCGCCCTGCGACTCCCAGTGCTCGCGGGCAGTGGCCTGCGCGGCCGCGAGCTCCTCCTGCGCCTGGCGCGCCTGGACCCAGCCGTGCCCCAGCGAGACGAGGAGCAGCGCTCCGACCAGGGCCGCGCACCAGCGGAAGCGGCCGTCCCGAACCACGTCGGTGAACTCCTTGCGGAAGATGTGCTTGATCATCGGGGTTCCCTTATTCGTGCATGTGCTCCAGATAGATGCGTTCGAGATCGGCGTGGCCGATTTCGTCCGTGCTCATCTCCCTGACCAGGCGCCCATGCCGCATGATGCCGACACGCGTGCCGGTCTCCTTGGCGCGAAACAGATCGTGCGTCGCCATGAGTACCGCGACGCCGCGTTCCCGGAGCCGCCCGAGCAGCTCGGAGAACTCGTTCGAGGCTTGCGGGTCCAGTCCGGACGTCGGCTCGTCGAGCAGCAGCGCGTCGGCCTCCTTCGCGATGGCGATGGCGATGCCGACCTTCTGGCGCATGCCCTTGGAGTAATCGGACACCCGGCGACGGACCGCGTCGCGCGGCAGGCCCGCGCCGACCAGGATGTCGGTGAGGCGTTCCGGAGCCAGCGATCCTCGCCCGCCCAACGCGGCGAAGTACTCCAGATTCTCCAGACCGCTGAGGTTTCGATACAGCATCACCTGCTCGGGGATGTAGGCCAGGCGCCGCTTGGACTCCACGGGCTCGGCGGCGACGTCGAGGCCGGTCACGTGCACGCTGCCGGCCGTCGGTTCGAGGAACCCCAGGAACAGGTGGATGGTGGTCGTCTTGCCGGCCCCGTTCGGGCCCAGCAGACAGTAGATCTCGGATGGTCCGACGCACAGATCGAGGCCGGCGACGGCCTCCACGTCACCATACCGCTTGGACAGCGCCCGTGCTTCGAGAACGGCGTTCGACGCGACTGTCGCCGGCGCGGCCCGGGTGTCGATCGGCTCGACTTCGCTCATGGATTTCGACAGGCGCCCCGGATGGATCACCGGGGACTCCTCACTCCAGGAAAAACGGAAAAGCCGGCGCGCCAGCAGCGCGCCGAAACGGAAGAGCGAACTACAGATGTCGACGAATCGTCAGGCGGGCGGCGCCCGGGAGCCGTGCCCCGTGATCTCCGCGTCGCGAGCATGCCCGACCGCACGCGCCCGGGCGTCGCCGGCGTCGGCCGGATCGGGGTTTTCGTGGACGCTGGCAGCGATGGGCGGCGAACCCTGGACATGGCACAGAACGCACGTGTCGTCCCGGGCCTCGGCTTCGTTATGGAAATGAGGCGTTGCGGCGAGAGCCAGCAGCGCAAGCGCGACCACCGCGCCCCACGGCAACAGCATCGACCGGCATGGCCGCATGGTTGTCTTGTAGCGTGTTTTGCGCGAGCCCGTCAAGGGAGCGCCGGGCGCCTTGATTACAGACCACCCCTGCTTCTTAACCTTGACTACGGCTCACCGCTGCTTCTTTAATAGGGGGATGGTTTCGCGCAAGGGGACGCTGGCGGTGGCTGCAGCACTGCTCATGGTGCTGGCGCTCGCCTCGGCGGGCGTCGCTCTCCACGAGCACGACGCCGACGAGCAGTCCACCGGTCACGCGGATTGCGAGGCCTGCCACTTCCGGCACCTGCCGGGAGTCGAGACGGACGGCACGCCCGCGCCGTCGGTGCCGGATCCCATCGTCCACGCCGTCGTCTCCGTCTACCCGGACGGCGAACGAAGCATGGCTCTCGGAGTCCGGCCCACGCGCGGTCCGCCCGCGTAGCTGTCTCCGCGCCGCGGACTGCGACGCGCACGCATTCACCTATTGCCGGTTGTCGGGATCGGCGTCGGCGCACGCGCAGACGCCAGTGCCTGCACCGGCGCTTCCGAAGAACCAACGCCCGAAATGGAGGAGTGCCTGATGTCACGTCTTCGCAGACAACAAATCGTTTCTCGATGGGTGGTTGCCGCCGCCCTGCTCGCGGTGGGCGCCGCCGGCCCGGCGACCGCCGGAGCGCAGACCCGGCAAGCGGCCGATCAGCCCTTCGAGGCGGGCGAGCCGCTCGACCTCTCGTCGAACGCCAGGACCTTTGGCGGTTTCCGCTTCGCCGAGAGCATGGCCTACGACGAGGTCCGCGACCTGTACGTCGCGGTCAACGCCGGGATCGGCCAGGATGTCATCCCGAACGACGGCTACATCTCGCTTATCAACCCCGACGGCAGCGCGCACACGCTGAAGTGGATCGGCGTCAACCGGAACGGCCTGACCCTGAACCATCCGCTCGGCAGCGACATCATCAACGGCCTGCTGTACGTGGCCGACATCAACGTCGTGCGCTGGTTCGACATGGAGAGCGGCGAGCCGCGGGGCAGCGTCACCGTCGAGGACGCGCAGCGCTTCAACGACATTGAGGTCGCCGAGGACGGCACTATCTGGGCCACGCAGACCGGGACCGAGGAGAGCGGCACCTGGCGTGTGTACCGGATCGGACCGGACGGAGACGCGTCGGTCGTCGTCCAGGGAGCGCCGCTGGCCCGGCCCAACGGCATCGCTTTCGACCCGGATGGCAACATCGTCGTGGTGAACATCAACGACAACGCGGTGCTCACGTTCTCGCCCGACGGCGAGCTCACCGGCACCGAGCACGCGGTGGACGGCGGCAACGACGGCCTGGTGATTCTCGAGGACGGCACGAAGTACGTCTCCAGCGTGAGGATCGGCACCGTCTCGCGCATTCGCCCGGGACAGGCGGCCGAGGTTGTGGCATCCGGCATCCCGAGCGCGGCCTCGATGGCTTACGACTCGAGGCGAAACCGTTTGCTCATCCCGATGAACAACTGGAACGCCATCACCATCGTCGAGCTCGACTGAGCGGGGAGCGACAGCGCACCCGGCGAGTACGATAGTTGCTCCGGAATCCTGAACCCTGATGAAGCCGAACCGGTCGATTGCGTTCGCGGCGCTGTTGCTGGCGTGCGTCCTGGTGCCGGCCGGCTCTTTCTTTCACGAACACGACGAAGCAGACGCCGTTGAGGACGACCGTCACCACTGTGTCGTCTGCTGCCATCCGCACTACGCCGCCTTAACGTCCGCTACGGTCCCCGCCGCGTCGACCCCGGAGGTTACGGCGCGTGCCACGCCAACGCCGAACCGTGGAAACACCCGGGACACCACGCTCGGCATCCGTCCCACGCGCGGACCGCCCGCCTAGCATCTCCCCTCGCCGCGTCGACCCGGACGGTCCCGGCGGACTCGTCCGCCGGTCGGTCATTGGATAGTGCAATCGGCGGGAAGCTCGTCGGCCGGCAATGCCTGGCGCGCGACCGCCACGGAGATGGATTTGGCATGCGTATACGGAATCAACTCGCCAGTTCGTTCGTTTCAGGCGCAATTGTTGTCGCAGGACTGTTCGTAGCGGCGCCCGCCCTCGGGAGCCAGGAAACCGGATCGATCCAGGGAACCGTCGTGGCCGAGGATGGTGGAGCGCCGCTGCCGGCCGCGCTCGTTGCCCTGGACGGCACCGCGATGTCGGCCACTACGGGAGCCGACGGCGCGTTCATCATCGAGGGCGTTCCCGCCGGCGCGTATCGGCTGACGGTAACGCGGGAAGCCTTCGCGCCCCTCACGTCCCCGGTCACGGTAGTGGCCGGGCAGCCCGTGCTTCTCGACCTCCGGCTACCGGTTCTGCAGTTCGAGGAGAGCGTCGTGGTGACCGCGACGCAGACCGAACGGGCGGTCACCGAGGTCGCGGCCAGCGTCACGATTCTCGACGCGGAGACCATCGAGGCGTCGTCGGCCCGCAACCTGCAGGACCTGCTGCGCAGGACGCCCGCCATCGATCTGGCGGAAACCTCGGGCATGGCCGCCCGCGCCAACTCGTCGCTCGTCATGCGCGGCGTCCCCGGCACCAAGCGCGCCCTGCTCCTGCTGGACGGGCTGCCGGCGAATGATCTGGGCATCGGCACCCTCGCCGCCCTGAGCCTCGTGCCACTGGAATCGGTGGAGCGCGCCGAGGTGGTCCGCGGGCCGTTCTCCAGCCTCTACGGCGCCAATGCCTTCGCCGGCGCCATCAACGCCATCACGCGGCCGGGCGAGGGTCCGCCCGCCGCCGACTTTTTCGCCAGCGGCGGCGCCGCCGGCTATTACCAGCTCGGAACGTCCGTGCGTGGCGAATCGGGCCCCGTCGCCTATGCCTTCACGGCGGATCGCCGCCAGATCGACAACGTCTACAACCGCGACACCCGCACCGTTCCGCGCATCGGCGAAGGCGGCAGCCTGATGCCGGAGGAGGTCCCGCTAAGCAACGTCGGATACGAGGACTTGCGGATGACGGGCCGTCTGGACTTCTCCGTCTCCGACGCGTGGGACGTGACGCTGCTGCCGCGGATCTCCCGCTACGAGACGGGCCTCGACATGTCTTCGCGGCTGCCGGTTGCGGTCGAGGAGCACAAGCGCGACACCGCCGTCAACCTCGGCGGCATCATCCGTTACAACGGGGCCGGTCCGCTGTCGGCGCAGATCCGGACGAGCTACCGCTACTCGAACCAGAGCCTCTATCAGGAGAACTTCACCCTGGCCCCGACGCGGCAGACGACCATCGTCGATCCGCCCGGACCGGCGATCAGCGAGTCGGTGACGCACGGTGTGTTCCCCTTCGCGGCCCTCACCGGGCAGGATACCGACTTCCGCAGCGTGCTCGTGGAGCCGCAGCTCACCTGGGTTCCGAACCTCGCTCACACCGTCGTCTTCGGCGCGAGCTACACGGGCGAGCGCGGCTCGTTCGGCGACAGCACCATCGCGGATCGGACCAACCTGCTCGGCTCGGACGCGACGCTCGCGCGGGTAGCGGCGGGCATCCAGGCCGGCATGGCGGCTGGCGGTGTGCCCAATCCGACCGTCACTCTGGTCCGCGCCCCGGCGATCGGCGACGTCTTTCCCCTGTCGCAGGGGCAGCGGGAGCGGTTCGACATCTTCTCCGCGTACGTGCAGGACGAGTGGGTGGTAACGGACCGGGTGCGGTTGGTTCCCGGCCTGCGCTACGACCAGCATTCCGTGTTCGGATCGGTCGGCTCCCCGAAGGTGTCGCTGCTTTATGCCGTGACGCCGACCACGCGGGTCCGCACGTCCGCCGGCCGCGCCTTTCGCGCGCCAAGCCTGTTCGAACTGTTCGGCAACGTCGTCTTCCACGGCCCCATTCCCGGATTGCCGAACCCGGACCTGGAGCCCGAGCACATCACCTCGTTCGACGGCGGGATTCAGCACGAAGTCGGTCGCGCTCTCCGAACCGAGATGAACGTTTTCCACAACGACATGACCGATCTCATCCAGCTCGTGATCTCGCCGCAGCGCGACCACTTCGACTGGGTCAACGTCGCCGACGCGCGCTCGACCGGCCTGGAGCTGGTCGCGAACGGGCAGGCAGCCTCGTGGCTGGGCTATTACGCCAACTACGCCTTCACGGACAGCGAGGACCGCGCCACCGGCAACTCGCTGGCGCTCGTGCCGCGGCACAAGGTCAACGCGGGAATCCAGTTGGGGGCGGCGCTCGGCTCGTGGCGCCTGACCGGGTCCGTCGATCAGCGCTGGGTCGGCGAGCGGACGCAGAGCTCGCAGGGCGTTCCGGTCCTGCTCGACGAGTACGCGCGCACCGACCTCGCGGTCTACCTGCACCCGAACCCCGACCTGCGCGTGGGCGTTCACGTGCTGAACGTGATGGACGCCGATTACCAGGAGACGGCGGCGAGCCCGACGCTGGGCCGGCTCGTCTCGGTGAGCCTGACGGTAACGCCGTTCTAGGAGCTTGCGCCGCAGAACGCAGCGAAGCGAAGTGCGGGTGCACAAGATATAGCAGGAGACGGAGGAAACCCGATGACCGCGAGGACAGAACCGACACGAGTACGGACGGTGCGGACGCGGCTGGCCGGCCTGTGGTCCCATCGCAGGCGGATCGCGGCGGCGATGCTGGCCACGGCGGTGCTGTGGGGCGGCTTTGCCGCCTACCAGCGCCATCTCGCGGTGACCCGGGTCGCGTTCGTCAACTTCCCCGGGTTCCAGCTCGCCCGAATCGAGCGCGCGCGCCCGCACGGAGCGGTGCGGGTCGAATCCCTGGACATGGCGGCGCTGGACCGGGCCGCGGACTATCCGGTCGTCTATGTCTTCGGACGCGGCCTGCAGCTCGACGAGACGCAGCTCGCGCACCTTCGCGAAGCCGGCCGCCGCGGCGCGCGCCTGTTCGTGCAGGGGGCGACGAACCCGGCCCTCGACGTCACCAACCTGCGCGGCCCGCAGCTCGACGCCGTCAACGGCTATCTCGAGTTCGGCGGCGCCGAGAACTACGCCCGGCTGCTCAACTTCTCGCGCGCCGAGCTCGACAGCAAGCCGTTCCGTTCCGATCCGGTGCAACCCCCGGTCGAGCGCTCCATGGACGTGCTGTTCCATCTGGACGACGACTTGACGTTCGAGACCGTCGACGCGTTCGACGCCTACTACGACGCGCAGGGACTTGCGAAACCGGACGCCCCGAAGATCGCCCTCCTGACGAGCGTGCCCGGTCCCTTCAACGCCAACCGGGATCACGTCGACGCGTTCATCCGTGCGCTCGAAGGCCGCGCGTGGAACGTCTACCCGCTGGCCAGCACCGAGAAGCGCCTCGACTTTCTCCGGCGGATCGAGCCTGACCTGGTGATCCTGATGCCGCACGGGCGGCTCACCCTGGGCCGCGCCGACGAGGCGATCGCCTGGCTGCGCGAGCGCGACATTCCCATGCTGACGCCCGTGTCGGTGTTCCAGAACCACGACGACTGGGTGACCGACCAGCAGGGGATGGCCGGGGCCATGCTGACGATGAGCGTCGTCCTGCCCGAGCTCGACGGCGGGGTGGCGCCCTACGCGGTGGCGGCGCAGTTCACCGACGCGGACGGCTACGAGATCTTCGACGCCCTGCCGGCGCGCCTCGACACCTTCTGCGACCTGGTCGAGCGCTGGCTGGCGCTGAAGGCGAAGCCCAACCGCGACAAGCGCGTGGCCATCTACTACTACAAGGGACCCGGCAAGAACGCCATGAACGCCGGCAGCATGGAGGTCGCGCCGAGCCTGCTGAACCTGCTGCGGTCGCTGCGCGACGCCGGCTACACGGTCGACGGGCTCCCCGAGACCGACGACGAGTTCTGGGAACTCATTCAGACCAGGGGACCGGTGCTCGGACCCTACGCGCGCGGGGCGTTCGAGGAATTCCTGGCTACGGGGGATCCTGCGCTGGTGCCGGCCGGCGACTACGCCGCGTGGGTGGAAGCGGACCTCGAGCCGGGCATGCGCGACGCGGTCGTCGAGCAGTACGGCCCCGCCCCCGGCGAGTACATGACGGTCGGAGAGGGCGACGAGACCGCGCTGGCCGTGGCCCGCGTGCAGTTCGGCAACGTCGTGGTCCTGCCGCAGCCCTTGCCGGGCGTCGGCGACGACACGTTCCGCCTGGTGCACGGCGCGCAGAAGGCGCCGCCGCATCCCTACGTGGCCTCCTACCTGTGGACCCGGAACGCTTTCGAGGCCGACGCGGTCATGCACTTCGGCACGCACGGCAGCCTGGAGTTCACGCCGTGGAAGCAGATTGCCCTGTCGGCCTTCGACTGGTCGGACGCTCTCGTCGGCGGGCTCCCGCACGTCTACGTCTACATCATGAGCAACGTGGGCGAGGGGATCATCGCCAAGCGCCGTTCCTACGCGGCCACGGTGACCCACCTGACGCCACCGTTCATGGAAGGCGGCTTGTACGAGGGACTGCGCCCGCTGCGGGACCGGCTCGACAGCTATCGCAACGCGGCCGACGGCCCCGTCCGGGCGGAGCATGCGCGCACGATCCAGCGCCTCGCGACGGAGATGAGCCTGCACGTGGATCTCGGCCTCGACGCCGACACGGCGTGGTCGGCGGACGAGATGTTCCGCCTGAGCAACCACGTCGAGACCATCGACGGGGAGAAAGTCGCCCAGGGGCTCTACACCCTCGGGAACGCCTTCACGGCGGACGAGGTCGACGCGACGGCGGAGCTGATGGCGGTCGATCCGATCGCCTACGCCCTTGCCCGCGTCGACACCGTCAAGGGGGCGGTCGATGCCGCCGACCTAGAGGACGAGGTGTACTTCGACCGCCGTTATCGGCGGCGTGCACGCAGCGCCTATACGCGGCGCGCAGCGGGTCAGGAGGCCGGGGAGGTGCTTGGCGACCTGGTGGCGGACGCCGACCTGGAGCACGCCCACGCCTGGCGGGAAGCGGCGCGGCGGCCGTCCGACGACGACATCATCCGCGGCTTCATCTCGATGGGCTCATCAGGCGCCCGCGCCCGTCCGGACGCGACGGTCTCGGAGGCGCGCGCCGGCGAGCTGGAGGACCTGGTGGCGCGCATCCTGCCGCATCCGCGAAAGGCGGAGTTCGTCGAGCGGCTGCAGTCGGAGCAGGAGTTCGCGCGGACGTCCCAGATCCTCGATCCGGCGCAGCTCGAGCGCGCGAAGACCATCGCCACGGTCATCCCGCCGATGGCCGAGGCGCTGGAGATCGCGCAGGACCCGGACGTGTTCTCGCTGCTGGAACTGATGCAGGACTCGGCGCTGCGCGAGCGGACCTTCGCCCTGCTGAAGGATCCGGGACTCGTCGATCGTGTGGAGGAGGAAAAGCGCCGGCTGGCGGCGGAGCGGCTCGCGTTCGCGCTCGGAGCGCCGCAGATCGAGGCCCTCGGGCGGGCGTGGGACCACGAATCGGTCGGCGAGCTGGTGACCGCCGCCAGCGAGGACATCGAGCGGGCCCTGTCGGCGGTGGCCTTCTACCGGGAGCACCGCACGGCGCTCAACGGCCAGCTTCGGGACGCCGACGCGCCCGCGGCGGACCGCCTGCGAAAGATTCTCGACGACCCGGCGTTCGACCGGCGTCTCGACGTGGCAGTCGATGCCGCCGGCCTCGAGCTGGAGGAGCGCGCCGCCAGCGACGCGGAGCTCGCCCGGGCGGTCCTGACCCTGGAAGCCAGCGTCACCGGCATCGACCGGCACCGGCATGGCCTGCGCGACAGCTCGGACCTGGAGCTGAAGAGCGTGGTGCGGGCCCTCGCCGGCGGCTATGTCGAGCCCTCGCCCGGGGGTGACCCCATCGTCAATCCGGACGCGGTCCCGACGGGGCGCAACCTCTTCTCCATCGATGCCGAGAAGACGCCGTCGCCGGAGGCGTGGGCGGTGGGGCGCGGGCTGGCGGAGGCGCTCCTCGACGAGCACCGGCGCCGGCACGACGCGTATCCCAGGAAGGTGGCGTTCACCCTTTGGCCGAGCGACTTCATCGGCACCGAGGGCGCCACCATCGGACAGATCTTCTACCTGCTCGGCGTCGAACCGGTCTGGGATGCGTTCGGGCGGGTCGCCGACCTGCGCCTGATTCCCGCGGCCGACCTCGGCCGGCCCCGCATCGACGTGGTTGTGCAGACCGCCGGCCAGCTCCGGGACCTCGCCGCTTCCCGCCTCGCGCTGATCAATCGCGCCGTCGCGATGGCGGCCGAGGCGCGCGACCCGGATGCCATCGCCAACTTCGTCCACGCGGGGCGCCTGCGCGCCGAGGAGGTGATGAGGGAGAAGGGCCTGTCGCCGGCGGATGCGCGCCGCTACTCCACGCTGCGGGTCTTCGGCGGGGTGAACGGCAACTACGGGACGGCCATCATGGAGATGGTCGAGCAGGGCGACCGTTGGGAGGACGACGCCGACGTGGCCAGCCAGTACCTGCGCAACATGGGGGCTGTCTACGACGAGGGTGAACTCTGGAGCTTCTATGCCGACGGTATCTTCGAGGCGGCGCTCGCCGACACCGAGATCGTCGTGCAGCCGCGGGAGAGCCATACCTGGGGCGCGCTCAGCCTGGACCACGTCTACGAGTTCATGGGCGGGTTGAGCATGGCGGTCCGCCACGTGACGGGCAGTGACGCGGATGCGTACTTCAATGACTTCCGCAATGCGCAACGGCCGCAGGTGACGGATCTGAACGAGACCGTCTGGACCGAGGCGCGGTCGACGCTGCTGAACCCGGCCTACATCGGCGAGCTGCAGGAGGGCGGCGCTTCGTCGGCCGAGCAGTTCGCCGAGACGTTCCGCAACACCTACGGGTGGAACGTCATGAAGCCGGCCGCCATCGACGACGCGCTATGGAACGAACTGTACGACGTGTACGTCGACGACCGCTACGACATCGGCATCGAGGACTTCTTCCGCCGCGAGAACCCGTATGCCCTGCAGGAGATGACGGCGGTCATGCTTGAGACCGTGCGCAAGGGTTACTGGGAGGCCTCGCCGCAGCAGGTCGCGGTGCTGGCCGAGTTGCACACGCGACTGGTGGAGGAATTCGAGGCGGGCTGCAGCGGGTTCGTCTGCGACAACGCGGCCCTGGCGTCGTTCATCGCCGAGCAGGCCCCGCCGGACCTCGCGGCGAGCTACCGGAGCGAGCTGCAGCGGGCGCTGACGTCGAGTGTCGAGCTGACCGAGGCGAGCGTCGTCCTGTCGGAGCAGGAGGCCGAGACGCGGCCTGCCGACGCGTCGGCCGGCCCGCCGCCCGCGCGCCGCCTGGCCTACCTGGGCGCAGCCATCGTCGCCGCTCTGCTCGCCGTCGCGCTGCTCGTCCTGCGGCGCCGGAGCACGACCTGACATGGGCGCGCGCGGGGACGGGAACCTCGTCGGGTCGCCGCGCAGGCAGGTATCCTGACACCCGCGAACCATGGAGGCGGTACTCGACATCGTCGCGGGCACGGGCGTCATCCTGTTCCTGCTCGCTCTGGCGTTCATCGAGCGTGCCTGGGGGCGATTGGTGGCCGTCGCGATGGTGGCGGCAATCGCCTATGCCGTGTACCCCGTCGCGGTGCGCCAGAGCCTGTCCGCCTTCATCGGCGGCCTGGACGGCGCCGATGTCCAGACGCTTGCGGTGCTCCTGGCGCTGGACGGCGTCCTCGGCTGCGCTGGAGCCACGCTGCTCCTGCGGTCGCGGCACGGCCCGGCGGCGCCCCGGTTCCGGCGGCTCGCGGCGCACCATGTCGGCGTCATCCCGGTGCTGGCGCTGTTCTACCTGGAGGTGAAGGCGTTTCACGCGACGTCGGAATGGTCGTTCTCGACGACCGCCCTGGTGCTGTGCGGCGCCGTCGTCGTGTTGGGTCTGGCGGGGAGCGAGGGTATTCGACGCCTGCTTCCGGATCGGGATCTGCAGGCCGAGTTGCGCCTGCTCGTGCACGCCGCGCAGGTGATGCTGGCGGCCGGACTGACCGCGTTCGCCTTGCAGGGGAGTATCGAGCGTACGGTGGGCGCGCTCGAGGCCGGCCCCCACGCCGTAGTCGCGGGCACGGCGGCGCTCGGCGTCCTCGTCGGTTACTGGAGCCATCGCAGGCGCCTGCGCCGCGTCGCAGAGTGAGCCCATGGAACTGTTGACACGCGCCCTGTATCTGCTCTCGACCGGCCTGTTGGTCCCGGTCATCGTCCTGCTGCTGATCCTCTTCGCAAGATCGCTGCTGCTTGCCGGTCGCACCTACGGCGCCTGGCTGTCGCGGCTCCGGTTTCGGTCCGCGCTGCGGCCGCTGCTTGACCAACTCGACCGCGACAACGTGGAGGCTCTGCTCCGCGACGCCGACCTGCCCCCCGAACCGCGGTGGAACCCGGCGATCGGGCGGCTGCTCGACCACGTCCGGTCGGCGGCACAGCGCGAGAAGGCGCTCGCCGATTTCGAGGCGGGTTGCGAGGAGGATCTCGCGGCCGCGCGGACCATGGCCCGCCTGGGCCCGATGCTCGGCCTGATGGGAACGCTCATCCCGATGGGACCGGCGCTGGTGGGGCTGGCCGCCGGAGACATCGTGGCGATGGCCGAGAACCTGCAGGTGGCCTTCTCCACGACGGTCGTGGGCCTCTTCGTCGGCGGCATCGGCTTCGCTGTCCAGCAGGCGAAACAGCGTTGGCACGGCGAGGCGCTCAACGATCTCGAATTCGTGAACGGGCTCATCGGCGAACGGACATCCACGCGCGGGAAAGGAGGTTCGGATGACGGGCAGGAGACGGCGGCGGAGACTCGGCACCTCGCTTCATGACGACACCGACCCGCTCGGCGCCATCGCGAACCTGTTCGACGTAGCCATGGTCTTCGCCGTGGCGCTGATGGTCGCCATGGTCAGCCGCTGGCAGTTGACGGAGTTCCTCACGCAGGAGGACTTCACGATGGTCAAGAACCCCGGCACGGCCGAGATGGAGATCATCACGCAGGAGGCGGGCGAGATCACCCGCTACCGGGCAGAAGACGTGGACGATGCCGCGGGCCGCCGCGGCCGGCGGGTCGGCGTCGCCTACGAACTGGAGAGCGGCGAGATCATCTACGTGCCCGAAGCGCCATGACCATCTGAAGAGCCTCCTGGCTCACAGTTTGCCGTGAGCGCGGGCAAGACGCCGGACATCCGTCTCCGCTATCATAGGCTGTCCGCACAGGATCAGGTCGGTCGTGCGGCGCAGCAGTCCGGTGCACCATGGGCCATGACACGGAGGTTCAGATGACAGGTTCACTCTTCGGCCGCGCACTCTGGGTCGTCGTCGCCAGTCTGCTTCTCGCCTCGTCCGCGGCGGCACAGGCGGTGCCCCAGCTCGATTCCTACGACGGGGTGGTCGTGCGGATCCTGCAGAGCAACAACGCGGGCACCATCCAGCACGTCATCGACCCCGAGCTGAACGAGGTCGTAGGGCTGATCAGAGGTTGTCCGCATCCGCACAACCTGACGATGCATCCCGACGCGCTCTACTACTACTGCGCGAACGAGCAGGACCATACGGTCGACGTGTTCGACACGAAGACGCTCGATCTGGTCGAGCAGATCAAGCTGTCGCAGCGACCGAACAAGGTCGCGGTCAACAAGAAGCACCGGAAGATCTATGCGGGGATCACGCGGCGGTCGACGACTCCAGTCGGCCCCGGGGTCGAGGTCGATCCGAACCGGGCGGCGCCCGCGCTCGTCGATGTCATCGACATCGATACGCACGAGATCGTCAAGAGTATCGAGGTGCACTATCCAGTGCACAACGTTTTCGTGACCCCTGACGAACGGTGGATCGTGCTCGGTCTCCGCGGCCAGGCCGGGCCGGATGATCCGACGATCCAGGTGATTGACCCCGAGACCGACACGGTGGCCTGGTCGCTCGGGCTGAGTGGATACGAGCAATACGGCCGGACGCACCACACCGTGCGACCGATGGCCTTCGAGGCGAACGACGACGGGTCGACCAAACGGATCTTCGCGCAGGCGACCGGGATCAACGCCGTGTGGGTCATCGACTGGGAGAGCCGTGAGATCGTCGACATGCTGTGGCCGCCCGAGCTGCCCCTGTGGGAAAAGAACGCCGACGGAATACAGACCGGTGATATGCACGGTCTCGAGGTGCTGGCGGATCGTTCCGCCGTGTGGGCCTCGAGCCGGCTCGACAGCCGCATCTACGGCTGGAGTCTGCCCGACCTCGAGTTCATCGGCGGCGTCAAGGTGGGCCCGAGCGCGAACTGGATGACGTCGACACCCGACAGCAAGACCATGTATGTCGCGGTGTCCGGGACTGACCAGACGCTGGCGATCGATCTGGAGAAGCTCGAGGTGGTCGCCAGCATCACGACCGGCTCGCGGCCGGCCCGCATCAGCACCGTCATCCTGCCTACCGACCGCGTGAATCCCAAGGGCACCAACATGCGGCCGTCGGAGGAGTAGGCGTCATGATGACAAGAGTCGGCCTGGGGCTGATCTGCTGTCTGGCTGCGGTGGCGGCCGTGGCGCCACTGCCGGGCATTGTCGCGCCGGTCGCCGCCCAGACCCTGAGCGATGGCGAGTTGGAGACGTATCGCGGCACCGTCGAGAGCGTCTTCATGGAAGACCGCGGGGGCACGACTGGAGGCTATGCGTCGTGCGTGATGTGTCACACGTGGCAGACGAGCGTGCGCTTCAGCCTGGAGACCCCGAGCTCCAATGCCGGCTGGAGCAACGAGCAATCGATGCGCAACTTCGACGTGGTGAGCCAGCTCATCAACACGGCCGACCCCGAGAGCAGCCGGCTGCTCCTGAAGCCCCTGTCACCCGATGCGGGCGGACTGACTCACACTGGGGGGACCTACTGGACCTCCGCTGACGACCCGGAGTACGTCGCGCTGCTCGATTGGATTCGAAGCATGCCGGATGACGCCTTCGTCCCTCCGCCGGAGCCCGAGATCGACTTCGAGTTCTTCCGCGCGTGCGTTCAGCCCGTCTTCGCGAATCCGCGCGAAGGGCAACTCCGCTGCAGCAACTGCCATTCCGCGGGCCTCATCGGCTTCGCGCCGGCTCCCGGACGTGGCGACGAGTGGAGCGACGAAGAGGCCCAGCGAGCCTATCGGTTGATCACCCGCGTGATCACGCCGGGCAACCCCGAGCAGAGTCGGTTCCTGCTGAAGCCCCTTCATCCCGACGGCGGCGGCGCTTACACGCACAACGGTCCGCGACGCTGGCAGAGTCGTGACGACCCGGAGTGGCAGATGCTGGCGGAATGGGTTCGCGGGGAGCGAACCGGATCCAGCTGTTCCTAGAGCCTGATAGCAGGGCCACCGGCTTCAGCCCTGGATTCTGGCGGACGCCTGGTGGTCACTCAGCCACATCTGCGCGCCACCAACCCGACACGAACAGGTTGTTGGTGGTGCTCGGGCGTATCTCCGGCGTCAGCCGGCCGAACAGCGACGCGGTGCTCGCGGTGCCCGTGCCGATCGCGATGTACTGCCGGCCGTCGACCGCGTAGACCTGATCGGAAATCGCGCGGCTGAATACCTCAGGACATTTACCGCAACCTCCAGTAACACCCACGTTGCTTGCCGCGGATCCCAGATTGATCTCCCAGAGCACCTCGCCGGTCTCCTGATCGAACGCGTGGAAGCGGCCGTTGTTGTCGCCGCCGAGGCTGAGACCAGGCCGCACGCCGGTCTCGATCGAGGCCCCCGTATGAGGGGACGGTTTTCATTTCTCCGAACGTCATCACAGATTCAGATCCGTCCTCGCTCGCCGCCTTCGCTGGGCGGGGCGACGTGCACCGGCGACCCGACCGATGGATCGGTCAACGCCTACCTCTTTGTGCGGAGTATCTGCCGAAATCGAGTTCCGTGAACCCCGAATTCGGCGGAGGGCGCACAGGCGCAAGCAAATATCTATGCAGAGGCTCTGGGGAGGATCCCAGGGATCCTGATCCAGGCCAGAAGAACCGGGGACGAATTGCCAACTGGCACGACCGTAGCTTCCTCATCCACACGATGAAAGCATCGCCCCGTGACGGCTACCTCCCTGTTTCATGAGCGCGATGTCTCTATGCGCACGGCCGATTCCGGGGGCTGGCGACAGGCGCAGGACTGGGACGATGTTTTTATCGACTATGCGCGACTGAACCGAGGATATTGCCGGAGCCCGCCGTGTTCGGTCGCCGCCGGAGAAGACCAGGCCTGTCAGCCCCGTTCTACGGATCGGGGCTGGACATGTCGCCTTTCCGCGCCTCGGGCGGAACGCTGGCGACGAGATCGCCCCCCGAAGATGGCGACCGTTTGACATCGGGCATCCCGATCCCGGGGGATCTTTAGCGGCAGGGCGAACCAAGCAGACCGGCATCTCGGTTTCGCGTGCAATACCGCGCCCGCCTCGGAACGCCCGGGCCGTGAGTCTCCGCGACGTGCCCGCCCTGTTCGAATCCCGCTTTCGCCGAGCATCGGCGGACGCGCTGGCGGAGGCTGTCGCCGCCTTCGCGTGCCAAATCGGCGTGAGGATCTCCAGCACGTCGGCCGTGTTGACCTCGGACACCGGCCGCTGGCCGATGCGGCATGTACCGTTCCATGAATCCGCCACCAGTTGCGCATCGGCCAGGGCGTTCTGTTCGAGCACGCGCTCGGCGGCCTCGGCGAAGGTAGGAACGCCCTCGCGCCGCTTCTCAGAGAGGGGATCGCCGGAGCGGGCCAGCTTCCGGTCGCCAGCTCGCGCGCCTCGGCCAGGGTCCTTGCCGCCGTTTAGCGGATTCCTATTGGGGCAGGGCGAACACGAACAGATGTACATCTCGCTGTGCCGTGCCGCGCGATGACTGCCGGCCGTACCGCGTAACTGATCGGAAAGCCGCGTTTGATCTCCCAGAGCTCCCGATCGAACGCGTCGGCCGTTGTTGTCGCCGCCGAAGACCAGGCCGCCGCCGGTCCTGACATCGGTCGCCGCCGTTCGTGCACCCACGTGTCGGGCTGTGACGTCTCGTTCCGCACGGCCAGGGCGTGTGCCGTGCCCGGCGCATCGGTCGCCAGCATGCGCGCAGGCGTTGCGGAGGGGCATGTACCAGGTGAGGGGCGAATCGCCCGCCTCCCAGTCCTTGCCGCCGTTCCAGAGTGGGGCAGGTGTACATCTCTTGGCCGAGCCGGTCCAGCTCCGCGTCGACCTGACCGGTCGCTGATGACGTTCTGCGTCGTCGTGCCGGTGGCCCAGAGGAACTCGCCGGTCTCCCGATCGAGGGTGTAGACGATGCCGGTCTTGCCCGGGATCCCGGTCACCACCTTGCGCACTTCGCCCGGCTGGATGCGCGGGTTGATCCAGTCCACCGCTCCGGCGTCCGGCGCCACCGCCGTGTCGACCAGGATCCGCTCGAAGGGATGGTCGAGATCCCAACTGTCGTTGAGGTGCTGGTAGTACCAGACGATTTCGCCGGTGTCGGCGTCGAGCGCGAGCGTCGAGTTGTGGTAGAGGTGCTTCAGGTCGGCGCCGCCCTGGAGGAACTTCGGCGCGGGCGACGTGACCGAGGTGCCGACGTAGATCAGGTTCAGCTCCGGGTCGAAACTGGGGACCATCCAGGAGCCGACGTGGGCCCGGTCTTCGTACGGGACGCCTCCCCAGCTCTCGTCGCCCGGCTCGCCCGGCGCCGGGATGAGGGGACGGCGCCAGAGTTCCTCGCCGGTCTCGGCGTCGTGCGCGACGATGGCGCAGGCCTCCGGTCCGAACCGGGGGCGGCAACTGCGCCCCGAGATCACCTTGCCGTTGGCGACGATCGGGCCGGAAGAGTGCCGCACCGGGTTCTCGGTGTAGTCGAAGATCTGGGTTTCCCAGACGAGCTGGCCGGTCGTGGCGTCGAGGGCCAGGACGTAGCCGTCGTTGGCCGTGTGGATGATCCGGTTGCCGTGGATCGCCACGTTCCGGTTCACGCTGACGAGGCTGCCGACGTACTCGTTGACATCGTCGGGAATCACCCGGATGTACTCCCACACGAGATCACCCGTCACAGCATCTATCGCCTGGATGGTGTCGTTCGGGTTCGGCATGAAGAGCATGCCGCCATAGGCGAGCGGCGTGCCTTGCTGCGCCCCCTGGGCGAGGCCCCGCGCCCAGACCATCCGGAGTTCGCCGACGTTGTCCCGGTTGATCTGATCCAGCGGGCTGTAGCCCCACCCGTCGAGCGTCCGGCGCCACATGAGCCAGTCGCCGGGGGCCGGATCCTGCAGCATCGCGTCGGTCACCGGCACGAAGCCACTGCCCGTCTGGGCCGCGGCGGGATTACCGCCCGGCCCGAGGGCGGCCAGCGCCAGTGCGAGGAAGAGGGCTGAGGCGCATCGCGTAACGAAGGGCTGTCGGGTCATGGTGCACTCCCGGAGTCTGCGCCGAGGGCGATCGGTCGGATCACCCGGATTCTACCCGCATGTGTGGTGGAGTAGTAGACTGCCGGCATGGGCAACCTGCAGCGTTCGCGTCCGGCGTTCGCTTGCGCGTCGCGGTGCGTCGCGGCCGTCGCGGTTGTGCTGGCGTTGGTGGTAGCGGCCCCGGGTTCGACCGGCGCGCAGGAGGTGACCCTGGGCGACGTGCTGGCGCGCGCGACGGAGTATGTGGACGACCTTCATGAACGGCTGACCAACGTCGTCATGGAGGAGCGCTACGAACAGCGGGCCACGATGCCGGCGTCGGCCGGGTTCGGAGGGCGGGACGCCTACGAGCGGGTGACGCTCCGGTCGGACTATCTCCTCGTGCAGCCGGAAGGGTCTTACCGGCACTTCGGTTTTCGGGACGTCTTCGAGGTGGATGGCAGCACCGTGCGGGACCGCGCCGAACGCCTGAGGGAACTCTTCCTCGATCCGTCAGCCACGGTGGGCGATCGGATACGGGGGATTCTGACCGACAGTTCCCGCTACAACGTCGGCGACGTCGAGCGCAACACCAACACGCCGACGCTGGCGCTCCTCTTTCTCCATTCGTCCTTCAAGACCCGCTTCGAATTCGAGCGCCTGCCGGACCGCGACGACCCCGAACTGGGCGTCGACCTGCCCGACGACGCGACCGGCGTCTGGGTGGTCGGCTATCGCGAGACGTGGCCCACGACGGTGATTCAGCGACGCCGCGGCGGTAACGTGGCGTCGCGGGGGCGCTACTGGATCGAGGCGTCGACCGGACGGGTGCTGGTAACGGAACTGAGTTTCGACGACCCGGGCCTCGAGTCGCTGATAGTCGTCCGCTATGGCCTGGACGAAACGATTGGACATCCGGTGCCGGTCGAGATGCGTGAGCGTTACGCCAACCGGCAGTCCGGCTCGCGGATGACCGGAACCGCCACGTACTCGGAGTTCCGCAGGTTCCAGGTGGTGGTGGAGGAATCGGACATTTTCCGTAATTGAGGGGAGCGGTAAAGGTGACGCGAATGGTGAAGTCGGCCGCGGAACGCAAGACGAAGTCCGTCAGGGCGGTAGCCGTCGCAGTGCTGGCCGTCGCGGCCCTGCTGGGATCCGGTTGCGGCGGGGGAGATGCCGGCGATCCGGCAGCCGCCGGCGACAGCGCGACGGACGCGGCGGCGGCGGTAGAGCGCGGCGAGGCGGCCGGACCGGCCGCCTATGGCGTCCGGGTGGAGCGTCTGCTCGACCGGCCAATCATCACCCCCGACCTGCATCCGAGCATCGGCGTCAATATCCAGGGTCCTTCCCTGATCCGGGCGCCCGAGTGGGTGGACGATCCGCTCGGCCGGTACTATCTCTACTTCGCCGACCACAAGGGGTTGTACATCCGTCTCGCTTACGCGGACGACCTGCTCGGCCCCTGGACGATCCACCCTCCCGGGAGCGTGCAGATCGAGGGGTCGCATTTTCTGGAGGCGCCGCCCGAACTGACGCCGGAACAACGGGCCGAGATCCTCGCGCGCCCTGCCCGTCCGGCCGGGATGTCGCACGACCCGGTGACGGAGGCCATCACGCCGCACATCGCGTCGCCGGATGTCCATGTCGATGACGCCAACCGCCGCATCGTCATGTATTACCACGGCCTCGACGGTATCTCCACGCAGGTTTCGCGGGTCGCCCTTTCCGCTGACGGCGTCAACTTCGAGACCAGGCCGGAAAGGCTCGGCAGGAGCTACATGCGCGTGTTCGCGTACGACGGCTATACCTACGTCATGGCGATGCCGGGGCTGTTCTACCGGTCGCGCGATCCGCTCGGCGGATTCGAAGAGGGGCCGCGCCTGTTCAACGCCAACATGCGGCATTCGGCCCTGCTGCGGCGCGGCGACACGCTCTACGTCTTCTGGACGGAGGTCGGCGAGGCGCCCGAGCACGTCAAGGTGAGCACGATCGATCTCGCGGGCGACTGGATGGCCTGGGAGGAAACCCCCGGCGCGGAAGTGCTGCGCCCCGAGTTCGACTGGGAGGGGGCGGATGCGCCGCTCGAGCCGTCCGTCCGGTCGACCGCTTACGGCCACGTCAACCAGCTCCGCGACCCGGCGATCTTCGAGGAGGACGGGCGGATCTACCTCCTCTACGCGGTTGCCGGCGAGAGTGGCATTGCCATCGCCGAAGTCCACCTGGAGGGAACGTAGCGCGGAACTTCCGACGCGCCTGCCAGACGCGCTAGCCTGGGATCGGCAGTTCGGTCGTGAAGAACGGTTCGAGCGTGTCGATCGCCTCGATCGGCTGCAGGTCGACGTCCCAGCGGAACTGCCGCAGCACGATACGGTCGCGGAGGAAGTCGGCAATCGTGAAGCCGTGATCCTCGATTGGCGCCACCGATTCCTCGATGTCGAGGTGGGCCGGGGGCGTCGAGCCGACGCCGCGCACGTTGCTGGGGAAGCCTCGGACGGACGTGCCGATCGGACCACTCAGCACCGCGGTGACCGGGTGGGCGTTCATATCGACGGTCCCGGCACGGTGAATCCGGCCGACGCCGATGGCGTGGAGGTCGCCGCTCACCACCAGCGGCACGCGGTCGCGCTGCGCCGCGATGGCGCTGATCAACCGGTCGTGCTGTTCCAGCCAGCCCGGTTGCCACCACGGCTTCTCGATGGCCGTCGTCAGTTGACCCGTCTCGCGGTCGAGGATGTCCGGATACCATTCGCCCCACTTTCCGGCGCTCCAGCCGAAGGGGTTCGATGGAGCGTGCACCAGGTGCCGGACGCTTGCGTCGCGCGTCCGATCGGTCAGCCATCCTTCCACCTGCCGGTCGATGAAGACCGGGTTTGCGCCGGAGACGGTTACCGTACGGCGGACGTCGTAGAGCAGCACCTCGGTCAGGTCGCCGTACCGAAGCGTGCCGTAGCTTTCCGACAGGTCGCCCCGGTCGGGCGTGTGCGACCAGGGGAGTCCGACCGGGCGGCGGGCGTCGGGCAGGAACTCGGGGTAATAGAGCTGTTGGGTTGCCCGCGCGAGTTGCAGCTGGAACCACGGAATGGGGAAGACGTCGGCGCCGTCGTTCTCCCAGTGGTCATGGTCGTCCTGCAGGAAGAAGATGGGCGTCGAGCGGAAGTCGGCGCCGTACAGCGGGACGATCTGCGGTCCGGCCGCCGCCTTGAGCGCCGCTTCGTTGCTCCCGCCGTAAACCGAGGCGGAGAAGTCGAAGTTGGATTCACGCGCGGCCGGGCTGAGCTGGCCCGCGTTCTCACCCAGCCAGGTGTGCAGGTCCCAATAGATGTGATCGCCGTTGGCGACCGCCGCATCCGGCGCTTCCCGGAGGGCGCGACGGAGCAGGCGGCTTCGGATGGCGGTCGGCAGGAAGCCGCTCCGTTGCCCGATCCCCTCGTAGGTGCCGCTCGGGCCGCCGGCGCACGTAAAGAAGAGGAGCCGGAACCGCTCGGGGCTGGCGTCGCGCGCCGGAAAGGTCGTGATGTTCCACGGATCGCAGAGCGCGCGGCCGCGGTTTTCGGCGAGGGCAAGCCGGTACCGTCGCGCCGGCAGGAGATCCGTGACCTGGAACTGCCAGAACTCGCCGGCCGTGTCGGTCTGGCGTCCTTCGACCCGCAGTTCGATCCCGGTGCCGTCGGCCGCGCTGACGCGCAGCACGGGCGGGGCGCCGAGGCGCCGGTCGAACGACGCCTTCAGGAGGATCCGCGAGTCGTTGACCGACGGGAGCAGGTGACGCACCCATCCCAGGTCCCAGTCGGACGCCTGCGGCGGCGCGGCTTCCGCCTGAAGCCGGTCGAGCGGCCAGTGACCGAAAACCGCCGCGCCGAGGGCTCCCGCGCCGCCCGCCAGGAACCGTCGTCGATCTATCGGCCAGCGACTGCGCATCACGCCTCCTTCAGGGCTGCGGGTAGAATAGCGCATGCCCGCCCGGCGGGCCTGAATCCGGCGGATCGATGAGACGCGCACCGTTCGCCCGAACCGTTTGCCGCGCCGCCGTCCTGTTGCCTGCCGTGTGCCTTCTTCTGGCGCCGGGGGCCGGAGCGCAGACCGCTGCCGCACCCGAGCCGCCCGATCCGGAATGGCAGCGTGCGCTGGTCGAGCGCTACTGCCTCACCTGCCACAACGACCGGCTGGAGACGGCCGGACTGACGCTCGAGGGACTCGACCTCGCCCGTGTCGGCGATGCGCCCGCCGTCTGGGAAACCGTGGTCCGCAAGCTGCGCGCCGGCGCCATGCCGCCGCCGCCGCGCCCGCGGCCGGCCGCGGCCACGTACGACCGGTTCGTCGCCTGGCTGGAGACCGAGCTGGACAGGGCGGCGGCCACCGATCCCAATCCGGGACGGACAGAGGCGTTCCATCGCCTGAACCGGACCGAGTACCACCACGCCGTGCGCGACCTGCTGGATCTCGATATCGACGTCGCGGAACTGCTGCCGGCTGACGGCGGCAGCTACGGCTTCGACAACATCGCGGGCGTGCTCGGACTGTCGCCGACGCTGCTCGAGCGCTATCTGGCCGCCGCGCGGCGGATCAGCCGCGTCGCCGTGGGGCGGCCGGCGCCGTCGGCGACCGCCGAAGTGTTCCGCCTGCCGAGCGATCTGTCCCAGGACGACCGTATGCCGGGGCTACCGTACGGCACGCGTGGCGGCGGGCAGTTCCGGCACAACTTCCCGGAGGACGGCGACTACGTCATCGCGGTTCGCCTGGCGCGGGATGCCGGCGACGCGCTCGCCGCGTTCACACTGGAGCACACGCTGGAGCTGAGCCTGGACGGCGAACTGATTGGCACGTTCACGGTGGGAGAGCCGCCGCCCGATGCCCCGCCCGACAGCGATGCGTACCGCGCCTGGCGGGCGCGGCAGCGTGACGCCGACGCCGGGTGGGAAGTGCGCGTGCCGGTTCGAGCGGGACCGCGCGTGCTGCAGGCGACCTTCGTCCGGCAGACGTACGCGTATCCCGAGACGCACCGCCAGCCCTACCTGCGGCCGTATACGAGCATCACCGGCGGCGACACGCGCGTCCAGCCGTACCTCGGCAGCGTCACCGTCACCGGGCCGTACGCGGCATCCGGCGCGCCCCCGGCGGAGGAGACGCCGAGCCGGCGCCGGGTCTTCTCCTGCCATCCGGACGGCGGCTCGCCGGAGGTGGGGCGGAACTGCGCGCGCGCGATCATGGCGCGCCTCGCCCGGCAGGCCTGGCGCCGCCCGGTGTCGTCCGACGATGTTGACGGCCTGCTCCGTTTCTACGACGAAGGGACAGCCGACGGCGGTTTCGAGGCGGGAATCGAGATGGCGCTGCGCTGGCTGCTGGCCAGTCCGGAGTTCGTCCTGCGCGTCGAGCGCGATCCACCGGGGGCGGATCCCGGCGCATCGTACGCGGTGGGCGATCTCGAGTTGGCGTCGCGTCTGTCGTTCTTCCTGTGGAGCAGCCTGCCGGACGAGGAGCTACTCGCTGCGGCGGAAGCGGGCCGCCTCCAGGATCCGGACGAACTGGAACGCCAGGCGCGCCGGATGCTGGCGGACGACCGGGCCAGGGCGCTCGTCACGAACTTCGCCGGCCAGTGGCTTTATCTTCGGAACGTCCCGGCCGTAGTTCCCGATGAGGACCTGTTTCCCGATGTCGGCGAGGGGCTGCGCGATGCCATGCTGCGGGAAACGGAACTGTTCGTGGAGCACATTTTCCTCGGGGACCGCAGCGTGCTCGAACTGCTGACCGCCGACTACACGTTCGTCAACGAACGGCTGGCGCGGCACTACGGCATCCCGGGGGTCTACGGGGGTGACTTCCGGCGCGTCGCCCTCGCCAACGAGGCCCGCCGCGGCCTGCTCGGACACGCGAGCATCCTGTCCGTCACCGCCTATCCCAACCGGACGTCTCCCGTGCTGCGCGGCAAGTGGGTGCTGGAGAACCTGCTGGGCACGCCGCCCGCCGCGCCACCGCCGGACGTCCCGTCGCTCGAGGAAACGGCCGGAGACGGAGCCCCGCTCTCGATGCGGGAGGCGACCGAACGCCATCGCGCCGCGCCGGCGTGCGCGAGTTGCCACCGGCTGATGGATCCGCCCGGATTCGCCCTGGAGCAGTTCGACGCGATCGGCCGTTTTCGCACGCGCACCGTCGCGAATCAGCCGATCGACGCGACCGGCGAGTTGCCGGACGGAACGACCTTCGACGGCGCCGCGGGATTGCGCAACGCGCTCCTGCGGCGGCCGGACCGGTTTGTCGGCACCCTCGTCGAGAAGCTGCTGACCTATGCCCTGGGCCGGGGGGTGGAGCACTACGACGCACCGACGGTCCGTGCGATCACGCGCGGGGCGGCGGCGGAGGACTATCGTTTCTCGGCGATCGTCACGGGAATCGTCCGGAGCCTGCCGTTCCGGATGCGGACGGCGTTGCCCCGGGGCGGCGCCGTGGCAGAATAGGCAAGACCATGATCATCATCAGGAAGACGTTGCCCCGCCGGACCGTACTGCGCGGACTGGGAGCGGCGCTGGCGCTGCCCCTTCTCGACGCGATGACGCCGCCGCTCGCCGGTCTCGTCGGTCGCGCCGCGACGCCGGTCCGCCGTCTCGGATGGGTCTATATCCCGAACGGCATGTCGATGGGGGCGTGGACGCCGCCGGTCGACGGACCACTCGAACTGTCCCCGACGCTCAGTCCCCTCGCGCCGTTCCGGGATCGGATGGTCGTGCTGAGCGGTCTCGCGCAGGGGCAGGCGGAGGCACTGGGCGACGGCAACGGAGAGCACACCCGCGCTACCGCCACCTGGCTGAATGGCGTCCACCCGAAGGAGACCGAGGGTGCGGACGTCCGCGCCGGCATGACCGCGGATCAGATTGCCGCGGCACAGCTTGGTCGCGAAACGCCGTTGCCGTCGCTCGAACTGGCGATCGATCGCGACTTCCTCGTGGGCAACTGCGAGAACGGCTACTCCTGCATCTACATGAACACCATCGCGTGGCGCACGCCAACGACGCCGCTTCCGATGGAGAACAACCCGCGCGTCGTGTTCGAACGGCTGTTCGGCGAGGGAGGATCGACCGCCGAGCGGCGAACCCAGTTCCGGAAGGACCGGAGCATTCTCGACGCGATCGCGGACGACCTGCACCGGCTGGAGCGGGAGGTGGGCGCCGGCGACCGGGCGCGCGTCACGCAGTATCTCGACGCGGTCCGCGCGATCGAGCGCCGCATTCAGCTCTCGGAGCGCAACGACGCGGAGTTGCCTTCGCTGGACCGCCCGGTCGGCATTCCGGAGTCGTACACTGAGCATGTCGGACTGATGTTCGAGCTCGCGGCGCTCGCGTGGCAGGCCGATATCACGCGCGTCTTCACGTTCATGCTGGGACGCGAGCTGAACGGCCGGGCGTATCCGGAGGTCGGGATCCCGGAATCGCACCACGGTCTGTCGCATCACCGGAACGATCCGGAGAAGCTGGCGCAGCTCGCGAAGATCAATACGTTCCACGTCACGCTGTTCCGCGACTTCCTCGAGACGCTCGCGGCGACCCCGGACGGGGACGGGACGCTGCTCGATCAGTCGCTTCTGCTGTATGGCGCGGCCCTGAGCGACAGCAACAAGCATCTTCACTACGACCTCCCGCTGTTGCTGGCGGGCGGGAGTGGCGGTCAGCTCGAGGGCGGGCGGCACCTGCGTTACCCCCGCGACACGCCGATGACCAACCTGCTGGTGAGTCAGCTCGACAAGGCGGGCATCCGCCTGGATGACGGTCTGGGCGACAGCAACGGCGCGTTGCCGGAGTTGACCCGTCTGAGCGACGTCTAGGAGCTGGTCCAGCCAACGGCCCCATCATGCTCGCGCTGCTGTTGGCGGCGGCCATTGCACCGGCGGCCCAGAGTGCCGGCGACGGTACGACGGCACTGCACGAGGCGGCGCATGCCGGCGAACTCGCCGCGGTCACGCGGCATCTGAACGACGGCGCGGCCGTCGATGCCGCGAACCGCCACGGCGTCACCCCGATCGCGCTCGCCTGTGGGGCCGGTCATGCAACCGTCGTCGACGCGCTCCTGGCGGCTGGCGCCGATCCGAACCAGGTCTCGCCCCGGGGCGAAACGCTCCTCATGCTGGCGGCGCGAACGGGTGTCGTGGCGAGCGTCGAGTCACTCCTCCGCCATGGCGCCGGCGCGTCGGTCGAAGCGCGCGAAGGCTGGCGCGGGCAGACCGCGCTGATGTGGGCGGCGGCCGAAGGGTACGCTGCCGTCGTCGCGCCGCTCGTCGCCGCCGGCGCCCGGGTCGATGCGCCATCCGATGCCGGCTTCACGCCGCTTGCTTTCGCGGTGCGGGCCGGTCACGGCGAGGCCGTGGACGCCCTGCTCGACGCCGGCGCGGACGTCAACCTGGCACTGCCGGACGGGACGAGCCCGCTCCATCTCGCGGTCGTGAACGCGCACTATGGGCTCGCCGCGCGTCTCCTCGAGCGTGGCGCCGACGCCGCCGCGGCCGGGCCGGGCTGGACGCCCCTCCACCAGTTGGTCTGGACCCGCCGTCCGAACCGCCACTACAACAACCCGTCGGCAATCCCGTCCGGACCAGTGACCGATCGGGAACTGGTCCGCGCGCTCGTGGCCCACGGCGCCGACGTCAACGCGCGGCAGACGGAGGAGCCGCGGGACGGCTACCGGAACATGCTCAACCGGGCCGGCGCGACGCCGTTCCTGCTGGCCGCGAAGGCGGTCGACGTCGAACTGATGAAGCTGCTGCTCGAGCTGGGCGCCGACCCGATGGTGACGAACGAAGACGGCACCACCGCGTTGCTTGTGGCGGCGGGTGTCGGAATCTGGTCGGCGAGCGAGAGTCCGGGGAGCGCCAGGGAAGCGCTCGAGGCGGTCAAGCTGATGGTGGAACTGGGCGACTCGGTTACCACCGTCGATGACAACGGCGACACGGCGCTGCATGGCGCGGTCATGCGAGATGCGCCTGAACTGGTTCGCTACCTGCTCGACCGGGGGGCGCCGCTCAACGCCGTGAACGTGCGGGGCTGGACGCCGCTCACGATCACCCAGGGAATCTTCTACGCCAACCTCGGCCGGCGGTTCCCGGAAATGGAGAGGCTCCTGTTGGGGCTGGGCGCTACGTCGCCGACGCCGCCCGATCCGATTCGCTGAATTCGAGCGGGGGCACGCGGCGTTTCACGGCGCGAGCCCTTAGTTAGATGATGTGCCCGGTCCAGCGGCCGGCCAGGACGACCCCGGCCCATAGCAACAGCGAGATCCCGCCGGCCAGCTTCGCCGCCATCGGTGTTTCGGCGGCGGTATCCCAGGACTCGATGCTGCGGAACGTCCGGAACTGGAACCACGCCATGTTCAGGCAGGCGAGCGGCAGCAGCAGTAACTTGATCTGGAAGGCGGGATTGTCGAGGTAACCGGTCGCCCGGGTCGCGAAGAGGCCGAAGCCGGTGACCGCCGCGACGACGAACGCTCCCCAGGTCCACGGGACCAGCTTGCGGGTCACCTGGCTCGCCGGGTAGCGGAGCGCCGCCAGGCCGAGCAGGCGCAGATCGACCATCATGATCGAGCCGACCACCAGTCCCACTCCGATCACGTGGATCGACTCGATCATCGGGAACCACCAGGTGAAGCCGATGTGCTGGGCGATGGGATGGTCCTGGATCCACTGCCAGATAGACGGGTAGGCGGTGAGTTCTTCCCAGGCGAACGGCAGGTAGAACGGGTCGGTGATGTACTCGGAGTACGCGATCCAGCGGCCGCCAGCATCACGCCGATCCAGCAGCAGAGGGAGACCACGGCGATCACGCGCGCCGTCCCCAGCCGCGCGGGCGTCCGCTCCCAATAGCCATGCTCCCGCCGGTTCATCCACCAGATGGCGAACGCCAGCGCCACCGCCGCGATGAGGCAGGCCAACTTGAAGCTGACGACGGGGTTGTAGACGTAGCGGATCGGCCGCGCGAGGACGAACAGCGAGCCGGTCACCAGATTCACGGCCAGGGCCACCCACGTCCACGGCAGCAGCCGCCGGATCATCTCGCTCACGTTCTGGTTGCGCAGCGCGAGCCCCAGAAACCTGAGGTCGACCATTCCGATCGAGCCGACGACCGCGGCGATGCCCAGGATGTGGAACGACTGCGCAATCGGCGGAAGCCCGGGCACGGTGCTGAGCAGATAGACCATCCACTCCCGCGTGGGCGATTCCGCGAGCAGTTGCGCCAGGGTGTCGCGCATGTCGGCTGCATCCTATACTACGGACAGGATCCGACCGAGAGATGGAGGCCGCCTGAATGTCCAGAGTGTCTGCTTCGACTGCCGCGTACGGTGTTGCCCTGGCCCTGGCGGGCCTGCTTGCGGGTTGCGGCGGCGCTTCGGAAACGCCCGCGTCGGCGCCGATCCCGGCGACGGAGCCGCCGCCTGCCCCTCCGGCCGCGGCGATGCTGCCCGACGCGATCGTCGCCGAGCGGGGCGGCTTCATCCCGGAGGGGGTAGAGTTCGACATGATGAACGGCCGGCTGCTTACCGGCTCGCTCTCGGAGGGGTCGGTCTACGAAGTGCATCCGGACGGACGCGTGACGGCGTTCGTCGAGGATGCGGAGCTGGTTTCGTCGGTCGGCATCGAGGCCGACGAGCCGCGCGACCGGCTGCTGGTCGCCAACGCCGACCGATCGGTTTTCCAGTCGGGCGGCATGGGACAGGCGAAGCTGGGGGTGTACAACCTGACGACGGGTGAGCGCATTGCCATGGTCGATCTCGCCGCGGTGGCCGACGCCGGCGACGACGCGGTCCATTTCGCCAATGACGTGGCGGTCACCGACGACGGCACGGCGTACGTGACCGATACGCGGCTGAACGCGTTGTACAGCGTCACCGCCGACTATGAGGCGTCGCTGTTCCACAGGTTCGACGACGGCGGCGCAGGCCCGAACGGCATCGTCCATCATCCCGCGGGGTACCTGCTGGTGGCGCGTGGCGCGACGCTCTGGAAAGTCCCGCTGGACGATCCGGCGGCGTCGTCCGAGGTGTCGCTGCCCGAGGAAGTGCCGGGCCAGGACGGGTTGGTCTGGAGCGCCGGCCGGCTCGCGATCGTCAGCAACTCGTCGAACCGCGTGGTGGCGCTCACCAGCGGTGACGACTGGGTATCGGCCGAGGTCGCCGGCGTTGCCAACTACGAGGAGCAGGCGACGACGGCCGCCGTTGTCGGCGACGATGTCTACGTAGTCCATCCCCACTTCGCCGACGAGGATCCGCCCAGCATCACGCGGGTGACGTTCGAATAGCCTGTCCGGTGGAGGTTCCGGCGGGCGCCTGGATTCGCCTGACCTGGACCTGCCGCCGGTCCCCGTGTTCCCTGGACCTTCGGGGAATAGGACGGCGGCGCCACCCGTAGGACAGGATGTGAACACGGACAGCGCCCCCCAGCCGGCCCAGGCGACCGGGCTGCCGCCGCCGCCGGATGTCGAGCGCGCACTGGTCACGCAGGCGCAGGCGGGACGACGGGAGGCGCGGGACGAGCTGGCGCGGCGTATTCGGGGGCCGGCGTACGTCCTGGCCCTGCAGCTTGTCGGCAACCGTGACGATGCCCTGGATCTTGCGCAGGACGCGTTGCTCCGCCTGTTCGCTCACCTCGGGCGGGTAGCCCCCGACCGGCCGTTGCGGCCGTGGCTGTTCGCCATCGTGCGCAACCGCGCGCGGGACCTGTGGCGCCGTCGCGCTGCGCGCCCCGGGGAATCCCTGGACGCCCGGCCGGATCTGGCGGCGCAAGTGGTCACGCGGTCGGCCGATCCCGAGCAGAACGCGGTGCGGAACGAGCGGGCGCGGCAGGTTTGGGCCGCGATCGGCACTCTGTCCCCGCCGCACCGCGAGATCATCGCGCTGCGCGACTTTCATGATCTGGCGTACGAAGAGATAGCCGAAGTGCTCGATGTGCCGATCGGCACGGTCATGTCGCGGTTGCACCGGGCGCGGTCCGCGTTGCGGGAACGGCTGCGGGCGGAGGGATACCGGCATGCCTGAGACGTGCGGGCGGAGTTTCGATTACACGCTGCTTTCGGGGTTCGTCGACGGCGCGCTGACGCAGGCGGACGAACAGCGCGTACGTCTGCATCTGGAGGACTGCGGAACGTGCCGCAGACAGGTGGAGGAAATTCGGCAGTTGCGGGAGGTGATCATGGGTGCGGAGTTCAACGTGCCGCCGGACGACCAGTGGTCGGAGAGTGCGCGCACGGGCGGTAGCCGACTGTCGATCGGCGCCGGCTGGATCATCGTCATCGTTTGGGCGGCCATGTTCGGCGGCTACGCGGCCTGGGAGTTCTGGACGTCGGACGAGTCGCTGTTGGGCAAGCTCATCGTGTTCGGCGGGTGGACCGGATTCGGTCTGCTGCTGCTCGGCGTGCTGCTCGACCGCCTGAAGGCGATGAAGACGGACCGCTACCGGGAGGTGGAGAAATGATCGTAGTGACGGCAGACACCATCGAAGGCAAGGTCGTTACGCGCACGCTCGGGCTGTGCCGCGGCAACACCATCCGGGCGCGCCACATCGGGAGGGACATCATGGCCGCCCTGCGCGGTATCGTCGGCGGCGAGGTCTCCGAGTACACGAAACTGATTGCCGAGTCGCGCGAGCAGGCGCTCGACAGGATGGTCAACGAGGCGCGCAGCCTCGGCGCCAACGCCATCATCGGCGTGCGGTTCGAGACCGCGATGGTGATGCAGGGCTGCGCCGAGCTGCTGGCTTACGGGACCGCCGTCATCGTCGAGGACGCATAGCCGCGGGAGGGCGAGGGTCCGGCGCGGGTGCGCAGTACGGCCCTACAATAGTCGGGCAATTCCCGAACGCTGGAGCAGGTAGCGCCCACGGCAGACACGGAGGCAGATCATGAATCGGATGCTCGTGCTCGGCACGCTCGTCGCGATCGGCGGGCTGTCGGCGGCGGTCAGCTCGGAACAGCAGTTGTCGCAGGCCGCGCTGGACGCCACCGTCATCGAGCAGGTGCGCGACAACCTGTACGTCATCACCGGATCGAGTCCGCTGAACCGCGAGGCGTTCAGCGGCGGAAACACCGGCGTCTACGTCGGCGCGGAGGGCGTCACCCTGGTGGACACCAAGCTGGGCGGCTGGGGCCAGGCGCTGATGGATCGGATCCGGACGGTGACCGACCAGCCGGTCACCACCATCATCAACACCCATACGCATGGCGACCATGTCGGAAGCAACGCATTCTTCCCCGAGGAGGTGGAGATCGTCGTCCAGGAGAACACCCGCCGGAACATGACGGGGATGGACATCTTCGCGGGCGACGGTGCGCGCGGGCTGCCCGACCGGACGTACAACGATCGGCTGACGCTCGGATCGGGAGCCGACCGGATCGAGCTCTACCATTTCGGTTCCGGCCACACCAGCGGCGACACGTTCATCCTCTATCCCGGCCTGCGCGTGCTGCAGATGGGGGACATGTTCCCGTGGCGGGACGCTCCGTTCCTCGATCGGAGCAACGGCGGAAGCGGCGTGGAGTTCCCCGAAACGCTGCAGAAGCTCCTCGACAACGTCGATGGATTCGACACCGTCATTCCGGGCCACATCCCGGTGACGACGCCCGACAGCCTGCAGGAGTACCAGCGGTTCACGGCCGACCTGCTCGCCGCCGTGCGTCAGGCGATTGCCGGCGGCCAGACGGCCGAGCAGGCCGCGGCGTCCATCGACCTGACGGGTCAGTACGAGGGCTACCGGACGGAGCGGATGGCCGCCGCGATCCAGGCCATCTACGAAGAACTGGGTCAGTAGGCCGGCGGGTCTCCGAAGCGCGCCACCCGCGCCGCGATCACTCGGGCAGCGCGAAGGCGTGGTACTCCGCGCTGGACGGCGGTCCCATCCGGCCCCCACCCGCCGCGATGACCACGAACTGGCGCCCGCCCGCCGCGTAGACCGCCGGGGTCGAGAAGCCGGCCGCGGGCAGGTCGGCGCGCCACAGTTCCGACCCGTCGCGCGTGTCGAAGGCGCGGATCCTCCGGTCGGGAGTCGCGGCGATGAAGATCAGCCCGCCGGCGGTGACGACCGGCCCGCCGTAGCTCTCGGAGCCGAGGCCCTGGCCAATCGTCTGCGGGTAATCGCCGAAAGGCACCTGCCAGTCGAAGGCGCCGGTGGCGAGGTCGACCGACGTGAGTGTGCCCCAGGGCGTGCGGTTTCCGGGCAGGCCGTCCTGATCGCGCAGCCAGATGTAGCCGCCGAACGCGTAGTCCACCTCGGTCGACGGAGGCAGGTCCTCTTCCGCTTCCGGGTTGCGGATGTACCGGATGGCGGCGCGGATCTCCACCTCGTCCAGGTGGGCGAAGCCATTCATCCGCCCCCGCCCGTTGCGGACCACGTCGTTGATCTCCGATGCCGTCAGACGGTCGTCGATGTCGATGAGGCTCGGCCCGACCGAATTCCCGGCGCGATCGGCGCCGTGGCACGTGCCGCAGTTCTCGGCATAGACGGCGCGCGCGCTGAAGCCCACCGGGATCTCGTAGAGCTGCAGGATGGCGCCGATCTCGGACGAATTGACAATCAGGCGGTTGGTCGCCGGATAGAAAGCCGATCCGCCCCATTCCTGGCCGCCGTCGTAGCCCGGATACATCATCGATCCCTGCAGGCTGGGCGGCGCCCAGGGCCGCTGATCGAGGCGGTCCCAGATGGCGCTCACGAAGTCGATCGACTCCTGACTGCGGGTCGTCATCTCGAAACGCTGCCGCGTGAGTGCGATCGACGACTCGGGCTGCGTCGTCACCACGACCTCGCCCGGTATGTCGCTCGGGGGCGCCGTGAGCTCGCCGATGTCATAGAGCGACTCGCCTGTCTCGCGGTCGAAGAGGAAGAGATGGCCCGACTTGCTGGTGACCGCCACCCCGTCGATGGTCCGGCCGTCGCGTTCAAGCTGCACCAGGGTCGGGGGTGAGGGCAGGTCGCGGTCCCAGACGTCGTGCTTGATCGTCTGGTAGTGCCAGCGCCGTTCTCCGGTGCGGACGTCGATCGCGAGCACGCTGTTGGCGAACAGGTTGTCGCCGATCCGCGAGGCGCCGTAGAAGTCGGGGGTCGCCGATCCGGTCGGCGCGAACAGCAGGCCCCGCTCGGCGTCGAGCGCCATGCCCGTCCACGTGTTGGCGCCGCCCGCCACTTCCAGCGAGCCGTCCGCCCAGGTTTCCGAGCCCGGCTCGCCCGGTCCCGGGACGTTGTGGTGGCGCCAGACCAGCGAACCGTCGACGGCGCTGTAGGCGGAGACGGCGCCGGGCAGCGCGTCGGCTGCTTCGCTGGTGGAGAAGCCGAACACGAGCAGGTCCTCGAAGACAATGCCCGGCACCGTCACGCGAAGCGGACCCTCGCGCTCCATCGTCGCCGACAGGTTCAGGACGCCGTTCTCGCCGAAGTCGATCACCGGTTCCCCCGCCGCCGGATCGAGCGCGACGAGCGAGTCGTTCCCGGTGAAGAACAGGCGCGCGACGGTGCCGCTGGCGGTCTCCCGCTCCCACCACATAAGGCCGCGCTGGGGAGCGCCGTCGAGGCCCGGGTCGTAACGCCACAGTTCCTCTCCGGTGGCGGCGTCGAGCGCGAAGGCGGTCAGCGTCGGCGACAGCCCGTAGAGGACGCCGTTGACGACGAGCGGGCTCGTGTACATCGTCGAGTTGCCGGCGCGCAGCTCGCCCGAGTCGTACGTCCAGGCCAGCTCGAGCTGATCGACGTTCTCGCGCGTAATCTGCTCCAGCGGCGAGTAGTGGCGTCGCCCCACGTCGCCCAGGTACGTCGACCAGTCCGTGTCGGGCGCCTCCTGCGCCTGCCCGGCCCGGCTGAGCGCAAGCGCCGCGACGGCGACGAGCGAAAGGAAGATCACCGCGGGGGCAAGAGATCTCATGCCGGGCACTATCGCGTACCGGCCGCCCTCACGCAAAGCTGCCGCGACCTCCTACGGCAGCCGGTTTCCATCGATGCCGTACGCCACTTTCAACGTGAATGCGTCCGGCGTCGGGCCCTCGCGCCAGAGCCGTTCGAGCCGCGCCATCGCCTCGTCGATGGTCGGCCGTTCCCCGTCCGCAATCCACCACATCGCCAGCGGCGCCTTCGGAGGGGGCAGGAACCACTCGCGGCGGCGCCGAAGGAAGTCCACATGTTCCGTCTGGTAGACGTAGCGTCGGAGGTCCGCGATCGACTTCCAGATCGACAGGTTGAAGAGCACCCTCGGATCGTCGAGCACGCGCACGGCGGTCGCGTCTCCCGCTTCGGTCTGAAACCGCCAGACGAAACCGGGCGAGTCGTCGCCGATCCGGTTGATCCGATCGATCTCGTCCCGCATGGCGGCCATTCGCGGATCCTCCAGCGGATACCGCATCCACGCCAGGTTCGTCTGGGCGAGCTCCACGTCCGTATCGTATGCCCGTGGCTATCGCGGTTACTATCGGGATTGTGCGAGCCGCGGGGATGGCCGGGATGATCGCGTTGGGCGGCCTGGCGGTCGGCGCGTGCGGAGCAGACGCGCCGGTGGCCGATATCGGGCCCGGTGTGCCGCTCGTCCTGGCGGAAGCGCGGGCGGCCGCCATTCGCGATCTGCGCTACGACGTCCGCTTCGTGCTGCCGGCGTCACGGTCCGAGGCGATCGAAGGGCAGGTGTCCGCGACGTTCACGTGGGAGGGCGCCGGACCCGTCGCTTTCGATTTCGCCGCGCAACCGGATCAGGTGCGCGCGGTTCGCGTGGAGGGTTCGCCGGTAGCGGCGGAGTTGCGCGACGAGCATCTGATCGTGCCGCTGCCCGGCGGAGGCGGCCCGGTCACCGTCGAGATCGACTTTATGGCGGGCGATGGCTCGCTCAACCGCCAGGACGATTTCCTGTACACCCTGTTCGTACCGGATCGCGCGCGTGTTGCCATGCCACTCTTCGACCAGCCGAATCTGAAGGCGCACTTCAGGCTCCAGCTCGACCTGCCAGCCGGCTGGCGGGCAGTGGCCAACGGTTCGCTCGCTTCCCGCGAGGACCGGGGGGAGCGGACGCTGCTTACGTTCACGGAAACCGATCCGATCAGCAGCTATCTCTTCGCCTTCGCGGCGGGGGAGTTCCAGGTGGAGGAGGCGGAACGTGACGGGCGCCGGATGGCGATGTACCACCGCGAAACCGATCGTGATCGGGTCGAGCGCAATGCGGACGCCGTCTTCGATCTGCACGCGTCGGCGCTGGTATGGCTGGAGGATTACACCGGCATTCCGTTCCCCTTCGAGAAGTTCGACTTCGTGCTCGTCCCGGCGTTTCAGTACGGCGGCATGGAGCACCCCGGGGCAATCTTCTATCGCGCCGACGCGCTGTTCCTCGACGAGAGCGCCACGCAGAACGCGCATCTCGGGCGGGCCAGCCTGATCGCGCACGAGACGGCTCACCAGTGGTTCGGCGACCTGGTCACGATGACGTGGTTCAACGATGTCTGGCTGAAGGAGACCTTCGCCAATTTCCTGGCCGCGAAGATCGTCAATCCCGCTTTTCCGGAGGTGAACCACGAGCTGCGGTTCCTGCTCGCGCATCATCCGGCGGCGTACGGCGTAGACCGCACCGCCGGGGCCAATCCCATCCGGCAGCCGCTCGACAACCTGAACGAGGCGGGCGCCCTTTACGGGGCCATCATTTATCAGAAGGCGCCAATCGTCTTCGCCCACCTGGAACGGCTGATCGGGGAGGCGGCGCTCCGCGACGGGCTGCGCGAGTACCTCGCGGCCCACTCCCATGGCAACGCAAGCTGGGCCGACCTGATCGCGATTCTGGATGGCCGAACCAGCGAGGATCTGGCCGCCTGGAGCGGAACGTGGGTGGAGGAGAGCGGCCGACCGCGGATCGACGTGCTGGTGGAGACGGAAGGGGACCTGATCGAGCGCCTCGCGGTGCGGCAGTCGGATCCCGCGGAGGCAGGACGTCTCTGGAACCAACGGTTGGATCTGCGACTGGGGTACGGCAGCGGAGCGTCGGACACCCTGGAGGTTCACCTGCGCGACCCGGAGGCGATCGTTGCCGAAGCGGCCGGACGTCCGGCGCCCGACTACGTGCTCGCGAACGGCAGCGGTCTTGGCTACGGGCTGATGGCGCTCGATCAGCGCACGCGGGACTACCTCCTCGCGGAGTTGCCGGGCATCGAGGACGACCTGACGCGGACGATCGCCTGGGTGTCGCTCTGGGAGTTGCTCCTCGACGGTGAAGTCGACCCCGAGGCGTTGATCGATGTGGCGCGGCGAGCGCTCGTGGCGGAGACGGACGAGCAGAACGTCTCGCGCATCCTCGGGTACCTCACCTCGGCCTACTGGCGCTATCTGACGCCGGAGCGGCGGGCCGAACTGGCGCCGGAGATCGAGACGCTGGTGTGGGGCGGGATCTCCGGGGCGTCCAGCCGCAGCCTGGCTGCTGTCTGGTTCGGCGCCTACCGGAACGTCGCGCTGTCCGCGGACGCGGTGGGGCGCCTGGAGCGCATCTGGCGCGGTGAGGAGGACGTTCCCGGCCTGCCGCTGGCCGAGCGGGATTTCACCGCGCTCGCCCAGGGACTCGCGGTTCGGGGCGTGCCGGCCAGCGCGGAGATCATCGTCGCGCAGCGCGATCGCATCGACAACCCGGATCGGCGCGCGGCGTTCGAGTTCGTCATGCCGGCGCTTTCTGGTGAACGCGGCGAGCGCGACGCGTTCTTCGCATCGCTCCGGGATCCGGCCAACCGCGTGCGCGAGCCGTGGGTGCTGACCGCCCTGGGTTTCCTGCACCATCCGTTGCGCGCGCGCGAGTCGGAGGCATACATCCGGCCGAGCCTCGACCTTCTGGAGGAGATCCAACGCACCGGCGACATTTTCTTCCCGCTGCGCTGGCTCGATTCGACGCTGGGCGGCCACCAGACCGCCAGCGCCGCCGCGATCGTGGAGCGTTACCTGGAGGATCGGCAGGATTTGGCGCCGCGTCTCCGGGCCAAGGTCCTGCAGGCGGCCGACGGGCTTCTGCGCGCGGCCCGGATCCTCCAGTACCATGTGTCGCGATGAAGCGACTCGTCCGGTACCTGTTGCTCGCTGCTGTCATCGGGATCGCAGGGTCCGAGCGCGCACTGGCCCATCCCGCGCCGTTCAGCTTCATCGACGTGCGACTGGCGTCGCTCGAGGGGGGCGCACCCGAGCTGGACGTGACCGTGGTGGTCCATGTCTGGGACGTCGCCTACGAGTTCGATCTGGACGATCCGGCGCTGGCGCTCAATCCCGACATCCTCCGGCCGCGCGGCGAACGGCTGGCGGCGATCATCGCCGAGCGCCTCCAGGTGCTGGTGGACGGCCGGCCGGTCACGCTGGACGACTGGTCCGACCCGGAGCCGTTGCGCGAACGCCAGTCGGTCCGTCTCCGCGCCCGCTACCGGCTCGACGACCGGCCCGGCTCGGTCGTCGTCTCGACCCAACTGTTCCCGTACGATCCCAATCACCAGACTTTCTTGAACGTCTACGAGGACGCCGAGCTGATGACGCAGGCGATCCTGGGTGGCGAAGACAACAGCTACGAGTACTTCACGGGGACCCGCCAGGGGGTCTGGGCGGTCATGCTGCGCTTCGTGCCGTCGGGCGTTCACCACATCCTGATCGGCCCGGACCACATCCTTTTTCTGATCGGCCTTCTCCTGCTGGGCGGACGCCTCCGGCAGCTCGTCCTCGTCGTTACGGCGTTCACGATCGCGCATTCGGTGACGCTGTCGCTCGCGGTCCTCGAAGTGATGACGCCGTCCGCCCGCATGGTGGAGCCGATCATTGCGCTCAGCATCGTCTACGTCGGTCTCGACAACCTGCTGTCGCGCGGCGGGAAGGACATGCGGGTCTGGATCGCGCTCGTGTTCGGCCTCATCCATGGCTTCGGTTTCGCCAGCGTCCTGCGCGAGATGGGCCTGCCGACCGGCGCGATCGGATGGTCGCTGTTTTCGTTTAATCTTGGCGTGGAAGTAGGGCAGCTCACGGTTGTCCTAGTCGTGGCGGCGCTGCTGGAGGCAATCCGCGCGCGGAGTCCGGTGGCGGGCCGGCGCGTGATGGTGGCCGGATCGATTGCCGTCGCCCTGGCCGGTGCGTTCTGGTTCGTCGAACGGGTGTTTCTGTCGGGAGGCATGGCATGAAGGGGTGGAACATCGCGACCCTGCGGCGCGCTTTCGTACCCCTCGCGATCCTGTCCGCAGTTGTTGGCTGCGCGGTCGAGCCGGGCGAGGAGAACCTGAAGACCTCGTTCGCCGAGCAGATCGAGAGTGTCGGCACGGTGGAGGGGCTTGAACGGGAAGGGGACGCGATCCGGTTCACCGAGCGGCGCGCGGACGGTGACGACGTGTCGTGGCGGGTAACCATCGACTCCGTCTCGATCGTCCGGCCCGGCGGTGCGCCGGTGCAGGGGGCGATCATCGCCTCGTGGTATGCCGATGGGCAGTTGATCGAGCCGATCGGTACGATGTCGCGGCTGCCGGTTGCGTTCCTGGAAGCGGGTGTGGCGCAGGAGTGCTACGCGCTCTGGGACGAAAACGCCGCGGCCTGGGATTGGTGATAGGGTCGCCGGCAATCCAAGTGCCGGCAGAGGAGATGACACCATGACCTCAATGCGCCTGGACAGGTCAGTCCGGACACTGGCGTTGGTAACGTCGACAGTCGTGATGGTTGCGGGCTGCGGAGCGGCGGAGGCCCCGTCGCCCGCCGAGCAGGCGCAGGTCGACGAACCTGCCGTCTCGTCCTCGCGAGCGGTCGAGGCCGTCACCACAATCTCGTTCACCGAGGGCCCCACCGTCGACGAGGCGGGGGCGGTCTACTTCACCGACCTGCGTGTCAACAACCGGATCCTGAAGATGGATCCGGACGGGACGGTTGCCACCTTCCGCGAGCCGAGCAACGGCGCCAATGGCCTGATCTTCGACAGCGAGTGGCGGCTGCTCGCGGCCGAAGCGGGCAACGGCGACGACATTCCTCCGCGCATCAGTCGGACCACGATAGAGACCGGCGACATCGAAGTGCTGGCGGACGCGTTCGAAGGCCTGGGGCTGCACCGGCCGAATGACCTGACTATCGACGGTCAGGGCAGGGTCTACTTCACGGACCGTCCCGACCTGGGCGTGCCGCCCGATCCCGAGAAGACGAACGTCCATGGCGTCTACCGGATCGATCCGGACGGGACGGTTGCGCGCATTCTGACCGAGCCGGAGGTGCTCCGCCCGAACGGCATCGTCATCTCGCCCGACGACACCACGCTCTACGTCATCGAGACCGAGCAGCAGGAAGGTGGCGCGCGGATGATCCGCGCCTTCGATCTGGCGCCGGACGGCACGGCCAGCAACAGCCGGGTCTTCCACGATTTCTATCCCGGCCGCAGCGGCGACGGGATGACGATCGACAGCGAGGGAAACCTCTACGTCGCGGCCGGTCTCAACCGCCTGCGCGGGACCAGCGAGACGCTCGACACGGTCGCCGGCGTCCATGTCTTCTCGCCGTCGGGCGAGCTGATTGAGCACATCGCGATCCCGGAAGACACGATTACGAACGCGGCGTTTGGCGGCGACGACCTCCGTACCCTCTACGTCACCTCGGGCAAGACGCTCTACAGCATCCGCACCGACATCACCGGCACACGCCGCTAGTGCGCCCTGCCGGGCGCGTTGGAAAGTTCCGCCGGCGCGAAAGCGCGCCGCTGGCGGCGCGGTGGAAGTTTCGCTGGCGCGGAACTTCTACGGCGCAAGCTCCTGGCCCTCCCCACGGGTCGCGAGTCCTCACGTCCGTCTCAGCCCCGTTCACGTCACCTTTCCACGCTCCGCTCACGCCCAAATAGGGGCGGCCGCGAATAATCCGGGCGGGCGCCCGTATGGACTCTATGTGGAGACCTTGCGAATGGCGGACTTGGCGCTCCAGCCCCCTGACGCGACGCCGAGGCCGATCTAAGCGGAGAAAGAGAGGAACCAAGATGAATGATGACCTGGCCCCGTTGATTCGGCTGCAGGACGTTTCGAAGGTTTTCTATACGGACGAGGTCGAGACCCACGCCCTCGACCAGGTGAGCCTTGCCATCCACCTGGGTGAGTACATCGCGATCTCCGGGCCGTCCGGTTGCGGCAAGTCGACCCTGTTGTCGATTCTCGGCCTGCTCGACGCGCCGACGGCCGGTGACTACACGCTCAACGGCTACCCGGTGGCGCAGCTCAGGCAGTCGGACCGGGCACGAACGCGCAACCGGGAGATCGGCTTCATCTTCCAGAGTTTCAACCTGCTCGGCGACCTGACGGTCTACGAAAACGTGGAGCTTCCGCTTACCTACCGCGGCATGCGGCTGGCGGAGCGCCGCGAGCAGGTCGAGAAGGCGCTCGAGACGGTGGAGATGGCGCACCGCGCGAAGCACCTGCCGAGCCAGCTCTCCGGGGGGCAGCAGCAGCGGGTGGCGGTCGCGCGTGCGGTGGCGGGGCAGCCGTCGATCCTGCTCGCGGATGAGCCGACCGGGAACCTCGACTCGAAGAACGGCGAGGCCGTCATGGGGCTGCTTCGGAAGTTGCACGACGAGGGGTCGACAATCTGCATCGTGACCCACGACCCGCGGTATGCCGAGCATGCCCAGCGGGAGATCCACCTGTTCGACGGCCGGATGAGGGCTTGATGCCGGCACCTGTCATCGCCGTGGCGGTACTCGCGATCTCGGTGGTTGCGGCGGCCATGATCGATCTGACACGACATGACGCTCGCATGCTCCCCAAATGGGCGTGGGGACTCATCATCCTCGTCGCGTTCCCCATCGGCGTGGTCGCCTATTTCGTCATGGGACGAAGTCGCCCGGGAGATGGTCCACCGTGCGACGACTCCATCGTCGGGTGGCGGGTCAACACGTCCGAAGCGACCGACCGTCCTGTGGAGAGGCCCGGCGTCCGACCGGCCGGCCCGCCACTGATTGTGGCGACAGGATTGTCCAAGTGGTACGGGACGGAGATCGCGCTGGATCGCGTCGACTTGCAGATCACGCGTGGTAGCACCTACGGGTTGATTGGCCCCAACGGGGCGGGAAAGACGACGATCATCTCGGTGCTCGCGGGATTGCGACGCCCGACGGCCGGTACGGTCACCCTGGCGGTCGACCGACGGAAGATCGCGGTCTTGGTCGACACGCCCCGGTTCGAGCCGTGGCTGACGGCAGCGGAGGTCGTCGACCTCGCCCGGCGCCTCATGGCGCCCGGATTTCCACGGACGCGGGTCGAGCAGGCGCTAGCCAAGGTCGACCTCCGCGAGGCCCGGGGACCCGTTGGAGGATTCTCCCGCGGCATGCTCCAGCGCCTCGGACTCGCGGCCTGTCTGGTCGGCGACCCCGCGCTGCTGATCCTCGACGAGCCGTGCTCCGCTCTCGACCCCGCGGGCCGACGTGAGGTGCTCGATCTGATCGGTCGGCTCGCGCGCACCGCGACGGTGGTCCTGTCGACCCATAGCCTGGCCGACGTGCAGCAGGTCTGCGACACCGTAGCGGTGGTCGACCGCGGCCGGATACGTTTCGAGGGCGCGATCACTGACCTGCTGGCGCGCAGCGCCAGCGTTCTCGTCGTGCAGGTACGTCCGCCGGCCAACGGTCTCGTCGAAGCGCTGCGTGACCGACACTGGGTCACGGAGGCCGTCGAGCCGGTCCCCGGCCGGATCCGCCTGGTCGTGGGCGACACCGCCCGCGCGGAACGTGAGATCCCTCGCCTCATCGCGGACCATCGCGAGCGGTTGATTGCGTTGACGCCGATGACGAACCTCGAGACCGCGTTTCTGGATCTGACGTCATGACGCTCTGGCATCTTGAGTTCGTCCGTCTGATCCGCACCTACCGGTGGACGATCGTTTTCGGCACGTACGGACTCTTCGGAGTCATCGGTCCGGTAACCGGACGCTATCTCGGCGAGATCCTCGAACATTTCGGCGGAGAGATGAACGTCCTCATCCTGGAACCGAGTCCCGCCGATGGCATCGCCCGGTTTATCGCGAACGCCTCCCTCCTGGGCCGGCTGGCCGCGCTCGTGGTCGGCAGTGACGCCCTGGGGTTTGACGCCCGTTCCGAGTCCGCGGCGTTCTTCCGGACTCGCGTGGACCGTGCGCGCGAATTGCTGCTCCCTCGGTACGTTGTCACGACGCTCACGGTAACGCTCGCGCTTATCGCCGGCACCGTCACGGCGTGGACACTGACCGCGGTCCTCATCGGTCCGCCGCCGTTGTTCCCGGTGGCGGTCGGCACCGTATACGGCATGATCCACCTCGCGTTTGCCGTGGCGATGCTGGCGGCGGCGTGCGGCCTCACCACCAACGCAGCAAGCGCTGTACTTCTCACTTTCGGTGTCCTTGCGCTCATGCCCATCCTCGGCATCGTGCCGTCCGTCAAGCCGTGGCTGCCGAGTGAACTCGTCGCGGCCATCGTCTTTCTGCTCCAGGGGACCCCGGCTCGTGACTTCGGCCGCTCCGCTGCGGCAGCGACGCTGGCAACCGTCGGCTTGCTCGCACTCGCGGTTCGGCTCCACGAGCGTCGGGAACTATGACGCTCTGATGCGGCGGAGTCGCCCCCCGACGTTCTCGCGCCCCCTAGTGCCTCGACGGACGCCCGGCGCAAGAGATCGCCACTAACCTGCGCGTCGCTCCAGGCGACCGCGAATAATCCGGGCCAGCGCCCGTATGGATCTATGTGGATGCGCTACGAATGGCGAACCCGGTGCAGGGGACGTTCGACCTGCTGATTCTGCGGACGCTGGCGCCCGGCCCGCCCCTGATGCGACCGAGGCTGACCTGAGCGGAGAAGGAGAGAGGACCGAGATGAATGATGATCTGGCCTCGTTGAGCCGGCACCCGCGACGCCCGTCGTCGAGAATGGACATCGCCAGACCGGACCTCGCGCGCAAGAAGAAGCTCCGCCAGGGACTCTACGTTGGTTCGGCAGCCGTTGTGGTCATCCTGATCACGGCTGGGGTCTCGGAACTCCAGCCCGCCGCGCCGCACGCCGACGCGGACACGGTCTTCATCGACACCGTGCAGCGCGGCCCGATGGTCCGCGAGGTGCGCGGCACCGGGACCCTGGTGCCGGAGACCATCCGCTGGATCCCGGCCGTGACCGACGGGACGGTCGAGCAGATCGTGATCCGTCCCGGCGCGACGATCGAGCCGGACACGGTGATCCTGGAGCTGAGCAACCCGGTGCTGGAGCAGTCGGCGCTCGAAGCGCAACTGAATCTGGACGCGGCCGAGGCACGGTTCACGACCCGCCGGGTGGAGGTGGAGCGGGCGCTGCTGGAGCAGCGTTCGGCCCTGGCCTCGACCGAGGCGCAGCTGGTCTCGGCGCGGCTGCAGGCGGAGGCGGACCGGGAGCTGGCGAAGCAGGGGCTGGTGTCGACGATCCAGCTCCGGCAGTCCGAGGCTCGGGAGCAGGAGTTCGACACGCGGCTGGAGCTGGAGCGGGAACGGCTGCAGATGGCGACCGAGACGGTGGACGATCAACTGGCGGTGGAGCAGGCGGAGGTGGACCGCCTGCGGACGCTGCACGAGTTGCGGCTGCAGGAGGTGCGCGCGCTGCGGGTGCGGGCGGGCATGCACGGCGTGCTGCAGCAGGTGCCGCTGGACGAGGGTCAGCGGGTGACGACGGGCACGAACCTGGCGCGGGTTGGCGACCCGACGGTGCTGAAGGCGGAGCTTCGGATCGCGGAGACGCAGGCGAAGGACGTGCAGATTGGCCAGCGGGCGTCGGTGGACACGCGGAACGGGGTGATTCCGGGGCATGTAACCCGTATTGACCCGGCGGTGGAGAACGGGACGGTGACGGTGGACGTGGCGCTGGACGGCGAGCTGCCGCGGGGGGCGCGTCCGGACCTGACGGTGGACGGGACGATCGAACTGGAGCGGCTGGAGGACGTGGTCTTCGTGGGCCGTCCGGTGTTCGGTCAGGAGGAGAGCGTGGTGAGCCTGTTCCGGGTGGGAGGCGACGACGTGCATGCCGTCCGGACACCGGTGACGCTGGGGCGGGCGTCGGTCAGCGCGATCGAGGTGCGCGACGGGTTGCAACCCGGGGACCGCGTCGTGCTGTCGGACATGTCGGCCTGGGATCAGTTCGACCGCGTGCGGATTGAATGACGGGACCGGACCGGATGGTGTCGATCATCGGCGCCTGTTGGAACAGCCGGCGTGAGCGGATCTGGAGGAAGCACATGACTGTCCTGCACAAGTTCTGGCGTCGTTTCCGGGGCGTGCTCCGGCGCAACCCGGCCGATCAGGATTTCGAGCGCGAACTGCGCTTTCATCTCGAAATGGCCGAGGAACAGCTCCGCGGGCAGGGCCACTCGCGGGCCGAGGCCGCGCGGATGGCGCGCGTTCGTCTGGGCGGCGTTCCGCAGGTGCTGGAAGCGCTGCGCGACCAGCGCGGGCTGCCGTGGCTCGACAACCTGTGGTCTGATGTTCATGTCGCCGCTCGAACCCTGCTACGGTCTCCCGGGTTCTCGCTCACCGCCCTCCTGACCCTCGTGGTCGGCATGAGCGCGACCACCCTCGCGTTGACGGCCGTCAACGCCGTGCTGCTCAAACCGCTCTCGGTCCGGGCGCCCGATCGGGTCGTCGGCATCACCTCCGTTGGGGAGCTGGCGATCCTTCGCAAGGAACCGGTGGGATTCGGTGACTACGCGGATCTCGCCCGTGATGTCGCGGCCTTCGAATCCGTGGTCGCACACCGCCGCATGGGATCGGTGGTTGGCGCCGGACTGGACCGCAGGATCGCCATCGGCGAACAGGTTTCCCCCAACTACTTCACCACACTCGGCGTGTCGTTCCCGCTCGGACGGCCATTCGATGAAGCCGACCAGCCGGGCGCGGTGGTCGTTCTCGGTCACGCCGCGTGGCGTCGGCACTTCGGGACCGATCCCCGGATCATCGGCCGGGAGTTGATGATCGGCGACCGACGACGAACGGTCGTCGGGATTGCCCCGAAGGGGTTCACCGGACTGTTTCGAGGGGTCGCGCCAGAATTCTGGCAGCCACTCGACGGCGCTGGCGGGGGGGCGGCCGACGACCGCGGACAGCTCGAGTGGTGGGTGCACGCCAGGTTGCAGGACGACGCGACGCTCGAGCAGGCTCGCACGCAGGTTACCGTCTTGGACGATACGCTCGCCCGACGGTATCCGCACGCGAAGGCCGGTCGTTCCTTTGCGCTCACGCCGCTGTCGGAGGCGTCCATTCACCCCGTCGTGTCAAGGGCTCTTGCCCGATTCGGAGCCGTCGGCGTCCTCGCCGTCGCCCTGCTCCTGCTGTTGGTTTGCTCGGTCAACGTCGCGCATCTCGTGCTCGCGCGCGCGGTCGATGGCCAGCGCGAGGTCGCCCTACGACTGGCGGTAGGAGCCAATCGATGGCGGATCATCCGTCCATTGCTCGCCGAGGGCATCGTGCTCACTGGCGCCGCGGCCGCCATCGCGTTGCTCTTGACCGCGTGGGTCGGGCCGATGCTCAGCGAGATCCATCTGCCGGGGGTGCCGACCGCCATCGATCTTCACTTGATGCCCGATTGGCGTGTCTTCGGCCTCACGGCGATCGTGGTCCTCGGGTCGACCATGGTTTCCTCGCTCGGACCGGCGTTGCGGATCTCGTCGGGCCTCTCCATCGTCGAGACGCTCAAGACCGATTCCCGCGCATCCGCGACCGGCGGAGCCACGACGTGGCGGATGCTGCTGATTGCCGTCCAGGCCACGACGGCGGTGTTGCTGCTGGTGGTTGGCGGCCTCGCGTTGCGCAGCCTGCTCGCCGTAACTCGAGTCGACCCCGGCTTCGAGACGCGAGGCGTCGCGGTCGCGAGTGTCGCACCGGCGCTGGTTGGCCACGACCAGGACGAGGCGTATCACTACCTGTCGCGCGCGGCCGCCGCCGTCCGGGAGCTTCCAGACGTCGAGGCCGCAGGGTGGATACAGCCGGTTCCGCTGTCGTTGAGTGTTCGGCTCACCAGACTCCGCCTGTCCGGACACGACGGCGTGGCGTCGCAAGAGCTTCCGCTCGTCGACGTCGGGATAGCCGGTCCCGGCGCCTTCGGAGCGCTTCGAGTGCCGGTGATCGAAGGACGCGAATTCGACGCGTCGGACCGCTCGGGCGCGGTCGAGGTCTCACTCGTAAACGAGGCGTTCGTCCGCCGCTTCTGGCCCGACCGAAGACAGGCCATCGGCCAGCACATCGGGGTGGGCTTTCCGGAGACGCGGACCGTGGAGGTCGTAGGTGTCGTGGGCGATTTCAAGAACCGCACGCTCGGGGACGTCACGCGACCCATGGTGTTCACGTCGATCCTGCAGGATCCCTCGGGTTGGCAGGCCGCGGCGCTGGTCATGCGACGGTCGCCCGCTGGCCCGCCGCAGATGGCTCATCTTGTTGACGCGATGCGCGCGATCGATCCGGCGGTGCCCGTGTTCGACGTGCAACCGCTCACCGCGCGCATGGGCGGCGTCCTCCTGTTGCCCCGGTTTGCCGCGATGGTCTTTGGTGGGACCGGCGTTCTCGCGCTGGGACTGATCCTGCTCGGATTGTATGGAACGGTAGCGTTGTCCGTCAGATTTCGGCTGCGCGAGTTGAGCATGCGCATGGCGCTCGGCAGCTCGCAGACGGCCATCGTGCGGCTGGTCGTGCGGCAGGCCCTGGCGCCGGTCGTGGTCGGCGTCGTGTTCGGCCTGGTGGTCGCGCTGGGGGCGACCCGCGTCCTGACCGCGTTGCTCTACGGCGTGTCACCCCACGACCCCGCCACGTTGGTGGCGGCCGCCCTCACGCTGTTGTCCACGACGGCGGCGGCCGGCGCCTGGCCGGCGTGGCGCGCCACGCGCACGAACCTCATGCGCTCGCTCCAGGCAGGATGAGAACGCACGCTCCTGCGAACGTCATCTCCTGGCGAACGACTCGAACTGACTCCACGGCACGGGATCGCCGTTGATGGGAACGATCGTCTCGACATCGAAGCCGAACCTCTCGACCTGCCGGAGCAGGCTGCGGTGATCGGCGTTCGGCTCGCGCGGCCCGGGCGCGCCGGGGCGTGGCGGGTCGTAGATGTCCGCCTCGATAAGGATCCGCTCGTCCGGCAGGTACGCCATCAGCATGCCCTCCACGTGGCGGAGCGGATGGACGTAGCTGATGTGCATCCGCTGGGAGCCTGAGTTGTCGGTCAGCCAGTAGTTTTCCCGGATCGCCTCGTACTGGTAGCCCTCGGCCAGCTCGGTGGGCGGCCACAGCGACACCATGTCGGGCAGCAACGTACGCGGCGCGTAGTTGAGCACGTCGCGCGTGTAGAACTCGTAGTTCTTCCAGTGCGTGACGATAGTTGCCCCGATGTGCATGTAAGTGCGTAGCCCGCCGATGCTGTCGTGGTGCTGGTGCGTGTTGATCAGGAAGCGGATCGGCTTGTCCGGCACGAGCCGGACCACTTCTTCGATCACCGCCAGACTGCGTTCCTCGCTGACCGGTGCTTCCACCACCGCTATGAAGTCATCGAATTCCACCGCCACGCTGTTGTGCGAACCGCCGCCCAGCAGCCAGACGCCGTCGGCCAGCTCGTCGGTCTCGACGGTGACCGGGAAGGTGGCGTCCCGGACCGACGCGGGCACGTCGACCGGGGCCAGGCAGTCGTCGCCGTTGGCGGTGATGTCCGCGAGGGTGGCGTTGAAGGAATTGTGGCCGGCGTTGATGCTCTGCCCCTGGAAGTTGTCGTCCCAACCCTGGTGGTGGTGCCAGCCGGTCGGGAAGCGGATGCCGCCGTCCACGTCGATGTAGCTGGCGTTCGTGAACTCGTGTTCGTAGTTGAAGTCGCCGAGCACGGGATCGCCCACCCAGGTGTGAATCCGCTGCAACAGGTTCTCGCTGTTGATGGTGGCGTCGACGCGGTACTTGTCCATCACCGTGATCGACACGATGCGCATCTTCTCGGGCCGGACCGTCACGCCGTCCCGTCCCATCTCGCCCAGCTCCCACCGCCAGGTGGCGTGCGGGTTCGCGCCCGGTTTCTGCGCCGCCTTCAGGAAGCCGTGGGGGTTGATCCACATGTCGAGTTGCCAGCGCTCGGCATCCTCCGGACGGGCGGCGACCGGCTCGCTGTCCGTGCCGTCGCGCGACCAGCCGTGCATCCCGTTGACATAGAAGTGCTGGCGGGTCTCCTGCTGAATCGGCGTGCCGCCGAGCCAGCCGAGACCCCAGCGCCACGACGCCGGAGCCAGACCCGGTTCGCGGTCGAACGCTTCGGTGAGGGTGCCGGCGTCCCAGTTCATCGTCCGGACGTAGTTGGGGAACGGGCCCATGCGGGGCCAGTCCACCTCATAGCCGTGGTGCCGCTGCTGGCCCACCATGCCGCCGTAGTCGACGGTGCCGGCGATGGTGATGCAGCGCAGGTTGTCGGTGCCGATCGCCTCGCGCGCGGCGCGCAGGATGGGCTCGGGGTCGAGGAACCCGGGGGGCGGTTCCTGGGCCGTGGCGCCGGTGACGGCAAGGCCGGCCGCGGCGACGAGGGTGGCGGCGAAGGCAGCGGACATCCGGGGCTGATGGCGCATCGGATCCTCCTGATTCCCGACACTGTATCAGGAGTGGTGGCGGTGCTATGCTCGGGGCGCGGGCGGCCGAATACCCGCGGCCGCGCCAACGGACGGAAGGAGCAGGAATGAAGACGGTACAGAAGCTGACGCTCGATGACGCGCGCATCATCATGGATGGCGCCGAGGCGAAGGCGCGCGAGATCGGCGTCGACATGGATATCGCGATTACGGACGACAACGGCAGCCTGCTGATGTTCCACCGGATGGACAACGGCCGGATCACCAGCATCGACGTGGCGATCAGCAAGTCGTTCACGGCGGCGGCGGCCCGCCGGTCGACCCGCGCGTACGGCGAGGTGAGCGGTCCGGGCGGACCGGCGTTCGGCATCCACGTCAGCAACCAGGGGCGGTTCATGATCGTGGCGGGCGGGCTGCCGATCTTCGTCGACAATCAGATCGTCGGCGGGGTCGGCTGCAGTTCCGGCACACCGGATCAGGACGAGGTAGTGGCGCAGGCCGGCATCGACGCGTTTCTGGGCAGCCTGGGGTAACCCGATGCGCCGCGCACGCGGCGGTGGTCTCGTCGGCCCGCTGCTCGTGGCGGCAGCGGTGGTCGGCTGCGGCGATGCGCATGAACCGGGCCCGGAGGCGCGGGATGCGTCGGCGCCGGCTCTTGCCGGTGTGCCCGACGGCCCCGAGCTGGTCAACGACGCGTGGCGGATCGTCAAGATGGCGACCGCGCACGGGATCTTCACGATCGAAGTGGAGGTGCAGGATCCGGAGACTGCGAGCGACGTCGCGCGCGAGTTGATCGCGCCACTGGAAGGCAGCTACGACGAGGTACTGGTCTATATCTACCGGACGGGTGAAGGCGTGGGTGGCAACTCGCCGATGAAGCGCGTGCAGTGGACCCCCGGCGGCGGCTACGACGAACTGGATTACGGAGGGAGCGACCCATGACGGGACGGGCACAAACGACGTGGTGGGGATTGACGGCCGCGGCGCTGGCGATCGTGGCGATCGCCTGCGGCGAGCTGGGTCCGGCCGATGGACCGGCGGATGGCATCGCCCTCGACCCGGACGACGTCGGCGGCGTCGTCGCGAGCGCGGCCGGCCCGGAGGCGGGCGTCTGGGTGATTGCCGAGACAACCGACTTGCCGACGCGCTTCATCCGGATCGTGGCCACCGACGATCAGGGGCGCTTCGTGCTTCCCGACCTGCCGGAGGCGACCTACGACGTCTGGGTGCGGGGCTACGGTCTTGTCGACTCCGAACCGGTCGCCGCGCAGCCGGGCGAGAGGCTCGACCTCGATGCCACGGTCGCCCCGGATTCGCTGGCCGCGGCGCAGGTCTATCCGGCCGCCTGGTGGCTCTCGATGATGCACCTGCCGGAGGGTGACCAGTCGCAGCAGGAGCTGGGGAGCCGCGTCACGGGCTGTCTCAACTGCCACCAGGTGGGTAACTGGGCGACTCGCGAGATCCCGGCCGGCATCCTGGCCGACGCCGATTCGCACCTCGACGCGTGGGATCAGCGGGTCGCGATGGGGCCGATGGGGTCGTCCATGGCAGGCATGTGGCGCGGCCTTGGGGATCAGCGCGAGATGTTCGCCGACTGGACCGACCGGATCGCTGCCGGCGAGGCGCCGGCGCAGACGCCGCCCCGTCCGACGGGCGCGGAGCGGAACATCGTCGTCACGCTCTGGGACTGGGGAACCGAGACGGACGGGCGGACCGATAGCGCGCCGTCCGATGTCCGGGACGGCACGGTGAATGCGAACGGCCTGGTGTACGGCGTGGTCCAGCCGAGCGACATCCTGGCCGTGATCGATCCGGTGGAGCACCGCGCGTTCAATATCCCGATCCCGTCCAGCGCGCCGCGCATCCTGACCGACACGCCGACGTCGCCCTATTACGGCGACGAGCCGATCTGGGCGCGCGCCGCCGACCCGCGGAGCGTCGCCATGGACGGCGACGGGCGGGTCTGGTTGACGGGGCGGGTGCGCGGGCCGGACGAGCAGCCGTCGTTCTGCACGGATGACGCCAATCCGTTCGCCGCGTATTTCCCGATCGACGTGGGAACGCGCCAGGTCTTCCTGTACGACCCGCCGACGGAGGCGTTCAGCGAGATCGACACGTGCTTCTCGGCCGATCACAATCAGCTCGGCCACGACGAGCGCTTTTACTACGGCTTCCGTGAAGGCGTAGGCTGGATCGACGTCGAGCTGTGGGACGAGACGGGCGACGTCGAGGCGTCGCAGGGATGGTGCCCGACCGTCATCGACACGAACGGCGACGGCGTCATCTCGCCGGACTGGACCGAGCCGGACGAGCCGGTCGACCCGTCACGCGATCACCGCGTCGCCTACGGCTGCTACTCGCCGGCGGTGAACGCGGCGGACGGCAGCGTATGGTGCTCGGACAACGGGCGTGACGACAACACGCTCGTTCGCCTGGAACTGGGTGACAACCCGCCGCAGAGCTGCATCGCGGAGGTGTACATGCCTCCCACGACCGTGGTCGATCCGCCGCCGTACGGAAGCGGAGGACTGCACATAACGCGCGACGGCATCATCTATCAGGACTGGCGGGGGAGCGGCCACTTCGCCGCGTTCGACCGGAGCGTCTGCACGGTGACGAACGGACCGACCGCGACCGGGCAGAGTTGCCCGGAGGGATGGACGCTCCACCGGATGGAGAAGCCGACCTACGAGAACGCGACGATGCCGATCAACTCGGACGAGAGCTACCTGACGCAGATCGACCACCACGACGTGCTCGGCTTCGGGCCGGAGACGCCCGTCTACGGGGTCGTGAACACCGACTCGCTCGAGGTGTTCATTCCGTCGACGGGTGAGTTCGTGACGCTGCGGGTGCCGTACCCGCTCGGCTTCTTCTCCCGCTCGTCAGTCGGCCGGATCGACGATCCGACGACGGGCTGGAAAGGGAAGGGGCTCTGGTCGAGCTACTCGAACTATGCCGCCTGGCACCTGGAGGGAGGACCGGGAACCCTGCAGAAGGCGATCAAGTTCCAGGTCCGGCCCGATCCGCTCGCGAAATAGGATGATTCTCGAAGATCGAGTGCGAGCGACCCGGACAGAACGCGCGATCGTCTGTCCGCGAAACACCGTGACCGTGAAACACAGCGCGTCCGGCCGCCGGTACATCGAGCTGGAAGTGGAGGTCCCGGGCACGCCCGAGGAGGTCTGGCAGGCGATCGCCACCGGCCCCGGCATTTCCGGCTGGTTTTTTCCGGCCGAGGTGGAAGAGCGCCCCGGAGGACGCGTCGTCTGGCACATGGAGCCGGGCGTGGACGCCCCGGGCGCCATCACCGCCTGGGAGCCGCCACGTCGGCTGGGCCTCGAAGAACCATCAGGTTGGCGACCAGGCGCCCCGGCGCTCGCCACCGAGTGGACGATCGAACCCCGCGCCGGGGGCACGTGCGTCGTGCGCCTCGTCCACAGCCTCTTCGTCGACGCCAGCGACTGGGACGGCGAACTCGAGGGCATCGAGGCGAACTGGCAAGGCTTCTTCGGCATCCTGCAGCTCTATCTCAAGCACTTCCGCGGGCAGCGCGCCGCGATCGTCCGGGTGACGGGCTCCACCTCGGGGACCGAGCGCGACGTGTGGACGGCGTTGCTCGACGCGCTCGGCATCGCGGATGCGGCAGCGGGCCAGCCCTGGCGTACGCCTGTCGACGGCGCGCCGCCGCTGTCCGGCACCGTCGAGCGCATCGTGGAGAGACCGCTGCCGCATGCGCTGCTCCGGATCGACGATCCTCTGCCCGGGATTGCCGCGCCGATCGTGTACACGATGGACGACCGGGTAATGACGTCGTTGGGCATCTACCTGTACGGCGACGATGCACCCGCCATCGCCGCCCGCGACGAGCCGCTGTGGCAGGCGTGGTTGAACGAGCTCTTCGAGTGACGTTGCAGCGCCTGGAAGCGTCGCCGCACGCCCGCGCGCCTGCCGTGGCCTTCTATCCGCCGAGGGGAAGGATGAAGCCCCAGCCCTCGTCGATCCGCTGCTGCAGCCGGGCGGCGCCGTCGCCGATGCCGCAGATGACGCGATCCTGCGCCTGGCAAGTCTCGCGGACCTGCGTGAACACCTCTTCCACCTCCGGATGGTTCTCCGGTCCGGGGGCGGGGCCGAGGCCCAGGTCGATGCTCATGTCGCCCGGCACCACCATGATGGCGCTGACCGCCGTCTGGAGGATGGCTTCGAGGTTCGACACCGCCTCGGCGGACTCGATCATCGCGACCACGAACAGCTCGCCGTCCGGATTGAGCGGCCAGATGTCCGCTTTCGCGTAGTACTCGCCCGCGTCCGCGACCTGCCAGCGCCGGATCGCACCGCCCGGACCCCAGCCCCTTTCGCCGCGCGGCTCGGGCTGCGCGGCGTCCCGGGCGGGCGGATAGCGAACGGCGCGAACCAGCCGGTCCGCCTCCTCGGCGGTATCCACGTGCGGCACGATGACGCCGAAGCCGCCGAGATCGAGCACCTGCTTGATCGCCCACTTGAAGTCCTCGTCGCCGTCCATGGGGATCCGGACCATCGGTGTCAGCGTCATCCGGCCCGTCGCGTCACGATCCTGGTCCATCTCCTCGAGCACGCGGTCGATCCGCTCGCCCGAGAAGGCGGAGTGCTCCATGTCGACGAAGCGCCAATCCTGGTTGGCGATGGCGGGCCGTCCGTCCTCGATCGCCTCGATTACCTTGTTGAGCCGTACCTGCGGCTGGGCAACGCCCAGGTCCGCTCCGCAGCCGGCCGACACCGTGCCCGCCAGTGCGACCGCGAGCGCCGGAAAGCACCACTTCATCAACTTGTCGCCTGTCGTATGGGTCATTCCTGGGTCCTCCTGTGCGACCTGGCGGCGGGCTTCCCGGCCGCCACTACCCCGCGAGCGGCGGCATCCGCGAGATCGGAGGCATTCTATCCCGCAGGGAGGCCGTGGCAAGGCGAATAGGCAATCGATTCGGGCGGTGGTAGGATGCCCGGACAAGAGTCAAGAGGAGGGTCCGCCGTGTTCTGGATTCTGGCACTGATGACGGCGACGCTGCAGCCCGCGTCACCCCAACTTGATTTCGAGTTCTACCGGACGCGAGTCGAGCCGATTTTCCTGGAGCGCAAGGAAGGCTTCACGCGTTGCGTAGTCTGCCACACCGAGGGATCCGCCGGTTTCCTGGAGGAACTCGAATCGGGCGCGGATACCTGGACGGAGGAGCAGTCGCGCGCCAACTTCGAGTCGCTCATGCGCCTCGTCACGCCGGGCCAGCCGCTGGAGAGCAGGTTGCTGGTGCACCCCCTCGAGCCCGCGGCCGGTGGTGACGAGTTCCACAATGGTGGGCGGCAGTTCAGTTCACAGGAAGATCCGTGGTTCGTGACCCTCTCGGAGTGGGTGAACGGCGCCACGGCGCAGTAGGTGGCCGGCCGAACAATCGTGAGAGTCTGAGAGTCCGAGAGATCGCAGCGACAGAACCGAGGAGAGGCAACCATGGCAACGACGACATCCCGGTGGATCGGATTTGCGGCGGCGGCGGCGATCGTCGCGCTGGCCCTGGCGCCGGCCGCGTCCGCGCAGACGGTCCGGATCATTCAGACCAACAGCGCGGGCGACAACGTTCACGTGATCGACCCGACCACCAACGAGGTGGTGGGAGAGATCAAGGGCATCGAGCGTGCGCACGGCGCCGTCCCGTCGCCCGACGGCACGCTGCTCTATGTGGCGAACGAGTCGGACGACACGGTCGATATCGTCGACATGAAGTCGCTGGAAGTGATCGAGAAGGTTCCCCTCAGCGGCCGTCCCAACAACATCGCGATCACGCCGGATGGCAAGAAGGTGTACACCGCAATCGCCCAGGCGCCAGGCGCGCTGGACGTGATGGACACGTCGACCAACGAGATGATTGCGACGATTTCCGTCCATGGCGGCGTCCACAACACCTATGTCACGCCCGACGGCAAGTACGCGCTCGCGGGCATGATCGGCGCGCGGAACCTGACGGTGGTGGACACCGCGACGGACCGGCCGGTCTGGACGACGTACTTCGACCGCGGCATCCGGCCGATGGCGATGGACGTCAACCCGGATGGCTCGACGCGGTACGTCTATGCCCAGCTCTCCAACTACAACGGTTTCGCCGTCATCGATTTCGCGACCCGCAAGGAAGTCAAGCGCATCGAGTTCCCGACCCTGCCAATGGACGAGCAGACGCCGGGGCACGGCGGCAACACGGCGCACGGTCTCGGGGTCACGCCGGACAACCAGTACCTGGTGGCCAACTCCAGCCTGAACAGCAGCGTCTACGTCTACACGATTCCGGGCCTGGAACTGGTCGGCGGCGTCCGGGTGGGCCATTCGCCCAACTGGATCACCATCACGCCGGACAGCAAGATCGCCTACATCTCGATCTCGGGTGAGAACCGGGTTGCTGCGGTCGACATCGAGAGCGTGAAGGTCGTGGCGGACATTCCGACCGGCGGCCAGGTGCCGAAGCGGAACGCCACCGTCGTTCTGGATCAGTAGCGTCCGGGCCCGTTCGGATGCGCGTTGTCGTTCTCCTTGGCGGCGCGGCCCTCGCCTATGGTCTGGCGGGGGCCGCACTCGCCCTGCCGGTTCCTCTCGCAATCCCTGTCGCGGCGCAGGACGGCGTTTACGCGGATGTCCAGGCGGATGCCGGGGATGCGTTGTACGAGGCGCAGTGCACCGTCTGTCACGGCGAGTTGCACTCCATCATCCCCGAGATGGCCGCCCTTCTCGGTGACCACACTTTCCGGAATGCGTGGCGGGGCAGGTCCCTGGGCGAGATGTTCGAGTACATCCAGGAGACGATGCCGCAGGACGCTCCCGGCACGCTGACCGCCGAGGAGTCCGCCGCCATCGTTGCCGCCATCCTCCGTGGCAACCGGGTTGCCGCCGGGGAGACGCCACTCTCTGACGATCCGGCCGCCCTGCACGAGATTCCGTTCGATCCCTGAGGAGCCCCGAGTGAAACCCCGCTGGGGTTCCACCAGGTGACTTCCGGCCGGACGTCAGCCGAACAGCAGATTGACGATCGCCGTTGCGGCCAGGATGCCGGCCGCGTCCGCCAGCAGGCAGGCGGGCAGCGTGTGCCGTGTCTGCCGGACGCCAATCGCACCGAAGTAGACGGCCAGCGTATAGAACGTGGTCTCGGTGCTGCCGTATATCGTGCTGGCGAGGTAGCCGATCAGGGAATCGGGACCGTAGGCGGTCAGCGTCTCCGACGCCACTCCCAGCGCGCCGGATCCACTGAGTGGCCGCAGCAGCGCCACCGGCAGCACTTCCGCCGGGAGTCCGATCAGTCCGGTGATCGGTCCCAGCACGCCTACCAGCGCGTCGACGCCGCCGGCGGCCCGGAACATGCCGACCGCGACGAGGATCGCCACCAGGTACGGGATGATCCGGAGTGCGACATCGAACCCCTGTTTGGCGCCTTCCACCAACGCGTCGTAAACGCGCACGTGCCGCACCCAGCCGTAGAGCACGAACGCAGCGACGATTGCCGGCAGCATCCAGAACGACGTGATCCCACGGATCGCGTCGGCAAGCGGTTCCGTGGCAAGGCGCGACGCGACATCGCGCGCCGCCAGCGCCAATACGACGAGCCAGAAGCACCGCGCGGCCCAGACGCGCCCCGGCGCCCGTTCCGGTGGCGGAGGAGGTTCGTCCGCCGCGGCGTCGCTGGCCGTTTCGCCCGCGCCGGTCAACGGGACGCTCGCTTCGGTCATGCCGTCCGCGGTGGCCAGGGGCGGTTCGCTCCGGCGATAGCGGGGCAGCCGCGCCAGGAGAATCGCGGCGGTGATCCCCACTACCGTCGCCATCCCGCTGGCGAACCAGGTGGTGGCGACGATTCCCGCCGGATCGTTAGAGCCGAGTGCGGCACGGACACCGATCATGCCGGTCGGCAACAGCGCAAGCCCCGCGGTATTGATCGCCAGGAACAGCGTCATGGCGTTCGTGGCCGTGCCGGGGCGGCTGTTCAGTTTGTCCAGCTCCTGGATCGCCTTGATGCCGAAAGGCGTTGCGGCGTTTCCCAATCCCAGCATGTTGGCCGAGATGTTCAGGATCATCGCGCTGATGGCGGGATGATCCGCGGGCACTTCGGGGAACAGCCTGTGCATTACCGGCCGGACCACGCGCGCGAGGGCTGCCATCACGCCGCCCTTCTCGGCGACGCGCATCAGGCCGAGGAAGAAGGCCATGACGCCCACCAGTCCGATCGCCAGCTCAACCGCGGTCCGCGCGGAGGTGACGATGGAACCGGTCAGCGCTTCCATCCGGCCGGTCGCCGCCGCGATGAGGACCGAAAGCAGCGTGACCGCGACAAAAAGGCCGTTCAGCATGGGAGTTCACGGACGGACCGGCAGCCGAGTCCGCCGGAGCGAATGGTAACAGGCGCGTCCGTGGAGGCGCGTACGCGCCGGCGAATGAGACTTTCCGATCCGTGTGGTGTCTAACGCTTCAGGAAGCCGACTGGCCGGCGGGTTTGTGAGCTTGCGCAGACGCGCGGGGCATGCGACGCTTGCAACGGGACGACGCTTCCGGGTCCGGACGAGGACGAGCGAATGCGCACCACGTCGGCGGTTGAGTGGTCCGGCATCACGACGACGGAGTCGTTGCTGGTCGAGCGTTGCGTTGCCGGCGACGACGAGGCCTGTTCCGAACTCGTCGAAACCCATCAGGCGATGGTGTTCCAGTTGGCGTGCGCACTGCTGGGCGACCGGGAGGAGGCGCTCGACGTATCCCAGGAAGTATTCCTGCGCGTCTTCCGGACGCTCCGCACCTTCCGCGGCGACGCTGCGCTGCGCACGTGGATCTACCGGATCACCGTCAATCAGGCGCGAAACCGGCGGCGCTGGTGGGCGCGACGCCGGCGCATGGCGCAGGTTTCCCTGGACGAAGCCTGCGCCGGCGCCAACGGTGAGCCGGCCGCGCCGGACGGGTCCTGCGCGGATGTCCGGCTCGAGCGCCGGCGGCTGGCGGATCGGATGCGCGCCGCCATTGCGACGCTTCCGTTCGATCAGCGGACGGCGGTAATCCTGCGCGAGCTCCACGGCATGCGCTACCAGGACATCGCCTTCTCGCTCGGCGTCACCGTCGGCGCCGTCAAGTCGCGTCTCGCGCGCGGCCGGGCTTCGTTACGGCGCGCGCTCAAGGAGGTGCGGCCATGCTGACCTGCTGGCTCAATCGGCGGCGCCTGGCAGCGTACCTGGACGATGAGCTGTCCATCCCTCGCCGTATCGCGGTGGACCACCACCTCGCCAACTGCCCCCGCTGCGCCCGCGTGGCCAGCCGGGAGCGCGCCTTCAGCCGGGCGGTGAAGCGGGCGGGGGACGATCTGATCGATGCCAGATTCACGGAACGTCTCCGCGCATCGGGGGACATGGTGCTCAGTCGTGTCGCGGCCGAGCGGGAGGTGGCGCGCACCGCCGGCGTCCGTCGCCTGACGGAGTATCCGCATCTGGTCTGGGCGGCGGGTGCGGCCTGTGTGGCGACGCTGGTCTGCATCCTGCTGGCGGCGAGCATGGTGGGATCGGTGCCCCAGCCCGGATCGCTTGCCGCCCGGCTGCTGTCACTCTCGAATCCGGGTTCGAACGAGAATCCCCTGGGTCTCCGGACCGGCATGGTGACGCCGCAGTTGAGCCCCGACGCGCTGCTGCTGTCGCGGCCGGATCCCATCCCGCTGCCGGGGCATCCTACCGGGGTGACGTTCGCGCTCGTGCTGACTCAGGAGGGGACGGTTTCCGTCCTGGAGGTGCTCGGGTCGAGCGGGGCGGAGCCGCCCAGTTGGCCCGACCTGGTCGGTTCGGCGGCGGGCTCCCGCTTCATGCCGGCGGAATACCGCGGCGCACCGGTCGCCGTGAACATGGTGTGGGTGGTCGAAGAGGTGACCATCCGGGGCGACATGGCGGCCGACCTCGCCGCCGGCGCCGCACCGCCGGCGGCGTGATCGGCGCCGTTACTGTGCGCCGGCGGTCGACGTGTTGTTCATCCCGTCCGTGGCGCGCACGACCAGTCGATCAAGTGCGTCCGCCGGCAGGCTGACGTCGAACTGTTCTTCGCGCCCGTCGGGAATCCCGTCGAGGGGATAGATCACCTGCCAGGACTCGGCGTCGAGCGTGTACTCCACGCGGGCGACGGCCGACTGTGCATCCGTGACGGTGACGCGGACCACCGTCTCGCCACTGGCCGGCGTCTCCTCCGCCGCCACCATGATTCGAGGCGGTGTGTTGTCGACGTCGAACGGCGCCGTATCGCGCGTGGCGGTAAGCGCGTCGGCCGGGGCATTGGCCGTCGCGTCCGAGGCGACTATCCGGACGACGTAGGTCCCGTCGGGAGTCGAGGTCGTGTCCCACGTGAAGAGACGGTCGGTCAGATTCCGCGCCAGGACGCGCCAGGTGTCTTCCGCTTCGGCCCGGTACCGCACGTCGTAGCGGAGTGCGTCGTCATTCGGGTCGGATGCTTCCCAGGCGAACGCCTGCAAGCCCTTGCGGTAGACCTGACGGCCGAGTGGGGTGACGGTCGACGTCGCGGCGCCGCTTGGGGGCGTCGCGGGGTCCCGCCCGCCGTTCAGGCCGGCGATCGGCGGATCGCCCGCCGCTGCCGTCTGCTGGTAGACGCGTCCGGGTTCGTGCAGGGTGAGTCGGGTGATTTCGGGTGCGAGGTTGCGCGGCAGGTACGCGGCGGTGACGGAGCGGAGAATCGGCGTATCGCCCGTCGCCCGCAGTTCGGCCCGCCACTGCAGGTAGCGTGCCCGGGGACTCGTGATCGCCGCGCCGTCCGCCGTGTCGTAGGGCTCGGACCACGCACTCCACGTGTCGCCCGGCGTCACCGTGTTGCCGGAACGGGTTTGCAATTGGATGCTGCTGCCGTTCGGTGTGGCGGCGCGCCAGCGGATCATTCCCCACGTCGCAATCGTCTCGGCGTCATGGACGGCGGAGAGGTAGGTGCCGGCGCCGGCCCGCGCCGGCGCCATGCGGTAGACCGCGCCGGGGTTGGCGGTCGTCCAGGCGATGCGTCCGTCCGGCTCCGCGGCGAACGCAGTTACCTGTTGCGCCTGCGCCGTGGTGAGCAGGACGGTGGTGGACGGCTCGCCCGCAACCCGGAACAGCTTGCCGTCCGGACCGGTGCCGATGACGATGCCGCCGGCGGCATCCCGCACCGCGTCGTAGGGTGTCGCTTCGGCCGACTCCCAGAAAATGTCCCAGACGCCGTCCGGCGCGATCCGATAGACGGCGCCGCCGGAGCCGGCGTTCGCCGTCCCGCCGGTCGCGCTGGTGGAACTGCCCGCCGTTGTCGTGACCGCACTGGCCACGGTAACGGTTACGGCGGTGGATGTGCCGCCGCTGGTCCCGGAGGCCCGGCCGGCCGCGGTGGCAAGCATCATGCCGTCATCGTTCACTCGGACCGACACGATCTCTTCGCGACCCGAGTCGAGAAGGACGAAGGCTTCTCCATCGGCGTCGATCCGGAACAGCTGGCCCGGCGAGCCCGCGCCGGCGAGCAGGCGCCCGGCCGAATCGATCGCGAGGGCGCGGACATGCGTAGCGCCGGTGTCGTACAGGAGCGCGGCCGTTCCATCCGGCGCCACCCGGTAAATGCGGCCTGGATTGCCGGTGCCGACGAAGAGCGTGCCGTCCGGTTGTGCGGCCAGCGCCCAGATGTACGTCTCGTCCGGATCGAACCAGTCCCGGGTGGCCCCGTCACTGTCGATGGCGATGACCTGGCCGTCGGGCGACGTGGCGGCATACACGCCGCCGTCAGCGCGGGGCGCGAGCGCATGCACGTCAAACCCGCTTTCCCGCCACGGCGTTGCGACATCGCCGTCCGGATCGATCCGTCGAATCAGGCCGCCGGCGTCGTCACCCGATCCGCCGGCGACCCAGAGCGCGTCGTCCGCCCGCACTACCGTCCAGAGAAACGGCGCATCCGCATCGTGGATCGCCTCCGCGCCCGGACCGATCCGCAGTCGCCCCTCGGCATCGATGGAGATGTTCTCAGCATCTCCTTCCAGGAATTCGTCCTGCGTCGAGACGCTCCAGAAGACCGGCGATGCCGCATATGTCCCCAGCGCCGCGGAGACGGCCAGGAGCAGAGCAAGCGGGCCGGGAGCGCGGGGGGTCATTCCGACCCGGCCGGCTCGACGGTCAGGGTGATCAGGCGAGAGCCGGATACGACGTGGCCGGTCGGCACGTCCCACTCACCGAGCGTGGCTTCACCGAGCGGCGTCACGTCGCCGCCGGAGCGGTCGCCATCGAGGACGGCGCGCACCGACGAAGGAAGCACCGCCCGCGGTTGGCCATGCACGATGGCGCCCGGCCGGGCCGCGAGCAGTTGCACGTAGAAGCGGTCCTGCTGGCGCGTGCCGTTCAGCGCGCGGATCAACTGTGCAATCGACCGGGCCTGCTGTGGCTGCCGTCCCGCGGCAGCGTCGCGGGGCTGGAGGGTCTCCGCGTCCGCCACCAGGATCTGCACCGGGCCGGTCAGATCGCGAGGCAGGTCCACATTGACGGTTTCGACGATCAGGTCACCCTCCGCGGTGCGGACCGAGACCGCAACCGGAAGCGTGTCGCCCGCCCGCGGCCGGGGTGCATCGACCCGCACCCGCTCCAGTCTCGCGGTCCGGGGCGTTTCGCGTGTCGCCACGTCCAGTTCGATGCGGTCGAGCTCCACCGGAAGAAATCGATTGCCGAGCAGTGCCGCGAGCGGCGCCGCGGCCGAGACCGCGGCGTTGAGGGCGGCGCCGTTGCCCGCGTAGACGTTGTGCAGACGGATCGGATCATGTCCGCCCCGGAGATACACGGCGCCGGTCACTTCCAGGGTGCTGGCGGACGACAGATCCCGCGTCCACGACAGCAGCGTATTGAGCAGCCCGGTCAGCGTCAGAGTCGGCGTGAAGAACGGATCGTCGATCACTTCGAACGCGAACGATTCGGTCAGCTCCCGGTCCGCCGCGGCAATCGTCACGTCGATCGGGATAAGGGTCGGGCCGTTGCCGAGGCTGCCGTAAATCCCGGTCGACCGATCCTGATCGATGGTCCCGACCGTGTTGCCGATGGCGGTGATCTTCGACGAGATCGCGAGGCTCGGGAGTACCGTCGTGACGCGGGCGCGCGTCATCGGCATCGCCGCGTGGCCCAAGTTGTAGAAGGGATGGCCGAAGGCATAGACGCGGTCCTCGTCGACCATCGTGACCGTGCCGGTGCCGGTCATCGCCATGTCGCCGCGTATCAGGGTCGCCCCGACCGCGTCGCCCGGTTCGAGCGGCGCGCCGTCACCGCTGGATTGCGTCGCCGCGCCCGCCGCGGCGCCGCCGATGGTCGTTACGAAACCGTTGCCATCGAACGCGTTGGACCACAGATTCATCACCTCCGGGACAAACCCGTTCAGGAGCAGCGGCGTCGCGATGGGCTGCAGCCGCGTGCCGAGCCGCGCCGCCTCGCCGATCGTCAGACCCGTCGCGCGGACGTCGTCCGGCCGCCCGGCGAACGGTTCGGTCCGTGCGAACGCCTGCCGCATGGCGGCCGCCAGGTGCGCGCGGTCACCGCCGGCGAACGCAATCGCCGACGCGGGACGCCGCGCCACACGCATCGGCGTGGTGTCGGTCGCAACCATCTCGCCGATCGGCGTGATGCCGGCGATCGGCTCCTTCGCGAACGATCCGAGCGAATATGAGAGGGCTCCCGCCAGCCGTTCGTCGAAGTAGACGGGGCTGCCGCTCATGCCCTGGATGACGCCGGTCTCGGCGAGCGGACCACCGTCCAGGCGCACGATGATGAGCGAGCGCCGAGGGCCCATCACGTTGTCGATGACGCCCAGCACCTCAACGCCGAATTCCTCGCGCGCGGTGCCCTGGAAGACGGTGACGCCGACGCCCCGCATTCCGGGGGTGATCTCGTCGAGATCGATGCGGGGCGTCGCGGCGGGCAGGGCAGCGGCCGCCAGCAGCGCGGCGAGGACGATGCCGCCCGCCACGCCGGCGGCGTGCGGGACGCGGGCCGGTTGCGATCTCATCGGTTGCCCGATGCCTCCGCTACTCGGAGGCGAGGTCGCGCAGATAGTTGATGACGTGCCAGATCTCGTCGTCGGTGACCCGGCCTTCCCAGGCGTCCATGTCGTACTTCGGGGGCACGCCCTCGCGGATCACCTTGTACATCGCCGCGTCGGTGTCGCCATGATCCCACTGATCGTCGATCAGGTTCGCTGGCCGCGACCCGGCTGGCGCCGCCATGCCGCGCCCATCACCCCGCATGCCGTGGCAGGAGCGGCAGAACCGCCCGTAAACCTGCCGCCCGGCTGCGATCGATTCGTCCGTCGCCTCCACCGGGTTGTCCTGGGCGACCGTGGTTGCTACAGGGGCCGTCGCCGCGACAACCGGAGCGGACGACCCGGCTAGCAGGAGCAGGGCGAACCCCGCGCAGAGTGCGGCCGGAACAAGCACCTTACGCGTCAAGTTGGACACGACTACGCCTCCTCTTTACCGAAACGGACTCGCTGTAAGACTACACCGCCCCGGCCCCGCTCCGCCAGCCGGCCAGCTTCAGGATCGCGTAAGTTGACCGCCTTTGGGGGCCGGAGTACACTGCGCGCCGAGGCACCAACCCCAGCTTGTACGGAGGAGTCAGCCGATGCGTGTTCTGAGCGTGTTCGTGGTGTTGCTGTTGAGCGCCGCTCCGGTGGTAGCGCAGCAGGATCCGCCGCCCGAGGCGGCAGGTGATTTGGCCGAGGTGATGCGCAGCATCCTGTTCCCCAATTCCAACATCATCTTCGACGCGCAGTCGGCTGATCCGGGCGCGCCGGTCGAGGCGGCGGCGGGAGATTCGACGACGGCGCGCTTTTCCGGCATCTACACCGGCTGGGAACAGGTGGAGAACGCCGCCATCGCGCTCGCCGAGTCGGCCAACCTGATCACGCTGCCGCGCCTGTGCGAGAACGTTGATGACGATCCGGCGCGGAACGGAGAGCCGGCGCCGATTGAACGGGACGACTGGAAGCAACACACGGCCAGGCTGCGCGAAGTGGGACTGGCCGCGGCCGAGTGGGCGCGCCGCCGGGTATATGACGAAGACGAAGTGCTTTTCATTACGGGCGACGTGGCCGAAGCGTGCTCCAACTGCCACAGCGTCTACCGCGACAGCTACACGGACCCGCCGAAGGCGCGCTGCGTTCCGTAGACACGCCTGACTGACGGTTTCTTATCGCGTTCCGCAGGATCCGACATGCGTGGTTTATTCGAATGGCTCGGCGCCCTGGAGTCGAGCGTCGCCCTCCGCGAGTCGCTCAATGCCTATCCGATCATGCTGACGTCGCACGTCATCGGGATGTGCATGTTCGCCGGCCTGATCCTGATGATGGACCTGCGACTGGCCGGCATCGGCAACTTGAACAGCTCGGTCACCGATGTGCAGCGCCGGCTGTTCCCCTGGCAGATGCTGGGCTTCGCCGTCAGCATCGTGACCGGTCTGCTGCTTCTCTACAGCGACCCGATGCGGTTCTATACGAACTTCTATTTCTGGACGAAGAACCTGCTGCTCGCGCTGGCCGGCCTCAACATGTGGTACTTCCACGCCACCACGTACCAGTCGGTGTCGCGCTGGGACAATGACCGGACGCCGCCGCCCGCCGCGCGGATGGCGGGCGCCCTGTCAATCGCCTTCTGGGCATCGATCATTGTGGTTGGCCGGATGATCGCCTACGCCGATCTTGTGCCGCAGTGGTGGAAGGATCTGAACCTCGCGGGGTAGGGCAGGAGCAGGCGCATGTCACTCGAACCGTTCTTCTTCTGGATGCAGGAACACGCGTTCAGCGCGTACATCCTGAACAACACCTGGTTCGCGCCGATTGTGCAGGTAATGCACCTGGTAGCCCTCTCGGTGTTCGCCGGCGCTGTGCTGGTGGTCGACCTGCGGCTGCTCGGCGTCGGCCTGACGCGCGTTCCGCTCGCCAAGGTCGCCTCCGACGCGATGCCCTGGATGATCTGGGGGCTGGTGGCGCTCCTCATCACCGGCTGGCCGTCGGTGATGTCGACGGCCCTCAAGCAGTACTACAGCCCCTTCTTCTGGTGGAAGATGGAACTCCTGCTGTTGGGCCTGATCTTCACCTTCACGATCCGCCGAAAGATGACGCTGACCGACGAGGCGAAGCTGGGACCGATCTGGCCGAAGGCGGCCGGCATGTTCTCGATTTCGATCTGGACCGGAGTCGCCATCGGCGCGCGTCTGATCGGTCTCCTTTCCTAGGCCGCGACACCGGTTTCGGTGACGAACGGCCTTGACACTGAGGAAAGCGGTTTATATCGTTCACCCCTGAACGAAAATCGGACGATACATTCCGGCTGCCTCCATGGGGCGTCGGACCAGCGGCTGGCGGCCGGCGGCATAGTGCCGTCAGGTGGACTTGGCCGGGAGACATCCTGAGATGCGAAATCGGAGCAGTTTCAATGGCACATTGGCCGCGGCCGCGGTAGCCGCCGTGGCGGCGGTGGCGATGGTCTTCTCGGTCGGGATTGCGGAAGTGGAGGGGCAGGACTACCAGGCGCCGCGGACGGCGTTCGGCACGCCTGACCTGAACGGGATCTGGCAGGCTATCGGCTCCCACCACTGGAACATCGAGCCGCACGCGGCCAGCCATGGGCCGGTCGTCGAACTGGGGGCCATCTTCTCGGTGCCGGGCGGCCTCGGCATCGTCGAGGGCGGCGAGATCCCCTATACCGCAGCGGCGCGGGCGCAGCAGCAGGAGAACGCGCAGTACTGGGTCGAGCGCGATCCTGCCGGCAAGTGCTACATGCCGGGGATTCCGCGGGCGACCTACCAGCCCTATCCGTTCCAGATCGTGCAGACCGAGGAGTACATCCTCTTCGCTTACGAGTTCGCCAGCGCCAGCCGGGTCGTCTACATGAACCGGCCGGACTTCGAGGCGCCGGTCGACGCCTGGATGGGCCATTCTCTCGGGTCGTTTGACGGCGAGACTCTGGTCATTGACGTGACCGCGCAGGTGCCGGACACCTGGCTCGACCGGAACGGCAACCACCACAGCAACTCGATCCATGTCGTCGAGCGGTACACCGCTACCAGCCCGAACCATCTGATGTACGAGGCGACTATCGAGGACCCGGAGGTCTACACGCGGCCCTGGACGCTCAGCCTGCCGCTGTACCGCCGGATCGACGAGAACATGCAGCTTCTCGAGTACAAGTGCGTGGAGTTCGCCGAGGAGTTGATGTACGGGCATCTGCGGAAGGACCCGGATCTGACGCCGACCTACCGTCCGAGCGGCTACGGCTCGGCCTTCGAGGGTGAAGCTCCCGGTCCGCGGTAAACGTTCGGTGAGCAGTTGACGGAATCGAAGAGACCGGAGATAATCAGCGAGTCGTTCGTGATTACACAGGAGGCGAAACCGATGCGAGTAAGGACGATCTTGGCATTGACGGCTGTTGCGGTGGCTCTGGCTGGAGTGCCCGCGATTGCTCATCACGCGTTCTCGGCGGAATTCGACGCGGATCGGCCGATCCACCTCGAGGGCGTGGTCGTCAAGATGGAGTGGATCAACCCGCACGCCTGGGTCCATCTTGAAGTGACCAACGAGGACGGCAGCACGACCGTCTGGATGGTCGAGGGCGGCACACCGAACACTCTGCTGCGCCGTGGGTTCACGAAGAACTCGCTGCTGCCCGGCACGGAGATCATCGTCGACGGCTACCAGGCCAAGGATGGCTCCAACAAGGGCAACGGCCGAGACCTGACGTTCCGTGACGGCCGCAAGCTGTTCATGGGTTCGTCCGGCACGGGCGCGCCGCGTGACGGTCGCGATCCGACCGAGCCTGGCCGCTAGTCGACTGTCGGTCGTTCGTCTCGAACGACACCGTTCTGAAGAGGCCCTGCGCGTCTCAGGTTGTCCCTGAGACGTACAGGGCCTTTTCTCTTCTCACTCCCTGTGCATGTTCACCCGCTGCTGTTCGTTCTCGTTCTGGTTCCCGTCGCCGCCCAGGCCCAGTCCACGCCCCCTGTCATCGGTGAGATCGAGGTCGTCAGCCACGAGGTCTTCGAAACGGGCGGAACGGCTCCCTACCGGTTCGCCAACCGCCTTCATGTGCGGACACGCGAGCGGGTGGTCCGAAACGACCTCCTGTTCGAGAGCGGCGATCCGGTCGATTACGAGTTGATCGCGCAGAGCGAACGCAACCTGCGAGGCCTCCCCTTTCTTCGAGACGCGCGGCTCGAAACGACCGAGGTGGACAGCGACGGCGACGGCGCGGCCGACCGCGTGGATGTTCGGGTCACCACCTGGGATCGCTGGACGCTCTCACCCCGAGTCGATTTCCAGCAGGTCGAGGACCGCACGATCTGGGAGCTGGGCGCTTCCGAGAAGAACGTGCTCGGCTTCGGCAAGGCGATTACCTACTCGCACCGCCAGAATCTCGACCGGACGATCGATCGTCTCACGTACGACGATCAGCAACTCTTCCACACGAACGTCAACCTCACGGGAACGCTCTCGCAACTGAGCGACGGCTACGATCGGCTGCTCATCGTCGATCGGCCGTTCCTTTCCCTGCGGGATCCCTGGACCTACACGATGGGCGCGGGCGGATTCCGGCGAACCGATCCGATCGTCGAGCACGGCGTGGAGGTCGACCGCCTGCGGCATCGAGGGCGATGGAGCGATCTGGCCGTGGGCCGGGCGATCATCCGCCGCGACACGCATGCGATCCGCCTGATCGGCGCCCACCGGTTCCGTTCGGACCACGTCGGGGCGGAGCGTCGCGAATTCGGGATCGCCGAAGTGGGCCTGCAGGCCGTCTCCCACCGGTTCGTCCGCCTGACGCACGTCAATCAGTTCGAACGCACCGAGGATTTCAATCTCGGGACGGAGACCCACCTGACGCTCGGCCTCGCGTCCGAAGCGCTGGGCGGCGCCGCGCGGGCGACTTTTCTTGCCGCCGGACATCAGCATGGCGTGGTCTTTCGCGACGACCACTTCGTCATCCTGAACGCCGCCGTCGGCGGACGTCGCGAGGGAGCCTTGTGGCGCAACCTCAGCGCGTCGGCGGGCGCGCGCTACCTGCTGAAGCCGTCGCCGCGCACCGCCCTCATCGGACGGTTGGACTATGTGCATGGCCACCGCCTCGATCCGGAGGTGCAGTTGCGTCTCGGGATCGAGAGCGGGTTGCGCGGGTACCCCGTGCGGCAGTTCACGGGCAATCGGTCGCTGTTGCTGTCGATCGAGGAACGATGGTTCGTGGCGGACGACGTCTGGCAACTGCTCTCGCTCGGGGTAGCCGGGTTCTTCGACAGCGGGTTCGTCTGGCCGGACGGGCAGCCGGTTCGCTTCGGCGACCTCCGTAGCGCCATCGGCGTCAGCCTGCTGGTCGGCAGCCATCGGCTTGCGGCGCGGGGCGGCGTCCGGTTCGATCTCGGATTCGCCCTGAATCCGGTGGACGGCGTAAAGCGTTGGGTGGGAGCCGCGTTTTCCGACATTGGCTTCTGAGCATCCGTTCGCCCGTCGGCGGGGCGCGGCCCGGTTCGCTGCCGGGACGCTGATCCCGGTCGCCGTCTGGCTGATCGTGTTGCCCACGCTCGGCGCGGCGGGTCTCTTCACCGGCTCGTCCTTTGCCCGCCCGGTCGGCCTGCTGCTGGTCGCGAGCGCGGCCGGCGGCGCCGTCGCGGGTGGCGCGGCCGGCTCCGGCTGGCGTGGGCCGCTCGCCTTCGCCCTGGCGTTCGCCGCGCTGCTCTGGGTTCCACTGCTGGTGGTGAGCAGCCTGCCGGCGCTCGGGGGAAGGGAGTCGCTGCGGGAACTGGCTATCGGTCTGCCGCTCGGCTTCGTGCTCGCCTACGGTCTGATCGGCGCGCTCGGTTCGGCCCTGAGTGGCCACGAGGGACTGGACCCCGGGCCTGGCGGCGGCTGGGCACGCGTGGCCATCACCGGTCTCGTCTTTGCCGCCGCCGGTCTCTTGGGCGGCCTGCTGGTCGCCGCCGTTTCCTCACTCGCGCCCGGGGCGTCCGGGCTGGCGGGATTCGCGATCAACCTGTTCGCGGGAGGCGCGTGCGTCAGCGCGTCGGCGGCGGGAGGGTGGTGGATTGCCGGAGCGTCCGATCCATCCGGCAGATGATCACGCACGCGGCCGCCGAGGCGGCGTGCCATAGCACGTGCGGCTGGACGAGGTGGGCGGCGGCGCCGCTTACGCAGCCGATGCCCAGGTGTCCGAGCCCGAGCAGGATGCCACCCGGCAGCACGAGCCAGGCGATCCAGCGGACGTCGTTCGCGATGTCGCTTCTCTCTCGCGCCAGACGCAGCCAGAGGGCCAGGGTGATGAGCGCCTCAACCGTCGCGACGGCGTAGGCGAGCCCGCTGAACAGGAATCCCGCCACGGCGGGAACTCCCGCCAGCGCGACCTCCATCCAACGCGCGTGCTCTGTTGTCCCGTAGCCGCTGCGGATCAACGCCCACACCAGCAGGTGGCCGTTGAGCAGGATCACGGCTGCCAGGTCGGCCCGTTGCATGAAGGCGGTGCCGGAGGTGTGAAAGCCGATCGCGACCAGGGCGACGAACGCGATTCGCAGGGCGATGGCGGGCGCTAGGCGCCATGCGAGGACCGCGGCCATCAGGTAGCCAAGCGCCGAGACGGTTCCCGCCGGATGCACGATCCAGCCGGCGACGGCCGGCTCGCAGGTCGTATGAATTGCCGGTGCGAACGCGTCCCAGGGACTGGATGGCGTCACGGTCCGCTGCGCATCCGCGCCTCCAGCAGATCACGCCAGGCGCGGCGGACGTCGTCGCCGAACCGCGTGCCGATCGTCACCCATTCCTCGTAGTGGTTCGGGTGATCGAAGTTCCACCAGCCGGTGTTGTCCGACGGCGGCATCAGGTACGACAGGTAGTCGTGCGCCGATCCGATGAACGCGTGATGGCGGCCCGGCATGAGATGCACGACGCCGTCCATGGCGGGGAACTCCCAAATGCCCCAGTCGCCGTAGTCCGCCGCGCTGGCCGAACGGCCCAGGGCGTAGGCGGGATCGATCTCCCCCGGCGCGGTGAGCATCGACAGATCGCCCACCTCGATCAGGGTTACTTCGGCCCGCACGCAACCGAGCAGACCCCAGCAGTCGGGCCAGGCGTAGCGCGGCCCGTCCTCCGGCTCGACATCGTGGTGCCAGACCGGCCAGGTGCCGAGCAGGTGGATGACATTGTCGACCGGCGTGTCGAAGGTCCTCGACGCGATGGCGATCCCGGGCGAGGGCACCTGCTGCGCGTCCGCGAGCGCGGTAACCGCGGCGTGGCCAATCTCGTAACCGGTCGATCGGATCTTCGCCCAGTCCTCCCTCACCAGCACCGGCTGCTGGCCGCCGCCGGACGCCGGCTCCGTCACCCGCCGGCCCGCCTCGTCCCACAACGGCGCCGGCGTGCCGCGGAGGCCGCTGATCTGGTTGCCGACCGTCCCCGCGACGAAGATCGCGACGCCCCCGCGCTCGCGCTCCACAAACGCGCGCAGGTAGTGCGGATAGTCGCTGGAGATCAACCGGTTGGCGCTGCCGAGGGTGTCCGGATGGTTGTGCCAGTTGACGAGGGTCGCGATGGTCGAGCCGGTTGCCGCGTCGTCCAGGCTCGCGGCGACGATGTTCGTGTTGCGGACGATGGGATCGCGCAGGTCACGCTGAATGATGAAGTCGTCCCAGGCGCCCGCCGCATCGTCGATCTGGTTGTTCGCGTCAGGGAGGCGGCAGTCGCGGTCGTGCTTGAGCCGGCCGGTTTGCCGGTCGGCGCAGGCGACATGCGTCGTGGTGGCGGTGGTCAGCGTTGCCGGCCGGAGCGCCGCGACGGCCTCGCGAATCGCCGCCAGGACTCGCTCGCGCAGCCAGCCGGTGTAGTGGTCGTTGTGATCGGAGCGGAGGGTCGACCAGTAACCGCTCGCGTCGGGTGCGGAGTGCGTGTGCGTCGAGTGAATCACCACGTGCTCGACCGGGATGTCGAGCTCACGTTCGATGCGGCGCCGGATCGGTCCCGTATGCTGCCGGCCGATGCCGGGAAGATCCAGGGCTGCGATGACCAGCGTGTCGCCCTCGGCGTCACGCAGCGCGAGGGCCCGCGCCCAAAGCGGATCATGAATGCCGGTCGCGAGGCGGGCATCCCCGCGGAACGGGACGAAGGGGGAGAACCCCGCCAGGTGGATCCAGCGGAAACAGCCGCGTGACGGGTCGTAGGGCTCCGGTCTCGCGTCGGGCGCCGCGTCGGAGCAGAGGACCGGCGTGATCTCCACCGCCGCCGCGCCCGCTTCGAATCCGGCCGATTGGGCCGCGCCGGTCGCCGGGAGGCACGCGGCGATGGCGATGCCCGCTAGCAACCGGTGGTGAAACCCCGCGTGACACCGAGAGCGGCGACCTGGGTCCGGCACCCGTTTCATTGCCCTATCGTAGCGCTCCCGCGTATCCTGCCGGCCTACGCGGACGTCAACCCGGTACCAAGGAGTCTTCCAGGATGCCTCTCGCGCTCAACACCTACCTGACCTTCGACGGCAACTGCCGCGAAGCGTTCGAGTTCTACCGCTCCGTCTTCGGCGGCGAGTTCGACATGCTGGATACCTTCGGGAACGCGCCTCCGGACATGCCGGTCCCGGAGGACCAGAAGGACCACATCATGCACGTGTCGCTCCCGATCGGATCCAGCATCCTCATGGGCAGCGATCGGGGCACGGAGTTCGCGCCGCCACCGGTCGCGGGCAACAACTTCTCGATCTCCATTTCGGCGGAGACCCGCGAACAGTGCGACGCGCTCTGTGCCCGGCTCTCCGAAGGCGGCACGGTGACGATGCCTCTCAGCGAGCAGTTCTGGGGCTCCTACTTCGGCATGTGCAAGGACCGCTTCGGCATCAACTGGATGGTGAGCTGCCCCCTGTCCCACGACTGAGGCCGCGTTGTATCGTCGAGTCACCACGGGCTGCCATGCCGGTCCTTGAAGCGCGCGGGCTGACGAAACGCTACCGGCGGGGCGATGTCGAGGTGACCGGCGTCGACGGCCTCGATCTCGCGCTCGATGCGGGAGAGTTCGTCGCGCTCGTCGGACCGTCAGGCTGTGGAAAGTCGACGCTGCTGCACCTGTGCGGTGCGATGGATCGTCCCACCGAGGGCGACGTGCGCTTCGAAGGCCAGTCGATCGGCGCCCTCGATGACGACGCGTTGACCCGGCTCCGGCGCACGCGGGTCGGTTTCGTCTTTCAGTTCTTCAATCTGTTGCCGTCGCTCACGGTGGCGGAGAACATCGCGCTGCCGCTGCTCCTGGCCGGCGCGGATCCCCCGGCGGTCGGCCAACGGGTGCGCACGTGGGCCGAGCGGGTCGGTATTGCCCACCGGCTGGATCATGTGCCGTCGCAGTTGTCGGGAGGGGAGGCCCAGCGGACCGCGATCGCGCGTGCGGTGGTGCACGAACCGGCGATCCTCCTGGCGGATGAGCCGACCGGAAACCTCGACAGCGCGAACGGCGCACGCATCGTCGACCTGCTGCGCGACGTCAACCGCCAGTCGGGCGCGGCGGTACTGCTCGCAACGCACGATGCGCTGGTCGCGGCGGCCGCCGGCCGCGTCATGACGATGCGTGACGGACGTATCGTCAGTGATTCCCGCCAGCCGGAGGAGCCGCCGTCCGAGGCCACGCCGGAAACGCGCAGGAAGCCCGCCCTGATGCCGTGACGCTCTTCCGCGCGTTCATCGTCCGGCCCCTCCGCCGGCAGCCGCTCCGGACGGTCGCCACCATCGCCAGCCTGGCCGTCGGTGTCGGCGTCGTCGTGGCGATTCAGCTTGCCAACGCCAGCTCCGTGAGCGGATTTGCGCGGGCGCTGGACGCCGTGGCGGGCCAGACGTCCCTCGAGATCACGGCGGACGGCGGAAGCGTCGACGAAACGCGGCTGGCCGGCATGGAATGGCTGCGCATCTACGGCCGGGTGAGCCCCGTGATCGATGCCGACGTGCTGCTGGACGTCGGCGCGGGCGCCGAAACGGTTCGCCTCCTCGGCGTCGACATCCTCCGTGACCGGCCGTTCCGTGACTATCCACTGGTCGACGACCGGCCGGATGGCGCCGAACTGGACGAGACCACCGACGATTTCCTCGACCGGCTGACGGATCCGCAGTCGGTGATGCTGACCCGCCGGCTGGCCGATCGCCACGGCCTCACGCTCGACGCCGAGGTGGCGCTCCTGATCGGCGACCGGGCAGTTCCCCTCCGCGTCACCGGCCTCCTCGGTGACGACGGCCCCGCCCAGGTGCTCGACGGCAACTTCGCCCTGATGGATATCGCCGCGGCGCAGTGGGCCACGGACAGCCTGGGTTACGTCGACCGGGTCGATCTGAGACTGCGCGATGGCGTTGCGGTTGCCGGCGCCGAGCGGGAAATCGCGGCGCGTCTGCCCGCCGGGCTCAGCGTGCGCCGCCCGAGTTCGCGCGGGGCGGAGGTGGAGCGCATGCTCCGCGCGTTCCACTTCAACCTGACCGCGCTGAGTCTGATCGCCCTGCTGGTCGGGTTGTTCCTGGTCTACAACACCGTGTCCGTCTCGGTGATCACGCGCCGGGTGGAGGTGGGCCTGCTCCGGACGGCCGGTGCGACGCGCGCCACCGTAGTCGCGCTGTTCCTGGGCGAGGCGGGCGTGCTGGCGGTCATCGGATGCGCGATCGGCGCTCCGCTCGGCTGGCTGATGGCGCATGGGGCGGTCGGCCTGACCAGCTCGACCGTCAGCCAGTTCTGGATAGCTTCCGCCGCCCGCGTGCCGCCGCTGGATCTCCCGATGGTCGCCCTGGCGTTCGGTGTCGGGGTTCCGTTGTCCCTGATCGCCGCCGCGGCGCCGGCGCTCGAGGCGGCGGGCGTTCCGCCCCTCGCCGCGGTGCGGGGCGACCGCGACGTCGAGGCGCGTGCCCGCGTTCCCTGGCGTCCCCTCGCCGGAGCCGCCGCGATGTTCCTCCTGGGCGGCTGGCTGGCGACATGGCCACCGGTCGGGGGGCTGCCGCTCGGCGGCATGCTGGCGGCGCTTGCCGTCGTGCTCGGGGCAGCCCTTCTGATGCCGGTGGTGCTGTTCGTGTTCCGGCAGGTGGCGGGACCGTTCATGGGGCGCTGGCTCGGCGTCGAGGGCCGGCTGGCGCACGCCAACCTGGGGAGCACGATTCCACGGCTGTCGATTTCGGTTGCCGCACTCGGTGTCAGCCTCGCGATGATGGTGGCCATCGCGGTGATGGTAGGCAGCTTCCGCGAGACTGTCGCCTACTGGGTGGGCCAGACGCTGCAGGCCGACCTGTTCGTCTCCGCCGCGCGCGGCGGCCCGCTCGCGAGCCGCGGTGGCCTGTCGGAGGAAACGGAGGCGATGCTCCGGGCGCACCCGGCGGTAGTGGCGATCGATGGCTTCATCGGGGTCGAGACGCGGTACGAGGGGTCCCTCATTACGGTCGGAGCCGGACGCTTCGACGTACTGCAGCAGCATGGCGCGCTGCAGTTCAAGGCGCCGGCCGACGGGCGGGCCGCGCTCGCGCGCGCGGCCGAGAATGGCGGAGTCGTCGTCACGGAGTCGTTCTCGTTGAAGCATGGCGTCGCGCCCGGCGATCGGATCACGCTGCCTGCGCCGGGCGGACCGGCCACCTTCACGGTCGAGGCGATCTACTTCGACTACTCGAATGATCGGGGCATCGTCGTGATGGACGACGCGACGTTTGCGCGGCACTTCGACCCGAAGCGGCCGGCCGGCCTGACGTTGTACCTCCGGCCCGACGCCGATCCCGATACGGTTCAGGACGAACTGCGCGCCGCGCTCGGACCGGACCGCCGGGTCTTCATCACCACGAACCGAACGCTGCGGGCCACCGTCCTGGAGATCTTCGATTCGACCTTCGCGATCACCTGGGCGCTGGAGGCGGTCGCGATCGCCGTCGCGATGTTCGGCATCGCCGCGACACTGCTGACCCTGGCGCTGGAGCGGCGGCACGAGATTACGATGCTCCGTCTGGCGGGCGCGGAGCGGCGCCACGTCCGGCGGATGGTGGTCATCGAGGCGGTCGTGCTGGGGGCGGTCACCCAGGGCGTGGGCCTGGTGGTCGGCCTCGCCTTGTCGCTGATCCTGATCTACGTCATCAACGTGCAGAGCTTCGGCTGGACCATCCAGTTCCATCTCCCGGTGGCCTTCCTGGCTCAGTCGACGCTGGCCGTCCTCGGCGCTACCGCGCTGGCGGGTCTGTGGCCGGCGCGCCTCGCCGCGGGCTTCGCCCTGGCCGGACTGCGGGAGGAAGGATGATGCGGATCGCGCGCGCGCTGGTTCTGCTGGCCCTGGCCGGAGCCGTTGCGGCGGGAGCGCAGGACGACCGGGCAGCGTGGCTCTCGGCCAATCCGGACTACCGGCTGGCGTTCCCGCGCGATCACGCGTCGCATCCCGACTACCGAATCGAGTGGTGGTATTACACCGGCAATCTCGAGACGGAGAGCGGCAGGCGGTTCGGCTACCAGTTGACGTTCTTCCGGGTCGGCGTCGACCGGCGTCCCGTCAACCCGTCGCGGTGGGTGGTGCGCGACCTGCACATGGCGCACCTCGCCGTCACCGACATCGTGGGTGGGCGGCACCAGGTTGCCGAGCGGCTGAACCGTGACGGGGTCGGCTGGGCCGGCGCGAGCACGGAGACGCTTCACGTCTGGAACGACGGCTGGTCCGTGAGGCTCGACGACGCCGGCGGAGATGGCGCCCACCTGTTGAGCGCGGCGAGCGACGACGGGGCGCTCGCGGTCGATTTCCGCCTCGTCCCGGATCGGCCGCCGCTGCTGCACGGCGCCGCCGGCTACAGCCAGAAGGGCGCCGAGACCGGCAATGCGTCGCACTACTACTCGTTCACGCGGTTGCGGACCACCGGGCGGATCGTCGTCGACGGCGAGACCTTCGACGTCAGCGGCCTGAGCTGGATGGACCACGAGTTCGGCACCAGTTTCCTGGAGCCGGCGCAGGTGGGATGGGACTGGTTCTCGCTGCAGTTCGACGACGGGAGCGACCTGATGGTCTACACGATGCGGAGAGACGACGGCGCCCCGGACCCGCGCTCCAGCGGCACGTTCGTCGCTCCCGATGGAAGCGTCACGCGGCTTGCCGCCGGGGACTATGCGCTCGTGCCGGGACGGCGGTGGACCTCGCCGTCGAGCGGGGCCTCCTACCCTGTGGCGTGGGGAATCGACGTGTCGGCGCTCGGGATCGACCTCGACGTGGAGGCGACGATCGATGCCCAGGAGCTGCAGACGGGCGAGTCGACCGGCGTCACGTACTGGGAAGGGGCGATCGACGCGCGCGGCACGCGGGAAGGCGCCCCTGTGGCGGGGCAGGGGTACCTGGAAATGACCGGATATGCCGGGCCGCCGATGAGCCGCGTTCTCCGGTAGGCTCTCGCACGCCCTGGCGGGTGCACTGGAAGTTCCGCGGGTGCGGAACTTCTATGTCGCAGGCTCCTGGGAGTCGAGCGCCTTAGGCGATTACGGGTTGCTGGCGCGCCGGGCCATCTCCTCCGGCGAGACGTCCTCGACGTGGGTTCCGATCCACCACTGGTTGCCGAACGCGTCCTTCACCCCGGCGTTCCGATCGCCGTAGAACATGTTCTGCGGCTCCTGGATGGACGTTGCGCCGGCCGCGAGCGCCTGCCGGTACGTCGCGTCGGTATCCTCGACGTAGAGGTACAGCATGCATGGCATGGCGGGGTACTCCGGCGTCCTCGCCTGACCCATCATGACGTGGGAGTCGCCGATGACCACGTCGGCGTGCCTGATGGTGCCGTCCTCTCCGGGAGTCTGCTCGTGCACGGTGGCGTTGAAGGCGGCCTGCAGGAAATCGAGCAGCCGCTTCACATCCTCCACCAGAAGGTAGGGGACTACCTGCTGGTAACCCTCGGGAATCGGCTTGACGGTCATCGGGTCTCCTTTCCGGAACGCTTCGGATAGCCGAGGCCGGCGAGGGCCTCGGTGATTTCATCCAGGATCGCGGGGTCGTCTATCGTCGCGGGCATCGTGTACGGCTGGCCGTCGGCGATCTTCTTGACGGTCCCGCGCAGGATCTTCCCGGAGCGGGTCTTCGGCAGCCGCGGAACGATGGCGGCCTGCTTGAAGGCGGCAACCGGACCTATGGAGCTCCGGACCCTCTCGACCAGCTCCGGCACCAGGTCGGCCTCGCCCTTGGTGACTCCCGCCTTGGTGACGACGAAGCCGACGGGAATCTCGCCCTTGAGGTCGTCGGCCACGCCGACCACGGCGCACTCGGCGACGTCCGGGTGGTAGGCGAGCACCTCTTCCATCGCGCCGGTCGACAGGCGGTGCCCCGCTACGTTGATGATGTCGTCGACCCGGCTCATGATGTAGAGATAGTCGTCCGCGTCGCGGTATCCGGCATCCCCGGTGAGGTAGTGGCCGGGGTAGCGCGACAGGTACGATTGCACGAAACCGTCGTCGTTGTTCCAGAGCGTCGGGAGGCAGCCGGGCGGCAGCGGCAGCTTCACCACGATGGCGCCGATCTGGCCCGCCGGCATTTCCGCGCCCTCCTCGTCCAGCACCCGGACGTCGAAGCCCGGCACCGCCCGCGTCGGCGAGCCCGGCTTTACCGGCAGCATGCCGAGCCCGACGCAGTTGGCGGCGATCGCCCACGAGGTTTCCGTCTGCCACCAGTGGTCGATGACCGGCACGCCGAGACGGTCGCGGGCCCAGATCAACGTGTCGGGGTCGCAGCGCTCGCCCGCGAGAAAGAGGGTGCGGAAGCGGGAGAGATCGTAGCGCTCCATGTGCGCCCCCGCCGGATCCTCCTTCTTGATGGCGCGGAAAGCGGTGGGCGCGGTGAAGAAGACATTGACGCCATGCTGTGAGATGACACGCCAGAACGCTCCCGGATCGGGCGTGCCGACCGGCTTGCCCTCGTACAGGATCGTCGTCGCGCCTCGCAGGAGTGGGCCGTACACGATGTAGGAGTGGCCAACCACCCAGCCGATGTCGGAGCCGGCCCAGTAGACCTCGCCGGCGCCCACGCCGTAGACGTGTTCCATGCTCCAGTGGAGCGCCACCGCGTGGCCGCCGTTGTCGCGCACGACGCCCTTCGGCACGCCGGTCGTCCCGGACGTATAGAGGATGTAGAGGGGATCGGTGGACGCCACCGGGACGCAGTCGGCCGGCTCCGCGCCGGCCACCGTCTCGCGCCAGTCGAGGTCGCGCCCGTCGGTCATCGCCGCTTCCGCCTGGGGCCGCTGCAGGACGACGGTGCGGGCCGGCTTGTGCGACGCAAGCTCGATCGCTTCGTCCAGCAACGGCTTGTACGGGACGACCCGATTCACCTCGATGCCGCACGATGCCGAGAGGATCAGTTTTGGCTTCGCATCGTCTATCCGCTTCGCCAGTTCGTTGGGGGCGAAACCGCCGAAGACGACCGAATGGACGGCGCCGATCCGGGCGCAGGCGAGCATCGCGAAGACCGCCTCGGGCACCATCGGCATGTAGATGATCACGCGGTCGCCCGTCCGCACCCCCTGCCCGGCGAGGGCCCCGGCGACGCGGGCCACCTCGTCCCGCAGTTCCTCGAACGTGAACCGGCGGACGGTCCCGGTGACCGGACTGTCGTAGATCAGCGCCAGTTGCCGGCCTCGCCCGCGGTCGATGTGGCGGTCCACGCAGTTGTAGCAGGTGTTGAACTCGCCGCCCGGGAACCAGCGATGGAACGGTGGGCGGCTGTCGTCGCGCACGGCCTCCCAGCGCCGGTGCCAATAGAGCGGTTCGGCGGCGGCGGCCCAGAATGCCTGGGGGTCCGCCTGCCAGCGGCGGTAGGTCTCGTCGTAGCTGCTGAGTGTCGGCGGCATCGGGGCGATCCTACCGCAGCCGCCGCCCCGGCACCGCCGGTGGGCCGAAGCGCCGCTCGACCGGTATAATCGGGGGAAGCATGGGCTCGCTTCGGAACCTGCGCACCGGCACCATCGCGGGCGTCATCGCCTGGAAGCTGACGGCGCTGGCCTTGCTGCCGGCGGCGCTCTGCTGCCAGGCCGCGATGGATCCCGGCGCTCCGCTCCCGTGCTGCGAAGGGGAGAGCCACGGGGCCATGTGCCCGATGGAGAAGTCCCCGAACCGGGCGGCCGACCCGTCCGGCGAGACGGACGCCGGCAAGCTCGGCCAGGCCAGGATGATCGGCTGCAACACGCTTGACGATGCGTTGATCGGCCTGGTCGGCCTGACCGGTTTCACACCCGACGCCTTCGCGCTGGCAGCCGACCCGGCGGTCATCGGTCGTGTCGTCCCGACGCACGATGCCGCCGCTTCGATCGCCGGCGACCCCCACGCACCCCCGCCGCGCGCCTGAGAACTGTCGCGGCGCCGATCCGCGGTGCCGCGCGACGTTCTCCGGCGATTGACAGGCAGGGGGTATTCCGATGGTTGGCGGCATAGCATCGGCCCGGTCATGGGGCCGATGGCGATGGTGGATGGTGGCGACGGTGCTGGCAGCGTGGATCGCGCCGGCGGCGGCTGCACAGGCGCAGACGGCCAGCGTGCGCGGGACGGTAGCGGACGTTCAGGGGCTGCCGCTTCCGGGCGTGACGGTCGTGCTCCGGTCGGAGACGGGGCAATTCGTGGCTTCAACCCACACCGCGCGGGACGGGACGTTCGTCTTTCCGAATGCCGAGGGGGGCGCCTACGTGGTGGAGGCGGCCCTGCTCGGTTTCGTTCCGTCCGAGACGCCGGTCAATGCGCGCAGCAACGCGCCGATAGCGGTGACGCTCGAGGTGGGAACGTTCGCGCAGGAGGTGACCGTCGCCGCGCTGATGCCGGAAGTGGCGACGGAGATGGTCGTGCCGGCGTCGGAGATCGAGCGGCGGGTGACGCAGGATCTGGCGCAGTCGCTTCGCAGCCACGCCGGGGTCACGGCGCTTCGGCGCGGCGCCATCAACCTGGACCCGTCGGTCCGTGGATTGTACGCGGAGCAGATCGGCGTCTTCGTCGACGGCACGCGGACGTTTGCGGCCGGGCCGGCGAGGATGGATTCCGCGCTGAGTCACGTCAGTCCGCACACGTTGCAGTCGCTCCGCGTGGTGCGCGGCCCCTACGCACTCACCTGGGGCGCCGGGACATTGAGCGCGATTCAGGCGGAGACGTTCAAGCCCGCGTTCGGATCGGGTCGGTTCCGCTTCGGCGGGCGCGTCGGCGCCAACTACGGCAGCAACGGTGCGGCGGGTGATGGCTTCGCCGGCCTGTGGGGAAGCAGCGACCGCCTTCGGTTCGCGTTCCAGCACAACAGCCGCACCGGCGGCGACTACACCGATGGCAACGGGGACCGGGTGCAGGGCGACTACGAGTCGTTCGATACGCGCTGGGACCTTGGCGCCCGGCTCGGGACGCGGACGCTGCTCGAGTACAGCGGCGGGTTCCAGCGCCAGAACGATCTCGACTACCCGGGGCGGATACTCGACGCCACGTTCTTCGAAACCCAGTCGCACGCCCTCGACGTGTCGCACGAGCCCGTCGGTGGAGTGCTCACCGAGCTGGCCGGACAGGTGTACCTCAACCTGAAGGACCACCTGATGAACAACGACGCCAAGCCGACGGCCCGGCGCGACCCCCACCGGACGCCGCCGTTCCCGATCCGCGTTGACCTGCCGACGGCGTCCGACACGGTCGGTGGCCGGGCGCACGTCGCGCTCGAGGCGGGGGCGTTCCGCTACAAGCTCGGGATGGACGCCTATCGTCTGCAGCAGTCGGCGACGCAGACGGTCAGTGACCGTGAGACCGGACAGGTCCACCACGACGGGCATCCCGTCTGGCCGGACGCCGACGTCATCAATCTGGGCGGCTACGCCCAGGTGCTGTATGAGCGGGGGCGCAGCACGCTCGGCGGGACGGTGCGCGTCGACCGCGAGCAGGCGCGGGTCGGTCGGGTGACCTCCTTCTTTGCGCACAACGCGATCCCGACCTACAACCTGCACCGGATACACGGGCACTTCCCCTGCGTTACCGCGGTTTGCCTGGGTCACACCGGCCACGGCGCGTCCGCCGGGCACATGACCGACACGCATGCGGGGCATGGCGCCGCCACGCCAATGACCGGCCACGCGGAGACGCTGGGCCACGACGGCCACGGCGCGGCGCCGCTGGTCCCGGGTGAACGGTTCGCGCAGGCGAATACGAACGTCAGCGCCGCTGCGAATGCAAGCCTGCGCGTAACCGATACCTGGGTCGTGACGCTGGGCGCCGGCCGTGCCGTCCGCAACCCGTCGGCGCTGGAGCGCTACGCCGACCGCTTTCCGGCCGTGAAGTTCCAGACGGCGGCGGAGTTCGTCGGCAACCCCGGCCTGCGCCCGGAAAAGAGCGTGGAGTTCAACGGGGGGACGACGTTTCGCGCGGCGGACGCCACCGTCGGCCTCGACGTCTTTTTCCGGAATATCGACGACTACATAACTGTGGCGCGCGACCCGAACCTGCAGAAGCGGCTGCCTCTCAGCCCCGACGCGGTCTACCGCTACGTCCAGGCGGACGCGGCCCGGTTCGCCGGCTTCGATCTGACCGCCCGTTCCGCGGCCGGCCCGTGGATCGACCTGCGCGGGGGCTGGTCGTACGTCCGGGCGGAGGACCTGCTGTTCAACGAACCGCTCTTCGGCGTGGCGCCGTTCGAGCAGCAGTACGCGATCGAGTTCCACGATCCCGCCCGGCTCGCCTGGTTCGAGCTGCAGGTGACCAACACCGCGGCGCAGGATCGCGTTGCGGTGGCGCGTCTCGAGCGGGCTACGCCCGGCTGGACGACGATCGATCTGGCGGCGGGCATGCGGGTCGGCAACGGCCTGACCTTCCGCGCCGGCGTGCAGAACCTGACCGACGAGTACTACGTCAACCACCTCAATTCGCTGAACCCGTTCAGCGGCCTGCGAATTGCGGAAGTCGGGCGTAGCGCGTACATTGGGCTGGAGTACGGATTTTGAGACGCGAGTCGACAATGCATGGCTGGAGAACGGCGGCGGGCGCCGTCCTGTTGATCGCGGCTGCCGTGGCGGCCGTTTCCGCGCACATGGCGGTGTTGAAGACGATGCCGGAGGCTGACGCGGTACTGTCGACGTCCCCTGCCGAGATTCAGGTCTGGTTCACGCAGGCGCCCGATCCCGCCGTCAGTCGCCTGGTACTCGACGGCGCGTCGGGCGAGATCGCGTTGAGCGAGCTGGATATTCGGAGCGACAGGTCGCTGCACGCGGCAGTGCCGTCGACGCTGGTGCCGGGGTCGTACACCGTCCGCTGGCGGGCGGCCGGTGACGACGGACATACGCAGAGGGGTGAGTTCTCGTTCACCGTTCGCGCCGCCGACTGACGTCGCGGCGGCGTCGTTGACGGCTGGCCGTGCGGCAGTCGATCGATGGAAGAGGCCGCTTTTCCCCTTGTCCTGCAGACGGTAGCCGCCTGGGTCACTTTCCTGGGCCTGGTCGGTCTGACCGGCGCCGTCACCTGCCTGCCGCTGGTTTCCCGCGCCTGCGACACCGGGGAGGATATCGAACGGCTTCTCGGCCGTTTCGCGGTCGCGTCCGCCTTCGCGCTCGTGCTGGGGGCCGGACTGCGCCTCCATGCGCAGACGTGGTCCGTCTTCGGCCTGGACGAGCCGATAACCATCGAACTGGTGCGCCTCGTGGGCCTGGAGAGCCGTTGGGGGGCGTTCTGGCGACCCCAGGCGGGGACTGCCGTGCTGGCCCTCGTTGCCGCTGTGGCCTGGCCCAGTTGGCCAAGGCTCGGGTGGGGAGGGGCGGCCCTGGCGGTCGGCGCGGGCTGGTTGACGTTGCCGATGACCGGGCACGCGATGAGTTTCGAATCCTCGCTTCCCCGGTGGGTGCTGGCCGTGCATGGTCTGGCGGCCGGCTTGTGGATCGGTACGCTCGCGGCGGTTGTGGTGGCGACGCCGAGACTGGTCCGGGGGTTGGGAGGCCACGGGCACGTCGCGCAGCTGGTCCGGTACTTCTCGCCTCTGGCCGTCATCGCGGTAGCCACGGTCGCGACCACCGGTCTTGTGGCGACTGTCTTTCATCTGGAGACGGTCGATCAGCTCTGGACCACGCGCTACGGCCAGGTGTTGCTGGTCAAGGTGGGATTGTTCCTGCTGACCGGGGCCATCGGCCTCCGGAACTGGCGCTGGATGACGCCGCGCCTCGGCAATCCCTTCGGTACGTACGGGCTGCTCCGGAGCGCCGGCGCCGAGCTGGCGGCCGGCGCCCTGGTGTTGCTGGGGACCGCGCTGCTGATTCATCTGGCGATGCCCTACGTGCCGATGTAGGCACACGCTGGCGAACCGGTGCGACTTGGGGTACAACAGCTCCATGACAGCACCAATCACCGCCCCGAAGCCGTCGTCGCCCCTTTCCCGGCGTCGGTTCCTGCAGGCGTCCGCTGCCGGCGCCGGCGCCGCCGCCGTCTGGATTCCGTCACCCGTCAAGGGTTATACCGCGGCCGAGATGGCCGGACTGGCCGCCGCCGCGTCCGGGCGCGGGGCGCCGCACGACCTCGGTGTCGCGGTTGAGGAACTCGACACGCCGGCCCTTGTCGTCGATCTCGACGCGATGGAGGCCAACATCGCCCAGATGCAGCGGACCGTCCGCGCGAACGGCATCGCCAGCCGGCCGCATGCGAAGACGCACAAGACACCGGCGATCGCGCGCCGGCAGCTCGAAACCGGCTCGGTGGGGATCTGCGTCGCCAAGGTGGGAGAAGCCCAGGCGCTCTTCGATCACGGCATCGAGGAGCTCCTGATGACGACGATCAACGTCACCCCGTTCAAGATCAACCGGGCGATGCATCTGCGCCAGCAGTGCCCGACGTTCATTCAGGCCACGGACACAGCGGATAACGCGCGCGACCTCTCGGAGGCGGCGGCCGCGCTGGGCATCGAGGCGGATGTGGTCGTCGACGTCGATCCGGGCGGCCACCGGACCGGCATCACACCCGGCGCGCCGGCGCTGGAGCTGGCGCAGCTCGTCGACCGCCTGCCCAATCTGCGGCTCCGCGGAATCCTCTGCTACGACGGGGGGTCGCAGCATGTGAAGGGGTTCGAGGCGCGGCAGGCGCAGACGCTCGAGCGGCTTGCGGCGGCGGCGGACACGCGCGGGCAGATGGAACGGTCCGGGCTGAACACGGAGATCTTCAGCGGCGGCGGCACCGGGACGTACAACATCGACCACCAGACGCCCGGGTTCACCGATGTCCAGGTGGGAAGCTACGTCTTCATGGATGCGCAGTACATCGAGGTCGGCGGCGCGGACGATCCGGAGGTGTACACCGATTTCCAGCCGGCCCTGACGATTCTGGCGACGGTGGTGAACGCCCAGTACGAGGGGCGGGCGACGACCGACGCGGGGGCGAAGGCCTGCACCATCAATCGGCCCTGGGCGATCGTCAAGGGCGAGACCGGCATGAGCTATACCTCCGGTTCGGACGAGTTCGGGACGCTCCGGTACGAGGACAACGCCAGCCGCACCTACCGGGCGGGGGAGAAGCTGGAGCTGATCGTGTCACACTGCGATCCGGTCGTGAACCTGTACGACCAGATGTACGCCGTCAGGAACGGACGCGTCGAGGCCATCTGGCCGATCGCGGCGCGGGGACGGTCCACGTAGACCGGTAGACCGGAACCTGAAGAGAAACGCGCTGGCGCCGTCGAGGGAACGCGCCTACGCCGTCGCGCCGCCCGCGGCGGGCGCGTCGCCTTCCGCTGGCTCCTCCGGCTCGGGCGGAACCACCTCTTCGTAGGCCTGCATGTCGATGGCGTCGTAGTCCGGCGGGCAGCCGAAGTCACGCGGCTGCGGCGCGGTCGGGTTGCCGACGGTCACGCAGAGACCGCACCCGATGCACTTGTCGAGCCGCACGTCGCAGACCATGCGCCCGTAGACGTCGGGCACTTCGATGATGCAGTCCTCCACCGGGCAGGCGGCCTGGCAGATGGAGCAGGCGAACGCCCCGAAGCACCGCTCCGGGTCGATGACGGCGATCTTCTTCGGCGGCCGCTTGCGCGGCCGGTTCATCATCTTGGTCCACATGACGGCGTAATTCTAGCAGATCGTTCCGGTGCGCCGATGCCTCGCGCCGGCATGGTCACGATGCGTCGGCGTTCGCGTTGGCCTCCTCCAGTGTCACGAGTGGGCGGCCCGGCTGGACCAGATCCCCGACCGCGCAGTGGACGGCGGTGATCCGCCCGCCGGCCGGCGCACGGATCGCGAGTTCCATCTTCATCGCTTCCAGCCGGATCAGCGTGTCGCCGGCCGCTACCGCGGCCCCCGGCTCGACGGAAACCGCCGTCACCGTCGCCGGCATCGGCGCGCAGAGCGCGTCGGCGTCCGGCCCTCTCACTGAATCTCCGGACGTCCGATCCGGCGCCTCTGGTTGCGGCGAAGCGATCCGCCGGGTGCGGCTGCCGGTCTCACCGACGGCGCCCAGGCGCCATCCAGCGAGGCGGCTCCAGACGTCTTCGCCGGCGCGCTGTCCGGTTGCCCGGTCCGCGGCCGGCTCCCGTCCCACCAGCGGCTCGGCCTCACCGGCCAACTCCGCCGCTGCCGCCGCCAGCGTCTCGGCGTGGTCCTGCAGGAAGCCGGTGTGGACGTCTCCGGCCTCGAACGCCGGGTGCGCGAGCGCCGCGCGCAGGAACGGGATGTTCGTCGTGATCCCGGTGAGCACGAATTCGGCGAGCGCCGCCTGCGCCCGCCGCCGCGCCTCGTCCCGCGTCCGGCCGGAGGCGATCAGCTTGGCGAGCAACGGGTCGTAGTGCACCGGCACGTCGCTCCCGGGGGCCACGCCCGAATCGACGCGAATGCCGGGTCCGGACGGCTCCCCGTAGCGGTCGATACGACCGGCCTGCGGCAGGAACCCGCGCGCCGGATCTTCCGCGTAGAGGCGGCACTCCATCGCGTGACCGCGCGGGGCCACCTCGCTGGCCGACCAGGGCAGCGCCTCGCCCGCCGCAATGGCGAGCTGCGCCGCCACCAGGTCTATTCCGGCCACCATCTCCGTGACCGGATGCTCCACCTGCAGCCGCGTGTTCATCTCGAGAAAGTAGAACCGGCCGTCGGTGTCTTCGCCGCCGTCACCTTCCACCAGGAACTCGACGGTGCCGGCGTTCTCGTAGCGCGCATGACGCGCCAGGTCGGCCGCCGCCGCCGCCAGGCGCTGGCGCAACGCGTCCGGCAAACCGGGCGCCGGAGCCTCCTCGATGACCTTCTGGTGGCGGCGTTGCAGCGAGCAGTCGCGTTCGCCCAGGGCCAGCACCCGGCCGCCGCGATCCGCAACGACCTGGACCTCGACGTGCCGCGGCCGTTGGAGCAGCCGCTCGACGTAGAGCGTTCCGTCGCCGGTGGTGGCGACGGCTTCGCGCCGCGACCGCGCGATCGCTTCGTCGAGGCGATCGCCGGCATGGACGGCCACCATCCCCTTGCCGCCCCCGCCGGCCGACGGCTTCAGCAGCACGGGAAAGCCCACCGCGCGGGCGGCGGCGGCGATTCCGGCGGGCGTCTGATCGTCCGGCGTGCTCCCCGGCACGACCGGCACCCCGGCTTCGCGGGCCGCGCGCCGCGCCTCGATCTTCGAGCCGAATCGCGCTATCGCTTCCGCCGGCGGACCCACCCAGACCAGTCCCGTGTCGTCGCACGCGCTCGCCAGCTCCGGACGCTCGGAGAGGAACCCGTAGCCGGGGTGTACGGCGTCGGCGCCGCTCGCGCGCGCCGCGTCGATGATCCGCTCAACCGACAGATAGCTGGCGGCGGCGGGAGCCGGGCCGATGGCCGCCACCTGGTCCGCCGCGCCGGCGTGCCGGGCGGTCCGGTCGGCGTCGGAGCAGACCGCCACCGTCTCGATGCCGAGGGCGCGGCAGGTGCGGATGATGCGGACGGCAATTTCGCCGCGGTTGGCGATCAGGACACGCCGGAGCATCGCCTACATCCGGAAAACGCCGTAGGCCGGCGAGCCGCCCGGCGCCCGGCGTGCGACGGCGAGACCTATCGCGAGGGCGGCGCGGGTTTCCAGCGGCGTGAGGATGCCGTCGTCCCAGAGCCTCGCGGTCGCGTAGTAGGGCGAGCTCTCCTCGGCGTACTTGGCCAGGATCGGCGCGCGGATCGCCTCCAGGGCCGCCTCGTCCAGCTCGCGCCCCTCGCGCCGGGCCCGATCGGCGGCGACCGTCGCGAGGACGTTGGCCGCCTGCTCGCCGCCCATCACCGAGATGCGCGCGTTCGGCCAGCTCCAGAGGAAGCGCGGATCGTAGGCGCGGCCGCACATCCCGTAGTTGCCGGCCCCGAACGAGCCGCCGATGATGACCGTCACCTTCGGCACGACGCTGTTCGCCACGGCATTCACCATCTTCGCGCCGTCCTTGGCGATGCCGCGTTGCTCGTAGTCGCGGCCGACGATGAAGCCGGTGATGTTCTGCAGGAAGACGAGGGGGGTGCCGCGCCGGTTGCACAACTGGATGAAATGCGTCGCCTTGAGCGCCGACTCCGAGAAGAGCACGCCGTTATTCGCCACGATCCCGGCGAGCTGGCCGTGGATGCGCGCATGGCCGGTCACGAGTGTGGGACCGTAGCGCGCCTTGAACTCGTCGAACCGCGAGCCGTCCACGAGGCGCGCGATCACCTCGCGGACGTCGTACGCGGTTCGGGCGTCGGGCGGCGTGACGCCGAGCAACTCGCCGGGGTCGCAGGCAGGCTCCTCCACCGCCGCGTCGGGCGCCTCCGCCACGTCGTTCGCACCTGTCGCCGCAGCGTCGCCGGGTCCGTCGGGCAGCGTGGACACGACGGTGCGGGCCAGGCGCAGCGCGTGATCATCGTCCTCCGCGAGGTAGTCGGCGACGCCCGAGATCCGCGTATGGACATCGGCGCCCCCCAGCTCTTCCGCCGTCACTTCCTCGCCGGTCGCCGCCTTCACGAGCGGTGGGCCGCCCAAAAAGATCGTGCCCGCGTTCCGGACGATGATCGTCTGATCCGACATGGCCGGGACGTACGCGCCGCCGGCCGTGCACGAACCCATGACGACCGCGATCTGGGCGATCCCGGCGGCCGACATCCGCGCCTGGTTGTAGAAGATCCGGCCGAAGTGCTCCCGGTCGGGAAACACCTCGGCCTGCAGCGGGAGATAGGCCCCGCCCGAATCCACCAGGTAGACGCACGGAAGACGATTCTCCGCCGCAACCTGCTGCGCGCGCAGATGCTTGCGGACCGTGATGGGGAAGTAGGTGCCGCCCTTGACGGTCGCGTCGTTCGCGAGGACCAGCACCTCTTGCCCGGAGACCCGCCCGATCCCGGTGACGAGCCCGGCCCCGGGGGCGGCGCCGTCGTACATCCCGTCGGCCGCGAGCGGCGAAAGCTCGAGGAACGGCGACCCTTCGTCGAGCAGCCGATCGATCCGCTCTCGCGCCGTCAGCTTGCCCTGCGCGCGCTGGCGTTCCGCCGCCTCGGCGCCACCGCCGTCCCGCGCGGCCGCCCGGCGTTCTTCCAGTTCGCGCACGAGCGCCGACATCGCCGCATGGTTCGCGCGGTAGTCGTCCGAATCGGTCCGGATGGAGGATCGGAGCCGGTCCATCACCAGCCGCAGCAGTCGGTCTTGTACCGGCAGTTGGGGCAGCGCCAGACCGCATGCATCCGGAACATCTCCGTGCCGCACCGCTCGCAGATCACCGCGTCGTCCGCCGGCGGGGCAGGGGCCGCGGAACGGATCGGCGTGACCTGCCGGCGGGGAAGCGACCGGGGGGCGGGGAGCTTGGACGGACCCGGCACAACTCGATTATAGCGGCCGGCCGCCATCGCGTCGGGCCGACTTGCGGTAGGCTCTGCATGTGCGCCGTTGCACTCTGTTCGCCGTAGGAACCGTCGTCCTGCTGGCGTGGACGCTGGTCCCGGCGGCCCCGGTCCATGCCGACACCATTTTCACGCCCTACGTGGGACGGTCGACCGGACCGGACGACGAGGTCGAGGCGGAAACGCTCGGCATCTCCGTCGCTGCGATGGCGGGCGGCATCATCGGTTTCGAAACCGATTACGCTCGAATCGCCGATGCGCCCGAGTCCGGCGTGTTCGCCGGCCAGGGGCGGGTCACGACGGTCTTCGGGAACCTGCTGCTCGGCCTGCCGCTGGGTCCTGGACGCCCTTATGTGGCGGGTGGCCTCGGCTGGCTGCGGGCGGAGTCGGCCGATCGGCAGACTGATGGTGTTGCGTTCAACGCCGGAGGCGGCGTGATGGGGTTCATGGGCGCCGTGGGTGCGCGGTTCGATATCCGCTATGTCCGCGGCCTCTCGACGGGGAGTGGCCTGCGCGACTTCAAGCTCACGGAGTTGCAGTACTGGAAGACCTCGGTCGGGCTGGCCATCCGGTTCTGACGCGCACCGGTTCCCGGGCGGCGGGTATGATGCTTGGAAACGAGGGAGGCAAACGTGGATGAACGCTCGCGGGTACTGCTTTCTGTCGCGCTCGGCGCGGTGGCCGGTGGCCTGGTCGGATTCCTCTACCTGACCCGGCGCGGTCGCGACGTGCGGGACCAGATTGAACCGGCGCTCGACAGTTTCGTCGAGGAGATCGACTGGGCCCGCGCCACGGTGGACAAGGCGCGCAACGCGGTCGCGGAAGGGCGCCGCGCTTTCGACGACATGATCGCGGCCACGCGCCCGCAGGAGCCGGTGTCCGGAGAAACCGTCGAGAACGGACTGCCTCCGTCCGGTGCGGTTCAGTAGCGCGGGGTGGCGCGAAGGATCCGCCGCTTCGGACGCGCGTTCCGGTTTGCGGCGATCCGGCTCTTTTCGGGCGACGACCTCACTTACGCCTCGTCGATTGCTTACTACGCACTGATTTCCCTCTTCCCGCTGCTGCTGCTGTCCGCCGCCGCGCTCGGCCGGTGGACGTCGGATGAAACCGCGCGCGCGGACGTCGCCCGGTTCCTGGCGCAGTTCTTTCCGGCCCAGATCGATCTGGTGCGGACGCAGCTCGATGCGGTGGCGGGTGCGACGATCGGCATGAGCGTCGTGAGCGTGATTGTCACCGTCTGGGTGGCGGCGGGGATCTTCCGCGCGATATCGACCGCCATCAACGGCATCTGGGATCTCGAGAGGCCGCCGTCGCTGTTGCGGCAGCAGGGAGCCGCGTTCGCGCTCTTCGGAGCCGTGGGATTTCTGTTCGTGGTTTCCATCGTCTGGCTCAGCCTCGGCGACCTCGTGCGCGGCAGCCGGATCGGCGCGCGACTGGTCGACGCGCTGCCGCTGCTCGAGACCCTGCTTGCTGTCCCGAGCCGGTACCTGCCCCTGGGCATCGTCACCCTGATCGCGGCCTACGTCTTCACCTTCGTGCCGAATACCGCCATCCGGATGCGCGAGGTGTGGGTCGGCGCGATCGTGACCGGCCTGCTGTGGCAGGCGGGGCTGGCTGGCTTCTCGTGGTACCTCGGCGCCCTCGCGGACCTGACGCTGGCCGGATCGCTCACGGCGGTGGTGACGTTTCTGTTCTGGGTGTACACGTCGGCGGTGGTCTTTCTGTTCGGCGCCGAGTTCACCCACGCGTGGATCCGCGAGGCGCGCGCGGAAGCCGGCGTTCGATGACGCGGGGCGCTCCTGTATCCTTCTCGAGAGGAGCAACGACGGTGCGAATCGCCTACCAGGGAGAGCCGGGCGCCTATAGCGAAGCGGCCGCGCTCCGCTTCAATCCCAATACCGACACGCTGCCGCTCCCGAGATTCGGGGACGTGTTCAAGGCGGTCGAGGCGGGGGAGGTGACCCACGGCATCCTGCCGATCGAAAACACCATCGGCGGCAGTATCCACGAGAACTACGACCTGCTGCTCGAGCACGAGCTGCCGATTGTCGCCGAGGTGAAGCACCCGATCACCCACAACCTGCTGGTGCGCGAGGGGACCGGGCTCCGGGACGTCCGCCGCGTCTATTCGCACCCGCAGGGGCTGGCGCAGTGCGAGCGGTTTCTCCGGACCCTCGACGACGTGGAGATCGTCGCCACCTACGACACCGCCGGCAGCGCCAAGATGATCCAGGAACAGGGTCTCGCCGACACCGCGGCAATCGCGTCCGAGCGGGCGGCGGAGCTGTTCGGCCTGACCGTTCTCGAACGCGCCGTTCAGGACTACGCTGGGAATACCACCCGCTTCCTGATCATCAGCCGCGATCCGACGCCGCTCGGCGACCCCGACAAGACGACCATCGTGTTCAGTGTGGCGGACGTGCCGGGGGCGCTGTTCAGGGCGCTGAGCGTCTTCGCGCTGCGCGACATCGCGTTGCTCAAGCTGGAGTCGCGCCCGATTCCGGACCGCGCGTTCGAGTACCTGTTCTACGCCGATGTCGGCGCCGACCGGGAGGACATGGCGTGCGCGCGCGCCCTGATGCACCTGGCGGAGTTCGCGCGCTCGCTCCGCACCCTTGGTTCCTACCGGGCCTGGCAGCAGTAGCGAAGGCCCCGCGGCTCGGGGCCGTTGCCCGGTGCAGGCGGTTTAATCCGCGGACGAGTCCGGCTCAGTTCAGGCGCGGAGCCCCTCGAGCAGCATGCGCGCGTAGAGGTCTGCGACCACTTCGTCGGAATGCGGGGACGGCGATCCCGAGAGCTTGGACCACAGTCCGTGCGAAAGCGGGAGCCCGAACACCGCCGCCGCCATGAGATGCGGGTCACCGGCCCGGAAAGCCCCTTCTTCCTGGCGCTGCAGGATGTACCGGACGATGAAGTCGCCGACCGGCAGGTGCTGCATCCGATCCAGGACCTGGCCGTCTCCCGACGTGCCTCGTTCGAGATTGGCGTACAGCACCATGCGGTGCAGTGCGCGGTCATGGTCGTAACCCTGGAGCATCCCGCTGTAGAGGACTCGCAGCAGGCCCAGATCGTCGCCGCGGTCCATGTATGTCTGGAGTATGTCAACGAAACTGTCCGCACTCGTTCCCCGCCACCGGTCGAAGGCGGCTCCGTAGAGTTCTTCCTTCGATCGGAAGTGGCGGAAGATGATGGCTTCGCTGACACCGGCCGCCCGGGCGATGGCTTTCGTGGTCGTGCCGGCGAAACCGTGCTCGCCGAACAGCGGAATCGCGACGTCTATCAACTGGGCGCGCCGCTCGTCGGCAGTCAGGCGGACGCGTGGCGGACGCGCCCGACGCCGCGTCGTTTGTCTGGGTTTCCGGGCTGTGGCAGAATGGCCCATAGTTAGTGGTTGCTCACTTTTTCGGCTTGCGAGTAACCGAGAGATTCTAGCCTGACCCGCTGTGGAGCGGGGGGAATGGCCGCGGCAGGAGGGTAAGCGATGAGGCGTGTGGTCTGCCTGACGGGACTGGTGGCGGCGGGTGTCGGACTGACGCTGACGGTTGCGGCGTTCGAAGCGCAGGAGCCGAATGCCGCGATCGAGACGATCCAGGTGACGGACAACCTCTGGATGCTCGGATCGGAAGGAGATGCGGGCGAGGGGATGCGGACCGGCGGCAACACGGCCCTGTTCGTCGCCGACGCCGGTGTCGTGCTGGTCGATACGAAGCTGGAGGGCTACGGCGAGGCGATCATGGCGGAGGTGCGGCGGGTCACCGACCGGCCCGTGACGCACATCATCAACAGCCACACGCACTTCGACCACTCCGGCAGCAACACGGAGTTTCCCGACACGGTGGAATTCGTCGCGCACGAGAACATCCGTCGCGCCATGGCGCGTGACGACTGCCAGCCGGTGCCGACCAACTGCGACGACTTCCAGGGCGAGAACGCGAAGTACCTGCCGTCGACGACGTTCTCCGACCGGCTGACGCTGTTCAGCGGGCCGGACGCGATCGATCTCTATTACTTCGGCCGGGGCCATACCGACGGCGACACGTTCATCGTCTTCCGCGAGGCGCGCGCGATGCACACCGGCGACATGTTCCTCGGGAAGTTCGCGCCCTACATCGACGCCCAGAACGGCAACGGCGGCAGCGCCGGCGAGTTCGGGCAGACGTTGAACAGGATGCTGGCCAACGTGTCCGACGTGGACACCATCATTACCGGCCACTGGCACGTCCCGCTCGAGTGGAGCGACGTCGAGGACTACGCGCGGTTCTACAACGACCTGGTCGATCAGGCCGAGCGGAGCCAGGCGGCGGGCCGTTCCGTCGACGAGGCGGCGGCCGCCTACACGCTCCCGGACGATCTCGAGGGGTACTCGGTGGGGGAACAGTCGGTCCGGCCCATCATCGGCTACCTCTACGAGGGACGCTGACACGCCGGACGCACCGGCGGCCGGCCGCGGCGGTCCTATAATGGGCGTTTACCCGGTGCACGAACCGCCCCCATTACGCAATGCCGAACCGTCTGGCCACCGAGCCCAGTCCGTACCTGCAGCAGCACGCCGGCAATCCGGTGGACTGGTACCCGTGGGGCGACGAGGCGTTCGCTCGCGCCCGGGCGGAAAGCAGGCCGATCTTCCTGTCGATCGGCTATTCCACCTGTCACTGGTGCCATGTGATGGAGCACGAGTCGTTCGAGCACGCCGGGATAGCAGCGCTGCTCAACGAACACTTCGTCCCGGTGAAGGTGGACCGCGAGGAGCGACCCGACGTCGACCGGGTCTACATGGCGTTCGTGCAGGCGACGACCGGCTCGGGCGGCTGGCCGATGAGCGTCTGGCTGACGCCGGACCTCAAGCCGTTCTTCGGCGGCACGTACTTCCCGCCTGACTCGCGCTGGGGCCGCGTCGGCTTCGCCGACGTCCTGCGCGAGGTGGCGTCGCGCTGGTCATCCAGCCGGGCCGAGCTGGAACAGTCGGCCGACACTATCCTCAACCGGCTGCGTGCGATACAGGAGCCGAAGGCGGCGCCTCCCGCCGGGACGCCGGGCGGAATCATCATTCCCGGCGGAACCGCCACCGCCACCGGCGGTGCGGCGGAGGCGCCGACGCCACCGGGTGTCGCCGCCCTCGCGGCGGGGGCCGATCAGTTTCTCCAGTCGTTCGATACGACCCACGCCGGCTTCGGCGGCGCGCCGAAGTTCCCGCGCCCGGCCGAGTTGCTCTTCCTGTTGCGCGAATCGGCCCGTTCGGGCGATTCCAACGCGCGGCGCATCGCCGTCGCCACTCTCGAAGCGATGGCGCGGGGCGGCATCCGCGATCACGTCGGTGGGGGATTTCACCGCTATTCCGTCGACGCCGCCTGGCGCGTTCCGCACTTCGAGAAGATGCTCTACGACCAGGCCCAGCTCGTGTTGGCCTGTCTCGAAGCGGGGCAGGCGAGCGGGGCGGCCGCACTGCACGCGGTGGCGGCGGACACGATCGACTACGTGCTGCGCGAGCTGACGCACCCGGAGGGCGGCTTCTACTCGGCGGAAGACGCCGACAGCGTGCCGCCGGAGGCCGCCGCGGCGGGCGCGAATCCGCCGAAGGCCGAGGGTGCGTTCTACCTCTGGACGCTCTCGGAGGTCAACGCCCTCCTCGGAGACGACGCCGACCTGATCGAACGCCGCTTCGGAATCGAGCCGAACGGCAATGCGCCGGAGGATCCGATGGGGGAGTTCCGTGGGAAGAACATCCCGTACCTGCAGCAGGACGTCGCGCAGATCTCCCGCCTGACGGGCCGGGCGCCGGACGACGTCGAGCGCGCCCTCGCGGCGGGGCGGCGGCGGATGTTCGAAACGCGCGCCGGGCGTCCCCGCCCGCACCTCGACGACAAGGTGCTCGCCGCCTGGAACGGCATGATGATTGCCGCCCTCGCGCGCGCCGCCCACGTGCTCGACGGCGAGGCGGCCGAGCGCAGCCTGCGGGCGGCAATCCGGGCCGCGGCGTTCGTGCGCGATCACTTGTGGGACGCCGGCCGCGGCGTGCTCGCGCGCCGCTGGCATGCGAGTCAGGAGTCCGGCGCCCAGGCGTCGATCGACGGTTATGCGGAGGACTACGCCTGCGTCGTCTGGGGCCTGCTGGAACTGGTGCAGACGACGGGCGACGCCGCGTGGCTCGACTGGGCGCTCGAGTTGCAGGCCCGCCAGGACGACCTTTTCGGGGATAAGGCGAACGGCGGCTGGTTCGCGACGACCGGCGACGATCCGTCGGTTCTCCTTCGGGTGAAGGAGGAGTACGACGGGGCCGAGCCGGCCGCGGGATCCGTCGCGGTGGGCAACCTGCAGACTATCGCGCATCTCACGGGCGACGGCGCCGCGGCAACGCGGGCGGCGGAGGTGCTTGCCGGGTTCGGCGGGCGCTTTGGCCAGTCGGCGCGCTCGTCGCCGATGATGATTGCGGCGCTGGTGCGCCACCACGCCCCGCCCGGCGGCGTGACCCAGGTCGTCGTCGTGGGTGACCGGGACGATGCGGCGACGCGGGCGCTCGAACGGGTTGTCGCGGCGTGCTACCTGCCGTTCGCCGTCCGGGTCGTCGTCGAGCCGGGCGAGGCGCAGGCGCGACTGGCGGAACGCGCGCCGTTCATCGGTGCGATGCGACCGATCGACGGGCAGCCGACCGCCTACGTCTGCGCGGACTTCGCCTGCCGCGAACCGGTCACGGACCCGGCCCGGCTCGAGGCGCAACTGAAGGAGACCAGCGGGGTGACGGCGCGATGAAGTTCATGGTGGAAGTGCTCCTGAAGGGGCAGGACGCGGTGGCGGAGCGCCAGGTGGAGTTTGACGGCCCGGAGCCGGTCGCCTGGGCGGACGATGACGTCCGGCGCGTGCTGGAGCTGACCCTCGGCACGTTCGACGCGGTGCAGCAGCCCGATGGGGCCGAGGAGCGTTCGGTTACGCTCCACGGCTTCAGTTGGATCGTCAACGAGGTAGAGGGCGGCGTCGCCATCTTCATCGAGATTCCGAGCGGCGCGGTGGTGGCGGGACCCTTCGACGCCGACACGGAGACGCTGACCGCCACCATCAGCCGGGTACTGGCCAACGCGCAAGGGAGCATGCAGACGCACTAGGAGTCCGTTATGTGCCGAGGTGGCGGAATCAGGCAGACGCACGGGACTTAAAATCCTGTGGCCCCCAGGGGCCGTGTGGGTTCAACCCCCACCCTCGGCACCAAACCCCGCATCCCGCCAGTTCCCCGAGAAGCCCAAGAACAAGGTGCGCGAAGCTGGATCCGACGGCTCACCATCGACGGCCGACGCGTCGATCTCGCCCCCGTTTACGTCCGCGGACCGGGCCGCCTCCAGTCGTGGGTATCTCGCGCACCTCATCGGTTGGCGCGTTCACTACGGCCACGTCTCTAGGCCTTCGTCCGTAGCTGCATTGCGCAACTTGTTGTCATAGCACGCGAACACGATCGTGTCTGCGTCCCCGATCTTCTTTTGCCATGCTAGCGCCGCCGCTAGTTGTGCGGCGTCGTATCCGCGTAGGTCGTACTGCCACGCCAACGCACCTGCCCGCTGGGTCAGCACGTCGTTGACCCCGATTCTCGCGAAGTCGTGCCAATCATCCAGGAACTCGCGCTCGGCGGCCTGAGCCTCCGCCTGGTCCATCCGCTCTGCTCGCACAGCCTGTGCCAGGGCGGCTGCCACCTCGACCCGGGTGATCAGCACGCTTCCGACAGTTGGAGCCTCTTCCATCCTGGCCAGTACGTCCTCCGACTCGTCCTCCTCCACGTAACGCTTGAACAGGGCGCTTGTGTCAACGTAGAGCAGACTCACCTGCGGTTCTCCTTGACGATGTCGGCCATGCTGCCGCCCCCCCGCAGGCGCACTGTGGGCTTCGTCTTCTTCTTCAGCTGTTGCCCGCTCCAGGCGATTGCCGGACCGTCTTTCGACTCGTGCGCTTCCGGCTCTGGGACGAGGCGTGCGACCCGATTTACCCCATCCGTCAGCAGGAGCGTCGTACCGCTTCTGACCTCTTGCAGGCATCTCTTGGGGTTCGTCTCGAGTTCTTGAACCCTGATGTGTCGCTCTTGCATCTCTTTCCCCCCTGCCTCTACTCTAGCCGAAAGTTCTGGCCCATCGAGCGCACCGTCACCACGCCGCAGCTTGCACAACCCACTCGCCGCTGACGGTCTCGTTCGCGGGGCGGACCATTGCGTCCGGCCCCGAGTAAGCCTCGTCCGCGGCGCCGGTCGGCGGGTCATCCGAAGGACCGTAGCTGGCGCGTCAGCAGGAATCGGGGCAGGACAACCTCCCATGCTTCGGCGCGGAGGTTGTGCTTGAACTTCTCGTCGGCGCCGTCATCGGCCCGGCGCTGAAATATCCCCTGAACCGTCGCTTCGGCTACGTGCATGCCGTCGGGCAGTGACCACTTTCTTGCCATGCGGCCAACCTGTTGCCCGGCGGAATCGAGAACTTTCCACTGTCCATTCTCATTCGACAACGACAGTGGATCGCCCGGAGCGAGAGCATCGATGGCGCGATGCACCCTGGCACCTGGAGGTTGCCAGCCGGCAAAGGACAGGACGACATCTTCCATCGTGCAGTCCGTGATCAGGTCGTCCAGCCTCGGATCGGAGAGGTCGGGCTCTGGCGCCGGACGCTCCGTCACCGACGCGGAGCCGCTGAGGGGTTGGAGCAATTGCGCGGCACGCTCGCCATGCCGTGCGGTGAGCGGATGGTCCCGAACATCCGGTCGGTCGCCGTCTTCCAGCCGCACCAGCGCCAACGTCTCGCGCGCTCGCGTCATGGAGACGTAATAGAGCCGCCTCGGGGACTCCTCGTCGTCCGAATCGTTCGTTCTCCGCCACCTCCCGTCGAGAATGACGACGTGATCGAACTCAAGGCCCTTGGCGCGATGGGCGCTGGTGAGGAGAAGGCCGTGCTGCTTGCGCCGGATTTCTCTGCTCCACTCGCCGAGCCAGTTCCGCGCGTAAGCGATGGGCAGGATCGTCGCATCGTGTTCCTCGAGCAGGAGCTCGTCGAGAGCCTGCGCGAGAAGGCCGGCCCAGAGATCTCCGGGTAAGCTATCGCGGTAGCGTCGGATCACCCCGGTTTCGACGGTCGTCGCCTCTATCGCCTCCAGCATGCGCAGAAACCGCTGTGTCTCGCGGGCGCGCCAGAACGACAGTAGCTCCTCGCGGGCGCTCTGCGCGGGTATGCCGCGGGCCATGCAAGCGCTTCTTGCGGGGTCCAGATCGTTCCACGTTCTGGCGATGATCGCGCATCGGCTCCACTGCCAGTCCGGATCGAGTCCGGAGAGGCGCTTGAGCTCCTCGACCGCGACGACGGCCTGTGAGAGTCGGCCGCCCTTGACGTTCAGGATCTGAACCTTGCCGGTCGCTATTCGGTCGCGAGCGACCCAGGGACCGCCCGGCGGGTCACGGCGGCGGCGGGTGTCGATTCGAAGCCTGTGGCCGTGCTTGAGACGCTCTGCCGCGCCTTCGATGCACCGGTTCGCCGCATCGATGATGTGGCGGCTTGAGCGGTAGTTCTCGACAAGGTACTCCGCCTTTGCGCGATAGTCCTGAACGAAGCGGCGGATGAAACGTACCGACGCGCCCTTCCACGCGTAAATGTTCTGATCGTCGTCGCCGACCGCGAACAGATTCAGGCGTGCATCGTCTTCGGCGAGCGTCTTTCCGGTAAGCGCCGCGATGAGCTCGTACTCGGCCTCGCCGATGTCCTGGTACTCGTCGACCAGAATCCAATTGAGGCGCCCGAGCATCTGCTCCCGGGAGACTAACGCGGTCGTCTCGTCGCTTCGCAGGAGCCGGGTGGCGTCCCGCAGGATCTCGTCGAATGCCTCGTCGCTCGGATTCGAGGCGGTTTCCGCGAAGGAAACCCCGAGGATGCGCATGGCGAGCGCGTGGCAGGTCATGACGTTGACGCCGCGCGCGTCGCCTCCGATCAGCTCGTGGAGGCGCCGCCGCGCTTCCACCGCCGCGTGACGATTGTAGGTGAGCGCCAATAGGCTTCCCGGGTTCTCCCGGCGCACGCGGATGAGGTAGGCGATCCGGTGCACGAGCACCCGCGTCTTACCCGATCCCGGTCCCGCGAGCACCAGCACGTTGGTGCGTTCCCGGTCGTCGGCGACGATCCGCTCCTGGGTTCGGTTGCCGAGGCTCTTGACGATCGCTTCATAGTGCTCGGGCAGTGTCTCGCGCCGGAGCGCGGTCTCCTTGCCCTTGAACCACTTGCGGGCGAATTGGTCCTTCGGGAGATTGAAGTAGTCGACCGAGAGGCGGAGAGCGAGATGGATGTCGTCGACGCCGAGCCTCGCGTACTCGGCGACGACATGGATCTGCTCGGTCTGCTCGGCGTAGTGCTCCTGCAGCGGGGTGAAGTCCGCGACGGTAAACGTTCTGCCGTCCCGCGTGACCTTCAGCGTCATCGCGTGACGGAACACGGTCAGGCCGCGGTTGAGGGTGACGACCTCCTGCTCGTGCATCCAGAGAAGCGCACGGTCGACCAGCGGCTGGGCCTGCTGGTTCTTCAACTCCGACTTCAGCAACAGGTCGTCCTTGATCGCCTGTTCGAGCGCGCCGTAAGTCGTCTCGACCAGCAGATCGACGCCGCGAACTCCGTCCGGCACCTTGCCGAGGAGATGGTCGAGAAGCCGGGCCGCGCCGTCTCGGCGAACCCGCGCAATGCGATCGATGCCGGCCCAGTTTCGACGCAGGCGGACCCCGACGGTCTCCATGTCGCGGGCGCGGATCTCCATACTGCGTTTGGCGTCGGGCTCGTCGCGGCCATCGGCGGAGAGGCTCCGAAGCAGTCGGACCAGCCGTTCGGGTAACGGGTTCTCGATGTCCTTCTCGCGAAGGCGCTGGGCGAGAGGGCGAAGGGCGAGGCGGGTCCAGGCGTCGATCTCGTGGTCGGGGGCCTCCTCGCGAAGCTCCGTAATGAGCGCTTCCTCCAGCTCGCGGGCGAGCGCCAGGCGCCGGGAAGAGGCGTTCTCGACTCCGGCGTGGACGTAGACGGTGATGCGCATGTCGTTCGACGCAACCCCGATTTCGTCGAGAGTGCTGAACACTCTGCGAAGCTGCGGCAGCGAGCATCCGCATTCGTGGATCAACTGGTCGGTGGAAATGCCCGTTTCCGGGTCGGCGTGCGCCAGGGTTTGCACGACCTGCAGCATCTGGTCCTGCACATCCTTGCGGATGTTCCTCGTTGCGCCTTCCCGCTGGATGCGCTGGCGCGCCGCCGCCAAACTCGGGTCGCGAAGGGACGAGGGAAAGACGGTCGTGTAATTCTCGTCGCGGCGCGTGAGCTTCGATTCCTCCAGCCACGCGATCGCGGTGCGTACACGATCGTCGTCGGTAGCGCTGTCCCTGGTGAATTCGCCGTTGTCGTCTTCCAGCAGGATTTCTCCGGCCGTCGCGACGACCGCATCCTCCGTGTCGGCGTGGTGGCGGCGCCGGCGCCCATCGAGCCGGCGAAGCGCGCGCAGTACCGCCTGGATGTCGCGCCGTTCAAGTCGGGAGCGCGCGGTGAGCGAGAATTGCTGTTCGGGATCTTCGGGCTCGAACAGCAGAAGGCAGTGCGCGGGCGCGCCGTCCCTCCCCGCCCGCCCGGCTTCCTGGAGGTAGCTCTCCAGAGAACCGGGAATCTCGGCATGCACGACCGCGCGGACGTCGGGCTTGTCGATTCCCATGCCGAACGCGTTGGTAGCGACCACCACGTCGACGTCGCCATCGTGAAAGCCGCGCTGGACTTCGCGCTTGCGTTCCGGCGAAAGGCCGGAGTGAAAGTGCTGCGCGGAGAGTCCCCTGTCGGCGAGCGCCTGCGCGGTCTCCTCGGTACTCCTCTTGGTCGTGCAGTAGACGATGGCGCCGCCCGAGCCCGCCCGATCGAGCGCCTCCTCGACCGCCTGATGGATGTGTTCGATCCGCTGCGAAGCCGAAGTCGGCATGACGCGGAAGTCGAGGTTCCGGCGTTCCGCTCCGCCATCGACGACCTCGATCCGCGAGTGCAGGACCTGCTCGAAATGCTCCCGAATGTCCGCGACCACCTCCTGCTTGGCGGTTGCGGTCAGGCAGAGAATTGGCGCCGCGCCCTCTGCGTGATGCTCTGCGATGTAGCGTGCGACGTAGCGGTAGTCGGGGCGGAAGTCGTGTCCCCATTTCGAGAGGCAGTGCGCCTCGTCGATAACCCATGCGCCGATCCGGCGTCCCGCGATCGCCGTTCTGAACGAACGGTTGCGAAGCTGCTCGGGGGCGACGAGCACGATACCGGCGTCTCCAAGGCGGATCTGGGCGAGCGCTTCCGCCCTTTCCGGCATGGAGATGAGGCCGTTGATGGTGGTGGCGGAGGTTATTCCCTGGCGCCGCATCGCGGCGACCTGGTCGGCCATCAGAGCCACCAGCGGCGAAATCACCACCGTGAGCGCCGCGGTCGCCTCGTAGCGCATCAGCGCCGGGAGCTGGTAGCAGAGCGACTTGCCGGTCCCGGTGGGAAGGATTCCGAGCACATGGGCGCGGGCCAGGTGCTTCTCGACTATTGATCGCTGCAGGCTCTCGCCGTCTCGACTCCGGGGCTGATCCCGGAAGGACGGGAAACCGAACCAGCGCTTCAGCGCCTTGTCGGCATCAAGATGTTCGGAGCACCACGCGCAGCGCCGGTCTCCGCAGTGCGCATCGCGCAGCTCGGTTGCGAGTGCGCCCGGTTGGAACCGCTTCTCGACGTAGGGAGGAATGATGGAGTTGCCCCCCGCAGCCGGAAGCCACGCCAATAGATAGGTGAGCGCAAGGGGATGCGACAGTGCGTCGCGAGCGATGCGGGCCGCCTGGTTCGCGCATCCCCGCTCGGCGAGACGGGCTCTGATCGCCGGGATCGAGTCCTCGACGGGCGCCGTCCTGAAGCTGTCACGGATGCGTTGAAAGAAGTGGTCGAAGGCGTGCCCCTTGACGCCGGTGGCGAGCAGCGCGTGCCAGGCCGCCAGCAGATCGGCGTCCATCGGCTTCAGTGCGTCCGCGACATCGGCGAGCAGCTCGAGCGTCAGTTCGGCATCCAGGAGGGGATCGTTTATCTGTACCCTCGCCAGCGCGGGATCCTGATACTGCTTGATGAGGTGGTGGTAGGGGTTCTCCGGGTAGGCGAGCGGGCTCAGGTAGAGCGTGTCGATGGCCGGCAGGTCGAGCAGATTCAGGTCAGGCGCGTACCGCGAAAGGAGTTCGAGATCGTGCTCGATGATGTTGTGTCCGACGAGATGCGATGCTCCGTCGGCGAATTTGTCGAGTGCGGCAAGGGCGGCGCGTAATCCGCCGCTTCCCCCGCGCCAGGTGAAGGTGGCCGAACGGTCGGTGCGTATCGCGCCGATCGCGCCGATGTTCTCTTTGCCCTCGAGGTCGAGCGACAGCAGGGCGGTAAGGCGATGCGCCGCCAGTCGGTTCCCCGTGCCGTTGTCGTCGCTCCAGCGCGCGACTGCTGCTAACGCGGTGCTCGATCTGTCTGGCTGCAAGGTTGGCCTCGGGTGCGAGCGCCGCACGGCCTCGCGAGCCTGTCGCCTCTGTGCGCCGGCTCGCAGGAGATTAGCGCAAGAGGTGCAAGCCGAGCCGATCCGCCGGGCGAGTCTTGACGCCGCGATCGACAGATGTGTAGGATTTGCCCGTACTGCAACTGCGTCTCACTACTGGCGGGCCCACTGTCGCAGATAGTCTGGCGGCGGGCGAGGACGCTCAACGGGAGGCGGTGGGGATCGAAGGGCGCCCGCCGCGTGTAGCAGCACGCGACGGGCAGGGTCGAGCGTCTGGTCCCCTTGGGGAACCGGCCACACAGAGCACGTTATGGCGACGCCCTTCGCGCGCCAGTCTAGCAGCCCCAACGGGCGTCAGCGGCACGATTCGTTGGTGATTTGAGAGGGCTACATGTCCCCGCGGCCGCCGCCCGTCGTTGTCGACTTGTCCGGCGTTCCGGAGACGGCGCTCTGGACGCTATGGAATCGCGCGATGGAGATGCGCCGCGCCGACCGTCTGGTCGACGATCCGATGGCGGTCGAGCTCGTGGAGCGGATCCGGTACGACTTTCGCGGCCACTTCGGGAAGCCAAGCGTATTTCATCCCATTCGCGCCCGGGTTGGGGACGATCTGATTCGTCGTTACCTGGCCCGGACCGCCGGCCAACCGGTCGTCGTCGCGCTCGGTGAAGGGCTGGACAGCCAGCTCTGGCGTGTCGACGACGGCCGCGTACGGTGGATCAGCGTGGATCTGCCCGAGATGATCCAGGTGCGGCAGCGGCTGCTGCCGCCTCATCCGCGCGCGTCCCATGCGGCCGTTTCGGTGCTCGACCCGGCCTGGATGGACGCCGTCCCGCGCGGCGCGCGACCGTTCATCATCGCCGCCGGATTGTTGATGTACTTCACCGAGGACGACGTGCGCGCGCTGCTCGCCCGCGTCGCCGAACGCTTCGGTGGCGCGGAGATCTTTTTCGATACGATCACGCCCCTGTTCTCCCGCCGTGCGGCGAACGGGATGAAAGTTACCCCGCGCTACACGGCCCCGCCGATGCCCTGGGGAATCACGGTCGACGATCTCCCGGGCTTCCTTCGGTCCATTCCGAACCTCGAGCCGGTGTTGGTGCAGACCTACGCGGAGCCTTTCCCGCATCGGACCCGCCTGTACTGGTTGCTGTCCTATATTCGGCCAGTTCGCAAGGCGTTTGCCGGCGCCTTGGCCCACGCGTGCGTTTCGCCGTCGTGATCCGCGACCCCGCGGGTTGCCTGCGGGGTGAGGAGGCCGCCTACTCGGGCAGGGCGAATGCAATCAGCCGCGGCCCGTCACCGACGGTCAGCGCGATATGCTGGCGCCCGTCGACCAGGTAGGTCATCGGCGTGCCGATCGCGCCGGTGGGCAGGTCGACCGACCCGACAATCTGCCCGGTCGCCTTGTCGCGCGCGACCAGCCGGGGACCTTCATTCGTGCCACCCGCGGTCAGCGCGCTGATGAGCAGGGTCTTCGTCACCAGCGGCCCGCCGCGGCCGTCGCCGCCCACCGGGGGGAGGTCGAGGTCGCGCAGCATGGGGTGGTTGCGCACGCGGTTCCCGTCGCCGTTCGGCTGCATCCACGCGATATCGCCGGCGTTCAGGTCCACCGCCGTCATCCGCGAATACGGTGGCTTGAACAGGGGCAGCCCCTGGGGCATCCGGGGCTGGCTCCCGCTGCCGAAAGCCGCCTGGGTGATCTCCATGGTGGCGCCGGTCGACGGACCCGGCGTGTAGAAGTGGAGCACCGAGAAGCGGTTGTTCGAGGGCACGTAGAGGATGCCGGTTTCCGGATCGACGCCGGCGCCGCCCCAGTTGGCGCCCCCGTCGATCGCCGGACGCTGGATCGTCCCCTGGGTCACTCCCTCGACGGTCTGCAGCGGCGGCGTGAAGATGGGGCCGAGCGTGAACTCGCTCACGGCCTCGACCGCCATCTCCCGGATCTCCGGGGTGAAGTCGACGAGGTCATCGATCGTCACGCCCTGATACTCGAACGGCGGCGGCCTGGTGGGGAACGGCTGGGTGGGCGACGGCACCTCGCCCGGCAGGTTGGTCTCCTGCGGCACCGGACGTTCCTCGATCGGCCAGACCGGGTCGCCGGTGACCCGATCGAACACATACGTGAAGCCCTGCTTGCTCACCTGCGCCAGGGCAGGAATCTCGCGGCCGTCGACGGTGATGTCGATCAGGTTGGGATGAGTCGGGAAGTCCCAGTCCCACAGGCCGTGGTGCACCGCCTGGAAATGCCAGGCCCGCTGCCCGGTCTCGATGTCGACCGCGATGATCGATTCGGAGAACAGATTGTCGCCGAGGCGGTCCGCCCCGTAGTAGTCGTTGGTCACGGTGCCGGTCGGCAGATACACGTAGCCCAGCTCGTTGTCGCCGGCGAGCATCGACCAGACGTTGCCGTTGCCCGAATAGCGCCACGACTCGTTGAGCCAGGTGTCGGCCCCGAACTCGTCGGGACTGTTCGGGACCGTGTGGAAGTCCCACTCGTGCTCGCCGGTCCGGACGTTCCAGGCCCGCACCCATCCCGGGGGCGCTTCCTTGGTGACGCGCACGTCGGCGATGTGCGAGCCGTGGATCACGCGGTCGCGCACGACGATGGGCGGCGAGTTGATCGAGTAGAGCAGGGCGTTGAGGTAGTCGCGCGCCTCGCGGTCGACCCGCGGGATGCCGACCATGGCGTCCACCATGCCGCTGCCGTCCGGGCCGAAGTCGGCGCACGGCCGCCCGGACTTCGCCTGGACGCAGACGAGGTAGCCGGCGCCGGTGCCCCAGAAGATGCGCTCGTCCCCCTCGCCGTCGGTCCAGTAGGCGACGCCGCGCTGGGTCCAGGGGCCGGACATAGACGGCGTGCCTTCCTCGTAGGTCTTCGGGTTGAAGATCCAGAGGGTCTCACCCGTCGTGGCGTCGACCGCCACGCCCTGCGAGAGCGGGGTGTTGAAGTAGAGGACGCCGTCAATCATCAGCGGCGTCGCCTGAAACCTGGACGGGTTCGGCGACTGGCCCTCCCGGTAGAGATTCGGCGTATCGGCGACCAGCGAGTCGACGATGGCGTCCAGCGGCGCGTACCACTCGCCGCGCCCGGAGGCGCTGCGGCTCAGATGGCGGTCGATCGACATCCACTGCCAGGCGATCTCGAGCTGGCTGAAATTACCGGCGTCTATCTGATCGAGCGGCGAGTACTTCTGGCCCGCGATGTTGCCGGCGTAGCTCCGCCATTCGCCGTTCTCGGTGCCGTAGGTCTGCCAGGGGCCGTCCGACTGGGCGTGCGCGCTGCCAGCCAGAGCCATTGCCGCGAGCACCGCGGCGGACGTGACGCCTGCGAACTTCCTCGTCATCTCACTCTCCGCCCGGCGCGGGCTCATACAACTCGAACTCGTAGCCGTCCAGATCCGACAGGAACAGGATGACGGGGCCGTTCGGCGGCCCGACGTCCCTCAGCATCTTCGCCCCGGCGGCCACCGCCCGCTCGGCCAGCCCCCGTGCGTCGCTGGTGGTGATGATGATGCGACCATAGGCCGCCTTCTCCTCGGGAAGCGGATCGTCGCTGAAGTGCGCCAGCAGCAGGCCCATGCCGCCCGGCTGGCCGGCCAGCCCCAGGCCGATCTCGATGGGTTCGCCCTCGGGCGGATACTGGAAGGTGCGCACCATCCCGAAGACCTCGCTGTAGAACTTCTCCGCGCGGGGGATATCGGCCACGTTGAGCCCCACGCTGCTGAAGCTGATCTCCGCTGTCGGGGCGCTGTCCTGGGCGGTGGCCGTGAAGGCCGAGCCGGCGACCGCGAGGCCGGCGACTGCGGCGACGAACGAGGTGGGAAGGCGACGCATGATGTTGTTCTCCTCAGGGTAGATCGTACGTGAGTGAACGCTCACCCTAATGGCTCGCGCCGGGCGTGGCAAGGGAAGCGTCCGGAAAACTGACGTGTCGATGACCATCGACCGGCTCTGGGACTCTCGCAGTGATCTTCTCTCCGTGGCGTTTGTCCGTTCCTCACATCGGCTAAGCTGCCCCCATGAACCTCCAGCCTTCCGTTCGGACGCCGGTGTTCCTCTTCCTCGCGGCCGTCGCCGCCGCCGTGTTCCTGTTTGCGCCTCTCCAGGCGCAGCAGGGCGATCGCGAGTTCGTTCCCGTCACCGACGCCATGCTTCAGGACCCCGACCCCGAGGATTGGCTGATGTGGCGCCGCACGCTGAACACCTGGGGCTTCAGCCCGCTCGACCAGATCGACCGCGACAACGTCGCCGGCCTCCGCATGGTCTGGACCCGGCCGCTTGGGCCCGGACTGCAACAGGGAACCCCGCTCGTCTACGACGGCGTCCTCTACATGCCGAACCCGCGCGACATCATCCAGGCCCTCGACGCGGTGAGCGGCGACCTGATCTGGGAGCACCGCCGCCAGCGCCCGGACGATCTGGCCGACTACATGATCGGCAGTCTGATCGACACCAACCGCAACATCGCCATCCACGGCAACTACCTGTTCGACAGCACGTCGGACGACTGGGTGATCGCCATAGACGCGCGCACCGGCGAGGTGGCCTGGGAGACGATGGTGCTGGACTACACCGTCAATCCCGCCAACCAGACGTCGGGTCCGATCGTCGCTGACGGCAAGGTGATCTCCGGCCGGAGCTGCGCACCGAAGGGCGGCCCCAACGCCTGCGTCATCGTCGCGCACGACGCCGCGACGGGCGAGGAGCTGTGGCGTCGGCGCCTCATTCCCGGCCCCGGCGAATTCGGCGACGAGACCTGGGGCGGCGTGCCGTTCGAGGAACGGAAACACGTCGGCGCGTGGATGGTTCCCAGCTACGACCCCGAGCTGAACCTGGTCTACATCGGCACGTCGGTCACGTCACCCGCGCCGAAGTTCATGATCGGCGGCGTGGACAACACGCACCTCTACCACAATTCGACGCTCGCCCTGAACGCCGACACCGGCGAGATCGAGTGGTTCTACCAGCATCTGAACGACCACTGGGATCTCGATCATCCGTACGAGCGCCTGCTGGTCGACACCGCGATGACCCCCGACCCGGACCACGTCTCCTGGATCAACCCGCGGCTGCGGCGCGGCGAGACGTACCGGGTGATGACCGGCATCCCGGGCAAGACCGGCGTCGTCTACACGCTCGACCGCGCCACCGGCGAGTTCCTCTGGGCGACGCCGACGACGGCGCAGAACGTGATCACCCACATCGACGGATCGACCGGGGCCGTCACCGAGAACCCGGAGCTGATCTTCACCCGAGAGAACAACGAGATGCTGATCTGCCCGTCGTTCGTGACCGGCGGCAAGGACTGGGAGGCGGGCGCCTACAGCCCCATCACCAACATGATGTACTTCCCGCTCCGCAACGCGTGCGCCCGCATGCTGGCGACCGCGGACGGCAGCCTCTACAACCTCTCGCAGCGGATCGTGCACGCCCCCGGAACCGATCAGGTGGGCACGGTGCGGGCCATCAACGCCTCCACCGGCGAGACCGCCTGGCTCTACGAGCAGCGGGCCGGCACCACGTCGCTGGTCGCCACCGCCGGCGGGCTCATCTTCGGCGGCGACAGCAATGGCCGCTTCCGGGCCTTCGACCACGAGACGGGAGACGTGCTCTGGGAAGTCAACCTTGGTTCTCAGGTGACCGGATTCCCGGTGACCTACGCGGTGGACGGCACCCAGTACGTCGCCATCAGCACCGGTTCGTCACTCAGCACGCGGGACAACCTCCGGCTGACGACCGAACTGCAACCCGGGACGGGAAACAACCTGTTCGTCTTCGCCCTGCCTTACTAGTTCCGAGCAGGAGGCGAACGGCAATGTTCCGAATTTTGACAAGGCGACCGCTTTCCGCTTACTCTTCCAACCGCATCCCTACCGCAAAAGAGAGGACACCCATCATGAAGAGTCGACTGCATTCTGTGCTGACCGCGGCCTCCGGCTTCGCCCTTGCCGCCGTTGCGACGTCAGCTGCAGCGGAGCCGATCTCCGAACAGGCTGTCATTGATGCACAGAAAACCTGGGGCGAGGGTATTGTCGCGATTGCCAAAGTTCATGCCGATGGCGGCGACTACACCGCCCGTGCGAAGGAACACGTCAATGCCCTTTATGCATATGGCGAGACCAACGTCATGTTTAAGCCGACCATGGCAGCGGAAGATCAGTTCCGTGAAACATTTGACGAAGCTCTGAGCTATTTCATTGGGCAAGACGGAACGGAGGACAAAGGGTTCGCAATCTCGGGCTGGACCAATGTTCGGTGGGAGAACAACGGCATCTACACCAACGAGACCTCCGCAATGGCCATGGGTAACTACTACTTCACGGGCCCGGACGGTAACGAGACAAAGGTTGAGTTCACCTTTGGCTACGTCCTTGTTGACGGTGAGTTGAAGATCAATCTTCATCATTCATCGCTGCCCTTCAGCCCCGAATAATCGCAGGCAGGAGAACCGTTAGGGAAGCGCGAACACCCAGAGCACGCCGCCCTGCCAACCAACTCAGAAGGATGTGTGGAGACTGACCTGGATCTGCCCCTTCGAGCCATCTGGAACCGTCTGGATCATGTAGCCGGCCTGTATCTGGGACCGGTCGCCGACTCCGAAGCCAAGTGCGGTGTAGAACCGGTTGCGATCGAAGCGCTCTGCAGTCCTGCCCGGCCCGATTTCGAGTTCCCCGTTTATGAAGACCTCGTTGTACAGCGCCAGGTAGATCGACCCGTTTCCGGTCCCTCGACCATTCAGCGCGACGTCGCCGAACAGCGCGTAGCGAAACCGCGTCCGGAAGTCCTGGCCGTCAACCCAACGCTGTTCATACCGATAGCGGTGGCGTAGAGATACGACCCGTCCCAAACGCTGGCGAACCAACGCCTCCTGATAGAGGCGGCGCTCCGCGCTGGTCTCGTCGCTGTCGCCGAATTCGCCGCTAGTGATGTGTGCTACACCACCAGTTACCAGCACGGGGGAGTCGGGCAGGCTGTAGGTCAAGCCACCCCGGATCAGCAACTGCTCCAGGTCGGTTCCCGGATTCCAGTTGCGGTGTTGCACGTCACCCTGCAATCCCAGCGCCGAGTCGTCGAAGCGAGTCGACCAGAACAGCATGTACCAGGCGCCGAGCTGGTCCCTGTCGACGGGCGTCTGCGCCAGGGCCGCGCCGGGAGCCAGCATCGCGCCGGCGAGAACGAGCACGCCGACCAACACGCGCCGCATGGGGTCAGATGAAGCGCGCGACGCCGGTGGAGACGTCATACGTCCCGCCCACGATTCGGATCTCTCCGTCTTGCTCCATCGTGGCCAGTACGGATGCTCTCCGCCAGGGCCAGTCCGGCGGCCGATGAGCCAAGACGTTGTCCGAAGGCTCGGCGCGACGTTGGCGGCCGCGTGCCTGAGGTCCCGGAAGCGGGCATGGGTGTGATCCTGTCGAACATCTCGCTTTCTCCTCGTTCGGTCGTATGGTCTCCCCAATAGTGCTATCGGGAACCGGCACTGGGCGTCAAGGCAGCCCCAGCGACGAAACGAACCGTGCCGGGTTTCCTGGAGGCTCTATTTCTTGCGAGCCGTCGTACGGGCGGATCCCCGACACCGGACATCGCGTCCCTGGAACCGGCGTATGATCGGCTTGCCAGAGCGTCAGGCGTTACGTTGGTTGGCGAAGTAGTGACGATGACTGTCCTAACCGAAGGAGGTACACGATGCGCGGAAAGAGATTCGCCCTCGCCCTCGCGGTGTTCGTCGGTCTACCCTTCGCGCTCGCCGGCTGCGCCGGGGAGGCGCCGGAAGCGGCCATGGAGGACGCGTCCGCCGAGAGTGCGCTTGATCCGCACGTGCGCGGTCCGATCGTCGGCACGTACCAGCTCGTCGGGCGTAACGTGAAGGACGAGAGCGGCGCCTGGGTGCCGACCGACGACTTCAACTCCCTCGGCTACATCACCTACAGCGACAGCGGCTACATGGCGGTCAACGTCATGCCGCTTGACCGCGAGCCGTTCGCCGACGCCGGCGAGCCGACAGCGGAGGAGGTGCATGCGGCGCTCCAGGGCTATACCGGGTACTACGGCCCTTTCTCCGTCCAGGAGGATGAGGACGGCGGATTCCTGATCCACCACCGGATCGGCCAGATCAACCCCGGTGGGGAAGTGGACGCGAAGCGCTACTACGACCTCGACGGAGACCGGCTGATCCTCACTCCTGCGTCCGACACCGGAATGAAGCGCGACGCCAACCGGCAGGTCGTCTGGGAGCGGCTGCCCGACGCGGAGCTGTCGGAGGAAGCGCGGCGCTTCGTCGGCTTCCGCCAGCTTCTCTACACCGACCGTTACACGGTGCAGGACGGCGTCCCGGTCGAGAGCGGGGAACGGAACGAGGATCGCGCCGGCTCCTACATCATCTACACGCCGACCGGTCACATGATGGTCCACCTGATGGCGCGCGAAGGACGCATGCCGTACGCCGGCGACACGCCCACGCCAGAGGAATCCCTGGCTGCGTACCGGACCTACGGCGGGTACTTCGGCACCTTCACCGTGCACGAGGACGCGGATCCGCAGTACGTCGTCCACCACCTGGAAGGAAGGGCGCGGCCCGTCAGCGAAGTGACCGACGCCGAACGCCTCTATCAGATCGACGGCGACGTCCTGCGGCTCGGAGGCCGGCCCCGCGCGAACGAGGACGGCGTCATGGCCGGCGGGCACCTCTACTGGGAGTTGCTGTCCCACCGGCCGGAGTAGCAACGAGGGCAGCGCAGCTACTGTTGGGGAGGGCCCGGCTCGCGTCGACCCTCAGGCAGCCGAACGAACCCGCGGCCCGCCCCTGGAGAGCGCCGAGAGGAACTCAATGAGCACTTCGTCGGTAGTCACCAACGACCCGTCCGAGCCGCCGTCGTGCTTCCCTGGCCGAGGTGCGCCACTGGTCGTTCGGCATAGCCGCGGCAATCCAATACACCGTGTCGGCGAATACGGACCTCACGTGCGATCGTCCTCATACAGGTAGTGGTCGAGGCGCTCGACGAGATCTTCGGGCAGTCCAGCCCAATCGTCTACCGTGACGTGCTCGAATGCGGCGGCAATGACGTCCTCGATCTCGGGAGTGTCAGCGTTACTGGACAAGTCGTCTACGCCGATGATGTTCTGCACGGCTTCCTCTATTTCGCTCGGATTGGTCAGGAACCACTCTTCCCCAGGCAGGTCGTTCAGCTTCTGTCCTCGGCTCCGGAACCAGGCGTGCAGGAGAGACTCCCTTTCTCGCGCCTCGCGCTCATCCAGACACCGAAGCCGCAGCAGGTAGCGCGGCCATTCGGGGAGATTCTCCTGAAAGTCACGCAACCTCCGCCTCAATCCGTCCGGTCCTGCCTTGCCGATCTTGATCGGCCACCGCGAGCCGGCAGTTGCTTGATACTGGGGCAGACACCACGCGTATACCTCACAGGGTCCTGAGCCGATCTCGCGCTCGGCGCGGCCTGTCTGTAGCTGCCATCGTGGACATCGTATCCGCCTTTCGGAATGTGTCCACGAAACCGGATCAAGCCCACCTGTAGACTCAGACCCGATGAACGACGGATCCGACCCTCGCGAACTCACCGTCCAGCGCCTGGTGCAATGGGTCTACGGACGGCGCATCATTGGCAATGTCGAGCGCGGGGCCTACGTCGAGTGCATGATCGAACTCGCGCTTAGGAAGCACGACCCCGCTTGGCACATGACCGAACCATGGACCGGCTGGGACCTTGAACACCGACAAACCCGTGCGCGGATCGAAATCAAGCAATCTGCAGCCCTGCAACGGTGGCACGCGCGAGTCTCGGAATCGCAGGATGCCGGCACAGGAAGCGCACCGAAGCCACGCGCACGACCGCGATTCAGCATCAAGCCCCACGAGGGCTACTACTCAGAGGATGGCACTTGGACGGCGATCGGGGGGGCGCAACGTCTCTCCGACCTCTACGTGTTCGCGTGGCATCCGAAGGACGAGCCAGAAACCGCCGACCAACGGCACCCGGACCAATGGGAGTTCTTCGTGGTCCCGGAGCTAAGTCTCCCGCAGGATCAACCACTTGCGGAATCCATAGGCCTCACTCGGCTAGCCGGCACGGACGACGCTGAGCGTGGCAACTACAACGAACTGGCAACTATGGTAGCCAAGGCGCTGAAGTCCATCCGGACTCTTAAGGCGGACCGCACTCTCACCGATTCGGGCATAGTGTCGGGCTAGAATCGAGGCTCCAACTAGCGGATCGCTGAGACAAGCCTTGGTGCCGACGCTGGGGGTTGAACCCACACGGCCCCTGCGGGCCACAGGATTGTGAGTCCCGTGCGTACCGGATCACGCGTAGTAGTCGGGCGTCGAGGCCGGCGGTGGGCATTGACGATTGGCGGCGGCGCTACATACAGTTCAATGCTGGAATCGGCCCCCCGCCTCAAACTATTTGCATGCCAACGGAAGTCGGAGTCATCGAGACCGTGTCGATCCGCGACGTCTGGCCGAAGGAGCACGTGGACTTCACGCCGTGGCTTCAGTCGCACATCGGCGAGCTTGACAAGGTTCTCGGACTCGGATTGACCAACCCTCAGAGGGAGGTCGGAGCCGGTGACTTCAGCATCGACCTGGTGGCGGAGACCAACTTCGGCGATGTCGTCATCGAGAACCAGTTCGGAAGAAGCGACCATCGCCACCTCGGTCAGTTGGTGACCTATCTCTCGCACCGCGACGTTCAGCGGGCGATCTGGATCGTTGAGGAGGGAAGGCCGGAACACGTCAAGGCGGTGGAGACCCTCAATGATCGTGGTGTCGGTCAGATCTGGATGGTCACGGTGCGAGTTGTCCGGATCGGCGATTCCGCGCCGGCCCCGCTGTTCACGGTCGTCGCCGAGCCGTCCGACATCGAGAAACCGGTCGGGCCGACGGTACTCACGCCGACCCAGATCAAGAAGCGTGACTTCATGGCCGCTCTGTTCACGCAGGCGCGAGATGAAGGGATCGACTCGCCGTTCAAGAATCTCAAGCCCGACTACATTGGGCTGCAGGACACACCTGCCAGAGGGTCGGGACTGGTGTACCGCGTTGCGGTCAACCGCCACGAGGCCCGCGTTGTCCTTACCAACAAGCGGGGCCGATGGACGAGGGCGCTGGCCGTGTTGCTAGAGAACCGACAGACGATCGACGCGGCCTTCGCCGAGAGCGATCTGCCGGAGCGCCTCGAATGGTTGGAGGAGGTGAGGGCGGGCCGCTGGGTGATCCGATACGGGGTAGACGTCAACTACCGGAACGAGCCCGACAGGACCAAGATGCTCGAACTCAATCGGGCTTCCGCCGAGATGAAGCGCGTCTTTGCCCGGTACCTCGATCAACTCGATCCAGAGCTCGAAGAGGACACGTCGGAGCCATCGGCCGACTGACGCACCGGCTACGACTACCGCCCCGCCCCGCCGACCCTATCAAGGGACGGGATGCCCTCTGCCCGACCCGAGTCCTCTGAGCCGTTGCCGAGGGATCGGGATCAGCCTCCCCAGTCGTGGCGCAAGCTGATGTAGTAGCGCCCGCCGCTGTAACCCCACGGCGTGTACTCGCTGTACTTCTCGCCCACGGACATGGCGCGGGCCGACACCTCCGAGTAGGTGTCGAGTGCGTTCTGGCCGCCGATGGCCAGCAGGGTGCCGCCGCCGAGTTCGATGCTCAACTCCAGGTCGACGATCGGCCGGCCCTGGAAGAAGCCCTGCTCCAGGCCGCCCGCGGGTACGAAGACCTGCGCGTAACCGCTGTCGAAATCGTACCAGTCGCCGTAGTAGCTCACGCGGCCGAGCAGGCTCATCCGCGGACCGAGGCGCTGCGTGACGCTGGCGTTCCAGCGGGTGCGCGGCAGGGCGTAGGCGTACTCGGCGAGCCGCCGGGCGTTCAGCAGGCCCTTGTCGTTGTCGGTGACGTCGGTGTTCGTCTGGTTGAAGACGCCGTTAATGATGGTGTTCCCGCGCAGCGCCAGCGGCGTCCAGGTCGCCACGACGTCGATCCCCTGCGTCGTCGTGCCGAAGGCATTGGTGAAGAACTGGAAGTAACGCAGGTCTCGCGCGGACTCCACGCCCGCCGCCAGCAGGTCGACGACCTCGGCGTCGGTCAGCGAGAAGATGCTCGTGACGCCGATCCGGTCGGACACCTCGATCCGGAAATAGTCGGCCGTGAACGTGAACGCGCCGGTGTCGAACACCACGCCGGCGGTGTAGTTGAGCGACGTCTCCGGTCGCAGCGGCGCCCCGCCGCGCAGCAGCGCCACCGGCGCGTTCGGCGGAATGATGGCCTTGATGATCAGATAACCGACGGACGGGTCGAACCAGCTCGACACGTTGAACCCGTTCTGCTGTCCCGGCGTGGGCGCCCGGAACCCGGTGCTGACGCTGCCGCGCACGAAGCCGACGCGGCCGGAGACCTTGCCGTTCGTCGTCGTGCCGAAGTCCTCGAAGTTCTCGAGGCGGAGCGCCCCGCCGAGCGTCCAGCCGCCATCGGCGCCGGCCGCCTCCACATCGCCGTACGCCGCGATGTTGTAGCGGCTCCACTCGCCCGCCTGCAGCGGTCCGTAACCGGGGAAGCCGTGGGCGCCCGCGAAGAAGCCCTGCCGGTTGTACGGACCGACGGCCCACGACGCGGGTTCGCCCTGGGTGGCGCTGAACTGTTCGTCGCGCCACTCCGCGCCGGCGGCGACGTTGATCTGGTCCGTAACCGCGTAGGAGAAGTCCGCGTTGAAGCCGAGGGTCCGCTGTCGGTTGCCGCCGATGTCGAACTCGGTGGGTGATGCGGGGCCGAGCGAAGCGTTGACGGTGTTGCGAATGAACATGTCGATCTCGTGGACCCCCAGCGAGCCGCTCACGTCCCAACCGAGGCCACCCGCCGTGACGCCGCGCACGCCGCCGGCAATCGCCGCGTCCATCGCCTCGCCGCCCATCCTCGGCGTATAGCCGCCCGGATGTATCTCGCGCACCGAGAAGCAGTCGGGGTTGTCGAGCACCCGCTGCAGGGCGGCCGGGTCGGCCCGGTGGTTGGTTATCGCTACGGTCGGGCAGCCCGCGGACCCTGCGCCGGCGGCCGCCAGGGCGTCGCCGACGAGCAGCGTCCGGCCGTTGTCGTTGCTGTAGACGCCGCGCTGCTGGTTGGGGTTGCGGAAGAAGAACCCGCCGGTCACCGTCTTGCTGGCGTAGTTCGACTGGGCGTACCAGTCCAGGCCGGATTCCGTCGTGTGGCCGAAGTTGCCGAACAGCTTCAGGTCGTCGTCCACCTCCGGCGCCCCCCAGAGCTGCGGCGCTTCGGAGGCGATGGCCGTGTTGCCGGCCTCGATCAGCGCTATCGCATCGCTGCGGGGCGCGGCCCGGTTGGTCGGATTCGACGCCCCGTACTCCAGGCTCAGGTTGGCGAATCCGGTCGCGCCCAGCGGCAGGCCGACATTGCCGGCCAGGCGGTACGATTCGCCGTCGCCGCCGCTGAACATGCCGGTATCGAGCTCCAGGGACCCGCCCGAAGGCGCGTCCTTCAACTGGAAGTTCAGCACGCCGGCGATCGCATCCGAGCCGTACTGGGCCGCCGCGCCGTCCCGCAGCACCTCGACCTGCCCGAGCGCGATTGCCGGGATGACCGAGATGTCGGGCGCCTGGGAGCCGTACGCTACGCCGTTGCCGCCGTGGTAGTCGATGACCGACGAACGATGGCGCCGCTTCCCGTTGACCAGGATCAGCGTGTGGTCAGGCGCCAGGTTGCGGAGCATGGCCGGCCGGACCACCGTCGAGGCGCCGCCGATCGGCTGCGTGTTGACGTTGAACGACGGGATCACCGTGCGGAGCTGCTCCTTCAGGCCGCCCGGTCCCTGGCGGCGGAGGGCCGTTACCGACAGCACGTCGACCGGCACCGCCGACGAAGTGACCGACCGGGGCTGCGATCGCGAACCTACAACGACCGTTTCTTCGGTGAATCCCGCGAGCAGGCTCTGCATCTCCTCGGCCGACAATCCCAGCGCCTCCACCTCCGCCGGCGTCATGCCGAGCGCTCGCCCCAGTTCCTCGATCAGCGCCGTGGACTGCGGCGGCTCATCCTCCTGTTGCGCGGCCGCCGGCGGCGCAAGCGCCAGCACGGCCGCGATGAGCGTGGCCGCGCCGAGTGTCGTCGGTGGAACGTTCATCTGCCGCCTCGTCCTGTTTCGCAGCCGCCCCGGCCGCTTCACATGCCTCATGCCTGTCGCGTGATGGCCGGCAAGGTTATCATTCCGGGGATCGGCAGGAGATGAATCGATGAGAACATGCACCCGCCTGGCTTGCACCCTTTTGGCGACTCTGGTGATGGCGGCGCCGGCGTTCGGACAGGACTACACGCCCCCGCCGACGCCGGACGGACAGCCGAACATCACGGGCATCTGGACGAGCTTCGACTCCACGCCCTTCGAGACGCCGGGTCCCGAAGTGTGGGAGGACCTGAAGGCCCTCGCGGCCTGGTTCCCCGGCGTCGACAACAGCGGCGATTCCGGCCCCGGCATCGGTCCTTCCGGCGACTTCTCGCCGGGAGAAGTCGACGCGAAGAGCAACGAGCGGCGGCGGTCGATGGTCGTCGACCCGCCCAGCGGCGTGGTGCCCATCCTGCCGGCGGCCCGGGCGGTCCGGGACGAGAACCTCCGGCTCCTGCCCGACCACTGGGTGCACAACACCCCGTGGGAGCGCTGCATCACGCGCGGCGTGCCGGGAGTGATGTTCCCGACTTACAACACGGGCCACCTGATTCTGCAGACGCCGGGCTACGTGGTGATTTCCTCGGAGATGATCCACGTCTCGCGCATCATTCCACTGGACGACCGGCCGGAGCTGCCGTCGAACATCCGCCAGTGGGACGGCGTTTCCCGGGGACGCTGGGAGGGCAACACGCTCGTCGTGGAGGTTACCCACTACAACGCGAAGGGCACCGTCGGCACGAACGTGGGGACCGGCCGCGTCCGGGGCATCCCGCAGAGCGAGGCCACGCGCGTGACGGAACGGTTCATTCCGGTCGACGAGAACACGATGCTGTACCGGGTGACGGTCGAGGATCCCGAGGCGTTCGAGCGCCCGTGGACGGTCGAGCTGCCGATGAACCGGTCGCCGGACTACCGGATCCTCGAGTACACGTGCCACGAGGGCAACTACGGCCTCGAGAATACGCTCCGGGCCGGCCGCGCCGAGGATGCGGCCGCCGGCCGTTGACATCGGGTCGGGATTCCGGTAGCCTTCCAGAAGTAAGTAGTCACTTACTTTGACGGTGGCGTCAACTCCGGAATCGCGGGGAGATAGACGGATGTCCTTGAAGGCACGCGCGTTCGGCGTGGGGATGATGCTGGCGCTGGCCGCTGTCGTCCTGACGGGTTCGATGGGGGCCGCTCAGGGGAGTGCCTTGCAGGTAACCGCCACCTACCAGGGGAGCGGCGAGGTCGGGCCGAACAACGCCATCTGGCTGTCGGCCTGGGACACGCCGAACATCCCGCCCGACGGGAGCGTCCTGCCCATCGGTGGAGCCCAGGTCACGGAGAACGGCGGCGTGGCGACCATCACGGGCTTGTCCGCGTCGACGGTGTACCTGACAGCGCTCTACGACGCGCAGGGCGGATGGACGGGCCTCACGGCGGTTCCGTCCGGCACGCCCGCCGGGGTCTACAGTCCGAACGCGTACGGCGCACCGGGCCCCATCGCGGTCGGCGCGGGTGAGACCGTCGAGGTCGAGTTCGTGTTCACCGACGCTTTTCGTATGCCCTAATCCACGGAACTCGGGATCTCCGGGCGGTAGCCGGCGGCGTTCGAGTCGCCGTCCGTGGCCTGCCGGCCGGTAAACAACAGAAGCATGATCAAGCCGAAGGTAATGAGCGCAGTCGACCGAAAGCCTCGCGCGTGGCGCGCGTTGCTGCTCGCGGGGTGTCTCCCGGCCGTTGCCGTTGCCGTGGCCGCGAGCCCGGCCGCCGCGCAGTCGTTCGAGGCGGACGTGGCGCCGCTCGTCGAGACGTCCTGCCTCGTGTGCCACGGCGACCGGACGGTGACGCCGCTCAACCTGTCGAGCCTCGGGTTCGACCTGACCGACCGCGAGACCTATCGCGCGTGGGAGCGCGTGTACGAGCGGGTGGAGAGCGGCGAGATGCCGCCCGCCGCCGTCGCCCGGCGGCCCGGCGCTGCAGTGGTCGAGACGGCGCTCGGATCGCTGAAGCGCGCCCTCGTCGACGCCAACCTCGCGGCCCGCGGGGAACAGCGCACGCCGTTGCGCCGGCTCACGCGGCTGGAGTACGCCTACACCATCGCGGACCTGCTGCGCATCGACGAGGCGGCTGGCGAAATCCTGAGCCGGGGTCTGCCGGCGGAGGCCGATTCGGGCGGGTTCGATACCGTGGCGGCCAACCAGGGCATGTCGCCGCTGCACGTCCGGTCCTATCTGGACGCGGCGGATCGCGCCCTCGACACGGCGCTCGCGGTCGGCCCGCGGCCGCCGACGGAACGTCACGTGATCGAGTACGTGAAATCCCGCGGCCTCGCCTTCTCCAGCAACGCTGAGATCCTGGGTGGAGGCGCGGTCAAGAAGCTGGACGACGGCTACGCGACGTTCTCCCCGGCCGCCTCGACGTACCTGCTCCACTCGATGACGGAGGGCTACCACGTGCCCCGGCCCGGCCGCTATCGCGTCGCCGTCGAGGCCGCTGCCTACCAGGCGGAGACGCCGGTGACGCTGACCCTCTACCGCGGGTCCTCGCAGGGCGGGCCCGCGTCGCTGGACGAGCTGCTCGGCTCGTACGACCTCGTGGGCGACGCGTTGCAGACGGTGGTGATCACTCCGTTCCTGAGCCCCGGCGAGCTCATCAGTCCGGCGGTGGCCGACGCCGACTTTCCGCCGGGCGACGATCCTCTCAGCTATTTCCAGCCGGACAAGAACGTCCGGGATTACGAGGGTGAGGGCATCGCCCTGAGGTCCATGACCATCGAGGGGCCGCTCTTCGACACCTGGCCGCCCGAGAGCACGCGTCAGCTCCTGCCGGGCATCGAGTTCGACGCGGAAGGGCAGATCCGGCTGGCGAAGGACCCCTACGAGCATGTCGTCGACGTCGTCGCGGCGTTCGCCCCGCGTGCGTTCCGCCGGCCGCTGGAGGACGGCGAGCTGGAGGCCTACGCCAGCCTCGCCGAGCCGCTGCTGGCCGGCGGGCGGCCCTTCCTGGATGCGGTGCGCGTGCCGCTGCGCGCGATCCTCAGTGCGCCGTCGTTCCTCTACCACCACGGCGGAGAGCCGGGGAAGATGGACGACTTCGGGCTCGCGACGCGGCTCTCCTACTTCCTCTGGCGCAGCATGCCGGACGCGGAGCTCTTCGACGTGGCGCGCGCCGGCCGGCTGTCCGAGGCGAACGTGCTGGCGCGGCAGGTCGACCGGATGCTCGACGACGATAGGACCGCGCGGTTCGTGCAGGACTTCGTGGGCCAGGCGTTCCGGCTCTACGAGCTGCAGGCGACCGCCCCGGACGGGGGCCTGTATCCCGAATACGACGATCGGCTGGGGCAGGCGATGGCCCGGGAGACGGAGCTGTTCCTGGGCGAGTTGATCGCGGGCGACCACGGCGCCGGAAGCCTGATAGACGCGGACTTCACGTTCGTGAACCGCCGGCTCGCGGAGCATTACGGCATCGCCGGCGTCGAGGGGCAGCAGATGCGCAAGGTGGCGCTTCCGGCGGACAGTCCGCGCGGCGGGCTGCTCACGCAGGCGAGCGTGCTGAAGGTGACGGCGAACGGGACGACGACCTCGCCGGTGCCGCGCGGCAACTTCGTGCTGGCGAACCTGCTCGGGCAGCCGGCGGCGCCGCCCCCGGCCGGAGTGGAGGGGCTCGAGCCGGACACGCGCGGGACGACGACCGTCCGGGAGCAGTTGGACGCCCACCGGTCGAACCCGGTCTGCGCAAGCTGCCACCGGGTGATCGATCCGCCCGGTTTCGCGCTGGAGTCGTTCGACCCGATCGGCGGCTTCCGGACGCACTACCGGGCGTCCGGAGGTGAGCCCCGGTACGGCAACGCGCTGGTGCCCGGGCACTACTCCGAGGGCCCCCCGGTGGATGCGAGCGGCGTCACGCCTGGGGGCGACGCCTTCGCCGGCATCGAGGACTACAAGCGGCTGATGCTGCGTAACGACCTCGAGCAGGTGGCGCGCAACCTGACCACGCAGCTCTTCGTCTATTCGACCGGCGCGGAGATAGAGTTCGCGGATCGCGACGCGGTGGAGGACATCGTGACGCGGCTCCGCGGCGACGGGTATCCTATGCGTACCCTTATTCACGAAGTCGTGCGGAGCGACCTCTTCAGGAGCCGATGAGCATGATCACGAGCCGACCTCTCGACCGCCGTACGTTCCTGCGGGCCTCGGGCGTGGCGATGGCGCTGCCGCTGCTGGAGTCGATGTCGCCGGTCATCGCCCGCGCCGCCACGGCGGCGGCGCCCAGGCGGATGGTGACGATCTGCACCACGCTGGGGCTCTATTCGTCGTCGTGGTTCCCGCAGGCGGCGGGCGCCGGCTACGAGGCGACCGAGTACCTCAAGCTCATCGACGAGCACCGGTCGAAGTACACGCT